>NZ_QJJJ01000061.1 GCF_003201865.1 Methylobacterium sp. B4 | reverse complement strand
GCGATGTTCCTAAGGCAGCCGTTTCCAAGCGCTGGAGCCTGAGACTTGGGGACGAAACGCGCAGTGTCTGCACCTTCGTTCCAATCCGAACACTCAGCTTACTAGCAGTCAAAATCAGAGCTTTTGTTTGAGATCAGCGCACGCGTGATGCTGCAGATGCTTGCAATATGCTGCACGCTCAGATTGAAACCCGGTTTTGCATTCAAAAGTTCGTACGGGCGATTGTGCGCAATTCGATTAGACCGTAAACTTTTCCTATTCCGTGAGCCTCCTGCTCCCAGAAGCTTAACTGGAAATCCGCTCACGATGCCGCGCTACTTTTTCGACATAGATGACGGCGTTGAGCTGCGCGATGAGATCGGACGCGAGCTCGAGAGCGGGGCCATTCTGCGGGCCGAAGCCCTGCAAGTCGCAGCGGCACTTGTGACAGCCGAGGCACAGGATGCAAAAGAAACAACCCTGGTGCTGACAGTGAGAGACGAAGCCGGTGCGACGCCGCTGAAGGTCCGACTCGTAAACCAGGTTGAGGAGTCTTAGGCCGTTACCCGAAGGCGGCAAACCAGCTGACAGAGGTGCGCAGGCGGATGCTGCCGGCGGCGTGTGGGGGCTGAAACGAAAAGCCCCGCCGCGGCTGAGCCCGGGCGGGATTGGATTACGGCGACGGCTGTCTCAAAGATTAGACCCTGCGCCGTGCCCCTCGTCGATGAACCAGATGGCCCCAATCAGCATCTCAGTCCGGTAGATCGGCGATCCCTGCTCGTTCCGCACCAGGACATTCAGCCGGCGCTCGTTTTTGATGACGGCTTCGAAGCGGCCTATCTCGAGCATCGTCTTAATCGCCTCAAGGGCTGCAGCCTGAGGCCCTTCCAACTCGGTGCCCACTTCATCGACCGTGCGGACCCCATCCTCTACGTCGAAGAAGTAGCGAGGCATTGTGTTTGCTCCAGCTTTTCAGGCAAGAGCGCTAGCCTCTCTCAGTCATTGACGCCCAGGAGTGCTTGTCAACAATGATTGATTGTACGCAACTCT
>NZ_QJJJ01000060.1 GCF_003201865.1 Methylobacterium sp. B4 | reverse complement strand
CTAGAGCGGCATCCGATCAGGTTGGATCGTAGGCGTCGTAGCCTGCGGCCGCGAGATAGTTGCGGCACTCCGCCGTTGAGAAGCGCCTGAACGCGAGCTTGATGGTGTCCCAGAGTTCGCTGACCGTGCGTGCTGCGTCCGCGCGCAAAATCGCCTTGAGCTTGGCGAAGACGAGTTCGATCGGATTGAAGTCGGGTGAGTAGGCCGGCAGGTAGAGCAGCCGCGCGCCGGCCGCCTCAATGCGCTCGCGGATGCCGCCGACCTTGTGGGCGGGCAGGTTGTCGAGCACGACCGTGTCGCCGCGCTTCAGGGCCGGCACCAGGGTTTCATCGACATAGCTGCGGAAGCGGGCTCCGGTCATCGGCCCGTCGAAAAGGGCGGTGGCCATGAGGCCGTTGGCGCGTAGGCCGGCCGTGACGGTGATGGTTTTCCAATGCCCGAAGGGGATGGCGACGCGGCAGCGCTCGCCGCGCGGCGCTCGCCCGTAACGCCGCGCCATCTTCGTGTTGGTTGCGGTCTCGTCGAGGAACACGAGCCGGTCCGGATCGAGATCGAGTTGCCTCTCGAACCAAGCCAGGCGGGCTGCCTTCACGTCCTCCCGATCCTGCTCGGCCGCGTGGCCGGTGTTTTTTTACGCGTGATGCCGTGGCGCTTGAAGAAGCGTGACAGGCTGCTCACTCCGACCCGCAAGCCATGCTCGGCCAGACGGTCACGCAATTCGTGCAGGAATAGTCCGGGCTGTCCCTCGTAGGTCCGTCGGATCAACATGGCTTGTGCCTCGACGGCGTGTGAGCGCTGATCGCCGCCCATCGGCTTGGCCTGTGTCCGCCCCTCCTGCACGAAGCTCTCGTGCCAACGCACCGCGCTGGCTGGGCTGACCTCGAAGCGCCGCGCCGCCTCCCGGCGCGAGGCTCCTGCCTCGATGGCCATGACGACGCGCTCACGCAGATCGGCGGACAGGGCAGACGGCATTCGGCTCTCCTCTTCGGAAGGCCGCACATTGAATCACATCCCCGCCCGCACCAAAACCCCAGACGATTCAACCCGCTCGGATCGCGCTCTAG
>NZ_QJJJ01000059.1 GCF_003201865.1 Methylobacterium sp. B4 | reverse complement strand
CGGGCTGCCGTTGATCGCGGTGATGGCGCGGGCGGGGTTCTCGAAGCTGTCGTTGGCCAGAACCGCGAGGGTGACGGGCACGTCCTCGCTGGTGGTGGCGGTGTCGGCGGCGATGTCGACCACCGGCGCGATGACGATCGTGCTCGCATCCGTGTCGGTCAGCGGCGTGCCGGTGCCGGTGTTGCCGCCGTCATTCGTCAGCATCGTGAGCGTGACGGGACCGTTGGCGTCCGCGACCGCGGTGAAGACGGGGGCCGAGGCGGAGGCGAGGTAGGCGTTGATCGCCGCGACGCTGCCGCCGAGGATGAGGCTCGCCGTGCCGGAGCCGGTGACGGTCACGCCGCCTGCAGCCGCCGCACTCAGGCTGCCGCTGCTGACGCCGAGCGTGACGCTGACGGCACCCGTGCCGGCATCGACGTCGGCGACCGACAGGCCGGTCAGCGTCAGCGGCGAGTCCTCGCTGGCGGCGAACGTCGCCGGCAGCGTGTTCACCGGCGCGTCGTTGACCGCCACCACGTTGACGCTCGCCACCGCCACGTTCGAGCTCAGCGTCCCGTCGCTCACGCTCACCGCAATCAGGCGCGGGGCCGTCGCGGGGTTGTCCGAGGTCGAGGCGAACCGCACCGCCGCCAGAGCCGACTGGTAGCTCGCCAGCGTGGCCGGGCCGCTCAGCGTCAGGGTGAAGCGTGTCGCGTCGTAGCTCGCGCTGATCCCGGCCGGCACGCCCGCAGCGGTGAGCACATCCCCAGCCTGACCGTTGGTGATGATCAGCGTGGCCGAGGCCAGCGTGGTGTTGTCGACATCCTGGATCAGCACGTCGGTGTCGGCGACCGGCACGCCCGCGCCGTTCTCGGTGTAGGTCGCCGAGAAGCCGGTGCCTGCGCCCGAGGCGTCGAGGTCGAGCACCGGCGCGTCGTTGACCGGCACAACGGTGATGGTTGCGGTGTCGGTATCCGTCAGCGCACCGCCCGTGCCGGTGTTGCCGCCGTCGCTCGTCAACATCGTCAGCGTGACGGGTCCGTTGGCGTTCAGGGCCGGCGTGAAGACGGGTGCTGCGGCGGAAGCGAGGTAGGCGTTGAGCGCGGCCAGGGTGCCGG
>NZ_QJJJ01000058.1 GCF_003201865.1 Methylobacterium sp. B4 | reverse complement strand
GGTCTCTCGGGTTCGAGGTTGGTCGTCGCAACCCGACCCTACCCGGCAACCGCCGATGACCACCCCTCAGCTACACCACCATCCGGGACACGACCCGCTTAGAGCGCTTTCCGACGGAGTGGACACCGGTTCGTCGAAAGAAAGCGCGGCACAGCGAAGGCTTAGAGATGCGTCCCGACCCAACGTGGTCGGGCGCAGCTCTAGCGGACCGCTGCGGCGCTCGCCTCCGCACCCCGACTTGCATCACAGCCAGATCGCACCAGACGGCATCGAGCGCGAGGAGGAACATGCATCAGCCCGAATGGAGAGGCGGTGCGCTGGCGCCTGACGATGCTGACAAACTCGATCATCGGCACGATTCGGCGGCGCTGGCGGAGCGAGCGCCCCTATACCGGTCACACCGCAGACGGCCGTCGCCGCAAGGTCGCTTGTGCAGCGCTGACAGAATGGGCGCGGGAACTGAGGCTCCAGGAACTCGCGCGGCGCGATCACCAAAATTCCTAACGATGCAGGTCCGTGACGGTTTGGGATGCTGTTCGGTTGCGTGCCTGCGGCGCTACGGCTGGGCCAGCCGACGGGCTTCTGGCGCAGACCAGTAGCAGGTCTGGCGCATGCCACTGGAGGCGAGGCAGACAAGGCCGTCACCCTCATCCTCGACGGTCACCGCGTCGGCTGCGGTCCATATGCGGCATTCGCCGGCCCTCACCAGCTTCTGCAAGCGAGTGTCGTAGTCGGTCAGGTCAGTGGCCTGCCCCAGCCTCAACAACTGCGTGGCATCCGCCATTGACTTGCAGCCGAAGGTTTCCTGCCCAATCTGGACGGCCGAAGCCGCGCCGGACACCGCACAGAGTAAGCCGATGAGGCAGAGGGTAGTTCGAATCATCCACCGCGCCTGCGCTACACGAAAACGGAAAATGCCGGCGCAGTTTCCCGCGCCGGCACTGTTCACCCAGAGAGGGCGGCTCGCTTTAGTTGTTCGGCAGAGCGAATACAGTCAGCTGACCACCGAGGTTGGTGTAGCTCGACAGGGCCGCGTAGCCGCCCACCGCGCCGAGGCCGGCATTCGGGTCGGTCAGACCGGCCGCAAGGCCGATGCCCGCCCAGCCGCCGACGCCCGACAGGACGCCCAC
>NZ_QJJJ01000057.1 GCF_003201865.1 Methylobacterium sp. B4 | reverse complement strand
GGCTGGACCCTGTTCGTCGACCCCATCGACCAGCAGCACCACTGGGGCCGCACCGCGATCCAGTTCGCCTTCACCATCTTCGTGGCCACCGAAACCTGGCTCGTGCCCATCGAGACCTGGTTCGTCGACCGCTACGGACCGCGCGTCGTGGTCTTCTTCGGCGGCGTGATGATCGCCCTGTCCTGGACCCTCAACGCCTACGCCGATTCCCTCTTCCTGCTCTACGCGGCCGCCGTCATCGGCGGCATCGGCGCGGGCTCGGTCTACGGCACCTGCGTCGGCAACGCCCTGAAGTGGTTCCCCGATCGCCGGGGTCTCGCCGCGGGCGCGACCGCGGCGGGCTTCGGCGCCGGCGCGGCGATCACCGTGATCCCGATCGCCAACATGATCGCGTCGAGCGGCTACGCCCAGGCCTTCCTCGTCTTTGGCCTCGGCCAGGGGCTCGTCGTCGTCCTGCTCTCGTTCCTGCTGCGCAAGCCCACCGTCGCCGTGCCGATCCGGCGCAAGAACCTGCGCCTGCCCCAGACCAAGGTCGACCGCAGCCCGCGCGAGGCGGTGCGCACGCCCGTGTTCTGGACGATGTACGCCCTGTTCGTGATGGTCGCCTCCGGCGGCCTGATGGCGGCGGCCCAGATCGGCCCGATCGCCCACGACTTCCATGTGGCCGGCGTGACGATGAACCTGTTCGGGCTGCAGATGGCGGCGCTGACGCTGGCGATCTCGCTCGACCGCATCTTCGACGGGTTCGGCCGGCCGTTCTTCGGCTGGGTCTCGGACAACATCGGCCGCGAGAACACGATGTTCATCGCCTTCACCATCGCGGCCACGGCCTGCATCCTGCTGCTGGGCTACGGGCGCAACCCGGTGATGTTCGTGCTGAGCACGGCGATGTACTTTGCCGTGTTCGGGGAGATCTACTCGCTGTTTCCGGCGACCTGCGGCGACACCTTCGGCTCGACCTACGCGGCGAGCAATGCCGGGCTTCTCTACACGGCCAAGGGGACGGCGGCCTTCCTCGTGCCCTTGGCCAGCGTTCTGTCGTCGGCCTATGGCTGGTCGGCGGTGTTCGGGCTGATCATCGCCCTGAACATCTCGGCCGCGGCCCTGGCCGTCTTCGTGCTGAAGCCGATGCGGCGGCGCTACCTCGCCGCGGAGGCCGAAATCGCCGAGG
>NZ_QJJJ01000056.1 GCF_003201865.1 Methylobacterium sp. B4 | reverse complement strand
AGTCGTTGATGGCGGCGACGACGCCGGCACCGACGGTACGTCCGCCCTCGCGGATGGCGAAGCGCAGCTTCTCTTCCATGGCCACCGGCACGATCAGCACCACGTCCATGGTCACGTTGTCGCCCGGCATCACCATCTCGGTGCCCTCGGGCAGCGTGCACACGCCCGTCACGTCGGTCGTGCGGAAGTAGAACTGCGGACGGTAGTTGGTGAAGAACGGCGTGTGGCGGCCGCCCTCCTCCTTCGTCAGGATGTAGGCCTCGGCCTTGAACTTCGAGTGCGGCTTCACCGAACCCGGCTTGCACACCACCTGGCCCCGCTCCACGTCCTCGCGCTTCGTGCCGCGCAGAAGAACGCCGACGTTGTCGCCCGCCTGGCCCTGGTCGAGCAGCTTGCGGAACATCTCGACGCCGGTCACCGTCGTCGTCGTGGTCGGGCGGATGCCGACGATCTCGACCGTCTCGCCGACCTTGACGATGCCGCGCTCGACGCGACCCGTCACCACCGTGCCGCGGCCCGAGATCGAGAACACGTCCTCGATCGGCATCAGGAACGGCAGGTCGATCGGACGCTCCGGCTGCGGGATGTAGGCGTCCACCGTCGCCATCAGCGCCAGGACGGCTTCCTTGCCGATCTTGGGCTCCTTGTCCTCGAGCGCCATCAGGGCCGAGCCCTTGGTGATCGGGATGTCGTCGCCGGGGAAGTCGTACTTGGACAGCAGCTCGCGCACCTCCAGCTCGACCAGCTCGAGAAGCTCCTCGTCATCGACCATGTCGACCTTGTTGAGGAACACCACCAGCGCCGGCACGCCGACCTGACGGGCGAGCAGGATGTGCTCGCGGGTCTGCGGCATCGGGCCGTCGGCGGCCGACACGACCAGGATCGCGCCGTCCATCTGGGCGGCACCGGTGATCATGTTCTTCACGTAGTCGGCGTGGCCGGGGCAGTCGACGTGGGCGTAGTGGCGGTTGGTGGTCTCGTACTCGACGTGGGCGGTCGAGATCGTGATGCCGCGCGCCTTCTCTTCCGGCGCCTTGTCGATCTGGTCGTAGGCGGTGAAGGTGGCGCCGCCCGACTCGGCCAGCACCTTGGTGATCGCCGCCGTCAGCGAGGTCTTGCCGTGATCGACGTGCCCGATCGTGCCGATGTTGCAGTGCGGCTTGGTACGGGAGAACTTTTCCTT
>NZ_QJJJ01000055.1 GCF_003201865.1 Methylobacterium sp. B4 | reverse complement strand
GGTCGTGTCCCGGATGGTGGTGTAGCTGAGGGGTGGTCATCGGCGGTTGCCGGGTAGGGTCGGGTTGCGACGACCAACCTCGAACCCGAGAGACCTCCGATGACCGACGAGATGATGGCCCTGCGTAGGCTGGTGGAGAAGAGCGCCGACGCCGATCTGCTGCGCGAGATGATCGGTTTTGCCGCCGAACGGCTGATGGAGATGGAAGTGGGTGGCCTGACCGGTGCGGCCCACGGCGAGAAGAGCCCAGAGCGTCTGGTCCAGCGCAACGGCTACCGTGATCGGGACTGGCAGACGCGCGCCGGCACGGTCGAGCTGCGGATTCCCAAGCTGCGCAAGGGCTCGTACTTCCCTGGCTTCCTAGAGCCGCGACGGATGGCCGAGAAGGCGCTAACGGCCGTGATCCAGGAGGCCTACATCCAGGGCATCTCGACCTGCTCCGTGGACGATCTGGTTCGAGCAATGGGCGGGACCGGCATCTCGAAGAGCCAGGTCTCGCGGCTGTGCGAGGAGATCGACGCGCGGGTCAACGCGTTCCTCGACCGGCCGATCGAGGGCGAGTGGCCCTATCTTTGGATCGACGCGACCTACGTGAAGGTGCGCGAGGCTGGCCGCATCGTCTCGGTGGCGGTGATCGTGGCCGTGGGTGTGAACGGCGACGGTCGCCGGGAAGTGTTGGGCCTGGACGTTGGCCCGTCCGAGGCTGAGACCTTCTGGACCGCCTTCCTGCGCAAGCTGGCGCGCCGCGGCCTGCGCGGGGTCAAGCTCGTGATCTCGGACGCGCACGAGGGCATCAAGGCCTCCGTGGCCAAGGTCATGAACACGACGTGGCAGCGCTGCCGCGTCCATTTCATGAGGAACGCCCTGGCCCATGCCGGCCGCAGCGGACAGCGGGTGTTCTCCGCCTTCATCGCCACCGCCTTCGCCCAGGAGGATACCGAGGCCGCCCGGCAGCAGTGGCGGCGCGTCGCCGATCAACTCCGGCCCAAGGTCCCCAAGCTCGCCGCCCTGATGGACAGCGCCGAGACCGACGTGCTGGCCTACATGAGCTTCCCCGCCGCCCACCGGATCAAGCTCCACAGCACCAACTCGCTGGAGCGACTGAATGGCGAGATCAAGCGCCGGACCGAGGTGGTCGGCATCTTCCCCAACGAGGCGGCCATCACCCGCCTCGTCGGCGCGATCCTGCTGGAGCAGAACGACGAGTGGGCCGTCCAGCGCGCCCGCTACATGACCCTGGAAAGCATCGCCCCAACCGGCGATGATCCCCTCGTCGGCCTGCCCACACTGGCAGCCTGACCGATCCGGCCCTGGCCG
>NZ_QJJJ01000054.1 GCF_003201865.1 Methylobacterium sp. B4 | reverse complement strand
GCGGGGCCGACAGCCTCAGCCTGGGGCGAGGCCGAGGAGGGTTCCGAGCGGCACGACGAGGGTGAAGCCGCCGTAGAAGCCGTCCTTGGCGCGGCGCGCCGTGTAGGGGTTCCAGAACGTGTTCGGGTTGACCACGTACTGCACCACCGGCTCCAGGATCACGCCCGCGCCCACATCCAGATGCGCGTTGGCCTCGAACACGAACTTGTCGCGCGCATACGGGGCGCCCGTGCCGCCCGAGATGAAGTTCGCCTCGGAGAGGAACTGCGTGTAGTTCTCGTTCAGCCGCTGCCAGTTCACCTTCAGGCCGTAGGTGTCGTTGGGCCGGCTCTGGTCGGGCGCCTGCAACAGCACCCCGAAGAACGAGTTGAAGCGGATCGGGATGGTCGGGTCGAAGGCGTAGCCCGTGCCGGTGTAGAGCGAGATCGCCGTCGGGGTCGGGTTGGCCACCTGCCCGCCATCGGCCCGCCAGACCGTCTGCGTGCCGGTGAGCACGATGCCCGAGGTGCCCGACTTCTGCAGGGCCGGCGTGCCGGGGTTGAGGCCGCGCGCGGTGCCCAGCACCGTCCTGGCGTTGTCGTCGTGGTCGGCCGTGTTGACGAAGCCGGTCAGCGAGGCGCGGCCGGGATAGGCGGTCATGCTGTAGTCGGTCTTGACGCCGATCTCGGTCATGACGAGCGCGCCCGAGAGCCGCTCGTAGCCGAAATCGTAGCCCGAGAGCGCGTTGGTGCCCGGGTTCACCGAGAAGGCGCCGGCCTGGATGTAGGTGGTGGGCGAGAGCTGGTAGGCGGCGTTCGCCCCCCAGACGGCGTAGAGCGGCGAGGTGAAGCCGGCGTTGATGTAGAACAGGTCCTGGAAGCAGGAGTTGATCGAGTTGCAGGGCGGCAGGCCGTAGTAGCGGTCCGGATGGGTGCGGCCGAACTCGATGACGAGGCGGTCGTCGAGGAGCTTCTGCTGGTAGGTGAGCAGGGAGAGGCGGTTGTTGTTGGGGTTGAAGGGCGGCTGGTAGCCGAGCGTGGTGTCGCCGATGTCGGCGGCCATGTTGAGGTTTCGCACGAGGCCGAAGAAGGTCTGGGTGAACTTGATGGTGCCGCCCGAGATGTTGGCGATCCTCTGCATGTCGGCGGTCATGGAGAGGACGAAGTAGGCGGAGTTGGACTGCTCGCCGGTGCGCAGGCCGGCGGAGGGGTTGGCCTGGTAGAAGTCGTAGATGTTGATGTCGAAGGTGAGCCCGCGCTCGGCCATGTCGGTGGCCCAGGGGGCGAGCGGCCCGACGCGGACGGGGTCGGCGGGTTTCTCGGCGATCCTGGGATCGGTGCGGGGCTGGGTCTGATCGTTGAACTGGCCCACCGGCGAGGGCTGCTGCGCCAGGGCGCCCGTCGCCCCGGTGAGGCTGGCCGCCAGCA
>NZ_QJJJ01000053.1 GCF_003201865.1 Methylobacterium sp. B4 | reverse complement strand
CTAGGAGCCTGTCCGAGTAATCCTCTCGACGGCGAGGCTGGGGGGTGATTCACTCGGCTCATGGCCAAGGTGTTTCGCTCCTGGAACGTCGATCAGGGTTGGCTGCTGCCGCCCTCGCTGCACGAGTTCGTGCCACCCGGGCACATGGCGCACTTCGTCCGCGATACGGTGCGAGAGGCGCTCGACCTCTCGGCCATTCTCGACACCTACACGGAGGAGCGTGGATACCCGCCCTACCATCCCGGCATGATGGTGGCCCTGCTTCTCTACGGCTACAGCCGCGGCCTGTACTCGTCGCGTCAGCTCGCCCGGGCCTGCGAGGAGCGGATCGATGTCATGGCGGTGACCGGCCTGAACCGCCCGGACTTCCGCACCATCGCCGACTTCCGCAAGCGCCACCTTGTGGCCCTGTCGGACCTGTTCGTGCAGGTGCTGCGGCTGTGTCGGGCGGCCGGTTTGGTCGAGTTTGCTCACGTGGCGGTGGATGGCACCAAGCTGAAGGCCAACGCCTCGCGCCACAAAGCGATGAGCTACGGGCGGATGAAGACGGCCGAGCCCGTCTTGGCCGCCGAGGTCCAAGCGTGGCTGGAACGGGCGCGCGAGGCTGACGCGGCCGAGGATCAGGCTCACGGCGTGGACCGGCGCGGCGACGAGACGCCGGACTGGATGGCCGATAAGCAGCGACGGCTGGAAGCCATCCGCGCCGCCAAGGCCGCGCTGGAAGCGGAGGCGGCCGACCCGCCCGATCCGGAGGACGAGAACGGGCCGGGTGCCTCGTCGGGCATGCGTTGGCAGGGTCGGCCACTGCGCGGGGAAGATGGCGGTCCGCCAGACCGGGCGCAGCGCAACTTCACCGACCCGGACAGCCGGATCCTGCCTACGCGTGATGGCTTCGTGCAGGGCTACAACGGTCAGATCGCGGTCGATGCCGCGCATCAGGTGATCCTCGCGCACCGCCTCGTGACCAACTCGGCCGACTACCGCGCTCTCGTGCCACTTGTGGACGGGGTCCGCGCCCATCTCGGGCGAAAGCCGCGGGAGGTCTCGGGCGATGCCGGCTTTGCCAACGAGGCGAACCTCGTTGCGCTCCAGGAGCGGGGTATCACGGGCTACCTTGCTCCGGGCCGGGCGCGTCATGGCGAGGCGGACGCGGCCGGCCGTCGGAGGCTGACCAAGATGCCGTTGATGAGCGCGATGGCTGCCCGCCTGAAGCGGGCTGGCCGCCGTAGCCGCTACCGCCTCAGAAAGCAGGTGGTCGAACCCGTGTTCGGGCAAATCAAGCAGGCCAGAGGCTTCCGACAGTTCCTGCTCCGCGGTCTCGATCAAGTCCGGAGCGAATGGGCGATGATCTGCACCGCCCATAACCTCCTAAAACTGGCACAGGCCAGGAGTTAAACCCGCAGCAAACCATCTGACCGTCGAAATCCCCATGCCAATCTCGACACGCGAACCCGTTACTCGGACGGGCTCCTAG
>NZ_QJJJ01000052.1 GCF_003201865.1 Methylobacterium sp. B4 | reverse complement strand
CTCCGGCAATGCGGCTCGGACGGCCTTGAGGATGCCCTCGGCGTCGAGCCCGGCCTCGGCGTACATCTTCTCCGGCTTGTCGTGGTCCTGGTAGCTGTCCGGCAGCGTCAGCGTGCGCACCCGGACCCGGCCCGCATCGAGCACGCCCCGCTCGGCCAGGAGATGCAGCACCATCGCCCCGAAGCCGCCGACCGAGCCCTCCTCGATCGTCACCAGAACCTCGTGGCTGCCCGCCAGATCCACGATCAGCTCCGCGTCCAGCGGCTTGGCAAAGCGCGCATCCGCCACCGTGGCCACCACGCCCTCCTCAGCGAGCGCATCGGCCGCCTTCAGGGCCTCCGACAGCCGCGTGCCGAGCGAGAGCAGCGCCACCCGCGCCCCTTCCGGACGCCGCACCACGCGGCCCCGGCCGATCGCCAGCGGCGCGCCCCGCTCGGGCAGCTCCAGGCCGACGCCCTCGCCGCGGGGATAGCGCAGCGCGATCGGGCCGCTGTCATGCGCATGGGCGGTGGCCACCATGTGCACCAGCTCGGCCTCGTCGGCGGCCGCCATCACCGTCATGTTCGGCAGGCAGCAGAGATAGGCCAGATCGAACGCGCCCGCATGCGTGGCCCCGTCCGCACCCACCAGTCCCGCCCGGTCCAGGCAGAAGCGCACCGGCAGGTTCTGCAGCGCCACGTCGTGCACGACCTGATCGTAGGCCCGCTGCAGGAAGGTCGAGTAGATCGCCACGAACGGCTTGTAGCCCTCCGTCGCCAGACCGCCGGCGAACGTCACCGCGTGCTGCTCGGCGATGCCGACGTCGAAGGTCCTGTCGGGATGCGCCTTGCCGAACAGGTCGATCCCGGTGCCGCCGGGCATCGCCGCGGTGATCGCCACCACCTTCGGGTCGGCATCGGCCGCCTTGATCAGGCTCTCGCCGAACACCCGGGTATAGGCCGGGGCGTTGGCCTTGGCCTTGGCCTGCACGCCCGAGACCACGTCGAACTTGACCACGCCGTGGTAGCGGTCGGCGCTGGCCTCGGCCGGCGCGTAGCCCTTGCCCTTCTGCGTGACCACGTGGAGCAGGATCGGGCCCTGGTCCGAGTCGCGCACGTTCTTCAGCACGGGCAGCAGGTGGTCGAGGTTGTGCCCGTCGACCGGGCCGACATAGTGGAAGCCCATCTCCTCGAACATCGTGCCGCCGCCCACGATCAGCGAGCGGGCATACTCTTCGGCCGCCGCCGCGCGCTGGTAGAGCGCCTTGGGCAGGAGCTTGCCGAGCTGCTTGGCGGTCTCGCGCAAGCTCCGGTAGGTGCCGCCGGAGGCGAGCCGGGCGAGGTAGGCCGACATCGCGCCGACGGGGGGCGCGATCGACATGTCGTTGTCGTTGAGGATGACGATCAGGCGCGAGTGCAGGGCGCCGGCATTGTTCATGGCCTCGTAGGCCATGCCCGCCGACATCGAGCCGTCGCCGATCACCGCGATCATGTTGCGGCGCTTGGGCGCCGGGCCGCCCTTGGCCTTGGCCTCCGCCTCCTCGAGGTCGCGCGCGACCGCCATGCCGAGGGCGGCGGAGATGGAGGTGGAGGAGTGGGCCGCGCCGAAGGGGTCGTATTCGCTCTCCGAGCGCTTGGTGAAGCCCGACAGGCCGCCGCCCTGGCGCAGCGTGCGGATGCGGTCGCGGCGGCCGGTCAGGATCTTGTGGGGGTAGCACTGGTGTCCGACGTCCCAGACGATGCGGTCGTCGGGGGTGTCGAAGACGTGATGCAGGGCGACCGTCAGCTCGACCACGCCCAGGCCCGAGCCGAGATGGCCGCCGGTGATCGAGACGGCGTCGATCATCTCGGCGCGTACGGCGTCGGCCACCCGTCGCAGCTCGCCTTCCGGCAGAAGCCGGAGACGATCCGGCGTCTCAAGACCCTCAAGGATCGTCGTGTCCGCTAGTGCCA
>NZ_QJJJ01000050.1 GCF_003201865.1 Methylobacterium sp. B4 | reverse complement strand
TGAGAATCGGCGTGGAAGAAGGACCCGGTTGACGGGTTGATCGGCGTCCAATCGGGACCCACCCCCGGCTTCTCCTCCATGCTCCCGGCCAGTCAGGGCGGGAGCCAGCCGGGATGTTGATTGTGGAGACCATCGCCAAGGTCCGGCGCCTGTTCCGCACCGAGCACAAGAGTATCCGGGAGATCTCGCGGGAGCTGCGTCTGTCGCGCAAGGTTGTGCGTAAGGCCCTGCGTTCGGATGCGACCGCCTTCGCCTACAAGCGTCAGAGGCAACCGCGCCCTCAGCTCGACAGCCACGTCGCCCAACTCGAAGCTTTGCTGGCCGAGGAACTTGCCAAGGCGAAGCGCCAGCGCCTGAGCTACGTGCGCCTGTTCGAGATCCTGCGGCAGGACGGCTTCGCTGGCGGCTACGACAGCGTGCGCCGCTACGCCCAGCGTTGGTTCAAGGATCGCGCCGCCACCGCTCAGGGCGTCTTCGTGCCGCTCGCCTTCGCCCCCGGCGAGGCCTACCAGTTCGACTGGAGCCACGAGACCGTGCTGATCAACGGGGTGACCACCCAGATCAAGGTCGCCCACATCCGGCTCTGCCACTCGCGCCTGTTCCTGCTGCGCGCCTACCCGCGCGAGACTCAGGAGATGGTGTTCGACGCTCATGAGCAGGCGTTCCAGTTCTTTGGAGGGTCCTGCCGGCGCGGCATCTACGACAACATGCGCACCGCGGTGGCCACGATCTTTCTCGGCCGCCAGCGAACGTTCAACCGCCGCTTCCAGCAGTTCTGCTCGCACCACCTCATCGAGCCGACCGCCTGCAACCCGAACGCAGGCTGGGAGAAGGGCCAGGTCGAGAACCAAGTGCGCACGGCCCGGGGGCGTTTCTTCAAGCCCACGCCACGCCATCCATCGTTGGCTGCGCTCAACGGCTGGCTGGAGGAGCGCTGCATCGCTTGGGCGATGACGGCCTCCCATCCGGTGCAGCGCGACCGCACCGTCATGGCGGTGTTCGAGACCGAGGACCGACCGGCCCTCGTCGCATTGCATGAGGCGTTCGATGGCTTCCACGAGGTCGAGGTCGCCGCATCGCCCACCTGCCTCGTGCGCTTCGACAACAACCGCTACTCCGTCGAGGCACGCGCTGCCGGCCGACGGGTGCAGCTGCGCGCCCATGCCGAGCGGATCACTGTCTTCCTCAACGGCGAGCGCGTCGCCGAGCATGCCCGGTGCTTCGGGCGGCACCAGACGATCTATAACCCCTGGCACTACCTGCCCGTGCTCGCCCGCAAGCCCGGCGCTTTGCGCAACGGTGAGCCGTTCCGGGACTGGGACCTCCCCGTGTCACTGCGCGAGGTTCGCCGCCGGCTGGCCGCCTACTCCGACGCGGATCGTCAGTTCGTGACGATCCTCTCGGCCGTGCCCGAGGCTGGGCTGGACGCGGTCGAGGCGGCCTGCACTCGCGCGCTGACCGCCCGCCTGCACAGCGCAGACGCCGTGCTCAACCTGCTCGCCAGAGACCGGGAGCCTGTGCCGCCTCCACCCATGCTTACCCCCTCGTCGTTGACGCTCGGGCTCGTGCCGACGGCGGACTGTGCTCGCTATGACGGGCTGCGCACCTTGGTGAGGGCATAATGGACCGACACGCCGTCCTCGAGCTGATGGTCAAGCTCAAGCTGCGCGGCATGCGCGCGGCCTACGACGAGGTGATGACCCTGGCAGCCAAGCGCCACCACTCGCCCGAGCAGGTCGTGGGTCAACTCCTCACCCTGCAACTGGCTGACGTGGAGAGCCGTGCCACGAGCTACCGCATCGCCAATGCCCGCTTCCCCGTGATGAAGACGCTGGCCGAGTTCGAGTTCGCGGGCTCGCCCGTGGACGCGGTGGCAGTGCGCGAACTGCACCGAGGGAGCTTCCTGGCCGAGAGCAGCAACGCCGTGCTGATCGGGGGCACTGGTTCGGGCAAGACGCATCTGGCCATCGCCATCGGAGCCAACTGCGTGCGCGAGCGCGAGGCGCGGGTGCGCTTCTTCAACACTGTCGATCTGGTCAACCAGCTGGAGGCGGAGGCCCGGGCCGGTAAGGCCGGTCGCCTAGCCGCTCAGTTGGCACGAACCGACCTCGTGATCCTCGACGAACTGGGCTACCTGCCGTTCCCCCGCGCGGGTGGGCAGATGCTGTTCCACCTGATCAGCCGCCTCTACGAGCGCACCTCGGTGATCGTGACGACGAACCTGCCGTTTGCCGAATGGCCGAGCGTGTTCGGAGACGCGAAGATGACTACCGCGTTACTCGACCGCCTGACGCACCACTGCGAGATCTTGGAGACCGGCAACGCGAGCTGGCGGCTGAAGACCCGCGCCTCGGAGCCGGCCGCGGCACGCCGCGACCGGATGGGCGGGTCGCTGGAGACGCGGGCGACGCCGCTGCGCTCACCCTGACGGCTTCGCGGCGTCGCCCGCTGCGTCGCCGATCAATGGAAACCATGCCGCCAGTGGGTCCTTTTTGGACGCCGATCCCGGGTCCCTTTTCAACGCCGATTGACA
>NZ_QJJJ01000049.1 GCF_003201865.1 Methylobacterium sp. B4 | reverse complement strand
CGCTCCGGTCGAGGCGGAGCGGCGGCGGCTCGACGCCGTGTTCGCCGCCGAGCTCGACGGTCACGGCGCCTGGACCGACGGGCAGGATTGGCACGTCGCGTAACCGTTACGCGGGGCGACGGATGGAAACATTCTGTCGCCCGTACTCAGGCGTGCGCGACCGGTAACTCATCCACCTGCGTCGTGTAGCGCGGCGTCCGCATCTCGAACTTCGTCGTCCAAGTGCGCCGTTGCTGCGCTAGGCCGGCCCGCGCCGGCACCACGCTGCCGCGGCCGAAGCGAGCGTTGCAGACGTCGAGCGCACCCATGAGCCGGCCGGCGCGCTCGCGGTCGAGCTGACCGATCAGCGCCCGCTGCGAGGCCGCCAGCGGCTTGAGGTCGACCGTCACCACGCCGGCCTTCGAGTAGCGCCAAGGCGGGCTGCCCTGTTCGCGCCAGGTGCGTGCCACGCCGTGCAGCGCCGCGGGGATCAGCGCCAGCGTGTCGTTGGTCGCTTCCGGCAGTGTCACCATCGTCGAGACCGAACGCATTGGCTCGCCGCGGTCGTGCTCGCTCGTGTGGTAGAAGACGGTGATGTGGTCGGTGCCAAGCCCTTCGCGCCGCAGCTTCTCGCCCAGCCGGGTCGCGTGGGCCGCGACTGCCTGTTCCAGTTCCGATCGCTCCGTCACCCGGCCGGAGAACGAGCGCGTCACTGCGCAGCCCTTGCGCCGGGCCGGCACCAGTTCGAGCCCGAGGCAGGAGACGCCGCGCAGTTCGTGGATCATGCGCTCGCCCACCACCGTCAGGGCCTTGCGCACCGGCCGCGGGTCGATGTCGCGCAGGTCCGCCACGGTATCGATGCCCATGGCCTCGAGCTTCGGCAGCGAGGCGCGGCCGACGCCCCAGAGTTCGCCGACATGGATGCGGCAGAGCCAGTGCTCGTAGGCCGTCGGCTCGGTTAGGTCGCAGACCCCGTCGAGTTCGGGCACGGTCTTGGCGATGTGGTTGGCGAGCTTGGCGAGGGTCTTGGTCGGGCCGATGCCGACGCAGGTCGGGATGCCGGTCCAGGCCCGCACCGTCGCGCGGATATCCCGGGCGAGTGCGACCCGGTCCCGGCGCACGAAGGCGGTGAGATCGAGGAAGCTCTCGTCGATCGAGGAGACCTCCACGTCGGGCGTCGAGTCCCGGTAGATCGCGTTGATGCGCGCCGACATGTCCCCGTAGAGGGTGTAGTTCGAGGAGAACACGCGCACGCCCTGCGCTTCGCAGAGCCCGCGGATCTTGAAGTAGGGGTCGCCCATCTTGATCCCGAGCGCTTTGGCCTCGGGCGTGCGGGCGATGGCGCAGCCGTCGTTGTTCGAGAGCACGATCACCGGCACGCGGGCGAGCTTGGCGTCGAAGACGCGCTCGCAGGAGCAGTAGAAGCTGTTGCCGTCGATGAGCGCGAGGGCGCGCCCGCCGCCGATCCGGTCGCGCAGGCGCGCCTCGGCGGTGCTCATCGGCCTTGTCCGGCGCGGGCGACGTGCCAGCGGACTGTGAAGCGGACCACACCCCAGATCGCCGCCTCGGTCAGCTCCTCGAGCGCGAACACCGGCAGGTCGGCATTGTCGAACGATAGCCGGGCCCGGTTGCCATCAACCACCATGCGCTTGATCGACATCTCGCCGTCAACCGCCGCCACGACGACGCTGCCGTGGGCGGGCTTGAGGCTGCGGTCGACGCAGGCGAGATCGCCGTCGAAGATTCCGGCGTCCCGCATCGAGTCGCCTGCGATGCGCCAGAGGAAGGTCGCCGGCGGATTCGGTACGAGCCAGCGCGGCAGCTCCAAAGCGTCTTCCAGGAAGTCGTCAGCCGGGGAGGGGAAGCCGGCACAAAGCGCCGGGCCCATCAGGGGCACGCGAACTGTGGAAAACCCCTCCTGCGGTAGCTCTGCGACCGTGTGCAGCCTCAACCGAGCCCCCATCTGCGTTAGAACAGACAGGGAACAAACAGCAGGCGTGCCGCCGGTTCAATCGAATCACCGCGCCAAGCTCTGCTGTTCGTTCCGGCCTGTGGATAACGGGGACGGAGGGGTGATGACGATGTCGCAGCAGCGCTGCCACTTCCACTGCACGGACGGCCTCGATGTCGTCTTCGACCTGCGCGGGCGAACCGTCGCTGAGGAGAACATACGCCCGGTCTGCGCGAGCGTAGCGGCCGAGCTGATCCAGGGTTGTGCCGCCCCGGTGGACTGGTCAGCCTGGATCGTCGACGTGCACGACGCCTATGGGCAGCATGTGCTGACGTTCGGCTTCGACGAGATCGCGAACGAGGTCGGCGTCCTGCCGGCTCTGGCAGCCTGAGGAGAGCACCATGGCCATGAAGACGACCTTCCTCGTGCAGACCTTCGTGATCAAGCGGAAACGGCTCGTGCCTGGCGATAGGCAGGCATCGCAGTCGGGTAGCGGCGCGATGAAGCGGGCCGAGGCGATGGCCGGCCGCATGCCGGGAACGGCCGCCCTGCAGATCGTGGCCGACGACGAGACGGGCGAGCTGGAGAGCGCGACGATCCTCGGCCAGTACGGTGATGTGCCAGACGATTTCGCCGAGAGCCTGCAGGCGGCCTGACCATGCGCACCATCATCGAGATCGACAACGGCAGCGCTGCGGCCATCAGCGACGGCGGCAAGGATCTGGCGGACCTCCTGGCCCGCGCGCTCATGAAAGGAAGCGACGTCGCCTGGGACAGACTTAGGCCGTATGGGATCAGCCGAATCGTTGAACGTCACCCGCCCGAGCCAGCGGAGGTCGTCGTTGGCGAACGCGCGATTGCGATCCAGTAGGCCAATGACAGACGACGACCAATCCGCCGCCGAGGTGCGCGGCCTGCTCCGGTTCGCGCATGGGACGCAGTTCCTCGAAGGCGGCTGCGGCTGCGGCTGCGGACCGAGTTAACGCTGTTCTGAACGAACCACCGGCCCCTCGGAGTCAAAATGGCAAGCGCGAGGTTCCTGTAACGAACACGCCTAGAGCGTGGGCGAGAAGGGGGTGAGAGCGCTGAACAATATCTCACCAAATGGGGACGAGCACGTGCTTAGTCCCATCGCTTGGGCGCTGATTGAGCTCGACGAGATCGGCTATGTGGTGACTGGCGCTTCGATCGCCTCGACGCCGCGCTGGCAGGGCAACACGGGCTCCGTGATGACCTCTTGCGAAATTATCAGCTTCACAATCGAGGCAACCGCGCACGCGTCGAGCCGGCGTCGGTGATGACGACCGCATGGCCGAGGTGCGGAAGCGAATGCTCGCGGCGGCGCGGGAAGCCTGAAACGAAAAAGCCCCGCGCGGCGGGTGCCGTCGGGACTTGAGGGGAATCGAGACGCCAGCCGCCCAAACATATGTCGTGTCGCGGTTGCCACATTTGTTGGCCGATCGCGGTTTGCGGTATTGTGCATATCATTTGAAATATCGTTATGCGGGAAAATTCGCCCCTTGATTGCTGCGGGATAATCTTTTGAACCATTCGGGCATCTGGAAGAATACGATATGACCACGGAAGTGGCCGAGGCAGTTGCGAGCCAATCTGCTTCTGTAGACAAACCCTCAAAGCAAATTCATCGCGTCATATCTTTGGGCGGGTGCGCGACATATGAAACCGCACGACTTGCCGCCAAAGACTCAATAATTCATGCATGTCACCTTTGGAGGCGGCCCACTATCGCGCTTGTGGCTCCGAGAGCAAAATACCACCCCATACCGGGAAACTACTCGGAAGAATTCGCGCGCTATTGGCACGACGACTTCAACAAGTCTCATCTGGACAATTTGAAAGAGATGGGCGGAAACGTGCTGCTGTTTGATGTGCTGCGGGACATCTGGACGGGAGTAATACGAAAGAACAACACGTATGTAATGGACCCAGTCGACGGTCTGCACTTCGTTGCAAACATCCCGATTGAGAATCGGCGTGGAAGAAGGACCCGGTTGACGGGTTGATCGGCGTCCAATCGGGACCCACCCCCGGCTTCTCCTCCATGCTCCCGGCCAGTCA
>NZ_QJJJ01000048.1 GCF_003201865.1 Methylobacterium sp. B4 | reverse complement strand
CCGGGTGACGCCCTCGCAGACGCCGGCGCTGGCCGACGCGGACAGCTACGGCGCCACCCTCACCTTCACCGTCACCGACCCCAAGACCAACTGAGCGTGCGGCGCAACCGACATCCGACGGCGTTGGCCTTGCCGGCCCTCGCCGCCGGA
This sequence comes from Methylobacterium sp. B4, assembly GCF_003201865.1. Lineage (GTDB taxonomy): Bacteria > Pseudomonadota > Alphaproteobacteria > Rhizobiales > Beijerinckiaceae > Methylobacterium. Next base: position 7,073 of record NZ_QJJJ01000048.1, on the reverse strand, counting down.
ACTCCTGAGAGCGCGGTCGGCGGTCTCCCGCAAGTCGTCTCCCGCAGGCGGCCTTGGTATCGGTACGCGATGAGCCTCCCAGGCCACCGGCTCCGCCCGTCGCAAATGGTACACCTCCGGCGCACCCGTCCGCCTCCGGGTTCGCTTGGCAGCGTTCCGGAATGACAACGGTGGTAAAAGCTCAACCGGCCTCATCAGTCGGAAACCGTATCACATGCGGCAGACCGATCTGATCCCCGGCATGCTCGCGAGGAGGCAAAGGCCTCACCGCCTCGCTGACCTGCATATTGGGTTGCACGGACAACGACCGCCGTCGTCGTCTCACGTGAAGGCGCTACGCCTCAAGTCTGAGCCCAAAAGTCCGGCTTGGGACCGCTCGGATTGCGCGCCCAGTGATAGACTTCGAGCGTCTTGCCCGCTTTGGAATCCCAGTCGTAATGAGCCCGTGCGTGCTGCGATGCTGCTGCGCCGAGCATTGCGATGCGTTCTGGAGACAGGACCAGCGATTCGAGTTCGCGACAATAGCCGGCGATAAGACTTTGATGGTCACCAAGAGCCACTTTGACACCGCGATCCGGGCCGATCAGTGCGCCTGGAGCGCCGTAATCGACGACGACGCAGGCCATGCCGCAGGCCATGGCCTCAACGACGACGCCTGCGCCAAGCTCGCGGATAGAGGGAAACGCAAAGATTTCGGCGTCGCGCATGATCGCCCCGACTTCGCGCTGGGTCCTCTGGCCGAGCAGCTCCACACAGTCTTGGAGGCGATGCTCGGCGATCATCTGCTCGAGCCGCGAACGTTCTGGGCCGTCCCCCACCACCACCAAGCGATGACGTCTCAGTATGTCGCTTCGCGCAAAAGCACCGACGATGACTTCGGGCAACTTGTATGGGACGAGTCGGCCAGCGAAGAGGATGGTCTTGCGCTCACGCTTCGGCGGCCGCTCCGCCGAGAAGCGAGCGGGATCCACGCCGACCTCTGGGAAATCGACGATTTTCCCGGAGAGCCGGGCGGGCAAATCTGCGATGGTGTGGTCGAATGCTGCGAGTATGGCCGCCGCCTTGTTCAACGTCGCACGGCGAAACGGTAGGAGCTTGTAGGCGTCGCGTACCCAGGACAGCCATTCCCGTTCGCGCTTGAGCTCGGCCTGAAACGCGCTTGGCCACGGCAGGCCGCCATTCAGAGGTCCGAGGACGAACGGCACGGTGCTGAGAGAGGCCATCAGACTCGGAAGTGTCGGCGACATCGGCGTGATCCGGTGAATCACATCGAATTCACCTTTGCGGAGCCGCCCGCGGAAATGTCGCCAAGCCGCCCATTCGAAGGCCAGATAGCTGGGGTATTCCATCGCTATCTGGGTCGTCCATCCGGTCGCGCCTCCGCGCCGGATCAGCGTTCCGAGCCGGTGGATCGGCGCGGCGATCCATTCCGTGTCCAGATAGACGACCTGAGCACGTCCGAGACCATCCCGTTCGATGTTGGGCCGATTCCGCACTTGCGTTGCGACGGTGACGTCGGCGACTTCGGAAAGAGCTTTGGCATAGTTGTAGCCGACGACGGGCAGCGAAGGCCAATCAGGATTGCAGACGTCTGCAAGAACGAGGACGCGCGGCCTCTGCCCATTGTCGCGCGCGCCGCAGGCCTTTCTCTCCACTTTTGTCACTGAACTCTCAGTAAGGTAAGGTGGAGAAGGAAGCGGCATCCTCAGATCGACTTCGGTCATGGAGGTCATTCCTGACGATGAGGTTGAGAAGCAGAGAGAAAGATCACTTGTCTCTGCACCGCGCTGCCGGCCTGCCGTCGGGGACGGAGCATCGTGTCTCTGCCGTTGCATCTTCGTAATGTCATCTGCCGCGCACGCTCGCACTACGGGGTGATCTGACCCTGCGTTTCGACCGGGGCGGACCATCGCTCGTGCCGGGCGATGCCGGATGATGCGGCATGCCCCGCATTGCCGTTCACAGCGCACGCGACCGAGTGATCGCCCAGGTCGATCCAGGGAAATTCAACGATCCGGGAGCCAGGCCGATATCGTGATTTCGGGTAAGAGTACGGCACTCAAACGCGGCTCCCGCAGCCGAAGGAGGTATCCGCTCCGTCGATCGGCGACCCGCGCGATAACGCGCGTGATCCAAATGCCTCGAAATGAATTCTAGCCCAGGATTGGAACCGGTCGTGTTGTTGCTTGGGGCCGATCGGTGCGTGCGAGCCTCCATAACGTGATGCGAGAGTGCCGCCTCGTCCAAGCTTTTGACGAGCGTGAGGTGCGTGCCGCGCCTGCCGTTCGAAACGTCAAATCCCCACGCAATGCTGCCGGAGTGATGCGAATTGCGGCCTTTCCAGTTCGGACGCGTGCCCGAGGGCGCAACGCGACGTGAGGTTCTTGCAGCGCTCGGAGCTGCGATGGCCGTCGATGTGCAGCCGACCCATGCAGCGCCATCGTCCGGGCAGGGAGATCTGTCCTGGCGACCGATCAAGATCGGCGCGGGTGGATTTCTCGCTGGTCTCGACATCGCGCCTGATGGCGTGCTCACAGTTCGGACCGACACGTACGGTGCCTACATCTGGGATCCTGCCGACGAGGAATGGCGACAGCTCGTGACGCGGGCGAGCATGCCCGGCGACATGAGGTTCGAAGAGGGGTCGGGCGATCTCTGGCCGACCGAGCTTGTCATCGCGCCCAGCCAAAGCTCGCGCCTCTACATGGCATTGGACGGGTGGCTTTTTCGCTCCGACGACGCCGGCCGCCGGTGGATAAGGACGAAGCACCGGCGGATCGACCGCGCGGCGGGCGCGACTGAGGCACGAGCTTTCGGTCGTAAAATGGCAGTCGATCCGCGCAACGCCGACATTGTCTGTGCCGGCGGCGCCGGTTTCGTCAGCCTGACGACCGATGGCGGCGCGAACTGGGTTCAGATACGTGACCTGCCTGCCCCTTCGGGGATGGCCGACGGCTTCCTGGTCATCTTCGATCCCTCATCGCCCGATCGCCAGGGCCGTACGATGATCGCCTACGCCGCTTCCTGGTCGAACGGTGTGTATCGAAGCGACGATGCCTGCCGATCCTGGCGACCGCTCGGCGGCGGCCCCACGTCGGTACGCAACGCTGCGCTGGGCCGCGACGGCACGCTCTTCGTCGCCGGCCACCATACGTCGGGCGGCGCGTCGGGCGTGTTTCGCTATAATGGGTCCTGGCGCGATGTAACGCCACCGAGCGAGACTCCCGAAGCTTGGCACAGCGTCACGGTCTGTCCCCGTGACCCGGCAAGGATCATCGCGGCGAAAGAAGATGGCTCGCTGTCGGAAAGTCTGGATGGCGGGGACAGCTGGGGGAAGACGATCCTGCGTGACAGCGTCCGTCGCGTCGCTATCGACGTCCCGTGGCTCGCCTGGACCGATGAGAGCTGGATGACGAATGGCGACATGCGCTTCCATCCCATTGATCCTGACCGGCTCGTCTTCGCGCAAGGGGTGGGCGCGTGGACCGCACCCTTCCTCCGCGGCGCTCGATCGCTCACCTGGACTTCGATGAGCCGCGGCATCGAGCAGCTTGTGGCCAATCAATGCGTCCATCCGCCCGTAATCTCGGCCAAACCTGTGTTGGCCTGCTGGGATCGGGCGCTGTTTTTCATCGACGCACCGGACCGCTACCCTGAACGCCATTATCCGGACCCCGCGTTCGCGCATTGCTGGGGCGTCGATTACGCCAGCAGCGACCCTTCGTTCCTGGTCGCCACGATCAGCAGTCAGCAGGCGAGCGATCTCGAGCGATCGGCCTACTCCGTCGATAGCGGGCGCAACTGGCAACCACTGCCATCCACGCCCGGGTGGAAGGACGGTCTGGCCGGAAAAGGCTTCATAGCGGCGTCGTCACCCACGAACTTCGTGTGGGCGCCGGGGGACGGCAGGGGAGCGCCGCATGTGACCCAGGACGGCGGGCGGAGTTGGCGGCCATGCAACCTGCCCGGCGTCGGCGATCGGGATTTTGCGGGCTTCGGCGCCCCACCCTATCTGCGTCGTTATACTGTCTGCGCCGACAGGCGCGCACCCAACGTGTTCTACATGGTACATTTTCCCAAAGGGTTATTCGTTTCGACGGATGGCGGGCTCAACTGGTCCCTTTTCCATCCGCTGAAAGGTTGGAACGAGCCTTACCATTCGAAACTTCGCGCAGTTCCCGGTCATGCCGGCCACCTCTTTCATACCAGCGGCCATTCGAGTGCCCCTCGCTACGGAGCCTTCATCCGATCAACCGATCACGGCCGATCCTTCTCGCCCTTGCCGAACGTCGTTGAGGTCAGTGACTTCGCCTTCGGCAAGCCTGCTTCGGGCAGCACCTATCCGGCGATCTACATCGTCGGCTATGTGGGGGAGGTCTGGGGCGTTCACCGATCCCTGGACGCTGGCCGGTCTTGGCACTGCGTGTCGGATGGGCATCCGCTTGGCCGCCTCGATCGGATCCTCGCGATCGAGGCGGATAAGAACGAATTCGGCCGCATCTACCTTGGCTTTGCCGGATCCGGGTGGACCTACGGCGTTGTCTGATCACAGGCGAGCCCCGATCATATGCGCGGCCTCGGCGCCTGGCTCGACGACGCGGGATCTGCGGCGTCCGTGGGCTCGTACCCGACGAGGATCGACACGACCGTCGGCCTCATTCCGCCGTCGATTCCCAACCGGCCGCCGCGCCCGCGCTGCCGGCTTCATTGATCCGGGCTGAGATCAAATGCTTCGGCATGCTCCCAGGCACGATCCCCAATCGCCGTCGGAAGCTTCATCTGGAGCTTTCTACGCGCCTCGGACCCGTCGAGCGGATCGCGTCGAAAAGATCATCGATCCAATGAGACGACATGTCGTTCGTCGCCGACTTCCTGCCTACCGAATTTAAGGTCTGGCAATTCTAGAACTCAAACTCCTGAAATGCCGTCGGATTTTCCCGAACAGCATGTCTCGGGTCGGCATCCAGGCATTGATCTGCTCGATAAACATCGCAAGACCTGCAAGCTGGGCTGGCCTCCGTCCTGCATATGCAGTCCTATCGAGAAATTCGAAAAATTTTCGACTGACGTGATTCGTGAAATATGGGTCGGATTGCTTGCGCGAATAGCGGGAGTGCCACGGCTTTACGCTTCCGATGAGGTGGACGATGTTCCCGTCCATCGGCATCGGGCGTTCATACTGTGAGACGTTCCACGAGACATCAATCAAATCAACCTTGTCGTGAAGAACGATATTCAAAGCATCTTGGTCCTGCGAATCCAAGATGTCGAACTTTTCGATCGATGTCTTAATCAATTCAGCTTCGATTTGCTGGTCGCGCCATGCTTCTAGGTTGATGATGAGCACACCGCTGTTGAAGTATCGTAGTTCGTCCACCAGATTGAGTCGTGCTCTCAGCTCCGGCCAGGCCTCTCTCGTGCGGACCGATACATCTGGAACGGCCGCCACGATTGCGTTCGGCGACGGATCTCGGCACTCTGCAAGATCCCTCAGGACCAGTAGGTCGGCATCGAGGTATATGCATCTCCTCGCTTCGCTCGGCAACATGCTGAGGAAGTATCGGGAGTATGCAGATTTGCTCTTCAAGTATCGGGTCGAGCGAAATTTGCGAAGGTCTTCGCTCGGCACGTTGTAAAAACTGATTGATCCGCACATCGGATGTTTCCAAGAGCGAACAAGATCGTTCTTGTCCCGGCCTGTAAAGCCCGTCTCAAGGATATGTATGTTGAGCTTGGCAGACGTTGATTCAAGTGCGCTTCTTCCGGTGACCGCAAGGCCCCACAGAACCCGACGATCCCCTGAGAGGACGACGTCTATCACGCGCGTGGGATTGCCAGCGAGAGAGGCCACATGAGCGTTGTCAGACATGGATCGCCACATATGACTTGGGGATGCCATAGAATTTTTCCACAAATATCTTGGCTTCCGGGAATAGATCACGCAGTTCCGAGTAGGAAACGATGTCAGTCCCTTCGACCATCTCAGTCCAGGCCGGCAGGTTCCTCCGCCACCGATCTATGAAGCGCTTCCGGACCCAGGAAGGATAAAACCACCAAAACGGCATGCCGTTGTGCGCTTCGATTGGGAAAAATTTCGATGGCGTCTGTACCCAATAGGACTTGCCGAGGCGGCGGACTTCGCGTGCGAATTTTGCGCGATCGTGAGCGCTGCCAACATGCTCTATAACGCTGTTTGAAAATACAACGTCGAACGTATTGTCGGCGAAGCCCCGAACATCACAGGCATCGCCTTCAACGAAAACGAACCTGTGCTGAGCATGTTCGCTTGTGTTAACGGCCCCTGGAAGATTCAAGATCGTGATCTGCAGAGGAAGGTCCGCTGCATTCCAAATTTTTTGATGACCGCCCAAGTCGATGATTTTCTTATCAGTCGATATGTTCATCGCCTCAAAAAAATGGTTCATCCGCTTGCGCCGCATCCTTGCGGAGAACGGCTTCAACATGGCGTAGAACGTGTGAATTCTCATGAAATTCAAAGACATTCTTTCTCATCCTCGAATCGACGATCGACGAATCTCCGTCGATACAAGCAAAGACCTGCCAATGCATCGAGAGTGCAGAAGGCGTATGTTGGCGCACCGATGGTCGTAGTCATCGTCAATAAGTGACTGATTCGTTCGACACACGCGGCGCAATCGGCCGCAGACGGTCGGGACGGCAGCGGGAACGCTTGTGGAGACGCCGCTGCGCGCGGTCTTGTCGAAGTGGCGGCAGATGCGAGGAAGTCCACCTTGTCGATACTCGCACTTCGGTCTGTCGCGCCGTGAAAGCGTGTCACGCTCTCCCTGCCGCCCTACGTCCGGATTACGACCCAGTCGGGCGCGGTGTTGCGATACCGAGGCCACCGCTTGGATCGGTGGCCATGCGTACGCTCCCGGATCTGTGGCGGACCAGCCTGAGGGCCTGCGCGTCAGGACAGAGTTGCGCCGCAACTGCCCCGCCGCCGGCGGCCACGATTGAGAATCGGCGTGGAAGAAGGACCCGGTTGACGGGTTGATCGGCGTCCAATCGGGACCCACCCCCGGCTTCTCCTCCATGCTCCCGGCCAGTCA
>NZ_QJJJ01000047.1 GCF_003201865.1 Methylobacterium sp. B4 | reverse complement strand
GAGTGTTCGGATTGGAACGAAGGTGCAGACACTGCGCGTTTCGTCCCCAAGTCTCAGGCTCCAGCGCTTGGAAACGGCTGCCTTAGGAACATCGCTATGAAGCCAGCTTTACAATCCGCTCTCGACGCATCCGGCTATGTGGGCGCTTGGGAGACCGATTTGGCGACTCAGGTCGTGACCGTGACCGGCAAAGCCGCAGATTTACTCGGCATTGAGCAACGTCGTGCCGCGTCCGGTGTCCCGGTCGCCATCTTTCTTGAAGGCGTCCACCCTAAGGACCGTGGGGAAGTTGCCCATCGCGTCCAGGAGGCTCATCGATCAGCCGGCCGCTTCGAGGCCGAGTTTCGCACCGGCGGCTCGGATGACCAATCGCGCGTCGTTCTGGCTCGTGGCAAGGTCGAGACGGCGCCAGAGGGGCATGGGTTACGCTGCGTTGGGATTATGGTGGACGTCACTGACAGCCGCCGCTTCGTACATGCGGATGAGCAAATGCAGGCAATCAGCCAAGTCATGGATGCTTTGGTAGAGCTGCGTCCGCTCGCAGAGCGAGTCGGCTCACGGACGCTGCAAGCACTGATCGATATGGCGCTTGTCGACCTTAGAAAGCGCCTAGATGATCAGATTGCGGCTAGCCAGTATCCTCGGCGGTGATCTTGGCAATCTCGCGACCAACAACCTCGTAGATGTTCCGCATGTTCGTCTTGTCCAAGCAGAAGCCGCAGGCGAAGCTGAGGAGAGACCGCATCTCGGCGGCCGCGAGTTCGTCGGCGATTATGACCAGTCCTGATCTCCCGCCGCAAACCATATGGCCAGGAACGAAGCGCCGGCTTCTCGGTCGTGATGTCGACCCATCAGGTGGCCGCCGGCATCCTCGAGAACCCAAAGCCCTGGGTGCTCGGCATCCTCGGACACGTAGCCGGCCAGATCCTTGCCGACCTTCACGACGAAGAGGCCGTCGGCGCTCTCTTCAATGGTGTAATCCAAGGGGATCATCAGCCCTTCCGCGCCCGACCGACAAACTCCGAGATCGGCATGCCATCTGGGGTGCCTTGAACGCCGCGATAGCTGATTAGGTTGCCGAACGAGATCCGGTCCGGCTCGATGCCGATCGCCCTACATCCGCTGACCCTACCAAACCCCTCGGCACCCGCTGTGGCGGGGTTTCCGCTTCAGTCCCTTCGCACCGTCAGTGGTGGCGTCGACTCGACGCGTGCGCGGTCGCCTCAATTGCGAAGCTGATGACCTGACGCGAAGTTAGCGGAGGGCCTAAGTCGACCTGCCAACGCCGCATCGAGGCATCCCGATTGCCTTCGACGTGGTAGCCGATCTCGTCCAGCTCGATCAGCGCCCAAGCAATAGGGCTCAGCACGTGCTCGTCCCGATGCCGGAGGGTGCTCTTCATCGCTCACACTCCCCTTCGGCCCGCGCGGAGGCGCAGCGTTATGGGGCGAGCCTTAGCAGATGCGCTTAGCCCTTGCCGCCGCTCACGAGCCGCGGCCGCATCAAAGACGGAGGCAGATCGGGCGGATGTGGCACCGGCCGGACGATGTCCGGCAAGAAGGCATGGCGCCGCGGCACGTACTGGCCGGGCACCTTGTCGCCAGGACGCGCCGGGCCGCGCTGATAGGGACAATCCGCCGAGATGCGGGCGAGCACTTCTTCAAGCGGGGTCTCCGGCCCGTACTTGGCCGCGAGCCGAGCCAGCCGATACGCGCCCCGGCGCGCCGGGCAGATGCCGCACTCCACGCGCACGACGACATAGGGATAGAGCGCGAGGCATGGGATCGGATCGACCATCAGGCGCGCTCGTCAGCCGCCGGCGCTCCAGCGCGCACGTAGCCGCGGGAAACCTGACGCCGCACAGCCTCTGTCCGCTCTTCAGCTGCTGCGAGATCGGCCAGGGTATCGGCGATCGCCGCCACGAGGGCGGTGTGGTCATCCCCGCGGTGCGCGCTCCGATAGGCCTCGGCGATCATCTCCGCCTCTATCCGTCGCGCGTCCACCGCAGCCGGCAGATCGTCGCGCAGCACCGTCCGACGCCCGACCGCAGCGTGCATGTCACCCCCGATTCCTCTAGAACGTACAGTGAACAAACCAGATGGCCGATCCGGGTTCAACGCGGATCGGCGCAGCGCCGAAATGGCATGGGGAGCACTGTGGACGCGGAGCGAAAAGGCCAGTGACCGTCCAGCGTTACCACTTCCATTGCGTCGGCGGTGACGGTGACGCCGTCTTCGATCTGCCCGGCCGGTGGGTGCCTCGGCTACGTGAGCTTGGGCCACAGGCCGATCGGGTCGCGCGGGCGCTCATGGACGGGGCGCCAGGTACGGATTGGTCCGATTGGCTGGTGGATGTCCACGATGCCCGGGGCCGGCGGGTGCTGGTGCGCGCATTCGAGGATGCGCGTTCTGCCAAATGAAACGAGACTTGTGACCAAGGCGCACTCGGCAGCAGCGGCAGCCATCCTTACCATGATGTTGAGCATCGGCAGCACTCAAGCCGAAGCCGTCTCGGGTAGAGAGGTAGCAAGTGGTCCACAGCGGCCGGGGGCCGGAGGTTGGCGATGCGACTACCAGAATGGATGGCACGACTACTGCGTGAGGCCGACGCAATCGCGAGCGATCGAGATTACGAGCGCGATCAAGCTGCGATCGACGCGAGGCTCGCCCCATATCGGGATCAACGTTACCCAGAGATCCCGCCCGACCCTCGATTGCTCGACCCAACTCGCCTGGCTGCACTTCGTGACCGACTGCTGAATAAATACGCCTATCGCTGGCGCGAAGTTGAGGCGGTCGACGAGGTCATGGATGCCCTGTTCGAGCCGATCCCGCAGTCCGAGAGTCCGCCGTACACGCTTGGAGTGGCCACCATCCATCTTAACGATAAGGGCCAGAGCCCACATCCTCGCGAGCCCAACTGGGACAACGAGTTCAAGCCCTACTACTACATCACAGTGCGCAGTCTCCGGCCCGGCCCATTCCTAACGTCTTTCCACGAGGCAGAACGGTTGCTCAGCAACATCCTACCTGAATGGGGCTACACGATACGAAGCGCGCCAGAGCTGACTCAAGTTAGGTTCGAGAAGGGCGATGTTTGCCGAGATTGGTTTAGCGGCGGAGCAGTAGCAACCCTGATCGTAGCAGCTGCTCTAGATTTGCTCGCGGAATGCCCAAGTGAAATAAAACAATGGCGCAGCCTGTGATTGCTGCAAGTTTGTTGAGGCCCTCTGCACTGTCTGCTATCTGCCGCCGTGGCGTGCCAATTGTGACGGTTGAGACGGTTGGGATGTCGCGCGACGGCGTGATAGAGCGGCGCTATGCGCTCCTGGTCCTGGCTCTTAGTCCTGCTTCTCGCCACGCCGGCCCACGCTGAACCGGTAGTTGGCCGGGCCTCCATCATTGATGGCGACACGCTCGACGTTCGTGGCACGCGCATCCGCCTTCACGGTATCGATGCGCCGGAAAGCGCGCAGCTCTGCAAGGATGCCGCTGGCAAGGACTACCGCTGCGGACAGGCGGCCGCCCTGGCTCTCGCCGATCACATCGGCAAACGCCTCGTGAATTGTGATCCACGCGAGATAGACCGCTATGGCCGGGTTGTGGCCGTCTGCCGTGCCGACGCGGAGGACCTGAACGCTTGGATGGTCGGGCAAGGGCACGCCGTTGCGTACCGGCGCTACACCGAGGACTACGTCAACGCTGAACTCACGGCAAAGGCGCTCCGGCACGGCATCTGGGCGGGCACGTTCCAGGATCCATCCGAGTGGCGGCGCGCGAAGCGTGCTGGCGGCGAACGCTCGAGGCCTGACACTGTCACGCCACCGAGCAAGGCAAGCGGTTGCAACATCAAGGGTAACATCTCGGCCGGTGGAGAACGGATTTACCATCTGCCCGGCTCGCGCGATTACGAGCGCACCCGCGTCAACGACCGCGCTGGCGAGCGCCTGTTCTGCTCCGAGGACGAGGCGAAAGCAGCTGGCTTCCGAGCGCCACGGGGGTAATCCTGTGCGAGTCCAGTTTCGTCTAGGGAAAGAGAGGGCAGAAGCCGATGTGGATTGTCGCAGCGATGCTCCTAGCTGGAATGCTGAGCACAGCTCCTGCCATAGGGGCGCCGTTGCCAAGCAAAAATGTCCCGATGCGGACGTTCAAGGACGCGCTTGAAATAAGGGCTTGGCGAGTGTTTTGCGACGGTCCTGGGAAGGTTGAGTGTGCTGTCGATACTGCACAGCCCGACCACATCGAGTTGACAGCTCGCAACTGGAAGGAAATCGAAGACGTAAACACCCGCGTCAACAGGACGGTGAAGCTAGTTGCAGATCAGGAGCATTGGGGTGCTCCGGACGTGTGGGGCCTCGCCGAGGATGGCAAGGGGGACAGCGAGGATTACGTCCTCCTCAAACGCAAGCTGCTTGTCGGCAAAGGGCTGTCGAGACGGGCCATGCGGTTTACCGTTGTCATCGACGCGGAGGGTCATGGCCACGGGTTGCTCACCGTTATTACCGACCGCGGCGACTTCGTTCTCGACAACAAGACCGACACCGTCTGGCCCTGGCACCAGACCGGCTACGTCTTCATCAAGCGCGAGGGACAAGACAAGGTCGGCTGGGTCTCGCTTGGCGGTGTTACCGACCCGAGCAGCTATGATAAGATGTCGAAGCCCAAAGAGGCTGGTGGGCCTGCCCCAAAACCGCTGCGCTGATCACTCAAAAATCTAAGCTCTGCCGCGGCTGAGCATGGCGAAAGCTTCCACCGAGGATGCGCTACCTAGGCCCCACTGCCTCTACGCTGCGCGACTGCAGCGCCTGCCGCAGCGCCGCGTCGGCGAAGGGCGTAGCCGTCCCGCGCTGCAGGATGGTCCCGATCTGGCCGACGCTGTCCGGCGCGGTCAGGATCTCGGCGAGCGTCCTGTTATTCCGGCCGAACCACGCCCGCCGCGCTCCGTCGCCGGCCTGCGTCAGCAGCGAAGCGCCGCCCGTGCGCAAAGCCGTCATAGCCTGGGCGGTGAGCGGCATCTCGCCGACAGCCTCGCGGATCTGCTGATTGAAGTCAGTGGGGCTGCCCTGGGGCTTGCGGGTGCCCGTGGCGCGGAGGACGTCGAGCACGTCGGCGATGGGCAGCCGAACGGCCGGGCCGCCGGTGGCCTCTAGGACAGCATCGAGGTTGCGCGCCTGCTGCTCCGTACCGGCGATATCCTTGGCGAAGCGCGCACCGCCGCCCTGGGCCTCGCCGCCCACGAGGCGAGTCGCGCTGGCGTCGTACTGATCGGCGAGCCGCTGGCGGATAAGCTCGTTCGTGAGATCCGGATCGCGGGCCCGCAGGCGCGTCACCGCGTCGGCGAGCTCGACCTCGCCGCCCACGAGGGGCCGCGCCGGCAGGACGGCCTGCGTCGCCGCCGCCGTGTCGCCGGCCTGGGCGAGCTGTCCGAGCGGCCCTTGCTCCAGGGGTTCAAGGTTCTGTCGGCGCGCCTGCGCCTGGGCGGTGAGCGCGTCGTCGTAGGCCTGAGAGCCGCCGCGTGTCGGATCCCGGGCGATCGCGCGGGCCTCGGCAGCGCCCCCGGTGTAGAGACCCGCGGTTTCGGAGCTGAAGCCTGGATTCGCCCGGTTGCCGAACGCGACGCCGCGGTCGCGCATCCCCTTTGTTACGGCGTCGATGACCGCAATCGAGCTGTCCGGCAGGTCGCGGTACGTCGGGCCGAGCACGGGATCGGCGCGGAGTTGGCGCAGCGTTTCCCGGAATGCGGCGTCGCGGGCGAGCGGTTCGAAGTCGGCCGGGTCGAGCACGTGACTGCCGGCCGCCGCGTAGTCGGCCCGTGTCCCCCGGTTGATGCTCTGCCGCAGGTCGTCGATGGCCGCCTCGGCGGTCTGGGCCGCGCGCGGGCCGATCGTCGACGGCGCCGTGCTCTGCGGGCCGAGCGCGGCGAGCGCCTCTTCTACGGCGTTGCGCATCTGCGCGGGGCGGTCGGCGTAGACCCGCGCGAGCACGGCGCCGCCGTCCAACGAGCCCTCCACGGCCCGCTGCAGGTCGCCCAGCTTCGTCGCGTTGCCCGTGGCGCCCTGGACCGCCTCGGCACCGGTGAGCGGCACGCCGACACGCTGCGCGGTCTCGCCAAGCGCCCGCGCCGCGGCAAGATCGGCCTCGGTCGTGCCGCGCGTCGCGGCGGCGATGGCGCGCGCCGGCGCATCAGCCCGGGCCGCGGCGGTCGCCACGCCGACGTTGCCGGCCACGCCGCCGGCGAGGCGCGCGAACGGCTCGGCCGCGCTGCCCTTGGTGGCTTGGCCCGCCGTCTCGGACAGCACGGCCGGGATGATGGTCTCGGCTGCGCGACGCGCTACACCGCCGAGTCCGACAAGCGCGCCGGGGGCGAACTCGCCGACGGTCTGTGCGTACTGGCCCGGGACGGTCTTGGGTTCGTACAACGGGCCGGTGGCCTTCTCGACGCCGCGACGCACGTCCTTGGACGTCGGCAGGCCGCCGCCGGAGCCGATCCCGAGATAAAGGCGGTCGAACTCCTCCCGCTCCGGCGTGCCGGCCTGGGGGCCATAGCCGGTCCAATCCATGATCGTGTGCCCGACGCCGAGCGCGGCGCGATCGAACAGGCTGTTGCCCATCTCCTGCACGTCGCCCGGCAGGCCCGTGAGGCCAATCGCGCCCTTCACGGCACCGGTCGGCAAGGCCTTGGCAACGTCGACGGCCGCACTCGGCTGCGCCGCTGGCGCTGGCGGGGCCGCCACCCGAAAGCCGGCCGGCAAGTCGTCGGCGGCTAGCACCCCGTGACGTGGCACGAGGCGAAAGCCCGCAGGCAGCTCACCCATTGTGGGGCTCCCACTTCCCGCCGCGGCGGATCATTCGCTGGCCCGCATCGTTCTCGATGACCGTTCCATCGGGGTAGCCACCGGGGGCCGCCGGGGCGGCGGTACCAGCGGGAGTCTGCGCGGGGACGGAATTGACCTTGTCGAGCGCCCTGCCAGCGAGGCCCTTCACCGCGGCCGCGTAGGTCGCGAACTGGCGGCGCTTGGCCGCCGTGACGCTGGGCGCCTCGCCTGCCACCGGCACGAGCTCGGCCATCTTGCGCTCGTACTCGCGCTCCGTGACGCCCTGGCCGGACTGCGTCAGGAGCTGCAATCAGGACGCCGCCGATCGATGCCGGCTGCGGATAACCGCTCCGTCGGGCGGCTTCGGTTGGACTGTTGGTCTGCACCATATGCTTCACGAACGAGCGCTCCCGCGGCGTAAACTGACCGGACTTCAGAGGCATGACCGCACCCACCAAGCTTCAAAGCGGCTAGGAATATAGCAAATGCTACACATTGAACAATACGGTCAATCTGGCGGCGCGCTCAACGGGCCTGTTCGATGGCGTTGCTCCGCATCCCCGACCCGATTTTTCGTTTGCTAGAGCGCGATCCGAGCGGGTTGAATCGTCTGGGGTTTTGGTGCGGGCGGGGATGTGATTCAATGTGCGGCCTTCCGAAGAGGAGAGCCGAATG
>NZ_QJJJ01000046.1 GCF_003201865.1 Methylobacterium sp. B4 | reverse complement strand
AAACCCCCACACACCACAGACCCGCCCGCACGGCCAAACCCCGCGCGGGCCTCGCCGCGTCCACACCACGCCGCTAAACCGCGCATGGGCCAAGCCGCCCCGTCAGGCCCGTGCGGATCGAAACCCGCGAACACGCGCAACCCGCCGGACCGAGCCCGGCCGACACGCCCCGCGAGAGGGGAGGGGGCTTACGCTAGCTCAAGCTTGCGCGGACACGATCAGTCCGGAAGCGCCGCGCCCTGGATCGCGTCGGCTTCGCCTCGCGAGGACGAGGCGGAGGCTGTGATTGGGAATCGCTTCGGTTTCGGTCGAGCGGCCAAATGCGGAGATTGATGCTGGAGGCCGCTGGACAGATCGCTGGGCGGCCAAGCGTGCTCCCATCAGCCAAGACCCATACACGTCAGCCGCTGCCGGACTGGTCCGGCGGTCAAGCGTGGACGGGCGCGCGCGACCTTGCCGAAAGCATGAAGTCGGCTGCGTCACGCGCCGAAGCGAAGCTGCCTCGCTGTCTCCGCCTGCGCATCCAGGATGCGAAGGATGTCGTCCGCCGGTTGCGGGCGGCCGAGATGGTAGCCCTGCATGAACGGGCAGCCCATGGCCTGAAGCGTGCTCAGGTCGTCCGCCGTCTCGACGCCCTCGGCAATGACTTCGAGGCCGAGGGCGCGACCCAGGCCGAGCACCGCCTGAACCAACCCACGCTTGTCCTCCGCCTCGGATAGTCCCGTCACGAGGCTGCGGTCGATCTTGACCCGATCGGCCCGCAACTGACGCAGGGAGGCGAGCGACGAGTAGCCGGTTCCGAAATCGTCGAGCGCCATGCGGATGCCGGCCCGCGACAGGGCCAGCAGCTTGCCCTGCACCGCCTCGATGTCGAGGGCGGTTTCCTCGGTGATCTCGATTTCCAGCCGCGTCGTCGGCACGCCGAGGGCACGTAGCCGCTCAAGCACGATCTCATCGACCGCGATCTGCGCCATTTCCCGGGGCGAGACGTTCATCGCCACGGACAGGTCGGACATGCCCCGTTCCCGCAGGGTGCACAGCATGGCGCAGACCTGCTCCAGGATGAAGCGCAGCAGCGACTCCGTCAGGCCGGCCATGGCGGCGGCGGCGATCAGATCCGCGGGCGGCACCCAGCCGTGAACCGGATGGTGCCAGCGCACCAGCGCCTCCAGGCTCGTCACGCTGCGACCGCCCCGGCCGAAGATCGGCTGGAACCAGACCTGCAGCGCGTTCTCGGCCAAGGCCTGCGACAGGCAGCGCTCGCAGTCGCGCCGCATCTCCAGGCGCCGGCTCAAGACCTCGTCGAACAGGTGGAAGCGGTTTCGGCCGGAATGTTTGGCCGCGTAGAGCGCTTCGTCGGCGCAGCTCAGGAGATGGGTCAGGCTGTCGACCGTCACATCGCAGATGCCGATGCTCACGCCGACCCGACCGGCATCGAAGGATTCGAACGGCTCGGCCACGGTCCGGATCAGGCGATCGGCAAGCGCGGCCGGATTCTCGACCGTGTGCAGGGTGTCGTAGACGATCGCGAACTCGTCGCCGCCCAGGCGCGCGGCGTCGCATGTGATCGGCAGGGCGGCCCGGATGCGCCGGGCGACCTCCCGGAGGACGCGGTCGCCGGTGCCGTGGCCGTAGACGTCGTTCACCGACTTGAAGCCGTCGAGGTCCAGCATCATCAGGCAGACTGCTTCGCCCTGCGCCCGCCGCTCCTCGAGCCGCTGGACGAAACCGGCCCGGTTCAGGAGCCCGGTGAGGCCGTCATGCATCGCCCGCCCGCGCATCTCCTCGGCCAGGGCGCTGGCGCTGGCATGGGCCGCCCGGCGCGCCTCCGCGAGCGCGGTCGCCTCGTTCTTCAGGCGGCTCGTCTCGCGGAAACCGCGCTCGGTCGCGATGCTGCTGCGGACCAGCGCGACGAAGTACAGCAGCACGGTCGCCGCGAGGCAGATCCGGTCGAAGCCGCCGGCGGCCAGAAGGCAGACCGCGACCGAGAAGAGCGGCGGCGCGACGAAGCAGATCGGGATACGAGCGTAGGCGATGCCGTGCATCACCGCCCCCGCCGTGATGCCGCAGGTGACGGTGAGGTAGAACAGGGTCTGCTCGGAGGTGTAGCCCGCGCACAGGATCGGCAGGAAGGCCCAGACGGAGCCGGAGAGCAGCCCGGCGAGGCAGGCCAGCCGCAGGTGCCGATCGATCGAGCGGGCGGCAGCCTCGGAGGACGGTGCCTCGTCCGGCGCCATCGCCAAGCCCGGACAGGGGGTGCGGCACAGCCACAGCCGCAGGAGATTGACGAGGGTCGAGGCCGCGAACCACGCGGCGCCCAGCGCCCCATGGCCGGAATGGACCGCCACCAGGAAGCTCGCGAGACCGAGCAGCATGTTGATCGGCAAGGCCTGCCGCAGGCTCGCGCGCACCGCATCGAGCTGATCGCGACGGATCAGCCTGTCGAGATGGGGCCCGGCGCTTGGGAGGGGGCGCATGGGGGCGAGCCTGAATCAGACGCCTCGGAGGTGAAGCACAGTGGCCTTACCGGCAAAGACGTAACAGATGGTTGAAATCAGTTGCCTCAGACCCTCCCTGGCGCACAATGCGGCCGTCGACCGATGCGTCGTATCGAGCTCTTGTTTGTCGTCATCGACCGACGACTTGAGCGCATCGGCTTCATTCTCAGGTTATCAGGGACAAGAACCTCGGCTGGAAGTGCCCGAGGTCGATGCGACTTGCCGCCCGCGCCGCATGTGGCCGCCCGCGTCGCGTGCCGCCGGCCGCGGGCACGGATCAGGCCTTCTTGCGCAGCGGTCGCACGAAGCTACCCGCCTGCGCCGCGAAACCGGTCGCATTGCAGAATTCCGGCAGGCCGTTGCCCTCGACGGGCGCGAGAAGCTGGAGCTCCCCGCACCCCGCCATGCGCGCCGCCTGCGAGGCGGCCTTCAGCAACTGGCGGCCGATGCCGCGGCGGCGCGCATCGGGGCCGACCAGCAGCAGCGTGATCTGCGCAACGGGAGAGGCCTGCTCCAGCACCGGGTACCAGTGCAGCACCACGATCCCGCTCGGCGGTCCCCATTCCAGCGCGAGCAGCGCCGTGCCGTGCGCGTAGCGGAGACGTTCGAGCTGCTCGGCCAAGACGTGAGAGGCAACCGCGTGGCCGGCGTCGCGCATCAGCTCGGCCAGCCCCGGCGCGTCGACCGGTGCCGCGGATCGGATCTCCAGGCCGTAGCGGTTACCCAACCCTGTCTCCGTTCGATGCCCGTGCCGAGGCAGCGATATCGCGTCCAGGCATCCGACGAGAATGGCGGCGTCAGGCTAGACACCCGAGCTACGATCGCCGACCTCGCGGAGCGGAAAGCGGCCTCGGACCCTACGCCCGCAGGACTTTCCGGCGGCGAGATCGCAGAGGTTCAGATCCCACCGAACCAAAGCGACGGGCAGGCAATCGAACCATTCGGACAAAAAATAAGCCCCTTCGAGGGGCTTATGGTGCCGGTGGCGCTCCCAAGGGGAATCGAACCCCTGTTTTCGCCGTGAGAGGGCGATATACGACGCATTTAGGCACTCTCTGATACAGATGGAAACGCTAAGAAACACAGTATCTTGTACCATTTAAGCTCATTGTGTGTCAGCTCGTTTCCTGGCAATCATAGCAACGATTTTGGCAACGAATCTGGTGCGACATGCCGAGGCAGCGCCGAAGCGGCTTTTCCAGCCGATCCAGCAGAGAGAAGCTGTGCGCATCCGACGCACCCGAGTGGGAGCTTCTGAGCCCCGGCATCCGCCTTGGCTACCGGGCAGGCCGCGGCACGAGAGGGCAGGGCGGTGCGTGGCTGGCGGCCTCGCGCACGGCGGCAGGCAAGCGTGTGCAGATCCGGCTCGGCAGAGCCGATGACGTTTTGTCCGCGGATGGTGAAGCGATTCTCACCCATGAGCAGGCGAAAGAAGCCGCGCGGGCTTGGGTAAAATCTCTGCGATCGGCGCCGGATGCGCAGCCCGCCCTGACAGTCGGCGACGCGCTAGACCGTTATCTTGAGGCGCGCGAGGCCGAGGGCATGAAGTCGGGCTATGACGCCCGCTCGCGCGCCAAGGCCCACATACTGCCGAACCTCGGATCCCTACGCGTCGCCGACCTGACGCTCGACAGGCTCCGGCGCTGGCGTGACGCGATGGTGAAAGCGCCGAAGCTGCTGCGCACGTCCCGCTTGGCGACAAAGCGGAACACCCGGGCCGTCGACATTTCGGACGAGGAAGCGCTGCGCCGCCGGCGCGACACGGCCAACCGGACCCTGACCCTGTTGAAGGCAGCGCTGAACTGGGCGCACCGCAACCAACTCGTCGAGCACGACAGCGCGTGGCGGCTGCTGCAGCCGTTCCACAACACCGGGGCGGCCCGCGTCCGATTCCTCGACGCCGCGGAGCAGCAGCGCCTGCTGAACGCCTCGGAAGGGGCGTTGCGGGATCTGATTGCCGCGGCGCTGATGACGGGCGCCAGGTTTGGCGAACTAGCGCGCCTGACGGTTCGTGACTTCGACCGAACCAACGGCACCGTGTTCATCGAGCGCAGCAAGAACGGCAGGGCCCGGCACGTGCCGCTCACCGCCGGCGGCGCGGCGCTGTTCGAGCGGCTGGCCGCCGGACGCGCCTCGTTGGATCCGCTGCTACGGCGTGACGACGGCGACCCGTGGAAGCCGGCGCAGTACCAGCGCACGTTCAAGGCGGCCTTGGAACGGGCCAAGCTGGAGAGCATCAGCCTGCATGAACTCCGGCACTCCTACGCCAGCGCCATGGTCCGGAACGGCGCGCCGCTGATCGTCGTCGCTGAGGCGCTCGGCCACTCCGGCACCCGCATGGCCGAAAAGCACTATGCGCACCTCGCGCCGAGCTTCGTCGCCGACACGATCCGCCGGACAGCACCCGACTTGGAGGTGGCGGCTTCGACCGTCGTGCTGCTGGCACGGCCGGCGGCTGCGCGGGCGGGAGCCTGAGATGCGCCGGTTTCTAGCCGCGCTGGCGCTGTTCGGCTGCCTCGCCGCGACGCCCTGCAAAGCCGATGGCGCGAACGCCGCCAGCTTCGGCCTGACGTCCTGCGCCGATGCCGCACCGCTATTCGATCAGCCGGCCTACCGATCCGCCTTTTTCACCTGGACGCTCGGCTTCGCCACCGGCGTCAATAACGTGCTCGTCGTGCGTGATCGGCAATTCCGCGACCTGTCCGGCTCGAACGCCGACCTGGTGGTGGGATCCTTGCGCGCGTTCTGCACGCAGCACCCGAAGGCGTTTTTGATCCAGGGGGCGGAGCGCTTCCACGCCGGCCTTCCGCTGCGCACCTGGACAGCGCCACGATAATCGCTCGGTTGAGGGTGAATTATCCGTCTAATCTGGTCTCAGTGCTCAGCACCAGGACGGTTTGCGCGAAATTATGCACCTAAACAGCTCAAGCGAATGCTACTCGAAATATATCGCGCCAAAATAAATTTTCGTTCGCGG
The DNA here is from genome assembly GCF_003201865.1 of Methylobacterium sp. B4. GTDB lineage: Bacteria > Pseudomonadota > Alphaproteobacteria > Rhizobiales > Beijerinckiaceae > Methylobacterium. The sequence goes on along the minus strand of NZ_QJJJ01000046.1, from coordinate 2,690 downwards.
CAAGTTTTTCTAGATACGCATTGTGCGCATGGCTCACGCCCCTGACGCGGCTCGATATGCCTCTAGAGCTTGCATGATATCGGCAATGAGGGCTGGCAGCGCATTATGGTGCGTTGCACGCAGTGATTATCGCACTGCACAAACTCATGGTTCAATCGCTCATCGGTCACCGCCCGGGACCGATGAAACCGGAGATGATTCATGCGCACGATGCGGCTTCTCACCCTTACCGTTCTTGCCACTGTCACCGTGGCGGGCTCCGCCATCGCCGATGAGACCGTCAACGTGACTCCGCCGCTCTTCCGTGAGCAGGCCCGCGCAACAGCGTCAGTCCGCCCGGCCTCCGAACTGACGACCACGCCTCATGTCACGGTTGCGGCTCCCGCCACCCGCAAGGTTGTGGCTGACGCTGCAGCGGTTTCCGCTCGCTAAATCATCAGCGATGGGGCCATCTGCGCCGGATGGCCCCCGCTTCCGCTCGCGACCACCAGCCCTTTAGGATCTGACCCGCGAGTTCGCTCAATCATCTGTCCCTGATCCAGCCGACCGCTTTAGGCTGGGATCATTCGCTTTCGAGGTGTGGTTGCCGTCCTGCCGCGTCCGGCGGCTAGAAGCTCTTGTGTGTTCAACCCCCTCTTGGCCACTCTACTGCTCGCGATGGAATCGCAGCAGGTCATCGAATTGCGTTTAGTACGGCTCGCTTGGGGCGGTCAGGAATCCTGGGCTGAGATGAACTCGATGGTTTTCGAGAAGATCGCGGCCGCGACCGAAGCGACAGCTACGCTGTTGACGGGCGGCACGCCCGACGACGTGGTGGCTCGTTACCGAGAGCACGTAGCCGCAAACGCCCAACGTCTTAGAGCCTAGCTCCATCCCAGATCTGGCTACCACGCCGGTGGCAATTGCCTGGGTCGCTGCGACAGACTCAGTGCGCGGTGCGGGCCCGGGCGGTGCGCGCTGCTTGCCATGCGGCTTTGAGCGCCACGGACATGGCGACAGCCCAGGTCGAGCCGTAGGTGAGCTGATGGGCCTTCGCGGCGGCAGCCGCGGCGGTCATGATGCCGGCCCGGTCGAAGCTGCCGTCAGCTTTCACGAGGGCGACCTTGCCAAACCGCGCCATGCCTTCGACGCGACCGCGGGCGCCAAGGAAGCCCGCCGGAACCTGCACACGGTCGTTCCGCATGTCGGAGAGGGCGGTCGACCATGAGAGGGAGCGGCGGGCGGACATAGACTTTTCGCCTCAACTTCGATACTTTTAGGATCATATGAGGCGTATCAGGCGCCGTCAATGCCGTTGGCATCAAAAGGGATGCTAAAAGTATCGATGACACGCTCTCAGCTCCGAGCCGCGCGCGCCCTGCTAGGCTGGTCTCAGGATCGGCTGAGCGACGCTTCCGGCGTCTCCCTCCCAACGATCAAGCGCCTTGAGCCCGGCGAGGGCTCCCTGCAGACGCGGGTCGACACGCTCAACAAGCTGCAGGCGGCTTTGGAGGCCGCCGGCGTGCTCTTCATCGCTGAGAACGGCGAGGGGCCCGGCGTGCGCTTGAGGAAGACGTCCGCCTAAATGGAGCCCGACATCATCGAGGGAGTAGGCCATGGCCGTGCCTGACCACGAACTTGAGTTCTCTCCCCTATCTGGCCGAGTGACTCGTGACGGCGTGACGGTGCAGGTCCACATCTACCGCTTCGCAGGCACTGACGAAGAGTGGACTCTGGAGGTCGTCGACCACGAGGATGGCTCGACCGTCTGGGAAGGATCCTTCGAGACCGACGTCGAGGCCTACGAGGCTTTCGAGCAGTGCATCCGAGAGAACGGCATCAGGACGTTCACGGAGGACGCGCCGACGCAGCATTGATGGCGGGTTCGGGCGTGAGCGAGGCGTGAAAGCAGCGGGCCGGCTGTGAGGGGCAGTAGGCCGACCCGCTGGCCGCCGAGATAAGATCGGGACAGTTCAGCGGCATCGCCTCATGCGCTCCAGCGCGCCACCGCTCAAGTTGCTGTCACGCTACCTAACTAACATTTGATCCAGGGGCGACCGAGCCTTCCGCTCGCATGCGAAGGCTGGAAACAGCGGGTCAGTATGGGGGGCAACACCGACCCGCTGGCCGTCTGCCGTGGATCTGAGGATCCTTCGGCGTGACGACAGCATGTCGTGCTCGACGCGCCTGAACCGCTCAAGCACCGCTTTCGACTTATCCCGATCAACGCTGGGGATAGGCCGGGCTTGAGTGGAGCCCGAAAGCAGCGGGCCGGTCCTCTGAGCCCCCTCAGGCACCGACCCGCCGGACGCTGCCCCAGGCTTTATCCCACCGGGATGGCCTGCGACTTCTCGCTTTGCTCGAAATTCCAGCGAAGCACAAACGAAGATTGGCGAACAGCTCTTCTTTCCCGAGCCGGCCGGGCCAGCCGCGCATCCCCACCATCAGGACCATCACCATGACCCGTGTGCTTCTGCTCGCGGCGCTGGCGCTCGCCTGTGTCGCGTCTTCGGCGTCGCGTTGGGAGACGCCGGAGGAGGTGGTGCGGGCGCCGTGCATAGAGCGTGGGCTGCCGTCGAATTGAGAACGCAGTCACCACCCCTGGCCATCGCAATCAGAGTTGCGTACAATCAATCATTGTTGACAAGCACTCCTGGGCGTCAATGACTGAGAGAGGCTAGCGCTCTTGCCTGAAAAGCTGGAGCAAACAC
>NZ_QJJJ01000045.1 GCF_003201865.1 Methylobacterium sp. B4 | reverse complement strand
CAGCGATCGCCCGATCCAGTCACCCGGATCAGCTCCGCTCCACCACAAACTCCGAAGACCCCGAGGCACCTGACCACCAAGCGGTGGACCGCGGCGCCCCGTCGGTGAGGCAGCTTCTACGGACCACCGCCGCCGACGTCAACAGACCCGCCTGAAAAATTCGAAGGTGCCCGGTCGGACCACGAGGCCGCGCCGGTGCGAGCCGGATATCGGCGCGGGCCCCAACGGTGATCGTGACCTCGCCGATAGGCGACCGGTTCAGCCGGAGGCGAGAGCCAGGCTGCTGCGCAGCACGAGGTTGGCCTCTACCGCCTTCGGACAGCGTCGCGCTCAACGTCCTGGGTTAGCTGTCCGATCTGGATCAGCGGCTGCTTTGCCTCGCCGACAGCGCCGAACACCTTGAGCTCGATCTCCAAACGGGCTGCGCCGTCGGTCGTCGGCCCGTGCGTCGCGCGCCAATCGGCCACCACCGTCGCGAACGGAGCGATGAAGTCCGGTTTCACGTCGGGATCGACCGCGGAGGGGGACGGAGTCAGCAGGTTGATCGGCAGACGGACCCGAGGGAACGACGGTTGGCCCGGAACCAGCTCGTAGCTGTACAGACCCTGCATCGAGACATCGACGGCCGTCTTGGCGTCGCCCGCGTAGAGCGACTTGAAGAACGAGGTCAGCCGCGCCTCCAGATCCCCCGTCGCCCCCGTCATCGCGTCGAGCGAGAAGCTCTCGTAGCTCAGGCGCGGCACGATCGGTTCGGCGAAGCGGACTTTGGGCGTCTGGAACAGGAAGGCATCGTTCGTCCGGACCGACTTCAGGTTGCCGATCGGGAAGAGCGCGAGGTTGCGCTGAACGTAGACCGAAGCCCATCCGCTCTGCAGCGACAGCACGTCCAGCGGTGCCATCGAGACTTCGCGCCGGGCAATGCCCAGCGCCTGCTGTTCGGAGAGGTAGTCGGTCGTGCCATCCAACTCTCGTGTGTAGAGATAGGCGATCGTCACGCCCGGAGGCAGCCGATCCTGCGGCACGGCGCGCGCAGCATAGGTGTCAGGCTCGATCGCGATCACCGGCGACGGCAGGACGATCCCGCCGCCCGAAATCTTCCCTGTGCTCGAATCCCAGATGGCCGCCGTGCCGTTGATCGTGACATCGACGAGATTGACGCGGGCGTGGCCCTCTTCGCTGGCATCGAGCGTCGATGTGAAGGCGATGATGACGCGCGCAGGCTCGACCTCGGCCGCGAGCGACCGGGGTTTCAGGCTCTCGGCATAAGCCGTTGCGATCGCCGCGGTCTGAGCGGCGAAGCTCGCGACGGCTTTCCGCGCGCCGTCGCGCATCGCCGGGTCGGGCTCCTTGCCGTCGATCTTGGCGAGGTAGAGGTTCAGGTCACGCAGGATCGCATCGTGATCCGTGATGAATTGCGCGAGCGCGGTGAACAGGTCCGCGCCGACATCCCGCCCATCACCGTTCGAATCGGTATTGCCCGATCCGTTGTACTCGATCGTATGGGAGACCGCGTCGGAAGCCGCCTGCTGGTAGAGATATTCGAAGGCATAGCCCCATTTGGTCAGAGCCTCGGCATCCGCCCCAGGGTTCGAGCCGGTCAACTGTCCGGCCGACTGACCCGAGACGGTGGGTGGGGTCGGCAAGTTGCGATTGATTACCGGGATGTCGCAGACACCGTCGCCGAGCGCGTAGGAAAACGGACCATTGACGAAGGCAAGCCAGCGCGACTCGACATAGCCCTTGATCCCCGGGACCGTGGTGCGCTCGAATTCGAGATGGCTGATCTGCAGATCGAGCGTCAGCGGGACATAGGCTTGGCCTTCGACATCCTTCGAGACGAAGACGAAGGCGAGCCGCGGCTCATGCAACGCCTCGTCCTGCAGCACCGGACCCAGTGGAATCCGCGTCGGCGTGAGCGAGAAGTTCCGGTTGTCGGGGGCGCCCTCGACCACCCCCCTCGGCTGTCCGTAGAGGTTGGGCGGCCCAGCGGGATCGGCTCCTGAGGCGCCGCTGACCTCGCTAAGGCCGAACACGACCGCGGCTCCGCCGCGATAGGCGCCGCCGAGTTGGTTGAGCAATTGCTGGCGCAACTTCTCCGCAGCGGCGCTGCGCGTCGACGGATCGGTCGCGCTGGTCGACAGGACCGGCCATGCCGTTCCGCTGATCGCGCCGGCAAGCGCGTCCTTGGTCGCCAGCACCTGCCCCAGCAGGCCGTCTTTCAGCGGGTCCGTGACACCGTCGAGCCTGTCGAGGATGAAGGCGTGGGGCGCATAGGTGGCGGATAGGAATCCATCGATCGCGTCGAGGGCCGACTGGAACCATTGGTTCAGGTCGATGCCATCGAGGTGGAGCGTCTGGCTCTCTCCCGTCTCGTAGCTGATCAACGTCACGGCGCCGCCCTGCAGCGCTCGGGCGACGGGCTTGGGCGCGTAGTAGCTCGGTTGCGTCCCGAGTTCGAAGAAGATGCCTGTCCCGGCCGTCTTGCCGAAGCGGACCGCCCAAAGCTGCTGGGTGCCGGCCGCCGCATCCTCACCGAGGCGCGACAGGCCTTCGCCGACCTTGAGGTACCAGTCGGCCGTCCGGAAGATCTGCTCGAACGTCGTGCTGAAGGCGGTGTAGGCGACGTTGGCGTCGCGATCGCCGTCCGGCAGGATCGCGCCCGACATGCTCAAGCCATCCCGCAGCGCCGCCACCACCGGCTCGACGAGGAGCGGATTGCGGGTGAGCGTCAGCGCCACGTCCATTTCGATGATGTTGCCGGCCACGATGGCGCTCACATCCACGGGTACTGCGAGCGTCGCTTCCGGTGCCGTCCCCGGCCGGCCGGCCGCGATGGCTTTCAGATAGAGCAGGCAGGACCGGACATAGCCGCGGATCGCGTCCGCCTGCGCCTCGTCGAGGATGGTTTCGGAAGCCGCCAGCAGCGAATTGCTGACACGCATGGTGACGGCGTTTCCCGAAACGCCGGGCACGGATACGGCGAGGTTCGAATAGTCCTGGTGCAGTTGATAGTAGATGCGGGTGTAGAGTTTCAGGTCGGATTCGGCCCGGCTCCGGCCGGCGGCGCCCGCATAGGCCGCGCCATTGAGTGCAAAGCTCAGCTTGAGCGCAACGCCGCTGCCGGCCTCGTACGTGTAGCTGGCTCTGGTGTTGCTCCAGCCGCCCAGTCCGATCAGCCGGTCGCGGTACAGCATCGGCACCGCCGAGCCGTTGAGCGCACCCGCATAGCTCGGCGAAGGCGCCTCGAACGGCGTGACGACGGTGTTGCCGAAGATATCGCGCCACTGCAGCGCCACCTGCGCCGTGGTGCCGATGCCGCGATAGGGATTGGAATCCTTGCCCGGCAGTTCAGGATCGCTCGGGACCGGTGCGGCATTGACCAGCGCGAACTCGCTGCCGATTCCGAGCGACTGGCGATAGTCCAGATCGGCCTCTGCGACCGCGGCGAGCCGCGCCCCGCGCGCATCGCTGGCGCGTGCATGACTCTGGAACAGTTCACGCATGTCGTCGCCATGGTCCTGCGGACCGAAGGGAAGACCAAGCGGGCTCGCCTTGTAGAAGACGTTGCCCGCCAGCCCCGCCGCCAGCGCGGTATAGAGCTGGTACAGCGTATCGCGGGCGAAGTTCGGATCCGTCGGCTGGTCGGACGGGAGGCCGAAATTGACTCGGCTCAAAGCGAAACCCAGGTTGGGCGGCGGCAGCTGATCGCGCAGATCGAAGATCTCGGGATTGAGGGAGATCGGCGCGTGCGCCGGGTAGAGGCCGGCGGCATCGGCCGCACCGCGCGCCAGCAGATCGAGGCTCACACCGTAATACGCCGCCATGCTGTCGAAGCTCGCGCCCGGCGCCGCACCCGGATCGACCTTGTAGGTCACTTCGGGGATGGAGAAGACCGCTGCCAGGGCCACCGCTACGCCAGGGTTGTACCGGGCGATGTCCTGACCGCTGATCGGCACCGCTCCTGCCGAGAACAGGGCGGCCAGCTTGTCCAGGGTTGCGGCGGCGTCGATGGTGCCGCTGCCATCGCGCACCAGATCCGCATTGGTGAGCTGCCGCAGCGCCCCGCGGATGGGGATCAATGCGCCTGACGCCAGGGTGGTGCCGGCATTCGCTTCGGCGATCCGCCCCGGCCCGGGCCCGTAGATGGCGGACAGCGTATTCAGCGTGTCCTCGGCGGTCAGGGGCGCCGTCGGCCCGGTCGAGACCCGCGACAGCGTCTGGATCGCATCGTTGCGGGGATCGATCGCGTCGGTGGTTACGAACGAGGTGACGAAGTTCGGCAGTGTCTCGCCGAACGAGGCCGCACCCGAGGCCGCGAAGGTGACGACGATCGAAACGGTCCCGGAGCCCGAGGAATCGAACAGCGCGGACGGCAGCCCCGCCCCCGACGCCATGTCCTCATAGTAGAGGTAATAGCCGCCGCTGCGGACGGTGCTCAGTTCCCAGAGCAGGCGAATGAACTCCGCGGGGGTGTTGGCGATGCCGCGCGGCGGCGCCCCTGCGGCCAGCGCCAGGACGCTGCGCGCCGGCGGATTGGTCTCGGTCGAGAGATTGGTTTGGGTGATGAAGGCGAGGAAATCGCCGTCCGCCGGCGTCACCAGCATCGGCATGCCCGGCCCCGACGGGTTGTAGAGCAGGAACACGGCCGAGGCCATGTCCTCGCCCAGCTCGTCCATCGCCGTCAGGATGCGTTCGAGCCGGACGCCGTCGGCCGAATTGGGGCCGACGAGTTCGTAGACGAAGGGCAGCGACGGGGCCGATGCCGGGCCGCCCGGCAGCTCGCCGGCGCCGGTCTGCCGGGCGAGTTGCTGCGCGTCCGGCAGCCGCTTGATCTCGATGTCGAGGCGCGTGCACCATGCCCAGCTCTCGAGCGCGCCGTAGCGGGTCTGGCCCGTCGCCGGGTTGGTGGTCCCGACTTGCGGCTGGAACTGCGGCAGCAGCTTGTAAGTGTCGCGGATGCCCGGCACCGCGGCCCGTATTGCCTGTTCACGCGCCGAGACCAGGTTCATCTGGGCGGGCGGAAGCGCCCACAAGGTCGGCTGCGCTTGCGCAGCGGGAGCGGCTTCGCCGGACGAGACCGTTCCAGTGCGGTCCGTGAGCCGCTGCAGTTGAGGCACCGATCCGCTCGACCAGCGGGCATAGCCGCCCGCCGTGAACGCCTTGGGCTGCCGCTCGGCCAGCGGCAGCGCCGCGAAGACGGGCGCCGGCGCGAAATTGCCCGGCGTCCTTGCCCAGCCGACCACCGACAGCAGAGCGGAATACGCCGCGCTCAGATCGATCGCCATGGTCGCCGCGGATCTACCGTCGAACCCGACGAAGTCGAGGCTGACCCCGTGACTGCTCTCGGCACGCGACAGGGTGATGCCGTACGTCGTCGCGGCGGCCGGTACCGGGAATTGCTGGCCCGTGAGCTGATAGACCCCGTAGGCCGATTGGCCGGCGGGATAGAGGAAGTCGCCGGACAGGCTCAGCCCGGCCTGCCTCGGCAGTCGCAGGCCGTAGACGAGGAAGCGCGAGACCATGCCCGCGACCTGGCCGACCTGGCCCGTCGCCGCGATCGCGCTCCACAGCGCGCCGACCGGGAGCGCGTGCAGATTGGCGACCGTGAGCAGGCCCCCTTCCGCGGCGGGCGAGAACAGGCCTTCGACCGCTGTATTGGCAGCGGCGATCGCGGCGGCGTCCGTGCGGAACAGCTGGGCGAGGCTCGCGAGCGTGTCGGTCGACGCGCCGCCGTCGCCCGCGCTGGTATAGTCGATCGGGGGGATCGCCATCGGCAGGGTCGGCGTGAGCAGCCCCGTGACGGCGTAAAGGACGCTCTGCGCGGCCAGCGCGTCGATCGTGATCGGCCCGAGTTGCGCGGCGATGTCGTCGAAGCTGTCGCCCTGGCGCGTGACGACGCTGTGCGGGCGCCCGTCCTTGTCGGTCAGATCCAACGCGACCGCGCCCTGCAGCATGTGCCGGCCGCGGTTGGCGACGACGAGGTCGGCCGGCGTGGTGATCCAGCGGGCCGGCGCATTCGAATCCGAATAGCGCGCGGCCACGCTCTGCAGCGTGTCGCCGGCCTGCGTGACGAAGGAGAGTCCGCCGATGGTGAGCGACAATCGCGCGCCGAGCGCATGCCCGGCATTCGGCAGGGCGACGTCCGCGGTCGTCAGCGCGTTGCCCGGCACGCCATTGAGTTTGGACAGGATCGCGGCGATCGAACTCCGCTCCCGGAGCGGGTAGGCGTAGCCCTTCAGCGCGTCGGCGCCGGCCTGCAGCAATTGGCGCGCGATCAGCGTGAAGCTGTCGACGAAGACGAGCGCCGCGATCGACTCCGCCGTCTCGTCGAGAGCCGCGGCGCGGGGCTGCTCGCGGTTCTGCGCATCGATCTTCGCGGCGACCTCCGCGAACAGCGCGCTGACCGCCGCGGCATAGGCCGGCGTCGCGGTCGCATAGGTCTCGAAATCGATGGTCGATGCGCCGCCCGGAGCGCTCGGCGCGGCGACCGAGAGGCCGTCGAACACCGGGAACAGCGCCGACCCCTCATCGAGCCGATCCTTGAGGCCGCTCGCCCTGGCGGCAGCGGGATCCTCGATGTTGAGCGTGAAGCCGTCCGCCAGGAACTGGAGAAGCTGGGTGATCGTCAAGACCGGATGGGCGGTATCGGCGAGCCGCGTGACGTAGGCTTCGAGTTGCTCGATCGTCACCGCGGCCGCCAGCGCCTCGGCGAGATCGACCGTGTCGCCCTGGCCGTTGCCGAGCGTGTCGATGATCCACGGGAAGTAGGTCTGGGCCAGCCGGTCGAACGAGGTGCTCCCCGTCCCGGGCGAGCCGGCGGCAGGATCGGGCGCGTCCATCGCCAGCAGGAAGACGAACGCTCCCTGGTTCTGCGCGGGATCGGTGGCGCCCTCGGGAGCCAGGACGGTGTACTGGGCGCCCGCCAGCAGGCTGAGCGTGGGTCGTTCGCCCGCAGATGCGACGAGCCGCTTGGGCTGGGGCTGGAGCGTGCGGGCACGCCGCTCCGCGGCGTCGGGACCGCCCAGGATACGGCGGGGCGCCGCCAGCGCCTCGTGCATCCTCTCGCTCTCGACCTCCCAGGGCGCCGTCTCGTTCGACCCCAGGACGAACGTGGCCGAGACGCTGGCGGAGAAGGACAGGCTGATCGAGATCGAGAACAGGCCGAGGTCGATCTTGACCCTCAGGCTGATCGTCACGCTCGCCGATGCGACGACGGGTATCTCGCGGTGGCACTCGTAGGTGATCTGCAGCGACAGGACGATCTTGACGTTCACCGACGCCGAGATGATCGCGAATTCGACGCTGCCGTAGAGCAGACCGATGATGCCGACGGTGCCGGAAACCTTGAAGTAGTAGTCGCTCTGCAAGGAAGCCGTCGATTCCGGCCTGCCACTGCGTCGCCGTTTCCGCCTGTGTCACCAGCGCGAGGGCCCGCGGGTCTTGCGACCGAACCGTGGCCGAGGGGAGCAGGGTCGTCGCGTTGGCACCGCTCTTGGTCTGTGTCGGCGATTTGGCGGCGACGCGCACCGTGCCGTCGCGCAGGGCGAGGATCGGCTCACCCGCGACCTGCAAGAGATTCAGTTCGAGGCTGAAGCCGGCGCTGAAACTGAAGCTCTGTGCGCCGTAATCGATGGCCAGCGCGATGTCGGACAGCTCGATGTCACCGGTACTCGCCCGGTCGAGCACTACCGAGCCGCCCGAGAGTGTCGTCAGGAAATCACTGAGCTTCGCCGTTCCGGCAAATCCCGCATAGAATTGCTTCTGCGAATTGAACTTGACCGAGAAGACCCCATCACCCTCGCCACCCGGTCCCTTGAAGACGCTGGTGGCCAGCGTGAACTGCGTCGAGAAGTCATAGAGATGTTGGCGTGCGGGCGGATCGAACGGATAGGCCATCGACCAGTTCAGGGAAAAGCTGGTGATCGTGAAGTCGAGAGCGCCGGTGGGATCGGGCAGGATCGTCCAGCGGGTGTTCTTCGAACTGCCGATATCGACCGATAGCGCGGTCACCTTGGACGAGGCGCCCAGATTGCCCGAGATCGAGAAGCCGTTCAGGCCGACGAAGGTCAGGAATTGCTGGACCGTGTCCGGTGTGGCGGCGAGATAGCCGCCATTCCCGCCCATCAGCTGGATGATTCCCGCCGGCGTGATGGGCTTGCCGTCCTGCGCCACCGACAGGGCGATCGTGTAGCGCGTGGTGTCGCCCGGCGTCACGGCGACGTCGAGCGCGTAGATCCCGTCGTTTCCGACATCGAAGCGCGACGAGATCGAGAGCGTCGGCGCCTGATCCCCGGCGTCGGGATCCTCGTCGGGATCGGCGAGCAGGAGCACGCCGCCCACCTCGCTCGACCCGTCCGGCGCCGGGATCGTGATCGTGACGCTCGGATCGCGCACCTTCAGATAGACCAGATCGAAGGTCCCGTTCTGGATGGTCGCCGAAAGGCGCCCCGGCGGAAAGAGAACGGTCTGGCCGTCGAACGCGCCCATGTTGAGCGGTCCGCTCAGAAGCAGATCGCCGGCCGGCGCGGCGAGCCCGTCGAACAGGGGGAGGAAGGGCGCGACGATGGTGGGCAGCGGAACCGTGGCGAAGAGATTCTGGACCGCGCCGCCGGACACCCTGCGCCCCGCGCTATCGCCGTAGGGATAGGTGCCGGCCTCGCTGGAGAAGACGAAGGCGACGCCGCTCAGAACAGCGAACTGGTCGAACGGGAACGCGCCCATGAAGGCGAAGGAATCGATCCAGGTCCAACCGGCCGGCGTGGTCTCCACCTGCACGACCAGCGTGCCGGCCTCGACCGTGAAGACCAGGGTCGCCCGCGCGGCGAGCGGCGCCTTGGCGCCGACGAACGGGACGGTCGCCTTCTTCACCGTGAACGCGGCGCCCTCCACCTTGCCGACATCGGCCTTGGCGACCGCGACGGTGAAGTCGGCCGGCAGCTTCAGAAAGAAGGCTTGGCGCAGCCACGCGTCGTAGTCGGGCGGTACCGTGACGGCCGCATCGTCGAGGCCCGCCGTCAGAAAGGCGGCATCGAGGGGAAAGGGCTGACCTCCGGCGGCGGCCTCGACCGCGGCGCGCAGATTGTCGATGGCGCTCATGTGATGCCTTCCTGCGCCTTAGATCCGCATCGGGCCTGACCGCATCGGGCCGGCGTATCTAGAGCGGCATCCGATCAGGTTGGATCGTAGGCGTCGTAGCCTGCGGCCGCGAGATAGTTGCGGCACTCCGCCGTTGAGAAGCGCCTGAACGCG
>NZ_QJJJ01000044.1 GCF_003201865.1 Methylobacterium sp. B4 | reverse complement strand
TGATCGACGTTCCAGGAGCGAAACACCTTGGCCATGAGCCGAGTGAATCACCCCCCAGCCTCGCCGTCGAGAGGATTACTCGGACAGGCTCCTAGCCATGCGCCCGGTCGCCAACTGGTTTGCCGATCAGGTCGATGCGCAGCCCGAGGGCAACCCGCCCGTCTGGCAGCGCCTGAGCGCGGGCGACGGTGCCAAGGGGCCGCGTCTGTATGAGTAGGCCTGTGTCCCCTATCGAGGGGCCGCGCCCGGTTTCCAGTGCGCGCTTCTGGTTCGTCGCTCTCTGGCCGATCCGGACGAGACGACCTTCTACCTGACCCACGCGCCGACCGGCACGCCGCTGTGCGATCTCTTGCGGATCGCAGGCCGGCGCTGGACCATCGAGAGTTGCTTCGAGCAGGCCAAGGCGAGGTCGGGCTCGACGATACGAGGTCCGATCGTATCCCGGCTGGCACCGGCACGTCACCCTGGCGATGCTGCCCACACCTACCTCGCCGTCCTGCGCCGGGCGGCTATCGGGGGCGTGGTCACGGCCAACCTCGCCGCGGATCTGCTGCCGCTGACCGTGCCCGAGATCCGTCACCTGCTGGCCGCTCTCGTCGGTCAGCCTCCGCCTGATAGCGCCGCGATCCTGCGCTGGTCCGTCTGGCGACGACGCCATCATCAGCGGGCAAGACGCGCCCATTGGCACGGCCGGACCCGAATGGCCAAACGACCAATCAAAAAGCGTAGGCCAACCAAAACTCGGCTGTAGTACTAGCCTTGTCGCGCGGCGATCCGCTACAAGCCGGCTCTCGCGCCACGCCCAAGGTCCGGCTCTTGCGTCCGGCCGTTGCTGGCGGCAGGCCGGGCACGCGCAGCTGTCCCTCAGCAGGAACTGCGACGAACAGACGGTTTGAGGATCGGCCATGTGCGGAATCGTCGGCATCGTCGGGCGTGAGTCGGTCGCGGACGCGTTGGTCGAGGCGCTGCGGCGGCTCGAGTATCGCGGCTACGATTCGGCTGGCGTCGCCACCTTGGATCACGGCCGGCTCGACCGCCGCCGGGCCGAGGGCAAGCTCTCGAACCTGCAGCTCAAGCTGGCCCAGGCGCCGCTTCCGGGCGCGATCGGCATCGGCCATACCCGCTGGGCCACGCACGGACGCCCCAACGAGACCAATGCCCACCCGCACGCCACCGAGCGGCTGGCGGTGGTCCATAACGGCATCATCGAGAATTTCCGCGAGTTGAAGAGCGAACTCGAAGCAGCGGGCGCGCGCTTCGAGAGCGAGACCGACACCGAGGTCGTGGCGCAGCTCGTCAGCCACCTGATGGAGCAGGGGCTCGGGCCTGTGGCTGCCGTCGAGGCGGCGCTGCCGCGCCTGCACGGCGCCTTCGCCCTGGCCTTCCTGTTCGCGGGCGAGGACGATTTCCTGATTGGCGCCCGCCACGGCGCGCCGCTCGCCATCGGCTTCGGGCAGGGCGAGACTTATCTCGGCTCGGATGCGCTCGCGCTCGCGCCGTTCACCGATCAGATCACCTATCTCGAAGAGGGTGATTGGGCGATCCTGACCCGCGACGGCGCCGAGATCCGCGACATCACCGGTGCCGTGGTGCGCCGGCCGCGCCAAAGAATCGCGACGCAGGCCTTCCTCGTCGACAAGGGCAACCACCGCCACTTCATGGCGAAGGAAATCCACGAGCAGCCCGAGGTCGTCGGCCGCACGCTGGCCAACTACATCGACATGGCGCGCGGTCAGGTCGTTCTGCAGGAGGAATTGCCCTTCGACTTCGCCCGGCTCTCGCGCCTCTCCATCACCGCCTGCGGCACCGCGTACTATGCCGGCCTCGTCGCCAAATACTGGTTCGAGACCCTGGCGCGTCTGCCGGTCGAGATCGACGTCGCCTCCGAGACCCGCTACCGCGAGCCGCCGCTGGAGCGGGACGGGCTGACGCTCGTGATCTCGCAATCGGGCGAGACCGCCGACACGCTCGCCTCGCTGCGCTACGCCAAGGCACAGGGCCAGCACACGCTGGCGGTCGTCAACGTGCCGACCTCGACCACTGCTCGGGAATCCTCGGCGGTGATGCCGACCTTCGCCGGGCCCGAGATCGGGGTCGCCTCGACCAAAGCCTTCTCCTGCCAGCTCACGGTTCTGCTCTGCCTCGCGCTGGCCGCCGGGCGCGCCCGTGGCACCCTGAGCGCGGAGCGCGAGCGCGCCGTCGTCGATGCGCTCATCACCGCTCCCGGCTTGATGGCGGAGGCGGTGAAGATGGAAGCCGAGGTCGAGGGGCTCGCCCGCGAGATCGCGAAGGCCCGCGACGTGCTCTATCTCGGCCGCGGCACGAGCTACCCGATGGCGCTCGAAGGCGCGCTCAAGCTGAAGGAAATCAGCTACATCCACGCGGAGGGCTACGCGGCGGGTGAACTCAAGCACGGGCCGATCGCCCTGATCGACGAGAGTGTGCCGGTGATCGTGATCGCGCCGCACGACGCCATCTTCGAGAAGACTGTCTCGAACATGCAGGAGGTTGCCGCCCGCGGCGGCAAGATCATCCTCGTCGGCGACGCGAAGGGCGCGGCGGCCGCCGGGCTCGACACGCTGGCGACGCTGACCATGTCGGACGTGGACCCGGTGATCGCGCCGATCGTCTACGCGGTGCCGATCAAACTCGATAGACTCTATCGGTAAAGGAGGAATAACGATGGCGATTCTGATCACGGGCGGCGCCGGTTATATCGGCAGCCACATGGTGCTTGCGCTGGTCGATGCCGGCCACGAGGAGGTCGTGGTCCTCGACGACCTCTCGACCGGTTACGATTGGGTCCTGCCTCCGGAAGTGCGTCTCGTCGTCGGCGACGTGGCCGACCAAGCCCTCGTCACCGAGACCATCCTGCGCCACCAGATCGACACGGTCGCGCATTTCGCGGCCAAGATCGTCGTGCCGGAATCGGTCGCCGACCCGCTCGGCTACTATCTCGCCAACACCGTGAAGACGCGCGCGCTGATCGAGACCGCGGCGCGCACGGGCGTGAAGCACTTCATCTTCTCCTCGACGGCCGCCGTCTACGGCGAGCCCGAGATCGTGCCGGTGCCCGAGACGCTGGCCACCAACCCGATCAACCCCTACGGCCGCTCGAAGCTGATGAGCGAGTGGATGCTCGCCGACGCGGCCGCCGCGCACGGCTTCACCTACGGGGTGCTGCGCTACTTCAACGTGGCCGGGGCCGATCCGCGCGGGCGCTCCGGCCAGTCGATGCCGGCGGCCACCCACCTCATCAAGGTCGCGACGCAGGCCGCGCTCGGTCAGCGCACGCATCTGGAGGTGTTCGGCACCGACTATCCGACCCGCGACGGCTCCTGCCTGCGCGACTACATCCAGGTCTCGGACCTGGCGGACGCGCATATAGTCGTGCTCGATCACCTGCGCCGCGGCGGTGAGAGCCTGACCGTCAATTGCGGCTACGGCCGTGGCTACTCGGTTCTGGAGGTGGTGGAGGTGGTCAAGCGCATCTCCGGCCGCGACTTCGAGGTGCGGCTGTCGCCCCGCCGGCCCGGCGATCCGGCCCAGATCATCGCCGGCGCCGACCGCATCCGCAACGAACTCGGCTGGACCCCGAAGTACGACGACCTCGACGTCATCGTCGCCCAGGCGCTTGCCTGGGAGGATACCCTGGCGAAGCGGAACCGCTTTTGACACCGGCCGGACGCCCTCTACATGATGTGCAAGGGAAAGCGGACCAAGAGACCGCATGCGGACCGTCGCGATGAAATACGACAAATCTCTACAGTCTCTCTAAGCAAAGGGCAATAAATGACCCATTTCGATGCCATACGGCCGACATCACACTAAGTAAATTGCCGAGAGAAAGTTGGTGAAGCTATGAAAAGGTGGCGAGTCCGTCGAGATCAGCTGCGGCAATATATTCCTTACAGTGTCTTAAAAAGGAAGCTATATAAACAAATTTGCGCCCTGGAGGAAACAATTTTATTCGACAAACAGTATTACAGTTATCAGGCGTCCAAGGCCGGGATCAAAGTTGATGCGCGACGCGCCGTTTGGCACTACGTCACGCTTGGCGACAAACTGCGTCTTAAGCCTCACCGACTTTTCGACACCCATTACTATCACGATATTTATAGAGATGTCGGATATGCTGGTGTATCGGCATTGCACCATTTTATCGAACATGGCGCACGAGAAAATAGAAACCCGCACCCAGCATTTGATAGCGCTTTTGTCAGGTCCCAAACTCACAGTCCCGAAAACCCTCTTATTTCGTATATCACAAGCGAAAAGGGAACTTTGAATCCACATAAGTTATTCGATGAGAAGTATGTTATAGGCCAACTTGCAGGCGAGTGTCCGGATGATAGAACCGTGCTTGAGGCCTATTTCGATGCCGATCTGGCAGTCGAACCGTCAGAGCAATTCAACGCCATTGAGTATTGCGATCGGCACCCAGACGTCAGAGGCTCACACCCATTCTACCACTACGTCAGATGGGGGGTCGGCGAAGGCAGATTAGCAACCGGGAAGTCACTTTCGATCGAAAATATCAAGGAAGAAGTCGAGCACATTGGAATGCTAGATCCGGACGTAATTGCTCCCTGGCAAAAACTTGATGAAATTGGAAGAGTTGATCGTCTGAAAATTGAATCTGCTGAAGAGCAAATGCTGTCGATGCTAACGAACTCTGTGGACTTACTTAAACCGACATTTGTTCACTTTACTGACGCCATGACGGCTGGCGGAGCAGAAAAAGTGCTCGTCAACATAAGCAATTCCTTTTCCGACAATGAAGGAGTGCAACAGGTAGTCATCATTATCACCGGCCACGGTGACCGCACTGCAGAACAATGGCTTGACGGTAAAAAGTTCGTAATTATTGATTTGTCCAACTTTGTTGATCTGATTTCGGATCATTCGGCTGCGCTTGTCGCAGCTGTGTTTCTGCGAATGCTAAAGTTGAAGGGCATTTTCGTCGTCAATTCGCACCTGGGCTGGGGCCTAATTGAGCGACACGGCAAAGTTCTGAGAGAATTCTGCAATCTTAGCGTGGCCTGCTTCTGCTACGACTATGACGGATATGGTAGGCGCGCCGGATTTGCGAGGACACACCTCCCTCGTGCTATAGACTTCGTAGATAAAATTATCACTGATAATCACGCATTTAAAAGTGTGCTAATTTCCGATCTAAGAATGGAAGATAAAGATGCGGCGAAAATAGTCGTTTTATACCAGCCGATAGACATCCCGAAGGAAGGTAGCGAAACCAATGAAAGATGGAAGCGAACTCCGCGGAATGTTTTGTGGGCTGGGCGGTTTTCGCAACAAAAGCGACTAGGTTTAGCGATCGAGATTGCAAGAAACATGCCGGAGTTACATTTTACTTTCGCGGGCGGTGATGAGAGCGACGTGAGATTATCAATCGATGTATTCCCGAAAAATGTTACTTTTTTCGGAAAATTTTCTGGCTTTTACTCTTTGCCTTTTGAGAGCTTTGACCTATTCCTTTACACTGCAGAATGGGATGGCCTCCCTAATGTACTGTTAGAAGCTGCTGCGGTTGAGTTGCCTATCGTCGCACCAGATGTTGGCGGTATTTCAGAGCTTATAAACGATAAGACGGGCTGGCTCGTTTCAAAACATTCTTGCGTCACTGCCTATGTAGATAAAATTGTTGAGCTTTGCAGCGATCTTCAGCTGGCCCGCACAAGAACAAGAACTCTTACAAGTTTGGTATCAGCAAGGCATAGTCGTGAGACATTTGCCGCAGAAGTAGCAAGCAAGATCTTAAACGGGTACGTAGAATGAGACCCTTGGAAGTATCTTTCATTGTTAACCTTCATCGCGAAGGAAGGTTGTGCTTGCCTAGCATCGAGACTGCGTTAACCGCTGTCCAAGCGGCTAATCAGGCTGGTGTGGCAGCAGAACTCGTGTTGATATTGGACAACCCCGACAGCATCACGATTTCAGCAGCTAAGAGGTTCGAGACTAATGCTCGTATAGAACTTACTAACGTCCGAGATTTAGGAGCAGCCAGAAATCACGGTGTTGGCTGCGCATTAGGCCGCTATATAGCATTCTTGGATGGTGATGATTTATGCTGTCGCAATTGGTTGGTCGCAGCATACCGCGAAGCGAAGCAATTTTCCAATCCTTGCATAGTTCACCCTAAATTTAATCTGTTTTTTGGGCGCGATTACTCACGATATTTCTGGATGCACCCTGATGTGCGAAAGGATTGCATCAAATTGAGCAGGTTACTAGTAGAGAACCTATGGACATCCTCGGTATTTGCAGAAAAAGATACTTTTATTCATTTTCCTTACGTCAGAAATGATTTAAAGAATGGAGTTGGTTACGAAGACTGGGCATTCAATGTGGAGACCGCAATTGCGGGGGTGAAGCATATAGTGGCACAGGACACTATCTTGTTTATTCGGCGCAATAAGGAGTCGAGTCTTTTGGTTGCTTCTGCCGCGCATGCTGTCATGCCTGATTTCGGTCGAGTCTTCGCTCGATATCCTAGTTTCATGGATAGAATCGATATCTGTCTATAAAGTTCAATGATGGCGGGTCACTTTGCCTCATTAGCGATAGCCTATTGTGTACGATCTATACTGCGAAGTTGTTTCATAGTTACCCGTTCAGCATATCGCACTCGATCGGATGGTCATCGCTGGCAATGAAAGTGAGACAAAATGATGGAGAGCGCAAATACTATCGCATGGAAATCCCGGCACAAAATTCGGCCGGATTACTGCTTGCAACAAGACCTGCAGGCCGACGACGGTCGCACCGAGAGAGATCATTAGCAGAAGGCAGTATATTTAAATGCACGGCGTATTGCGGCTCTAAATTGATTTAGCCGTGTGTCCGATTTCGGCTGCGGATCTGGTTATAAGCTTATGAAGTTCCTTTCTAAATATGAAACATTAAGGCTCGAGATCGAGCCCACCTTATCCTTTCTTAAAGAGAGGTATCCAACACGAACTTGGTTAAATGGCTCGTCAATTGAAGAGGTAGACTTGAACTTTGATCTAGTGATATGCTCGGACGTTTTGGAACACTTAGATGATCCATCGCGACTTCTCAGGAGATTTGCAAGCTCCAATGGAAAGATCTTTGTATTGTCGACTCCTGCCCTTGAATTGTTGTCGGAAAAGGGCGCATCGCGGCGAAATGGTCCTCCTATCAATAAAAGTCACCTGCTGGAGTGGTCTACCGTAGAATTTTCGAACTTCGTTCTGTCGGAGATGTCGATTCTTTCGCATTCAATCGTGAATCTGGCGCAGTCAACGCAGATGATTGTTGCTTGTCATAAAGGCAGAGAAACTGCCTTTCGCTTGCCGGAATTTGTCAGCCTGCGTTAGCAGCTGCGTACATCAAGTTACACTTGCAATAGATCTCTGGCGCGCGACTTTGATGACCTTAATCGCGGGGTGGAACATCTGTCTGATTGATCTCAGAGGGGAGCACGCGATGTCCGTAGCCGGGACGGAAACGACGTTGAGGCTTTGACCGACGAAGCTGCCGCAGACCAAGCAGCGCATTCGCCCGCTTTGCTGTCTGAAGTTTCGCCGCTCCTGCCAGCGCCTTCATCGACCGCCCATACGGGGGTGAGCGGCGCAAGATCGGCTGAATGCGAGCGGAAGCTGCCGAATGTCGCGGCCCGTAATGAACACCGCCGTGCGGACAGGCGCGCGACCGCCCGCGATAAAGCTCCTCCTTCGCCACCGACCGGATTGTCGCGTCCAAGGGGCTAAGCCGACCAGCGCGGCGACTTGCTTTCCATCAAGGTTTCCAAGCTCGGGCAGCTCCGCGATCAGCGTCCGCACGATCGTCGGTCCGAAAGCAATGATCAAGCGTGTAGGGCAGCGGCACGCCTGTCGGTAGTGCTGATTGGGTATCGGCGTGGAAAATGGGTTCATTCGCACTTTGTGCTGGCGGGCGGTTCAAGCGTTGATCGACGTTGTGGCTCGAGGGCAGCACGATGCCGATCTCGAATTCGTCGATGCCGTCGGTCCCGGACGGCGTTCAGGTCGATGATCTGACGCTGGACACGGTCGGGTTGCTGATCACCGCCCGAACCATGGCAGCCCAGGCCTGCTGTCAGGCCTGCGGGCGTGCTTCGGCGCGGGTCCACAGCAGGTATTGGCGGACGTTCAAGGACTTGCCGTGGCAGGGGGCGGCGATCGGCCAGGCATTCACGCGCTTCACTCCGCAGGAGTGCCGCAACTACCTCGCCGCAGCCGGCTACGAGAACGACTTGGCCGTCGCTACCTGACCGGGAACAGCTCTAATTGGGTTCGGTTTTCGAACTCGACAGGGCTGAGGTAGCCCATGTGGTTTACGGCCCAGCCCTCCGGCCGCAACAGGATGTGCAGCTGGCGGTAGCCGTAGCGCACCCGCGCGGCGGCGCGCTACTTCAAACGCATACGCAGCGCCAGCTTCGACCGCTCGGGGCGCGAAGCGCGGCTGATCGGCGCCGGATGAGGATGATTGCATCGATCTCGCTGCTTACTAGGGCGCAAGGTCGGGGCGCCCCATAGTATGATATAGGATTATAATCTTGACTCAGCTCGTTTTGTCGGCCATACTGCTGATATTGGTTGGACATGCCGCGTGCGGTTGCTGCCCCGACCGATGAGCATGAGGAGGCCCATTATGCCCCGGAGACCACGACGACTGCAGTTCACGCCGTCAGAGTGGCCCGCGCGCCGGGATCGCTCCGACCGCGCCGTCTCCCCTGCAGCCCGGCGCACGAACATCATGATGAGCCGACGTTGCAGCGGCCCAGGCCGCCCCTGGAATGGAATTAGGCGACGGTACCACTGGCGATCAGGCGCGCTATCACCTCCGCATGCTGGAGGAGAAACGTCTCATCGTTCGCGTCGGCCGAGGGAAATGGCAGCCGGCGCGACGCTCGACTGACGATCCCGCCGCTTACTTCAGTGCGATCCCTCCGGAAAACTCCGGTTTCGAAAGTGGAGGAAACTCCGCCCTCCCGAACGTCTTCCACTGAGCGTCGCCTAAACGAAGCGGAGCGCTCTGGAGCAAAAGCGGAGGGGCTGAAATGTGGCTTGTTGCAGTGACTTAGCGGAAGCGGAGGAAAGTGGAGGATTGTGGAGTTTGGCAGGCACAAAGCGGAGTACTCCGGAGGGGTGTCTATAGACCCCTCCGGATCCGAGCGCCGGACCTAGAGC
This sequence comes from Methylobacterium sp. B4, assembly GCF_003201865.1. GTDB lineage: Bacteria > Pseudomonadota > Alphaproteobacteria > Rhizobiales > Beijerinckiaceae > Methylobacterium. The sequence goes on along the minus strand of NZ_QJJJ01000044.1, from coordinate 88 downwards.
GGCATCCGATCAGGTTGGATCGTAGGCGTCGTAGCCTGCGGCCGCGAGATAGTTGCGGCACTCCGCCGTTGAGAAGCGCCTGAACGCG
>NZ_QJJJ01000043.1 GCF_003201865.1 Methylobacterium sp. B4 | reverse complement strand
GAACCCGGCCGCGCCGCCCGCGACGAGGGCGGCTGCGGCGACGGAGGCGATGGCGCGGCGGCGGACAGTCAGGGTCATGGAAATCTCCGAGGATCGATCGCTGGGGCGTGCTGCCCTCGCGCGCCGGACAGGAGGCCGGGCGAAGGGCGGCGGTGCCGTGAGCGAAGATCTAGGCTGTCCCGCCTGACCGCCGGATGGCGCGAAGATTACGGTTTGGACAGGTCGGGCCGTTCCAACGCCCGCGCGCCGGCCCGCCAGCGCAGATCGGCGATGAGCCCCAGCGGATGCGTGTCCAGCACCGGTGTCACCGGCAGGCCCGCCGCATTGAGCAGGTCGGCGGCCCAGTGGTTGCAGAGGTTGGCGTAGGAGAAGCGCCCCTCACCCGCGTAGAACAGGCTCGGCCCGTAGAGCCCCGGCCCCAGCGCCACGGGCTGGCCGTCGCCGAGGCGGAAGCCGGTATCGAGCCGCGCCAGAAGCCGGGCGAGGCCCTCGCGCGAGATCCGGACCGGCACGATATCGGCCTGCGGAAAGCTCTCGCGGGCGGGGCGTTCGAGGCCGACCACTTGGATCACGCCGTCGCTGCCGCCGGGGGTGAACAGGGCTTCGAGGGCCAGCCGCCCGTCGAAAGCCTGCAAGGTGGGCGTCGCCCGGTAGAAGCGGGCCTCGCCCCAGCCGAATTCCAGGTCGCCGTAGGCGCGAAAGCGCGTGGCGATGCTGCGCAAGGCTGCGCCCGCGCCCTCCCCCGTCAGCCGATCGCGCGGCAGGACGAGGCCGGAATGCCAGCCGTGGCTGACGAGGAGCACGGTGACGGCCTCGGGGCCGGAGGCGGGATAGAGCGCCGGATCGCCCGGCCGCGCCGTCCAGAGGGTGAGCGCCGTGAGCGCGACGGCGAGCCCGGCGACGAGCGCGCCGAGCCGCCGCCACAGCCTCACGCGTCGCTCAGGCGGACCAGCGCTTCCTCGATCTTGGCCAGCCGCGCGGCCTCCGCATCCCGGCGCTCGCGCTGCTCGTCGACCACCTCCTCGGGGGCGCGGGCGAGGAAGTCGGCATTGCCGAGCTTGCCTTCGATCTTGGCGATCTCGGACTTCGCCTTGCCCGCTTCCTTCTTCAGGCGCGCGACTTCCGCCGCAAGATCGACGATGCCCTCCAACGGCAGCGCGGCGACGCTGCCGCGCACGAGGAGTTGCACCGAGTTCTTCGGGGCGGCCTCCGTGAAGCCGATCTCGGACAGGCGCGCGAGCCGGGTCAGCGTCTCGCTCCAGCGATCGACGCGGGCGCGCACGTTCGCGTCGGCGCCGACCAGAACCAGCGGCACCTGCGCGCCGGCCGGCACGTTCGTCTCGGAGCGGGCCGAGCGCACCTCGGAGATCAGATCGACCAGCCAGCCGATCTCGGCCTCGGCCTGCGCGTCGGCATAGGCCGAGAGGTCCGGCCAGGATTCGAGCGTGAGCAGGCCGCGCGACTCGGGCAGCGCCTGCCCCTTGATCGCCCACAGCTCCTCCGTGAGGAAGGGCATGAACGGGTGCAGGAGCTTGGCGATCTGGTCGATCAGGAAGGCGATCGTCGCCTGCGTCTCGGCGCGCGCGGCCGGATCGACGCCCTCCCCCTGCAGGACGGGCTTGGCCAACTCCAGGTACCAGTCGCAGAACACGTTCCAGACGAAGCGGTAGGCGGCCGCCGCCGCATCGTTGAAGCGGTAGACCGTGATGCCCTGCGCCACCTCGGCCACCGCCTTGGCGGCCTCGGTGAGCGCCCAGCGATTCAGCGTTTCGCGCACGGCTTCGGGCCGGAAGTCGGCCTTGAGTTCGCAGCCGTTCATCTCGGCGAAGCGGGCCGCGTTCCAGAGCTTGGTCGCGAAGTTGCGGTAGCCTTCGACTCGCTGGGCCCCGAGCTTGATGTCGCGGCCGGGGGCGGCGAGCGCGGCCAGGGTGAAGCGCAGGGCGTCGGCGCCGAAACGGTCGATGAGATCGACCGGATCGACCACGTTGCCCTTCGACTTCGACATCTTGGCACCCTTCTCGTCACGGACGAGGGTGTGCAGGTAGACCGTCTCGAAGGGCGCCCGGTCGGTGAGGTGCAGGCCCATCATCATCATCCGGGCGACCCAGAAGAAGATGATGTCCTTGCCCGTCACCAGGGTGTTGGTGGGGTAGAAGCGGGCGAGTTCCGGGGTCTTGTCCGGCCAGCCGAGCGTGGAGAACGGCCAGAGCGCGGAGGAGAACCACGTGTCGAGCACGTCCGGGTCACGGGTCAGCGCGACGTCCGTGCCGTGCTTGGCCCTGGCCTGGGCCGCGGCCTCGGCCTCGCTCTCGGCGACGAAGACACCGCCGTCCCCGTCGTACCAGACCGGGATCTGATGGCCCCACCAGAGCTGACGCGAGACGCACCACGGCTCGATGTTCTCCAGCCACTGGAAGAAGATCTTTTCGTAGTTCTCGGGGACGAACTTCGTCTGGCGATCGCGCACGGCCTGGAGCGCCCGCTCGGCCAGCGGCTTGACGTTCACGTACCACTGGTCGGTCAGATACGGCTCGATCACCACGCCCGAGCGGTCGCCGTGCGGCACGGCGTGGGTGTTGGGCTCGACCGCGCGCAAGAGGCCGCGCTCCTCCATCAACTCCACGACGCGCTTGCGCGCCTCGAAGCGGTCGAGGCCGTCGAGCGCCAGCGCGGCGTCCTCCGGCTCGGCGCCGTCGAGGAAGTCGGCATTGCCGGCGAGCTGAATCCGCGCCTCCGGGTCGAGCACGTTGATCGGCCGGCAGCCCTGGCGGCGCCCGACCTCGAAGTCGTTGAAGTCGTGGGCTGGCGTGATCTTGACCGCGCCGGTGCCCTTCTCCGGGTCGGAATAGCTGTCGGCGACGATCGGGATCAGCCGGTTGACGAGCGGCAGGCGCACGCGGCGGCCGACGAGGTCGCGGTAGCGCTCGTCGTCCGGGTGGACCGCCACCGCAGTGTCGCCCAGCATCGTCTCGGGACGGGTGGTCGCCACGGTGATGACCGCGCCGGTCGGGGCGCCGGCCTCGTCCACGACGGGGTAGTCGAAGTGCCAGAGATGGCCCTTCACCTCGATCTGCTGCACTTCGAGATCCGAGATCGCGGTCTGGAACTTCGGGTCCCAGTTCACGAGGCGCTTGTCGCGGTAGATCAGCCCCTGCGCATGCAGATCGACGAAGGTCTTGAGCACGGCGCGGCTCAGGCCCTCGTCCATGGTGAAGCGCTCCCGCGACCAGTCGCAGGAGGCGCCGAGCCGCTTGAGCTGGCCGATGATGGTGCCGCCGGATTCCTCTTTCCAGGCCCAAACCCGGCGCAGGAACTCCTCGCGGCCGAGTTCGCGTCGGCCGGGCTGCTGCGTCTCGGCGAGCTTGCGCTCGACGACCATCTGCGTGGCGATGCCGGCATGATCCGTGCCCGGCTGCCACAGCACGTCGCGCCCGCGCATCCGCTCGAAGCGGACGAGGATGTCCTGGATGGTGTTGTTGAGCGCGTGGCCCATATGCAGCGAGCCCGTCACGTTCGGCGGCGGGATCACGATGCTGAATGGCTCGGCGCCGGCCCGCTCGGGGCGGCCGGCGCGGAAGGCCTGGGCCTCGTCCCAGGCCGTAGAGACGCGCGCCTCGACGGCGGCGGGGTCGAAGATCTTGTCCATCATGGGCGGGGCGGGCTTTTCAGGCGTGCGGCGTCTTCGGGAAGATGCCGCCGCTATCGGCCCGGGGCGGTGTCCCCGTCAACCGTCACCCGCCGGGGCACGGCTCAGCGCCCGCGGGCGACCCGCTCGATTTCCGCGCGCACGAGCCGCTCGACCATGTGCGGCAGATTCTCGTCGAGCCAGCCCTTCAGCATCGGCCGCAGCATGTCCTGGACCAGATCCTCCAGGGTGCGGGCGTTCTGCGAGAGGACCGTCTGGGCCAGAAGATGAAAGTTCTGCCCCACGCTTTCGACCGTGTGCGAGGAGACGAGCCGCTCGCTCACCTGCTCCTCAACCGCCGCGCGGATGCGCTCGGCGGCCTTCGGGGCGGGCGCCGGCTCCGGCTCGGGCACGAAGGCCGGCTCGGGCTTCGGCGGCGGCTCGAAGGTGGGTTCGGGCTCCGGCCCGGGGTCGAATTCCGGCATCCGGAAGTCGATCTCGGGCATGTCGAAATCGACGGGCTCGGCCTTGCGCAGGGGCGCGGCCACCTCGGCGAGGTCGAGCACGTCGTCGTCCTGGGCGGGCGGGGGCGGCGGAGGAGCCTCGGCCTCGACCGGCTTGGGCGCTTGGTCGTCGGCGATGATGCGGCGGATCGAAGCCAGGATCTCCTCCATGGAGGGCTCCTGCGACTTGTCCTGAACCTTCGGGCTCGCTGCGCTCATCTGGACGATACTCGGTGACGATTGACAAGACGACGAAACGGTTAACGAACTATTTCATCATCTCGTCCCGCATCAACCATGATCCCGCGCCGGCCAACAGGAAAGTTCCGGGCGCGGGCGCTCCTCAGCGCCCGTCGGGCGTGCGCACGCCGAACCAGAGATCGCGGACCTGATCGAGGTGTTCGCGGGCGCTGTAGGGCGTCACCGGCAGGCTGGTGAAGCGGACCGTGAGCCGGCCGACGGCCTGCACCACGTCGTAGGAGTTCACGACCCGGTCGCGCTGGGCGCGGATCAGGGCGACGCGGGCCGAGAGCAGTTCCTGCTGCGCGTTCAGCACGTCGAGGGTGGTGCGCTGGCCGACCCGGGCCTCCTCGCGCACGCCGTTCAGCGCCACTTCGTTGGCCTGGACCTGCGCCTGGGAGGCGATCACCTGCGCCTTCGAGGCTTCGAGATTGCCCCAGGTGCGGACGATGGAGGCGCGGATGGTGTCGCGGTCCTGCTCGGCGATGAGGCGGGCGCGCCCGGCATTCTCCTTGGCCTGGCGGATCACCGCGTACTCGCCGCCGCCCTGGTAGAGCGGGATGTTGACCCGCCCGACGATCGAGGCGGTCACGCCGTTATCGCCGGAAAACTGCTGATCGTAGCGCTGCTGCACCGCGCCGGTGATCTGCGCCTGCGGGTAGAGCGCGCCCTCGGCCACCTTCACCTGCAACTCCGCCACGTCCACCGCGTGGAAGGAGGCGAGGATCTGCGGATGCTCCTTGAGGCCGATGAGGATGGCCTGATCCAGCGAGGCCGGCACGTAGCGGTCGAGGGGGCGCCCGGGGGCGAGCTGGCGCGGCTCGACGCCGACGATCTGCCGATAGATGCCGATCGAGGCGCGCAGGGCGGCCTCCGCGGCGCTGACTTGGGAACGGGCGCCGGCAAGGCGTGCTTCGGCCTGGGCCACGTCGGTGCGGGTCACCTCGCCGACGTTGAAGCGGTCGCGGGTCTGGCGGAGCTGCTCCTCAAGAACCTCGACGTTGTTGCGCTGCAATTCGAGCGTCGCCGTGTCGCTCAGCACGTTCATATAGGCCTGGGCCGCGTTGAACAGCGTGTTCATCTCGGTCTGGCGCAGGCCCTCGCGCGTGCTGAGCACGGTCGATTCGGCCGAACGGACTCGGTTGTCGGTCTGAAACCCGTCGAAGACGTTCTGGTTGATGGTCAGGCCGGCGCCGCCCGGGCGGGTGAGAAGGTTGATCGGGCCGCTCGTGCCGATGCCACCGATCTTACCCTGGAACTGCTGGATGCCGATATCGGCCGAGATCGCGGCGTTGGGCCGGTAGCCGGCCTGGAAGCGGTTCACGTCCTCATCGGTCGCGCGCAGGTTGGCCCGCGCCGCGTTGAGGGCCGGGTTCGCCTGATAGGCGCGCGACAGCGCGCTCTCGAGGGTCTCGGCATCAGCCGGACTTGCGACAGCCAGCACCGAAGCGACGGCGCCAGCCAGCCGAAGCGCGGACCGCGCCGCAAGGTTGCGTTCTTTCACGTCGATCAGCCCTTGCGGTTTCTCGATTTGCCGTCCCGCCGCACCGTCGCGTCCGACCCGGTCGGTCGTCTTCCGGTCCGCCCAAGGACGCCCGTCGAACGATCCGCTCCGCAAGGGTCGCGACGTGACCGTCGTTCGCACGTTCGTGCGCCGGGATGGCCAGCCCGCCTCAAGCGGAAGAGTAGCCGAGCTTATGGCGCCGGTGACAGGGGTTACCGCACTGCGATGGTGGATTGCCGGTGGGTGGCTCAAAAAAGCGACACCCGGCCCCGCTTGATCCATGCCCGCGAAATTGTGTGCCGAAGGCGCCCCGCCGCTCTCGGCGGCGGGGCGCGTCTTGGCGAACGGCGCGAAAAGCCTCCGCCTCGGCCGGCAAGACTCTGGCCGGACGCTGCGTGACTGAAGCCGTCGTGGCGTGTTCTTTAAAAGGCGAAGCCGGGTTCGGTCGCGAACGCTTTCAGGCCCGGTAACGAAGCGTCGAAAAGCGCGCGCGATCCGAAGGCATCGCCCGCCCGCACGAACAGGGTCGCCTTGGCATTGCGATGGGGGCCGAACACGCAGACGAGTCGTCCGTCGTCGCGCAGCAGGTCGAGCAGGGCCTGCGGCCGTGTCTCGACGCGGCCCTCGACGAGAATCGCGTCGAAGAGCTCGCCCTTCACCGGCGCATTCAGCGCGCCGTGAATCACCTCGACCCCACCGCCCAGGCGCTCGCGCGCGGCATCCGCGAGTTCGGGGGTCGATTCGAGGGCGACGACCTCCGCCCCGAGACGCTGCAGGATGGCCGCGCCGTAGCCGTAGCCGGTGGCGACGTCGAGGACGCGCAGGCCGGGACGGACCTTGAGGGCCTGGATCATGCGGGCCAGCACCATCGGCGCGGGCATCGCGTGGGCCCCGTCCGCTTCGGTGTCGAAGGTTAGCGTCTGATCGATATAGGCGAAATCTGTGCGGCCCGGAGGCACGAAGCGCTCCCGCGGAACGGAGTCGAAGGCATCGAGCACCGCGACGTCGTTCACGTCGAAGGTCCGGAGCTGACAATCGACCATGAGGCGCCGCGCCTGGGCATAATCGAGCATGAGCCGTCCATCCCTCGCCGCTGCGCCAGACCGTCCTTCAGCCCGCCCGTCGAGCGGCGCCGATGCGAGCGGGCGCGTTGTCGTGGATCGCCCTCGGAATTGCAAGGCTAAGGCTGACGGACGTCCCGCGCTATCGCGGCGAATTCCGGCCTGTCGTCACGAGCGATGATGGAGGAGGTCCGGCACTGCCGGGAATTTTTGGAGGCCTCGCCCGGAATCGAACCGGGGTGCAAGGATTTGCAGTCCTCTGCGTAACCACTCCGCCACGAGGCCTCGCCGCGCCGAGGCGCGACGCTCCGGGCCGGGCGGTCGCTCCGGAGCGAGGCGTCTCTAGCAGAGGCTCTGCCCGCTCGGCAACGGTCTTGTCGTGCGTTCGACATAAGAGCGGGCATAAGATGCGGTTTCGCAGGGGCACCGAGAGAGCCCGACCGCCGCGTCGAGCGCAAAGGCGCAAAAACCTTCGCCAGGACCCTTGCGCCCGCAATCGCTGACGGCTAATGACCCGCCAGCGCCGCCGAGGCGGCCGGGTGATCCCCGATAGCTCAGTTGGTAGAGCAAGCGACTGTTAATCGCTTTGTCGCAGGTTCGAGTCCTGCTCGGGGAGCCAATCTTTTCAAACACTCAAGTACTCTTCGGCGAAGACGTGTTACCGCCGTTGTTCCTGGGGTGTTTGCAGAATCCGGGCTTCGCCTTTCGCCGCGTCGTTCGTAGCTCGGCCACGCGGCCCGACTGAACCACCGACCCCGGTGATAGAGCATCGTCGCCGACATTTGCGTGTGCATGGCTGTGCGCATTACGTCGGCCGGCGCGGCTCCGGGCTCGAATGCCTCGCTGATCGCCCCCGCCCTGCTGTCCATGTTTAAGATGCCGTCCGGCCAGCGGCAGGTGCGTGCGATCTCGCGTAAGGTGCGGCTAAAGTGCAGACGCCTCCACGGGAGACCGAAGCGTTCATCGCGCACCAGGGTGCCAATCCCGCGTATGGGCAATTCGGCGAGCCGTTTGGGATAGCGGCTAAGATCGTGCTCGGCGACCTCGTTGCCATTCGCCTTCGACGTCGGCTTGCGCAGGATCGTGCCGTCGATGTGATTTCAGACGAGGCCCCGATCCCAGACCCAGGCGCCGTCTGTGATGGCCCGGGCGATTCGGGTGCGTGCCTCTGCGTTGGGCCGATCCCATTCGCCGATCACGTCCTTCTGGCAGAGCCCGAGCTCGACTTGGTGCGTCACGGCAAGCGCGATGCTCGGCCTGCCTGCCTCGTTGGGTCGAGGCAGCTTCGGCCTGGGCGATCCACTCGGCCATGCGCTCCCATGTCAGCCGGTCGACGTCCCAACCTGGGATCGTTCCGGGATCGCCTCGGCGCCGGCAGTCGTCGAGGCGGCGGCCGATGTCGCGCAGGATGCTCTCGCGATCCTGCTCAGACAGCATGTGCCAGTGCCTGGGAAGCCAATCGCAGCAGAGGCTCGGCGCGTGCTTCGGCGTCCGAGGCAGTACCGGAGGGCTACCAGGGGCATGAAGCCGGTGTCCCGGCTCAGCGGGTCGATGTTGGTCGCGCTCATCGCCCGCGCTCCTTCATCCCCTGCTCGCGAGCCCGGTTGAGGTCCGCCATCATGTCGTGTGAGCCGCCCGGCCGGATGGGTGGCGAGGAGAAACCCGATCGCCGGGATGGCCTGCTCGCACTCTTCGGCGGCGGCATACAGCGTGAGTGAGCGGGCTGACACGTTCTCGCGCTTCGCGGCGTCATCGAGCGCGTTCTTTGCAAGAGCATGGCGTTTTACACCCGCACCAAATCGTCCCGCACGCTATCCGGACGCCTGGTAAAGTGGCCGGGCCGGATGCGAGGACGGCAGCAGCAGCGCGCTCCCATCCAACCTATCCGATGGATGACAAGTCGCTGAAAGCTAGGCCTGATGACGCGCCTCGCCACGACAAATACGCCAACTCACCCGCCGTCATCCTCTCAGCGCCAGACGCACCCTCATCATGGGGGATCAACGGGTGGGTTCGGGGGTGAGGGTCGAGGGCGACGGGGGCTCTTAAGTGCGCGTTCCGCTTTGGTGCCGATCGCTTGTCGGAACAGGACGCCTGAAAAAGCATTTGCCGGAGGCATACGTTGTTGGCGGGATCGCCAGCAGCTAGACTGAACGAAAGCCCATGTGAGCTAGTAGATAAATTATGATAAATCGGCCTAGGATCAGACTGAAGAAAATTGCAAGGTCTAATATCGGCTCCGGAGAATTGCCAAACTGGGCCGTCACATTTTCAATAAGTACCGCCGGGACCCTTGATGTCATCACGACAGTTCACGTTGTCGGCGGCGAAAACGGTGAAATCAACGATGTCGCAGCGCAGGGCTGGCAGCAATTGCAACGTGTCAGCAGCATCATCGCCGCTACGGCTGCGCGAACAAACCCAAACATCGGAGCGCCAGCAGAGGCCGAGGGTATCCGTGAGACGCAGGAAGAGCGTTTAGAGAAGGCTCGCCTCGCGGATCGCCTGCGGTACGCACAGCGTGCAGGAGCGTCTGACTGAGACCGTGGCCCTGATCCTCCGTTGACCAGAGCATCTGGTTTTGTAAGCCTACGCTCATTCCCCGCCTCCGAGACCTAAATCTCCGGGGTGAAGCGACACGGAGGTGGTGGGGTCTTCGTCCTGCTGCTCTGCGCGGTATTCGGCGGTGCGCTCGGGATCAACGACGTCCCAATCGGCCAGCGTCATGCCGTCCTCGCCGATCGCTTTGTCCTCGACGTTGTGGCCGCCTCCTCTGTCGCGGTTTCGTGGCTGCACCGCTCGCACAACGCTTCGTCGCCGACGACGAGCCAATCTCCGCTGCCAATGCTCGCTACGGGGCGGCCGTCCCATTGGGGCACGCGGGTCGCTTCAAAGCCGCGCCCGGTTTTGCAGCCTCACAGTCACAGCCGGGGCCGCCTTCTCCCGGCGAAGGATTGGCGCTCGGGTCATCCGCATAATCGCAATCCTCGCAGCGAAGCATCAAGGCCGCCTCGCATGTCGCGGCGCGGACGATCTCATGGTTGACAGCGTTGAGGCGCCAGCCGCGGCGCCAGACTGTCTCGATCTCATTGCTGGTGCCAGCGCTCCGCAACTTGGCCCGGATCTACGTCATGTAGACGTCGGGCGTCTTCTTTCGCGGGGCAACGTCAGCGAGGGCGTAGACCGCCACTATGGCTCGCTCGCGATGCACGATGTGCGGAAACGTTGAGCGGATCGCCCGAAGCACCCGCTCTTCCATGCGGGTGAGCCACCTGTGGGTTGGCAGCACGTAAGGGACGCGCGAGAGCTTCCTCCATCTGCCGAACGGTCTCGAGTAGCGCGTCCCGCTCCTCACGAGTCGCGCAACCTAGGCTGGCATGAAGGGTCGTGTCCCGGATGGTGGTGTAGCTGAGGGGTGGTCATCGGCGGTTGCCGGGTAGGGTCGGGTTGCGACGACCAACCTCGAACCCGAGAGACC
>NZ_QJJJ01000042.1 GCF_003201865.1 Methylobacterium sp. B4 | reverse complement strand
CCCGCTACATGACCCTGGAAAGCATCGCCCCAACCGGCGATGATCCCCTCGTCGGCCTGCCCACACTGGCAGCCTGACCGATCCGGCCCTGGCCGGTGATCGTGGTGGCCCTCTGCAAGCTACACCACGCCAAGGGACACGACCAACAACCAGGCTTGCATGCCGGTGCTGTAAATAAATTCTGCCCCACCTGTCTGTATTGCAGCCATTGCGGCGCGTCGTGGGGAAGTCCCACGCGGACGAGCATGGCCATCACGAGGTGAGGCAGAGTGGACTGGTGCGATGGATCGGTCCCCGGCGGCCCGGGGCCTTTCATTGCCCATTGGAAGAATCGCCGCTCAGGTCCGGTGCATTGCTAAAGTGCCGTTTAGCGCTGCGACGCCTCGGCGCTTCCGGGAGAGGGGAGGGCGCTACGGTTTGCCAAGGCGCCCTCCCCTACCAGTTGGACGGAGAGGCGAACGAGCGCAGGGAAATCGTCGTGAGTTCTCTCCGTCTATCTGCCAGACTGCGGCGTTGAATGTCGACGAATGCTTGGTAGTTCCATAACGTATATTATGCGAATGCATCCGATGCGGAAAAATCAAGACGGAGGCCGTTGGCAAAATCTCAATTGCACCTCTCTCTTCAGAAGAGTGGAGGAGGGTATGCTTATGTCGGTAGGCTCATTTTGAAACCCCCCTCCCCTCTCGCACACCAGATCACCGCTGCCGACCCCTCTCGGACATGCCATTCGCGTGCCTGCAATCCACGCTGCTGACCTGAAGCGGACCTCCGGGAGTGCTGCCGTGGGTATATGAAAAGTTAAGTCTTTCCTGACATGCACCACCGCTTCTACCGACCCGTGGACGGCGGTCGCTGAGCGGATGGTCCTCACCTGACTCCACTGAGACGGCGCCAGCCGATCACGACGCCTGACACCGAGATGATCAGGCCGGCCGCCGAGAGCAGCCAGAGCACAGCGTCCCAGACTGGACGTCGCTGCAGCAAAAACCGGAAGTCGAAGCTGTGCGGGGCGTTGAACAGCCAGCGGTAAGTCCGTGAGGATCGGTCAGCCCGGTTGAGCACCTCGCCGGTTGTCGGATCGATGTGGAACCACGTCGCGTCTGGGTCGGCGAACTTCACCCGCAACACCGGCAGGCGGCGTTGGAGATGGTGGGAGTACCAGTACGCGTCCTCTTCGGTCAGGAGCGCCGCTTCGCGGATCGGAACACCGGGCAGCAACTGCTGAGCTGCGGTTGTGAGTGTGGAAACCTCCGGGGGGGCAGGCTGCGCCGCCGAGGAACAGCATGCCAATGTCGAACCGTCCTGACAGCTCAGGACTGCCTGCGGCTCGCCACCGAGCCAAGCGAACCTGACTTCGACGACATCGGAGCAGGCGGTGGCGTGAACGGCAGCGAGGTCGAGATCCCAGCGAGGCGCTGTAACGCCGGCATAGCGCTCGAGCATGGCTTGGCTCGGCGCCCGTGGGCCGAACCAGCGGTTCGGGTTCATCGATAGCCAGCCGCTCGCAACGAAGGTCAGCAGCGTCAGACCGCCGAGCAGGCCGCCGATATGGTGCCAGGCCGCCCAGCCGCGGTAGGGCGAGACTGAGCCCGATGCATAGCGGCGGCGCAGCCGGACACGAAGCAGTCCGACCCACAGACCCGTCACCGCGCCGACGATCGCGACGCCCGAGACCCAGAGAACCACGTCGCGCCACATCTCGACCTGCGCCCGCAGCGGCGTCAGGTAGATCCAGTGTGGGATGGCGCCGAACCAGTTCCAGAACCGCTCCCCGCCTGTGGTGTCGAGGGCGATCTGGCCCGTGCGGGCGGAAACGTAGAGGCGGGTGTCGTCTGGATCGCCAAGGGTGATGAGGTGGAACGGCCGCAGGGGATCGTAGCGTGCGGTCACCGACCACTGGTCACGATCGACCTTCCCGAAGAGCTGGGGCTGCTGAGCACGCCGATCGTGCCGTGCGACGGAGAGGGCCTGCTCGGCATCGACACCGGTGATCGGACGCCGCTCGGCTGCCGAGACGGTCGCCTGTCCGCCGTCCCAGCCCACGATGCGGTAGACTGGTTCCCGGTCAAGCATCGTCAGCCGCAGGTCGCGGGGGAAGCGGGTCTGACCGGCGGCTTCGAGCGCCTCGCGCGGCGTTACCACGACCTGATCCCAGGCGAGGCGCGGCAAGCTGCCCCGGCGCTCCGTCTCCGTCAGGCTCGGGAAGCCAACGTACATCATGACGAGGCCGGACACGAACCACGTCACGAACAGCAGGCAGGTCAGGATGCCGAGCCAGCGATGGGCGAGATAGAGCCAGCGCTTGCCGCGCTTCAGCAGCGTTCGCATCGTGTGCCTCACGGTGCGATGCTCGGAGCGAACCCAGCCGAGCACAGCCGTCCCGGCGGCCACGCGTCGGCGCTGCCGGTCACCGGTGAGATCGTGTCGCTTAGGCCGTCGATCGGCCAGCCGATATGTGCGGTCTCGCCGATGCGTCGATCCACGTTCGTCCTCACATTGCGTGGATGCGAGAGCATCACGACGGCCACTCCGTGAGTCGGCGATAGGTGAGAGCGGTCAGCAGCAGCGCGCCAGCCAAGAGGCAGCCGAGCGCCACCAGCGCCTCACGCTGGGCGGTGGCACGAGGGATCGCGGGCTCGAATGCCGGCACGGCATCGTAGGCATCGAAGCCGAGACGGGCCGGGCAGCCCGCGCAGACCGGAACCGGGTTCATGGCCTGGGCCAGGATGCGCGGCTCGAAGAAGGTGCGCAGCCGGCGCCGATAGGCGCCGCCGGCCGTCAGGAAGTCCGCGTGTCGTCCCGCATCGGTTCCGGCCGCGGTCTCCAGCGCGAGGGCCAGGATCGTGGCGGGGGAGAGGAGCGCCAGACGGCGGCTCCAGGCCGAGGCGGCCAGAGCGTGCTCGTGCCAAGACTCGCGATGATCGGCCAGGGCTTCGTCGTAGAACGCGTCGCGGGCCAGACGCTTGATCTCAGGCGCCTCAACGAGCGCCGGCCGGTGCTGCGCGGCGTCTGGAACCTTGCGGGATGCCCAGGCAGCCGTGATCCGCGCCCCCTTCTCGGCGGTCGAGAACAGGGCTTGAGCCTGCCGGCTGGCATCGATGGCCGCAATCCGGGACGGCATCGGTGCGAGTGCATCGAGCGCGATGCCAAGCCCCGTCGGCAGAACCATGGTGATGCCGGCCCAGGTCAGCACGAGGATCGCCAGAGCAGCGACCGCTCCCCGCCAGAGGCTTGCCACCAGCGCGCAGACCGCAACCCAGAGCATGACGTAGGTCGCGAGTGCCGCGGCGAGCAGCGCCAGCGTGGTCTCCCAGCCGGCGAGCGGTCCGAGGCCGCCGGCGAGGGCCAGCGCCAAGCCCGTGCCGCCGACGACACCGGTGACGGCGACCAGCGCGACCGCACCGAACTTCGCCGCCGCGACCCGGCGCGGCCCAACGGGCTGCGCGGCGATCATCCGCAGGACCCCGCTATCCTGCTCGGCCGAGAGGCGCGTGCCGGCGAGCGCGATCACCGCCAGCGGAACGAGGTAGACCAGGACGAAGGCAAGATCGAAGGGGCCCAGCTTGAGTCTGGCGGCCGAGCCGAGCTCGTAGGCCGTATCATCGAACACCGTGCTGAAGCCGAAGCTGATCTTCGTCACTGCGGGCTGCACATCCGACTGGCCGGCAGCGAGGAGGGCGAGCGGGGTCGGAGGCTTCACGGCGTAGGCGGCCATGAAGTAGGTCATGAAGCCGAACGCGTCAGTGGGATCCTGCCAGTAGTTCACCTTGATCGGGCTCGGCTTGGCATAGCGCTCATGAGCGGCCCGGGCCTCACGGACGGCCCGCTCGCTGTCGTCGGCCGCCTCGGCGATGGCGGTACGCTCGCGCGCGACGCGGTCCGCGCCGGTCCAGGCCGCCAGACAGAGGGCTGCGAGGAGCGCAGCAATGATGGCCCAGGTCAGGCGTTCGCGCAGGATCAGCCGCAGTTCGGCGCCGAGCAGGCGGGGGAAGCGGGCGACGCTCACGGCTTCAGCCTCCGGATCATCGGCAGGCTCAGGCCGGCGAGCAGGGCGAGCCAGAGGGCAAGGACGAGAGCCGGCACCCGCGCATCTGCCAGGGACTGGGTGAACGGCAGCGGGGCGTGGACGAAGGGCGGGATTTGCTGCCACAGCTCCGACCCGGCGATGAGCCGGCCCCTCCCCTGCTGCGGACGATCACGGATCTCGCCGTTCATGCGCTCGGAGATCCTGCGGCGATAGGCTTCGGCGCTCCACACGAAATGCGCATGCTGGGCGAAGTCGGTGCCGGCGAGCGTCTGGGAGAGCGCCTGCAGGGCGACCCGCGGGGAGAGCAGGCCCGCCCAAGCGAAGGCTCGCTCCTGACTCGCGAGGCTCTCGAAAAAGGCACCGAGTTCACGATCGTAGACCGCGAAGTTGTGGCTCTCGTTCTCGAACATCATGAGACCGTCGAGGTCGACGGGCAGCTCGCTCGCGTTATCGACGCCGTAGCGGGTCAGGACCTCCCGGGCGCGCTCGTCGCCGGCCTCTGCCGTCTTGTGCGCTCGGAAGCCCGCATCAATGCGCGCCCGGACTTCGCGGTACGAAAGTGCGGGCGCGAGGGCGTCGACACTGGCCGTCGCGAGGCGAGGAGCCGCGACGCAGAGCAGGACCCAGGCGACGAGCGCAGCCGCGAGGGCGGCGCGGGCCGTCCGAGCCACGAGCGAGACGAGCATCGCCAGGAGCAGGAACACACTCGCGTAGGCGATCTGCACGGCGATCCAGCTCAACAGGCGCGCCGGCACCTGCCAGTCTGCACCATCCTGGCCTGTCATCACCAAGCCGCCGATCGCGAGGAGCGGACAGCCGACGACGAGGATGAGGACGAGGAGAAGCGCCGCGAAACGGGCAGCGAACAGGCGTCCGGGCGGAGCACCGTTACCCAGGGCAAGACGAAGGGTACCGCGCTCCCGGTCGGCAGCGAAGGCGGAGAAGCCGAGCAGGATCGCCGCGAGCGGCACCACCAGCTGCACGATGTCGGCGATGGTGCCGAGGCCGGTGCGGACGAGCGGACCGGCATCCTGTACAGCGCGGTAGACCGCGTCGTTGAACACGTGCGCCTCCACGCGCACCATGCGGCCGGTATAGGGTTCGGTGCCGGGGTCGAGCACCGCGAGCGGCGCGGAGGGCCGGAACACCCACAAGCCGAAATGGTCGGCTGAATGAGGGTTCTTGGCATCTTGCCCAAGCCAACGCGCGCGCTCGGCCGCCGTGATCTGGGCCGCTTGAGCCGCGTAAAGCTGCGCCTCCCGCCAAGCACCGAAGCCTGTCAGGGCCAGGAGCAGGACCAGCATGGCGCCGATCCAGCGCACGCGCGCATCGCGAACGGTCAGCGCGAGTTCAGCCGCGACCCGCTTCATGCCGTGATCTCGGCGAGGCGCTCGATGTAGAGGTGTTCGAGCGCGACATGGTCGAGCGTCTTCGGATCGATATCCTCGACGATCCGGCCGCGGCTCAGCACGCCGACGCGGTCGGCCATCTCGCGCACCCGGTAGAGATCGTGCGTCGCCATCAGCACCGCGGTGCCCCGCTCCGCAGCGTGTCTCACCGTGACGGAGAAGTCGGCTGCCGCACTCGGATCGAGCCCGGAGGTCGGCTCGTCCAGAAGGAGAAGCCGCGCTTGGCGAGCGAGGGCGACGGCGATCCCGACCTTCTGGCGCATGCCCTTCGAGTAGGATGCGGCGGGTCGACCTTGAGCCTCTTCGGGCAGACCGGCCTCAGTCAGCAGTCGGCGCGAGGCGTCGACGGACAAGTCGAGACCGGCCAGGGTCGCGAAGTAGCGCAGGTTCTCGATGCCCGAGAGACCCGGATAAAGGGCGACCTGCTCGGGGATGTAGGCGACATGGCCTCGCGCGCCGACCGGATCGGATCCGGCCTCGATCCCGCAGACCTGGACTGCGCCGGCATCCGGCTTCAGGAAGCCGAGAATCAGGTTGATCGTCGTGGTCTTGCCGGCTCCGTTCGGTCCGAGCAGGGCGAAGACCTCTCCGGCACGGAGCGTGAGGTCCAAGCCATTGAGGGCGGTGCGTGCGCCGAACCGCTTGACCGCCGCCCGGATTGCCAGAACGGGATTGTCTGCCTCGGCCTGGGGCAGTTCGCGTTGCTCGATATGCATGCGCGTACGCCCTCAGAAGGCAACGTTGTAGGCGACTTCGACCGAGCGTGGCCGGCCTAGCAGCCACGACACCGAACTCCCCGTCACGGGGTAGACCTTGTCGAGTAGGTTGTAGGCACGCACGCTGAAGTGTGAGGTCTCGCTCACGCGGTAGTCTACACTTGCGTTGACGACCTCGTAGGCTGGGCGCCGCACCGTGTTGGCGAAGTCGCTGAAGGTCTCGCCAACGAACTGCACCCCGGCCCGCGCTTCCCAGCGCGGTGCGAAGGCCCAGGACAGCCAGAGATTGGCGACGCGAGCGGGAACAGAGATCGGCTGATTGCCCGCGAAGTTGACGGCGGCCCCGCCAACCGCCTGCTGGAAGTCGTCGTACTGGGCATGTACCAACGCGAGGTTGCCCTCCACGCGCCAGTTCTCCCAAAGCCCCAGCGAAGCGAACGCCTCGACACCGTGCGAAGACTGGCTGCCGACCTGGATGGACACGGCTGGCCGCAATGGATCGGCCGTCAGCAGATTGTCCTTCGTGATCCGGTAACCTGCCAGCGTGAACTCACCCCGGCCCTCCCAAAACAGCTGCTTGTAGCCGATTTCGATCTGCTCGCCGGTCGAGAGTTCGAAATCCTTCTGCGCCAGGGACAGAGTAATCAGCGAGTTCACGGGATCCACGGCGGTGGCGTAGCTCGCGTAGAGCGAGCTGTCGGGCGTCGGATTGTAGACCGCGCCGAAGCGGTAGCTGAGCGCACTGAAATCCTTCGTGAACCCTGCCGAGGGAGTGCGCGGGTCTGAGCGACGAACCGTAGGCGCATCGTAGCGCACGCCAGCGATCAGCGAGAGCTGTTCCGTCAAAACGAGGCGGTTCTCGGCAAAAAGCGAGTACTGATCCGAGCTGGTGGCGTAGCCTAGCGTGGTCAGGTCGAGACTGGAGAAGACTCCAGGACTGAAGACGAACGGATTGACGCTCGTTTCACCGCGGTACGGAGAGTTGTTGGTGTGCGAGAACTTGATATGGTTGACGTCGAAGCCGGCAACGAACTCGTTGCGGAAACCGAACAGTTCACCCTTGAAGGCGGCATCGAAGCGGTTGCCGATTTGCTCTTGGTTGTGAAAGATTTCAATCGGGTTGGTTCTACGGACTAGGCCAGTGCTTGGCACGAAGGTGTAGTTTTCGACGTTGCGCCAGTGCCGATCCGACTTGAGACGATAGGCCGTGTTGCGGATCGTGATGTCGGCCGTGGGCGTCCATTCGGTCTTGAATTGAGTCCAGTTGTCCTCGAAGACGATGCGACTGTCG
Source organism: Methylobacterium sp. B4 (assembly GCF_003201865.1). Classification (GTDB taxonomy): domain Bacteria; phylum Pseudomonadota; class Alphaproteobacteria; order Rhizobiales; family Beijerinckiaceae; genus Methylobacterium. The sequence continues at coordinate 5,177 of NZ_QJJJ01000042.1, read as the reverse complement.
TTGACGTTGTAGTTGTTGAACCGGGTGCGGGGATCGATCCGGCCGCCGATCAGAGGCGTCCCGAAGTAGCGCAGCGGCTCCTGGTAGCCGTAATCGTGCGATAGGGTGAACGCGAGATCAGGCGTTGCCTGGTAGAGCACGGCACCCGAGACAGCGAGGTTGCTGAAATCACCGTTCTGACGCAGCCAGCCATTGGCTTGGTTGGCGCTGACGTTGAGGCGGTAGAAGACGTTCTCGCCGATGGGTCCACCGCTGTCGATGGCAAGGCGCTTCACGCCATCGGATCCGAGAGCGGCGCGTGCGGCGTTGATCGGTACGGCGACCGGCTTCTTAGGCACGACGTTGATGACGCCGCCGATCGCGCCGTCGCCGTACAGCACGGAAGCCGGGCCACGCAGCACCTCGATCCGATCGACGTTCCAGGTGTCGAACGGGTAGGTGATCGTACCGGCACCGACATAGAGCCGGGTGCCGTCATAGAGCTGCATCACCGAGTTTACGCCGGCAAAGCCGCGGGAGGTGTAGGCGCCAAGTCCGTTACCGGGCGCACCGATGGTCGTGATGCCAGCGGCGTTCTGGGTGATCGCCTCCTGCACGGTCTCCTGCCCGCGCTCTCGGATCTTTTGACCTGGGATGACCTCGATGCTGGCGGGCGTCTGCAGCGGCGACAGGTCGAGGCGGCTGCCACTACGGTTCGGCGTGGTGAGGTTCAGCCCGGCCGGCGCCGCCGTGTAGGGCGTCGGTGCTAGAAGCCTTGTGCCGGATCCCGCCCCCCGTACCGCCAGTTCCTCCAGCGCAACGGTGTGCGAACCAGCGGAGATCTCCGCACGCTCCTGTGCCGTCAGAGAGGTCGAGCTCAGAACGAGAGCGCTGGTGGAGAGATACAGGGCAGCAGGCAAGCGCTCGGCAAGCGAGCGGGTACGATCAACGCGGACCATGGGACGAGGAGCCTCGGGCGACGGCAGTGGCACGTCACCGCGAACGAGGCCTCGGCTCACCGCCCCCAAGCAGAAGGGACGGCGCTTCGACACCCATCAGGACACCCCGCCCGACGCGTTTCGCGTGTGACCACGACTGACGGCAGGTCTCCTGGCTCGCGGGTCGCTGCCCTCTCACCGTCTTCCCGGGCAAGGCTGCCCAGTGACATGGTGGCGGAAGGCTCGCCGCTTACAGTTGCGGGGGCAGCCGCGGCATCGGGTTACCCCTCACCGCGTTCCCTTTTGATCCCCGAGGGGAACCGTCACTTGGATGGTAGCGCCTTGGGCCCGTACAGACTGTCGCACGAGAGCAACATCCAGCCGGAGTCTCGCCCCTACGAGGCCTTGGAGCATGATTCGCCCTTACCCCCAGCCATAATTGTCGACGGCCTGCCGTCCCTTCGAAACAGTCGACTGCAGAGGTGCCCGCGTAAGGCTGCTGTGGGTCGCAAGCAGCGGCTCCGCGCCCGACGGACGAAGGTCGGCTCATAGCGCGAGCCGACCGTCCAAGCGGCACGACGTGCCGACATTCAACTCTGGCACCCTTTTGTCAGTCTCGACTACTCTGAGATCTGCCGTAGCAGTCTGCGGATTTCGCAGGACGTCCAAACCAAGCCACCGCGCGGCTTCCGAATACCCTGAACCCGCAGGCCTCGTGCAAGGCCCTCACAGGTCGTGATGCCGGCGCCGCGCAGTTCCGCAATGACAGGCCGGATCTCGTCGCGGAACCGCTGCGCTTTCGCGGTTGAGGCCCTGCGGCCGGCCTCACCGAGCTTCGGCCTGCTGACTGGCTGCCTTATCACCACCGGTACCTCAGGCCGCCGTAAACCGCCCTGCCGGTGCCCGGATTGAAGATCTCCGAGGCGACGTTGGCGACGCCGGCAATGGCCACGCTGGAGATGTAGCGCTTATCCAAGAGGTTGCGTGCCTCAAGGTACCCAGACCAAGCCGAGCCCTGGTCGAAGCCGATCCTCAGGTTCAGGAGCGCGTAGGAAGGCACGGTCAGGCTGTTGGCGTTGTCGGCGAAGTAAGCCTGCGGCGACCACTCGACGTTCGGACCGGCGTAGAAGCCGCTCGGATGACGGTAGAGCACCTCGGCGCGCAGGTAGTGCGTCGGCACGCCGGGCAGGCGGTTGTCGCCGTAGAGCGCGTCACGAACGAAGAAGAAGTCGTTGTAGGTGTAGGCCGTGTTGAACCAGACGCGGTCCTCAGCCGAGACGAGCGACTTTAGGAACGCCACCCCAAGGCCCGCCTCGACGCCTTGATGCACGGTGCGGTCGGCGTTCACGATGCTGCAAGGGCTGAAAATCGACGTCGTGAGGCACTGCAGTTCGTTCCGGATCTCCGAGCGATAGAGTGAGAGGTCCCAGGTGAGATCCGGTCGGATTCCGCGCGTGCCGACCTCGTAGGTCGTCGCCGTCTGCGCGCGCAGGTTCGAGGTCGCCACGGTCGCGAAAGAGTTCGCGTCGAAGGTCGGTGCCTCGGCGCTGCCCGAGACGTTACCGTAGACCTGCCACGTCGGGGCGACGTTCCAGAGCACGCCGAACTTCGGCTTGGCGATGTCGTAGGTCGAGCGGCCCGACTGGTTGCCGTCGGTTAGGAAGCGGTCCTTCCGGTCACGGGTCGCGTGCAGGAAGAAGCCACCCCCGACAAGGGCGACGTTCGGCAGGACGAAGAACGAGTTCTCGGCATAGGCCGACATGTTCTCCGAACGGTCGAGGGTCGAGAAGGTCAGAGTGTGGCGTAGCCGGTCGCCACGCGGCCCCGGAACTGCCAATCGGTGTCGGGCCGGTAGAGCAGGGAAAGCTCGGGCGCGACGTTCAGGAAACTGCGGTCGATGTTGGCCAGAGTGGTGGTGACGCCGCCGGCGGCCGGGAAGCCGTAGGTGATGTTGCGGCCGTTGATCGTGGTGTTCTCGGCGCTGATGCCGGCGACTGCGATCCACTGCTCGGCGAGCTGCAGCTCGACGCGGGCGCGACCGCCCAGGTTTGCCTGGGTAGCCTCGAGGTCGGCGGTCAGGGCGCCGAGGCGGGGCCCTCCGTAAGGCGCGCGGTTGTAGGTCAGGCTGTTGCTGTCGAGGGTGTTGTAGGCGAGCGCGACGTAACCGGTCGCCGGCAGGCCGAACAGGTCGCCGCGCCGGGTCACGTCGGTGAGAAAGTTGAAGCCCGGGAAATCGCCGCGTGCGGCAGTCGTGTAGAAGGGCTGGTTGATCTGGCGGTCGTCGAACACGAGTTGGGTGCGCCAGGTCGTGAAGGCGTCGAAGTCGTGCTCCCAGCGCCCGCCCACGATGGTGCGCCGATCGCCACGGAAGAACGCGCCCTCGTCGGCCGTCACCGGCACGGTGGCGCCGTTCCGGCCGTTGAGGAGCAGGTTATAGGTCACGCAGCCGGGTGCGGCCGCCGCGGCCGAGGCGCAGCCCCGCTGGAAAGGGTTGAGCCGGAACTGGTTGAGCGAGCCGCGCCCGGGCAGGTCGGTGGCGACCCCGTTGTTGATGATCTTCAAGGTGAAGCGGTCGTCCGGCGTCGGCGTGTAGGTGCCCAGAAAGTTGATGGTCTGGGTGTCGAACGAGTTGTGGCTGATGAAGCCGTTGCCCCGCGTGTCACTGGTGAAAAGGCTGTACTCGAACGGGCCGCTGACCCCGCCGAAGGCGGCGTAGTTGTTCAGGTAGCCGAAGCTGCCGGCATCAACGCCGTACTCGACGCCGTTGATCTCGGAACCTCGACGGGTGACGAAGTTCAGGGCGCCGCCGGTGGCGAAGTTGCCGAAGAACGGTGACTGCGGTCCCCGGAACACGTCGATGCGCGAGTAGGCACGCGGGTCGACGAGGTCGAAGCGCGAGGAGCCGTCCGCCTGGGTGACGGGGAAGCCGTCTTCCAGCACGACCATGTTGCGCGACACGCCGGTGGCGCGGGCGTTGTTGCCGCGGATCGAGACGACGACGTCGCGGTGCAGGCGGCGCACGACCATCATGAACTCGTCGTCACGGTCGACGCGGTCGAGCACGTCGCCGTTGTAAGGGTTCAGATAAACGAGGGTCCGGCGCGGCCCGTCGGCCATCGTCACAACGGCCGTAGCGGTCGGTTCGGCGGGAACGGCCATTGAGACCGGCACCGCCGCGGGCTCGGCTTGCGAGGCGTTGAAGAGCAGGACGTCCGGGCTGAGGGTGCGGCCCGCCTGGGGCACCACCGTCGTTCGGTACGCGAACAGGGTGCCGTTGATCTCGTCCTTGAAGAGGTAGAGCGAGCCGGTGGCCGAGAGCAGGACGAGGAAGGGCAGGCAGAGAAGGCCGGCGTAGAAGTGCCAGCGCCAGACGGCGCGGTAGACGGCGTCCGGCGCCGGACGCGCGGCGACAACGGCGGAAAACGCCGTCGCGTCGCCCTGAAGAGACTGTGACATGGGATAGGTCCGGGTCTGAGCGATCTGAAAAGCGGATCGGTCAGGCGGCCGGCGGACCTCTTGGGCTGACGGACTGGTCGGGAGGCGCACGGGCTTGGACCGTTCCGCCGTCGCGCCAGGAGACGGAGGCCACCACGGTGGGAATCCAGGCCACCACCGCAAACGGCGACTGGTGCTTATGAAACAACTGCGCAGCCTGGGCCGCCGTGCAGCAGGAATGATGCTGGCAAGCAGGCCCATGGTCGCCGGGCACGCTCAAACCGTCGTGCTCTGCGCAGATCACGGCGCCAAGCGGCGCGGCTGGAAGAGGGGCGAGGCCGCCAAGAAAGGCTTGCAGCGCGAGCGCGTAGAGCGCGATCACGGCGATGATCGCGCGGCCTTGAACCGTCCGAGGCAGGCATCCGCGCATGGCGGCACTTAAGGTTCAACGAAAACGCTGGTCAATCCACCGTGTAGGGATTTACCGGCGACCAAGCCTTCAAAGCCAGGAGGTGTGGCGTTGGCGCCTGAACTGGCGGGGTCCCCCGTCTAAGCCGACGAGCCTGGTATGCTTCCCCATGTCTAAGTCGTGCGCCGAATTACATCTCTCACGCCAACGGCAGTTTCCGGTTAACAGGCGGGCATTCCGCTGGCACCGAACGAAGGTCTGCAACTGGCGCACAGCCGAACAATCGGTGTGCGAACTCATGACCCATTCCGGGGTTCCGGGGGTCGTGTCCCGGATGGTGGTGTAGCTGAGGGGTGGTCATCGGCGGTTGCCGGGTAGGGTCGGGTTGCGACGACCAACCTCGAACCCGAGAGACC
>NZ_QJJJ01000041.1 GCF_003201865.1 Methylobacterium sp. B4 | reverse complement strand
CGCGACGGACTGCCTCCGTCGTGGTGGCGCTTCCATGGAGAACCTGGCCCATAGCGCATCCCTCGCAGCATGGTGGTCAACCGTACCACCACACCACGGGATCAAACACCTAGAGACTGCGAACTTCAGATGATGCACAGAGCTATAGGGTGATCTGCGGCAAGCGTGCGATGGCGTCCGCACGTGCTTTCAGACTTGGCCGTCGCGACATGAGCGGGCACCGCTCTCGCTCTGGCCCACGCAATGATTGGAGGTCGACAGCCCATCGGACATCAATTGGCCGGCCGGCCCAAGAAGATCCTACGGACCCATACGCCCTTGATCGACCAGCACAGACGGCCGATAACCTCGGCTGTGAAGGCTGCATTGTCGGGTCTCATGGATGCCAGTGCCGGGCAACGTACGGGGCCTTTCCAGGCCGCCTGCCGAGGTCAGCGTTTCGGCGCTCGTCGTCATCGTCGAGGATGACGAAGGTGTCCGCGAGGGGCTGCAGGATTTGCTCCACTCGGTGGGTCTCGACACACTTGCGTTCGGATCCACGCGGGACCTGCTCGCGGAGACGCTTCCGGACCGGCCCGGTTGCATGGTCCTAGATGTCCGGCTGCCGGGGTCCAGCGGACTCGACCTTCAGGCCAAGCTCGTGTCGATGGGCAACCGCATGCCGATCGTCTTCATGACCGGCCACGGCGACATACCGATGAGCGTCCAGGCCATGAAGGCCGGTGCTCTCGACTTTCTGACCAAGCCGTTCCGAGATCAGGACATGCTGGACGCGATTACCGTCGCGATCGAGCGGGACCAGGCGCGCCGCGCGGAGAGCGCCGGGTTGGCCGAGCTTGAAGCTCTCGCCGCGACCCTTACGCCGCGGGAGGCCGAAGTGATGCAGCAGGTGGTCAAAGGCCTGCTGAACAAGCAGATCGCCCACGCGATGGGGATCAGCGAGATCACCGTCAAGATCCACCGCGGCAACGTCATGCGGAAAATGGCGGCCGGGTCCGTCGCGGATCTCGTGAGGAAGACCGAGCAGTTGAAGGCGGCGGTGGAGAGCTGACCTGCGGGAGAGCGATGCGGCGTCACCGTCGCCGACGGAACGATGCATCCGACGACGCGTTGCTCGCGGTCATTGCCGTCGGGACGAGGCGACTTCGAAATGCCCCCGGTCACCGGCAGTTCGGAACGGCCTGGCCATTCGGACGTCCTGATCGGTGCCGCCCGGTACGGCTCCCCGGAGAGACACGCGCCCGCAGCACCACACGAACGTATGGTATCGCGGTCGAGGCTGCGGATTTATTGAAGGGAGAGCGTCGGCCGGCGAGGGACCACGAAGGGGCTGTTCGTGTCGGCTGAGAGAAAAATGATTGCCGTGGTCGATGACGACGAAGCCGTTTTGGATGCGACGTCCTGCTTTCTCAAGGCTTTAGGCTACGATGCGCGGGCGTTCAGCTCGGGCGAAGCGTTCCTGGCCTCCGGCGCCGAGGACGAGGTCTGTTGCCTCCTCACGGACGTCAACATGCCGGGCCTCACCGGCCTGGATCTTCAGGATCGCGTTCGCCGCTCGCGGCCGGCCCTGCCCATCATCATGATGACGGCGCTGACGGACGACGCCGTGCGCCGTCGCGCCTTCGCCGGAGGCGCCAGGGGTCTGCTGCGAAAGCCCCTGGCCGCGGACGATCTCATCCGGTGCCTGGAAGACATGATTGGGCCATGACGCGCAAACACCCGCAGGAATGAGACCACGCCTGGTCCATTTCCGCGGGTGTGCCGAATTCGATCGCGGTCCTGCCGTCGAATGCGTCTGCAGGGCAATCCGGGGATGTGGACCGCTCCGAACGCCGCCCTTCCCCGGATTGCTCTGCTTGCCTTGACGGCAAGATCGATACGGGCCTGATCGGTCAGCGCCTCACACGGGAATTGGGTTGGCGAGCAGCGAGGTGTTGAAGGCGTTGATCATCGCGTGCTCGTTCGGGCCGGGATTGGCACGCACAGGCCGCGCCGCCTCGACCACCACTTCCTCGACCTCGGTCGCGAGCCCCTTCATGGTCTCGGCGATGAAGGCGTCGAGAGGCATGGCACGCGGATCCCCGCTCTTCTTGATGAGGTCCGTGTCGACCCATGGCGGCGCGACCTCCTGCACGGTGACGCGGGTGTGCCGCAGCATGAAGCGCTGGGAGAGGGTGTAGGCGTGCAGAGCCGCCTTGCTGGCCGAGTAAACCGCCGTCGTCGCCAGCGGCATGAAGGCTAGAACAGAGGTGTTGTTGATGATCGTCGCCCGAGGTTGAACTTTCAGGTGCTCGATCAGCGCCGAGGTCATCCGGATCGGCCCGAGAAGGTTCGTGGTGAGCACCGCCTGCGCGACGGCATCGTCGATCGGCCCGGAGGCGTCGTCGAAGGGCATGATGCCGGCGTTGTTGAACAGCACGTTCAACGCCGGGAATTCCTGAATCAGCTCGCGCGCTACGGCCCCGATCGCCCCGGCATCGCCGATGTCGAGTTCGACGGAGCTCATGCCGGGATTGGCCGCGGTGACCTCGTCCAGCAGCGCCCGACGACGGCCCGCGACGATCACGTGATTCCCGAGCTTATGGAAGGCCTCCGCGAAGCCGCGTCCGATGCCGGAGGTGCCGCCGGTGATGAGGATGGTATTGCCGGTCATTTGCATCGTCAGTCTCCCTACCAGGATTGATGGCCGGGGTCCGGGACCCGTCCGGCTGCCAGGACAGAGTGAGGCTCGATGGCCGGCTGCGATATTGCAGGCTGGTGTGAGCGCGCTCACACCTTCCGAGGGCGCGCTCATACGAAGGTCGTAGGCGCCCCGGTTCCCTCACCGCTTCGGGTGAGCACCCCTAACCTTCGTATGATTTCGGCAGCCAACATGCGCCTGTACCTCTGTTGGAACGGGACAGGAGCACGCCGCGAATATTCAGTTGCGCATTCCAAGGTCCTTATCGGGGCCAGGCCTGCGAATGACGATGCCTGAACCAATGACCACTCATACGAAGAGGTCGAGCAATGGTCCAACTCTCGATCAACGGGCGCCAATACGACGTGGACGCCGAGTCCGACACGCCGCTGCTCTTCGTCCTGCGTGACAGTCTGGGGCTAAACGGCACGAAGTACGGCTGCGGCATCGGCCAATGCGGCGCCTGCACGGTTCTCCTCGACGGTCAGGCCACGCGCTCCTGCCAGATTCCGCTGGAGAGCGTCGGCACGCAGGCGGTCACGACCATCGAGGCGATCGAGCAGGATCCGGTCGGCGCCCGGGTCGTCACGGCCTGGGTCGGGATCGAGGTCCCGCAATGCGGCTACTGCCAGTCGGGCCAAGTGATGGCCGCAACCAGCCTCCTCAAGCAGACGCCCAAGCCTTCAGAGGATGACATCGCGGGCGCGATGACCAACCTCTGCCGCTGCGGCACCTACAACGCCATCGCCGCCGCCGTGCGGCAGGCCGCGGCCTGAAGGAGGGCACGATGAACGACCTCACGCCCCTCCGTCGCACAATCGTCCGCGAGCCGGTCCGCAACCTGTCCCGCCGCGGCTTCCTCGGGGCGGCCTCCGGCGCGCTCCTTCTGGGCGTCGGCATGCGGCTCTCGCCCGCCGCCGCGCAGGCTAGGGCGGAAGGAGCGGCCGCCATCGCCCCGAAACCTGGCACGCGCATCTCCGCCTTCCTGGAGATCCGACCGGACAGCTCGGTCCGCCTTCTCAGCCCCTTCGTCGAGGGCGGCCAGGGCATCAATACGGGCCTCGCCCAGACCATTGGCGAGGAACTCGATCTGAATCCCGCCCGCTTCGCCGTCGAATGCGCCCCGCCTGGGCCCGACTACGCGGTGGTCAACGGACTGCGCATGACCGGCGGCAGCTTCTCCACTCGCTCCAGCTTCGAGGCGATGCGGCGGCTGGGCGCCACCGCCCGGGAGATGCTGATGCGCGCCGCCGCGGCGAATCTCGCCGTTCCGCAGGACAGCCTGACGACCGATGACGGCCGGGTGATCCACGCCGCCTCCGGCCGCTCGCTCGAGTACGGCGCGTTGGCGGGCGCTGCCCTCGCCCTGCAGCCGCGAGACGACATCGCCCTGAAGGACCGGAGGGATTTTCGCTGGATTGGCAAGCCGGTCGCCCGCCTCGACATGCGCGACAAGTCCACGGGCCGGGCGGTCTACAGCATCGACATCCGCCTCGACGGGATGCTGCACGCCGCCGTGCAGCACGCGCCCCATCTCGGCACCGAGCCTGAGACCATCGCCAACGAGGCCGAGGTGCGGGATATGCCGGGCGTGCAGGGCGTTCACCGCCTGCCCGGCGCGGTCGCGGTGGTGGCGGACACATGGTGGCGGGCGCGCAAGGGCGCGGAGGCCTTGCAGGTCGCCTGGACCAAGCCGGCGCCGGAGGGCATCGCCACCGTCTCGGAGAGCTTCTCCTCGGCGGCGATGCTGGCAGCCCTGAAGGGCACGAACGAGCCGGGCGTTTCCGCCGAGTCGGAGGGCGACCCGACCGGCGCCTTCAAGGGGGCCGCCCAGGTCGTGGAGGCCGAATACGACGCTCCCTACCTCGCCCATGCCCAGCTGGAACCGCCTTCGGCGGTGGCCCGCTTCACGGAGGACGGCAGCCTCGACCTCTGGCTGCCGAACCAGATGCCGGAGCTGTTCCAGCAGGTCGCGGCTAAGACGGCCGGACTCGATCCGGAGAAGGTCCGTATCCACTCGCCGATGCTTGGTGGCTTCTTCGGACGGCATTTCTACTACGGTCCCGCCAACCCGTTCCCCCAGGCGATTCTGCTCGCCAAAGCCACCGGCAAGCCCATGCGTGTGCTGTGGTCGCGGGAGGAAGAGTTCGGCATGGATGCCGTCCGCCCCCTCGGCTTCGCCCGCTTCAAGGCCGCGCTCGGGCATGACGGCATGCCCGTCGCGCTCCAGACCACGGCCGTCGGCGAAGGACCGATCGGGCGCTGGTTCGGCGCGCTGTTCAAGTCTCCGGTCGATTCCTCGGTGGTCGAGGGCCTCGACAGGAAGCCCTACGCCATCCCGAACCGGCGGCTCGACTACGTGAAGGTGCTCCACCCCGTCACCATCGCCTTCTGGCGCTCGGTGGGTCATTCGATGAACGACTATTTCTACGAGTCCTTCCTCGACGAGATCGCTCAGGCCGGCGGCAAGGACCCGTTCGCCCTCCGCATGGCCCTCCTCAAGGAGAGCGCGCGGCACCGCACGCTCCTGCAGGCGGCGGCGGACCTCGCCGGCGGCTGGCGGCAAGGGCCCTTCCAGGCCGAGGACGGCACGCGCCGGGCGCGGGGCGTTTCGATGGCCTCGCCCTTCGGCTCCGAGACCGCGACCATCGCGGAGGTATCGCTGAAGGACGGCGAGGCGCGGGTTCACGATCTCTGGATCGCCATCGATCCCGGCAGCGTGGTCAATCCTGCCATCGTGAAGCGGCAGGTGGAGAGCGCTGCGGCGCTCGGTCTCTCCTCCACGCTGCTGGAGCAGGTGGTCTACGAGGGAGGCAAGCGGCAGGCCCGCAACTTCGACGCCTATCCGATCCTCGACCGAGACCGTATGCCGAAGGTGCATGTGACCATCGTCGAGAGCAGGGCGCCGATGGGAGGCATCGGCGAGCCGGGCCTGCCCGGGGTGCCGCCGGCCGTCGTCAACGCCGTCGCAGTCTTGACCGGGCAGCGCCTGCGCAGCCTGCCGCTGGCGAAGGCGCGGCTGTCAGGAGCGTGAGACGACCACGGGATCGGGAGTGCTCGGAATGACGACGATGGCCGAACAGACGCCGCGCCGGGCGCGGTTCTTCGAGGAACCCCGGTTCGAGTACCTCCCGGTGGCCCTGTTCGGCTCCGTGATGGGGCTGACGGGCCTCAGCGTCGCATGGCAGCTCGCCGCCCGGCGCTTCGGCTTGCCGGGCCTCGTCGCGGATGGCATCGGGTGGGCCGCGCTGGCGGCCTTCCTCGCCCTGGCCCTGGCCTACGGCACCAAGGCGGTGACGGCTTGGTCCACCGTGGTGGCCGAGTTCCGACATCCCATCGCGGGCAACCTGTTCGGCACGTTGCTGATCAGCCTGCTGCTCCTGCCGCTGGTGATCGTGCGCATCAGCCCGTTCCTGGCGCAGGGCATCTGGATCCTGGCATCGGCCGGGATGGTGGTGTTCGCCGTGGTGATCGTCAGCCGCTGGATGAGCAGCCGCCAACAGGTCGCCCACGCGACGCCGGCCTGGATCGTTCCGGTGGTCGGCCTCCTCGACATCCCCCTCGCGGCCCCGGTGCTCGGCCTGCCGCATACCGGGACGCTGACCCTGTTCGCTTTGAGCGTCGGCCTGTTCTTCGCCGTGCCGCTGTTCACCCTGATCTTCGCGCGTCTCCTCTTCGAGGAGCCGTTGGCGCCGGCCATGCGCCCGACCCTGATGATCCTCGTCGCCCCCTTCATGGTCGGGTTTTCGAGCTACGCCTCGACCTTGGGGCGGATCGACGCCTTCGCGGAAGGCTTGTTCCTCGTCGGGCTGTTCGTCTTCGTGATCCTGATCGGCCTGCTGAGGGATCTGCCGCGGTGCTGCCCGTTCCGGGTGTCGTGGTGGGCGGTGAGCTTCCCCGCCGCCGCGGCCGCTGTGGCCGCCCTGCGCTACGCCGACCATGCGCAGATCGGGCTCGCCGATGGGCTCGCCCTGCTGCTCCTCGCCTTCGCGACGGGATTGATCGGCGCGTTGGCGCTTCGGACCCTGGTGGGCATCGTGCGGGGCGAGCTGAGGGCCTTGAGCGGCTGAAGAAGCTGTGTCTCTGTCCCTCCGGATCCCCGGAGCAGGTTTTGCCATGACGCGCGGCGGACTCGCAGGCGTGAGCACCGATTTCAAGCCGTTGGTCGATCCGATCGTCGTGGCCACCGAGGCCGACTGGAACGACGCCTGGTACCTCGTGTGCATGAAGGTCTCGACGATCGGTTTCGTCGTCGTCGATGCCCGTGAGCGGGTCGCCGCCCTCGACGAACTCCATGCCGCGGGGATCGTCGACCTCTCCGGCTACCTCGACGACCATCCCGTCATGGCAGCGCGGCTGCGGCACGGCATGGTCATCCTCGACGTCAACGAGGCGGCGGTGCGGATGTTCGGTGCCGTCACTCGCGCGGACATGATCGGGCAGCGCACGCAGCGCTTCTTCGATCCACTCTGCACCGCGCAGATCAATTCCGCCCGCGCCTTCGCGGCGGGCGCGACCTCGTTCCAACAGCAGGCGCACAGCGTGCGGCTAGACGGATCGCGTTTCGAGACGCTGTTCTGCGTCGTCCCGCGCGCCGACGGCGCCACCTCCGGCCTGTGGCTCGCTTCCTTCGTGGACATTACCGAGCATGTGCAGCGGCAGGCCGCGCTCAATACCCTGCGCGACGAACTCGCCCACGTCTCCCGCGTTTCGACGCTCGGCGAACTCTCGGCCTCCATCGCGCACGAGATTGGACAGCCCCTGTCCTCCATCGGCATGACCGCGGGAGCGATGCTGCGCCTCCTTGACCGTGAGGAGCTCAACCGCGACCTCCTCCGGCGGCAGTGCCAGCGCATCGTCGATCAGGTAGCGCGCGCCGGAGACATTATCGATCGCACCCGGCGCATGGCCGCCAAGCGGGATGGCCAGCAGGCACCGGTCTCCATCGCGGACGTTCTGAACGAGTCCATGCAGTTCGTGCAGCACGACCTCAATCGCACAAACATCAAGTTCAGCATCATGTGCGGAGACCATTTCACCACGGTTTTGGCGGACCGCATCCAACTGCAGCAGGTCTTTGTGAACCTGCTGATGAATGCCATCCAGATCCACAGGCAGGCTCAGACCCGCATGCCGGAGATCACCGTCGAGGCGTTCAGCCAGGACGACTTCATCACCGTTCACGTCATCGACAATGGACCTGGTCTCGCAGATGACAGCGTCGGCCGGCTGTTCGACAGCTTCTTCACGACACGCGCCGAGGGCCTCGGCCTGGGCCTGGGGATCTGCCGCACAATTGTCGCGGCCCACGGAGGCTCGATCAAAGCGAGCAGTCGAATCGACGCGACGGGTGCCCGGTTTTCCGTATGCCTGCCGCTTCACCGAGCCTGATGGACGGCGATGGTCTTTTCGATCGCGATCCGCGATGCGGTGCGGCTGTACGGTCTTGATCCAGTTCGCGTCGGGAACGGCATCGGAGCTGTATTCAGAGTGCTTCGAGCTTGACGGTGCCTGAATCGGCCTCGACCGTGGCCGGGGCATCGGCCAGCCAGCGCAGGACGCCGACAGCTGCGAATCCCCCCTGTCTGGAACCTGGCCGGCATTCTCCGCGATGCGGGAACTCCGGTAGGTGATGGTGAACGTGGCCGGCGTCTTGAAGGGTTCAGCCGATGCCGTCGTTTCACGCATGTGCTGCCGGTGCATCAGGTTCGGGACGAGGAGACCGCGCTGCGCGAACTTCGGTGGCGTTCAACGCGGTGCCCGGCATGGGGTGGGCGGCGCCCAGGGCGTCAGGGGTGGAGACGGCATTGCCGGCTGAACCGGTGGCGGCCGCCTCGGAGGCGGAGGCGTTGGTCACCGGGATGGGCGATCTCGTGTCGAGCAAGACCTGCCTGCATACCAAAGTCGTCGTCGAAGCGCGGGAGGAACTGCCCCCCGTTCAGCACGGCCGACATGCTGCATGAGCTCAGCTATGCAGTCATTGAGGCTGCAGCGGGCGAAGATGCCATGCGGCTGGTCGATGGCCAAAAACCGTTCGACCTCCTCGTGACCGATCCCCTCGTGACCAATGCGTGAGAAAGTGGATCCGGCCCAGATCGCGCTTGGTTGGTGGCGGACGACCATCGAGATGCTTCGAGAGGAACGTCGCAGGGCGGCCTCGGTGCAGCGGACCCTTGCCACATGTCGGTCCGGAGCGACATGACGATGCCTGACGCGGGCCAGCGGCTCAGCTGTCGTGCTGCCGGACCTATCCTTCCGTCCCGATGGGAGCTGTCAGGAGAGAACCGGACATGCCAGCGGCATTGGCCGAAGGTCCGCAGGTGGCGCAGAGCCGAACAACCGGCATGCGAACTCTTGACCCCTTGCAGACATTCGACCCGCCCTCGCCGAAGGTCCGGATGGGGTGAAAAGCTTCCGCTCTCCCTATCGTTCGGGAGCTCGGAACGCTGCCGTTGCCCGAGCAGAGGCGGTGCGAGGAAGTGGCTCAGGCCTTTGCCGCAACCGGGAGCCGAAAAGGCGCTCCGAGCCGGTTGAACGCGTTCATCGCAGCGATGGTGATCGTGAGGTCCACAAGATCCTTGGGCGTGAAGGCCGCGCTTGCGGCCGCATAGGCTTCGTCGGACGCGTGCGTCTCGCTGACACGCGTGACTTCCTCCGCCCACGCGAGCGCGGCGCGGTACTGGTCAGAGAGCATATGGGGGACCTCGGCCCAGACCGGAACCAGGGCGACTTTCTCGAACGGCATCGTCTTGAGGAGGTCGCGGGTATGTTTGTCGATGCAATGCGCGCAGCCGTTGATCTGAGACACGCGCAGGAAGACGAGGTGAATCAGTTCGTGGGACAGGTTGGTGCCGGTGGTGATATAGTGGTGGATGCCGAAGAGTGCTTTTGCCCCATGCGGCGCCACCTCGTTCCAGACCAGCCGTGTGTTCTCGCTCATAACAACTCTCTAGCCTCGAAACGCCGGAGATCGACGTTTGAAGCCATGACGAACCGACCGGCCAGATTGTGACATGCCACGCGATATTTTCCTTCGACAGAAGGCCAATGCAGCTTGCTCACATTCGAACGTCCGCTCCGGGGAGGGCTGATTGCGTCATCCGACGACCGCAGCGCAGAAATAAGATCCAATCGATGTCACATCCGGCCGAAGCGCATCGTCACCCTTGCGGACCAACCCCTTGGCGAGAGTGCGATGAGCAGAGCTATTCCGATACTGGCTGGCCTCTTTGGCGCGGGACTAGCTGCCAACGGCATCTTCATGCTTGCCTCACCTGAGGCATGGTACTTCGCAGTGCCGGGCGTGACCACGACGGGCCCATTCAATCAGCACTTCCTGCGCGATATCGGTCTGATCTTCGTCCTGATCGGGTCAGGATTTGTATACGGTGCGGTGAGACCCGGCTCGCGTGTGTTGCTTTGGAGCATGGGTGCGATCTGGCTCTCCGGGCATGCGTTGTTCCACTTCTGGGAGGTTGCCGTGGGAATTTGCGGGCCGGAGGTTCTGCCCCGCGACTTCCCCGCGGTGACACTTCCTGCGCTTATTGCGGTTGCCCTCAGCATCTGGTCGTTACGCCATGCCGACCGTTGATGATCCCACCCTCGTCTTCGAACAGGAGCGGGCGCGACTCATCCGGCTCGCCTACCGCATGCTCGGTTCATTCGGCGAGGCCGAGGATGTCGTACAGGACGCCTGGCTCCGTTGGCGGCACGTCGACCATGCCGGTGTGGCTTCTGCCGGTGCCTTCCTGTCGCGCACGGTCACTCGGCTCTGCCTTGACGTCATGAAGTCCGCCCGAGTGCGGCGGGAGACATACTTTGGGACGTGGTTGCCCGAGCCCGTTGCCATGGCCCCGGACGAAGCTCCTGGGGATGACCTGACACTCACGCTAATGCTTGCCCTGGAGCGACTCTCACCCCTGGAGCGGGCGGCGTTCCTCCTGCACGACGTCTTCGCGATCCCTCTTGCGGAGATCTCAGCGACACTTCAGCGTGAGCCGCCAGCTGTCCGTCAACTCGCAGCGAGAGCCAGGAAACACGTTCAGTCGGCACGTCCGCGCTTCCCTGTCGAGAAGGAAGAAGGGGCACGCATTGCAAAAGCCTTTTTCGAGGCTTCAGCGACAGGCGACGTCGCGGCGCTCCGCAGCATGCTCGCCGATGCCATCGTCGTTCACTCCGATGGCGGCGGGAAGGTCCACGCGTTCCCCCGACCCATCGTCGGTATCGACAAGGTCATGCGTATGTTCGAGGGTGCTGCGCGGAAGTCGTGGATCCAGCATGCCCAGAAGCTACAAGACCTCTGGATCGATGGCCTGCCGGGCTACTTCAGCTTGGAGCCGGGCGGAACATTCCAGACTGTCGCCCTCGATATCCAGGGCGGCCTGATCGTCGGCATCTACTTTACCCGCAACCCGGACAAGCTCGAACGCATGGCAAGGCTGTTCGGAGGGGCCGCAGGAGCGCCGGTGCCTCACTGAGCCTCAACGCCGGGCGATCGCGAGTTCTTTGCGGCAGACCGCCGAAAATGCGCAGAGCGGGTCGAGGTCGCCGGCGTGGTGGATGTCCGCGTAGGCGGAGAGATCCTTGTTCGGAGCGAAGTAGGTCTCGCCGATGCGCTGCATGACACGCTCCGCCTCTTCAAGCGTCTCCGGCTCTCCGAAAAGCCTGATCTTGTTGACGATGGCATAGAGGTTCACCAGTTTGGCCGGGTCGTCGAGGGCATGCTGGAAGGCATCGCCGAACAAGGTCGACGCCTCCCGAATGAACTCGCCGTAAAGCGCTTCCCGTCGCGCGCGATCCTGCACCAGCAGAGTTGCGCGCTCCTGGTTGCGTAGCGTCAGCCATGTGGTCGCGAACGAGGCCATCGCGCCGATGGCGGAACCTGCAAGCGCGGAAAGCGCCGAGACGTAGGCCGCATTCATCGGCAGGCGTGCCTCAGGCCACGCGCTTGGGCTGCGCCGCCAGCCAGTCACCGTAGCGCCGCTGCGACAGCCACGCGTCGCCGGTGGGTGTCAGCCAGCGGTTTTCGAGGAGCACTCCGAAATATGGCGCGGTGTCGTCCGTGATGACTTCACGCGTTTCGCCGATGCCATCGAAGTGGCGCTTCACCAATTCGACCATCGGCAGCCGCTCGGGCCCGGCGATCTCGATCATGCCGTTTCGGGGTGGTGCGAGCGCGGCCTCGGCGACCTTTGCGGCCACATCGGCCGATGCGATCGGCTGAATCGACGCAGAGGTCACCCGCGCGACGCCGTCGATAATTGACGCTCCCGCAATCGTGCCAACGAACTCGAAGAATTGCGTAGCGCGGACCACCGTCCAGGGCACGCCCGCAGAGGCGATCAACTCCTCCTGGGCCAGCTTGGCGCGGAAGTAGCCGCTGTCGAGCAGGAGCTCGGTTCCGACCACCGACAGCGCCACGTGATGCGGGACGCCCGCAGCCTTCTCGGCCTCTGCGAGGTTCCGTCCGGCGCGGACGAAGAAATCCATCACGGCGTCGTCGGCAAAAGAGGGCGAGTTGGCGACGTCTACGACAACGCCGGCACCCTGCAACGCATCTGCCAGCCCTTCGCCCGTGACAGCGTTCACCCCTGTATTGGGCGAGGCCGCGAGCACCTCGTGGCCAGCGCCTCTCAAGTTGGCGACGACCTGCGAGCCAATCAGCCCGGTGCCGCCGATGACGACGATCTTCATGTGACGCTCCATCTCGACTCCCGTCCCATCAGGACGGTCGTGCTCATGACGAGCAGCGTCTCTTGCGATGTGACATCGGTGCGGAAGATCGATGCGCCCGACTTGGGCCTGGAAGCGCCTGATGTGAGAATCGGCGTGGAAAAAAGGCTCTGACTCACTTTTGGTGCAGGCGGGTTGATGGATCTCGGCTTCTGCCTCGGCTCGACGCCGAGTGGACGGCCGGCTGCCGCAACGGTGCCGAGTTGTGGCGACGCCTGCGCGCCGACGGGTTTACCGGCAGCCTCCGCGTCGTCGGAGAGTGGGCGACCCGCCGTCGGCGCCATGAACAGGCTCCCGATGGGGCATCAGGCAAGGTGCCTTCTGCACGCCTTCTCGCGCGGATGATGACGAGCGGGCGGGACGGCTTGAGCAAGGCCGAGGCCGTGACGGTGGCAACGATCGAGGCAGCGGTCCCGGCGCTCGACGAGGCTCGTTCTCTCCTGTCCGGCTTCCAGACCATGATCCGTGAGCGCAGACCACCGGACCTCGACACTTGGATCGATACGGCTGCCCGCGGCCTCCTCGCGTCCTTCGCCGGCGGCCTGCCGAGAGACAGGGCGGCAGTAGCCGCGGCGCTGGTCGAGCCGTGGTCGAACGGCCAGACCGAGGGGCAGATCACCCGCCTCAAGCTCGTGAAGCGACAGATGTACGGTCGGGCCAAGCTCGATCTGCTCGAAGCGCGGCTGATCGGCACCGGGGGTCGTGTCCCTTGGCGTGGTGTAGCTTGCAGAGGGCCACCACGATCACCGGCCAGGGCCGGATCGGTCAGGCTGCCAGTGTGGGCAGGCCGACGAGGGGATCATCGCCGGTTGGGGCGATGCTTTCCAGGGTCATGTAGCGGG
>NZ_QJJJ01000040.1 GCF_003201865.1 Methylobacterium sp. B4 | reverse complement strand
CGCGACGGACTGCCTCCGTCGTGGTGGCGCTTCCATGGAGAACCTGGCCCATAGCGCATCCCTCGCAGCATGGTGGTCAACCGTACCACCACACCGCGGGATCAAACACCTAGGCTGCGCGGTAGAAGAACTGCCCCTCGATCGACACGCTGGCGCGCGACGGGGGGACGAAGTTGCTTCCGAGGAAGATCGGAGCGTTCGCCGGCCGGTTGATCAGGAACTCAAGGAAGGTCGGCCCGCCTGCGGACGCCACATAGCCCTTGGGCTCCCCGAACGTGCCGGCCGGGATGTCCACGTTGAACACGCGGCTCAGAGGGACGCCCATGCCTGCGCCGGCATAGCTAACCGGCAGGATGAGCCGGAACGCTCCCGCCGCCGTCGTGTAGGCGTTGGCCGTGAACGTCACCCGGAAGCGGACATGCACGTAGTCGCCCGAGTGCCAGTATTCCCCCTCCTGCAGGGCGTAGGTGGGGGCGAAATCCCCTGGCGTCGCGAAGGTGACGGTGGGCGTCCACGTCTTACGCTCCACCGTGACGCCGCTCGTGTAGAACTTGGCACCTGTCGCGGCCGAGAAGACCGCTCGCCCGCCCGCCGGGAGCGCATAGCCGGCATTGGCGGCAAACACGACACCATCGGCAATCCGGGTCTCGCGCTCGGTGATGATGGCAGCCTCGGCATCGCCGATGCGGGTGATCGCCGCGTCGAGCGTGAGGGTGAATGCGCCGTCTGCCGTGATGCGGGCGGTGCGCTCTTCGATGAGATCGTTCTGGATCTCACCCTCCGCATACCCGCACACCCCATTGCGGGCGCTGTCATGTCGCAGTCAGATTATTCAGGAGTTAGGATGAGTCGTTCCGACGGGCGGCGCGTTGAACTTTACAGACGATGGGGAGAATCCTAATGGCCCAGTCGAAAAACCTTGTTCACTCTAAAGTCAAAGAAATTGACAATGGATATGAGTTGGCGCTGGAGGTGGACGACGGACAGGTGATCAACTTGGTGGTAAGCGAAGAGAAAATGTCGCTTTTCATAAAGGGTTTCGAAGATATTTGGTTCGGCGACGACAGCTTCAACGAAGAGCCTAGCACGCTGCGGCCTTCATAGGCCCGGTCAATTGCAAATCATGCGAACGGCGATGTTTACCGGCTGAACTGTCGTGCTCCCCGCCGTCTCGAAGGGACTGCTGTTCAGTAGCAACGTGCCGCGCGAGCGCTTCACTAGTACGGTCGCCCCCGAAAGGGACTGCGAAGTGACACCGCCCGCGATCATCTGGTCGCCTGCCCAGCCGACGATCACCTCAACGTCGGGAACTGTCGCGCAGGCGGGCCAAGCGAAGGTTGCTACGCCATTTGAGTTCGCAGCCGCTGTGTAGCGCTCGACGCGCTTCGGGGTGCCGGCCGGCCCCTGCAGGCCGACCGAACCGGGTTCGCCTTTCAGTCCTGGGGCACCTGCGACGCCACGAGGGCCTGGATCGCCTTTCGGGCCTGTTGCTCCGACCGCTCCCGGTGCGCCCGCTGCTCCGGCGTCTCCCTTGGCGCCCGGGGCACCGTCGCTCCCTTTCGGCCCTTGCGGTCCGTCATTGCCCTTGTCGCCTTTTGCTCCTGGAGTACCAGCAACGCCTGTGGGGCCGGGTTCACCCTGCGGCCCTTGCGCACCTTGCGGGCCAGCGGGCCCCTGTAGAGTTTTCAGGCTGTAGCCGACAGGCCGGGCCTCTGAGGCAGAGGGCACGACGACAGCGAGGCAAAGCGCATGGCGGAGAAATGCGCGCATCAGCCTACTCCGCAGCAAGTTGCCACGCGAACGCGGTGCCGCCGGCAGTCTGGAGGCCAGACACGCGATGGCGCGGACTCTCCAAAAAGCCGACATCCGCAGGATGGTGAACATCTTCGCTATTAAGGGCTAAGCAGCTTGAAGAGCATGAAATAAAAGGCTGCGATCGCAATAATCAGCGCCGCACAGATCGAGTAGTATTCAAAATCAGCACTGTCCATATGAATGGTATGCCGCATATTTTGTTGCACTGATAGTCCAAATCGCACTGCCACAACGTGGCAGCGGCACACGTACATCAGCCACCGCCCATGCCGTAGTGCATCTCGGGGGTGCAGTCGCCAGTCGGTGCCCCCACAGTCATGGCCGAGACGAAGTTCGGTCTGCTCGTCCCCATCGTCGCTTCGGTGCGCGCGAGGTAGAGCACGCCCGTGGTGGCCGAGACGCTCTCGGCCTCGGTCATGGTGCCGAGCAACCGGATATCGACGTCGCACGGATTCACGATGCGATAGGTCGTGGCATCGGCCGGGCGGGAGATCGCGAAGCTCTTCGGTGTCAGCCCGAGGTTCGTCAGCCGGATCGGCGCCGAGTGCAGCCGCTGGAACGGCATCGTCGTCACCGGCTGCGGCACGCCCGGCACCGCGTTGTAGCCGTTCGAGGTCAGGGGCTGCGCCGAGGCAGGTAGGGCGCTCGTAAGGACGAGGAGCGCCAGGATTGCTGCGGTCCGCCTCATGATCGATCCTCCCTGCCTCGGACGCCTCAGGGATCCTCAGGCCGCCGGTCGGGTGACGTATTCCTCGATCACCTCTTCGGCCGCGGCGGTGCTGGACTGCGGCTCGCCTGAGATCTGCTGCGCCAGGGCGCGTCGCTGAGTGTGATGCAGCGAGCGCCAGTTCTCGGGCACCGTCACCGTGACGATCCGGGCGTTGACCGCCGCCTCTTCCTCTTCAAGCTCCTCCAGCGTCATGCCGCGAGCGGCGGCATAGTGCTGGCGCAGGCCGAGACGGGCCGCCTCCTCGTCGGCGACCGGATCGGCGCCGAGCGGTGCGCCGGACGGATCGAACAGCAGGAAGCCTCCGCCCTCGGCGGGCTCGAACCGGTATCCGTCGAAGGAGACCATCGGTGGCTCGTCGCCAGGGATCTGGCTGAGCGGGATGACGAGTGCGACCGGCGCCATCGCCGTGGCGCGCTCGTGCGCGAAGGACAGCAGGGCCGGCAGGTTGGCGAACGGCTCCTGATTCAGCAGCACGCCGCCCGCGTCGAACAGATCGAACCCGCCGACCTCGGCCACCTCGGTTCGGTAGCCGGCCGGCAGCACCTCCGGCTCGGTCGAGGTGACGGTTGGGACGGCCTGCAGGCCGGCAGCGGCCACCTCGTCCTCGGTCGCCAGGACACAGGTGCCGGCGGCGATGTTGGAGGTGGCGGCGGCGAACGGCATCTCGACGACCGCGCCGGCCATTCGGCCGATGAGCTGCTTCACGAACATGGGGTCGGCTCCGGAATGAGGCGGCACGGGACGATGCCGGCGAGCACGGGCGGCCCGCCGGCAGGCGCGGCGGCGCGGTTCAGTCGATGATCGCGCTGGGGAGCGTCGCGCTCTGGAAGCGGTGGCCCTCCAGCAGCGCGAGGACGCTGTTGAGGTTGGCCGCGTTCGATGCGCTCGTGGTGACGAAGACGGTCTTATAGCCGCCGTTCACGTCGAGCTGCGCCGGGTCGATGTGGAACACGACCTGCTTGTTCTTCACGGCCGCGCCGCTGGCGAAGGACACCCCGTCGGGCTGCCGCACGAGGGTGTCGCTCGCGGCCGTGTCGAGGTTGGCCCAGATCGGCACCGGCTTGTCGAACGGCTTAGCGTCGGTGCCGGCCACGTCCTTGGCCTACGTCAGCGTCACGGGCGCGGCGTTGCCCTGCGCCAGCGAAGCCAGGATCGTGGCGTAGGTCGCGTTCTGGAGGTTGACGATGTCGGAGGAGCGGCCGGCCGCGTCGGCGGCGGCAGGCAGGAGCTCGACGACCTTCACGGCCGTCGCGAAGTTGGACTTAGGCATGGGGCTCTCCCGTCGGAGATGAAGGGGAAGGGTGGGCCGACGGGGCGAGCCCCGCCGGTGCGCTCAGCCGTTCAGACCGCTCAGGAGCGGCTGCCGAGCGTGACGAAGGGCGACTGCGTGGTGAGGCCGCGGTACGGCGTCATCGGCTGCTGCCACACGGGCATGCCGTTGAAGCGGTAGACGAAGCGGAAGCAGGTCTCGTCGTAGATGAAGCGGACGTGGATCGAGGACGCCTTCTGGATCGGGCCCTTGTCGATCGCGAGGTACTGCGTCAGGTCGACGAGCTGGATGTCGCCGGCCGTGCCGAGGGTGGCGGCGTACTCGACCGGGATCACCGGCCGGCCCATGAGCGTGCCGTACTCGTTGCCGTTGGTGCCCGGCGGGACGTAGGTGACCTGGGGGAAGGCGAGGCCGCCGACGTTCTCGGTGCCGGCCACGTTCTTGACCAGCAGCATGAGCTGGAAGAGCTGCACCTCGACGTCCTGGTTGACGATCCAGACCGCGTTCTTGCGCGAGGCCGCCGGCATCCGGCTCCACATCTTGAGGATGTTCTGCGCCACGATGGTGTTGGCGGCCTGCCCGACCTCCTTCGGCACCACGATGGTGGCGCCGCTGTTGAGGTAGCCCAGCGGCATGCCCGCGCCGGTGCCGTTCATGATCGCATCCTCGATGCGGAACACGAACTCCTCCTCGAACGCCTGATCGATCCAGGCGGCGAGCGCCGTGGTGTCCTGCAGCAGTTCGTCGGTCGCGTAGCAGAGGCCCACGAGCTTGGTCAGTTCCATGCTGATGCGCTTGAACCGCGGGCGGCTCTCACGCTTCAGGCCGGCCTCCTCGGTCCAGAAGGCCTGCACGCCGCCCCAACGCGAGCCGTTGGCGCGGCTGGTCTCGTCGACGCCGTTCGCGCGGATGCCGTTGGAGTTCGGGCCGATCGGGATCTTGCGCACCCGCGAGGCGATCTGACCGCCCTCGAACGTGGCCTTGATCAGGTCGTTGGCGAAGTCGGACTGGACGAGCCAGCCGCCGTCGGCGGCGATGCCCTCGGACATGCCAGTGGGGCCGGCCGACATGTCGCCGAAGGCCTGCAGGCGCGGATCCACCTGACCGCCCGGGCGCCCGGCCACCATGATGGCGCGCATCTGCTCGCCGAGCGAGGCGAAGCCCTGGCCCTGCTGGCGATCACCGGCGCCGCGGCGGTCGGCCGCCTCGTTGTCGTCCGGTGCGCCGCCCAGCGCCCGCTGGCGCTCCATCTGCCGCTCGACGCGTTCGATGTCCTTGTCGAGCGCCGCGAGTTCGGCGGAGATCGCGTCGTCGCGCGCCTCCTGCTCGGCCGAGAACCTGCCGTCTGTCTCCTGCGCCGCCAGATCGAATGCGGCCTGGGCCTCGCGCACGAGATCGGCGCGCTTCTGGCGAAGTGCCTTGATGGACATGCTCTGTCTCCGTGATCGTGACCGGGCACAAGGGCGCGGGCTCGCACGTCAGGCGCGAAGCACTGCCCACGGGCCCGGCCGGACCGTGGGGCGCACAACAGGAAAGGCGGGTGGCTCAGCCGGTCGAGCGCAGGCGATGCGCGTGACGGCGACGGCGGTAGGCGTCGCGCTCCAGGGCGGCTTGGCGATCGGCCGTCGCGTCCTCCGGCACCGGCTCTTCGGCCTGGGCAGCCGGCGGCTCGGCGGCTAAGCTCGGCTCCTCGGTCGACTCCCGGGAAGCTTGCCGGCTTTCGTCGGCCTCTGCCTGAATCGTCTCGATGTCGGCGGATGCGCGCGCACCGGTGGGTGCCACCTTCATCTTGCCGACCCGGCGCAGTGTGTCCTCCATGGTCGCGATGCGGTCGACCATGCCGAGCTTCAGCGCATTGGCCGCGAGCTCGACCCCGCCCTTGCCGAAGCCAGCCTCGACATCGGAGGCCTTCACGCCGCGACCGCGCGCGACGCTGTTGCGGAACTGGCCATAGACCGTCTTCACGTCGGCCATGGCCTTGTCGGTGAACTCGGCCGACGGCGGGGCAAACTGGTTGCCGTCGACCTTCTGCGGCGGCCAAGCGAAGAAGGTCACCTTCAGGCCCTGCTTCTCGGCCGCGGCCGATACATCCTTGTGCGAGCCGTAGACGCCGATCGACCCGACCTGTCCGCTCGGCGTCACCACCATCTCGTCGGCCTGGGAGGCGATCCAGTAGGCGGCCGAGGCGGCCGTGCTGTTCACCTGGGCGATGATCGGCTTGCGCCCGCGAGCCGCGAAGATCTTGTCGGCCAGCTCCTGCACGCCGGCCACGCCGCCGCCGGGCGAGTCGACATGAAACACGATGGCCTTCACGGCCGGATCGTCTAGGGCGGCATCGAAGCTCTGGCCGACGCGGGCGGTCGATGTGCCGCCCGGGCCGCTGATATTGTCGACCTGGCTCGCATGGTGGGCGATCACGCCCATGACGTTGATCACCGCGATCAGGCTGCCAGGCTCGGCATCGCCGGCCACACGCGAGGCGCCGCCGCCCCGCGCAGCGTAGATGCGGCCCGAGTGGCTGACCTCGAACATCGCCGCCATGCCGTTCGGCACGTCGACACCCGCGATCAGCAAGCCGTCGGCGAGCTGCGAGTGTCGGCCGGCGCGCTCTCGAACCTGCTCGGGCGTGATGGTGATGCCCTCGGCGCGGTTCTCGATCATCTCGACCATGAGCGCGTGCCAGATCGGATCCATGGCCCAGATCTGCGACATCAGGGCGGACCGCAGGTGCGGGAAGCGGGTCGTCATGCGTCAGGCTCCTCTTCCTGCGTCGGAGGCTCGGCAGGCTCCCCGATGGGAGGGCCGCTGTTGTGGCCGAGCAGGGCGGTGCTGTTGGGCTCGCCGCCGCCATTGCCGGGCAGCTTGTCCGAGGTCGCGCCCGTGTTGGGCTGCAGAGGTTCGTCGAGGCCCGGCAGCGGGTTGTAGCCAAGCGCGATGCGCGCCTCGTTCCGGGTGAGCACCCCGTTCAGGACCAGCCGGCTGAAGAACTCGGCCTGCGCCTTCGAGTCGCCGCGGATCAGGTCCTCGATATCGAAGCGCGCTTCGTAGAGGCGGGGCGCCAGGATCAGGTCGCGCCGAACCGCGTGGGTCCAGCAGTCGAGCCAGGGCTTCAGGTTGTTCCGGACGAAGGCCAGCATGATGGCCTCGACGCCCGACCCCCAGGACGTCGTCTTCGTCATGTGGTGTACGAGCACCGGAGGGACATCGAGCCAGCGACAGACCTCCTCGATCTGGTGCTGGCGCGTCGCCAGGAACTGTGCGTCCTCCGCCGTCAGGCTGATGGCTTCGAACTTGGCCCCATCCTCAAGGATTGGCGTGCCGCCCGCGTTCGAGAGGCCGTTGTAGGTCCGGCGCCAGTCCTCCTTGAAGCGGTTGAAGGCCTCGTCGCTCCACTCCTTCGGGACGGTGATCACGCCGGAGGGGCGGGCACCGTTCGAGAACAGTCGGGCGCCATGCTCTTCGGTGGCAAGCGCCAGGCCGACGGTCTGCCGCGCATAGGCGATGGGGCCGATGCCGACGAGGCCGGGCGCGAATGCCGTGCGCAGATGCAGCACCTCGTCCTGCAGCAGGCGCCGGATGCGGCCGCTCTCGTCCGACACCGTGTAGCGCAGCGTTCGGTCCGGCAGCCGGTCGACCGCGACGCGGTCCGGATGAATCGGCTCCAAACGGTCCGCGAAGCCCCGCGGCCCCGACACGATCTCGGCATACGCGTTGCCGCGCATGACAAGGTGCATCATCAGCATGGCCCGGAAGTCCCAGGCCGTCTGCCACCCGTTCGGCTGGTACTCCAGCAGGTCGTTCAGCGGGTGCTCGGGCGCCTCGTAGCTCTTTCCGGTCGCCGGATCCTTCCGGTACATCCGCAGCGGCAGGGAGGCCAAGGTCTTCGCCAGCAGGTGTGTGCCGGCGTAGAAGGCCGAGAATTGCAGAGCGATGTCCGGGGTCACCCGTCGCCCGGTGAAGGTGGCCGCACCGCCTGCGTCGCCATACCAGCGATCGTCGTCAGGCGCCCAGGTGGTGACCTCGCGCTCCGCGGCCTGCATCCCACCGCCGAGCATGGCCGAGAACAGCCCGCGCATCAGCCGTTACCGCCACCGCGCAGCGTCCCGACGATGGCGAGGCCGATCAGCACGCCGCCGCCGACCATGAAGCCGGCCGGCGGGTAGTGCAGCCAAGCACCGTACCCGGCAATTCCGGCGCCGAGCGTGCCCATGATCTCGCGGAAGACCTGCAAGCTGATGGTGATGGGCGCCGGGCGCGCAGCGGCCCCGGCATCTCGGTCGCGGTCCAGAGGCATGCCGGGCTCCTCAGGCGACCCGAAGGCCGCGCGTCTCGTAGACAGAGCGGGTGTTCACCGGCTCGGGGTTCGTCGCCATCAGAGCCACCGCGTTGAACAGGGCCATCGCGACGTCGATCTTGGCGTCACCCGCGTTCTGCTTGGTCGCCCGGATCGCGGTCGCGGTCGGCTCAATCTTCAGGTTCGCGATGCACCACGAAGCCAGCGCCGAGCCCGAATGCCGGAGAGTGCCGTTGGCGAGCTTGCGCTCGGCCGCCTTGATCGCGTGCATCAGGCCGTAGCCCTGCGAGACGCCGATCAGGAGCTTAGCTTCCTGCGTCACCTCGATCCCGGCGAAGGCCTCGATCAACTCGCCCAGGCCGGCCGGGTCCACGCCGACCCGAGCAAGGAGGCCCGCGTCCTTCACCCGCTCGACGATGCCGACGATGGCCTCGATGTCCTTCAGTTCATCGTCGACGATCGTCAGCTCGCCCGCGGCCTCGAACTCGCGCAGCTTCACTGCGATGCTCTTGCGGCGGGTCAGCACGCCGACGTGGCACCAAGCGTGTGACCATGCGAGCCAGTCTCGGGTCGCCCGGTCCCGCCCGAGCACGGTGAGCCCGAACAGGTCGTCCAAGCCGCCGCCATCGATGCCGATGCAGACGACCTCGGAGCGCTCCAGCAGCGCGTCGAGCGACAGCGTCGGGTCGGTGCCGCGACCCCAGAACTCGGCGCCGGCCCAGTTGCCGCCGAGCCCCATGCCGATCTGCACGTTGAAGTGCTGGGAGGCCAGCAGCGCCAGAGCGTCGCCGCCTTCCTGCTCCGCCTTCAGCAGTTGGTTGGCCAGGAAGGTCTCGTCGACCGACCGACCCATGTTCGGGTTCACCAGGGGCCAGAGCTTCCGCTCCTTCCACCCGCCGTCGGCCACCAAGCGCGCCGGCAGTTCGTAGAGGACCGGCAGCAGCGGAAGCTGCATCTCGCCGTCCCGCACCTTCCGGGCGGTCTCGAGCTCCTGCTTGAACACACCGGAGGGCGTGTCTTTCGACTGCGTGGTGACCTGGATCAGGAAGCCGTCTGGCCGCGCCGCCAGGGCGCCCCGCACCTCCACGAAGACGTCAGCCGCCCGCGGCTTCTTCGCGAACACGTGCGTCTCGTCGATCAGGGTGTAGGTCGCCTTCGACCCGGTGATGACGTCGGTGTCGGCCGCCCTGATCTGGAGCGAGGCGCCGCTGTTGCGGTGGGTGATCGTGCGGACGTGGTGCTGGCCGTGGAAGAGCTTCGCCAGTTCCGGGTCGGCCTGGATGATGCCCCAGGCCTGCTTGTAGGCGATGTTGGCAATCTCCTTGGTCGGCGCGACGAGCAGCGCCTCGGCCAAGGGCCTCCGGTTCACGATCAGCACCGTAACCATGATGGCCGCAGCGCCGGACGACTTCGAATTCTTCTTAGGGACGAGCCAGAAGAACTCCTGGATCTGTCGCCGATTAGCTTCCGGGTCGTAGGACCCGAAGATCGCCCGCACGATCGGCAGCAGCCATTCCGTACCACTCTCGGCCATGGTCGGCTTGCCGATCACGTCCGGGATCCGCAGCCGATTGAAGATGCGCTCGGCCCGTGCCGCTTCGGCCTCGAACAGTGGCAGGTCTGGCACCAGCGTCCGGCCTGCCAGGATCCGCGCCTCCCAATCCGGGCAGGCGGTGCTCCATTCGGCCATCAGTTCGGTCGCGCTGCCGGGCCGGCGAGATCATCGCCCCAATCCGAGCCGAGCCCCGCTGACCTCGCATCCTCTGCCGCCGCAGCCTTCTTGCCGGCCGGCGCATGCGCCTCGGCCAGGGTCTTCGTCGCCAGCGCGAGATTCTTCGCCACCATGGCTCGATCGCTGAGGCTCAGCGCCTTCTGCAGGCTCGCGCGCTGCTTGACGTTGTCCTTGCCGGCCAGCGCCTCGTCGATCAGCTCGGCGAGTTCGCCGCGTCGACCGGTGACCGCCTCAAGCTCATCCACCAAGCGCATGACCACGCGGCGGGTCCGCTCGACGATATCGGGCGTCTGCGCCGGCTCGTCGGGGGCCATCTCGCGCAGCCGCTCCATGATCGGGGCGACGAGGGTATCCAGGGGCTGCGGAGCCTGCGGAGGCGCCGCGGAGTTTTCCTGACCCGGCCGCAACCATCCTCCGGCCCTCGCGCGCAGCCTGATCGCCTTCTCGTCGCAGTTGTACCAGCGGGCCAACTCTCTGACTGGCAATGAAGTTTTCGTGTAATCGCGCTCGATTGCGGCCCAATCGATCGGCTTTTTCGTCTTGCCCATGGTCACGTCGTCCGCAGCACTCCGCGGCCCTCGAATTCACCCACCGGGAAAAAATCTGCGAATGGGACCCTGTGCGGTAGCGACCCCCTGGTCGCTCCGACTTCTGACCGCCCCCTCCCGTCCCGCCGACCAGCGGGTCAGGCCTCGGGCGGAGCGCCCACTTCGACCATGATGGGCGGGTGCGCCGTGCCGAGGATCCGCACATGGATCGGAGCGCCGGCCACGAGGGCTGCAAGCTCTTCAGCCGTCGGCAACCATGCCGTCGTCATGGCGGGCGTCTCCGGTCCGCCTACCGTGCAGGTGATAACCTCGTCGCGGATCGGGAGACCGAGGTAGCCCTGGCTCTTGCCGAGCACTCGGGTGCAGCCTTCGACACGTCCGATGTGCATGGGCTGCTACCTCGCCATCCTCTTCGCCCGCTCACGCGCCGTCTTCTCGGCATGGTGCTTCGGGCACAGCGCCTGCCCGTTCGCCGGATCGAGCGGGGCGCCGCCGTCCCGACGCTCCACGATGTGGTCGGCGTAGAGCCTGACGCCGCCGCGCCTGCCATGGGCCGTGCAGCCGGGCGCTTGGCACTTCCATCCGGCGCGCTTCAGCACCTCTTGGCGCCAAGCCCTGTGCTCGGGCGTCAGAAGTTCGGGATCAGCTACCTTGGGCGCCGGCTGGGCAGTACGCGTGTCGAGCGTGCCGAGGCGTGGGAGGAGTGTGGCGAGACGGGCCATGCGTTATGACCTTCGACCAATTCGCGCCACAACAACCCGCATAGGCTCGGTACTCCTAGTCCCGCGCCTTGACGCGGCGCAGCCTCTGCTGACGGAGCAGATGACGTATGGTCGATTTAGTTTTCCTGCCAATGCAGGATCTGCCGCTTGATCACGAACGCATGCCGGATGTGCTTGCTGAGATATGCGCTCAATCAGTCCACGCGGTGCGCCGCCAACCGCAGGGTGCGGGTAGAGGGTGTTATTATACTGTGCAGGCACGCGTGGACCGTGCCGGCGGCGAACCTGTATATGGCTGGATGATCGAGACAGTCCCCGGTGTGTACATCCAAATGATGCATCACTGTATTTGGAGGAGCCCTGAGGGAGAACTGATCGATCTTACGCCCGCACAACTCGACAATAATGCAAGGGATAGTGTCACGACCTTTGTGCCGGACGGTTCCATAGTTCCAGATACGACTTGGCCCCCACTTATTGCCAACCGTCATATCATGCTTGTCAAGGACGTCGATGTTCGCAGGGCAATTTCAGCCTATCAAGAGAACAACGGGTACATGAAATGGTTTTGGACCGAACTGCAGAAAGATGGGCGATATTCGCTCAACTCCGTCGGCGGCGTCTCCGGACCTCCCTATCCGCCTCACATTGCGGCGAACGATCGGAGGCTGAAAAAGTCACAAGGCGAATTACACCGCATGAACAGGCGCATTCTGAGGCGCTACTTTCCTCACCTGCGGGACGCTTGATCGGGTCGGGTACACTTGCCCGACTCCCCGCATAGGTTTGAGGGGCACCATGCCCCTACTTACCTGCCTCGGTCGGCACCGCGAGGTGCGCCGCGATCCGCTTGCCCGGCACTGTGCCCTGCAGGTCGATCACCCCGCCGAACCTGACCCGACGCCACCGATAAGTCAGGCGCCAGTTCATCGGGCTGTGGGGAGCGCCGGGCATCCACGCGTTGACCATGCGGGTCTCTTCGACCTCGTAGGCCAGAAGGCCGAACCAGAGCCCGCGGAGGCGGGTGCGACCGGTTGGCTTCCACTCGTCGCGCGCTTCCATGCCCAAGGCATGAAAAAGCCCCGCAGCGGGCCATCCGCTCGGGGCACATCTTTCCAATCGTGAGAAGCGGCAGGGCCTGTGGCGACCTCACGTCCGATCTCGCGCAACCACCGAGCTATTCCGCTTCGTTCGTGAGCGCGAGGGAAATACTAGAGAGCGCCTATCAGAAGTCAACACAACGATAGGCGTCATGCTGCCCTATGCACATCCTCGATGGGCAGTCGGTAGTCGAAGGGCGCGCCCATCACCTCCAGCGAGATGATGCCGATTGCGCCGCCGTCCGACGTGCCGACGAACTTGCCGACGAACCCGCTGAACAGGCCCGAGCAGGCCCGCACCTCCTCGCCAGCCTGCATGCCTGCGAGCGGCGTGAGGTTCGTGCGACCGGCCAACTCATCCTCGCCCCATTGCCGGAGCCAGCGAAGGCCGGCCGGGTTCATGGCGAGAGGGCCGCGGTTGGCCGCGCCGAGGATGCCCGTCAGCCCATGCAGATTGCGGCCATCAATGTCCCGCTCCCTCAGGGCCGCCAGCGTCTCGTCACAGAGGCCGCCGAGCACGCCCAGAAACAGGTAGGAGCGCATGGCCGGCCGCTGCTGCTCGCGTCGCGGCACCCGCAGGTTCGAGCGCACCGAGCGCCGCCATAGGTACTCGCAAGGCACGTAAGGGATGAACGGGGTCTCGTCTTCCCTGATGCCCCGGAGCATGGCGCGCTTGATGCTGGCTGCCGCCGACAACTCCCGGCTCGGCGCCGTAGTGCAGACGTACCAGCGCACGGCCGCCGCGTAGAGGTTCGGGGTCTTGTTCCGGCGCTCGGCCGGGATCGGCTCGTCCTTCGCGATGGTGAAGTTGTGCTGCGGGGTGACCCGAGCTTGGAAGCGCTGTCCGTGCAGTTTGGCGCCCATGGCGGCTGTTCCTCGATACGCTACGGGAGGAATTTGAAGGCGGTCGGCACCGGTCCGAACAGGACATTGATGCCGACCGTGATGGCATCAGGAGAGAGGTGCGCCCGTCACTCTGCGGCCTCCGAAGCCTGCTGTTGCCCTCCGTAAGGGCGTCCGAGCCCGTTCGACCTAGCCAGGGCTGCCCGCCACTCCGAATAGTTCGGCGCCGTCATCGGATAATCGCTCGGCAAGCCGTAGCGTTGCCGATAGCTGTAGGGGCTGAGCCCATGAAAACTGAGGTGCCGCTTCAGCATCTTGTAAGCCTTGCCGTCGATGAAAGAGATCAGCGCATCTGGAGTAATGGACTTACGAATTTGTGCGGGTGTCGGCTTTTCAATTTCAATCTCAGCAGCCGCCGCAGGCTTCGTGCCGCCAAGGCCCGCCAGTGAGGCGTGCACACTGGAAATCAATCCGGGCAGGTCCTTCGCCGGCAGGATGTTCTTCGTGACGTAGGCCGCAACAATCGTGGCGGTCAGATCGATGGTGTCGATGCCTGCAGCTGCGTTGTCGTCGTCGAGCATGTCGTCTCCTGAAGGGGGAATGGGACCGTCGATTGAGCAGTCCGCTGTTTCAAAACGGTATGTCATCGGCCGAGTTCAGCCGGCGCATGTGCTGGTCAGACGGAGATGGGGCCGTACGCAAGTCGAAGTAGTCGAGCCGGCGCGTGCGGACGGCCTGTGTCGCCTCCAGCACCACGAAGGTCGTGCCGGGGCTGCTCTCGGCGAGCCGTTCGGCCTCACGCAGCGCCGAACCCTCGCTGTCGTGCTGATAGGTCGGGCCGCGCTGGCCGACGCCGTAGACCATCCAGAACGGCTTCATCTCGGTGATGTCTTGCATGGGGCGCTCCACAGGTGGCGGCGATCAGGCGGTGCGAGGTAGGCGAATGGCGGATTTCCCGCCTCTCGCGCGCGTCGCTCGACAGTCAGCGGACACGCAGGTGACCACGGTCTGGTCGCAGACGACGAAGCCCGGCACGGTCAGATCTTCGCGTCCGTCGTAGGCCTCCATCGAAGCCTCGAGTTCGGCTCGCATGAGGGCACGCCATGTCGTGACATCGACCCCATGCACGCGCTCCATCCAGCGGAGCAGGGCGTGGTCGGTGATCTCGGGGGCGATCATGACCAGTCGTCCTCCTCTTCTTCGAGGGGTTCGCCGGGCTCGCCGTAGACGTAGCCGGTGAGCAGTCGGGTCGGGGTGAGCTTGGTGTCGCCGCCGAACCAGAAGGCGCCGGTGCCGGGCTCGACGGTGTTGATCGTGAACAGGCCGGACCGGATCAGCATCACGGTCGCGTCCAGGATCTCGCCGCCGCACTCCTCCTCGGGCAGGCCGAGGATGGAGCGCAGGTGTAGCCCGAGCACGTACGGGCAGATCGGCCCGGTCAGGTGGGCGCTGTAGGCGATGGCCTGCCCGAACAGCGCGGCACGCCACTCGGGTGAGCCGACCTCGGCCGCGGGGCGGGCGAAGGTGGGGGCGCTCATGCCGCCACCAGCTCTTCGGCAAGGCGGGCGAGGCCCTTCGGAGTCACGCGGACCTGCGTCCGGATGCGATCGTGCCCGTCCTCATGGGGGATCGTCGCCGTCTTGTGCCGGAGTAGGAGCTGCGCGAGCTTCGGCTGATAGGCGCTCCACTCCTTCGAGCCGACGCGCTTGTAGATCCAGGCTTTGGCGATCAGGTGCTTCGTCAGGTCGATCGGACGGACCTGCAGGGCCTTCGCGGCATCCCGGATGCAGAGGGAGCCGTCGGCCTCGGCGATGCGGGCGTAGGCCTCAAGCTTCGGCGCCTGGGCGGCGATCTGGCCCTGCAACTCGATCACCTTCTCGGTGTGCGTGAGGAGCAGGCCGCGGAGTGCCGCGGGGTCGTTGAGATCGATCGCGGGCGCTTGCTCGCGCCGCTCCAGCTCCTGCCAGCGGTCGACGATCTTCGCTCGCATCGGGATCGAGTAGCCGGAGACGAGGATCAGGCACTCGCGCTGCGGGAGGTGGTAGCAGGGCTTCTCCCGATTCATGCTGTCCCGGTAGGTGCCCTGAAAAGTCAGGCCATCTTTGTCGAGCTGGAACAGCATGTTGCGGACGTCGACCATGACGTTGTCGTGCCGCTTGCCGGTCAGCTCGGCGACCTCCAGCGTCGACATGGTCTGCGCCCCAACGGCGGGGATGTTGGCGATCGGCAGGCCCGGGGTGCTATGGCTCATCTCGGTCATCGCGTTCTCTCGAGGTTCGGGGTGGTCGCTGATCCCTCGTTGCAGCGAGGGGTTGGACGGCGGCGGGGCCTGCTTGCAGGCTTGGCCCTCGCCGCCGGCTTGATGTCCCAGGCGCGCATGACCTCGGCGACCGGACGGCCGGTCTCGGCGGCCTCCACCTCAGCCGCGGCGCGCAGGGCTCGACCTTTGGCCTTCCGGCGGTCTTGATCCCGGGCGCGCTCCGGATCGACAAGCCGATAGACGCGTGTGTTGGCCGCCTGTCGCTGCCGCCGTGCGACGACGTTCAGGGTGCTCTCGTAGGTGTCGTGAGCTTCAGCAATCCGCGCTAGCCCTTGTGGAGCGCATGATCGCCCTCACCCCGGAGTCCACCCGATGATCCCCCATGAAGAGGGCGCGTCTGGCGCCGGAAGCAGCACCGAGGACGAGATCATGAGCGCTCCCCACGAACAGGGGGCGCTTGGCCCCGAGAGCGTGACTGCGATGGATCTCGCTAAAGCCATCGTCACGGCCTGGGACGCTCTGCCTGACGGGCAGCACACCATGCGAACCGTGGAGCGCTGGCTCATTAGCGATGTGCAGCCGCTCGTCTTCAAGGCTCGCGCTATGCTCTCCGCTCCCGCCTCTGGCGCCGAGAGGATGACGGCGGGGGAGGATCTGGCCGCGCTATCGGCGAAGGCCGCTGCGGGGCCATGGCATGTGGACATGTTTCCTTTCCGAGATGTCGAGACCGGAGAGGAGCAGCCGCCGCAGTGTGAAGGCATCTGCACGCACGATGAAGCCGGTGGTTTGGCCGACAGCATCGCGACTTGTTCGGAGCCGGAGGCTCGGTTCGTCGTCGCCCTCGTGAACGCCTACCGCAGTGGCAAGCTCACCCCCACCCCGGCCACACCGCCGGGCGTGCCGGATAGCGTGCGGCCGCTTCGTCTCTGCGCCCGTGGCCGACCCGGCCCCCTCTGGACAGGCGGAGGGTTGATCATGGGCGCCGCCGTTGATGTCCGCTGCCCTCACTGCAAGGGCAAATCGTTCTCCCTCTACGAACGCCTAGGAGCCTGTCCGAGTAATCCTCTCGACGGCGAGGCTGGGGGGTGATTCACTCGGCTCATGGCCAAGGTGTTTCGCTCCTGGAACGTCGATCA
>NZ_QJJJ01000039.1 GCF_003201865.1 Methylobacterium sp. B4 | reverse complement strand
AAACCCCCACACACCACAGACCCGCCCGCACGGCCAAACCCCGCGCGGGCCTCGCCGCGTCCACACCACGCCGCTAAACCGCGCATGGGCCAAGCCGCCCCGTCAGGCCCGTGCGGATCGAAACCCGCGAACACGCGCAACCCGCCGGACCGAGCCCGGCCGACACACCCCGCGAGAGGGGAGGGGGCTTACGCCTGCTCGCGCTTGCGCGGGCACGATCAGTCCGGAAGCGCCGCGCCCTGGATCGCGTTGGCTTCGCCTCGCGAGGAAGAATCGAAAGTATGGCGTGCAGTCGGTGAGCGTCACCCTCGATGGAAAGCCGTCGCTGCGAAGCCGACCCGAGACCGTGAGGGCGCAGAGATCGAGCAGGTTCACGAAATCGGTGTAGGTGCCGAACGCGCCGTTCGGACCGAGCGGTCGCCTGAGCCTCCACTTCCGGCACGAGCGTGAGGACGAGGGCCGGAATCGTCGTCGTCGGCGATCCGGCGATAGGTCTCCGCCAGCACCGCGTCGGCCGCGAGCCCATCAGCGTAGGCGGTGTGGAGTGCGCCCAGGCTCGAGAAAGCGGGGACCGATATATGATCTCCAAGCCCTCAGAGGACGGCTTGCCGGCGGCACGCGTCCCGGAATGCGAAGAGGGTCGCTCCTAAAAAGGGCTATCATGGCCCGAGCCGGATGAAGTTGGCCGGCGGGCCGCCTATCGCGGCGTCTCGGGGGCACGTCCGTCCTGTGGCAGCCGACCGGTGGCCTTGGCGTGCAGGCCCTGCACGATCAGGCCGAGGATCGAGGTGAGGATGCGGTGGATTCGCTGCATCATCGGCCGTCTCCATAAGTGCGCGTATGAGGATCGAGCCGGGCGTTTCGCGCTGCCCGGACCAAGCGGCCTTGCAAGATCCGTCCCGCCCTCAGGTCTCGAGGATGGCGACGAGGTCGCCGCCGCGCAGGGTGCGGCCGGGCCCGGCCCGGATCTCGCGAACCCGACCGCCCACGGGGGCGGTGACCGCCACCTCCATCTTCATCGATTCGAGGATCGCCACCGTCTGGCCGGCGGCCACGGCCTCGCCCGCGCCGACCAATATCTTCCAGACATTGCCCGGCACGGTGGTCGGCACGCCCGCGCAGCCCGGCGGGATCTCGGCGGCCTCCGCGGCCTCCGCCTCGTCGGCGACGAAGCTGTCGAGGCCTTCCGCCTTCCAGCGCTCGCGCTCCGCGGCGAAGGCCGCCCTCTGGCGCGCACCCGCCAGCTCGATCTCGGCAGCGTTGCCCGCCAGCATCGCCCGATGCTCGGCGTAGGAGAACGTGCCGTCCTCGATGCGGATCGGATAGGCTCCGTGCGGGAAGCTGGCGCGGGCCTTGGTAAGTTCGGCGTGGCTGACGGGAAAGAAGCGGATGCGGTCGAACGGCCGCAGCAGCCAGGGATGGCCGGGCACGAATTCGCGGGTGGTCCGCCACGTGTTCCAGACCTGGATCGTGCGCCCGAACAGCTGGTACCCGCCCGGCCCCTCCATGCCGTAGATGCACATGTAGGCGCCGCCGATGCCGACCGCGTTCTCCGGCGTCCACGTGCGGGCCGGGTTGTACTTGGTGGTCACGAGGCGGTGACGCGGATCGACCGGGGTCGCGACCGGCGCGCCGAGATAGACGTCGCCCAGACCCATCACGAGGTAGCTCGCATCGAAGATGATGCTGCGCACCGCCGCCTCGTCGGGCAGGCCGTTGATGCGGCGGATGAATTCGATGTTCGAGGGACACCAGGGCGCGTTGGGGCGCACCAACTCCTGGTACTTGCGCATGGCGCGTTCCGCCTGCGGGTCGTTCCACGAGAGCGGCAGGTGGACGATCCGGCTCGGGACGCTCACCGCCTCCGCCGGCGGCAATCCGGCCTCGATCTCGCGCAGGCTGCCGAGCAAGCGGGAGCGCGGCAGCGCCGTGCCGTCGTAGTGGATCTGAAGTGAGCGGATACCCGGCGTCAGGTCGGTCAGACCGGGGAGCCGGGCGGCGCGCACCGCCTCGGCGAGCAGGTGGACGCGCAGCCGCAAGCCGATGTCGAGGGCCATCGGGCCGTACTCGACGAGCAGGTTGTCGTCGCCCTGTCGCCGATAGGCGACGGGGACCGGGCCGGTCTCGTCGCGGGCGAGAATGGGCGAGCCGGGCCCGGTGCCCGCACCGCCGATCAGGGCGGGCGCGGCGATCGCATCCTCCGGCCGCGCCAGGGGCCGGAAGCGCACCGTGTCGCCGGGCCGGAGCTGGCCCATCTTCCAGAGTTCGTCACGGGCAATCACCGCGGGGCAGACGAAGCCGCCCAGACTCGGGCCGTCGGGGCCGAGCAGAATCGGCATGTCGCCGGTGAAGTCGATGGCGCCGACGGCGTAGGCGTTGTCGTGCAGGTTCGAGGGGTGCAAACCCGCCTCGCCGCCGTCGGTGCGGGCCCAGCGCGGCGTCGGGCCGATCAGGCGAACGCCGGTGCGCGCCGAGTTGAAGTGAACCTCGTAGGGCGCCGAGAACAGGTCGGCGATGTCGGCCTCCTGGAAGAAGTCCGGGGCGCCATGCGGGCCGTAGACGACGCCGATCGCCCAATCCTGCGTCAGCGGCGCGGGCTCGGGCGGGGCGGCGGTAACTTCCGATGCGTCGCCGAGATGGAGTACGTCGCCGGCCTTGAGGACACCGGTGGCGTGGCCGCCGAAAGCGCCGAGGGCGAAGGTGGCTCGCGAGCCGAGCACCACGGGCGCCGCGAGGCCGCCGCGCAGGGCCAGATAGGCGCGCTGGCCTGGCCCCTCGATCGCGCCGATGGCGAGCGTCTGGCCAGCCTTCACCGAAAAGGCCTGACCGTGCGGGCGCGGCTCACCGTCGAGGGTGAGCCGCATGGCGGCGCCCGCGAGCGCCACCCGGGCATCCGTGTGGAAGCGCAGCGTCGGGCCCGAGACCGTGAGTTCGAGGGCGCAGGTCTGCGCGTCGTTGCCGACCAGCGCGTTGGCGGCGCTGAACGAGCGCGCATCCATCGGCCCGCTCGGCGGTACCCCGACCTCCCACAGGCCGAGGCGCCCCGGCAGTTCCTGCAGGCTCGATTGCGGCCCGGGCAGTAGAACCTCGATGCTCTTCGGAGCATAGGCGAGATCGCGCAGGGCGGTGGTCGCCACGCGCCCGCTGGCGAAGAGATCCGAGGCCGCGATGGTGCGCAGGTAGTGGAGATTGGTCTCGATGCCGGAGATGACTGTGTCGGCGAGCGCCGCCCGGAGGGCCGCGATCGCCGCCGGCCGGTCGGCGCCGGTGACGATGATCTTGGCCAGCATCGGGTCGTAGAACGGTGTGACCTCGGTGCCGGTGGCGATCCAGCCATCGATGCGGGCGTTCTCGGGGAAGCGCACCTCGGTCAGCAGACCGGCACTCGGCGAGAAATTCGCGTGCGGAATCTCGGCGTAGAGCCGTGCCTCGATCGCGGCGCCCCGCGGCAGGAGCGGCCCGGCGGTTGCGATCGGGTCCTCGCCCGCGGCTTGCCGCACCATCCACTCGACGAGGTCGATGCCGAAGACCGCCTCCGTCACCGGATGCTCCACTTGGAGCCGCGTGTTCACTTCGAGGAAGGAGAAATCCTCGCGATCCGGATCGTAAATGAACTCGACCGTGCCGGCCGAGGCGTAGGCGACGCTCTCGGCCAAAGCCACCGCCGCCGCATACAGCCGGGCGCGGACCGCGTCGGAGAGGCCGGGCGCGGGCGTCTCCTCGATCACCTTCTGGTTCCGGCGCTGGAGCGAGCAGTCGCGCTCGCCCAACGCCACGACGCGGCCGCGCCCGTTGCCAAAGATCTGCACCTCGACATGGCGGGCCTGCGCCACGAAGCGTTCGAGATAGACCCGGGCATCGCCGAAGCTGGCCCGTGCCGTGCGCTCGACCGCGGCGAAGCGCTCGGCCAGTTCCTCGCTTGTATG
Organism: Methylobacterium sp. B4; assembly: GCF_003201865.1. GTDB lineage: Bacteria > Pseudomonadota > Alphaproteobacteria > Rhizobiales > Beijerinckiaceae > Methylobacterium. The sequence continues at coordinate 15,386 of NZ_QJJJ01000039.1, read as the reverse complement.
GCAGAGCTGCATGCCGATGCCGCCGCCGCCCGCCGTGCTCTTGAGCATCACCGGATAGCCGATCGCCTCGGCCGCACTCAGCGCCGTCTCGAGATCGGGCAAGAGGTCGGTGCCGGGCAGGAGCGGGACGCCGCTGACTTTGGCGAGATCGCGGGCGGTATGCTTGAGGCCGAAGGCGCGCAGGTGCTCCGGGCGCGGGCCGATGAAGACGATTCCTTCCGCTTCCAGCCGCTCGGCGAAGCCGACATTCTCGGACAGGAAGCCGTAGCCGGGATGGACCGCTTCGGCGCCTGATTCCTTGCATGCGGCGATGACGGCCTCGACGTCAAGATAGCTCTGCGCGGCCGGCGCGGGGCCGAGGCGCACGGCCTCGTCGGCGGCGAGCACGCCGGGCGTGAAGCGGTCGGCGTCAGAATAGACGGCGACGGAGGCGATGTTCATGCGCTTCAGCGTGCGCACGACGCGGGCGGCGATCTCACCGCGATTGGCGACCAGAACCTTGGCGAACATGCGCTCAAGCCTCGCCGCGGACGGTCACGCGGATCGGCGTGGGATTGAAGCCGTTGCAGGGATTGTTGATCTGCGGGCAGTTCGAGATCACGCAGATCACGTCCATCTCGGCCCTCAGCTCGACGTAGTCGCCGGGCGACGAAACGCCGTCGACGATGGCCAGCCCGCCGTCCTGCTCGATCGGCACGTTCATGAAGAAGTTGATGTTCGGCACGATGTCGCGCTTCGACAGGCCGTACTTTGCGACTTCCAGTGCAAAATTTTCGCGGCAGGCGTGGAGATACTTGGTGGCGTGGCCGAAGCGGACGGTGTTGCTCTCGCAAGAGCAGGCCCCGGCCGAGGTGTCGTGGCGCCCGCAGGAATCGGCGGTGACGGTGAGCATCACCCGGCCCTCGCTCGACATCACCCGCGTGCCGGTGGTGACGTAGGCTGCGCCCTGCGCGCGCACCGTATCCTGGGACGAATAGCGCTCGCCCATGTCGTCGGCGCGGTAGAACAGGGTGTCGACGGCCTGGCAGCCGTGGCTGTCCTCGATGCGGATGGTCTGGCCGGCCCGCACGAGGGTGGAGAACGGTGCCTGCGCGGGGACGGCTTGATCCAGAAGGACTTGGTCGAAGAGCGTGGTCACGGTGTCGGTCATGGGTGTCGCTCCCCTCAGAAGCCGGCGGCGGCGTTGTTCTCGAAGCCGCGCACGGCCTCGATCGTGGCGGTTCGGCAGAGATCGTCCGCCGCCGGGGGCGAGGCCTGGAAGCGGGTGACCGCGACCGGGTTCGGCGCGTAGTCGGGCGCCGGATCGAGGGGATGGGGGCAGTTCGAGAGGGTGACGATCAGGTCCATCTCGGCGCGCAGGTCCACGAAGTCGCCCGCCCTGCGGCCGGCGGCATTCCAGGCGAAGCGGCCCTCAGGCCCGACGATGACGGGGGCGAAGAACGCGATGCAGGCGGGGATGTCGCGCCGCTCCAGCCCGCTCTTGAGGGCGGCTAGAACGAGGTTGTCGCGGGTGTTGCGGTGGGGGCCGCCAGCGTAGCGCGCCCCGTTCGAGGCCGCGTTGGAGCCGCCGGTCAACGCATCGTGCGCCCCGCAGGAATCCTCGATGATCGAGAGCATCACCCGGCCCATATCCGAGAACAGCACCCGGCCCTTGGTGAGGGCGGCCGTCCACTGCACCTTGACGGTATCGGCCGTGTTCAGCCGTTCGCTGGTGTCGGCGGCCGACCAGGCGACGAGGGCGACGCTCGATGGGCCGTGGTCGAGGCCAAGCCGGATCGCCTCTCCGGCCTTCAGAGCGGTAGTCCAGTACCAGCCGCCGGGGATGGTCTCGCGGTGGAGGATCGCGCCTTGGTCGAGGGGCACGGGCCCACGCGGGCTCGGGCCGGGCAGGGTGCGCGGGGCGTGACCCTGGCCAGCCCGCTTCAGCTCCTCGTAGCGGCGGCGATTCTCGGCGATCTGGCTGGCTTCGTCCGACATTGCGCATGTCTCCGATGGGGCCGGGTCGTCCCGGTCCGAAAGCCCTGTCGCGGCCGGGCCGTCCCGGCAGGCCGAATGGGGTTTCGATGTGTTGTCCCCCCGCTCGCCCTCATCCCGAGGTGCCGCGAAGCGACCCCGCAGGAGACCTCCGGAAGTCGCGCGATCCCCGGAGTCCTCCATCGACGGCGACGCTTCGCGCCGCCACCTTAGGATCAGGGTGAGGACGGGAGGGTCACGGGTGGTCAGGCGCCGACGGCACCTCGTAGAAGGCGAAGAGCTTCCGGGCGGGCTCGACGATCTCCCAGGTTCCGGTGAATCCGGCGGGCGAGACGAAGGCGTCGCCGGCCCGGAAGGTGGTTTGTGTGCCGGCCTCGTCGGTGACGACGATCACCCCTTCGAGCAGGAGGCAGAACTCGCTCTCCGTGAAGACGACCCGCCACGTCCCCCGCTCGGCGGCCCAGGTGCCGGCGGAGAAGCGGCCGTCGGCGCTGGTGAAGTGCAGCGTCGCGGTCTGGACGGGATCGCCGGCCAGGATGCGCTCGGGTTCCGGCCGGTAAGTGGACGGCGCGGCGATGCTGTTGGCGAAGGCGATGACGGTCTTCATGACAAACCTCCGCCTAGAACAGGTGGCTGTAGCGCTCGATCTCCCACGGGCTCACCGTGAGATGGTAGGCGTTCCACTCCTCGCGCTTGGTGCGGATGAACTCTTCGCGAAGCCCTGAGCCCAGCGTCGCCTCGACCAGGGGGTCGGCGGCGAAGGCGTCGACCGCCTCCTGCAGGGTCTGGGGCAGGAACGCGATGCCGCGAGCCCGACGCTCGCCGTCGCTCAGCGCGTAGAGGTTGTCCTCGTTGGGCTGGCCGGGGTCGATCCGCTCACGCACGCCCTCCAGGCCGGCCGCGAGCACCAGGGCGGCGGCGAGGTAGGGGTTGACCGCGCCGTCCGCGTTGCGGCTCTCGCAGCGCCCGCCGCCGGCCGGCACCCGCACCGAGTTGGTACGGTTGTTCGAGCCGTAGGAATTGAACACCGGCGCCCAGGAAAAGCCCGCCATCGCGCCCTGGCGCACGAGGCGCTTGTAGCTGTTCACGGTCGGCGCGAAGGCGGCGCAGAGCGCCCGCCCGTGGCGCAGCACGCCGCCGATGAAGTGGTAGCCGGTCTCGGTGAGGCCGAGGCCCCGTGGATCCTCACCGGCAGCACAGGCGAACAGGTTGCGGCCGGTCTCGCGGTCGGAGAGCGACATGTTGAAGTGGGCGCCGTTGCCGGTGCGGTCGGCGAAAGGTTTCGGCATCATCGTGGCGATGAGCCCTTCCTCCTTCGCGTAATGCTTGGTCATCATGCGGAAGAAGGTCAGCCGGTCGCACATGGTCAGCGCGTCGGAATATTGGAAGTCGAACTCGAACTGCCCGTTCGCATCCTCATGATCGAACGAGTATAGATCCCAGCCGAGATCGTTGATCGTGGTCGCGACCTTGTCGAGCCAGGAAAAGTTGTCGATGAAGCCGCGCACGTCGTAGCAGGGCTTCACCAGCCGATCGTCCGCCACCGGCGTGTGCAGCGAGCCGTCGGCCGCTTGGCGCAGCAGGAAGATCTCGCACTCGATGCCGAGATTGAAGCCGAAGCCCATCGCCTCGGCCTGGGCGAGCACGTTCTTCAGGGCGACGCGGGTCGAGAGCGGGTAGGGCTTGCCCTGGAAGGTCAGGTCGGCCGGCGCCCAGGCGAGCTTGCTCTCCCAGGGGAGCTGGATGACCTGCGAGAAATCCGGGACCGAGGCGAGTTCGTCCTCGTTCGGCGCCTGGCCGAGGCCGTCGAGGGCGTAGCCGGTATAGCGTTCGGAGCCCGCCGCCATCTGCGGCAGGTGGTCGATCGGCACCACCTTGGCCTTCTGCGCGCCGTGGATGTCGACATAGGCGCCGATGACGTATTTCACGCCCCTCGCGCGCAGATCCTCCTGCACGGCGCGCACCTGCGGATCGATGTCGTTCGCGTGGCCCATGAAGTCAGGCTCCTGGCGTGGAGACGGCGGGGCCGTCGTAGGAATGGGGAAGGGGCGGGGTCTCGGCGAGACCGCGGCGGACGAGGGCGGTCAGGTCCTCGACCATCCACGCGAACAGCGCGGCGCCCTCCGTCGCACTCGCCTGCGAGGGGGAGCCGGTGACGCCGTTGTGGCTGGTGCGGTTGACCGGGTGGGCGAAGACGAGACCCTGGGTGCGGTCCGGGTCGTCGGCCCCGGCGATGCGCTCCTCGCGCACGAGGGCGGGGGCCAGCGCCTGCATCAGCGCGGTCTCGGCCCGGTTGGCGTGCCAGTCCTCGGCGTCGATGAAATGGGCCGCGCGCACCCGCTCGCTGACGGTCGCGGTGTTGACCAGCGCCACCATCAGGTCGTCGTGAGCCGCCCGCAGCAATTCGAGCGCGCAGCGCAAGGGCGCGCCGTTGGTGACGTGGGCGTTGACGAGGAAGAGGCGGCGCACGCCCGAATGGTAGGCCTGTTCTCCGATCTGCCGGACGAGTTCGGTCATCACCACAGGGTCGAGGGCGAGGGTGCCGGGCCAGCGCCGGGAATGGCCGAGCGAGCAGCCATAGGGGAGGGGCGGCAGCATCGGCACACGGGTGCGCGCCGAAACCTCGCGGCAGAGGATGTCGGCCAGCACGAAATCCATGCCGCAGCCGAGATGCGGCCCGTGCTGCTCGGTGGCGCCGATCGGCAGGAGCGCGGCCTGCGCGGTCGCTTCGAGATCACCGGGGATCTCCTCCCAGGTGCGGTCGGACCAGAGCACGGGGAGATTTGGCAAGGGGAAACTCGCGAGGGTGCTCATTCGACCTCGTCTCCCACGCTCGCCATCCGGGTGACCATGTCGAGGCCACCGAGATTGGCCGGGCCGTCGGCCTCCGCATCACTGGGGTGGATCAGCGCATCGAGCCGGGCACGGGTGGCGCGGAATTCCGGCATCAGGCTCTGGCCGGGATGGCGCGGCCGGGGCACCGGCACCTCGATCAACTCCTCGACCTCGCCGGGATGGGCCTTCAGGACGAGGATGCGGTCGGCCAGCGCCACCGCCTCGTCGAGATCGTGGGTGATGAAGACGATGGTGATGTCGATCTTGCGCCAGATCTCGATCAGGTAGGCCTGCATCCGCGCCCGCGACTGGGTGTCGAGGGCCGAGAACGGCTCGTCCATCAGCAGGATGCGCGGGCGCATGGCGAGCGCGCGGGCGATGGCCACGCGCTGCTTCATGCCGCCGGAGAGCTGGTGCGGGTAGGCGTCGGCGAAGCGCTCCAGCCCGATGAGCGCCAGCCATTGCGCCGCCTCGCGCTCGGCGACGTGGCGCGACTCGCCGTTCTCTTCGAGCCCGAAGGCGACGTTGCGCTTGACGGTGAGCCAGGGAAACAGGGTGTAGCCCTGGAACACCATGCCCCGGTCGGCGCCGGGCCCGGAGACCGGCACGCCGCCGACGCTGACGCTGCCCGAACTCTTGGTTTCGAGACCGGCGAGGATGCGCACGAAGGTGGACTTGCCGCAGCCCGACGGCCCGACGACGCAGAGGAACTCGCGCCGATGGGTGACGAGATCGATGCCGCGAAGCGCCACGGTCTCGGCGCCGTCCGCGTTGCGAAACACCTTGCCGAGGCCCTCGACCCGCAGGGCGACGTCGCGGGATTTCAGCCGATCGAAGCGGGCGCGGACGGGCTCGCACTGGGTGCGGTAATCACAAGGCTCGGACGTCAGCGGAATGGGAGCGGACGCGCTCGTGCCGTCTCTCATCCTTGTGCCCTCGCATAAGGGAACAGGCGGCGGCCGATCAGCGCCAGCGCGATGTCGGTGGCGATCCCGATGAGGCCGATCACGAGGATCGCCGCGTAGACGTTGTCGAAGTGCTGGTAGCGGGCCTGCTGCGTGATGAAGAAGGTGATGCCCGACGAGGTGCCGATCAGCTCGGCGACGATGAGGTAGGTCCAGGCCCAGCCGAGCAGGATGCGCTGGTCGCGGTAGATCTGCGGCAGCACCGCCGGCACGATCACCCTCCGGATCAGGCGCAGATTGCGCGAGCCCATGGTGAGCGCGGCCTCGATCAGCAGCGGATCGACCCGGCGTGTGGTGTTGGCGATGACGAGCACCTGCTGGAAGAAGGTGCCGATGACGATGATCGCGATCTTCGGCCCGTCGTAGATCCCGAGGATGGCGACCATCAGCGCGCCGAACGCGGGGGCCGGCAGGTAGCGCACGAACTCGATCACGGGCTCGGTCAGCCGGGCGATCGTCGGTTGCGCCCCGCACAGCACGCCCAGCGGCACACCGACCAGGGAGGAGAGGGTAAAACCCCAGAAAATGATCTGGATCGAGTGCCAAAGACTCGCGGGCAGCCAGATCGTGTCGCGCTGCGGCGGCGGCGCGGTGAGCGAGGTCCAGAAGGCCACCGCGACCTCGTGCGGCGCGGGCAGGTAGACCGGGTTGGCCGGGCGCCCCTCGGGCAGAGCCGTCCCCGCGCCCCGCGCCGCCGCGACCTCCTCGGAAAAGGCCGCCCGCGGCACCCGCATGCCGGCTTCCATCCAGGCGACGTCGCCGGGGTCCGTCACCTCGACCAGCGGATGCCAGAGGAAGGGCAGGTAGGAGACCGCCGCCCAAAGCCCCAGCGGCAGCAGGAAGGAAAGCAGGGTGAGCGCCACGCGCCGACGCCGGGTCAGCGGGCGCGGCGCGCCGACCCAGGAGAGCCGCACCCGCCCGGCGACCGGGGCGGCGCCCGCCACCGGCGGGAGCGGGGCGACCGCGACCGCCGGAACGGCGTCCCTCTCGGAATGGGGCTGAGGCAGCGGCGTGCGCATCCTCAAGTCCTCACTTGCCGTCGGTGAGGGCGGGATCGATGGCGGCCTTCACGTCCTGCGGGCTCTTGTAGACCTCGAACTTGACGTTGAAGGCATCGGCGTGCCGGCTCGAGCCGTAGAGCGAGCCGAATCCGTCGGCATCCTTCATCACCGCGCGGCCCTCGGCCAGCGTCAGCAGCTTGGTGCCCTTGAGGAAGCGGGTGAAGACGGCGGGCTCCACTCCGACCTTGGCCGCCATGATGGCGACCGCGTCGGCTTGCGTCTTCGGGTCCGCGATGTAGCCGACGACCCGGTCCCACAGGCCGACGAGCTTGATCCAGTCGGCGCGCCGCGCGGCAAGGCTCGCGGGCGTCACCGTGACCACGTCGTAGATCAACCCCGGGCGGTCGGCGGAGCTGTAGAGCGGGCGGGCACCCGCCGCGCCGCGCATCGCCTGCCCCGCGATGGGTTGCCACGCGCCGATGGCGGCGACGTCGCCGGAAGCGAGGATCTGCGGCGTCTCGTTGGTCTTGGCGTTGACGAGGGTAACCTCGCTCTCCTTGATCCCGGCCTTCTGCAGGCCGTCGATGAGGAGGAGGTGCTCGACGAGCCCGACTTCGAGGCCGACCTTCTTGCCCTTGAGGTCGGCCAGCGACTTCACCCCCGGCTTGCCGACGATGATGTCGTTGCCGTTGGAGTAGTCGGTCAGCAGAATCATGACGTTGCGGGCGCCGTTGCCGCTCATGACGAGGGCATCGCCGTTGGTGCAGGTCACCGCGTCGAGCTTGCCCGCCGAGAAGGCGTCCATCGAGGCGGAGTAGTCGAACCACTCGAACTTGGCCTCGATGCCAGCCTCCTTGAGCCAGCCCTTCTCGATGGCGACCTGCCACGCCACCCAGCCGGGCCAGTCGCTGTAGCCGATGCGCAGCGGCTCGGCGGCCTGCGCCATCGGCGCGGCGAGGAGGCCGGCAGCGAGGGTGAGCGCGGACAGGCTTCGGCGGAGGTGCGTGAGGCCGCCGGTGATCAGGGTCGGGATGCGCATGTCTCGTCTCCTCGGGATCGTCGCCGGAACCGGATGCCGGACCCTTGCCGTGGGTCGACCGCGGATTTTGCGTGCAAGCGGGCATCGACGGGCTGGGAAGCCCGTCCGTCGGATGCCGGCACTGACGCTGGAAGAGGGGGAGGCGCTCGGGTCCGCGGACGCTACGTCCGGACCGGGTCGGGGCGCGTGCTGTCCCCGAAGCCGCCGCGAAGGCGCATGATCGCGGCCCGCACCGTCCTCGGGCCGCGCACGGCCTGCGACGCGCCGCAGCCACGATCGAGGGATGATGGAAGAGAAACGATCGGGGGGCTGATGCCGGGCATACGTTCCCTCTCAATAGAGAAAGAGATTGTACAAGACCTAACCTTGCCAATCTCTGGCTAGTGAGGTCTCCCGGGCTTTTATCCCGCCGTGCATCCGGGCGGATGTCTCCCGCCGCGGCAACCGCTCTCGGACCGAACACATCGAAGCGATGCTGGAACCCTAGCGATCAACTCTCCTCTACGGTATGAGGCCGCCATTACTCAGTCAATACAGAGAAAGTCCCAGGCTGCACAATCCGCGATCTTTCGCTGACGATGTTTTAGGCTCGCTGTCGATTTGCGCCGCACTCGTCCGCCGGAACCGCCGGCTTCACCGGTTCGGGGTCGGTGGGTAGGAGAGACCGTTTCGACCGTACCTGGACCGTGCCGCCGCTCGATCGATCGGGAGGGCCTAGCGCCGCTTGGCGGATCGCTCCCCGTGATCAACAACTCCCGTTGCCTCTGCGAGGCAGCGCCCGGCAGAATGCGCTGTTCCGTGGCAACCGGGTCCGGATGGGCCTACTTGGTGGCGAGCGCGCCGGCCCATTCCGACGAAGCGGCAACCGTTTCGACGAAACAAGGCGCTTCAGAACGACGGCCCGGAGAAGCCGCCCGATGCAACCGGGCCGGCGACGAGTCCGGGCAGAGGCGGAGGACGCTGCTGTGTCGGGTTCGGAAGTCGGCCGCCTGTCCTACGCTGCGACACCCGATCCTCCCGGCCAGACGATCGACACCCAGATCACGCCCGATTGCAATGCCCGAACCGAGGCGACGTTCGACATCAACGATTCGACCTGGGTGACCTTCTATTTCCAGAACAGAGTTCCTCTGTGGCGTGCTCTGCTCTCGATCGCCAGCGAACGCGTGACCCTGATGGACTCGATCCAGGCCTGCGGGATCGTCTTGAGCGAAGGCCTGACACTTACGCTCAACCCGATGGGCGACGTCTATACCATGCTGCTGGACGGTGTGATCGCCGACGCTGGAACAACCTACAAGTGCAAAGGACTGCTTCTAGGTAGTTTCGCGCGCACGGCCGAGATGAAAGATGCCGTGAAATCGATCCGAATGGGAATGCATGACATCGAGAGTTTGTCGAACCTCTGAAAAATATACTCAATTCGTAAAATCGATAATATATAGTCTCTGGCGAGATATTTATTGAATATGATTGACGATTGCCCATAATTTTCTCTAAGTTCGCTTGCGTATCAAGTGATTCGTCGTGATGGACGAGGAAATAAATTTTATTTTTATTTTTTGAATTGGAGGAAGACGTGTCAGAAGAAGTAAACGCGTTCGTGGGTCCGGCAAAGACGACGACCCCAACCAGCCCGAACACCGATGTCGTCGCGACGCCTTCTGGTGACGTGAACAATACGACGCAGCTTACCTTCGAGTATCAGGGCCGTATCCCGGTCTGGACGCCTGCTATTTCCCAGGCGCAGCCTCAGGTCGTCCTTGGTGCGGACATCACCATCGGATCGACGACCTGGAAAGCGGGGATCACGATCCAGTATACCGCGCTCGGCTCCACGCAATACACGGTGTCCATCACGTCGGGTCAGATCGTCGATGACCGCGGCCTCTATTCGCTGGCGGGTCTGACGCTGGGAATCTTCCCCATCACGAAGGACGGCGGCAAGGGCAGCGCGCCCCGCGGGGAAGACGAAGCGGTGGAGGTTCGGGTCTTTCAGGCGCTGACGACCGTCAACACCCCGACCAGCCCGAACAGCAACGTGGTGACGACGCCGAGCGCCGATCCCAACAACACGACCTATCTGTCGTTCCAGTATCAGGGCCGTATCCCGGTCTGGACGCCGGTGGTGTCGCAGGCCCAGCCCATGGCCGCGCTGGCGGCCGACATCACGATCGGAGCGACGACCTGGAGGTCCGGGATCACGCTCCAGTATTCCGCGCTGGGCTCGACCCAGTACACCGTCACCATCGTTTCCGGTGCCATCGTCGACGATCGCGGCCTCTACCAATTGGACGGTACTCTGCTCGGCATCTTCCCGATCGGCTGAGCGGACATGCCCACGCCTGCTCCGCCGCTGTTCGAGCAAGTCGGGACGAGTTCGGTCTACGAGACCAGGGTCGCCGGTTCGGTCGGTTGGGCCGGCTACCTTCTTCCTCCCGGCGGTTCGCCGCCGGGAGGCATCGGCTTCGATGCCTCGCTCACCGGCTACAACGGCCATTACCTGTTCTGCACGGTGCGGCCGGCCGTCCTGGATTCCAACCCGGAAGGCTTCGCGGCCGAGGCGCTGCCCTACATCAACGCGGCGACCCGCAATCGCGCGATCGTCTGGCTGAAGTCGGCCGATCCGGTCGCGTTCGGCGATTTCGGTCAGTACGGCCTGCCGTTCCTGTTCGTCGCGAGCGTCTATCAGACGACGGGCGACCTCAACCGCTGGTTCGGCACCAATGCCAGCGTCTACGTTCTCAACCAGACGCGGCTTGCCGTCGCCGACGGCCGGTTGCAACTCCATGCCTCCGCATTGAGCGTGCCGCCCTTCATCGGCTTCAGGGACAAGGGAGCTAAGACGCTCGGCGTCCAGTTGACGGCCAACGCGGCCAACAGGATCTCTGCCTTCGTGCCCCTTTCGGGGGCCAACACCGGATGCCTGACCTTCGATGGCGTGCTGAAACCTGCGCTGGCCTTCGTCACCCAGGGCCTGGGACAGGGTTTCCGCTACCTCTTCGGTGGGCAGGCCAAGGAGGTCGTGACGGCGGTCGACTACGCCGCGTTCGCGGTCGCGCAGCTGCCGGGCAGCCTGCCCGTCGCGGGGACGTTCGACCTCTCCGATCCGGCCAACCGGGTCCTTCCAGCGGCCCTGCTGGAGCAGGGATACCTGCGGTCGGGACTCGCGCTCAAGGGCGCGTCGGCGCTGCTCAGCCACTATCGCACGGCGGGCGGGCAGCCGGTCGTGCTGACGCCCGTTGGATCGGAGGCCGCGGATGTCGCGCCACGGCTCGGCGCGGGCGGCTTCGCATGGGCGACGGCGGCTCCGCGGAGCGCTTCGACGGCCAGCGGACCGGCATATCTGGGACTGGCCGGCCGTTACGGCCTGGGCGTCGCGGGGATCGCGCCGGGCCGGCCGCAAAAGCTGATGGGGGGATTGTTCGGTTCCGAGTCGCTGGGCTTCTCGACCTATGATCCCAGCCTGCCTGCCGAGAAGAACGACCTTCTGAACACGATTCCCTCGCGCTCCGGCTACGCTCCGGTCTTCCCGTTCGGCACCGTGGACCTCAACGAGCCCGGCAGCGGGGCGGTCGCGCCCCTGCTGACGAATCGGTACCAGACGCCCTGGTCGACGCTCGTCGCCGGGGCGGGCACCGTCGATTACTTCGCCGAGCCCGAGGGCAGCGCGCTCTACGGCGCACTCGCGGTCGATCCGGCACCGAACGCGGACGAGGTTGCGGTGCTGGGATCGGCACCGCCGCACATGCCGCTGGCGCAGGGAGCCGACAAGACCTTCCCGCTCGTCCCTTACGGCGCCGCGGCCCGCGCGGGCCTCGATGGAACGACGCTGGTTCAATTCGAAAGCCAGATCATCGCGGCCACGCGCAAGACGTTGATCTCGCATTACGGCGCGCAGACTTGGGCGGCGCGCCGTCAGGCGACGCGCGCCTTCGCCGACGCGCAGGCGGCGGAGATTCCACCCATCGACGGGACCACCCCGCAGGGCTTCATCGTCCAGCGCGATCCGACCACGGGTGCCTATCTCGCAGTCACGATGGCGCAGTCGTCGGATCCTGCGTCGCCTCTGTCGCCCGACCTCGGCGACGCCGTCCTGCCCTTTGCGCTGCTGCATCCGACCCGGGCGATGCAGGACGCGCTCCAGACCAACCAGTTGTTCCTGGTGGGGGTGAACCCGGAGCCCTTCGCCGACTCGGCCGTCGGCGCCACGTTCAGCAACGCCGTCCGGATCGCAGGCTGGACGATGGCCGCCAATGTCGGAGCGGGCGCATCGGCGACCGCTTACAAGAACGTCCTCATCATGAAGTTCTGCTCGGGCTCGCTGCAGGACCGCGTGACCAATCCCAATCGCTGGACCGCGGCGGATGCATTCTCGCTGCTGCCCGGCACGCCGCCCGAAACGCGCGCGCTCGCCCATACCGGCCTGTCGCAGTGGCTTCAGGACTTCGTCGCGAACGCCATCGCCCGCTCGAAAGGATCCTCGAGCGCCTTCTACGACACGTTCGCGCGGATCGCGGTCGATCCGCACTGGACCGGGGTGATCGTGCTCGCCGCCGATCTCAGCGCGCAGGACCTACCGCCGGAGATCGCCGGGCTGGCCGCGGGCATCGATTTCACGCGCTTCGAAGCGCACCATTTCGGCTTCACGGTCAGCCGGGTGGAAGTGGACAAGGCCCGGGCGCAGATCGCGATGGCGAAGGGCAGTTCGAGCCTGTTCGGCTTGATCGACTACGAAAATCCGCTCTACGCCGCGAATGTCGCGGCGGGCGCCGGGCCCGAGGTGCCCGTGCCGCTGGCGATGCAGGGCGATTTCGATTTTACGGTGCTCCAGCTCCAATCGCTGTTCGAGCATGCCCGGCTGGTCCGGTTTCGGAGCCGCGTGCAGCTCTCGATCCAGACCCTGTTCGCCGCACCGGTCACCAAGCTCTACAATGCCGGACAGGGGCAGCCCTTCCCCGGCATCGTGCTCAGCGGCAGCTACGTTGAACAGAACGGCCGTGCGTCCTATGTCTTCGAACAGAACGATCCCAACGTCCTGATCAGCCCGTCCAACGTCCTGCCGGCGGTCGCTTTAAACCGGGTGCAATTCAATACGCTGGGCACCCGCGACAACGGCGCGACGGTCGCCAGCCGTTTCCTTGTGTGGGGCGCGTTCGATTTCACGGAGCTCGGGAGCCGGGCCGGCGAGACCCTGGACCTGCTGTCGTTCGGAAGCCCGAAGGGAACCTTGCCGTCCGCGCTCGGCGCGGGACTGGCCTTTTCCGGTCTCACCATCGGCATGACCTATCCCGCGACGACGCCGGGGGCCAAGCGCTTCGCCGTCGAGACTGGCAATCTTGCCTGGGATCTCGGCGCATCGTCGGCGCGCGACGACAGCTTGTTCCGCGGCTTCGCGCTGCAGCTTAAGAGTTTCGTCAACGCCCGGGGTGACCAGAAGCCCGCCGATTTCGGCTTCCTGCCGGTCTCCTCGCAGTTGAGTCTCGCCGAGCTGGACGGGCCGTGGTTCGGCGCGGTCTACGACATCACACTCGGCGGCCCCGGCGCCCTGGCATCCGGCATGGGTTTTCAGTCGCAGCTGTTGGCGGCCTGGTCTCCCGCCACCCGAGAGGCCGACGGCGAGCATTCGCTGTTCATCGGTATGAGCCTGCCCGGGGCGGCGCCGGGAGCGAGCCTGTTCAGCCTCCAGGGCGTGCTCAAGGTGGCGGTCGGATCGGTCTCGATCCTGCGCCAGCCGGTAGCGAAGGCGCCCGGCCGGACGCTCGCGGTGGGCGAGCGGGACGACTTCTACTGTCTGCGCATCGACGATATCGGAATCAAGATCTTCGGCATCGTCAAGCTGCCGCCCTCGGCGAACATTCAGTTTTTCCTGTTTGGCGATCCCAACAGCAGCGGCAGCCTCGGCTGGTATGCCGCCTACGTCGCGGACGACAATCCCGGCTGCGGCCAGTCGCTGGCCTTCGCGGAAGTCGCGCCCACCGAGGGGGAGGGGAGGGCATGACCCGGATCCTCATCTGGAACATCCAGCAATTCTCACTCAACAAGATCTTCTCGGTATCGACCGTGGTGAGCCGCGGGCATGGCGGTCTGAACGACCAGACGGCGGCGCTGCAGCGCAGGGCGGTGATCAACCATGTCCTGATGGCGACCCAGCCCGACATCATCGTGATCGTCGAAGTGAGTTCGGGCGAGAACATCGCCGGCGCGCTGGCGACGCCGACGGGCGGCCTCGAAGCCATCGCGCACCTGCTCTACGGCTTCAATCAGCACATCCCCGTCGTCGGCGGATGGAATGCCGTGCCGCCCCTCTACGTCGGTACCGGCGGCCGAACGGAAACGATCGGGATCATCTATCGCCGTACCGACAATACCGGCGCGGTGTCGCGCTATTTCACGGGACCCAACATCTGGACCGGCGGCGTCGCGGGCGCTTCGGTTCCACCGGGCGTCGGCGCCCCACCCGCTGTGCCCTATACCGGTGTCCCGCTCCCACTCGGCACGGTGAACATCGACGGGATGCTCGTTCCGCCGGGGCTCGGGCCGGCTCGGCAGATCCCGGCGGGCGCCCTGCACAACGGCAACGCCTTCGAGAATCGGGTCGCCGCGCGGGTCGATTTCGACGATGCCGCCGGGACCGTGATCGACTTCCAGGGCCTGCGCCAGCCCTACATGGTCACTTTCACGGAAGCGGCCACGGCCGGCGGCGCGATCCAGCGAAACCTGACGTTCTTCGTCATCCACGCACCGCCGAACAACGCCGCCGCGGCAGCCTACATCCATGGCTTGTCGGCGCTGCCCGATGCCGTCGGTCCGCTCGGGGCGAACGAGACCCGGATCATCGGCGGCGATTTCAACATCAACCTGCTGGCGCCCGACGGTTCGCCCTCCGGCGCCTACAATCCTCTGACGAACGCGCCCAACGCCTATACCCTGTTGCTCCAGCCCACGGCTGCCGGCGCACCTGCCAATCTCGCCCAGTATCGCGGCTACTTCTCGACCCATATCCGCGGCAAGCACAACGATGCCGATTCACTGTTCCTGTGGTCGAACGGGCTCGCGCATCCCAGCTATTATCCCGGCTACGGCTATGTCGGATCCGATTTCAGTGCGGTGCCGGTCGCGTCGATCGACAACGTCCTGGTCTGGCCCTTCGCGGGCGCGCCGCACGATTACCAGACCACCGTCATGAACCTGGTCACCGGCACGCCGCTGACGGGGACCGGCGCGCCGGCGGACAACCCGCCGAGGGGCGCGATCGCGATGACGCCCACCCTCAGCGCAGCGCCGATCGGCTGGCCCTTCGCGCCGATCTCCGGTGATTACCCCGGTATCGGAGTGGCGCGCCGGATGACCGGCTGGGACAATTACGGCCGCCTTCGCAACACGAGCGATCACTTCGGCATCTTCATGACTGTCTAAGCGCGGTCCGGCGAAACGAAAACCGGTCAGTCGACAGGTTTGGCGTGAGAAAAACGACCTAGAGCGCGATCCGAGCGGGTTGAATCGTCTGGGGTTTTGGTGCGGGCGGGGATGTGATTCAATGTGCGGCCTTCCGAAGAGGAGAGCCGAATG
>NZ_QJJJ01000038.1 GCF_003201865.1 Methylobacterium sp. B4 | reverse complement strand
GTTGCCCCGCGCGTCGCGCTCCAGCACCTGCCAGACGGCGTCCCAGGTGCCGACGTCCGACCACGCGAAGGAGACGGCCAGCACGCCCGCGCGGGCGGTCCGCTCCATCACCGCATAGTCGATCGAGATCTTCGGGATTTGCCCGAAGGCCTCGGCGTCGAGGCGCACGAAGTCGAGATCGGTCGCCGCCGCCTGGAGCGCCGCTCGAGCGCCGGCGAGCACGTCCGGGGCGAAGGCTTCGAGTTCGGCGATCATGACGTCGGCGCGGAACAGGAAGTAGCCGGAATTCCACAGCGCCCCTTCGGCGATCAGCCGCTCGGCCCCGGCCGCGTCGGGCTTCTCGACGAAGCGCTCGACCGCGCAGCCGGCTCGATCACCGCTCTCGGCCGCGGGTAGCGGAGCGCCGCAGCGGATGTAGCCGTAATCGGTGGCGGGTCGGGTCGGCTCGATGCCGAGCGTCATGGTGTAGCCGGCGCGCGCGCCCTCGGCGGCGGCTGCGACCGCCCGGCGGAACGCGTCGGCGTCGCCGATGACGTGGTCGGCCGCCATGATCAGTACGAGCGCCTGCGGATCGGTGCGGGCGCCGTGGAGGGCCGCGACCGCAACGGCGGCGGCCGAATCGCGCCCCTGCGGTTCGAGGATGATGTCGGCGGAGAGCCCCGCCTGCACGAGCTGTTCGGCAACGATGAAGCGCGACTCGGCCGCCGCGATCACGGTGGGCCGGGCGAACAGGCCGGGGTCGGCGACGCGGCGCGCGGTGGCCTGGAAAGTGGATTCTTCCGGATCGACGAGGCGCGCGAACTGCTTGGGCATGCTCTCGCGCGAGGCCGGCCAAAGTCGCGTGCCCGCGCCACCACAGAGGATCACGGGGCGGATGAGAGAGGACGATTCGCGCACGTGATCAGGTTTCCTTCGGTTTGGATCGGACGGCGCGGCGCACAAATCGTGGGCTCTGTTCGCCCCATCGATGGTGCGGACAGACTTCGTTGAACGATAGAGCGACGGCTCATTCAGGCGTACGATATCCTTCTTCTCCGCCTGTTGCTGAAAACCGGTCGTGAAAATCAATGTGTTTTCGGTGGGACGCCCCCAGGCATTCCCTGACGACACGCCCCAGAACATTCAGGTCGACGGGTTTTGCGAGAAACCACGCTCCGAGAACGATGTCCCCGTACCGGGGCTGGCTCTGTGCGGATGTGATGAGAAGGGCAACATGCGTAAATTCCATGCTGGCGATGCGTGCGCGTTCGTATCCATCGGCACGGCCCGGTGTCACCACATCCGTGATCAGGACCTGCACATCCGGCCTGTTGCGAAGACAGGTGAGGGCCTCGTCGCAGGTCGATGCGGCGGTGAGACGAAATCCCTCGCGGGCCAGTGCGGCGCAGGTCGTCGCCCGGATGGCCGTCTCGTCTTCCGCGATCACGACGAGCGGACCTTGTCTCCCGGCCGGACTGCTTAGCGGGATGGACTGAGGTTCTGAGGCGATGTTGGGCACGCTCGAACACCAACGAGGAGTCGGGAGGCAAGACGCCGACGACCGGCACGACATCAATGCCGGCGGGGTGAAAGAACTGATGAACTGCACGGCTCTGTTTGCCGAATGCCCTGCATTTGTCATGCCACCAAGACACGTCTGTTCACAGTTCTCGCCCGATGTTGGACTCCTGCCTGTGATCTGACATCGAGGTTGGAGGCTTCGGGCTTTCGCGCTCAGGCTTGGCAGATGGCGTCGCGGAGAGGGTGGGCCGCGATCTGTCTTGTGAGGGCGGGCATCGCTCTGCAGCCGCGAAAAGCGACAGATGATCCGGGGACGAACCGACAGCCGGGCGTCGTTCAGATGCAGGCTGACGCGATGGGCCTCAAACACATCCGCTGTGACGATGGCCCTGAGTGGGTCCCGAGCAGGGGACACCGTCATCTTCCGGTGCCGATCGCGTCCTGGCTCCGAAGAGTCCGCAGGGCTGCCCCGCGCGGCTCGACCTTGATGCGGCCCATCTTGGCATGACGATAGGCGCCTCAACCCGGGGGCAAGCCATGACGGCCTTTCGCGCGCTTCTTCTGACGGCCGGCCTGCTTGCGGGGAGTGTGGGCGGCTATCTCGTTTGGGCGCTGTCCAGCGAGGAGGGCTACGCCGTCGGGGGCCGGGCCTTGAAGGCGCGCTACGGCTTCCTCGTCATGCCGCATGCCGAGCGGCAGAGCCTGCGCAAGCTCGCGATGATGAAGGCGGCGGGCCAGTGCGAGTGGGAACTCGACGAGACCTTCTGGAGCCGGATCTACCAACTCTATGTCGGCGAGGTGCACGGCGTCCGCGCCGCCGTCTACGAGACCCTGCTGGACGAGCAGGAGCGCTACTTCCTGGCCGATGCGGATCATCGCCGCTGCCACGCGGCCTGGGCCCGCTTCGGCGTCGAGGGGGCGGACGTCCCGGGAATCCTGCGCACGGTCCCCGCGAGCACCTCCGAGCCGACGGGCCTCGTCGTCGACGTTCGCGCCGAGGCGGCGGTCCCCTGATCGGCCGGGATGCGCGCGCATCCTAAAAAAGCCCCATGCCCTGATCATTGCGAAAGACCCGGGCGAGGGCCTCTTCGGTCTTGCCGCGGCCGACGCTTCGCGCGACAGGCAAGACCGCCATGCTCAAAACCGCCTTCGTCGCCGCACGCGACCGTCAGCGCCTCTCGGAGATCGCCTCGGTCCTGATCGGATTCGGCCTCACCAAGGTCGTCGACCGGCTCGGCCTGCACAACATTCCGCTCATCCCCCGCCGCACGCCGCGGGTCGATGTCGCGCGCCTGTCCCAGCCCGAGCGCCTGCGCCGCGCCATCGAGACGCTGGGACCGACCTTCATCAAGTTCGGCCAGATCCTGGCGAGCCGCCCGGACCTGCTCTCGCCGGTCTGGACCGACGAGCTGGAGAAGCTGCACAGCCAGGTAAAGCCGGTGCCGTGGGCCCTGATCGGGCCGCAGCTCGAGGCCGATCTCGGCGCGCCGCCGGAGGAGGTCTTCGCCGAGTTCGACCTCAACCCGATCGCGTCCGCCTCGATCGCCCAGGTCTACCGCGCCCGCCTGCATTCCGGCGAGGAGGTCGTGGTCAAGGTGCTGCGGCCGGGCCTGCGCAAGGTCATCGAGGCCGATCTGCGGCTGATGGCGCACGGGGCCCGCATCGTCGAGGCGGAGTGGCCCGAGATGGCCCGCTACCAGCCTCAGGAGCAGATGCGCCACCTCGCCAACGGCCTCAACGGCGAGCTCGACCTGCTCAACGAGGCCCGCAACTGCGAGATGATCGCCGAGATCTTCGCGGGCCGCGACGACATCGTCATCCCGAAGATCTTCTGGGAGTGGTGTTCCGAGCGCGTCCTCGTCCAGGAATTCATCCACGGCATCTCGCCCAACGACGCCGCCGCCCTGCGCACGATGGGGGCGGACAAGAAGGCGCTGGCGCAGAAGGGCTGCGACGCCTTCCTGCGCATGGCCCTGATCGAGGGCGTGTTCCACGCCGACCCGCACCCGGGAAACCTGCTGATCCTGCCCGGCAACCGGATCGGCTTCATCGATTTCGGCATCGTCGGGCGCCTGTCGCAGAAGCGGCGCCAACAGCTCCTCGTGCTGATCGGCTCCATGCTCAAGCAGGATGTCGACGGCCTGATGGCCACGCTGCTGGACTGGACCGGCACCTCGAACCCGGACCTGAGCAAGCTGGAGCAATCCGCCCAGAACTTCGTCCAGGCCCATTCCTCGATCCCGCTCAATCTCGGGCTCGTGCTCACCGACTTCATGACCATGGCCCGCGAGAACGACCTCGCGATGCCGACCGACCTCGCAATCCTGTTCAAGGGGCTCGTGACCGCCGACGGCGTGATGCGCCAGCTCGATCCGGGCTTCGACCTGTTCGCCGCCGCCGGGCCCACCGTGCGGGCGAGCATGCGCTCGCAGTTCTCCCTGCGCGGGCTGATGCGCAAGGCCGAGTCGCTCGGGACCGGCCTCTACGGGGCGGCCTCCGAGCTGCCGACCCTGATCCATCTCATGCTGGTGCGCCTAAAGCAGGGGCGCGTCACCGTCGAGATCGAGCTGAAGGGGATGGACAAGCTGGTGCGCGGCATCGAGCGCGGCGCAGCGCGGGTGGCGGTCGGCCTCGTGGTGGCGGCCTTCGCCACGCAGCTCGCCCCGCGCCTGATCGATCTCGGCACGCCGGTCTTCGTCATCATCGGTCTGACCGTGGCGATGCTCGGGGTCGGCTGGCTGCTGCTGCTGAGCCGGGACCGTTAGCCGGTCCGGTCTGCGGCGGCCTCCGCCCTGGGGCGGGGGCCGTTGCAGGCGGCGCGGATGCGCCGTCCGGTTTCGGCATCCGCTCAGGCGCGGATGACGGGCTTGGCCTTGAGCGCTGCGGCCAGCGCCTTGAGCTGACGGTCGAGGTCGGCCAGTTCGTTCAGGGCGATGGTCTTGTGACCCGCCTTGACCGCGCGCTCGATGTCGCTGACCTGCGAAGAGGCCATGCGCTTCAGTTCAATCGCGAGTTGGTCCCTGGTCATCGGCGCTCCTTTCATCACCAGGCTCGATGGGCCGGTGATAGGCGCTTAGGCTTAACCGGGGGTTTTCTTCGCGCATCCTGCGTTCACCGTTCCGGCGACCGATGCCTTCGGCCGAGGCGGCCCAGCGCGAGCGCGATCCCCGCACCGGCGACGGCAAGGCCGATTCCGCTCAAGGTGGAGGCCGAGGGCAAGCCCTTTCGCGCGAGCCAGCCGCCGCGCGAGGCGGTGCCCTCCGCGACCGGTGCGCGCAGCGCCCCGTGCGTGACGGGAGCGGGACTCGCCCGGTCGAGCGCCCTGTGGAGGGCCATGCCCATCAGGTGCTCCGTCGGCCCCGGCATCAAGGCGTAGGCGGCCTGCGCCGCGCGGGCCGGCCAGCCCACCGCGATCTCGTCGCGGGGATGGCGCACCACGTGGACCAAAGTCTCGGCCACCTCCTCGGGGGCGTAGAGCATCGGGCCGGGGTCGAGGGTGCGGCCCGAGACGTTGGCGCCGTGCACGAAGCCCGGGGTGTCGACCATCGCCGGAAACACTGCGCAGACATGGATATGGGGAAAGCGCCGCAGTTCCTGGCGCAGGCTCGCCGTGAAGCCGCGCAGGCCGAACTTGCTTGCCGTGTAGGCCGCCGCGAACGGCGCCGGCGCCCAGCCGCCGAGCGAGACCATGTTGACGAGGACGCCGCACTCCCGCTGGAGGAAGCGGGGCAGGACGGCGTAGGCGCCGTGCATCGTGCCGAGCAGGTTCACCTCGATCGTGCGGCGATGCAGGTCGAGCGGCGCGTCCTGGAACGGACCGAACACGCCGGTGCCGGCATTGTTGATCCAGGCGTCGATGCGCTCGAAGCGCTCCTCCGCCGCCCGCGCCAGGGCCTCGACCGCCTGCGGATCGGTCACGTCCGTCGGAACGGCCAGGGCCGCGGGGCCGAGCCGCGCGCATTCCTGCGCGAGCCGCTCCAGCGGCTCGCGGCGCCGGGCGGCGGCGACGACGTGGGCGCCCGCGCCGGCGAAGGCGAGGGCGGCAGCGCGGCCGATGCCGCTCGAGGCGCCGGCGATGACGACGACGGCGCCGTGCAGGTTCTTCACGGGCGGGCTCCTGGAAAAAGCGTCCGGCCTCCGGGGGGACGGAGGCATCCTTTCAGCGTTCGGCCGGTCCGAAGGAAATCAGATGATCGGCTTGCCGCCGGTCACCGCTACGGTGGCGCCGGAGACGTAGCTCGACTCGTCGGAGGCGAGCATGACGTAGATCGGCGCGAGTTCCTTGGGCTGGCCCGGTCGCTTCATCGGCACCTGGGAGCCGAACTGTTTCACCTTCTCGGCCGGCATGGTCGAGGGGATCAGCGGCGTCCAGATCGGACCCGGGGCGACGCAGTTCACGCGGATGCCCCGCTCGGCCAGCATTTGCGCGAGTCCGCCGGTGTAGTTCTGGATGGCGCCCTTGGTCGTAGCGTAGGCCAGCAGCTGCGGGCTCGGCGCGTCGGCGTTGACCGAGGTCGTGTTGATGATGGACGAGCCCTCGCGCATGTGCGGGAGCACGGCCTTGGTCAGGTAGAACATCGCGTGGATGTTCACGCGAAACGTCGTCTCCCACTCCTCGTCCGAGATCTCTTCCGGGGCGCTGAAGCTCGCCTGATGCGCGGCGTTGTTGACGAGCACGTCGACGCACCCGAACGCCTCGACCGCCCGCTCGACGATCTGTCGGCAATGGGCGGCGTCACCGATATTGCCCGGCACCAGCACCGCCCTGCGGCCGGCCTCCTCGATCAGGCGGCGCGTCTCGGCGGCGTCCTCCTCCTCGTCGAGATAGGAGATCAGCACGTCCGCGCCCTCGCGGGCGAAGGCGAGGGCCACGGCCCGGCCGATGCCGGAATCGCCGCCCGTCACGATGGCCTTCTTGCCCTCCAGGCGCCCGCATCCCCGGTAGCTCGTCTCGCCGTGGTCCGGCTTCGGATCCATCGCGGCGGTGCGGCCGGGCATCGGCTGGGGCTGGTCGGGGAAGGGGGGCTTCGGAAAGGATTCCATCGGCTCGGGTTCCGGCGCTTCGTGTGTCGGGGATTGTGGGGGCGTGCCCGGACAACCCCGCCGCGCCGGAGCGGTTCGGCCGAATTTTCCTGCGGCCCGAGCGCGATTTGCCGCCGCGACCCGCGTTGGTCCGGGCGCTCGCCGCCGGGTATCGGACCGCGGGCGAGGGCAGGGACGAAGGAAGAGCGAATGCGAGCCGAAAGGGTATCGGTGGGAGCACAGGGCGAGCGGAGTGCGGAGGAGGCGGTCGAGGACGCCGTGCGGGCCGAGGCCGCCGCTGCGACGCGCGAGGAGACGCGACAGGCCGATCGCGACACCAGCCGTATCCGCTGGCTGGGCGATCAGGTCACGCGGCTGCGCAAACGCCTGCCGCTGCGGCGCCGCTTCTCGGGCGGGCTCGCCCACGGCGTGATGTCGGCGGCGGCGGCCATCGTCGCCTACCTGCCGACGCAGTTGCTCGGCCTGCGCGAGGGATTCTGGGCGGCGATCACCGCGGTCGCCGTCGCGCAGACCGAGTTCGGCGCCACCCGCTCCACCGCCCGCGATCAGTTCACCGGTGCCACGATCGGGGGTGTCGTCGGGCTCGGCGCCTATCTCGGCCTCGGCCCGTCGCTTCCGACCTATGCCGCCGCTGTGGTGCTGGCGACCCTGGCCTGCTGGCTCTTCAACGTCGCCAGCGCCTGCCGGCTGGCCGGCATCACCGCCACCATCATCCTGCTCGTGCCCCATTTCGGGCCGGTCGAACTCATGGCGGGCTCGCGGGTGGTGGAGGTCGGCTGGGGCGTGTGCGTGGCGATCGGCACGGTCTGGGTCGTCACCCGCCTCAACCAGAGGGTCGGCATCAAGCTCTGAGGCCGGCCTGTGCGTAGGGCGCCTGGACGCAGCGCGGGGCGGGAACTTGGCCGTACGCAACCGGGGTTGCCCTCCGGCGATGCTGCCACGAGCACCGCCTTCCGAGCTTCCAAGGACGTCTGATGAAAGCACTGTGCTGGCACGGCAAGGGCGACATCCGCTGCGACACGGTGCCGGATCCCACGATCGAGGATTCCCGCGACGTCATCATCAAGGTGACGTCCTGCGCGATCTGCGGTTCGGATCTCCACCTCATGGACGGCCAGATGCCGACCATGCAGTCGGGCGACGTGCTTGGCCACGAGTTCATGGGCGAGGTGGTCGAGACGGCGCCGGGCTTCACCAAGTTCAAGAAGGGCGACCGGATCGTCGTGCCCTTCAACATCAATTGCGGCGAGTGCCGCCAGTGCCGGCTTGGCAACTGGTCGGTCTGCCAGCGCTCGAACCGCAATGCCGAGATGGCCGCCGCGCAGTTCGGCTACACCACCGCCGGCCTGTTCGGCTACTCCCACATCACCGGCGGATACGCAGGGGGGCAAGCCGAGTACGTGCGCGTGCCGATGGCCGACGTGGCGCCGATGAAGGTGCCCGACGGCATGGAGGACGAGCAGGTCCTGTTCCTCACCGACATCCTGCCGACCGGCTGGCAGGGCGCCGAGCATTGCGAGATCAAGGGCGGCGAGATCATCGCCGTCTGGGGCGCGGGGCCCGTCGGCCTGTTCGCGATCCAGTCGGCCAAGATCATGGGCGCCGAGCGCATCATCGCCATCGACACGGTGCCGGAGCGCCTTGCCCTGGCGACCAAGTACGGCGCGACCGACATCATCGACTTCGCCAAGGATGACGTGTTCGAACGCATCAAGGAGATCAGCCGTGGCGAGGGCGCCGACGGGGTGATCGACTGCGTCGGCATGGAGGCCAGCGCCGGTCACGGCTTCTCCAGCGTGATCTCGACGCTTCAAGAGAAGCTGACCTCGACCGAACGGCCCTATGCCCTGACCGAGGCGATCAAGGCGGTGCGGCCCTGCGGCATCGTCTCGGTGCCCGGAGTCTATGGCGGTCCGATCCCCGTGAACATGGGCTCGATCGTGCAGAAGGGCCTGACCCTGAAGAGCGGCCAGACCCATGTGAAGCGCTACCTCGAACCGCTCACCAAGCTGATCCAGGAGGGCCGGTTCGACACCGCATCGCTGATCACCCATCGCTCCGCGGATCTCGCGGACGGGCCCGATCTCTACAAGACGTTTCGCGACAAGAAGGATGGCTGCGTGAAGGTGGTCTTCCACCCGAACTGAGAGCGGACGCGCGGAAGAGGAGATCGGAGCGGGCCATGGCGGGCAGAGACGGTTTGAAGTTCGGCGGATTGGGTCTGAAGGCCGCCCATCTCTGCGTCGACGCGCAGCGGATGTTTGCCGAGGAGACCGACTGGCACACGCCCTGGCTCGCCCGGATCCTGCCCAATCTGGAACGGATCACGGCGGCGCACCCGCAGCGGACCGTGTTCACCCGGTTCGTCTGCCCCGCCTCGCCGGGCGAAGCGGCGGGCGCGTGGCGGCGCTACTACGAGCACTGGCCCAGCATGACGCTGAATGCCCTCGGGCCCGAAATGGTGGACCTGCTGCCGAGCCTGAGCCGGTTCGTGCCTCCGGCCCGCGTCGTGGACAAGCGCGTCTACTCCCCCTGGATGGAGCCCGAACTGGAGCAGGTCCTGAGGGCGGAGGCGATCGACACCCTCGTCGTCACCGGGGGCGAGACGGACGTCTGCGTGCTCGCCAGCATCCTCGGGGCGGTCGATCGCGGCTACCGCGTGATCGTGGCCTGCGATGCGGTCTGCTCCTCCGCCGACCAAACCTACGACGCGATGATGTTCCTCTATCAGAGCCGCTTTGGCGAGCAGATCGAGACGGCCCCGACCGCCGAGATCCTCGACGCCTGGCCGTCCTGAGGCGGCGGAAACTTCGCCGTGCCCGACCGGGTTCAGCCTGCGAGACCTGAGCCCCGCGGGCGGACCGTGCCCCACCGTCCGCCGGTCCTTTCCCGCGCCCGTCATCCGAGGAGAAGCGCATGCCGAGCGCCCGCAAGAAGCCGCTCGACCGGCAGGTCGTCGTCATCACCGGAGCCTCGAGCGGGATCGGCCTCGCCACGGCCCGCCTTGCCGCCCGGCGCGGTGCGAGAGTCGTGCTCGCCTCGCGCAACCGGGAGGCTCTGGCCGAGATCTGCCGCGAGATCGAGCGGGAGGGGGGCGAGGCCTTCCATCTCGCCACCGACGTCTCGGACCGCCCCCAGGTCGAGGCGCTCGCGCGCGCCGCGGTCGAGCGCTACGGCCGCATCGACACCTGGGTGAACGATGCCGGGCTCTCGATCATCGGCCGGCTTGAAGAGGTCGAGGATGCCGACCACCGCCGCCTGTTCGACGTCAATTTCTGGGGTTTGGTCTACGGCTCGCTCGCCGCGCTTCCGCACTTGAAGGCATCCGGGGGCACGCTGATCAACCTGGGCAGCGTCGCCTCGGACGTCCCTTTCCCGCTGCAGGGCATGTACAGCGCGAGCAAGCACGCCATCAAAGGCTTCACCGATTCCCTGCGGATCGAGCTGAAGGAAGAGGGCGCTCCGGTCGCGGTCACGCTCATCAAGCCGGCGGCGATCGACACGCCCTTCCCGGCGCATGCCCGAAACTACACCGACCGCGAGCCCAAGCTGCCCCCGCCGGTCTACCGCACGGAGGAGGTGGCCGAGGCGATCGTCCATGCGGCCGAACACCCCCGCCGCGACATCTATATCGGCGGCGGCGGGCGCATCATGAGCGCGGCGCAGGCCGTGGCGCCGCGCGTCTTCGATCGCATCGGCACGACCATGACCGGCCAGCAGATGCGCGACGAGCCCGCCCGGCATCCCGCGGGCTCGCTCGACCGCCCCGGCGAGGGCGGCCGCACTGCCGGCGACCATCCGGGCACCGTGATGCGCCGCAGCTTCTACACCCGCGGCGCGCTCCATCCCCTGACGACGGCCGCGGTC
This sequence comes from Methylobacterium sp. B4, assembly GCF_003201865.1. GTDB lineage: Bacteria > Pseudomonadota > Alphaproteobacteria > Rhizobiales > Beijerinckiaceae > Methylobacterium. The sequence goes on along the minus strand of NZ_QJJJ01000038.1, from coordinate 9,331 downwards.
GTCGCCGGCGTCGGGCTCGCCGCCGCGGCCAGCCTCATCGGCGGTCACCGCCACCGCTGATCCGTTCCCCGAACCGAGGAGAGATCTCATGTCGACCAAGCCACCGCCGGTGCCGCCGGCCAATCGCTCCGACAAGGGACCCGGCAGTGCCGAGTCCGCGCCCAAGGACACGACCAAGGCCACCCCGAACGATCCCGACAAGACCGGGCAGGCCGGCAATTCGAAGGTCAACACCACGCATCAGGGACATCAGCAGGATCGATGAGCACCTCCAGCAAGACGCCCGCCGCCGACCGCCACCATGGTGGTCCCGGCAGCAGCCACCAGCGGCCCGACCGGCCCGATCCGACCGAGGGCCGGGGCCCGACGCCGAACGCGGCGACCAACGGCTCCCATTCCAAGGTCTCCGGCGGCGGTGGCGAGCAGGATCGTCACCACCGCCGCGACGAGGCCGGCAAGAGCGGCTCGCCGCGGACGCACTGATTCCACGGGCGGTGCCGGTTCATCCGGCGCCGCCCGCAGCCCTTGCACCCGGAAGGACGCGACGTGGCGAGCCTGGAGACGACCCTCGATATCTTCTCGGCCCTTCTGGCATCGGAACAGCCGGCCAATGTCGGTGAGGCCGACGAGGCGATCTGGGCCTATCTCGCGCCGTTCCAGGGGCTCGAAGCGCAGGTGCAGGCCCTCGGCCGGCTCGACCGCGGCGTGGCCGAACTCGACGGCGCGTCCGCCTTCATGCCGGTCCTGCTCGATGCCCTCGACCGCCACCGGGCACGGCTCGCCGAACCTTCCGCCTGACGCGGGGTCGATCTCTCTTTCTCCCTTGAGACAATCGCTGGTCGAGCCTCAGCATGCGGCCGACGAGCCATCGGCCTTGATGCACCCCCCGCAGCAAGGCTCACCTTGCCAGCCGCCATGATCGATCCGGCCGCCGCGGTGCCGCCGCTTCGTTTCCCGCCGAATACAATCTAACGATGGGCCGGCATTCGGCCGCGGCTGCTTCCGGCTAGATAAGCTGCGCCGTTCAGCCTGCCTTACGGCTGTGCTTGCAACAGTTACGTGCTGAAAAGTCACATCTAACGGAACTTCTTCAAGCCCTACGCGTAATTTGTTCCTCGAACAGTCGTGATTTGTCGGCGGCCCTGCCATTGCCCGTCGTCATATTCTCGCCTCTTGTTCGGGTATGGTGCGGACATCTCACAGAACGACGGTACGGAGCGCGAGCGACGGCGCTTCCTACACCTTGTCCTCGTCGCTGAGCTGGATGACGCATGCCCAAACTCGCCCTCGCCGCCGCTCTGGCCGCCACGCTCGCCTCGCCGGCCGTGGCGGGAGACTTCGACGGGACGTGGTCGGTTCAACTCGTGACCGAGAGCGGGCTCTGCGACGCGCAGTACACTCATACCCTGGTGGTTCGGGACGGGCAGGTCCGCCCGATCACGAACGCGGCCTCCGGCGGAACGACCGTCACCGGTCGCGTCGGAACCGACGGCGGCGTGGGTCTCAACGTTGCCACGTCGGCGGCCAGCGGCACGGCTTCGGGCCGGCTCCAGGCTCGCTCGGGCTCGGGCACCTGGCGGGTCTCGGGCGGTCTCTGCACCGGCCATTGGACGGCCCGCCGCAGCACCGTCCGCACGGCCTTCGCCGAGTAGGACGCATCACGCTTCACGACAGGAAAAAGGGCGGGGCCGAAAGGACCCGCCCTTTTTCCTTGGCTAAAATCGCGGCGGGATCAGACGCCCGCTTCGAGCCAGGCCCGTGCCTCGCCGATGCGCGCGCGCTCGAACACCTTGATCTGCACCGGCGAGACGAACCCGAACGTCTCGGCCACGGCCCGCAGCCAGGTCGCGTCGGTGACCAGCGCCACGTGGCTCACGCCCTTCATCATCGAGATCCCGAAGCGAGGGTCCTTGAAGAAGGCCGCAGGCTCCATGCCCTCGAAGCTGCGGATGTCCTCGAGGAGCTTGAGACGGCCGCCCTTGTCGAGGTCGGCCTTCATCGCGGTCATGACCGCGTTCATCTCCTCGTCGGAGATCTTCCCATCGACCACGATCTCGGCGATCGCGGAATCGGGCTTCTTCTCGTAGCTCAGCACAGCTCGACGCTCCTTTGGATAACGCCGGCCGTGGAACACGCCCCGCGCCGGCGGACGGCGGGTGGCGTGACTATAGGAAACTCTGCGGGTCCACGTCGATTGCGACCTTGAGATTCCCCCGCGGCTTCGGCCCCCGTGCCAGCCAGTCGCGCAGATAGCTCTGCACGTCGATGCCGCGCTCGGTCTTCACCAGGAGCCGGAAGCGCCAGCGCCCGCGCACAAGGGCGAGCGGCGCCTCGGCCGGTCCGAGCACGCTCACGCCGGCCGGCGGTTCGGCGACCCGCGCCAGCGCCTGACCGTGCGCCTCGGCCTTCTCCCGCTCCTCCCCCGAGACGATCAGCGCCGCGAGCCGCCCGAACGGCGGCAGCCCCGCCGCCTCGCGGGCCCAGATCTCCTCCTCGTAGAAGCGCTCGGCATCCCCCGAGAGCAGAGCGGCGATGACGGGGTGCTCGGGCTGGTAGGTCTGCACCAGGGCACGGCCCGGCCGCTCGCCGCGTCCGGCGCGGCCCGTCACCTGCTGGAGCAGCTGGAAGGTGCGCTCGGCCGCCCGGGGATCGCCGGAGGTGAGACCGATATCGGCGTCGAGCACGCCGACGAGGGTCAGGTGCGGGAAGTTGTGGCCCTTGGCGACGAGCTGTGTGCCGATGACGATGTCGCAATCGCCCGCCGCGACTGTCTCCAACTCCTGCCGCAGGCGCTCGGCCCCGCCGGGAAAGTCGCTCGACAGCACGACGACGCGCTGCTCGGGGAATAGCTCGGTCACCTCCTCGGCGATCCGCTCCACCCCGGGTCCGCAGGGAGTGAGATGGTCGAAAGCGCCGCACTCGGTGCAAGCCTCGGGCTTGCGCTCGGCATAGCCGCATTGGTGGCAGACGAGCGCCCGGCGGAAGCGGTGTTCCACCAGCCAAGTCGAGCAGTTGCGGCACTGGTAGCGGTGGCCGCAGGCCCGGCACAGGGTGAGCGGCGCGTAGCCCCGGCGGTTGAGGAACAGGAGCGCCTGCTCGCCCGCGGCGAGCGTGCTCTTGACCGCATTCACCATCGGCGGCGACAGGAAGCGCCCGCGCTCCGGCTTGTCGAGGCGCATGTCGATGGCGGCGATGTCGGGCAGCGGCCGCCCGCCGAAGCGACCGGGAAGGGAGACGTGGCGGTAGCGTCCGCTCTGGGCGTTGACCCGCGACTCGATCGAGGGCGTGGCCGAGGCGAGCACCACCGGGCAGCCCTCGATCTTGCCGCGCACCACCGCCATGTCGCGGGCGTGGTAATGCACGCCGTCCTCCTGCTTGTAGGCGGATTCGTGCTCCTCATCGACCACGATCAGGCCGAGATTCCGGAACGGCAGGAACAGGGCCGAGCGGGCGCCGACCACCACCGAGACCTCGCCCGCGGCGACGCCCGCCCGCAGCCGCTCGCGGCGTTTCCCCCCGATGCCGGAATGCCAAGTCGCCGGCCGAACGCCGAAGCGTCCGGCGAAGCGGTCGAGGAACTGCGCCGTCAGCGCGATCTCCGGCATCAGCACGAGCGCCTGCCGCCCCTGCCGCACGCATTCGGCGACCGCCTCGAAATACACCTCCGTCTTGCCGGACCCGGTCACGCCTTCGAGCAGCACCGTCTCACCGGTGGGACTGCCGGCAGGGGAGGGGGCGATCAGAGCCTGCACCGCCGCATCCTGCGACTCCGACAGCGGCACCCGTGGATGGTCCGGGTCGGGCGGCAGGGCGACGGGCTCGGGCATCAGTGCCACCGTCTCCAGGGCACCGTCGTCGATCAGCCCATCGACGACGCTGAGCGAGACGCCGGCCTCTTTGGCGAGCGCGCTCTTGCCCCGCACCGCCCCGTCGGCGGCCACCGCCATCACCTTGCCACGGGCGGCCGTGGGCCGGGCCGGAGGCTTGCCCGCGGCACGCACACCGACCCGCGGCGCCTCGTTGCGGGCCGTCTCATCGGGCAGCCGCAGGGCCATGGCGAGCGCCGAGCCCTTCGGCGCCAGGGTGTAGCGGGCGAGCCAATCGACCAGCTTGCGCAGGGCATCCGAGAGCGGGGGCGCCTCGACCTTGCCGGTCACGGGGCGCAGGTTCCCGCCCGAGGCCCGCTCGTCCAGGCCCCAGACCACGCCGATCGTCTCGCGCGGCCCCAGCGGCACCTGCACGATGTCGCCCTCGGCCAGCACGAGGCCAGCCGGCACCGCGTAGCTGTAGGCGGTGTCGAGGGCGAGCGGGATCAGGATGTCGGCGACGGCGGGCATGGAATCATCGTGGCTGCCTTGAATGTTCTATATATGTCCCGCTTCGCGAAGGCGAATGCGGACGGCTCTCCTTATCGGATTCTCGCGAGCGAGCGCGCAACCGGCACTGCCGACAGGCTGACGGCGGCCATGACCCAGAACCCCTTCATGCCGAGCGCGCCGGTGAGCGGCCCCGCAATCAGCGTCATCAACGCGGAGGCGAGCCCGAGGCCGAAGGTGCCGTAGAGTGCCAAAGCCGTGGCGCGGCGCGCTTCCGGCACGGCCTCCACGATCAGGCGCAGGCAGGCGAGGTGCAGGAGCGCGAAAGTGATCCCGTGCAGCAGCTGGATGACGGCCAGTGCCGGAAGCCACGCGGTCTGCGCCTGAACGGCCCAGCGCAGGGCGCCAGCCAGGGCGGCGAGCGCCAGCGCCCGGGGCGGCCCCATCCGCGCCACGAGGCGCGATCCGAACCAGAGGAAGACGACGACCTCGGCGGCGACCGCCTCCGCCCAGAGCAGCCCGGCCGCCCGCGGTCCGATGCCCGCCCCCTGCCAGACGAGGACCGCGAAGGCATCGTGCATGGCGTGCGCGCCGATCACCAGGGCGGCGGCGAGCACGAGGCGCCGGAAGCGTGGATCGGCGACGAGGAGACGAAATCCGCCCTCGTCCAGTCCCTCCGCCTGGCCTTCGCCGCGCAGAGATGGTGGTCTGGAAGCCGCCGGACGGCGCAGCGCCACCAGCGCCGCCGCGCCGAACAGAACAGCGCAGAGCAGAAGCCCAATACCGTGGCCGAACGGTCCGACCAGGAAGCCGGTCAGAACCGTGGTGGCGATGAAGGCGGCCGATCCGGCGCCGCGGATGCGGCCATAGGCGGCCCCGTTGCGGCCTCCGGCCAGCGCTACCGCGTCGGCGAGCGGCGCCAAGGGGGCCGTCGCCACCGCCTGACCGAGCGCGATCGTCAGCAGAACGGGAAAGCCGGACCCGGCGAGGAAGGCCAAGGTCAGCCCCGCCGCGAGGGCCAGTCCCGCCGCGAGGAAGCCGCGCACGGCGCCGCGCTGGTCGGCGAGCCGTCCGAGGATCGGCCCGGCGGCGAGGCGCACCAGCATCGCCGCGGCGAGCAGGGTCCCGATCTCACTCGCGTCGAGCCCACGGGCTTCGAGGAAGGGCGGCAGGAACGGAGAGAGCGCACCGTACCCGCCGTAGAGGGCGGCGTAGAGCAGGAACAAGGAACCTGCCGGCATTCGCTCGTTCCGCCCCGCCTGTCCGCCGCTCGGCCGTGTCAGGATGCCAGGGAGGTGTGCCGGAGGATATGCCGAGAATTTTTCAAGACGTCGCCGCTCTACCCCCGGGCGGCGTCCCGCGCCCGCTGCGCCTGGGTGAGGCCCCCGTAGCCCCAGGCTTCCGCCGCCACCTCGTGCACGACGACGTAGGTCGCCAGCGGCAGCGGTCCGGGCAGCAGGCACACCAGCAAAGCATGCGCCTCGGCCACGAACCGTGCCTTCTCCTCCACCGTGTTGGTGCCCTGCGTCACCTTCGCCTCGAGATGGGCTGCCGCCTCGACAGCCGAGCCCCCCACGGCCCAGTCTCCGGGAACCGAGGGCTCGATCAGGAAGGCGGTGAGATCGGCCCGCTTGCCGAGCACCTCCGCCATCAGCGCGGTGATCGACTGCTGAAGCTCCGCGGCGAGGCCGGGCGCAAGGGCAGGGCCGGCAACCTTGAGGGTGACGAAGGGCATTGAGGGGGGTCCTTTCGTGTCCGGCGGCCGATCCGCCGTTGACGACGACAGGATTAGCCACGCAGCATCGTTGCGAAAATCGCGTAGTTCTGAAGCGACTGTTTTGGAAAACTCAACGATGGCCGCGCTCCCCGTGAATCTCGACATGGACGTGCTGCGCACCTTCGTGACCGGGATCGATCTCGGTAGCTTCGCCAAGGCCGCCGCGCGGCTAGGCCGTTCGCCCTCGGCGATCAGCTTGCAGCTGCGCAAGCTGGAGGATCAGGTCGGCTGCCCGCTGTTGCGCCGGAACGGCCGGGGCCTCGCGCTGACCGAGCCGGGCGAGATGCTGCTCGGCTACGCCCGTCGGATGCTCGATCTCAACGACGCGGCGGTCAGCGCGGTCGCCGCGCCGGCGCTGACGGGCTGGGTCCGCCTCGGCCTGCCGCAGGACGTTTCCGAGACCGGGCTCCCGGCGGTGCTCGCCCGCTTCGCCCGGCTGCATCCGGCGGTGCGCGTCGAGGCGCATGTGGAGCGCGATGCGGTCCTGCGCGCCGAGGTCGAGGCCGGACGACTCGATCTCGCGCTGCTCTGGGACGATGCCGGCGGGGCGGGGGAGGGGACCCTGGTCGCGGACCTGCCCATGGTCTGGGTCGGTCCGAAGTCGGATCTCTCGCTCGCCGCGAGCCGGCCGCTGCCCCTCGCCCTGTTCGGGGCGCCCTGCCGCTTCCGCCACGCTGCGAGCGAAGCCCTCGATGCGGCCGGCATCCCCTGGCGCATCAGCTTCACCAGCCAGGGGCTCGCCGGCTTGTGGGCCGCGGTGGCCGCCGGCCTCGGCCTCACCCTGCGCACGGCGCACGGCCTGCCGGGGACGCTCCGCCCCCTCGATCCGGGCGAGACGGGCCTGCCGCCCCTTCCGGCCCTTTCACTTCGGCTGCGCCGGAGCGGCCCTGGCGGGCCGGCGGTCGAGCGCCTCGCCGCGCTCCTTTACGAGACGTTCCAAGAGGCTTTTCACGAGGCCTTCGCGGGAGCCGGACGACCGTGAGCGCGACCGAGGGGGTTCTCCTCCTGCACGGCATCGCCCGCAGGGCCGCCTCGCTTCGGCCGCTGGAGCGCAGGCTGAGCGCAGCCGGATATGTCACCCTCAACCTCGATTATCCGGCCCGGCACCTGGGGCTCGCCGAGATCGCCGGAGCGCTGGCGCCCGCCGTCTCGGCCTTCGGCGCGGGCGTGGCGCGCCTCCACATCGTCACCCACTCGATGGGCGGCCTCGTCGCCCGCGTGCTCCTCACCGGCCACCGACCTGAAAATCTCGGGCGGGTGGTGATGCTGGGGCCGCCGAACGAGGGCAGCGAGGTTGCCGACGCGCTGCACCGGTTCGCCCTCTACCGCCGCGTCTTCGGCCCGGCCGGCGCGGAACTCGTCACAAAACGCAATGAGACGTGCCGCCGGCTCTTCGGCCCGGTCGATTACCCCCTCGGCATCATTGCCGGCAGCCGCAGCGTCTATCCGCTGGCCTCGCTGCTGCTGCCGGGGCCGAATGACGGGCGTGTCACGGTCGCGCGAACACGGCTCGCGGGGATGACGGATCACATCGTGCTGCCGGTCGCCCATCCGACCATGATGTGGAGCCGCCGCCTCCAGGACGAGACCCTGCACTTCCTGCGCGAGGGCCGCTTCGGCCGTAACTGACGAGAGGCCGGAGGGCGCGCCGGCGCTTTCTCCACGCAAATTCCTTGGCCCGACCGGCTGCCCTCGACTTCAAACTGGTCTAAGGAGCGTCCTGCCGACGGCTGCGCTCCGTGGCTTGTCGGCCCTGCGGCCCCGTGCCGTCGGTCTCGACGTGTCACCCGAGAAAGGGGCCTCGATCGGCCATGAGCAGCCTCGTCACCGCAGCCACGCCTCCGACCCGTCCGGAAACTCAGCTCGTCACCGTGTTCGGCGGCTCGGGCTTTCTCGGGCGCCATGTGGTGCGGGCGCTCGCTAAGCGCGGCTACCGGATCCGCGTCGCCGTGCGCCGGCCCGACCTCGCATTGTTCCTGCAGCCGCTCGGCAAGGTCGGCCAGATCGTGGCCGTTCAGGCCAATCTTCGCTACCCCGACTCGATCCGCCGGGCCGTGGAGCATTCCGACATCGTCATCAACCTCGTCGGCATCCTGCAAGAATCGGGCAAACAGCGGTTCTCGAAGCTCCAGACCGAGGGCGCCGGCGAGATCGCCCGCGCCGCCGCCGCGGTGGGCGCGAAGCTGATCCACGTCTCGGCGATCGGCGCCGATGCCAAATCGCCCTCCATCTACGCCCGATCCAAGGCGCTGGGCGAGGCGGAGGTGCTGAAGGCCTGTCCCGACGCGGTGATCTTCCGGCCCTCGCTGGTGTTCGGTCCCGGGGACGGCTTCTTCAACCGCTTCGCCGCGCTGGCCACCTTCCTGCCGGTCCTGCCGCTCGCGGGCGCGCAGAGCCGGTTCCAGCCTGTCTTCGTCGGCGACGTCGCCGAGGCCGTGGCCCGCGCCGTGGATGGGGCGGTGCCGGAAGGCCGCGTCTACGAACTCGGTGGGCCGGAGGTGAATTCGCTCGAATACTTCGTGCGCTACATGCTCGAAGTGACCATGCGCCGCCGCGCCGTGCTCGACCTGCCCGAGCCCGCCGCCCGCATCCAGGCGCGGGTCATCGAGTTCGCCGACATGCTGACCCTCGGGCTGCTGCCGGCCAATCTCAAGCTCACCCGTGATCAGGTCACCCTGCTGCAAAGCGACAACGTCGTCTCCGAAGCGGCGAAGGCGGATGGGCGCACCATCGAGGCGCTCGGCATTCAGCCCACCGCCGTCGAGGCGGTCGTGCCCGGTTACCTCTGGCGCTTCCGCAAGGCGGGTCAGTTCGCGCAGGGACGTGGTACGGAGGCCGAGGCCGGCGTGCCGGACATGCTGGCGCCGGAAAGCGAATCCACCAAGTCGACGCACCGCCCGGCCCGTGCCAGCGGTCCCTCACTCGGTCCCGATGCGGCCCGCCCGAGCCAGATGGGCGCGCGCTGGGGCACGCGCGGATGAGGCAAGGGCACTCCGTCCTCGGAATGCCCTTCCGGCGCATTCCGAGGGCCGCTAGCGGCCCCCGGCGCTCTTTCCTCGATTTTCCGATTGACGGCGAGGCGGGGCTGCCGTAAACCCACTTTCACCGACGGGGTGCCGCGGTCCACCGCTTGGTGGTCAGGCGCCTCGGGGTCTTCGGAGTTTGTGGTGGAGCGGAGCTGATCCGGGTGACTGGATCGGGCGATCGCTGTCCTTCCTGCTCCGAGGTGTCGGCGCTT
>NZ_QJJJ01000037.1 GCF_003201865.1 Methylobacterium sp. B4 | reverse complement strand
AAACCCCCACACACCACAGACCCGCCCGCACGGCCAAACCCCGCGCGGGCCTCGCCGCGTCCACACCACGCCGCTAAACCGCGCATGGGCCAAGCCGCCCCGTCAGGCCCGTGCGGATCGAAACCCGCGAACACGTGCAACCCGCCGGACCGAGCCCGGCCGACACGCCCCGCGAGAGGGGAGGGGGCTTACGCCTGCTCGCGCTTGCGCGGGCACGATCAGTCCGGAAGCGCCGCGCCCTGGATCGCCTCGGCGTCGCCTCGCGAGGACGAGGCGGAAGTCTAGACCAACATCATGGCGTAACGGGTGGAGCCGAGCCATCGGCGCAGGGGGGACGCCGACTTTCGGGACGAGGCACGCCTTGGCCGGATCCCACGGCGGATCGCGCGAATCTGTGAAGCTGGGGTCATCGCGAAGAATCCATCGCATGAGGCGCCGTCGATAGCGGCAGCTACCGCGCCCGGATCCGGGCGGATTCAGATCTTCTTAGAACGGCGACGCTTAGGCTTCGGCAAACATCTTGCAAGCGCTCTGCGGTCTTCGAGGATGAGATCATGTCGGCTCCGACGGGCTACGCTCTGGTTTACGCGGACGAGTTCAGGACTCTGAGCGTCTCGGCGAGCCGTACGGCGGATGCGAACTGGTACAGCGGGCAGGCCTGGGGCGGGTCTTTCGGCAGCGCGCGCTTCGTGCCGGCCAGCGCGGTCAACGCGCCCTTTTCCATCGTCGAGCAGGGCGGCGAGACGGCCCTGCGCATCCACATGACCCGCGACGCCAACGGGCAGCTCCAGAGCGGGCTAATCTCCGACACCTTCCCGGACGGCAGCAGCCGCGCCGTGCGCGACGGAGATGCCTACGGCTATTACGAGGCCCGGCTCTGGCTCCCGACCGGGAAGGGGGTCTGGTCGGCCCTCTGGTCGATCGAGTCGGAGCGGCTGTCCGCCACGCGCGATCGGGTGGTCGAAGTGGACGTGATGGAGAATTACGGCACTGCGATGCCGACGCAGTATTCGAGCGTGGTGCACGACTGGGACTGGGCCGGTACGACCCTGGAAGGACACACGAGCGACTACGCCCGCACCAATCCGGGTGCCGACATCGTGTCCACGGGCTGGCATACCTACGGCGTCGAGATCACGCCCGAGCGGATGACGTTCTACTTCGACGATCAGGCCTACTGGTCGCGGGCGACGCCCGAGGCCCTCGACACCGATCCGATCTGGATGATCAACCTCGCGGCGGGCGGCGGCTGGCCGATCGATCCCGGTCTCAACGATGCCTCCCTCTACGTCGATTACTTCCGTGCCTACGAGGCCCGGCCCGTGAGCACGCCGCCGGTGGGACCGACGCTGCAGGGGACGAGCCGCGACGACACCCACCTCGTCACCGACTCGCACACCCGGATCGTCGAGAGCGCGGATGGCGGCTACGACACCGTCCGCAGCACCGTGTCCTACGCCCTGCCCGACCATATCGAGAAGATCGCGTTGCTGGGCAGGTCCGATCTCAGCGCGACCGGGAACGGGCTCGCCAACGAGATCTACGGGAACGACGGTGCCAATGTGCTGTCGGGCCTGGGCGGCGACGATCGCATCTTCGGTGGGGCCGGCAACGACATGCTGGTCGGCGGGGCCGGTGACGACCGGCTTGCCGGCCAGGACGGCGACGACGTGCTGATCGGTGGCGCCGGAGCCGACCGCCTCTACGGCGATGCGGGGGCCGACCGGTTCGTTTTCCAAAACGTCACCGACAGTCCGGTCGGTGCGCGCGACACCATCGCCGGCTTCTCGGCCGTGCAGGGGGACCTCATCGACCTGTCGCAGATCGACGCCAACATGCTCCTGCCCGGCGACCAGTCCTTCACCTTCATCGGTTCCGGCGCCTTCAGCGCGGCGGGGCAGCTTCGCTTCGAGAAGGGCGTCCTCTCCGGCAATGTCGACGGAAACCTGTCGCCCGACTTCGCGATCAATGTCCTCGACGTGAAGCATCTCACGGCCGACATGCTGATCCTGTAATCGCCGGGTGCGGCCCCGCTTGGCACGGTTCATGGTAAAGGAAATCTTTACGACGATCGGAATGCCGGTGTCGGACGAGGAATCCTTCCATGCAGGATCGCGACCCGCTCTGGTACGACCGCGCCGAGCCTGAGGAAGAGCCGGGCTTTCTGCTGAGGACGGCGGCGATCCTGTTCGTCGGCGTGTCGGAACTCTACGGCCTACCCTACCGCCTCTGCCGGATGGTCGGGGACCGGTTCGTCCGCCGGGTCTTCCGGCCCGATCCCCGTTCCTGAGGGGTGCGGAACGGCGGCCTTCAGGCTCACAGGTCCGATCGACGGCGCGTGCTCCAGAAATTGCCGGCGCCCCATCCCGCCCGCCGATTACGGCGGGCGCTGCGCGCGAGACTGAGCCTCCCGGTTCTCAGAACAGCGTCGCCTCGCGACAGATTCCGGATATCGCCTCGCCGCCGAGAGCCGTCGCTTCGGTGCGCGAATGGTTTATTCATCGGTCGCCGGCATCATCACGGCGCCATCGGGTACAGTCGTCGAACCGTCCGCGACCGTGTTATGCCGGGATACGGAGGAGTGTGATGGGAACGATTACGATCTGGGCACTCTTTGCCCTCTTCGGAGGCGTATGCGCCCGCTACGTTTCCGTGATCGGTTTCGTTCTGACCGCGCTGGGGATCGTCGCCTTCCTCGCCGTGCTGAATGCGCTGACCGGCAGCGGCTTCGGTGCAGGGATGTTCGCCGGCGCCTTCGTGGCGCTGCAGGTGGGCTATTTCACCGGCCTCGTCGCGATCGTTCTGCTCCGCCACGCTGCGCGCCTCCTGTTCAAGAAGGATCTGCGCCGGGTGGAGAAGGGCGACCTCCACATCAAGCACGATTGAGGGCTGCGCCCGCACTCAGACGGCGTCCGGCGCCTTCCGGGCGAAGGCCCAGACCATGACGGGGTAATCCGGCTCGTTGGCGAGCGAGCCGAAGAAGCCGCGCTTGCGCCATGTGCGGAGATTGCCCACGAGACAGGCACGATTCCCCCAGGCTTGAGCACGGATGTCCTGCGCGGCGAAGCCGCATTCCTGCAAGAGGTAGCTCAACCCGTCCGGCGTCCAGCGCGAGCAGTCGATCGGCACGCGGTGGATGCGCACGAGGAAGGGGGTCGCGATGACGAGGTGCCCGCCGGGCTTGAGCATGGACCAGACGTTGCGGCCAGCCCGGTAGGGCCAGGGCAGGTGCTCGAACACCTGATCGGCGATGATCAGGTCGAATTGGCGCGGCAGCGTCTCGGCGCAGATGTCGAAGCCCGGATATTCGGTGTTCTCGTAGCTCTTGAAGGCGAAATCGCGCGTCCACTGATTGCCGCCCGAGATTTCCAGTACGTCGAGCGTTTCCGGCCCGAGTTTTTGAATGAAGGCGAAGCAGTCGCGGTACATCGCCGAGCGGACCCAGTCGGTGGTGTCGTAGCCCGTTCTGCGCAGCAATCCGCGCAGTCTCTCCCAGAGAGCGGGCCTCTGCCAGATGGCGTCGAGAAGGGCGGCGGTGATCATTTCAGAACACTCCCTGTGATGGTTCGGGCCGCGCGCGGAGCCCGGTCTCGCGATCCCCTCATCGCTGGATCAGGCGCCGGATGCCGCCAAGATCCTCCCGCAGTCGTGAGCCCTCAAGCAGAAACAGGACCACGAAGTAGCCGGCGAGGCCGGCGAGCAGCCCGAGGCCGATGCGCCCAATCTCGGTGGGGGCGCCCCGCACGATCAAGTGGCAGGCGAGGCCGGCGGCGAGCCCGGCGAGCGTGGGCGCCCGCATCGCGCGCAGCAGCGGCCCCATCGGCGCCAGGCCGACCCGGCCGGGCGCCCGCAGCATCAGGCCGGCAAAGAGCACCTGCGCGACGCCGATGCCCCAAGCGACGCCGAGGGGGCCGAGCCAGGGACCGGGCAGCACCGCGGCTGCCCGCGCGACGACGAGGATGAGGGAGAGGCGGAACACCGTCCAGCCCGAACCCCTGGCGAGCAGGAGGGCGCCGCTCTGATGCGCCACCGCGTTCAGCGCGTAGAACGGAATCAGGATGCTCAGGAGGGTCGCGGCGTCGCTCCAGTCGGGGCCGAGGATCCGCAGGATCAGCCCCGGCACGACGGCGGCCGTGAGGAAGGCCACCGGCGCCAGGAGGAGGCTGAGGATGTGCACGAGCTTGGCGTGCAGCTGCGCAAGACGCACGTCGTCCTCGCGCAGGGCGTGGGCATAGAGGGCGCCCCAGAGCGGGCCGGACGCCGCCTCGCAGACGAAGCGCGGCACTTGGTTGGCGAAGGTGAAGGTGCCGAGTGCCGCCGGACCGAAGAAGCGGCCGAAGACGAGGTTTTCCACGAGTCGGCCGGCGAAATCGACGAGCCGGCTGCTGACCAGCGCGCTGCCGGTGGAGACATGCGACTTCAGCATCGACGGCCGGAAGACGAGGCTCGGGCGCACGAAGGCCAGGAGGTTCAGCACGCTCCCCCGCACGAAGTAGAGGATGACGTATTGCGCGGCGAGGCTCATCGCGCCCGCGCCTCCCACGGCGAGGATGACTGCGACCGCCGCGCCGAGCAGGTTTCCGGCGAGATCGGCCCCCGAGATCGCCGCGAGCCGGCGCTCCCGCGTCAGCCGGGCATAGGGCAGCACCGAGAGGGTGACGAAGAGGAAGCTCACCGAGAGCAGAGCCATCACCTCCGCGACTCGAGGCTCGCGCGACAACTGCGCCAGGACCACGCCCCAGCCGGCCACGGTAAGCGTGAGGCCGGCCCCGACCATCAGCACCAGCCAGAAGGCGGTCGACCAGATCTCGCGCGACTGCGTCGGTTCGCGGGCGAGGGAGGCGCCGAGGCCGCCATCGGCCAGGGTCATGAAGAAGGCGACCGTGGGCAGCGCCAGGGCGTAGACCCCGAATTCGGCAGGGCCGAGCAGATGCGCCATCAGTGGCAGCATCACCAGTTGCAGGCCGATCTTCACGAGGTTCACGCCGCCCCCGGCGAGCACGTTCACCGCGAGCCTGCGGGAACCGCCGCCCGGCGGTTCGGCCTCCGGCTGCGCCTGCGCCGTCATCAAGGCCGGGGCCAACCCCGGCCCGGTGGCAGGCCCCGGCAGCGCGACGGTCGCCTCCGCCACGGAATCCCGTTCCGGATCGGAGGCGGCGCCATGGGCCGGGAGACGCTGGTTCTCGTCCCTCATCCTGAAGCGATCTCCATGCCGACCCTTCCGCGCGGCGACCGCGCAGCCTTCGGGAAGACGTTCGTCCTCGCCGAGCCGATTTGACCGTTACGCAAGACTGTTCGAATCCGCACGAGACGGCGGATGAGGGAAACAAATCAGTTCTGTGCGGCGCGGAAGGGCGCAAAACGACCGAACATCCAGCTTCAGCGATGGGCTGGATACATCGTAATCAGATCAATGATCGCTCATCGCGGCGGCATCTATTCGGGCATGTCTTGCATCCTCACAATTTCCTGACGATGATGCGTTGCAAAATCCATGCACGTTTCCGGCCGCGGGTGGTCCGCGGGCGATTTTGCAGGTGGGCGCGCCCCGTGCCGGGTGCGGCCGACCCGCGAGGACCGTGCGCGTTCAGGCAGGTGCGCTGTTGCAGGCGGATGCGCAGGAGCCTCTCGTTGCCGGAGCGGATCGGGCCGGGGCCGGCGGCGCCGGCCTGCGGCGCGTCTTCGTCCACCTCGCGACCGACAAGGACGCGGCGGCGTGGCGCCGGGCCTGGGAGGCGGGCACCCTGGTCGGCGTCAACGAGGAAACGCCCTACGGCTACGGCCGCGCCGAGCGGATGGGCTGCTCCCTCGCCTTCGCGCGGGCCTATCCGGAGAACCCGGCGGTCCGGTTCCTGCGTCTGGGGCTGCGCGTCCTCCTGGGCTTCGACCTGCTGCACGCCCAGCGCCAGGGCCGGGCGCTCGCCGAGGCGGACGTGGTCTGGACGCACACCGAATCGCAGTTCCTCGCGGTGGCCGCGGCCCTCGTCTTCCGGAAGCGGCGGCCGAAGCTGATCGGGCAGAGCGTCTGGTTGTTCGACCGCTGGCACCGCCTCGGCCCGCTTCGCCGGATGCTGTACCGCCGCCTGATCCGGGACGTGGACGTGCTCACGGTCCATTCCACCGAGAACCTCGCGGTCGCCCGGGCGCTGTTTCCCGACAAGCGGGTCCTGCACGTGCCCTTCGGCATACCCTCGGAGCGGGTCACGGCTCCCGTCCGGCGTCCGTGCCGTCCGCTGCGCGTCCTGGCGATCGGCAGCGACCGCCACCGCGACTGGGCCTGCCTCGTCGCGGCGCTCGACGGGCTGCCGCAAGCCTCGGCGATTATCCTGTCGGGCACGGCGCCGCGCCGGCTCGCCCGCTCGCGTCCGAACCTGCGGATCGGGCAGGCCCGCAGCCAGGCCGAACTCGCCGCGCAGCTCGCCGCGGCGAGCGTGGTCTGCGTGCCGCTGAAGCCCAACCGCCATGCCAGCGGCATCACGGTGATCCAAGAGGCGGTGCTCGCCGGCCTGCCCGTGGTGGCGACCGCCACCGGGGGGCTCGAAGGCTATTTCGGCGCCGACGCCGTCCGCTACGTGCCGCCGGGCGATCCGGCCGCGCTGCGGGCGGCGCTCCTCGAGGTCGCGGCCGATCCCGAGGCGGCCCGCCTCCGCGCCGAGCGAGCCCAGGCGCGCATGGTCGAGGCCGGGATCGGGGCCGAAGCCTACATCCGCCGCCACGTGGACATCAGCCGGGAGATGCTCAACCGATGAAGGTTTCGACCCTGAAACCGGCTCTGCGCCCCGCGTTCCTCCTTTGCGTCCTGGCCGCGAGCGCGCTCGGCCCCCGGCCGGCCGCGGCGGCGGACGAGGCGCTCGATCTCTGCGCCTACAAGCCGGCCTTCATGGAGGAGTTCGACAGCCTCAGCGTCGCTCCGCGGGTGCTGAATTCCGCGCGCTGGATCGCGCACACGCCCTGGAACGGCGATTTCGGCGATGCCCGCTTCGTCGACGACGCGCCCGCCGGCCCCTTCTCGATCAAGGAGGGAATTCTCCACATCACCGCCCGGCGGGACGAGGCGGGCAAGTGGCGCTCCGGCTTGCTCGCCGCCTCGGACGGCACGGGTGCGGGCTTCGGCCTGCGCTACGGCTACTTCGAAGCGCGCATGCGCCTGCCGCCGGGGCCGGGCACCTGGCCGGCCTTCTGGCTCGGCACGCGGCGACCGAACGCCGACAAGACCCCGAGCATCGAGATCGACGTGATCGAGTATTACGGGCATTCGGATGCGGCCTACTCGGCGGCCCTTCACGTTTGGTACAAGGGCGAGGACAAGAAGCGCACCACCAATACGGTGCAGAAGATCCCCGTGCCGGCCGGCTCGCTCCTCGACGCCTTCCACACCTACGGCGTGCGCGTGACGCCCGAGACCATCACCTACTATCTCGACCGCAAATCGGTCTGGCAGCGGCCGACCCCGCCGGAACTCGACAAGCCGCTGTTCCCCCTCGTCAACCTCGCGCTCGGCTCGGGCTTCCCGATCGACAGGACGCCCAATCCCTCGGTGCTCCTCGTCGACTACGTGCACGTCTACGCCCCGGACCCCGAGGGCCGGGCGGCACGCTGCCCGAGCCGCTGAGGGCTCGCGAGCGCGACGGGCTCGGACCGATCGCCCCGCGTGTTTCGCGCGGGCACACCGGCAGGATCACGCGAGACCGGGATCCGCTCATCCCGGAGGCCAGGGAGAGGCCGCGCGTTGGGGCGGGGTTCCGGTCAGGCCGGCAGCGCGGCGCGTGCCGGGACCGCCTTCGGCAGGGCGGCGGCGTAGGCGTCGAGCAAGGCATCGGTCCAGCCCTCACTGGTGTGACCGAGATCGGCGGTGCGGGTGAAGGCGTTGCGGCTCATCCGCTCGGTCAGCGCGTCGTCGCCCGCCAGCCGCGCCATGGCTCCGGCCAGCGCCGCCTCCTCGCGCGGGTCGCAGGCGAGGCCGGCCTCGCGGATCACGATGTCGGCGGCGAGCAGCGCCTGATCCGTCAGGATCACCGGCAGACCGCTCCACAGAGCCTCGCCGGCCACGAGGCCGTAGGGCTCCGGGTAGCGCGAGGGCATGACCAGGGCGCGGGCGTCGCGGACGAGGCGCGCCACCGCTTCGGCCGGCTGACGGCCGGCGAAGCGCACCTCGGGATGCTCGCGCCGCAGCCTCTCCAGAAGCGGCCCGTCGCCGATCACCAGCAGCGGCACGCCCGCCGCCCGCGCCGCCCGCGCGGCGAGATCGGGACCCTTCTCCTCGTTGAGCCTTCCGACGAACACGAAGGCGCGGTTGCGCTCGGCCGCGATGCGGGTCGTGCTCCAGGGATGGATCGGATTCGGGAGCGTCGTGATCGCCGCGTCCGGCACCCCGCCGCGGACGAGGAGCGGGCGCATCGCCGCGTGGATGGCCAGGACGCGCGGCGCCGCGTCCCGGTAGCGCAGGGTGCGAGCCTGTACCGCTTGGCGCGCCACCCGCCAGAGCTTGTGCGCGTAGCTGCGGCGGTCGCATTGCGCCGTGAGGCAGGCGAGACCGAGCGGCACATGCGGGCAGGTCTCCCCCTGCCGGAAGAGCGCGTAGGCCCCGTTCGGGCAGGTGAGGAAGAAGTCGTGCGCGCTCACGAACAGCCGTGCGCGCACCGGCTCGAGGGCGCGGAACACCGCGGGCGACAGGATCTGGCTCCAGGTGTGGAGGTGGTAGACCGTGCCGGGAGCGTCGTGGCGGCGGATCAGGTCGCCGACGAGATCGAGGGTCGCCGGGTTGTAGAGGCCACGGCTCAGGCTCGCCAGCGCGCCCGCTTCGAGGAGCCGCTTGCCTCCGAGGGCGTGGACCGGGATGCCGGCCTCGGCGAGGGCGGGATTCGCGCCCGCATCGCCCGCCAGATAGGTCACCGGGATGCCGCGCGCGTGCAGGAGGCGCGCACTCAGCAGCGCGAGCCCCGTGGCGCCTCCGAAGGCGAGGGAGCGGTCGTTGATCACGACGACGCGGCTCGGCAAGGCTCCTCCCGCGCGCGCGGCGGCCGGAGCGCCCGTCATGGGTGCGCCTCGCAAGGAATTGCGGCACCGGCCCCGGCACCCGCCTTCAAAGTCTCGGCGAGGACGGCCACGTCCGCCGCCGCCTCGTCGAGGATCGCGCCGTGGCGGCGAGGGTCGAGGCCCTCGCGCAGGCCGCGCTCGGCCAGCGCCAGCACGGCCTCGGGCCCGTCGCGGCCGGCGGTGCGGACGTACTCGCCGCGCCCGACGAGATCGAAGAAGCTCTTGAGCTTGAGGTCCCAGGTGAAGCCGATCTGCGGGACGCCGTAGGAATAGGCCGCGATGTTGGCGTGCAGGCGGTGGGCCATCAGCAGGTCGAGCCCTGAGACGAAGGTCGCGAGCTCGGTCGGGTTGCGGAAGCGCGGCGCGAAGGCGAGGGCAGGCCCACCGGTCGGCGCCGGGGCGGTCTCGGCCAGGACCGCGCGAAGGCGGCCCAGATAGGCCTCGTCCTCCGGGCTGCCGTTCGTGAAGACGTCGACCGACCAGCCCCGCGCGAGGCAGCCGCGGACCAGGGCGGCGTACCATTCCGTCAGGGCGCGCTCGCTCACCGCCGCCTCGTCGGAATGGTAGCGCAAAGTGGTCGGATGGGTGAGGCCGAGGCCGATCCGCGGCGTCGTGCGCGGGCCGCGGACCTGCGGCACGTGCCGGGCGACCAAGAGGCCGGGATCGTGCACCACCCGCGCCCGGGGGGCGCCCGAGGCTCCGAGCCGCCGGTTCCAGATCTCGGCCGAGCGCGCGTCGCGCACCGAGGCGTCGAGAAGGCGCGTGCCCGCCAGCGCGCGCCGGAACAGGGCGGCCCCGGTCTCGGACCAGTTGTCGGCCACGCCGACGGCGAAGACCGCGGTCGGGATCCCGGCCGCGCGCAGCTCGCCCCAGGCCGCGTCGATCTTCAGGGGGAAGTTGAGGTCGGCGTCGCTGAAGAGGTTGCCGCCGCCGGTCACCGCCGCGTCGATACCCGCGAGCCGGGCGCGCCAGATCGGGCGCTGACGGCTCAGGGAATGGCCGAGCAGGGTGCGAACGAGGCCGTGGCGTACGGGCGTCGGGCTGCTCTGGAGCAGGCTCAGCGTCGCCCCGCGCAGGCGCCCGCCCGCGACGTAGTCCGTGCGGCCCGCGAGGTCGAAGGCCTCGACGACGAGCCCGGGCACGATCCGCATCAGCTCGGCCTCGATGCATTCCGCGAGCAGACCGTCGCCGAGGTTTGGGCTGTACTTGACGTTGAAGAGTCCGATGCGCAGCCCGCTGGCCCGCCCGCTCTCCCGATGCCGCTCCTCACGATGCTGATGCACGGACATGCCTCCTGGCTCTGCGGGCCTGCACCGGATCGTTGAGGACGATGCCCAGAACGCGGCAACGGGCGGAGTGGAGGGCGCGGATCGCGTCCGAGAGCTGGTCGAGCTTCGTCCGGTTCAGGCTGGCGACGAGGACGATGCCGGTGAGCATGTGCCCGATCGCCTGCGCATCGGAGGAAGCGTCGAGCGGCGGCAGGTCGAGGAGGATGTCCCGCTTGCCGTTGACCCGCGCCAGGGCCGCGCGCATCGCATGCGCCCCGAGGAAGGCGTTGGGGTTGGCCGTCCGCCCGGCCGCCACGGCGGGCACGAAGCTGAGCGAGGCCGCGAGCGCGACCTCGGGCAGCTCGGCGCCGTTGGCGGGCGAGAGGACGAGGCCTTCGAGCCCGTCCGCCGCCCTGGGCGCGAAGCGGCGGGTGAGTTCGGGCTCCCGCAGGTCCGCATCCACGAGCAGCACCCGGTCGCTCGATGCGGAGAGCAGGCAGGCGAGATTGGCGCTGAGCGCGGTGCAGCCCGCCTCCGCGTGGCAGGCGAGCAGGCCGATCGTGATGTAGCGGTCCTCGCCTCCCACGGCGAAGAGGACGGTGCGCAGCCGGCGCAGGGCGAGCGCGAAATCGGATTCTGGACGGCCGAGGGCGCTGGTCTCCGTGAGGCGCCCCTCCCGATAGCGCGGGACGGGAAAGCAATCGATGCCGAGCATGCGGCGGATTTGGGCGGGCGAGCGCACGGTGCGGTCGAAGCTGTGCAGGACCGCGATGCAGCCGACACCGCTGACGAGACCGAAGACGGCGCCGAGCAGGAGGATCAGCTTGGTCTGCGGATAGGCGGCCGCGAGCGGGCGCAGGGCCGCGCCGACGATGCGCGCATCCGAATCCGGGAACTGGAAGTCGGTGATCACGCCCGTGGCGACCGCCTCGTCGGCGGCCTTCTTCTGGGCCTGGATCAGCGCGATCCGGCCCTGCAGGAACTCGGTGCCGCGCTGGTCCGAGGCGGCGCGGACGAGCACTTGGTCGCGGATATAGGCGGCCGCGATCGTGTTGGTCAGGCGGGCGGCATCCCTCGGCGTCAGGCCCCGGAAGGACACTTCGAGGACGTAGGATTGCCCCAGCCGCTTGACCTGAACCCTGTCGGAGAAGTTCTGGAAAGCGATCTCGCGGGCGCGCATCGCCGCCTCCTCGGGCGAGAGCGGCGGTGCCGACAGGAAAGGGACCAGGGCCGAGAGCAAACCGACGGTGCGGCCGAGGAGGCTCGGCCCCTTGGCCGCGTAGGCGGGATCCGCGTCGAGGCCGAGGGTATCGAATACGTAGCGCAGGTTGCGCGCCGAGCGGATGACCTGCACCTGGCTCTCCGCCTGGGCGCTGTCGAGCGCCGGGACCGTGGCCGCCGCCGCCGCGGCGGCGTCGGCGCCGGGCGGCAGCCGCACACGCGGCTCCAGCGCGATCTGAGCCGCGGCCACGAACTCGGGCTGCGTGATCGCCACGTAGGCGATGCCTGCCGCCGTGCAGAGCAGGACCCACAGCGCGAGAGCCTGGGCATGCCGCCGGATCGCGGCGATCAGGTCGCCGATCAGCGTCGTCTCGGATTCGTGCCCGGGCTCGCCGAGGTCGATGCGGTCGAGCCCGGCAAGCGGGCCGTCATGCGAGTCGTCCGGGCGGAGGATCTTGGTGGTGTAGTTCATAGGGAGGCGGCCCGTTCCGGAGTCAGGCGCAGGCGCAGCAGGTCGAGCGCGGCGATGAGGTTTCCGACGAGGCGCCCGCGGCGGTCGACATAGGGCTCGGGTCGGGCCGACTTCACGAGGTTGGTCGCGACGTTGCGGCTGATCTGGCGGATCAGCTGCGCGGTGGTCATCGTGCTCTTCCGGTGCATGTAGACCGGGTTCATCACCTGGGAGTAGCCGAGCTTGCGTCCGGACACGCGGCCGCCCTTGACGCCGAGATGGACGCCGGTGGCCGGGCCGAGCTTGATCAGCCGGCCGCCGCGCTGCGCGACGCGGGTCCCGAAGTCGCGATCCTCCAGCCATCCGTAGAGCACGAGCCGCTCGTCGAACCGCAGTCCCTCGATGGCCGCGCAGCGGAAGGCCATGTTGCAGCCATAGGGGCTGTAGCCCTCGATCACCCACGCGCCCGCGCCCGGATCGTGGGCGGCGATGCGCGCCAGCGCCTCGTCCCGTGTGAGGCCGGGTCCGAGAATGCCGTCGGCCAGCACGTGGCCGGTGATGCAGGCGAGCCCCGGCTCGGCCCGGAACGCCCCCGACACGGTCTCGATCCAGCGCGGATCGGGATAGAAGTCGTCGTCGAAGAAGACGACCCAGTCGGTGCCGTCCGGGAGCGCCCGCAGAATGCCGTTGCGCTGCCGGGCGAGGCCCGGTGTCTCGTAGACCACCGTCACATCCCTGCGCACGGCGACCGCGCCGACATCTTCGGGTCCCGAGCAGCAGACGATGATCGACTGCGGCTTCAAGGTCTGGCGGGCGAGGTTGTCGAGCATCGCCGCGAGCTGGTCCGGGCGGCCCCGGGTCGCGATCCCGACACAGACGCGCGCCGGCTCGGGATCGGCGGTGTCAAAGGGACCGGTGCTCGTCACCGCTGGCCTCTCTCGCTGATCGGACAAATCGAATGCGGCCTTCCGGTCGATGCCATCCGCGTGCGCAGCGCGGCCGCCCCGGTTGCAGGGTCGGATCGCATCGCGGTTGGAGGCGGCGTGCGCCCTAGAGCCGGCGCAGCAGGTCGAGATAGCCTTGCGCCGCCTCGCGCCAGGAGAAGGCTTCCGCGCGCTCCAGGCCGCGTCCGCGCAGGTCGGCGCGCAGCTCCGGCGACGCCACGAGGTTGCGGAAATGGGACTGCCAGGCCGGTGCGTCGTCCGGATTCGCCAGGAGGGCGGACCCTCCGCAAATCTCCGGCAGGCACGACTGATCCGAGGCGATGACCGGGCAGCCGAGCGTCATCGCTTCGAGCAGGGGCACGCCGAAACCCTCGGAGCGCGAGGGAAAGGCGAGACAGAGCGCGTGCGCGTAGAGCCAGGCAAGGTCGTCGTCCGTGACGAAGCCGAGGCCGTGGATGTTTCGTGCGCTGACCGTCTCCGTCCGCGAGAAGATTGCCGCCGAGCCGCCCGCCACCACGAGGTCGATGCCCAGAGCGTCGAGCGCTTCCGCCTGCCGCAGGATGAAGGCCGCGTTCTTGTGCCGGGCGCGGCTTCCCAGCAGCAGGACGAAGGGACGGCCCCCGCTCAGGCGCGCGGGCAGGCCGGAGGCCGCAGCGTTCCAGCGGAAGACGTGCTCGCGCCCGTTGTACATGACCGTGATCGCCTGCGGCGAAATCCCGAGGTGCCGGGCCAGCTGGCGGGCCGAGAAGTGCGAGACGGAGGTGACAGTCGCCCCACGCCTGACGAGGGCCGGCAGCAGCACCCGGTAGAGCGCGCGGAAGGCGGGACTGTAGCTGCCCGGCGCGTCGAACACGTTCGTATCGTGCATGCACACGATCTGCCGGCGCGCCGCGAGCGGGCCGGTGTTGCACAGGTTGAGCAACGGCCGCTCGGACCGGATGGGCAGGATCGCCTGCTCCCACAGATGACCCGAGGCGCCGCCCGCGCGAGACGGCTGGATCGCCGCGAAGGCCGGCGGCGCGACCGTCGGCGGCAGGATCATCCGCGCCTGCGCACCCTGATGGCTCAGGAGACGGTCGATCTCCGAGACGACCTCTCGGGCATAGCGCTGCACGCCGGTCACGGGCTGGGCGTAGAAGCGGCCGTTGATCGCGAAGGCCGCCACCGGGGACGGCGCCCTCGGATGCGTCAGCCGTGGCTCGCGGGTGACAGGACGCACGTCGCCAGAATACATCGTTCACTCGTAGAGCGACCAAGATGGTCGAGATTCCGGCACGAAAACAAACTAGAATATATCGTCTTCGGGCAGGATTGTTTAATTCTGTCAGCAGGCAACCGGTGGAGATATCTGTCAAGTCGTTAATTTGGCCAAATTCCGATTTTGATTCTATCTTCGCTCTCGTGTAAAGTATTCGCTCGACTCGACATTGTATCGATTTCGGCATCGATCGAATTCGGTCTCCGGGAACGACGAGTTTGCGCTCGTACAAGGGACCTGTGCTCACGGCCGGGCCTCCGACAGGCGGCTGACCGCCGGTGCCGGGCCCGCAGGTGGCGGTCGGGAGATGGCTCGGCCGGCGGGCCGCGGCGTGTGGGCGGCGGCGATCATGCCGAGCGCCGCGGAGGCGGCGATCCCGATATCCGGAATGGTGCCGGCGAGCTGGTACATCACCAGAACCGGCACGAGCGCGAGCTTCGTGACCGTGGCGAACACGACCGCGTCGCGCGTCGCGTTCCGCGGGGCGGCCACGAGTTGCTGCGCGATGAAGCCGAACATCATCAGCGCGCCGAACAGGCCGGTGCTGCCGAGGATCGAGATCACCCAGTTCGAGACCCGGATCGAACCGAGCCCGACCCCGAGGCCCCCGGAATCCAGGAAGGCGTGCCAGCCGACCCGGTTCCACAGGCTGCGCTCGACGTAGGAGGCCGAACTGGACTTCTGGAAGACCATCTTGTCGACCATCGCCACGATCGGATCGAACAGCGCCGGCTGGATCACGAAGGTCGCGAAGATCGCGAAGACGACGAGCACGATGAGGCCGACTTCGAGGCCGATCTGGTCGCGGCGCGGATTGCCCGCGTCGAGCATGCGCACCAGAAGATCGAGGCCGTAGACCAGCCCGAACACCGCAAGCCCGACATAGGCCGTCGACGAGGTCGAAAGCATGGTCATCAGTACGAGCCCGCCGATCGCGACCATCACCAGCACCTGCTCGTTGCCGGCGCGGTAGAGCGGCTGGGTGAAGACGAGTGCCGCCGCCATGCCGACGCAGGCCGTGCCGTAGCTGGAGGCTTCCGGCATCAGGCCAACCACGCGCTTGGCGCCCTCGGCCTCGACATCCGTCAGGAGCGCGTAGGTCGCGGTGCGGAAAGGTTCGAGGACGGCACCGAGATTGAGGCTGAAGGTGATCAGGTCGACGAGGCCGGTAGCGACGAGTGCGCAGGCCGCGGAGAGCAGCGCGCGCCGGTAGTGCGCGCGCATCGCTTCCGTCTGGCCGATGACCGTGAAGGCCAGGGTCGCGGCGTAGGACAGCGCCATGTAGCCGGATTGGGTGATGTTGCCCGCGCCCGGCTTCAGGATGTCCGTGCCGAAGCGGAAGGCGGAGACCGGCACCACCTCGATCATTCCCGAGAACACGCGCGGCAGCACCAGGGCGCCGAACAGCGCGTAAGCGAGGAAGGCCGAGAACAGGACGAGGCGCTGCGGATCGAGGGCGGCCTCGATGCCGCGCCGGATGTTGCCGGGCTGGATCATCACCTTACCGATGAACACCGCGGCGCAGGCCGATTGGGGCAGCAGATTGGCGCCGCCGCTCCCCGGCAGCATCTGCAGGGAGCCGAAGGCGCCGCAGATCATCAGCAGGTAGAGCAGGCCCGGCCCGTTCGAGAACGCGGCCGCGAGGATCAGTACCCACAGCAGGGCGGCAGGCCAGCTCACGGGCGCGCCTCACTCATCGCTCGCCTGCCCGGCCAGCACGCGCGGGCCGCCCGTGCCCGCCGCGGCGGAAGGGCCCGGGGCGCCCAGCCGCGGCTGCACGCGCACGACGTCGCCGGGCTGAAGCAGGTCGTCCTCGTCGGCCGGCAGCGTCTCGGCTCGGTTCCCCCGGCGGCGCAGGATGAGATAGTCCGGCTTGGCGTAGGCGTCGGACGTGGCCACCACGGTGGCGGGCGAGGTGATCTCCGCCTGGCGCAGGAGGTGGCGGGCCGCTTCGAGCTTCGCCTCGGTCTCGTTGAGCTTGATCCGGGTGTCGGCCGATTCCTGCAGGGCGACGTTGCGGCGCTGATCCTTCAGGTCGAGGATGTCGCGATCGGCTTTCGAGATGTCCTGCCGTGCCCGGATCACGGCGATCTGAACGTCGAGCCGGTTCGACTCGAGGGTGGCGATGGTTTGCGAGGCCTCGATCTGCCGCGGCATCGCCGAGAGGCCCTTCGCCACGAGGCCCGAGATGCGGGAGAGTTCGCTCCTCATCATCTCAAGCTGATCGACAGTCTTGGCATCCTTGGCCGTCAGTGAGCCGATCTGCTCTGTCAGGAAGTCCTTGTAGTACTTGAGGTTGACGACCTGCGCCTCGACCGCCGCCCGGCGCGTGTCGAGGGCGAGGCGCTCCTCGCGAAGGATACGGGCGATCTCGGCTTCGGTGCCGCGGGACTGGAGTTCGGCCGGGAAGGTGACCGGGGTCTCCCTGATCTCCGCATCGAGCCGGGCTTGTCGCGCGATCAGGGCGAGGCGGGTCGCCGAAAGCTCCTGCATGTCGCCGCGCGCCTGCACGGCCTCGCGGGTGAAGCGCAGAAGGAGGTCGGTGGGCACCCGCTGCATGCCGCCGGCGATGCTGACCGCCTGCAGGACGCTGAGCTGGGGCCGGTACTCGTACTCGCCGGGCTTCTCGACGCTGCCCATCACGTAGAATGGGCGGAACTTCACGATCTGGACCGAGGCGTCGGGCCTCGCGGCGAGGCCGGCCTTCGCCCGCAATCGCTCCGCGAGATCGGCGGCGACCTCCGTCGTCGTGCGCCCGCTGGCCTCGATCTCGCCGACGACGGGGAGCGCCACCAGCCCTGAGGGCGCCACCGTGAACTCGCCGGTGAAGGCCTGCCACTGGTAGGCCTCGCCCGTTCCGGCGCGCAGGTCCGAGACCTTGACCTGGAGCTGGTCCTGGGGGCCGAGCCGGTAGGATTCCCCGGCCCGGGCCATCCCGGCGGCAGCGAGCAGGAAGGCCAGGGCCAGGCCTGCCGCGCCGCGACGCCGGATGTGGGCGTGCGTCCTCATGCGGTCCTCGCGCGTTCGGGCAGGTTGGGGGTCGGGATCGTCCGGACGCCGCGTGCCGGCGTGGTCCGGGGCAGCAGCACGATCAGCAGGCCGCTCACCGCGCCGAGTCCGGCCATCATGGCGAGAAGCGGTCCCGGCTTCGGGAAGGCGCTGCGCAGCGGCAGCGTGGCGGGTCCGAGCAGGCGCATGTCGGCATCGGGCAGGCCGCCGTCGGGGATGATGCCGAAGCGGATGCCGGCATCGGCCGCGATGATCTGCGTGTGCAGGCTCTTCAGGCGGCTCTGGAGGTAGACGCCCCGGCGCTGCTCGCGGGCGAGCACCCCGCGCAGGCGGTGGGCGGCGTAGGCCACGGCGATGGCGTTGACGACCTGGGCGGCCTGCTCGGCGCTGTGGGCGCGGTAGGAGATCTCGATCACGTAGGACAGGCCGAGGCGGCGCGCGCGCACCCGGTCGGCGAAGGCATGGAAGTCAGGGACGCCGTCGGCGGCGGGTCCGATGAGGCGCTCGAACTGATGGATCTCGGCGCCGACATAGGACCACAGCCCGTCCGGCCCGCTGCGGATCTCGGGCGCCGCGGCGAGATTCAGCATCTTGAAGACCCGGTAGAGCAACTGCTCCGAGCGCAGCACGCGCAGCTCGGTTTCGCACTGCTCGCCGTCGATCATGAATTGGTGGAAGTGCCGGACGTCCTCGGGGCCGTCGTTGATGATGACGCGCGGCTGCAGGAGAATCTGCGTCGTCGCGACGAAATCCGGCCGCAGCAGCTTCACGTAGACGGCGCCGAAGACGACGAAGGCCCCGACCCACAGCATGAGGAACGGTGCCTTCCGCCGAAGCAGCCTCAGCGTCGCGGCGATGCCCGCCGACGCTTCGGACTCGGGGCGCTCGCCGCCCCAGATCGTGCGGGCCGGGGGCGCGGCGCCGCTGCGGAGGCGGGGGCTCCTCATCGCCGCCACGTCCCGCTGCGGGCTGCAGGCTTACGCATAGGCGGGCCGTCTGCGGCTCAGGGGAATGAGCGCGCCGGCCTCCGGCGCCGCATCGGGCGGCTGCCGGCCGTAGGCGCCGATCCAGGCCTCGGCGACGGCCTGGCGCATCTGCCGCTCGAACCGGGCGGGATTGAACTGGCGCGCGTGAAGGATGATCTCGGCCGGGTCGAGGGCGAGGCTCTCCAGACGCGCGACGGCGTCGATCAACGCATCCTCGCCCTGCTCGTCGAAGAAGACGCCGGTGCGCCCGTCCACCACCGTCTCGGTAGCGCCGCCGCGGCCGTAGGCGATCACCGGGCGGCCGCTGGCCATGGCTTCCACCGGAACGATCCCGAAATCCTCCTCGCCGGGGAAGATCAGGCCGAGGGCCCGGGCATAGTGGTGGCGCAGGACGGCGAAGGGTTGCGAACCGAGGATCTGCACCGTGGGGCCGGCGAGCGCACGCAGCTCGTCCAGCATCTCGCCGCCGCCGATCACCACGAGGCGCCGCTTCGACGCGTTGAAGGCGCGCACGGCGATGTCCGGTCGCTTGTAGCGGACGAGTTCGCCGACCATCAGGTAGTAGTCGCCCAGCTCCTCCAGCCCGACCGGCGCGAAGGCGGCGACATCGACCGGCGGATGCACGATTTCGGCGTCCCGGCGGTAGTACCGGCGGATGCGGCCGGCCACCGTGCTCGAATTGGCAACGAAACGGTCCACCCGCGCGGCCGAACTCTCGTCCCAGGTCCGCAGATAATGGGTCAGCACCGGCATCGCGGCGCGCGCGACCGGTCCGGCACTGCGCCGGTACTCGTGGTACATGTTCCAGATGTACCGCATCGGGGAATGGCAGTAGCAGAGGTGGACTGCGCCCTCCGGCGGGATGATGCCCTTGGCCGGACCCGACTCGCTGCTGAGGATCAGGTCGTATCCGCTGAGATCGAGCTGCTCCAGCGCCAGCGGCATCAGCGGCAGGTAGGATTTATACATCCGCGCCGCCCGCGGAAGCTTGGCGATGAACGAGGTGCGGATCGTGTGGCGGCGCAGATCCTCCGACAGGGCGTCCGGCACGACCACATGGGTGAAAATGTCGGCCTCGGGGTACATCCGCCCGAGCGCTTCGATGACCTTTTCGCCGCCCCGCATGCCCACGAGCCAGTAATGGATGATCGCAACACGCATGACGCGCCTCCGGGGCCGGCCTTTCGGAAAGGGGTGCTCGTGGGCGGAAAGCCACCGTTGGCGGGGCAGCCTCCCTCGTTCGACCGCTCGGCGAGAGGCCGAGGACGTGGATGATCGCGCCGGCCGGTCACCCGGCCCGCTCCCCGCGATTTGTCGGGACCGATCGCGCGGGCGCCGCTCAGGGGGCCGGCGGCCGCGACATCAGGTTCCGATTTCGCCGACGCCCGGGATTAGTAGGATCCCTTGACCATGAAGACGGCCGGGATCGTGCGGAGGATGATCAGGATATCGCCGGTGAAGCTCTGGGACGCGACGTATTGGCGGTCGAGCCGCACGCGCTCCGCGTAGCTCGTGTCCGAGCGCCCGCTGACCTGCCAGGCGCCGGTGAGACCCGGGCGCACGGTGAAATAGTCGGAGGCGGCGTCGCCGTACTTTTCGATTTCCGCATCGACGATCGGCCGCGGACCGACGATGCTCATCTCGCCCCGGACGATATTGATGAGCTGCGGCAGCTCGTCGAGGCTGGACTTGCGGAGAACCTGGCCGATCGGCGTGATGCGCGGATCGTCCTTGAGCTTGCGCGTCAGGGTCCACTCGGCGAGGGCGGCCGGATTCTCGGCGAGGTGGCGGGCCAGCGCCTCCTGGCTGTCGAGGCGCATGGTACGGAACTTCAGGCAGCCGAAGTTCTTCTGGGCGCGGCCGAGGCGCCGATGGCTGTAGAAGGGCGAGCCGCCATCGGCCATCCAGATCGCCAAGGCGACGAGGACGAGCAGGGGCAGCAGGAGGGCCAGCGCGATCAGGGCGGTGCTCAGATCGAACCCGCGCTTGACCACGCGATCGGCGGCTCGGCGCGCGCCGAATGGGCGCATGCCCAAGGGGAGGAGGGAGGCCCTCTTCAAACGCGGGCCGATCAGGGACAGGTTTTGATCCGACACCTAGGCCTCCTTATTCGCGACATCTCCAAAAGAAACCGTTAACCACGTTTGACTAACCTTGCCTTTTGCGGCGCAGCATGGCAAGTCCGGTCGCGAGCAAGTTCTGCTCAAGTTTTCAGCCTGGCGAGTTTTTTGTAGGCATGCGGCAAGCCAATAATCGGGCTGCCATCCTATGTTCGGAAAGTTGTCGGCGCTCGCCAGAGCGAGTTGCATCGATTTCCGGATGTCATCCGATCATCGGCGAGACCGAGGGCGGCGCCTGAAACCTGCCGAGTCGGTTCCGGCGCAGCGGAACTCGAGCGTGATTCGCGTCGATATGCAGCCCGTTTCCGCTCGGCGTAGATCCGGATATCGCCAATACTTGGAGTTTCTGATCGTGTTGCGCTGCAAAATGCGCCGTCCGTTGCGCGACCGGTCAACGCCCATTTGGGTGCGGCCGGGGAAGGGGCGGCAGGCCGGGTCGGCCGGGCGCCCCCGGGCCGGTCTCAGCGTCCGTAGATGTCCTCGACGCGGATGATGTCGTCCTCGCCCGTGTAGGAGCCGACCTGCACCTCGATCAGTTCGAGCGGGATCTTGCCGGGGTTCGTCAGCCGGT
>NZ_QJJJ01000036.1 GCF_003201865.1 Methylobacterium sp. B4 | reverse complement strand
CGCGTTCAGGCGCTTCTCAACGGCGGAGTGCCGCAACTATCTCGCGGCCGCAGGCTACGACGCCTACGATCCAACCTGATCGGATGCCGCTCTAGTGCGACGGCGACCGCGAGGGTGACGACGGTGCTAGCAGCCGCGTTGAGGGTCTGGCTGGGATTGGCGGCCAAGCCGTCACTGCGCCGCGCGTCGATAACGTTGGCGACGGCGTCCCAGGCGGGATAGGCGACCAGGAGCGCCGCCGCGGCCGGCGGCATGGCCCTTCCGAGGGTGAAGGCGGCCGCAACCCAACCGACAGACACTGCAGCACGGAGGAAGTAATAGGAGCTCAGCCAGCCCGATGTGTCACGACCAAGTTGTTGGACGGTTGTCATTGATGTTCCCTTCGGGTGCGCGACGCAGCGTAGAATCGGGACGACGGGCAATCACGCGGCAGCCTCGGCGACCGGAACGCCAGGCTTCATGAAAGCGGCATCTTTTCAGAGGGATACGCGTCGCTTCGGAAGGTACGCTTACAATCGGACACCGATAGCATCCATGACCGGATCACTGGAAAACTTGACCGTTCTTCCGGACGCCGGACCGTGCGTATCCAGCGACCTGCTTTCGCACGTACTGGCGCAGATCCGGCTCACCGGGGACCATGTCCGGTTACACGAAGTCGCGTGGTCAAAGGTCTTGGACCTGGAAGCTGGAGCCGCCCATGTCCTGGTGGTCGCCGACGGCTCGCTCAACGTGGAGGACGATGGCGGGGAGCGCGTCGTGATCGACACGGGCGATCTCGTGCTTCTGCCCCGCGGGCTCGGCAGGTCCAGGCTGGTGGCATCCGCCTCACACGCATCGGTGATCGTCTGCCGGTTCTCGTTCGATACCCACAGCCTTCGCGGCATGATCTCAGCCCTGCCCGAGCGCATCCACATCCAGCGCGCTGAAGGAGCCGGGTGGCTTGACGGCATCGTACCCTTCCTGATGGTCGAGGTGACTGACGACGAGCCCGGTGCGGCCCTGATGATCTCACGGATCATCGACGTCATCGTCATCCGCACCTTGCGGACCTGGGTGCAGCGCGGGCACACCACCGGATGGCTGGGAGGGTTGTCCGACGCCCGCATCGCCCGAGCGTTGAAGGTCGTACACGAGCGACCACTGCAGCGCTGGAGCGTCAACACCCTGGCCGACGCGGCCGACATGTCCCGGTCGAGCTTCTGCGAACGTTTCGCCGCGCTCGTCGGGCGCTCACCCCTGCGCTACCAGAACGAGTGGCGGCTCACGCTCGCCCGGAACATGCTCGTCGCCCGCGAGGCACGTGTCGGCGAGGTCGCGCTACGGGTCGGCTATGAGTCCGAAGCAGCGTTCAGCCGTGCTTACAAGGCGATGTTCGGCCATCCACCGAGGGATGAGCCGGCACTGCCGAGCGAGAAGAAACTGCAAAAGTGAGCCGTCTGCTTGGAATGGCAGGACCGTAATGGACCATGATATGCTGATGTTGTGATCGCCGTTCAAAGGTCCGTTTCTTCTACCGAGCGGACGTCTCGGCCGGGAGGCTTGAAGTTCTGCAAGGGTTCAAGTGTTGGCGCTCCTCTTGCCCCACGACGCGCCATTTCCTGACCTTCGGGGGCTCGCCGCTGATGATTGAAACTGTTCCATTGGCAGGCACTCACCGGTTGGGCGTCGTAGAACTTTTGATCTGCTGACGATTCGGCACACCATTGGCAGGGCACGTGGGATCCAAGCACGTTTCACATACTCTTGCGCTCATCAACAAAAACTGAGCTCGCACCAAGTGTGTGTGGGGCAAACTAACCAATAGGGGCAGTCAACCCGCCAGATAATACTGAGGCGCCCCCATAGCCGTGTCGTTTGACATGCGAGCGCTGCGTTCCGCCCACGGCGCTGTTCGCCGCTCATAATTCCCTGCTCAGCCTGCTCCAACTCCCTGTTCAGTTGCCAAGGGAATTTGCGGCCAAATGCTTGGCGATCTTCAGGAATTCGATACCGGCTTGGTGCAGGCCGGCTGCTTTCCACCCCATTTCCCTGTATTTTCCGCGCATACAGGGAAATGGCGCGGGGAGACGGGTTCGGGCATGATTGCCTGCACCACCAGGTTTTCCCGCGAGGAAAACCGCATGGTGACAACGACTTAGAAATCTAAGTCCCGGGCTTCAGAGCCGGTTGGATCCGCGCTGGCGGTCGTTTCAGGTCCCCTTTGGCGCCCGAAATATCTTAGGATCTGCGCGATCGGTTCGTGCCGCAGGGCATGATCACCCGTCCGGCTGAAGATCGTAAGATCGGGCCCAATCTGCGGGACCGCCTGGGGCGCGACGGTGGCGCGACCGATCGATCGGCAAGAAGCCGCCGCAAGGCGGCTTTCGTCGTTTCCGGGGCCACCAGGAAAGGCGGGCATGCAGCGTTAACGATCCGTTAGCCATACAAATCTTAACTGTGTCCGGTGCAGGAAGGCCGGGCATGCTCGAACGTCGTACAAAGCGCGCAAGCGGGCTTCCCAACGCCGCGCCGCCGGCCGAGCGCTTCCTCGCCAAGGCGGCGGCGCACCGGTCGGCCGGCCGGACCGAGAAGGCGCGAAGCAACCTTCAACGGGCGCTCGAGGCCGATCCGGGTCATGCGGGCGCGCATTTCGAGATGGGCGTGCTGACGAGCCGGACCGTGGCGCCGGGCCCGGCGGTGCCGCACTTCGTCGCCGCCCTGAGGGCCGAGCCCGACTATCCCGGCTACTGGCTGGCGCTGGCCGGCACGCTCCTCACCCTGAGCCGGTTCGCCGAGGCCGGCGCCCTGATGGAGCGGTTCCGGAAGCAGGGCCTTCCCGAGGAGACGACCCGGCCGGTCTTCAAAGCCTTCCTCGACCAAGCCTTCGCCCTCGGCCAGGAGCGCTACGGCGCCGGCGACCTCGCGGCCGCCGAAACCCTGGCCGAACTGGTCATCGGCCTCGACGAGACCCACGCGAACGCGACCCATCTCGGCGGAGCCGTCGCCGCCGGCAGGGGCCGCTACCAGCAGGCCTTCGACCTGTTCAGCATCGCGATCTACCGCGAGCCCGACAACGCGGGCTACTTCAGCAGCCTCGGCGCGCTCCTCGTCACCATGGGTGTTGAACATGCTGGTCATGGTGGACCCCTTCACCACCGAGAACGGCGCGACGCATGTCCTGACGGGATCGCATCACGCCCCCGCCCCACCGCCGGAGGCGGTGTTCCAGGCCGAATCCGAGCGGCTGCTTGGCCCAGCGGGCAGCATCGTCCTGTTCGACTCGAATCTCTGGCACGCGGCGGGCAGCAACGTCACGGACACGACGCGCACCGCCCTCACGCTCAGCTTCAGCCGGGCCTTCATCAAGCAGCAGATGGATTATCCCCGCTTCCTCGGACCGGATTATGGGGCGAAAGTCTCGCCGCGGGTGCGCCAGCTGCTCGGCTTCAACGCGATGGTGCCCACCTCCTACGACGAGTTCTACCAACCGGCCTCGCGCCGGCTCTATCAGGCGAACCAGGGATGACGCAGACCCGCGACTATGACCGCGAAGGCGGCCAGTTCGGCGAACGCCGCTACAACTACGACTTCGATGCCATCACCCGGCGCTACATGATGCGCGCCTTCACCCCGTTCCTGCCGCGGGGGCGGGCGCTGGAGCTCGGCTGCTACCTCGGCGAATCCACCGAGTGGCTGACCGGGCTTTACCCCGATCTGACGGTGGTCGAGGCAGCACCGACCCTGGTCGAGGCGGCGCGGCGAAGAGTAGGGGACGCACCCCGTTTCATTTGCTCGACCTTCGAGACGCTGGAGCTGAAAGAGACCTTCGACGCGATCTTCCTGATCAATACCCTCGAACATCTGGACGATCCAGTTCTCGTCCTGCGCCGGATCCGGCGCTGGCTCACGCCGTCCGGCCGGCTCTTCCTGCTGGTGCCGAACGCCAATGCCCCTTCGCGTCAGATCGCCGTGAAGATGGGGCTGATCACACATAACAGCGCCGTCACCCCGGCCGAGGCTGCGAACGGGCACCGCAACACGTTCTCCTTCGACACTCTGGAGCGGACGACCCGAGACGCAGGTCTCTCGACCCTCCATCGCGGCGGACTGATCTTCAAAGCTCTCGCGAACTACCAATTCGACGCCGCGCTCGCCGCCGGCATCATATCCGATGCCTATGTCGAGGGCTGCTACCAGTTGGGCAACCAATATCCAGATCTGACCGCCAGCATCTATCTCGTCTGCGAGCGTGGGGCGGATTGAGCCGGAGCAGGTGACCCGGTGATCGCACCGCAGCTTTTCCGGAACCGATCCGGAGCCCACGACATCCGCGCTCATCTCACGGCGTGTGCGGCATCGTTCACCCCACCGCTCGATAAGCGCGTGGCAATCCCTGACTACGCCGCCAAACTCGCGACCTCCGCCGAGCGGTTCGAGGCCTGGGAAGGCCCGACGTTGATCGGCCTCGTGGCGGTCTATTGCAACGACCCGGCTCGCGCGCGGGCCTTCGTCACGAGCGTCAGCGTCCTGCCCGGGCGAAGGCGGGCCGGTCTTGGACGTGGCCTCATCGAGGCGGCGATCGTGCATGTGCGCGGCCTCGGCTTCGCGCGCCTCGCCCTCTGCGTCGACCGCTCGGCCACTGCGATCGGCCTCTATCGCCGCCTCGGCTTCATCGAGGAAGGCGCGGCGGGGGAGGCCATGCAGTTCTCGCTCGACCTCGGAACGCCCTGACGCGAAACGCCCCCCAACGACCATCCGAGACAGCAACGGCGGATGCGCGCGCTTTGAGCTGGGTCAATACTTCCCGATCCGATCCGCGATATGGAGCAAACGTCTCCACCTGCCCTCCGCGGCAGCCGACGAGCAGGCAGCGACGGCGATAGGGTGGAGCACGCCCGGGATCGGCGCGGCAAGCCTCGAAAAAGGACTTCACACTCCCTGCGAATACAAACACGCCCCGCGAGAGGGACATATGGAATTGGAAACGGCGCCACTTATACGCGAAAAATACGCGAAGATTTGATCGAACGCATTGCGTGATTTCCAAATTGTGCAGTGTACGGTGACGTACTTTCGAGACCAGCAATGCAAACCCCGAACCTGCGAAGTGCCGTGTGCCGGCTCGCCATTCGTCCGGAGCCGGCGAACCTTCGGTCCATGCTGCGGTTCGGCCGATGGGATGCGCAGCCGGCGACCGGCATCCTCGCGGGAACGGGGGGGGCCGGCGCGGGCCTCGCGCCCGCGCCTTGGCCGGAGGAATGCCCGCCGGCACCCGCGTGGAAGGCCACGGCCGAGCGCGCAGGAAGCGGGTTGTGACCGCCCACGGAGCGGCGGACGGGGCCTTCGAACGCAAGCTGCGCGGCTTCGGGCCCCTGCAGGAAGCGGACAGGCGAGCCCTGGCCGCGATCGAGGCCGCCGCCCGAACCGTTGCGCCTGAAACCGATCTCGTCCGCGAGGGGGACCGGCCCGAGGGGATAGTCGTGATCCTCGACGGCTTCGCCTGCCGCTACAAGCTGCGGCGGAACGGGGCACGCCAGATCATGGCCTATCTCGTTCCCGGCGACAGCTGCGACCTCGCAGCCTCCCTCCCGCACCGGCTGGACCATGCCATCGGCGCCCTGTCCGCCTGCCGCGTGGCGCTAATCGCACCGGAGACCGGAAGGGATCTGCTGCAGCGCCCGGCCATCGCCCGCGCCCTGCGGAATGCGGCCCTCGCGGAGGAGGCGACCCTGCGCGAATGGCTCGTGAACATCGGCCGCCGCTCGGCCGTGGAGCGCCTCGCCCACCTGTTCTGCGAGATGTACGTGCGCCTGGGCGCGGTCGGCCTGACGGAGGGTCATCGTTACATGCTGCCGGTGACACAGCTCGACCTTGCCGACACCACCGGCATGACCAGCGTGCACGTGAACCGCTCGCTCGGCGAATTGCGGCGCCTCGGGCTGATCGAGCGCAAGGGCAAGCGCCTGACGATCCTCGACCTGCCGCGCCTGATGGACGTCGCCGAATTCCAGGCGGACTACCTGCATCTGTCGCAACAAGCGGCCATCTGAACGTCTCTCACGGAACGCCCGCCACCCCGGTCTCATCCGGTGCGAACCGTCCATGGCGCGGCCGACGGGACGCGCCTCCCGAACGAGCCGAGCACGGGCGGCCTCACCCGATCGCGTTTATCGAGTCCAATTCATCCCGGGGCCAAGCATCACATGTCCGTGATGTCGGATCAGCAGAAGTTATCGGTTCTGGCTGCAACGATTGGATTTCAGGACCACATCCTGGAGAATGAGAACCCCCAGCCAATGGAACTGGTGGCTCACCACCATCTCACTCCTGATAAGAACAAAATTGGCGAGAAGAGAAATTCTACCACGACGCGGATCATGTGCCGACCATTGATCGAATTAAGACCCTTGAAATCATTGACCGAGAATATGCCGCCATGGCCGCGACGACGCCGGCCCGCTTCATTCCTGAACACGACATTTTTCAGCAGGGCGGCCATGCTTTCTTTACGGGACGACATCGCCAGCGCACAACTTGCAGCACTCAGCCGCTCGCAATCGATCATCGAATTTACGCCGGACGGCACCATCCTGACCGCCAACTCCAATTTCCTGGAGGCAACCGGCTACACGCTCGACGAGGTGAAGGGCAAAAAGCACGCGATGTTCGTGGAGCCGGCGGAGCGGGAGAGTGCCGCCTACCGCGCGTTCTGGGAGGATCTGCGCCGGGGCACCTTCCAGATGCGTGCGTTCAAGCGCTTCGCCAAGGGCGGGCGGGAAATCTGGATCCAGGCCTCCTACAACCCGGTGCTGGACAAGCGCGGGCGGGTGATCCGGATCGTCAAGTTCGCCACCGACATCACCCTGCAGCAGCAGCGGAGCATGGAGGCGGCGGCGCAGATCGCGGCGATCGACCGCTCGCAGGCGATCATCCGCTTCACGCTCGACGGCACCATCACCGCCGCCAACCCGAACTTCCTGGCCACGATGGGCTACGCCCTCGGCGAGATCGAGGGGCGGCATCACAGCCTGTTCGTGAGCCCGGAGGAGCGGGAGAGCGAGGCCTACCGCTCCTTCTGGCAGGCCCTCGGACGGGGCGAGTTCCGGACGGGCGAATTCCGGCGGATCGGCAAGGCCGGCCGCGAAGTCTGGATCTACGGCTCCTACAACCCCGTGCTCGACAGCGACGGCCGGCCCTGCGCCGTGGTGAAGTTCGCCAGCGACATCAGCGCCCAGGTTCGCGAGCGGATGCAGCGCATGTCCTCGCTGCGCGGAATCGAGTCCGATCTCGGCACCATCACACAGGCGATGTCCGCGGTCAGCCGGCAGGTCGCGACGACCGCCGAGGCCGCCGTGCAGACCTCGGGCGACGTGCAGGCGGTCGCGGCCGGCGCCGAGGAATTCTCCGCCTCGATCGAGGAATTGAACCGGCACGCCAGCGAGGCTTACCGGGCCTCCGGCGAGGCGGTCCGTCGCGCCGAGGAGGCGAGCGTCATCATCGGCAGCCTCACCGCGGCGGCGGAGCGGATCGGCACCGTCGTCACGGCGATCCGCACCCTCGCCGACCAGACCAACCTGCTGGCGCTCAACGCCACGATCGAGGCCGCCCGGGCGGGCGAAGCGGGGCGGGGCTTCGCCGTGGTCGCCAGCGAGGTGAAGGCGCTCGCCATGCAATCCTCGAAGGCCACCGAGGAGATCGGGGCCCAGATCGCGGGCGTCCAGCACTCGACCGGGCAGGCCGTGCAGGCCATCGATGCAGTCGCCGGCACGATCCGGCAGCTGAGCGAGATCTCGCTCAGCGTCTCGACCGCCGTGACCCAGCAGGCGGCGGCCACGAGGGACATGTCCGCGAACATGCAGGCGGCGGCCCGGAGCGTCGCCGTCGTGCACCGGACCATGGACGAGATCGCGCAGGCGACGCAGGAGGTCGATCAATCCGTGCAGAAGGTTTCGAGCGCCGCCCTGGCCCTGGCCTGAGCCGGCCGCAGGGCCGGCCGGGAGGTCCGCCGGCCGCTGCGGCGAGCCTCTCCCCACGATCGGCTGCCCCGCGGTGATCGGGACGGCCTCGGCGCACCAGATCCTCCCCACGCGCGTTCCGTCGGACGTGCGGGCCGGTGCGAGGCTGCGTTCTCCGCTTGCGCTCGCCGCCGGCGGGAATCAGCATCGGTCAGCCGGTTCCGGTGGATCAGCCGCGTGGAGTCTCAGCCCTTGACCGCTTCAGCACCCGCCGCACGCCGCACGGCCCTCGCCGCCCGCCTCTTGCGCGAGATGGAGCAGGCCGAGCAGCAGGGCTTCGGCACGTCGACGGTCTGGCTGACGCGCGAGGAGACCGATCTGATCTGCGCCGCGCTCGCACGATCCGCCGCCGAGCGCGACACGGCGCGGCTGGACTTCCTCGACCGCTGTGCGACCGCGATGAGCGCACGGGACGGAGCGGAGCGCGGCTGGCAGTTGGTGATCGAACAGGACCGCCTGCTGCTCGGCGCCACGGCCGGGCTGCATGGCGGGTCGTTTGGCGGGTCGTTTGGCGGCGCCCTCGGACCGGGTGGACCTCATCCCTCTTGCCGCACCGCCATCGACGAGCGCGTGGCCGAGTTGGAACGCGCGCGCAACGCCCCGGCGACGGAGGAACAGGGCGCTGCCCGCGCCGCGCGGGGCCGCCCTCCGTAGCACCGGGCGCGGATGTCGGCGACCCGGCGAGGCCACGCCTCAGGTGTTGGCGAGGCGGCTCAGGGTGTCGGCGAGCGTCAAGGTGAACAGGATCGCGAGCCAGAACAGACCGCAGGCGGCGGCGAGCCGCACGAGGCGGTCGGCCCGGTCGAGCCGCATGAAGAGCACGGCCACCAAACCGGCCTGCGTCGCCGCGATGCCGAAGTTGAGGGCCGGGCCCCACGGGGCGTCGAGGCGGTAGGCGGCCAGCAGGCTCGCGCCCAGCAGCGCCAGAAGCCCTACCCAGACGACGAGCGCGCGCAGCCAGATCGCACCGGCCGCTTTTCGGCTCTGCGCGCTCATGCGCTGCGTCCGTCGAGGTAGAGCATCGGGTAGAGGACAATCCAGACGAGATCGACGAAGCCCCAGTAGAGCGTGGCCACCTCGAGCTGCGGGCTCTTGAACAGGAGGCCGGGGCTGCGCCATTCCCGCCAGATCAGGCGGGTCAGGAGGCCGATGCCGATCGCAAGATGGATGGCGTGAATAGAGGTCGAGAGCCAGTAGAAGCCGAAGAAGAGCTGCGTGGCGCGCTCCTTCAGGGCGAAATGCGCGCCCGGCACCAGATGCTTCTCGATGTCCTCGCGGTATTCCAGCCCCTTCACGACCATGAAGGCGAGGCCGAGAGCCACCGTGGCCGCGAGGCAGAGCAGGGTGAGGCGGCGCAGGTCCTCCCGCTCCGAGGCCTGCACGGCGACCGCCGCGGTCATGCCGCTGGTGAGCAGGAGCGCGGTGTTGAGGGTGCCGTAGACGATGTTCGTCTCGCGGGCCGCGACCGCGAAATCCGCCGAATGCTCCAGGCGCAGGGCCGTGTAGAGCAGGAACAGCGCCCCGAAGAACAGCACCTCGCTGGCGAGGAAGATCCACATGCCGAAGGTCGCGCCCGCCCGCTGAGAGCGGAAGGCCCGGGTGGCGGGCAGCCTGAGTTCGTCCCAGGGCTCGCGCAGGTGCCGCTCGGCGGTCCGCTCCGCGAGGTCGCCTCGCGCGCTCACGTCAGGGCCCCTTCCTCGGCGATGCGCGGCTCGTCGCCCGGCGGCGTCGCCTCCGGGTGGTAGTCGTAGGGCGGGGCGAGAACCTGCGGGTTGCCGAAGAAGTTCTGGCGCGGCGGCGGCGAGGTGGTGCGCCATTCGAGCCCCGAGGCGTTCCACGGATCGTTGAGGGCGCGGGCGCCGAAGAACAGCGACCAGGTGAGGTAGCCGAGCGGCATCAGGTAGGCCACGGCGAGCACCGCCGCCCCCGAGGAGGAGAGCACGTTCCAGACCTGAAATTCCGGCGGATAGGCGTAGTAGCGCCGCGGCATACCGAGATAGCCGGCGATGAATTGCGGGAAGAAGGTGAGGTTGAAGCCGAAGAACATCAGAAGCGCCGCAAACCGCGCCCAGCTCTCCGGGTACATGCGCCCGGTCACCTTCGGCCACCAGAAATGCAGCCCGGCGAAGTAGGCCGACACGGAGGCGCCGACCATGATGTAGTGGAAGTGCGCCACGACGAAGTAGGTGTCCTGCACGTGCACGTCGATCGGCACGGAGGCCAGGAACAGGCCGGTCAGCCCGCCCATGGTGAACAGCCCGAGGAAGCCCAAGCCGTAGAGCATCGGCGACTCGAAGCCGATCTGGCCGCGGTAGAGCGTGGCGGTCCAGTTGAACACCTTGATGGCCGAGGGCACCGCCACGATGAAGGAGAGGAAGGAGAAGACCAGGGCGGCAAACGGCGACATGCCCGAGGTGAACATGTGGTGGCCCCAGGTGAAGAAGCCGATCACCGCGATCGCCACCAGGGCGTAGACCATGAAGGAGTAGCCGAAGATCCGCCGCCGGGCGTAGCAGGTGATGACCTCCGAGATCACGCCCATGGCCGGCAGGATCATGATGTAGACGGCCGGGTGCGAGTAGAACCAGAACAGGTGCTGAAACAGGATCGGGTCGCCGCCCCGCGCCGGATCGAAGATCGGCAGGCCGAAGGTCCGCTCGGCGATGACGAGGATCAGCGTCAGGGCGAGCACGGGGGTCGCGAGCACGAAGATCAGGCTCGTCGTGTACATCGACCAGACGAAGAGCGGCAGACGGAACCACGTCATGCCGGGTGCCCGCAGGTAATGAACCGTGGCGATGAAGTTGACGCCCGTGGCGATGGTCGAGAAGCCGGAGACGAAGACGCCGAGCACGGCGAGCGTGACGAAGGTGTTCGAGAATACGGTCGAGTAGGGGACGTAGAAGGTCCAGCCGGTGTCGATGCCTCCCGCCAGCACGGCGGCCAGCGTCAGCAGCCCGCCGGCGATGTTGAGGTACCACGAGATCAAATTCAGCTTGGGGAAGGCGAGGTCGCGCGCGCCGATCATCAGCGGCAGCAGGAAATTCCCCATCGTCGTCGGGATCGACGGGATGAGGAAGAACCACACCATGACGATGCCGTGGAGTGAGAACAACTTGTTGTAGTGGTCGGCACCGACGACGTCGCCCTGCGGCGTGAACAGCTCCAGCCGCACCAGCGTGGCGGCCGCGCCGCCGATGAAGAAGAAGAACGTGATCGACAGCGCGTAGAGGATCGCGATGCGCTTGTGATCGGTGGTGAACAGCCAGGAGGCGACGGAATGGCCCTCGCCGAGATAGCTGACCGGCAGACCGAGATCCAATTCGCGCGGATTGGCGAGGCTCGAGGCATCGGAAGAGGCGCCGCTCATCGGAGGCTCCCTGGGAAGGAGGGATGGTGCGTCATTGCGGCGTCTCTCCCGAGACGGGCGCGCCGGGCACCAGGGCGGGGCTGCGCAGGGTCTGGTTCGCGGTGCCGTCCTGCGGGGTCTGGCCGGGCGCACAGATGTTGTCCGCGGGCGCGAGGTTGAGCGAGCCGATCAGGTCGAACCGGTCGGTGCCGTGGCGGAGATAGGCGGTGAGCGCCTGGATCTCGCCGTCGGAGAGCTTGCCCTCGTAGCTCGGCATGATCGGCTCGTAGCCGGCCACCACGTCGCGCTGCGGCTGGAGGATCGAATCGCGGATGTAGGCCTCGTCGACGCTGGCCGTGCGCCCGCCCTCCAGCGGCACCGACTGGCCCCAGATCCCGGCGAGCGAGGGCGCGTGGACCTTCGAGCCGGCCGCGTGACAGCCCGAGCAGCCGCGCTCCGAAAAGAGCCGCTCGCCGAGATCGGCCAGCCCGTCCCGCTCCGGCTGCCGGGTCAGCCAGCGCGCGTAGTCCTGCGGCTCCATCACGATCACCCGGCCGAGCATGCGCGAGTGGTCGGTGCCGCAATACTCGGTGCAGAGCAGGTGGTAGGTGCCGGTCTTGGTCGCCTGGAACCAGGTCTCGGTCTGCTGGTAGGGCAGGGCGTCGCGCTTGAGGCGGAAGGCCGGGACGTAGAACGCGTGGATCACGTCCTGCGAGGTCAGAAGCAGGCGCACCGGGGCGCCGACGGGCACGTGCAGCTCATTGATCTCCCGCGTGCCGCTGGGGCCTTGCGTCTTCCACATCCACTGCTTGCCGACGACGTGGATCTCGATGGCGTTCTTGGGCGCCGAGTAGGCGCCGATCTCGATCGAGGCCGCCCACCAGAAGACGAAGACGAACAGGGTCGCCGCGGTCCAGCCGATCTCGAACTCGCGCGAGACGATGTTGGGCAACGCGCCGCGCTTGGCCGCGGAGCCGCGGCGGAAGCGGATCGCGAAGGTGACGACCAGCCCGATGACGACGAGGAGGATGGCCGAGGAGATCAGGAGCAGGCCGATGAAGATCGCATCGACCTTGGCCGCCTGAACCGAGGCCGAATCCGGCCGCAGGAAGGAGGGGATCAGGAGATCGAGCATCAGGGCGCCTCCCCCGACCCGGCGCCCGCGGGCGAGCCGAACGCGCCCGGTCCCGCGCCGGGGGAGACCACGCCGCTCGACGCGCCGCCGCGGCTGCCCAGTGCCGGTATTCGCTCCGGCTGGAGCGGGGCGGCGTAGGCCGCGTTGCCGCGCTCCGCGAGACGCCGCATCGCCTCCTCGATCGGCATGCGGGCGATGCCCTTCTCGCGATCGATCCAGGCATAGCCGCCGAGCTTGGCCCGCTGCTCCCTCAGCAGCGCCGCGAGGTCGGCCTCGGGGTTCTGCTGCAGCCGGGGCGCCGGGAAGGTGCGCGCCTCCTGGACGAGGGGCCCGAGCCCCTGGCGCAGGTAGTAGAAGCGGAATCCGCCGATGGTGACGGCGGTGAACACGACGATGAACAGGCCGGTCAGCAGCAGCGGCTTGAGCCGGATGTCGGGCGGCTCGGTGCCCGGAGGGGCGTGGCCGACGACATCGTCGTGTACCCCCGTATGGAGCTGACCGCGCGCCGCATCAGGCATGGCGAAGCCTCCCGGCGCGACGGGAGACAAGGCGCGAGAGAAGCGCCAGCACGACGAGTGCGGCCGGCGTCACCGCCGCGGCGGCGCCCGCCCCCTCGCCATAGGCCGGCAGGACGAGCCAGGCGAAGTGGCCGGCCACGCCGACCAGCACGAGCAGGCCGACCCCGCGCAGCAGGGCAGGGCTCTTCCGGACCGCGGAAAAGAGGAGGGCGAGGAAGGGCAGCGCGCCGCCGATCAAGAGGGTGGCGACCAGAATGCCGCCCCAGGGACCCTCGCCGCGCTTCAGGTACCACGCCGCCTTGGGCGGAAGGTCGCCGTACCACGCGACGATGTAGGACATGAGCTCCAGGTAGATCACGCCGAGAAGGGTCGCGAGCATGAGGCCGGCGAGGTCGGAGGCGCCCTGCGCGTCGAGGCTCGGCGGACTCGCCAGCGCCGCGAAGGCCAGCGCGGCGAGCATCTGATGGAGCGCGACGTCCGCGGGAAAGGCGGAGGCGTTGAAGCCGGGCTCGACCGAGAGGATCCAGTCCACGGATACGAGGCTGATGCTCAGGCCGTAGAAGGTGAGGCCGAGGCCGGCGACGCGTTTGCTCCCGCGCCCCGACAGGCACAGCAGGGCCAGCAGCGACCAGCCGGCCAGGGTGACGGCGGCGCGCACGAGGAACAGCGTCGGATCGAGATAGAGGCGCAGCACGTCCGGCGCGGCGCCCGTGCCGGCGGCCCAGGGATAGGCGGCGTGGAGCCCGAGGGCGACGCCGAGAAAGGTCAGTGCGGCGAGCGGCACCAGGGCGATCGCCGGCCGCAGGACGGGGGCCAGCACCTCGCCCCAGCGCCCGCCTGTGACGGCGTGGATCAGGGTGAGGAGGAGGGCGCCGACCGGCACCGCGCTCCAGACGATCCAGGCCAGCAGCCAGCCGCGGAACAGGGCGTCGCTCACGGCAGCTTCTCCGCGAGTTCGGGTGTCTCGGCCACGCGGGCGCCCTGCGAGAGCTGGAGCGCGCGGATATAAGCGGCGATCGCCCAGCGGTCGCGCGGCTCGACCCGGTTGGCGTAGGCGTACATCACGCCGTAGCCGCGGGTGATGACATCGACGAAGTAGGCGGCCGGCGCCGCTCGCAGGCGGTCCTCGTGGTAGGAGGGCGGAGCGGGAAAGCCGCGCTGCACCACCATGCCGTCGCCGTGGCCGGTATAGCCGTGGCAGGGCGTGCAGATCGCCTCGTAGCGCTGGCGCCCGCGCTCCAGCAGGGCGGCATCCACGGGCGGCGGCGCGCGCAGGGCCACCT
Source organism: Methylobacterium sp. B4 (assembly GCF_003201865.1). Taxonomy (GTDB): domain Bacteria; phylum Pseudomonadota; class Alphaproteobacteria; order Rhizobiales; family Beijerinckiaceae; genus Methylobacterium. Next base: position 14,580 of record NZ_QJJJ01000036.1, on the reverse strand, counting down.
CGCGGGCGAGCGCTCCCCGCGCGACGGTGCCCTCGGGCGGGCGGCGCGCCTCGGCTCCGTCGGGGAAGAGCGGCGCCTTGCCGTAGACCTCGTAGCGCGCTTGCCGGCGCATCGACTGATCCTCGCAGGCGCCCAGGGCGACAAGGAGCGGCAGCGGGAGGGCGAGGAGGCGCCTCACGGGTGCATCTCCGCCACGAGCAGCGCGCCGGACCGCTCCAGGCTCTCGCGCAGGGCGGTGGCGTCCGCATCCTTCGACGCGACGAGGAGCAGGAAGCGGTCCTGGCTCGCCCGCTCGAATTGCGGGATCGCGAAGAGCGGATGGTGCAGGCGCGGCAGGCCGCAGGTCCAGAACAGGGCGACGAGGCCGGCGATGGCCGCGACCAGCACCCCGAACTCGAACGGCACCAGCAGGAAGACCGGCCAGGAATGCAGCGGCCGTCCGCCCACGTTCAGCGGGTAGGCGATCACCGAGGAATACCATTGCAGGGCGTACATCGCGGCGGCCGCACCGAAGCCCGCCAGCGCCATCACCGGTCGCACCGGATTGCGCGGCGGCGCGAAGGCCTGCGTGAGAGCGGGCACGGGGAAGGGCGTGAAGGCGTCGAGCGCCCGGTGGCCGTCGGCCTGAGCCAGCCGCATCGCCCGCACCAGAGCCTCGGGCGTGTCGAACTCGGCGAGCAGCGGGGCGCTCATGCTGTCCCCCCTCGCGCCGCGCCCTCGTCGTGGGCGAGCTGGCTGACCTCGTGGATGGAGACGATGGGGAAGATCCGTGCCAGCACGAGGAAGCCGAAGGCGAACAGCCCGAGCGGGGCGATCAGGATCACCACGTCGTAGACGCTGACGTGATAGGTCCGCCACAGGCTGACGGCGTGACCGTGCGAGAGCGTGTTCCAGACGATCAGGATGCGCTCCAGCCACATGCCGAGATTGATCACGATCGCGATGATCGCCAGCGCCCAGAAATTGAGGCGTACGCGAGCGAACCAGAGCGCCTGCGGCACGAGGCAGTTGCAGAACAAGAGGCTATAGTAGAGCCAGCGATAGTCGCCGGTGAAGAAATACGCGATCACCGCGCGGTCCGCGTGCTCGCCGCCGTACCAGCCCATGAACCATTCCGTGGCGTAGGAGAGGGTCATGACGACGCTGGCAAACAGCATCACCTTCGCCATGGCGTCGAAATGCGACGGGGTGATCACCGCCTGGAGCTTCAGCCCCCAGCGGATGAAAATCGCCAGCACCACCACCATGGCGAAGCCCGAATACATCGCGCCGACGACGAAGTAGGGCGGGAAGATCGATTCCTGCCAACCGGGCATCAGGCTCGCGGCGAAGTCGAGGCCGACGATGGAGTGGACCGAGCAGACCAGCGGCACGGCCAGAGCCGCCATCGCCTTGTGGAAGGATTCGTAGACCGCCCAGTGCCGGGCCGAGCCGCGCCAGCCGAGCGCCAGCGCGCCGTAGAACCGCCGACCGATGCGCGACCGCGCCCGGTCGCGCATGGTGGCGAGATCGGGCAGGAGGCCGGTGAACCAGAAGATCAGCGAGAACAGCAGGTAGCTCAGGATCGCCCAGAAATCCCAGACCAGGGCCGAGCGCCATTGCGGCCAGAGATCCATGGTGTTCGGGTAGGGCGCGAGCCAGTAGGCATAGAGCGGGCGCCCGAGATGGATGATCGGGAAGATGCCGGCGATGGCCGCGGCGAACAGCGTCATCGCCTCGGCGAAGCGGTTGATCGAGGCGCGCCAGTGCTGGCGGGTCAGCAGCAGCATCGAGGAGATCAGCGTGCCCGCGTTGCCGATGCCGATCCACCAGACGTAGTTGGCGATCGAGAAGCCCCACACCACCGTGGTGTTCACGCCCGACAGGCCGATCCCGACGGTGAGGACCGCGCCGATGGCGATGACGGTCGCCAGGACGAAGGGCAGCACGCCGAGGAAGGCGATGATCCAGGCCCGGCCCGGCCCGCGCCTCTGGATCGGGTCGGCCACCGCGGCGCAGATCTCGCCATAGCCGAGGCGCTCGCGGTCGATCCACCGGTGTGGCCGGGCCGTCCCGCTCACGTGCGATCCTCCTTCAGCGCGGGGTTCGGCGAGCGGAGGTTCGCGAGGTAGGTCGTGCGCGGGCGGGTGTTCAGCTCCTCCATCAGCGCGTAGTGGCGCGGGTCCTGCCGCAGCGGCGCGATCGGGTTGCCGGGCTTGGCCAGATCGCCGAACCGGATCGCCCGGGTCGGGCAGGCGGACTGGCAGGCGGTCGCGACCTCCTCCATCGGCCGTCCGTCGCGCCCGGCGGCCTGCCGCTCGGAGGCGATGCGCTGGATGCAGTAGGTGCACTTCTCCATCACGCCGCGGGCGCGCACCGTGACGTTGGGGTTGCGCTGCGCCTTGACCGACTCGGCACCGAGATTGGCGTAGGGCTGGCCGTCGGCGTAGCCGAAGAAGTTGAAGCGGCGGACCTTGTAGGGGCAGTTCGCCTCGCAGAAGCGGGTGCCGACGCAGCGGTTGTAGACCTGAAGGTTCAGGCCCTCGCCGTCATGGACCGAGGCCGCGACGGGGCAGACCGGCTCGCAGGGCGCGCGCTCGCAATGCATGCAGGGCACCGGCTGGAAGCCGGCCCGCGGCGCCTCGGGCGAACCCGCGTCGTAGAGGTCGACCCGCAGCCAGTGCATCATCCGGCCCCGCGCGATCTCCTCCGGCCCGACCACGGGCACGTTGTTCTCGGACTGGCAGGCGACGACGCAGGCGTTGCAGCCGATGCAGGCATCGGTGTCGATCACCATGGCCCAGGCATGGCCGTCGGCATCGCCCTTCCACGGATCGAGCAGGGACGGCTGGTCCGCGCCGATGCCCTTCGGCTCGGCCTCGCTCAGCGCGGCGAGGTCGATCTGCCGGAACAGCGTCTTGGTTTCGCCCTCGATCACCACGTCGTTCTGCGTGCGCAGGATCGTTTCAGACCGGCCGGCTTTCCGGAGCTCGACGTTCGTCACCAGCCAGGGCGAGGCCTGCGTCGCGAGCCTGAAGGCATCGGCGCCGATGCCGTTGCCGATCGCGCCGGCCCGCTCCCGGCCGTAGCCGAGCGTCAAGACGCCGACGCCCTCGGCCACGCCGGACTCGATGGCCACCGGCACCTCGAGGGAGCGCCCGCCTACGCTCGCACGCACCACGTCGCCGGCCTCGAGTCCGCGCCGCGCCGCCTCCTTGCGGGAGAGGGCGAGCGCGTTGCCCCAGACCTGCTTCGAGATCGGCTTCGGGCATTCCTGAAGCCAGGCATTGTTGGCAAAGCGCCCGTCCCAGAGGCAGGAATCCGGCCGCAGCTCGATCGCGAGGTCCTCGGGGCGGCGGCTCTCTGGCGGGGACACGAGGCGCGGAGACACGAGGCGCGGGGCGCCGGGATCGAGAAGCGGCGCGGCCGTGTCCTCGATCAGGCCGTCATGCAGGATCCTGCGCCACCAGCCCTCGAAATCGGCGCCGCCCCGCTCCCGCCAAGTCTCCCGCCAGGTTTCCCGCCAAGTCTCCCGCACGAGCGCGTGGCCCGCCGTCGCGCCGAGGCCGGCAAACAGCGGCAGGATCTCGTGGAGCGAGCGCCCGTCGTAGAGCGGGCGCAGCAGCGGCTGAACCAGGCTCGCCGTGCCGTCGGTGGCGCGCAGGTCCGACCAATTCTCCAGCTCATGCGTCAGCGGCAGGTGCCAGTGGGTCGCGCCCGCGGTCTCGTCGCCGTGCAGGCCGGCATGGACGCTGAAGCGGGCGCGCGCGATGCGCTTGCCGAGGTCGAGATCGGCGGGGGCCGTCGCCACCGGATCGGTGCCGAGGAGGGCGAGGCAGGTCACGCCGCCCCGGTCGAGCGCGGCGGCGAGATCGGCGAGGGTCGCCGGATCGCGTCCCTCGATCCGGTCGGGTGGGGCGATGAAATCCACCGGCGCCCGCAGCCGGGCGTTGATCCAGTGCGTGAGCGCGTGGAGGTCCGGCGCGAGCGCGGGACCGGCCAGCACCAGGGCGCGGCCCTCCTGCGCCTTGAGATCGTCGGCCGCGGCCCGGGCGAAGCGACGGACCTCCTCCGGCAACGCGGGCACCGGCAGGCCGGCACCGAGCGCGTCGGCGATCACGGCGAGAACGGCCGGCTGGTCGAGCGGATGCACCGCGCGCCGGGCATCGGCCTTGATGCCGGTCGGCGTCAGCGCCGCCTCGGCCACGTAGAGGCGGCCGAACCGGGCCGGATCGCGCCGCCGCTCGGCAAAGGCGCGGGACAGGCGGATCTGGTCCGGCCCCGCCCCGAGCGGGTCGGCGCCGACGCACAGGATCGTCTCGGCCCGGTCGAGCCGGGGCAGGGCGCGCAGGGGTCGGCCGAAGGCGCGTTCGGCGCCGCGCGCGGCATTCCCGTCATCGACAGGTTCGTGCACGTGCCAGACCGCCTCCGGCAGGGCGTGCAGCAGGCCGCCGATCTGGCGCGCCAACGTCGGCGAGGTGACGCGGCCGGTGACGAGATGCAGGCCGCGCCCGCGCGCGGCCCGGACCGTGGCGAGGGGGCCGCCGAGCGCCCGCTCGAACATGTCCCAGGAGGCGATGCCGTTGACCCGCTCCGTCACCGTGCGCGAACGATCCGGATCGTAGAGGTCGAGGATCGCGGCCTCCGCGAACACGTCGGTGGCGCCGAGGCTGTCTGCAGGTAGGAGCGTGACCGTGAGATTTGCCAGGTTCCAGTCGCTGATTTCGACGACGGCCGCCTCTCCCACGACTCGCAGACCGTGGATCTGGTCCGCAATGAAGGCACCCTCGGGCAGACCAAGGAGGAAGGTGCTCGAAGCGGAGCTCTCGGACGCGGAGCGCACGGTGATGGCGAGCGGGATCGCGACCCCAATCTCGCCCACGACATCGTCAGCGACGACGGGTGCGACGGTCAATCCGCCCGTTTCTGCGTTCTCAGCTACACTCCTCCGGGCTCGGGACGGTGGACCGCGCTTCCTTCGGTCACATGCGGGCGTCCACTGACGTCTCTCGACCCCGCCACTTCTGAACGGTCGTCGGGCTGACGCCATAGCGCTTGGCCGCCGCTCTCACACTCTCTTGACGAGCTTGGATGGCCCGACGGATCGCCTCAGTCGTCGTGGCGCTGCCGTGGAGAGCCTGTCCCATAGCGCGTCCCTCCATGCGGTCTCAGGCGTACCACCACACAAAGGGACTAAACATCTAGAAGGGGCAATTCAGACGGCCTCCGCGTGTTCGGAGCCCGACGGCCGCGATGTTGTTCACTGTCCAACCTTCAGGCGGGCTCACCGTCACTCCGTCTCCCTCTCCTAGAATGCCCGCACGAGCAGAAGAGGTAAAAGCATCAACGCGCGCGCCGAATGGCAAGGTGTCGCCGCTGAAAGATGCAGAGACCTCCAAGGCATAACTGCAGCGATTGGAGACGCGATAAGTGGGCCGCCCATTTGCTGTTGAGACAGCTGGAATGACGCTGATGCAGCCACAATCAGCTGCTGTGGGTGGTCGCAACGGCAGTCTCATCTCATCCGGCGGAACCGTTGGGGTGCGATCGGCACCCGGCACACGCCCAGCGACACGGTTAGCAACGTAATCACGTGCAATTCGTCCGCACCGGCGCAGCATCTCCTGAACCGGTGGGTTATGGCCCTGCGCACGAACGACCGCTTCGAACGGGTCTAGGCCATTATAGAGCCCATTTCGATACCGGGCTTGCGCTCCACGATCAGCAAACACCCAATTGACATTGGCTGGCACCTCATGCTCGCAGGATCGAGGTGCGGGCGGAGCGGTTTTCGGCGGCAAGCGAGTGGAGGCGCCAGAGGTTGACGCTCCACCACGGTCACAGACGAAACGTGCACCTGCGTCAGCCTCAGCACGCGTTGTACCGACTCGGCCGCCAGACTTCTCGCACTCACGTACGAAATGGTCATATATGAAGCCACTCGCAGCTTTGGCTGACGTCGTCCCCAATTGAGCAACGAGCACAATAAAGATCGCGGCGCGCATCAGTGAAGCGATTTCATGCTATCACGTCGGCGAATGCACTCCTGCTGACCGGCTGCATTGCCAGCCATGCCATACATCCTCGCGCAATCGTCAAAAGCGCCTGCTTGGCTATACCCGTTGCCGGAGGAAACTGCTGGAACAGAGGCCCGACTGGCAGATGACGAGGGCGGCCGGTACGAACCTAATGTGACTGCGGTTGCAGCAAGCTGTGTGGCGCTGGTTGCCAGTTGCAAAGCCTCGCCCATTGAGCTTGAGGAGCTATTGCAGGCGCCTAGCGCAAGCGCGAATACGGAAGTCGCCGCAACGCGGCCAAAAAATCCAACCATTGCAACGCCCCTCTTTTCGCTCCTTAGAACCGCCGCTGTGATTGGAGTCAATGGCTTCAAGAAATCAGGAGTGAGTTAATTCCGCAGAACCTTTTCACGGCGAAGCAGTGTGTCTTTGATGCTTCGGAAGCGCCCGATTCCCACGCTTCGATCTAATTACATTCTTTAGATTTGTTTTTTAGCCAAACAAAAAATAAAAACCTAGCACACAATAATCCTGAATAAATCTATTCCGACAGAATTATTACTTCATCAAGCATCGGCCGATGCGGAGTATTGCTGTACTACCTTGCCGCTGAAAGCGGCCCGCGCGAGCGCATGGGCATAGAATGGTACCGGCACACCATCGGGTCTGCTGGCTCGGTGCACTCGACCTGAACGGCTGGCTCGTCGAGTAAGGCCCAAGGCATGGCGTACAGGCGCTACTCGGAAGCCTACGTCCCGCAGGAGGATGCGGCCAAGCAGGCGAAGCGCGAGGTCTGGGCGGGCCGGTTCACGGCGCCGCGGGATTGGCGGAGGGCGCGCGGGCGATGGATATGGGTATGGCCGCGCCCGGCGGGCCGGACGGCCCGATCCCCTCGCCGAAAATGCCACCAGCTACCGCTGCGGGCACATGCGCCATCAAGGGAAACATCTCGCGCAAGGGCGATCGGATCTACCAGATGCCCGGACCGCGCGATTACGAGCGGACGCAGGTCGACGAGGCGTCGGGCGAGCGTATGTTCTGCTCGAAGGACGGAGCGAAGGCTGCGGGCTGGCGGGCACCGCGCGGGTGATCGCTTGAGGGAAGTCGATCATCCGCGCGGCGCCGCACTTTCGTTGCCGGACGACGGCCTGTTTCGCCTTATGCGGCACGCACATTGGCTAGGAACTGCTCCACCTCCGAGCGCAAGGCGCTGGACTGGCTGGCGAGGCCGTCGGCGGCCGATGAGACGGCCTCGGCGGCCAGTCCGGCACCCTCGGCCTCCTGCGCGACCTCGGCGATATTGACCGTCACTTCCGCAGTGCCGGCTGACGCCTGGGACATGCTGCGCACGATCTCCTGCGTGGTGACGCCCTGCTCCTCGATGGCCGTGGCGATGTTTGTGGTCACGCCGCTCATGGCCTGGATCTGCCGGGCGATATCCTGGATCGCCTGCGCGGCGCCCGCTGTCGCGCTCTGGATCGCGGCAACCTGCTGGCCAATCTCGTCGGTCGCCCGCCCGGTCTGGCTCGCCAGCTCCTTCACCTCGGCGGCGACGACCGCGAAGCCGCGGCCCGCCTCGCCCGCACGGGCCGCCTCGATCGTCGCGTTCAATGCAAGAAGGTTGGTCTGGCTCGCGATGGTCGAGACGAGGCCGACCACATCACCGATACGGGCCGCCGCCCGGGCGAGGTCAGCCATTGTCGCCTCGGTACGAGAGGCAGCTTGTACCGCGGCCGCCGACATTCCCGCGGCCTGCTCCACCTGACGGCCGATTTCCTCGACGGTCGCGCCGAGTTCCTCAGCCGCCGCCGCCACGGCGTTGACGTTGCCAGCCGTCTGGTGCGCAGCACCCGCGACGCTGGTCGAACGCTGGGCCGTTCCAGCCACGGCGCTGCGCATCGCGGCGGACGAGGCCTGGAGGCCCGTGACAGCCTGCGCTACGCCGCCAACGATGCCGCCCACAGAGCGCTCGAATCGATCGGCGAGATCGCGCAGGAGGGTGCGGCGCGCCTGCTCTTCGCGCAGTCGCGCGGCTTCCGTCGTCTTGAGCTGCTCGGCAGCCTCTTCGAGCGACATGTCGCGGATGGTCACAACAGCCCGGGCGATGTCGCCGATCTCATCCCGGCGGCGGCTGCCCGGCACCTCGGCGAGCGCCTCGCGGGCGGCGAGCGCCTTCAGGGCGCGGGTCAGCGCGCCGAGCGGGCCGACGATAGAGCGGGCGAGCAGCAGGCCGAGGGCGGCCGTGCCGACGAGCACGGCCAAAGCAGTGAGGGCGAGCGTGCGCGAGAGCGTCTGCACGGCGCCGACAGCCTCCGCCTCCGCCTGTTCAGCCACGACCGTCCAGGGTGCGCCGAGCACCGACACAGTGGCGCTCGCCGCTCGGTGGGTTCCATTCGCGGCCGGGTAGACGAAGCTGCCGCCGGCGAGCTGCGCCATGCCGAAGCCGAGATCAGAGACAGGTGCGCCGGCCTTCACGGCCGGGTTGAGAGGAGGGTTCGAGCGCAGCCGTCCGTCGGCGCCCGTTGCCAGGATTTGCCCGGTCTCGCCGAGGCCCGCGCGCTTGGCGAGCGTCCGATCGAACAGGGCGGGGGTCACGCGCAGAACGATGAAGCCGATCCGCTCCGCCGCCTGGGCCGTACCCATGGCCACGTTGGCCCGCTTGGTCATGGCCCGGCCGATGAAGGCCGAGGGGCCGGCGCCGACCGGGTAGGCGGCGAAGTCCTCGAACGCGGTCACCGTCGGATCTTGACCTTTCAGGCGTTCGACGAGGCGCGCGAGGCCGGTCCTCTTGAGGGTGGGGTCATCGAGCGACTTTGCGAAATCCTCGCCCTTGGTCGTCGTGTAGACGATGCGACCACCTTCATCGAGGAAGATCAGATCGGCGTATCCCGGTTCGGCCACGATCCGGCGGGCCACGTCCTGCACCTTGGCGTGGCGCCGGCCATACATCGCGGTCGCGGGCGTGGCGTCCACCGCAACGCGCGCCTCAACGGTCGCGGGCGCCTGGAAGGCCCCGACGATCTCAGCGAAGTCGGGCTTGGACGGGTCGAGGTTCTCGATGAGGTCGGGAAAGTTCGAGACGAGCTGCGGATGCCCCGCCGCCGCCAAAAAATCCGCCTGCATGCGATCGGCGACCAACTCGATCCCGTCGCGTCGGGCGGCGGCCGCGAGTTCCAGGCGAGCGCCCGCGGCCTCAATCAGACCTGACCGCGCGGATGACCAACTGAAGACGCCCATGGCGGCAGCGCTTATGAGGGCGAGACCGATGGTAGTCGCAGGCAAACGAACGCCGAGGCGGGATGCATTCAACATAGTCAGGCAGGCCAAGTTGTAACTCTACTGCCCGGGGTGATGCCCGCGCGAGACTTAAGTTTTAATAAAAGACGGTTTGCGGCGGCCTTCGCATTGCTGCGGCGCGAAAATGTCTGCATCCATGCGTTGCGGTCACCGCGAGGCATTTGGGCATCGCCGTCGGTAGCTTGGGACAAACGCTCCAGGCTAGGCGCGTGCTGCCGCTGCCCAGTGGTTGTGTTCTTGGGCCTTCCTTGGCCTCGATCTGCTGCGTCTGCTCAAGCGATGAACGGTGATGGAACCCTGATGCGGCGTCCTGGCGCGACGGTGCTGGCGGACTCGTCCGCATCGAGGTCGGCGCGGGCGACATGCTTGGCGAGATACGGACGACGCGGGTTGTCCTCGCCGCCGACCATCGAAATCACGACACAGCCGACAACAGCGCGGGGAACCTCGTAGCTTGGTGCCAGCGCTGCCACATGCTCCACGACCGGCCGGAGCATCGGCGCAGGCGGTTTGGCGAACGCTGTTCCGGCGAAAGGCGCTCGGCGATCTGTCGCGCGGTCCCTACGGGTAGAGGGACGCGCCGGCCACACGCGAACGGGGTGAACGCGGCAGCCGGCGCGCTCGCGGTCGGGAGCCCTGAGGCTCAACCGCCGCGATCGGGAATAGCCTCCCTCAACGCCCGAACGGTCCAGTCGGCTGCGTCGCGTCTGACACCACGATCAGATTGAGATCGAGCCGAACAGAATGCGCGCCATCGATTCCCATTATGAAATCATCCCATTTGATTCATGGAGCCGGTGCCCGCACATTCCACTTCATGAAGCGACGGGGGGCCGCCGCAAGAACGATGAAGAGGCTGAGCACCATGTCCAAGCAGAGCATCTCGCGCGTTGTCGCCGCCCTGGCGCTGACCCTGGTCGCCACCACCGCCTTCGCGGGCGAGCCGATTGGCATCGACAACACCAAGACGGTCGGTGCCCTCACCCTGGAGACTCGGGGTCTGGCCACCAATATCGGCTCGGTGCACCGCCAGGGCGGCTATGCCCTTCCCGGCGCCGTCCAGTGGAAGGTCCCGGCCACCGACGATCGGGTGAAGCAGGCCGCCGCCTTCTGAGGCGGTCGGAAAAGAGAACGGCCACGGGAGCTGGAACGAAGGTGCGCGTACATCCGGCGTCACCTCAATCCCAGCTTCGTGGCCGCGTCCGATCGAGCGACAGGATCGCGATCGGCATGTCCCTGAGATGGGGGCGGTGTGGTTAACAATCAATGAGCAGCCCCGCCGCTCGATCTGCTCACGGGCTGGCGGGGCGTAACGTGCCGTGTCCACACGGTGGCGCGATGAGACGCAACGCGGCTCCGGCTCAAGATGCGGCTTTCGGTTGGCGCAGCATCAACCTGTCCTGGCTCCGCATATTCCTTCCCGGGGCGCGGGCATCCCTATCAGATGGCCTGAAGCTGCCCGGCCGACTCCTTGCCGCTCCTGCGGTCAGCCTCGACCTCGTAGGACACCTTCTGCCCTTCCGCCAGATTGCGGAGACCGGCGCGCTCGACCGCGGAGATATGCACGAACACGTCCTTGCCGCCGTCGTCGGGCTGGATGAAGCCATACCCTTTCGTGTCGTTGAACCACTTCACAGTACCCGTCGCCATGTGTGTTTCTCCTATTCCAGAGAAAGGCCTAACACGCGGCGGGGCTTACGCGCTCCATTGCCACTGAAAATCGATCGGGGCAGCGGTCTCGGGCACCTGAAGTGCGGGAGGGCTCGCGTTAAAGCCCTCCCCGGAACGCCTTACATGCGGTTCATCATCCGGCGATCCATCCGCCGTTCCATCATGCGCCGGTCCATCCGGCGGTCCATTCGCCGCTGCATCATGCGACGTTCCATCATCCGCCGCTCCATCATGCGTCGCTCCATCCGCGTCATCTGGACTTGCGTGACGATGGCTGAGTCAGCCTGAACGCTGCTGACCGACAACGGTGCGGCGGACGCCGAGCCGGCACTCAGGACGAGGCCGCCCATCAGAGCCGCTGCTGCGAGGGCCAGGGTACGGTTGTTCATGAACTCTCTCCTGCAGAGACCAGCGTTGCCAGTCCGACCGGAGGGAAAGAAAAAAATGCCAGCGTAAGTTCCTGAAAATAGGAGAAAATTTCGGGCAGTACAAGCCTTGGGCATGACTGGCCGATCGCTCAGGATATCTCCTTGCGCTTGTTCTTTTCGCCATGTCGGAGGCTTGTACGGTAGGACGATGAGGAAAGTTTCAGAGCTTGTTTGAGTCGCGGTTTCAGGCTGGATTGTAGAGGGCCGTGACGGCCATGAGGCAGGCGACACCGGCGAGGCGGCCGGTCGCTACGTCAAGGCGGCATATGCGCTCGCGCAGCAGGCCGCCCCAGTGGCTGTCCTTACAACGTAAACGCCCTATGCCGACCGGCCCGATCGCAGCCGGCAGCACTGGAGCTTATTCCCGAACTCGCGTTCGAACCCGCTTCCGCTCGAAGCCGCCGAATGGAGCAAGACCTTCGATGCCCTTCGCCCGACCTCGCCGCCCTGTCGCCACGTCAACTCGACAGCCTGGGCAAACTTCTACGAGAGTTGCACCGATTTCATTGTGCGCTTCGGCACTGACGCCCTGCACTTAGCACGTCAGGCATTCCGATGGGGCAATGTTCGTCCCGAGCCGGGCGGCCGACACCGAAACCGAAGCCCAACTCGCAACGTCAACGATATCTTAGACTAGCGGCTGAAGCGCACTGTAACGCCTTAAAGCCTGGACGCGACTTGTGCCAACGCCATGTCCGCGGCCTCCTGAAGCTTATAGGTCACAGCTGGGTAGCCTAAAGTCTCACGACCCTGACCTGACAGCTTGCCGACGGTCCGCCCCTTGGCGTCCTTGAAAACGAGCGTGATGGACACAGAGGTTGTCTGGCCGCTGAACTTGCCGAGAGCCGTCCTGACATCTGTTTCGACAGAATGGGTGTTGCCCGACTTCACCGATGCCGCCACAGACGGCGCGAGCCGCACATTCGGGTACTTCGCCTTGAGTGCAGCTAGCAGCTTGGCATGCATATAAACGGGATCGAGGTCCTCCAACATCGCGCCGTTCTGGAAAATCATGGCATTGCCTCGCCTGACGTTCTCCTCCAAATTCTCGACGGACATGTTTGTGTTCTTGGTAATTACGAGGCCGACAGGCCCTCGCGAAGCCGGAGCGCCACCGAAGTCGTTGCCTTGCTGAGCGGTGCTATCCCTGTACTCCGGTGTTGGGGCTTCGAACCATGCTCCAAAGAGGACGGGTGCGACCACGGCTATAACGAGTACTGGCAAGTGACGACGCGGACGATTCTTCATAGCGCGTTCCTATGGGATATTTCCGGAGATTGTGCTCCGGTTGGGGTTGTAGTCGCGACCAACTGGCATGGCCGGCGCGGTGCGCCGCGGCTGAGCGGGCGCGTAGGTCGTCGCAGTTGTTGACCGGGACCGGGGCACCTGACCCGCGCGGATCCCGCTGCCGATCGCCACGCCTGCGGCGAGACCGGCACCGACGATGCTTCCTAAGGTCGGATCGTTGGACGAGTCGCGACGACGGTTTCTCGCCGTGTTTTCGAGCTGGTTTGAACTCTGTCCGGCAAGCTGCCCATACAGGCTTGAGCCCGCTCCCTGGCTTGTCTCGGCCGCATCGTCGTCGATCGCCTGACGAGCCTGAGGCGTCGGCCGCTCGCCGCTCCGCCGCGACCGCTTGCGCTCAAGGTCCTTTATCACGGCATCTTTCGCCGCTTGAGGAACCCCCTGCATCGCATGAATCCCCGCAATATCGGCATCGACGTCATCCACCGGTCGCGCCAATTTCGCCCTAAGCTTTGCGCGGAGTGCCTCGCGCAACTTCGACGGCCGGACTTTTTTCCGTCGGGGCGGCTCGGCCTCCCCGATTTTCTCGTTCACCGAACCCATCGGGAACGAGAGGCCAGTCTTGTCGCAGCAAGCGGTCGAAGAGGGGTGACGGGTCTGGTACACCCACTCTCCTGTAGTCTTATCCAAGACAGGCCGCGGGTTCCGCCACATGCCCGAGCCTACATCCCATGCCCAACCGTCTGCTATCTTGTAGCTTAGAGGCGACCAAGGCGAATTAGACTGGGAATATGCTGGAAAAGCAACGAAAAGACCGGTGGCGAGTATCACGGGACGAAATGCAAGGCGCATAGGAAACCTCATTTCGACCAGAACGTAGCAGAAATGTCAGCCGGATCAACAGAGTTTGCGTGCGACAGTGAATGGCGGATGACAATCTAATCACTTCTTGCGGATTGTTGTTTTAAAAATAAATATACGGGATCGTATTATTATTTACACATACATTATTCGAAAATATTTGTCATTTAGCTGAGACGAAGCCGCTATTATGCTCCTCTCATGCTGATGTTATTTCGCTTTAGCTTCCAAGCTCAATCGGCTTGATCAAGCTAAGGACCGCCGGGGGCGGGTATCGGGCACTCAGTCCGACACTTGTAGCGGACTGTATCGTCATCAGAAATAGATGTTCGCCGGATGGGTGTCGTGGAATGCACCGTCCGCATAACGAGGGTCTGGAACTTGCCCTCCAGACGCAGCGGAACTCTGTTTGGCTGTGGGCGGGCATATCCTGCCCGAGGACTTTGGCCGATGATGCGTTTCCTGAAACGCGTGAGGCAAGGCCACCTGTCGATGGATAATACATTCGAACGGGATCAGACCGCCATTGATGCGATGATCGGCGACTTTTAGGGCCACTGAGGCTGACGGTGACTTCCCGTCTGCCGACAAGTGCGACGAGGTCGGCAGGGACGCGTCTGTGGAGACGGTAGACGTGAGAACCGGTGCGGAGCTAGGGCTGAGGCATCAGAAGGACCATGTGCGCACCTCACGTGCTTACCACGCAGGCCAGCTAACCACATGATCTGTCGATACTTCTTTGCGGGTCAGCGGCTTAGCCAGCTGATGGTGCCCAGGAAAGGATTGCCCACTTTCCCTGCAAAAATAAGCAAAAACAGACACTTAGACTGCACACTTCGACAGCGTTTGTACCACCGTCCTGTGCCACCGTCGAGGTAGAATCCATATATCTCTATGGTAGTGGGTCACCCGTCGATGACTGTTCGAAGCTGCAACGGCTAAATGCTTAAACACCACCGACGCGTTCTCCTAGGTGTTTGATCCCGCGGTGTGGTGGTACGGTTGACCACCATGCTGCGAGGGATGCGCTATGGGCCAGGTTCTCCATGGAAGCGCCACCACGACGGAGGCAGTCCGTCGCG
>NZ_QJJJ01000035.1 GCF_003201865.1 Methylobacterium sp. B4 | reverse complement strand
CGCGTTCAGGCGCTTCTCAACGGCGGAGTGCCGCAACTATCTCGCGGCCGCAGGCTACGACGCCTACGATCCAACCTGATCGGATGCCGCTCTAGGTGACGCATAAGGGGAGTCGCTCAGAAACGCGGCGAAGTCGAGGTATTGGGCCGTCTCGTCGGCTGCCCCGCTAAACTCAGCAACCACTGGGACTTTGATTGCTGATGCCCCGTGCCGCGAGCATCCGCTTCCGTACCTCGGCCATGCGGTCGTCGTCGGTGGCGCGGGCCTCTCGCGCCTCCTACCAAATGGTCTCGTAGATCAGCCGCACGATCGCCTCGTCCAGGCCGAGGCCGCGGGCGAACCCGAGGAGGAACCGCAACTCGGTGGCGGAGCGCTCGCCGGTCACGGCAATCCTCATTGCGCGTAACTTACCGAGGAGCCGGAGGCAGAGCTTGCTCAGCTTGATCGCTTCGCACGATCCGATTGGTCACCTCGTTGTCCTCCGCCCTGTTAGGTATCGAACCCACCTGCTGTATGTAGCCTTCGGCGATCGGATGCGCGCCGGTCTCGGCGTTGGACATGTAGACCTCGACTGCGGCGTTCACCTCGTCGTCGGTGACGGCCTTCGCCTTGAAAATCTCGCCGACCGTGGGGTTGGGATCGGGCATGGTGTGAACCTATCCTGCGGGCCACCGGGCGGCCAGTCCGGCGTGCCCGGCACTTGCCGAGAGCCCCCTCCCCGGCTACTCAGATCGAGGGTTTCTGTGGAAGTTTCTTCAGAGCAATCTGTTGCGGAAGTCCGGTGTCAAGTCTAAGTGCATGGCTGAAAACGGTTAGGGCCTGTAGCTCAATGGTTAGAGCCGACCGCTCATAACGGTCTGGTTGTCGGTTCAAGTCCGGCCAGGCCTACCAATCCCGGCAATGACTTAGCGCAAAATGACGGTCTGCGCTGCGGTTCGTTGAACCTAACGTGCATCCCGCGCGGGTTCGGTGAACCTGCCCTCTCTCGCTTGAACGGGAGGGCCGGCGCATGACCCGCACCTACGCCATTGGCGACATTCATGGTCGCTTCGACCTGTTCACCCTGGCCGTGGCCGAGATCACGGCGCGCGGCGGCGGCAAGGTCGTCTTCCTCGGCGACTACGTGGACCGAGGCCAGCAGAGCCGGGAAGTGCTTGAGGCGCTGATCGCCGGACCGCCGGCCGGTCAGGAATGGGTCTGCCTTAAGGGCAACCACGAAGACATGATGGTCGAGACGATCACCGCGCCGCTTGAGCCGGATTGGTGGATCGGGAACGGCGGCGCGGCCACGGTCGCATCGTATGGCGGCCAGATCCCGCTTGCGCATGTCCGGTGGGCGGACGGCCTGCCGCTCTCACACGAGACCCGGTATCGCGTCTTCTGCCATGCCGGCGGCGACCCGACCCTCAACATCGCCGACCAGACCGAAAAGTCTCTGACCTGGTTCCGCTGCAAGCGCGACTTCGACTACGGCTTGGATGGCAAGCACGTCGTCCACGGGCACACGCCGTTCAAGGACGGCCCTGTCTGTCTGCCGAACCGCACGAACCTCGACACGGGCGCCTACGCGACCGGTCGGCTGTCCGTTGCCGTCTTCGATGATGCCGAGCCCGGCGGGCCGATCGACGTGTTCAGCGTCACTCTCCCCACCCCTCCCCGAGCCGAAGGAGCCTGAGCGATGGGTGCGGATCTGATTATCCCAGCCGAACTGCGGGCGCTGAGCGAGGCGGCTGCCAAGGGGCCGTGGAGCCACCGGCCGCTAATGTCAGACAAGGGCTCCGAGTGGCGCGAACGCTTCATCACGGACGGGCTGACAAACCTAGCCGACGACATGGAGCCAGAGGATGCCGAGTTCGTCTGCGCGCTCGTGAACTGGTTCCGGTCCCTCCCCGCCCTACCCCGAACAGAAGGAGCCTGAGAGATGGGCGAGAAGACCGCACACGACCTGCTTGTTGATGCCGTGCTGCTGGCTCGCTTCTATGATTTCGAGCCGGAGTGCCACGATCACAACGAGGCGAAGTTCCTCGCAGAGATCAGGAAGGATTATCCCGAGCACGTTGACGAGGCAGATTGGGTCGTACGGCGCGTACTGAAAGCTCAAGTCGCCGACCCGTCTCCCGCCCTCTCTCGTGCAGAAGGAGCCTGAGATGGGCTTCAACACGGTTGCCGTTCTCTACAACGACCACACCGACCGCTTCCGGCATTCAGGAAGTCTGATCGGGCCGCAGATCGCCGACGCCATGGTGCGTTGGATGACCCGAGACCGCGACCCGCTGGCGACGCACTTCGGCGGCGGCATGGTGATCTCGCAAGCGCATGCGGACTTCGCGCAAGTCGTGATCGTCAGCCGAAACAGCGGCGTCCGAGCCGACGACGCGGATGACCTCGATTGGGTAGCCCTCGACCAGATGCAGCGGTGCCTTGAGCGGCATGGCTATCAGGTCAGGAAGCTTCGGAAGCGGAAGTCTTCCCCCTCACCGCTCGCGGCTGAAGGGAAAACGGAGGGCGAGCCGCGAGCAGATTTCCGACCGACTTCGAGGGGCTGCACCGGGCCTGCTTGGACTGGCGCGGCATTGATCCCGACGAGGCGTGCAAGGAGTGCGGCGGGTCGGGGATCAAGGTTTACGGCGACACATCGACGTGGCGTGGCGGGGTTGGCGGACAATCCCTAACGCAGGATGTCTGCGACCATTGCTGGGGTTCCGGAAACCGTCTCCAGCCGTGGATGAGCCACCGCCGCTTGGCCGCGTCAGCGACCGAAACCCGAAAGGGTGGAGACGCATAGCGGCTCCATTCATGAGGGCGCGTCCCGAAGGGGACGCCCAACACCCCGCCCTAGCGAACCCCCTTATCCCTTTCAAGGAGAGGGGGAGAAGTACGAGCCGCGAAGATCGCCAGCTTTCGCCGGCAGATCGAACGGCTGGAGAGCCTGGAGTTTTAGGGGAGAGGACGATGGACAGCTTCGAACTGAAAGTGGCCGCTGCGCTGGCCGAGTATGGCAAGTGGGGAACTGGTTTCGATAGCAGACGCCCCGAAGGCGAGCGTGCGTGGGTCGGCCGAGAGGATAGCCCCGGCATCTGGACCGAAGCTCAAGCCTACCCCGGCTCGTTCACAGCCCAAAACGCGCTGCACGAACACGCGATGCGCGCTGCGCTGAAGGTGGCACTCGAAGCCGCCGAGTGACCCCGCCCCACCGCATGCAAGGCAGAAGGATAGGAGACGGACGATGCGAAAGGCTCGGCCTTCCTCAATCAGGGTAGAAGGCAATGATGCTTTCGTCAGCCTCACGCAGGGCTTAGAGGCTGTCATTGACGCCGCCGATGTCCCGCTGCTGTCTGGCTACGCTTGGACTGCGCAAGTGGGGGCAGAGGGTCATGCGTATGCGAGGCGCTACTTCAGAGGCGGCGCGCTGCTGATGCACAGAGTGTTGATGCGGGCAGAAAAGGGGCTGTGCGTCGATCACATTGATGGCGACGGACTTAACAACCGGCGTAGCAATCTGCGAATAGCCAATCAGTCGCAAAACAACATGAATATGCTTGTCACGCGGCGGAACAAGATTGGCGTAAAGGGCGTCAGCGTGGGGAAAACGGGTAAGTTTGAGGCAAAAATCAAATATCAAGACAAGAACTATTATCTTGGAGGTTTTCCAACGCCTGAAGAGGCTTCTGCGGCATACTATGGCGCTGCACGGGTGTTGTTCGGCGATTTCGCCAAAAAATAACCCGCGCGGCGGGTGCCGGCGGGCTGAGAGGAGGGTGCGATGCGTGAAGAAGTTGTCGGGATCGTAGCGTGGTTCGTCATCGGCTTCGGCGCGTGGTCGCTATCCGTTTGCGTCGCGTACTATGGCGGCTGGTGGAAAGGGTATGGGGCGGCTTTCAAGTCGCTTGGATAAGTGCCCCATGACGACAAAGCCCCGCGCCAGCGGATGCCGGGCGGGGCTGAGAGAGGTTAGTTTACCGGCAAGCAGGTTTGCAGCCAAGAGGCGACGAGGCGAAAGTCTGGCCTGAGAACTAGGAGCAAGTAGCCCAGCGTGACTGAAATGCCGAAGAGTGCGGCTAGTTGAGGCCATCTAACCGCGGGCGGGCTACGTTCCTGATCCCTCGGCGCCATGAGAACGAATGCTTGGCCGAGGACCACAAGCCACAGACAGAACGCGTTAATATTTGACACAACCATCCACGGCGGGAACCCCGCGCCGCGCCAGACGAGCAGCCACATTGCGCTGCCGAGCAGACCGAGTTCGCGGAAGAACGTGCCGAGGATGTATTGCTGCGCCGAGACCGGCTGATCCGCGAGCGTGAGGCTTCGGATCGCCTTCGTGCATGAGGCGACGATCGCGAAGCCGAGAACGATCATGAACACGCGCAGCCACTCGGTCTGCACGTTGGTCGGCAGAAACGGGGCGGCAACCCAATAGAGGCCGGCGCACCCGAAGCCGATCCAGATCGTGAGGCTACGCTTAAAACGAGCGGCGAACGTCACTCTAGTGGCCCTCCAGAATTCGGATCACGTCGTTCACCGCCGCAAGGCTGGGGTCTCGCTTGGCCCGTTCACGAAGCCGGCTTTCCCGCGCATCTCGACGCTTGCGCGTATCAGCGATCGTTGCCGCCAACGCTTGCCGCTCGGCGTCGGAGTGCTCCTTGATCTCCTCGGCAGAGGCTTCGACCCGGCTGCTGATGGCCGAGTTCTCCGCCAAGATGGCGTCTAGGTGCTCTTGAGGAACGCCAGTGCGCTGGGGCCAGAACCACGACATGAGCCGCCTCCCGATCATGCCGCCCCCTGACGCTGCCGAGCCAGCAGCTCCATCACGGCGTTCACCCCCGCCAAATGGTTGTTTTGCGCGTGCCGAAGCTCTGAGATTTCCTTGGCTGTTTCTGCGCCTTGGTCGCGAAGGGTCTCTGCCGCCG
Source organism: Methylobacterium sp. B4 (assembly GCF_003201865.1). Taxonomy (GTDB): domain Bacteria; phylum Pseudomonadota; class Alphaproteobacteria; order Rhizobiales; family Beijerinckiaceae; genus Methylobacterium. Next base: position 25,485 of record NZ_QJJJ01000035.1, on the reverse strand, counting down.
TCGCTTGGGCCGCCTGCATTCGATCGGTCGCGCTGGCGTGGCTCGCAATCGCCGAGGTGCTGTTCGCGGCGATGGTGGCGAGTTGGGATGCGAGGTCGGCGCACCGATCCTGCAATTTCATGTTCCGCCAGGACTGCCACCCTAGCGCGATCGTCAGCAGGATCGCGAACGCTCCAACCGCCTGATATTGCATCAGCGTGTCGGCGGCTTGTCCTGCGGCTTTGATGGCCTCCGCGGTCTGTGCCTGCGCTTCGGTGACGAGGAGCACGATTAGGACTGCACCATCTGCCGGCGTCGGCTTCCCGCGCCTCCCGCTCTCGTGTGGCGGATCGGCACTTGCGACTCGCTGCATGGGTGGGGGATCAAGCTCTCAGCCATTCGGCGCGTCCTTACCGACGTGTTGGATGGTCAGTGACGGTCACCGTCGCTCCGCCAAGATAGGCGGCGATCGTCACGCTGCTTCGTGTGGGTCAGCGGCGGACGGCGGCTGGCAAAAGCGCCGTGATCTGGTTGTCCTTGACCTGAGACGAACGGCTTGACCCGAGCCAGAATGCGATCGCCGTCCCTAGGGCAAGGTTCGCCGCGCCGTATGCCTGCGACAGGAGCTGGTAGACGCGCTCGGGGATCTCAGCCTGGACGAAGTAGAGGGCGATCGTCAGCGTGATCCACGACGCGATGATGAGCAGCGTGAGGATCGCCGGCATGTTCTGCGTCCACGAGTGGGTCTGGACGAGGCCGAGCTGCATCGCGCGAGCGTTGGCGATGTCCGCGAGGTAGGCATCTTGACGCTTCGTCTCGGCCTCAATCTCGGCGAGCTTGATGGATGCGCCGGTTGGATCATCAGCGATGGCCTTGGAGACGGCCTCAGGCGTCGGCGCAACGCCGAGGGCCGCAGCCACGCCCTTGCCAACGATGCCGCCCACAGCACCGCCTAGGGGGCCGCCAAGCAGCGTTCCAAGCGCAGGGAGCCCGATCTGGGCAAGCTGCCCGCCGAGAGCCGACCAATCCATGTCTCTGTCTCGTTCTGGAGGTGCGCGGCTGGCCCGGCGCGCTCGGAAATGCTACCTTGCGGACGGGCGCAGGCAGGTGTGGAGACCGCTCTCAAGAGGGTCAGGACGGTTCGAGTCCGTCTCGGTTAAAACGCGAGGTTCGATCCCTCGCCGCGTCCTTCACCCGAACGACAGCCAAGCGCCCCACAGCAGCACCGACAGAAGCAGGCAGGCCACACCGAGGACGGCATAGATCGCCGATCCGAGCCGGTCGTCAGCGCTCGTCTGTGCGATGCTGGTCTGCCACGCGAGCCAAAGCAGCACGGTCGCGAAGGCGAAGAGAACGAGGGCGGCCCAGCCCATCAGGCGGCCCAACGGAAGAACGAGGACAGCCAGCCGCCGAGGGCGCCGGTCTTTGCGGTCGTCTCGGCGACGGGCGGGATGGGGGCAGGCAGCGCGACCGGAGGCGGTGCGGGTACAGGCGCCATGAAGTTCGGCGCCTTCACGGGCGACCGGTCTCCGCGCCAAGCCTTCGGAAGGGCCACGGTGTAGGGCGTCCGGAACTGATCGTACTCGCCCTGGCGGCGCGAGATGATCGCCGCCGGCTTGTTCCACATCAGGATCGCTTCGGCAGCGCCGGCCACATCGCCAGCCTTCAGCCGCCGGACGACGGTGGAGCCCGAAAAGCCCCCCTGGCCAATGTTGAAGCAGAGCGACACCAGGGCGTCGAACTGGTGCTGTTCGAGCTTCACGCCCAAGGCGTTCACCGGCTTGGCATATGCCTTCACGGCCTCGGTGAAGAGCGCGTCGCTGGTGGCGGCGGTAATCGTCAGCCCCGGCGTCACCTTGATCAACCCGGAAGCCGTCGTGAGGCCGACGCCGATCGTCCAGACCTTCTCGGTGTCGAGATAGGCGGCCAGCACCTCGCCTTCGCGCGACTTGAGAGCCGCGCGCCCGATGGGCGACAGGTCCATGGTGTTCTCCGATGTGAAGGGGTCGTCTCAGGCTCGGGCCGGGTGGCGCGGCAAGGGGGTGGGGTTAGTTGTACGAGACCGATCGAAGCGTGCCGCCAAAGTTGCAGACGCGCTTAAAGGTATTGGCCGTAGTGTTGTTCCAGTCGGCGCAGCCGCGATTTGGGATGTCGCCTCCGTTCGGATCGCGGTCGTAGACGAAGAAGCCATTCACGAGGCCGCTCGCCCCCTTGCCGATGATCGTCGTAACGATATTGGGATCAGAGCCCACAGCCTCCATCAGCGGTCCGGAACCTGCCGAGTTCGCCGTAACCTGAAAGCCGTTCGCGGAATTGTTGTTGGAGTAGACGTTGAAGGCGGGGAAACCGTTCGAGGAGAGCCGGACGACCGCCTGTCCCTTTGCCCTCAGTTCCAGAGAGGCGGCCGCGTTCGGCGACAGCACCTCCATGGCGGCACCAGCGCCGGCCGCGCCGGCCGTCATCCGAGCCGTGTCGCCACCAGACACAGGGCGGGCGATGACGGCAGAGGACAGCCCGTCAGTGTCGTTGTTGTTGCGAACCAGCACGGTCGGATCGACGGGGCCGCTCACCGTTCTCACGGCCGAGGTACGGTTGCCGAAGTTGTTGCCGGTGATCACCGCCTGTTTGAGGCCGGGGTCGAGCAGAACGGCCGGAGCGGCGGGTGTGCCGAGAGCGGCCGAAGCCGTCACCAGCGCGCCGGAAATCCCGGTAGGATTGCCGTTCCCATCGAGGCCGCCCTTCAGGTAGATGCCGGCCGTCTGGAAGTTGTCCATCGTGACGTTGGTCAGGTCCGCACCGCCGACGACCAGATAGTTGTACATCGGAGCGAGGTTGCTATCGGCGAAGATCGGCCACGGCCCGGTGTACCCCCATCCGTGCGACGTGACATAGTGATTGTAGCCGCCATTGGCGTTGTAGTAATTCGCCACCCTCGCATTGATCGCGTATAGTTTATAAACGCTGTCCGAACTGTAGGTCACAAGGTTATAATCCGGCAAATCGGCCTGCGAATTGTAGCATTTGTGGCCGACTTCGTTGACGTTTTCGATCCGGTTCGTGTTGTCGAAATCTAGCTCGTATCCGCCGTTCACCCAGACGTTGGCGCCGTCGCCCTTGGCGACGTTGCGAAACACGGTGCTCGTGGCGGTGAAGCCGACTGCATAGGCGATGTAGAGATTGTACTTGGCCTTGCAGTAACCATCGAGTGTTAGGTTGTGGAGGCGGACCCGAGCGGCGCTACTATCGCCCGTGGCCACCGGCTGGTTGATGACCCGATCAATGCCGCTGGTGCAATCGGGCTTGATGCGGATCTTGGGCGCCCCGCCGACGCCGCGAATGGTGACGCTCGCCCAGCCACCCGGCAGGTTGATGGGGGACGAACAGAGGTTGTAGGCACCGGACGGCGGCTCTGGAACCAGTACTTCGCAGGTCTTTGTCGCGACCTGGGCCGAGCCGTAATAGCAAGCCGCTTGGAGCGCGGCGTTGAACGCAACGCTGTCGTCACCGCCTGCGCCAACGGAAGGGCCGAAGTCGAGGACGCTCACGCCGAAGTCGAGCAGCTTGTTCTTGAGCGCGCGAGCAGCGGAGCCGACGGCAGGCGCGACATCCATATCGGAAACATCGCCGGTCGAGCCCTTGCCCAGGATCTGCAGCGTATCGGGCGTGATGACGGTCTTGTTGCCCTCGCGCTTGCCGAGCTTCAGCGCGTTGCCGAATGTGATGTCGCCGTTGGCGCGGATCTCGCCGGGCGGAAGCGCGCGGGTCTGCGCGAGCACGGGTGACACCAGCGCGGTCAAGGCAATGAGGACGAGGAGCGAGCGCTTCATCACAGGCGTATCCACAGGTTGGCGGCGCCGCGGCGAAAGCGGACGGCCTGATAAGGGCTGGAAAGAGCGACGACGCTGACGCCGACAGCGGGATCTACGTCTGCCCCGCCAATGGTGTCGCCGGTCCCTGTGCCGGGGCGGATCTTGATCGTCAGAGTCTCGGAGCAGGCGCCGCTCTCATCTGCGATTATGAGATCCTGGCCGAGCGGAAAGGTATCGACATCGGGCAGGGAGATAACGCGCGGTGCCGTCAGCGCTACGATGCCGACCTGAACGTCTGTCGCGAGGATCTGATAGTTAGCATCCAAGACAGGGGTATGCCCGAGCTTGGCTGCCGCTGCGACGGCCTTACCCACCGATGACGGAGCGGTGCCGAAGGTCTTCCACGCCGGGAGTCCGCCGGGTCCGGAGATAATCCAGGCTACGGAGTAGATCTGCCCCGGCTTGACATCGCCGGCCGCGAAGACGGCGCCGTCGGCGTCGATCCACTGCCGAGGCTCGTTTCCGTCCACCGACAGGACTGGCCCGGCCGTGTTCGTGCGGTCGGCCGTGAAGCACACGGCGACACCCGGCTTCATTTCCCCGAAGCTGGAGTTCGTGGCGACGGTGTAGAAATTCCCGGCGCCACCCGAGATCAGCGCGCCGCCCTGATCAAGAGCGAGAGCTGCCGCCTTCGCCATCAGCCCGCGGATCGCCTGCGGAAATTCGCGTCCAGCCATGCTGTCGCGCGCGGGTATGCTGCGATCAACCAGAGCGTTGCCGCTCGGCTGGGGGGACCAGTCGGTGACACTCATGCGGATTTTTCCGGTTTTGAGGAGGGGGAGCGCGATCAGGCTGTCAATCGGCGTTGAAAAGGGACCCGGGATCGGCGTCCAAAAAGGACCCACTGGCGGCATGGTTTCCATTGATCGGCGACGCAGCGGGCGACGCCGCGAAGCCGTCAGGGTGAGCGCAGCGGCGTCGCCCGCGTCTCCAGTTTGCGGACGAGTAGCCGTGTCGCTCCGCGATTTCCTCGCGAGCCAGCATGTTGGGCTGCGCGTACCACTCGCGCAGATCATCGGCGGTCAGGCGGCTCGGCTTGTAGAACACGCCCTTCTGGCCGAGATACCGTTTGATGGTCTCGCGGTCGCGGCCAAGGCGGCGGGCGATGGCGGCATGATGCAAGCCGGCCTCAGCTAGGCGATGCATCTCGCGTAGTTCAGTCGTCTTGACTGGCGACCGGCTCATTCAGCGCCCCCGTTCGTGAGGGACGCGTAGAGAGCTTCAGCGCGGTCGCGCGCTGCCGCTACCTTCTGAACAATCGTCGCATCCGATGGAATGCCCAGGCGGCGAGCTTGCTCCAGCTCGGCGGAAAGATCGGCAAGCTCGTTCTCCAGATCTTGGATGGCATAGGCGGCAAGGCGAGAGCGAAGGTCGCTATCAAGCCGCTTCAGGCGGTTGCGAGCCAGATTATAGAGCGTGCCGGGCGAAAGCCCGACCCGCCGTGCCACGCGTTGGCGGGCTTCATCGCGGTTTCCACCGCGCCGTGCTTGTTCACGCTTCTCAATGCCGTCGGCAAGAGAACGCGCGATCTCAAGATCGGCGGTCGCGTACATCACGCGGCGCTCCTTTGGATGAAACGTCCGAATTTCGGGGATGCCCATGCCAAGCTTCCTGTGGTCGATTGCTCATCGACAGGAAGGGCACGGAGATGGAGGTACGCAGGTACGCGGTAGGCAAAGGCGAAGAACCGGAGGCCCTGGCAGGCCGAAGGGATGAGGTTCCCGAGAAGGAGCGATCGGCCCTGGCAGGCCAATCGCTCAAGTCTCTGGGAGAAACAGGGCCCAACAGCCCGAGGCTCGGCGGTACGCAGCACAACAGCCGCCGAGAGGATGACGCCGACGGCTCTGGCAGGCCGAAGGCGAAAGACGGAGCGGCCAAGATGGGCCGCAGAGCGTGGCGCCGACTCGTGCGGATGCACGGCGGCAGGGAGATGAGAGGCGGGTGAGGCGGTCATGCCGACACCTGCGCGATAAGCAGCAAGCCAGCTCCGAGCATCAGCAGACAGCCGCATAGGCCGGTGAGCACGACTGCCTCGTCGCGGTCAGCGTCGGGTGAATGCCCGACCTGAGCGAGAAGAGCGGAAAGGGATGCGAGGTAGAGAGCGCCGTAGGTCATGCGCTCGCAGCCTCGTTTTGCGGCCGAGGCGCCGCGAAAAATTCATGAGGCGGGTAAATGTCTGGGCGGATCGCATGCCTCGGAACGCCAGACAGAGCTTCGAGAACGAGCACCCGGCGGGACGGGCACTCGCGCCACTGGCTGACCGCAGCCGAGGTGATGCCGAGAGCTCGTCCGACCGCGGCGGGGCCGCCGGCCTTTTTGATAGCGCTCTTAAGGTGCACATCAAGACCGCCATCTACCTGATGATCGGCACGGCCGCGCGCGTCGGCGCCGTGCTGGAATTGACATGGGACCGGGTGAACTTCGACCGAGGGACGATCAACCTGCGAACGTCTGAGCTTGGGCCGAGGAAGGGGCGAGCCATCGTCCCGATGAACTCTGAGCTGCGCGCCGTACTTCAGACCGCCAAGGCTGCGGCGCTGACAGAGCATGTCATCGAATGGGCAGGCGAGCCCGTTGCCAGCATCAAGACCGGCTTCAACGCCGCTGTGAAGGCTGCCGGCTTGGAAGGCGTTACGCCTCACGTTCTTCGACACACGGCGGCCGTGCACATGGTCGAAGGCGGCGTGCCGATGGCGGAAGTTGCCCAATACCTCGGCCATTCCAATGAGGCACTGACGTTCCGTGTCTATGGCCGGTACTCTCCGACCCATCTGCGCAAGGCCGCCGACGTGCTGAGCTTCAGCCGTCTCCGGGCCGTGTGACCCCCTACCCTACCGGTAGCAAAGCCATGTCCGCGCAAAATTGCGGTCTGCTCTCTGGTTCGCTGAACCCGGATTTCGTGGCGCACAAGTTTCGTGATGCGTATTCCAAAGTTTACAGACTGGTCTATGATCGAAAAACGCTGAGGATTTCTAGAATGCTCACTCCTCATAACGGTCTGGTTGCAGGTTCGAGTCCTGCCGGGCCCACCACATTCCTTCTAAGTGGCGCTGGCGCCACAAGCTTTTCAGATATAACGAGTTTCCAGGCGCATCTGTGACACAGGGCTGTGACACATGGTGGATGGAAACGTGGTGCATCAACCGAACCTGACCCAGCGGAACGGCACGTTCTATCTTCGGATGCGTGTGCCGCTCGACGTGGTGGATGCCGTCGGCCGGACCCACATTGTCGTGAGCCTCAAGACGAAGGAGCGCCGCGTCGCCCTTGCACGCTTCCGACTGGAGCAGGCCACGGTCGAGCGGCAGTTCGAGGCAGCGCGTCAGCAGGCGAAGGAGACAGCAACGCTTCGGCGTTCGCTTGCGTCCGGGCGTTTGGAGAAGCTGGCTCCAGGGGAGATCGAGGGGCTTGCGCTTCGATGGTTCGAGCACGCCGTGCAACGCGTTGCACGCACTTCGCGCGAAACGCTCGAAACCCGGTTCGCTGACTGGGAAGCCATCCTAGAGGAGCTGAAAGCCGAAGGGGCGGTCCTCACCAGCCTGGACCCGGAGGACTACGAGCCGACGGTCCATCGAACGGTGGACGAACTCCTTCTTGCCGCCGGAGCCCCGCCGGAACCGATCCGCGGGCGCATTCAGCGTCGTGTTCGACGCCCACAGATCGACCAGTCCACGGCTCAATATTCCCAGCTTGCCACCCTCGTGCGCCGGGGCTTGATCGCAATGACGACCGCGTCCGAGACGCGTCCGAGGATTTGCAGGCGATCGGCCGAGTCGATTCGCCCGAGGTCACCGGACTGGTACCAGCCCTCGCGGAAGGCCGCGGCCTCCAAGTCCGGGCGGTTGAGGTAGCCGTTGGCCATGGCGGGCGAGCGTACCTCGATCGAGCCGCCCTCTTCTGGGTCCGCGACGCTGCCGTCCTCCCGCCGGAACCTGATCTCGACACCGGGAAGGATGTGTCCCGCCGAACTGCCGCTCTCCACGTCGGACGCGATGTGCCCGGCTGGCGGTAGGAGGCTGACGAGACCCATTTCGCTGGCCCCGTAGGTGTGGGCGACGACTGGTCCGAGGCGCGCGCGAGCCCGGCGGCGTAGCGTCGGCGGCGCCGAGGCACCGATATGGGTCAGGCTGCGAAGCGAGGAGAGATCCCGTCGGGCGACGTCCGGATGATCCATCAACTCGAAGAGCTGCGGTTCGACCAGAAACAGGTCGGTGACGTGCTCGCGCTCGATGGCATCAAGAGTATCAATTGGGTCAAACCTGTCCTGCAGCGCGACCGAGCCCCCGCCGAGCAGCGTAATGTCGATCAGCACCTGGGACAGGTAGGCAAAGCGGCCGTTGACGAGTTGGCGCCGGTCCGTGGAACTCGGAACGTCGACCATGGCGGTATAGGCCGCGAACGTCCGCCAACTTCCCTTGGGCACGCCCGTGCTCCCGCCGGAGGAGACCACGACACCGAGATCGTTGAGCCTCGCCGCGCAGGCGACGGGCTCCGCGACCTGTCCGGCGGCCAGTTCGTCCAGCCGCAGCGCTACGCCGGGGATTCCTTCACCGACCGTGGCGACCTTCACCCGCGCGCCCGCTGGGATGAGCTCCGCAGTTTCAGGAAAAACGATAAGCAGGTCCGGTGCGGTGCGGTGCAGAAGCTCGGCCCGCGCACCAGCCGATGCCGGCACGGGGAGGTAGGTCGTCGCGGCCCCGATCAGGTTTGCGGCGTAGCGTACCGCAAGGGCGGCCGGGTGGTTCGGAGCCAGCAGGGCGACAAGCGAGCCGCGTCCGATACCCAGAGCAGCGAGGGCACGGGCGTAACGGTAGACCGAGACGAGCAATTCACCGCCCGTGACGGTCGTATCGTCCTGCCGCAAGACCGCAGCGCAGGCCGCTCGGCCAAGGCGGTGGACCAGCTTCTCGACATAGACGGCCTCGTGTGCCGAATGCAGTTTCGGCACGGCTTGGGATGTCACGGCCGGAACGGACGATTTCGGCTTGGGGCTCATGACCACCTCACCCAGCCGCAATGGACCCCGTCGATGCGCGTCGTCAGTGGTCCCGTGACGTGGGCCAGTGCGGCCTCATTCTGGCAGGCCGCGACCGAGATCGCGGTCGGCATGTGTTTCAGGCCTGCGGCCAAAACCCAGCCGCACAGACCGTTGGCGAAGACTGATAGGCACAATCCAGCGCGCAAGCTCATGGCCAGAACCGATCCGCACGACTGGAAGCGCCGGGGCACTGTCCGCAACAAGGACCCACTTGGCAAATAGAGGCGCTAGGGGGTCGGCACTGGCTGTGAGACGGTACCGACTTCGAGTGCAGAAGAGGCCGGCTCAGCCCGAGCTGTTTCGAATTGCTCCAAACCGAGTCGGAATTCGCAAACATTCTGCGGACCGCAAGCTTGGCGATGGTTGCAAAGACTAGCGAGTCGATGCTCTATCTCCAAGGCGTTTCTCGGGAGGCGGTATGAAGCTCGCATTCGCGGCCTTGTCGATGAGTCTTGGCGTATTGGCACTGCTCCCCACACCCGTCGTGGCTTTGCCGATCATTCCGGATCCCGGGTTTGCCTCGCCGGTCGAACTCGTCGCCGGAGGCTGCGGCCCCGGTCGTTGGCGGGGCCCCTGGGGCCATTGCCGGAGCACACCCTATGTCGGGCCGTTGCCGGGCGGCTGGTACCAGACGCGGGGCGGAAGGGGCGATTGCCCACCGGGCTACTGGCGCGGGCCCTGGGGCCACTGCCGCAACACGCCCTACCATGGCCGCCTCCCGGGCGGCGGGTGGAAGTAGCGGCGGCACGAACAGCCTGAGCCCGAGGCTAGGCAAACTCCGCCCAGCCGACCAAATTACGACCGGAGGACGACGTGTTCGAAGTGTCGAAGCGGGTGCGGGCGTGGTTGGGCACAGAATGGCCTGTGATGCCGCGGACCGGCGCGTTCCGGCTCCTCGGGGCGCTCCTGCTCGCAGCAGGCCTATACGGACCGGCACCGACTGCCGAGGCGCGTCCGGCGCCCGGGACCAGAGCTGTTCCGGGCACTCTTCTCGACTACCAACCCCTTCCGAACGCGCCTGACGGCGCCACGGCCTACCGGGTGCTCTACCGCTCGACCGGCCTGCGCGGCGAGCCGATCGCCGTCTCGGGCGCCATCATCGTGCCGGAGGGGCCAGTGCCACCCGGCGGTCGCCCCATCGTGGCCTGGGCGCACCCGACCACCGGCGTCGTCGACAAATGCGCACCCTCGATCGCCCGCGTGCTCTACCGCTCGATCCAGGGCCTGAGCGAGATGCTGGCGCGCGGCTACATCGTGGCCGCCACGGACTATCCCGGCCTCGGTACGCCCGGTGTGCACCCCTACCTCGTCGGGATCAGCGAGGGACGCGCCGTGCTCGACTCGGTGCGGGCTGCCCGACAGCTCGCTGGGCCCGGAGGCGCCACGAACGCTTTCGCCGTCTGGGGTCACTCGCAGGGCGGTCACGCCGCGCTCTTCACCGGCATCCTGGCCGGCGGCTATGCGCCGGACCTAACACTTGTCGGCGTTGCGGCCGCGGCGCCGGCAACTGAACTCGCCACCCTGATGATGGCAGATCTCGACACCTCGGGCGGCAAGAACCTCACTGCCATGACCCTATGGTCGTGGTCGCAGGTGTACGGCGCGCCCATGACGAAGGTGGTCACGCCGGAAGCGCTGCCTGTCATCAACGAACTCGCCAACGACTGCATCGAGACGATCTTCGATGTGTTGGAGCGGCGCGGCCCGTCGAAGGCTCTCGACCGCAGCTTTCTCTCGGTCAACGACCTCGCCGATCGCGAACCCTGGCGCTCGCTGCTCGCCCGCAACACGCCCGGCACGCTGCCGCCGCGCATCCCGGTCTTCCTGGCGCAGGGCGCTGCCGACACCCTTGTGCTGCCGCGGGTGACGCAGGATTACCGGGCGCGCCTGTGCCGGGCCGGCAGCCGTGTCGAGTTCGACCTCGTGCCGGGCGTCGGGCATCTTTCCATCGCCAAGGACGCGGCACCGGCTGCCCTCGACTGGATTGGCGACCGCTTCGCCGGCGAGCCGGCACCGAGCAACTGCGGAGTGCAGCAGTAGCACCTGGGTTCGCGTCCGGGGACTGAGCGTGAGGAGGAGCCGATGGCGGAGGTCCTCGTGGTCGGAGCCGGTCCGGTCGGGCTGACGCTTGCCTGCGAACTGGCTCGGCACGGCGTGCGCCCCCGGATCATCGATTGTGCGCCACAGCCTTCGGCCTACTGCCGCGCCATCGGCGTCACGCCGCGCACGCTGGAGGTCTGGGATGACATGGGCATTGCCCGTGAGATGATCGATGCCGGCCTCTGGCTGACGGGCCTGCGCACCATCATCAATGGTCAGCGAACGCCCGAGGCAATCCCTCCCGACATGAGGGTACCCTATGCCTCTCTCGGCCTTCCGCAGTACGAGACTGAGCGCGTCCTCACCCGGCACCTTGCCCGCTTCGGCATCGCGATCGAGCGGGGCTCAGCCCTCTCTGCCCTGAGCCAGAACCCGGATGGGGTTACGGTCCGCATCGAGGGCAGAGGCGGACTGGCCGAGGAAGCCTGCTTCCACTACGTGGCCGGCTGCGATGGGGCGCACAGCGCGGTCCGGCGGCTGCTCGGGATCGGCTTCGAGGGTGCGGCGTATCCCTGGCCGTTCATGCTCGGCGACGTCCGGATCGATTGGGACGTGCCCTACGGCATGTCCGTACGCGCCCTTCGGCTGGTGGAGGGTGGCCCACCCGACATGTTCATCGCCATCCCGCTGCCGGAGCTCGGCCGCTACCGCGTCTCGATGCTCGCCGCCCCGCACCTCTTTTCGGCCAGCGGAACGGATCACGGCATTCAAGTCGAACTCACCGGGCCCTCACTGGCCGACCTGCAGGCGGTGGCCGACGAGCTCATGCCCGATCATGCACCGCTGTCCGACCTGCGCTGGTCCTCCGTCTACCGCATCAGCATGCGCCTGGCCGCCGCCTATCGCCAAGGCCGCTGCTTCATCGCGGGCGATGCCGCCCACATCCACCCGCCGACCGGTGGGCAGGGCATGAACACCGGCATCCAGGACGCCTACAACCTGGCCTGGAAGCTGGCACTGGTCCTGAAGGGCGCGAGCCCCGGCAGCCTTCTCGACAGCTACGAGAATGAGCGCCGCCCGGTCGGGGCGGAGGTGATCGCGCGGACTCACAAGGCGAGCGAGGGCTACGGCCGCGAGCGGGGCGGTGCACCCGACCGGGCCGCCGACGCACAGGTCTCTGTCTCCTACCGGGGAACGGACTGGGTCAAGGACGAGGCGGGCGAGCCGGACATTGCCGGACCCGCGGCCGGCGACCGCGCGCCGGACGTGATCGGTCTCGTGCGGCAGGGACTCGGCTTCCCGGTGCGCCTCTTCGACGTTCTGCGCGGCACGGAGCACATACTGGTGGTCCACCTGAACGGAGCTTGCGAGCGCGCAACGGTGCAGGACATCTCCGATTGGATGCAGCACCAAGGATACCTGCTCCAGGATCACCTGCGCGTCGTCGTGGTCACGAGCGACGTGGCGGGCCACGCGCTTCCGGGGACCGAGCTACTCGCAGACCCCGGGAGAACGTTCGCCGAGGCGTATGGAGGTCAGGTGATGACCTATCTCGTACGGCCCGACGGGCATCTCGGCTGGCGTGGTCGCTCGTGGCGGGAGGCTGGTCTTCAGGACCATCTCGGGAGGCTGTTCCCGAAAGCCTGAGCCGGCTTTGTGCGGACATCTGACGCGCGACGACCGTGCAGCATAAGAGGGGGCTAGATGACAGACGTACTCATCGTCGGTGCCGGGCCCGTGGGTCTGACCATGGGAGCCGAGCTCGTCCGCTACGGCGTCGGCGTGCGCCTGATTGATCGCGCTCCGCACGCCACCGAGACCTCGAAGGCCCTGGTCGTCTGGTCGCGCACGCTTGAACTCATGGACCGCATGGGCTGCACCCAAGCATTCGTGGATGCGGGACTGCGTGCCCCCGGCGCCTCAATCCGCAGCGGTGGGAAGGTCCTCGGCAATCCCCGCTTCGCCGACATCGCCAGCGCCTACAACTTCGCCCTGATGATCCCGCAGCGGGAGACCGAGCGGCTCCTCGCCGCGCACCTTCGGTCCTTCGGCGTCGAGGTCGAGCGGCAGGTGGAGCTGGTCGGCTTCGATGAGGCGGCGGACGGCGTCGAGGTGTGCCTCAGGCATGCCAACGGGCGTGAGGAGACGCTGCGGACGCCATGGCTGATCGGCTGCGACGGCGCCCACAGCACCGTGCGGCACGGGCTCGGCCTTGCGTTCGAGGGGGCAGCCCAGGGCGACGACTGGTTGCTCGCCGATGTGCGTCTCGACGGTTCGAGTGCACCGCCACCGGACGAGATCGCGACCTACCTGCATCGCGACGGCCCATTCGTGATCTTCCCGATCCCGAGCGGGCGGGCGCGCGTCGTCGCCACGGTCGGCAGGACGGATGCGGCGCATCCGCGGCCTGACCCCACCCTGGACGATGTGCAGGCTCTCATCGACCAGCGCGCCGGCGGCTTCTGCGCATCCGATCCGGTCTGGCTGACGAACTTCCGAATCAACGAGCGCAAGGTGGCCGAGTACCGGCACGGGCGCGTCTTCCTCGCCGGCGACGCGGCACACATCCACAGCCCCGCCGGTGGTCAGGGCATGAATACCGGCATGCAAGACGCGGTGAACCTCGCTTGGAAGCTGGCGATGGTAGTCCATGGGCAGGCCGGCACGTCCCTGCTCGACAGCTACAGCCCTGAGCGGAGTGCCGTCGGCGATCTGGTGCTACGCAACGCCGGCCGGCTCACCGACATGGCGACGCTGTCGAACCCGGCGGCCCAGGCGGCGCGCAACCTCGCCCTGCGCTTCCTGCTCGGTCTGCACACCGTCCGCGACCGCATGGCGACGCAGATGAGTGAGATCGAGATCGCCTATGCCAACAGTCCACTGTCGGAGGGGGCGAGGTCCGGCGTACGCTGGGATCCCGAGACCTATGGGGGACCGCCACCGGGCGCAGGAGGCGAGCCACGCTTCGTCCTTTACGCCGCCGACGCGGCGCGCGGGGCCGCGTTGACGGGGCGCTTCCCCGGCCTGCTGGAAACGACACCGCGGTCGCCGCCGGACGCGTCCGGGTTCTTCCTCGTCCGGCCTGACGGCTACGTCGGTCTGTCGGCGGGAGAAACCGGCTGGGACGACGCGGAGCGGTATCTTAGGGCGCTCCAGCAGAGTGCCGGACGCACGGGAGGGCATGCATCGTGACGATACTGAACCCCAACCCCCTGGCCCTCGCGCTACTCGGCACAGGCCTCGTCATGGTGGACGCGGCGACGGCGCAAACCTCGCGAGAGATTCCGATCCGGCGCGACCTTGATGTCGAGCGCCGTCTCGACCGGAACGCACCGCCAGCGACCGATCCGAACGTGTCCCCCGACAACCCGGACGGTGTTGTCGGCTTCGACGGGCCGCCAGGTATACCGGAAAACAACATAGACGCCGGGCCGCTTCCGCCCGGCTCTCCAGCCGATGCGGACATCAAATGATGCTGCGCGTTCCTCGGCACTTCACAGGTCCACCGCCGACGCTGCCCGCCGATCAACGGGCATAGCTTCGGCGGTCCTCTCATTGGCAACCGGAGAAGACAAAGATGGGTACCGAGAAGATGAACCGCCGCCAGCTAGTCGCCGTCGCCGCAGGCGCCGTTGCGGCCGGCGCGACGATGGGAGCGACAGGCGCCGAAGCCTACCAGGGCAACATGGAACGGGCCTTGTCATCCCTGTTCGATGCTTTGGCGTCGCTGCGTGAGGGTTCTTCAAACAAGGGCGGTCACCGCGTCAAGGCGATGGCCCTGGTGCAGCAGGCCATCGAGCAGACGCAAGCTGGGATCGAGTTCGCCGACGAGCATGGCGGCGGCGGAGCGCGGTAGCGGCTGACCTGCGACGGGCGAGCGAGGAAGGGCGTCTCGTTCTATCGCGAGCCGACGGCCGAAGCGGCTTGGGAGCGGTTCGCCGGCGGATATGGCCCGACCAAGGCCCTGGCGGCGAGCCTCGACGAGGATCGGCGGGCCGCTCTGCGCCGCGACTTCATCGCTTTCCATGCTCAGTTCTCAACGCCGCTCGGTATCTGCGTTCCCCGTGGGTACTGGGTCACGCGTGGCATTCGCCGCTAGTCTGAGCCTGGCTGGGCCGCCGTGAAGAACGGCCTCGCTACGATACCCCGCAACTTATCGCCTCGATCCAGAGCATCACACCTGCGCAGGGAGGCTGGTATGAAGCGTTGCGCGATCCTCACTTTGGCAGTGTTCGCAATCGGCCCGGCATTGGCCGACCCGGTGGAGCTCGCGGTCTTTCGAGACCTATTGCGGCCTTCGCCTACCCTGCAGCTCTCCTACGGTGGGGCCCCCTCTCAAGGCATCGATGTGTTCCTGCCCGCCGGCCCTGGCCCACACCCAGTCGCGGTTATCATCCATGGCGGTTGCTGGAGCGCTACCACCGCCGGGCGCGAGCAAATGCGTCACCTGGGCCCAGATCTGACGCGTCGCGGCGTTGCCGTGTGGAGCATCGGCTACCGGCGTGCCAACGAGGCCGGTGGCGGCTATCCCGGGACTTATCAAGATGTGGGCGCCGCTCTGGACCGGCTCGCTGAAGAGGCAGGAGCCCATGACCTGGACCTCTCGCGAGTGGTGTTCGTGGGTCATTCGGCGGGTGGTCATCTCGCCCTCTGGGCGGCCTCGCGCGGCTCACTTCCCGCCACCAGCCCTTCTCAAGCGATAACTCGGCTCGTTCCGCGGGCGGTGATTAGCCTAGGCGGTGTGGGCGATCTTGCGACGTTCGCGCGGTTCGTCCCTGTGCTCTGCGGCCCGGGCATTGTCGAGCGGCTCGCCCCAGCAGACAAGCTATCCGAGGTCTCACCCGCAGCCCTCCCGCCGGCAGGGGTGCCGATCTTTCTGGTCAGCGGCGTTCTGGATCGGCTCACGCCACCATGGGTCGCCTACGATTATGCCCGCGCCGTTCAAGGGAGGTCTGGAGGTGCGCCGCAACTCGTCAACGTCCCGGATGCCGGACACTTCGACCTAGTCACGCCGTCGGCATCTGCTTGGCAGGAGGTGCGTGGTCTCATCGAGGCATCCTTGAATTTGAAGTAGGTTGCCGTCAGACCGCTCGATCTCACCAATTCACATGCCACTTGTTCAGCCACGCGCCACTTCCAGACCTTCGCCCCAAGCCGGGAAGCGGATTTTGCGCATAGGTTGTGCGAACGGTCGGACCATCATGATGGCGCCATAGTCAAAGACCGCGCCCACCGACTGGAGGAGTTATCGTAGAGATTTTTCCGGTCGACCGTTGCGAAATGTGGGGCTTGGGTCAGCCCGTTTCGGCACCGTGCCTCGCAGAGGCCTGCGACGTGGAACTCAGCCCGAAGCCATTGTGAACGGCTGCGATGCGAAGTGGCTCATGGCGTCCACGGACAGTACGCGAGCCCAGATCCTCGACGATGATGCCGCTTGGCAGCGTACCGAGCCGATCAAGCAAGTCGCCCGAGATGAGGATCGAGACGCCGAGTTCCTTCGCGACAGATTCAAGACGGCTCGTGGTGTTCAGCGTGTCACCGAAATACGCAATCTTGTGTCGTTCGAGCCCGATTTCAGCGGTCACGACCGAGCCGCAGTGAAGTACGGCGCGGAAGCCCGGTACTTGGCCGAACTCTGCCACCCAGCGCTCGGCGTCGTCGGCGATCACCTGTGCGAAATCGAAAACGCACCGTAGACACGCTGAATCCTGCGTTCCTCGCTTCATCGTCCAGCTCACGAGGGCCATGTCCCCGACGTAATCGTCGATGGAGCCGCGCGAGCGGTGTACCGGCAAGGCGAGCGCGCTGAAGATCGCGCCAAGATAGCGCTGAGCCGCCAAGTCGCCGTGCTGCTCAGCGAAGCGAGTCGAGCCTGCAACGTCGAGGAAGAGAAAGATGCGATCCTCGCTGATCGGTCGATGGTAGCGCCCGATCAGCAGGTTCGCGAAGACGCGGGGCCCGATCAGATCCCGGACGCGGAAGACGAAGGCCGACAAAGCGGAAATTCCGAGGGCGTAAGCGAGGCCAGCATCCGTCATCAGCATCGCGACGCGGGGGTTCGGCATGTAGCCGAACGCGTGGTGCAGAATCGTACCGGCACCGGCATTCCCGGCCGCGATCATCGCGATGTAGGTGGTGAGCGTCGCCGCCACAAAGATGGGAGTCGCAGCTCGTCGGATCAGGTCACGCCAAGCCTGGAACAGCAGGCCACGCTCGTACAGGAGGACGGGCGCGCCGATAAAGGCGCCGCGAATGCCGGAGACCAGCAGCTCGACATCGAAGATGAGACCGTAGAGCAGGCCCGCCAGCATTCCTATGACGGGTGCCACGATCCAGAAGCCGGCTCGGAACGGAGGCATGAGGCCATGGTATACCAAGCCGCCGGACTGGACACGTCCGGCGGTCGGGGCGTCAGTGGGCATAGCGCGTGAAGACGTAGTCGCGGTCCTTCACGCGGGCCTCGTGACAGGCGAAGCAGGTCTGGTGCTGAGCCTCGTCGACCGGCTTGCCGTCGACGAAGCGTCCGAATCCCCACCCGCCCGTCTTCGCATAGCGTTGGGCGTCCTTCACCATCACCTGCACGGTGGTGGCCCGGCCCGGCACGGTGGCCGGCTCGAACTCGGGCGAGGGCACGTGTTGCCAAGCGAGCTTCACCAGGACCGTCCCATCGGGAAACGGCAGGGTACCGCTGGTGTAGGCCTTCACCGCGACGTCGTTGCCGACGACAGCGCGCAACTCGTTGAGCGGCTCCCCCTCCAGAGCAGGGGCGATGAGCTGCCAGGCCCGGTAACCGTCCGGGACGGTGACTCCGAAGATCGGCGAGGCCGGCTTGCCGGCTTCCTGAGCGGTCGCCGTGAGCGCGAGTCCCAGGGCGAGGGCGGCGGTTGGGATCAACATACGCCGGCGCGGGCGGAGATCAGAAACCATCGACATCAATCACCGCCTGAGCGAAAGCCTGCGGTGCCTCTTGCGGGAGATTGTGCCCGATGCCACCGCTGATCAGGCGGTGCTCGTAGCGGCCCGTGAACTTCTTGGCATAGGTCGCGGGCTCGGGGTGCGGCGCCCCGTTCGCGTCGCCCTCCATGGTGATCGTCGGGACGGCAATGGTCGGGAAGGCCGCCAGTTTGCGCTCGGTCTCGTCGAAGCGGGCCTCACCCTCCGCAAGCTTCAGACGCCAGCGATAGTTGTGGATCGAGACCGCGACGTGGTCGGGGTTCTCGAAAGCCTGGGCCGAACGGGCGAAGGTGTCGTCGCTGAACTGCCATTTAGGTGAGGCAAGCTGCCAGATCAGTCGGGCGAAGTCCTTCGTGTAGCGCGCGTAACCCTCGCGGCCCCGCTCGGTTGCGAAGTAGAACTGGTACCACCATTGCAGCTCGGCTCTGGGCGGCAACGGCATCGCGTTCGCGGCTTGGCTGCCGATCAGGTAGCCACTGACAGAGACCAAGCCCCTGCAGCGCTCGGGCCAGAGCGCAGCCAAGATGCAGGCGGTGCGCGCGCCCCAGTCGTAGCCTGCGACGAGCG
Organism: Methylobacterium sp. B4; assembly: GCF_003201865.1. Taxonomy (GTDB): domain Bacteria; phylum Pseudomonadota; class Alphaproteobacteria; order Rhizobiales; family Beijerinckiaceae; genus Methylobacterium. The sequence goes on along the minus strand of NZ_QJJJ01000035.1, from coordinate 7,038 downwards.
CCGTCTCGATTTTCAGCGCGTTCAGGAACTCTAGTGCGTCGTTGGCGAGGGCGGCCTGCTGGCCGTTGCGCGGCGTGGTGTCCGAGAGGAAGCGCGTCGCACCATAGCCGCGGAGGTAAGGGATCAGGACGCGATAGCCCGCGGCGGCGAGGACCGGAGCGACGTCGACGTAGCTATGGATGTCGTAGGGCCAGCCGTGGAGAAGCAGGACCGGTTGCCCGGTCGGGGGCCCGGCCTCGACGTAGGCGATGGTCAGGTCGCTGGTGACGATCTGCTTCAAAGGCCCGAAGGACGCCTGCGAGGCCGCCGGACCGGCCGGCTGCGCGGCCACCGCTTCCGCCGCCATGGCCGGTCCCGTCACCAGGAGAGCGCCAGCGGTCTTCATCCAGTGCCGACGCGTCAAGTGACTCTGCTCGGGCATGTCATGATTCTCCTTGATGACATTCACGCTGTGATGGTGCGGATGTCGCGATGGATGAGGACGCGGCGTGTCTCCTCTGTGTGCCTCGGGGCGGCCCAATGTGAGGATCTGTATGCCCGGCCGAGGCTCGATACAGAGGCTTACAAAGTGCTGGGTCGCGAGATGAGCGTATGCTCATGCGATGTTCCGCGGGCCTCGTCCCGGACTGTGGCGGACCCCACCCTGTCGTCCCCGGCCAGCTCGGCGCCCGCGCGAAATGATGGACGCCCGGCCCCGGTCGAGGTTATTGAAGGGCCGCCGGATGGAGCCGCGACGCCGATGAGACTGTCCCTGACCGCAATGCCGAACCGCCTTGCCGCCAGGGATCTCTCACCGCATGCCAGCGCATCTCTCCCTTCTGAACATCACGTGGACCGCGCCTGACGGGCGCACCGTCCTCTCCGACATCAGCGCCGGCTTCGCGCAGGAGCGAACCGGCATCGTCGGCTGGAACGGCGCCGGGAAGAGCACATTCCTGAACCTCGTGGCCGGTCGCCTGAGGCCGACAAGTGGCAGCATCATCGTCGAGGGTACGGTGGCGTTGTTGCGCCAGTTCGCGAGCATCCCGCCTACCGAGACGGTTGCCGATCTCTTCGGTGCGACCGCCAAGCTGGCACTGCTGCGTCGCGCCGAGATCGGTGCTGCCACGGCCGACGAGCTCGCCGAGGCCGACTGGACTCTGGAGGAGCGCCTCACGGAGGCCCTGGACCGGATGGGTGTACCGGTGAGCCCCGCGACACGTCTGTGTTGCCTCTCCGGCGGGCAGCGCGCTCGCGCGGCACTCGCGGCGGCGATGTTTGCAGGACCGGATTTCCTGCTGCTTGACGAACCGACCAACGACCTTGATCGCGAAGGGCGGTCCGCCGTGTGCGCAGCTCTGCGGAACTGGCGCGGGGGGGCAATCGTGGTCAGCCACGACCGATCCTTGCTCGACGCCATGGACGCCATCGTGGAGCTCGGACCCTCCGGGGTGAGCCGCTATCCGGGGAACTTCGACGCGTATCTGGAGGCCAAGGCGGTTCGGATCGCTGCGGCTGAGCATGACCTCGCTGTGGCCGAGAAGCGAACGGCGGACCTTGCACGAAGGACCCGGGAGACCGTCGAACGCCAGCAGCAGCGCGATGCGGCCGGACATCGCCGGGGTGCCCGCGGCGACCTTCCCCGGATCCTCGTCGGCGCCCGCCGAGACAATGCGGAGAAGACGGCCGGCGGCAGTGCACGCGCGGCGGAGCGACTGCGTTCCGAGGCTCACCAGAAGCTTGAGGACGCCCGCAGCCGGATCGAGGCCGTGAAGGCAGTCTCAGTCACGGTCCCGTCCTGCGGCCTCCACGCTGCGAAGTCCGTCGTGTCGATCGAGCGGGCGACCGTCGGCCATCGGCCGGGTCAGCCCATTCTGGAGGATGTGTCGCTTTCCGTGACCGGACCGGAGCGCATCGCGATCTCCGGGCGCAACGGGGCGGGGAAGTCGACGCTCCTTGACCTCATCGAGGGCCGCCTCAGCCCCTGGTCGGGGCGGGTGTCGGTCGGCGTGCGCACGGCACACCTCGACCAGGGTCTCACCGCCCTCGACCATAACCAGACCGTGGTGGAGAACTTCGCCCGCCTCAATCCGGAGGAAGGTGCGAACGGATGCCGGGCGGCCCTGGCGCGCTTCCAGTTCAGGTCTGCCGCCGCGGATCGGCCTGTCTCGGCGTTGAGCGGCGGTCAGCAGGTTCGAGCCGCCCTGGCCTGTGTGCTCGGCAATGCGGTCCCGCCGCAACTCCTGCTTCTCGACGAGCCGACCAATCACCTCGACCTCGAAGCCGTCGAGGCGGTCGAGGCCGGGCTCGCTTCCTATGACGGCGCTCTTCTGGTCGTCAGTCACGACGAGGCTTTTCTCCGCTCGCTGGGCATCACGCGGTGGCTCCCCCTCGACGATCTCGCCGACAAGTCCGGTTGATCGGTCGTGCAAGCCGCGCCGGACCCGCGTCACGAGAGCGTGACGGCCGCCTCCAGGCCGCCGCCCGGGCGGTTGCTGAGCCTGAGCCGTCCGCCGATCGCGGCGGCAAGCTGATCGGCGATGGCGAGGCCGAGTCCGGTGCCGCCGGTCTCACGGCTGCGCGATCCCTCCAGCCGGACGAAGGGAAGCAGCACGGCATCGAGCTTGTCCGCGGGGATGCCGGGTCCACGATCCAGCACCGCGATGGTGATCCTGCCCTGGACGACCTGCAGATCGAGCTCTGCCCGGTTGGCATATCGGATCGCGTTGTCGATCAGGTTCGTCAGGATCCGGCGCAGGGCTTGCGGGCGCGTCACGATCGTCACCTCCGGCAGGACGGAGACAGCGACGTCGCACGCTGTGTCCTGGTAGTCGAAGGCGATGCTCTCGAGAAAGGCGCGCAGATCGAGGCGGGTGGGTGGCTCGACGTCTCCGTGCACGCTGCGGGCGTAGGCAATCCCCTCGCGGACGAGCGTCTCGATCGCCTCGAGATCGCCGAGGATCCGGTCCTGTTCGGGGCCCTCGACGCCTGTCTCCACGCGCAACCGCATCCGGGTGATCGGTGTCTGGAGATCGTGGGAGATCGCCGCGAGGATGCGGACGCGTTCGTCGAGGTGGCGGGACACCCGCTCCTGCATCGCGTTGAGGGCTCGCGCGGCGCGCGCGACCTCATCGGGCCCTGCCTCCGCGAAAGGCGTGGCCGGTCGCCCCGGCTCCAGCGCGTCGGCGGCCTGCGCGAAGCGCGTCAGTGGTCGGACGGCGAGCCGCACGGCGAACCAGACACAGGCGACGAGCACGAGCAGCTGCAGGGCCAGCGCGACGGGCAGCCACGATGCCACGGGCCGCAGGGTCGGCTGGACCGCGATGATGAGGGCCGAGCCGTCACTCAGGGCGACGTGCCCCTGCAGTCGCACCGGCGACCCGGACACCGCATCGAACCGAACGGGGAAGCGCGGCTCCAACGCGGCGCGTATCTCGTCCGCGATCATCGTCAGACGGGACGAGAGCGCCGCAGTCCCCGGCGAACCGGAGCCGAGCGCGAAGCGATAGGTCGGCCTTTCGAGGAGCGGGAGCCATTCGGACCGCTCGGCGGCCGGCAGGCGATCGAGCAGTGCCACTGCGACGGCGACGTCGCGCTGGAGCGTCGTCAGCATGACGCTGCGCGCCGTCTGGTCCCGCTCGGCTCTCGTGACCGCAAACGAGAGCAGCTGAGCGCTCAATAGACCTGCGAGCAGGATCAGGAACAGGCGGCCCCGCAGGCTGCCCGGCCAAACCAGAAGGGGTGCCATCATCCCTCGCGCGCCTGCGCGATGGTAATGGGCATGGCAAAGACATAGCCTTCGCTACGCACCGTCTTGATGTAGGCGGGCTCGCGGGCATCGTCCTTCAGCCGCTGCCGCAGGCGGCTGACGAGCAGGTCGACGGATCGGTCGAACAGTTCGGCATCACGGCCCTGTGTCAGGTTGAGCAACTGGTCGCGCGACAGGACCCGCTGCGGGTGATCGAGCAGCACGCGCAGAAGCCGGTACTCCGCGCCGCTGAGGGGGACGACCGTTCCTGTCGCATCGATCAGGTGACGGGCGGTGGTGTCGAGCTGCCACGCCCCGAAGGCAAGAAGCCGGCCTGCCTCGGTCACCTGGAGGTTGGGAGGCAGCATCCGGGTACGGCGGAGCACAGCCTTGATCCGCGCGAGGAGTTCCCGGGCCGCGAACGGCTTCACCAGGTAATCGTCCGCACCCATCTCCAGGCCAACGATCCGGTCCGTCTCGTCGCTGCGGGCGGTCAGCATCAGGACCGGGGTGGCCTTGTGCCTGCCCGAGCGCAGCTCTCGGCACAGGACGAGACCGTCATCGCCCGGCATCATGATGTCGAGCACGACGAGGTCGACCCGGTCGGCGTCAAGGAACGCGCGCATCTGCCGCCCGTCCGCGGCCAGCGTCACGCGGAGGCCGTTTTTCCTAAGGTAGTTCGACAGCAAGTCGCGGATTTCTCGGTCGTCGTCGACGATCAGGACATGGTCGATGTGATCCACGGTCAGCCCCCAGCGTGCTTCATCGGATAGCGCGATGGGTGCCCGCGGGCGAGCCAGTCTTCGTAACACAGTGTAGCGGCACGGCGCTGCGTGCCTGGTCCGACGTGACCGTCGTGCTGGGCTTGCGTGGGCAGGGCAGAGTTCCACAGGGATCTGCTCCCTACAGACGTGAGCAAGCGGACAGTCCACTTCCGTCCGACATCAGTCGCCTGGGCAACCCATCAGACTGTCGTGAAGCGGACCTTCTCAGCGCCTGCTTTGGGTCATTCGGCACCCTGGGGTGCGACCATCCTATTGGTACACCGCGGCCATTTCGGCCGCGGTGCCCGGTTCAGATTTCGGTCTGCTCCGAGAGGATCAGCGCGTCGTCAACCTCAATGCCGAGGTAGCGAACCGTGCTCTCCAACTTGGTATGGCCGAGGAGCAGCTGGCAGGCTCGGATGTTGCCGGTGCGTTTGTAGACCAGCGCGACCTTTGTACGGCGTAGGCTGTGTGTGCCAAAGCCCAATGGGTCCAGACCGATCAGGGCAACCCAGCGGTCGACCAGTCGACTATAGTGCCGCGTCGTGAGATGCTCTCCATGTCGGCTGCGGCTCGGAAACAGCCAGTCGCCGGTTTTCAATCTGCGCGCAGCCAGCCAAGCCGCGAGAGCCTCGCGCGTCGGCTCGGTGATCTCGAACGGGACCGGCCTGCCGGTCTTGCGCTGGCACACCGTGGCTCGGAGACGCACGCTATCACCCAAGTGGATGTCGCTCACGCGCAGGCCGACGAGATCACACCCGCGCAGCTTGCTATCGACGGCAAGGTTGAACAGGGCGAGGTCTCGCGTGCGGTTGGCGAGCTGTAGGCGCGTGCGCAGGGCCCAGATGTGCTTCGGCTTCAGCGGCGGTTTGGGTCCGACGATACTCCCGCGGTTCCAGGGAACACGCGTGCTGGTAGCAACGGTAACGACTTCGGGCATGACAGGCTCCTGGGTTGAGGAGCTCGTCATGAGGAACCCGATGCTGCCACTGATCCTAATGTCGAATGACGGCTCCCTGCAGACAAGCCGGCATTAGCGTCGCCGGGCCTGGACCGCTGCTCCCGACCCATTGCGGACCCCAGAAACTTCCGCTCCGGGCAGATCACGGAGTAACGATCTTTCATGGGCGATAAGTTCGCCTTCCTATCGCCCATGTCACACCTGCCGACCCAACCTCGTCCTTGTGACATGACGCGCGTTTTATGATCCAGACAAACCAAATGCACGCGCGTCCCACGAAAGGGATGACGATGTCGACTGTAGCACCTGCCAATACCGGACGAACCGATCCGGGATATGCTGGACCTTCGCGTGGGGGGGTGAGGAGTTGGTGCCCTCGCGCTACGCAGTGCGGATCGGCAAGATCGACGTGCTGGTCGTCAGCGATGGAGTGCTGCCGCTCCCGACCAAGATGTTGGGACACAACGTCGAACCGGCCGTAAGGGCGACGTGGCTGAACAATATGTTCCTGCCGCCGGATGCGTTCGACTGGTCGCTGAACGCGGTTCTGGTCCGCAGTGGCGGCCAGACCATCCTCATTGACGCCGGGTTGGGGTTGGATCCGAACCTGAACCTGCCGCGGGCCGGGCAACTAGTCAGGCGTTTGCAGGCCGCTGGCATCGATCTCGCGTCTGTGACCGACGTGGTGCTAACCCACATGCACATGGACCATGTCGGCGGGCTCCTCGTCGACGGAGTGAAGGAGCGGCTGCGCCCGGACCTGAAGATCCACGTAGCGGCTGCCGAGGTCAAATTCTGGGAAGCGCCCGACTTTACTCACGTCAACATGCCACAGGGCTTCCCTGATGCGCTCCGGACCGTCGCCAAGCGGTTCGCGCAAGAGTATCGCGGCCAGTTGCGGCTGTTCGACGAGGAGCATAAGGTCGCGCCGGGGGTGATCGTCCAACGCACCGGCGGCCACACACCCGGGCACAGCGTGGTCCGCCTCGCATCCGGCGGCGACCGCCTGACATTCGCTGGCGATGCCGTGTTCACGGTCGGGTTCGAGCACCCCGACTGGCACAACGGCTTCGAACACGATCCCGAGGAGGCAGCTCGCGTCCGCGTCCGGCTCCTGGGTGACCTGGCGGCGACCGGTGAGCAGTTGATCGCCACGCACCTGCCGTTCCCGTCCGTCGGTCGGGTTGCGGTCGATGGCAACGCTTTTCGGTGGGTTCCCGTGTTCTGGGACTACTGAGCGCATGGGCCCGTGCTAACCCGGTCTTCGGTTGAACCCGGGATTCGCGTACGGGTTGCTCATCTACAATCGTTCATCCTCGGGATCTGTCCCGAGGATGCGCTTGCGTGGAATCGCACGCTGTCCCGGCTGGTTCGAACCTGAACGGCTTCTTTCGGGGCCGCCCTGCCCCGAGCATGCCACAAGCCAGGCGTGTCAATCGGCGTCCAATTGGGGGGCTGGCGCACTCTCGATGCAGTGTGGCTCACCGGTGCGGTCGTGTCCCGGATGGTGGTGTAGCTGAGGGGTGGTCATCGGCGGTTGCCGGGTAGGGTCGGGTTGCGACGACCAACCTCGAACCCGAGAGACC
>NZ_QJJJ01000034.1 GCF_003201865.1 Methylobacterium sp. B4 | reverse complement strand
CTGACACCCACCGAGTTCATCCTGAATGCCTGGACGAAAGAGCCCAATCGCTTCAGGATCAACCCGTCACACCTCATCCCGGGACCATACACCTAAGGTGGAGCCAGCACGCGGTGCTGGCGGTGTTCGGGGTCTGGGCGATCCTGTCCGGCCTGCTGCAGCTTGCAACCGGCGTGCGGCGCTGGAATGCAGGTGCTCAGTGGGCGATGGCGCTGAGCGGAGCCCAGTCGGCCCTCGCGGGCACCTACTTCATCTTCAAGGCGAATGGTGCCTCGACGCCCGGGATCACGGACATCGCCCCCTACGCCGCGTTCGGCGCCTTCTACTTCCTGGTCTCGGCCGTGTGGTTGACCGTGGCGCAGGCCCGGAAGGGAGCAACGCAACGGATCGCACCTTATTTGTCTGGCATAAATCTCAAGCATCGATTATGAGTAAGAAAAAGTATAGATGTTTAAAGTAGAATAATTAAAATCTACCTCAAACCTCAGTTGAGCGCTTGGTCATAACGAATGTCAGAAGGGCCGTTAACTGCTGGCAAACTCAACTCACGGGGAGCTTCTCTTAACAGCACAGCTGCGCATCACTTCGACGGTCGGCTTAGCGTCTTCACCCACACAACGAGCCTTACTGAACCGCTCAAAACCACCGCGCCGATCCAGGCGGGGCTGCGCATCGTCGTTTATCTGCAAGGACAGATGTGGCTCAAGGCAGGAAATGCTCCCGAGGTCGCCGTGGAAGCGCCGGGCCTTCTGTTCGGCGTCAGTGCGAGCCTGTACTCTCGCGTGCAGGTCTTCGCTCCCTGCGCCCTGAGCAGCGTCCATATTCAGGCAGACCTCGATTTTGCGCGCGCCTACCTGCACGTGGACACATCCCCGATGGTGCGGCGCGCCTTCGACGCGGCAGATGCGCCCTTCTTCGAGGCGCAGGCTGCCGACGCTGCCATCCAGGCGGTGGCTGGGCAAATCCTCGCAGTGTCCGGGCCAGCCGGGCATCCCCTGTTCCAAGCAGCCAAGGCGCTGGAACTGATGGCCCTCGTCCTCGGACACGAAGGCCCTACCGGATGTTCGCGGCGTCCTCGCTCGCTGACTCCAACCGAGCAGGGCCGGATTGAGGCTGCCCACGTTCTATTACTGGAGCGCCTCGACACGGCTCCGGACTTGACTGCTATTGCGCGCCGAACTGGTCTTAACCCATCCAAGCTCAACCGAGGGTTTCGAGCGACCTATGGCATGACGCCCTACGCCTTCCTGCAAGAGCGCAGACTGCAGATAGCCTATCGCATGCTTGCAAGCGAGAGGGCGTCCGTGGGCGAGGTTGCTCTGGCGATCGGGTACTCCCCTGCTCATTTCGCGACGCTGTTCCGCCGTAGGTTCGGCCTCGCGCCGAGTTCTCTCGTGGCTGCAAGATCGAGCCCCCTATGACCTCCTTAGAATCGGCCTAAGTTTTCGCGAAAGAAAAAGTTCTTAATGCTAAAGTCACAATCGTTGTCGCTTTGGGCGCAGGTGGTTATTCCTTGGCTCTACGCTCCGAGTTGTGGGTGAGACGCACGATCGTCGTGTCGTGCTGGGGTTCGACGCGATGCATTTCTCCAAACGATCTTTGTTAGCCGCAGCCTGCACCGCTGCGCTGACTGCTTCGACCGGCCACGCATTGTCGCAAGCGGCCTCAGAGGTCACGCTGGGAGAGTTGTCCGTCGTGGGCGCTGCTGGGAATGGAAGCGGAGCGGACGGAGCGCTGGGACCAGAGCGAGCGAGCGGACCTGTGCGTGGCTTTACAGCGAAGCGCAGCGCCACTGGGACCAAGACCGACACACCGCTGATCGCGACGCCCCAAGCCATCAGCGTTGTCACGGCTGACCAAATCCGCGCGACAGGCGCACAGACCCCCAGCGAAGCGTTGCGCTACACTGCGGGCGTGCAGGTGGAGCGCTTCGGAGGTGATCCCCGCTTCGATTGGATCAAGGTACGCGGCTTCGACGTGCCTGAATATCTCGACGGGCTGCAATTGCCTAAGGGCACCTATGCCTGGTCGCGCTACGAGCCTTACGGCATCGAGCGTCTGGAGGTGCTCAAGGGCCCGGCATCCGTCCTGTACGGTCAGTCGCCGCCGGGCGGTCTCGTGAATTTCGTCAGCAAAAAACCTCTCGACGTGCCCTACCACGAGGTGCTGGTGCAGGGCGGTAGCTACGGGCGCGCCGTCGGCGCCTTCGATGTCACCGGTCCGGTCGATCCGGACAAGCGCGTGCTCTACCGGGTGGTCGGCCTGGGGCGGCTGTCCGACACCATCGTCGATACCGTCAATGACGACCGAGCATTCATTGCGCCAAGCGTGACCTTCCGACCCGATGCCGCAACGCAGGTCACGGTGCTCGGCTACTACATCAAGGACGATACCAAGTCGCTTCAGTTCCTACCCTCGCAGGGAACTCTGACACCGAACCCCAACGGCCGCATCCGGCGATCCCTTTTCCTGGGTGAGCCCGGCTACGACGCCTACCGCCGCGAGCAGTTTGGCATCGGATATGAATTCGAGCACCGCTTCGACGAGGCGCTGACCTTCCGGCAGAACCTGCGTTACTCTGGCGTCAATGCCGATCTGCCGGTGGTGCGCGGGTTTGGGTTTCCGACAGCGGGCGGCGTGGTCACCGATTACCGCAATGTCACGCGACGTGCCGTACGGTTCGATGACAACGTCAATGCCTTCACAATGGACAACCAGCTTGTTCTGAACGCAGCGACAGGCCCTCTCGCGCACACCTTCCTCTTCGGACTAGACGTGCGCACCTTTGACATTGGTTTCGCCACCCGCAATGGCACCTTCGCAAGCCTCGATGTCTTCAACCCGATCTATCGCGGTGTGACCGCCCTGCCGCCGATCACCGCCCGCGTGCGCCAGAACCTGGAGCAGGTTGGCGTCTATGCGCAGGACCAGATCCGGTTCGACCGCTGGGTGTTGATGCTGAGTGGCCGCCACGACACCGTGACGAGCACTACGCTGCAGCAGGTGGCCGGCACGCGTATCGACCAGACCGACCGCGCCTTCACCTATCGCACCGGACTGCTCTACGAGTTCGAGGCGGGGGTGAGTCCTTATGTGAGCTACTCGACACTGTTCCAGCCAGCGACTGGCACCGGATACAACGGTATCGTGCCGCCGACCGCCCTTGGAGCAGGCTCAACGCCATTCCGCCCAACGACTGGCGACCAGATTGAGGGCGGCCTGAAGTACCAACCGCCCGGCACCGCGAGCCTGTTCACGCTCGCAGGCTTCTCGATCGACCAGCAGAACGTGCTGGTGCCGACCACCCTCGGCTTCCAGGCGCAGGTCGGCGGGGTGCGTGCGGAAGGGTTCGAGGCCGAGGCCAAGGTAACGGCCTTCGAAGGCTTCGACGTTGTCGCCGCCTATAGCTATCTCGACGCCCGTATAAGCCAGACTGGCACTGGGCCGACCGCGCCGCGTGTCGGTGCTCGTCTTCCGGTGACGCCCTACAATCAGGCGGCGCTGTTCGGGACCTATACGTTCCAAGATGGGCCGCTGATCGGGCTGACCGTCGGAGGTGGTGTGCGCTTCTTCGGCGACCATTTCGGCGATCTGGCGAACACTATCCGCATACCGTCCTACACGCTGTTTGACGCGGTCGTCCGCTACGATCTCGTCAAGCTCGACCCAGCCTGGGTGGGCGCAACCTTTGCAATCAACGCTACGAACCTCCTCGACAAGGTCTATGTCGGTACCTGCGATACTCTCGGCTCCTGCTACTACGGCAACCCGCGCACGATCCTGGCTACCCTCAGCTACCGCTGGTAACGGCCTGGACCGATAGTGATTGGAGTGCGCCGATGAAGGCCAGCTTCCGGCAATCGATGGCGTGGCTACACGCCTGGTCCGGGCTTATGGTCGGGTGGGTGCTGTTCGCGGTGTTCGTAACCGGCACCGCGAGCTACTATCGGTCGGAGATATCGCGCTGGATGCGACCCGAATTGGTCGCCATGGCCGACCCGAACTCAGAGCGTCTCAGCCGAGCGGCCGAGCACGGCGTGCGCTATCTGAAGGCTCATGCCGGCGATGCTACGGGCTGGTCGATCGGCATGCCAAGCGCCGACTTCCCATTAATTGAGCTGTACTGGCGGTCGCGGCCCGGGCCACCGACCGGACACGCGCTACTCGATCCTCAGACTGGCGAACCTGCCAAGGTCCGGGCCACAAAGGGCGGCGACTTCTTTTACCGCTTTCACTTCGAACTGCATATGCCCCCACTCTGGGGCCGTTGGGTCGTCGGCATCTGCGCAATGATCATGCTGATTGCGCTCGTCTCCGGAATCATCACACACCGACGCATCTTTGCCGATTTTTTCACCTTCCGTCGCAACGCAAAGTCGGTCCAACGTGGCTGGCTTGACGCCCACAACGTCAGTGGTGTGTTGGCGTTACCCTTCCACCTGATGATCACCTATACGGGACTAATCACCTTTGCCCTCCTCTACATGCCCTGGGGTGTGCAGATCGCCTACCACGGCGATGCGCCGCGCTTCTATGCCGAGGCTGGGCAGATCTTGCCACTTCGCACACCGCTCGGACAGCCGGGTGCTCTGTTGCCGCTTGGCTCCTTTGTCACCCGAGCGATCGACGCGGTACCGCAGCCGCTTGAACGGATCACGGTGAACCATCCATACGATGTGAACGCCACGGTGCTGGCCATATTCGAGGAACCGCACGGCCTCGCTCATGTCCACCCTCAGATATCTTTCGATGGCGTCACTGGTGCCGAACTCGGCCGAACCGAGGAGCCGCGAGCCGCGGCTCGAACCTTCGCGACGATGGTCGGCCTGCACGAGGCGCATTTCGCAGGCCCGGCCCTACGGCTGCTGTTTTTCCTGAGCGGCCTGATGGGCTGCGCAATGGTCGCGACGGGGCTGCTTCTTTGGACAGCCGCGCGCTTGCCGAAGGCCGGTCGCAGCAGGCCAGGATTCGGGTGGCGGCTCGTCCACGTGCTCAACGTCACGACGATCGCCGGCCTACCGATCGCGATCGCTGTCTACCTCCTGGCGAACCGCCTCCTTTCCATCGGTCTTGCAGACCGTGCAGAATTGGAAGTCCTGGCCTTCTTCACGGCTTGGGTCGCGACCGCGTTTGTTGCCGCCCTCCGTCCTCGATCCCGGGCGTGGTCGGAACTCTTGACGACTGCATCCATCCTGTTCGCGGCTGTTGCCGCTGCGGACGGATTGCGGATCCTGCTGGCGGATCGTGCGGAGCCTCGCATCGAGCCGTTCTTCTTCCTGTTCGACGGGGCCATGCTGTGTATCAGCGTTGGCCTCGTCCTGGCAGCACGCAAGGTCATGCACCGCGCCTATGACTGTCGGACGCAGAGAGCGCAGTCAGATCTTGTCAATTTACCGATTCCTAGCTCCACGCAAGTCAGATAGATCATGCGGTGAGGACCGCCTGCGCCCACTGTCAGCAAAGGTTCTCACTGGCCGTCCCCGAAGCAGAACATCCGAAAGCCCTCTCAAGATCGAGAATGGCGGTCCAGACCACGCCAGCCAACTGACGCCTTTTATGCGCGTTGCTGTCTAATACGCACGCGAACTCCTGACCCCTTGCAGACATTCGATTCGTTCCGTCGAAGGTCTGGAGGGGGTGCGAAGCCGTCGTTCTGTATCTGCTCGCTGAACGACGGCTTTGTGCCCATATGCCAACTTCGATTCGACGGCCAAGGGCAAATATTCGGTTCCTGAGGCTGTCCGTCCGGTGTCAGAAGCTGACGCCCCCAGCAGTCGTTCCACCGCTGGGGTGGACAGCCAGCTTGACGGGTCGGCGCAGGCGAGCGCGCTCGCCTCAATTCGGTATCAGCTCCCGGGCGGGCCCGCCCGTCTCCTGTCCCCGGCCGCGGGCGTAGGGCGGCAGGGCGGGGTTGTTGGCGTTGGCGGAGTCGGGGTCGGTCTCGAAGAAATCGATGCGCGGCGTCGTGCCAGTCGCCCAGGCGGAGGCGAGCGCGGACGTGCAGAATCCCGAACAGGCTCGCTCCGGCGCGACGGCCTTCGTGCTGGCGCCGGCACTGGCCGTGGCAAGAGCACCAACGGCGACGAGCAGGACGAGAGCTTTGTGCTTGATGCTGTACATATCAGGCTCCTTGGTTTGCCTGCCGAACGCTTCGCTCAGCCCGGCAACGACCTGACAGACGCCATTTTTCGCGAATTATTCCGGGCGCAGTTCGAAAAATTGCGACTTTATCGCTCCGCTTCGGTCATGCGGTGCGACGAAGAAAAATCGGGAGGGGTTCGGAATAAACGTCGAGAAACGGCGTCTCTGCTCCCATGCCGTCGCCGGGCGCCCTTGCCGCGGGCGGCTCGGCCTAGGGAAGTCCGTGCATGTCAGGAGACTGGCCGTGAGCGATATGGTCCGCCTCATCGAGCCGCTCATCCCGGCTCTTCGCCGTTATGCCCGCGCGCTCCTGCGCAACCCGACCGATGCCGACGACCTCGTCCAGGACTGCCTAGAGCGCGCCATCGGCCGGTGGCCTCAGCGCCGGACGGACGGCGACGTGCGCACGTGGCTCTACGCCATCCTCCACAATCTCGCCGTGAGCCAGATGCGCCAGCGCGCCCGCCGCGGCACGTCGATGCCAGTTGAAGACGCACCGGAGGCGACCCTGGCGGTCGCCCCGAACCAGGACGAGGGCCTGCTCCAGCGCGACCTGACGGCGGCGCTCGATGCGCTGCCCGAGGAGCAGCGCGGGGTGCTGCTGCTCGTGAGCGTGGAGGGGCTCTCCTACGCCGAGGCGGCCCAGGTGCTCGCCATTCCAATCGGCACCGTGATGTCGCGCTTGGCCCGCGCCCGCGACCGGATGATCCAGCTCATGGACGGGGAGCGCGCATCCGCCCCCGCCGGGCGTCCGCTGCTCAGGAGGGTGAAGTGACCGTGCGCCCGATCACCGAGGACGACATCCAGGCCTTCGTCGATGAACGCTTGGAGGCGGCACGCCGGGCCGAGGTCGAGGCCTACCTCGCTCACCATCCCGATCTCAGCCGGCGCGTCGAGCGCATGCGCGGGCTCAACGACGCCTTGCGGAGCGCCTTTGCGCCGGTGGCCGCCGAGCCGGTCCCGGCCCAGCTCAACCTCGCCCACCTCGTCGAGGCGCGACGGCGCCCGCGTCTACCCGCTTGGCAGGCCGCGGCCGCGACCGCGCTGCTGGCGCTGGGCGGCATCGGCGGCTGGGGCCTTCGCGGCACGCTGTCTGCGCCCATGACCGGCGTCGATGCCCTGGCCCAGGAAGCGAGCGCGAACTACGCCGTCTATGCTCCCGACCGCCTGCGCCCGGTCGAACTCGCGGCCAGCAACAGTGACGAACTCGCCCACTGGTTCTCCGCCCGGCTCGACCGCCGCGTGGGCGTGCCGGACCTGAGCGGCTCCGGCTACCGGCTGATGGGCGGGCGCCTCGTCGCCACGCCGCACGGCCCGGCGGGCCTGCTGATGTACGACGACCCGCGCGGCACGCGGCTCGTCATGCTGATGCGGCCCATGGCCCAGCCGGGCGACGCGCCGATGCGCGAGCACCGGACGGGATCGGCCACCGGCTACGCCTGGGCCCAGAACGGGCTCGGCTACAGCCTCGTCGGTGCGAGCGATCCCGCCGTCCTGCATCCGCTCGCCAACGAGATCCGCCGCACGACCGCGACGAACACCTGAGGCTTCCATGACCCTGCTGCACCGCCTGACCGGGGCTCCGCCCGGAATGACCCCGCGCGCCCTGATGCTGCGCTTTTCCGCCATCGGGGCGCTGCTCGCCGGCACGGCCGGCGCCTTCGCCGCCGCGGGCGGCTGGCTGTCGCCGTCCGCGCTGACCCCGGCTCGCATCGTCGATCGCTTCGAGCAGGTGAACGGCCCGCATCCGGGCTTCCGGCGCAACCATGCCAAGGGCCTGTGCGTAACTGGCACCTTCGCCGGCAACGGAGCGGGCGCCGCCCTCTCGAGGGCGGGCGTGTTCGCAGCGGGACGCGTGACGCCGGTCGAGGGACGGGTCGCGCTCGCGGGCGGGCAACCCTACGCGGCCGACGCCGCAACGACCGTGCGCAGCCTCGCTCTGCGATTCCGGCTGCCGGACCGGGAGGAGTGGCGCACGGGCATGAACGCCCTCCCGGTCTTCCCCGTGCGCACGCCCGAGGCGTTCTTCGAGCAACTGCTTGCGGCCAAGCCGGACCCGGCCACCGGCAAGCCCGACCCGGAGCGCATGAAGGCGTTCTTCGCCACCCATCCGGAGAGCGCGAAGGCCGCGGGCCTGATCAAGGCGCGCACGATCACCGAGGGCTTTGCCGACAGCACCTTCCGCAGCCTGAACGCCTTCCGGTTCGTGGCCGCCGACGGCCGTGCCACGCCGGTGCGCTGGGCCCTCGTGCCCGAGCGGCCGGCGGCGCGGGAGACCGCCGCACAAGCCGCACGGACGGACAAGAACTATCTGTTCGACAACCTCGTGGCGCAGCTTCGGCAGGAGCCGCTGCACTGGCGTCTCGTCGTCACGATCGGTCGGGCGGTCGATGCCACCGCCGACGCGACCCTGCCCTGGCCCTCCGACCGCGAGAGCGTGGACGTGGGCACGTTGACCCTCGTCGGTGCGACGCCCGAGGAGGCCGGCAATTGCCGGGACGTCAACTTCGACCCGCTCGTCCTGCCGGACGGCATCGCGCCGTCCGACGATCCGCTGCTGAGCGCCCGCTCGGCCGCCTATGCCCGCTCCTTCACCCGCCGGGCCGGCGAGGCGACGAGCCCCAGCGCCGTGGCCGCGACGGCCGACCGAGGAGACGCCCGGTGACGCACCCCACCCGTTTCAACCTTCCGGCCCGTCTGTTGCACTGGAGCATGGCGGTGCTGATCCTAGCCATGCTGTTCATCGGCGTCGCGATGGTGGGCTCGCTGGCCGATTACGGCACGCTGGTCGCGCTGCATCGCCCGCTCGGCCTCCTGATCCTGCTTCTGGCGATCCTGCGGCTCGCCCACCGCTGGCATCGTCCCCCGCCGCCTCTACCGACGGATTTGCCCCTGTGGCAGCGGCGGGCCGCGCATGCCTCGCACATCGCACTCTACGGGCTGATGCTGGCCATGCCGCTCGTCGGCTGGGCGATGCTGTCGGCGGGGCGCATCCCCGTCGCGGTGGTCGGGCCGCTGGTGCTGCCGCCGATCCTGCCGCAGAACCCGATGCTCTATGCATGGCTGCGCGAACTCCACACCACTCTGGCCTACGGGCTGTTCGGCCTCATACTGGCGCATCTCGGCGCGGCGCTGCTGCACGGGCTGATCCGCCAGGATGGCGTCTTCAGCAGCATGGCGCCTTGGCGCTCGCGGCGCTCGGCTGGGAGTTTCTGAGCAGCGGCCTCTGACAGACCTCGCTTCCTTCGGCTGTCCTGCACCAAGCGGACATTCGAGGTGCTGCCACCGAAGGTCCGGATGGGGTGGAAAGCAGGCTTCGGCCCCTCACTCCAAAGCAGACGGTCCTCGTCCCACCCATTCTTGGATGTAGTGGTTCCGCCAATATTTATCAGTGTTTTGGAGGGGTAAAAGACTCGACGATGAACGCGAATCCCCTCGAAGCTGCATGCCGAATTGCCGCAACGCGCTGATAGTTGGCGGAGTAGTACCACCGCTTCGCTGCTTCCAAGTCGGGCAGCTCGGCCACCACGGCGACAACCAACGGGGGACCCTCTAAGGTAATCGGTATCGGACCCGCAAATACCTTAAGGCCTGGAGTTGTTTGAAGGAGCGGCACGACCTGGCGGCGATACTCGGCCAAGCGTTCCTCATCATGCACTTCCGTCGTACAGAAGATAATGTAGGCGGCCATAAGTGTATCCTACTTGAGCAATTACTCGAATTTTTCAAAACAAACAACGGCCTCGGCCGAAGCTGCACGCTCGGCGGGAGGGTGAGCGCGTTGTGCTGCTCATCGGCCTACGGGTTGGGGTAAGCTGCGCTGCCGGGACAACGTGTCGCCCGAGAAGGCCCATCGCGTGCCGGACGGTCATCGCCAATCGTCGGGCGAACGCCACTCTCCGATTCATGGACACCGGAGACTGGCCGCATCGTCGGTCTTTACAGCGGGGATGCCGTTGGGCGCACGACCAACTCGCTGACATCGACATCATCGGGCTGTTCGAGCGCGTAGCGGATCGCGCGTGCGATCGCGAAGGGGGACTGACCGGTTGGCATCGACTGCTGGATCCAGGCCGCAATGTTGGGATCGGTAACGTCGTGGCCAAGCTCGGTCGTGGTGGTGCCCGGCGAGATGAGGGTCGCGCGGATGTTGTTATGCTCCTGCCGCAATCCATCGGTGATCACGCGCACCGCGTGCTTGGTCGCGGAATAAACAGACGACGATGGCACCACCATACGTGCGGCGACCGACGCGACGTTGATGACGTGTCCGTTCTGCTGCGCAACGAAGCGCGGCAACACTGCGGCGATGCCGTTGAGGACGCCGTGAATGTTCACGTCGATCATCCGCTTCCACTCGTCCCGCTTGAGGTCGGCGAGCATGGAGAGGGGCATGATCCCTGCATTGTTGACCAGCGCGTCCACTCGGCCGAACCGCTCCTCGGCAGCCGTGGCGAAAGCGTCGAATGCGTTGGCGTCCGTCACGTCGAGTTCGCGCCACGCGACGTTCTCGCCCATTTCGTCCGCGAGCGCCTTCAGTCGGTCGGTGCGGCGGGCGCCGATGAACAGCCGTGCGCCCGCCGCCGCCAGTTCGCGCGTGGTCGCTTCGCCGATGCCGCTCGATGCGCCGGTGATGAGAACGACCTTTTCGATTGTCCGCGTCATGATGCTTCTTTCACGTCTTGGGTGACGGCATCCTGATGGCGCAGCAGTGGCGAGGGGCGGTAGAGCGATCCTCCGAGCGTATTGCACGATCCTCCAAGACCGGTGATCGGCGCTTGCGCGATCCGCAGGCTTGGGCGAGCAGGGCTGCATGGAGAAAATTGCGGAGCTTGCGCAGGTCATCGAACGGCACGTCGCCGGCACAGGGTTCTGCGCTACGGCCATACCCCGCCTGTCGCTGATCCATACGGATCACCTCAGCATCCCAACGCCTGTCGTTTATGACGCGGGGTTGTGCCTGATCGCCCAGGGAGCGAACCGTGTCCTGATCGGCGGGCGCAGCGTGGTCTACGATGCCGCAAACTACCTGCTCGTCTCGGTCGATCTGCCGGCGGTCTGCAACATCATCGAAGCCAGCCCGGACAAGCCTTATCTCTGCTGCAAGATCGACTTCGACCCCACGATCCTCGCTGATCTGATGGTGGCGGAAGCAGGCGAGGTGCCGCGCACTGATCTGCCGGTGGTCGAGGTATACCCGAGCGATTCGGACCTGATCGACGCGGCCTGTCGACTTGTGCGGCTGCTTGACCGGCCCGAAACCATCGGCGCTCTCGCGCCGCTGATCGAACGCGAGATCCTTTACCGCCTGCTCACCGGACCGCATGGTCCTATGCTACGCCGCCTCGCGACGGTCGGTAGCCACCTTAACCAGGTCAACCGCGCCATCACCGTGATCCGCCGGCGCTTCGACAGTCAAATCCGCATCGATGAGGTCGCCGCCGAAGCGGGCATGAGTCCCTCCTCGCTCCACGCGCACTTCAAGGCCATCACGGGCATGACTCCGCTCGAATACCAGAAGCAGTTGCGCTTGCAGGAGGCGCGGCGCCTGATGCTGGTCGGTGGCGCAACAGCCGGCACGGCTGGCTTCGCCGTTGGCTACGAGAGCCCGTCGCAGTTCAGCCGCGAGTATCGACGTCTGTTTGGCGCGCCGCCTCGGCAGGACATCGAACGGCTGCACACCGAGCCGGCTGCCGTCATGGCGCTTTAGTATTGTTGGAACATTAACTTCATCGAAGCTGTGTTGATATGCGGTCAGCCAGGAAAGATTTACGTAACCCACTCGTAGGCCCGTCCACCAAGCTGCAGGGAAGCACACCTTCCGAGGGTTCGCATAGGGTCGTGAACGGGCACAGAGGCGATGTCCGCTTCGATCGATTGCTGCCCGAAAGCGGACCGGCGGAAAATCACCCATTCCGGTCGTCCGACGCCGCTTCACCGAGAGCCTGAGAGCGGACGCTCCCAAGGGCCGCAAAGGGTCGGAAGCGGCGGTTCAGGGCCTGTCGGCCCAGCGTCAGCTCCTGGCTCGAGGTGGTCGTATCTCATGCACCGAAACGGCAAGCGCACGGTTCTCCCTGACCTGGCAAAAGATCCACCATACCGGATCAGGCGTGGTAGGGTCATCCGTATGGATGACGACCAAATCCGCCCTGATGCGCAGCAGAATCAGCTTGTAAAGGCTGCTCAGGCCCTCAAAACGGCCGCAGATCGCGATGACCGCTACCGGCTGTTGGTTGAGGCCATCGTCGATTACGCAATCTATATGCTCGACCCCCAGGGAAATATTGCGAGCTGGAACCCGGGTGCCCAGCGCTTCAAGGGCTACACGCGCGACGAAATCATCGGACAACACTTTTCCCGATTTTACACCGTTGAGGATCGAGCGACGGACTTACCCGCCCGCGCCCTGCACATCGCGGCCACGGAGGGGCGTTTCGAGCATGAAGGCTGGCGCGTTCGCAAGGATGGCTCCTTGATGTGGGCGCACGTGCTGATCGACCCGATCCGCAGCGAGGCCGGTCAGCTTGTCGGCTACGCTAAGATCACGCGTGACCTGAGCGAGCGGAAGGCGACGCAGGACGCGCTGCGGCAGAGCGAACAGCGCTTCCGCCTGCTCGTCCAGGGTGTTCAGGACTATGCCATCTACATGCTCGACCCACAGGGTGCGGTGTCGAGCTGGAACCGCGGCGCGCACCGCTTCAAAGGCTACACCGACGAGGAAATCATCGGCCAGCACTTCTCGCGGTTCTACACAGAGGAGGATCAGGCCACGGGCTTGCCCGCTCGCGCCCTGCAGACCGCCGCCACGGAAGGCCGCTTCGAGGCTGAGGGTTGGCGTGTGCGCAAGGACGGCACCCGCTTCTGGGCGCACGTCGTGATCGACGCCATCCGCGGTGATCACGGCGAGCTGGTAGGGTTCGCTAAAATCACTCGGGACGTCACCGAGCGGCGCAACGTCCAGCAAGAACTCGAAGCGACGCGTGCGCGGTTCATTCAGTCCCAGAAGATGGAGGCGATCGGCCAGCTCACCGGCGGCGTGGCGCACGACTTCAACAACCTGCTGGCGGTCGTGCTGGGCAACCTGAGCCTCGCGCGTAAGCGTTTGCCGAATGACCCCAAGCTGCTGCAGCTGATCGAGAACTCGATCCAGGCGGCCGAGCGCGGTGCGACGCTGACCAAGCGCATGCTCGCCTTCGCCCGCCGGCAGGAGCTGACCAGAGGGCCTGTCGACGTGCCCGAACTCGTGCGTGGCATGGCCGAGCTGCTGCAGCGCTCGATCAGTTCGAACATCCCAGTCAGCACGCGGTTTCCGCTACGGCTGCCGCTCGCCTTCGTCGATGCGAGCCAGCTGGAGCTGGCGCTGCTCAACCTAACCGTCAACGCCCGCGATGCGATGCCGGACGGCGGCTCGATCACGATCTCGGCGCGGGAAGAACGAATTAGCACCAGAGAGGCTGCCGGACTTCCCGCGGGCAGCTACGTCTGCCTGTCGGTCACCGACACGGGCATGGGCATGAGCGAAGAGACGCTCGCCAAAGCCACAGAGCCCTTCTTCACCACGAAGGGTGTTGGCAAGGGTACGGGCCTAGGCCTCTCCATGATCCACGGCTTTGCCGGACAATCTGGTGGACGCTTGGTACTCAAGAGCACGCTGGGCCAGGGGACGACTGCTGAGCTGTGGCTTCCTGTGGCCGAGGCGAACCTCCTGCGCCAGGAGGACGAGACGCCTCACCCGGACCTCCCGATCCTGAACCCGATGACGGTGCTGGTGGTCGATGACGATCCGCTGGTGCTGATGAACATATCAGCGATGCTGGAGGACCTTGGCCACGAGGTGCTGGAGGCGACCTCAGGCCAGCAGGCCCTGCGTATTCTGCGCCGTTCCGCCGAAAACATCGATCTGGTGATCACCGATCAGATTATGCCGGGCATGACTGGCGTTCAGCTGATTGAGGCGATCCGCGCGGATCACTTAGAACTGCCGGTGATCCTCGCGAGTGGCTATACCGAGCTGCCGGAGGACAAGCTCACGGGTCTCGTCCGCCTGGGCAAGCCGTTCGAACAGGCCGACCTCGCCCGCGCGTTGGTGACGATCATGCGGCCGTCCGGCGAAGTGCTTCCGTTCCGGCCTAAGCAGAGCTGACGCAGGCGAGTACTGCCTGCCGTCGGGCGGAACAAGCAGGAGAGAGTCTGCCGATCTCCCTACTCCTGAACGGTGACCAGGGAGGCCGTTAAACCGGTCCGGCTTTGTCAAAGGCGTTGAGCACCTGTTCGACCAGATAGGGCTTGGGCACGAACATACCGTGGTCCGGCACATCGCGCGGCGCGGGGCGGCACCGCCCCGACGTGATCACCAGGCGGATGTGCGGCCAACGCTCAGCAACCCGAGCGGCCAGCCCGAAGCCGTTCATCGATCCCGGCATTTCCATGTCGGTGAACAGCACGCCAATGTCGCTGCGGTTTTCCAGGATCTCTAAGGCCTCGTCGGCGCTCGCTGCTTCGAGGACGCTGAACCCGGCGTCTTCCAGCATGTCAGTCGCCATCATGCGTACAAGGTCCTCATCCTCAACAATAAGGACGAGGGAGGACGAAGGGGTTCTAGTGCTGGCCATCGAAGAGGGAAACGAGGTCAGGAGCGCGTGGTTTCAAGGGACGCCGTCATTCACCGAGGGGGGCCCGCCAGATTGCGGTCGCACACCACCTGCTCGGACGCGTCGGAAAAGTATCCCCTGCGCGCAGGATCACCTAGGGTCCGCTATGAACGAATTTCAGCAGGATCTATCTGGGACCCCAGCGCGCACCCTCGCCGAGCGGCATATCGAGGCAATCCGCCAGCACGGTGGCATCTTTGTCGATGCGGTGCGGCTCACCCGAATGCCGATGATGGTCACCGACGCCACCCTGCCGGGCAACCCTATCGTCTTTGCCAACCAGGCCTTCATGGAGCTGTCGGGCTACAGCCTGGAGGAGCTACTTGGGCAGGATCCGCACTTTATGAACGGCCCAGACACCGATTCGGCGACGGTCCAGGAGTACGAGGCGGCAATCCGCGAGAGCCGCAACGCGACGCTTGAGATCCTGCAGTACTGCAAGGACGGCAAGCCATTCCAGGCGATGCTGTTTGCCAGCCCCCTCGATGACGGGCAGGGCACGGTCACCAACCACTTCCTGTCGTACCTCGATATTACCCGTCGTGTTAGGGCCGAGACAGAGCTGCAGGCGCTAGCTGCCGAGCTGGAGCAACGCGTGGCTGACCGGACGCGCGAGTTGGAGGCGGCGAATGCGCGGCTGAAGGCGCTCGGGGCCGAGCGCGAGATGTTGCTGGTCGAGGTCAATCACCGGGCCAAGAACAGCCTGTCGATCGCTGGAGCGCTCTTAAACCTACAGGGACGCCGCCAAGCCGATCCGGCTGTCAAAGCGCTGTTCGCCGAGACGCAGGAGCGGCTCAACGCTATGGCACGAGCGCACGACCTGCTGAGTAGGTCGGACCATGTGCAGCAGGTTAATGCCGGCAGTTACGTAGCCGACCTCTGTGCCGCGCTTGAGGCGCTGACCGAGGGCGATGATCGCATCCGGCTGGAGGCCCGGGTGGAGGAGGGGATCTTCGTCAGCGCCGACCGCGCTATTCCGCTGGGCTTGGCACTGACCGAGCTGGTGACCAACGCGGTCAAGTACGCGTTTCCGTCTCCGCGTTCCGGCACGATCCGCGCCCAGGTCCGCCGGCCGCAGCCCGGTCGGATCGAACTGGTGATCCAGGACAACGGAGTCGGCATGGCGGGCGTGCGAGAGGGGTCCCTCGGCTATGGGCTGGTGCGCTCGTTGGTGCAGCAGATCGCGGGCGACATCGACATCCGCAACGATGCCGGGGTGACCGTGACAATCTCCTTCCCGGATTTGCCGCCGCGCGAGGCGGCGAGCTAGGCGCCGTAGGGATTGGCTGCCTCAACTCGCTCAAGCTAGAGCTAGCCTACCTGACATGCACGACTTCAGCAGCACGTTAGCCGTGAACTTCGACGGCCACGGACATATCCAGGAGGGCATCAGCAGGCCCAATGAAGCTGCCAGTCACCGGCATGGCCTGGCGAATGTCACGCGCCACAGCGACCGGGATCAGGTTCGCACCGCCCACCCTGCCGTTCGTCGGGTCGAAGGTGACCCACCCTGCGCCGGGTAGGTACACCTCGCTCCAGGCATGAGTGGACCCGGCATCGGCCGATCCAAGCAGGCGACGTGTGGGGTCATACAGGTAGCCTGAGACAGCCCTTGCACCAAAGCCGAGGCTCCGGACCGCCTCGACGAAGAGCGTGGCCAGATCCCGGCATGAGCCCAGACCTGATGACAGGGTTTGGCTCGGCGACTGTGTGCCCTCGTCCTCCCGAGCCTCGTAGGTGACCCTGGCACCCACCCCGGCATTGATGTCTTTAAGAAGCGACAGAGTATCGGTGGGGTAGCCGGCAACGAAGCCCTGCGCCCAGTTTTGCAGGCGATCCCCATCAGGGTACTGCCGAACCGTGAGTCCTCCGAGGTCCGTCCACTCGTCATCGGAGTACCGGAAGGGAAACGAGCTGGCCGAGGCGGCGATGTCGAAGACTGGATAGGCAGCCGCGGAAAGCTCGACCTGAGCTGCGCTATCGATGACGAGTGTGTTGGACGGTGTTGCAAAGGTAACGGTCGCGACCGCGTTACCGGCAACGTCGCTGGCCCAAGTCACCGTTGCATCCGGCGTCACTGTGATGTCGCTCGAACGGAGCCTTAGGTCCCGAGCTTCTCGTGGGCGCAACATCAGCCGATGCGGGCCAAGTTCGACAGGCTGCCTGTAACGGTAGGTCGTCCGGTGGTGGATGCGTAGATCGGCCAAGGGACGCTCCTCAGGAACCGCTTCGGGCTGTTTCATCCGGACGGGCAGTCAGTATCAGTACGCTCCGCCGTCCTTCGCGTGTGTCATGAAGAACCGCAGCATCTCGCGGCTGGCATCAGGACCGGCCGGATCGGTGTGAGAGCCGGCCGGGTGACCGCCGGCCCAGGCATGACCACCGCCGTGCAGGACCCACTGTTCCGACGACCACATGCCATCCGGTTCGGTCAGGATCGTTCGCGTGTACGCCATTCCGCCGCTGGAACGCCCATCGACGGTGGTGATGTTCAGGTCCCCATCGGGCTGCGCCTGGGCGATGGCCTGATCGCCGTTGACCGGTGAGACGGTCGTGTCGCGGTCTCCGTGGAAGACGATAGTCGAGAGCGGATGCGTTGCTTGACGCGGCCGGAGCAAGGCGCCTCGGCGCATCGTGGAGAAGGCCACGGACATCGAGCCTGCCGAACCACCCGCCAGCCCAGAGTGTATGCCCACGGCAGCATAGATGTCCGGGTAGGCCAGCGCCATGACCGCCGCGGCAGCCCCACCTGAGGAAAGGCCAGCGACGTAGACCCTCGCGGGATCGACATTGAACTCAGCCATGATCTCACGCGTCAGGCCGGCGAGAATGGACGGCTCGCCCTCGTCGCGCTTCTGGTCCCCATTCCTGAACCAGTTCCAGCTCTTGCCGAGATTGGCCGACCTCGGTTGGTCGGGGTAGGCAACGAGGAAGCTCTGCTCCTCCGCCACCCGGTCCATCCCCGTGCCGATGGCGAAGTCGCGCGACGATTGAGAGCTGCCATGCAGCATCACCACCAGCGGGAGGGGAGCTCCCTCGTATCCGGAGGGGACGAAGAGGTCGTAAGCTCGGCTCCCGGCAGCGTTGCCGAACCGGCGTGCGAGCGCGCGGGGCCGGTCGATGGCCAGCCCCGACATCGTCGTCGACGCGTCTGCGAGGAGTGTCATCGCGGTGCTTTCGAGAAGGGATCGTCCGACGGCGACGAGATTGACTACGGCAGGGCGCCAATCATGCCCTTGGCCTCGGTCATGGTGTTCTCGCAGGCGCGCTGATCGCCCCGCTGGTCCTCGTCGCTCGCGCGGATGATAAGGGTCCTGGCCACTGCCACACGGTCCGCCGTCGAAATCAGGCCGGGGTCGCTCGGTGCGTCGAGGCGAGCACCCTGCACGCCCCGGGGCGAGCCGGTCTGGAGCGAATGACCCGGCTGTAGGCCTGCGATCTCCACCGCACCTGCACTGTCGAGGCGGCGTTCGATGGTCCCGATCTGCTCGGCGCAGGAGGATGCCAGCGCCGGAAGCGGCGAAAGGGCGAGTGCAAGCGTCGTGAGGGTGGCTACGAAGCGCATCGGAAGGGGACTTTCAATGAGGTGGCAGCACCGTGGTTTCGCTTGGTGAGCGAACGCCCCGAAGCCGTCCCTCACTAATCGGTGCGAGGGTAGCCCTTATACAACGGCCTTCGACCCCACCTGTTGCGCCGCAACATGCAACGCAGGTCAGATGCGCGCCAGCGTCTCAGCCACGATACCCTAGGTCTCGGCCGAGGCTTGGTACGGTCTCGTTCCAGGAGCGGAAATTCAACCGCCCACAAGCGAAGGTCCGTTTGTGGCGCATAGCTGAACAAGCTGCATGCGAACTCCTGATTGTTCATCCGGCAATTGTGAGATGCCCCTAAACCCAGTCCGCCCGGCTCGCAGTGGTGAGCTTTTTCGCGCGCCGCTCCAACCGGTCGTTCGGGACCTCCTCCCGCGCCTCAGCCTCGGCGGCGAGGGGCGCAGATGAGGCCCTGAGCCGGACCAGCATCGGCCATTGCAGGCGACTCCTTGAGGGGAGAACGACCACGATAAAGGCCCCGAACAGACGCATGCCGGGGCCTTCGCGAGATAGGTCGCCCTTCGCGAATCAGCAGCCGCACCCTGCCTCAGCGACCCTGTTGCTGCGGCATCAGGTTCTGTGCCTGCTTCACTGCCTCGCGGCAGCCTTGATCGCCCTTGGCGTTCAGGTCGACAGCGCGCTGCAATGCCGACTTGCCCTGCGAGACTTTGTCCTCCGACGAGCGCTCGGGCGACGCCTTGGCATCTCCGCCCCCCGCCGCTGCAGCGGCTGAGGTCGGCCGGTTTTCCGACTGGCGGCGCACGTCCTCTGGCGAGGTCGCAACCCGACCGCTGGCGATGGCGTCAGCCTGCCCGCTGCCGGTTGCGGCGCCGACCGGCCCAGAAACGCCACCGACAGTACCGGGGGTACCGCCGCTCTCGCGGGAGGCGCCGCCCTGTTGTGCACGGTCGGTGTCCGGTGTTCCGACCGGCTTGGTTTTGCTGTCGGCGGCGTTCGCCCCCGCATTTTGCCCAGCTGCCTCGTTCGGTCCCTTGCGCTGGCCGTAATCGGGCTCGGATGTCGGCGCACCCATACCGACCTGCATGTCGAGAGCACGCCTGAGCTTGGCGATGTCGTCCGTGCAGGGGCCACCCTCTTGCGCGAAAGCTGCGGGAGCAAAACTGAAAGCGGTGAAGGCGACAGCTCCGCAAAATAGGTGTAACCGGGACATTGATTTCCTCCTGGGCTTCTCGTCGGCCCCTGCTCAACGTCACGCGTCGGCGCAGGTTCAGTTTCGGGGACCGGAACGACGAGAGACGAGCGTCGGCAGCCCATCTCGCACAGATACCGCCCAGCTCAGCCGCGGCAGGATTCTTGTGTTTTAGAACGGTACGATTTCGAACTCAATCTGAACAACGCTCGCAGAGGTAGATTGCCTGATTAGTGGACTGTGGCGGTCCCTCCGAAGACTTGCCCCGCTCGGCTCAGCCGCGGCGGGGCTTTTCGCTTCAGCCCTCGCCCGCCGCGGGCATCCGCTTCAGCATCGCGGCCATGCGGTCGTCGTCACTGGCGCCGGCTACCGCACCTCGCACACGCCAACCTCGGCTTGGGCGAGGATGAACGCGGCCCCGACCACACGCGACGCTGTCTCAAGCTGCCGAGTTAGCCGAACAAATTCGATGGGTCGCGGGTCGTGACGCCGTAGTTGAGCCGTCCGCGTCCGGGGATTGCCATGCCTGCTGTGTCGCGGGTCACCTCCCACAGCAGCAGGAACATGCTTGGCCCCCACCGGCCAGCGCCATCAGGCGCGACCATATTGGGCCGGTACGGGTGCAGCGTATACATGATCGTCAGAGAGCCGAGGGGCGCCGATTTCGTCTCCTCTGGCTCGATGCTGTGCTCATCGAACCGGCCACCGACCACGAGGCCATTAGCCTTCGTGAACGGCTTCTCGATATCGAAGTGGATGGCGAGCAAGTCGCCGTCGCCCGTGAGCACGAGAGGGGCGGCACCGGCCGTCACGACCATGCTGCCCGAGGCGAGGATCTGACGGCCACCCTGGTAGGCCGCGACCGTCACGGGGGCGCTCTGTGCGGCATCCATCACGCAGCCTTCGCGAGCGGAGCGGCGAGCGGGCGAGACACCTCGTAGGCGAACAGGAAGGCATCGGCGCCGAGATGCTTCGGAGGGCGAGCCAGAGGCGTGAGCTGCACATAGAGCCGCGCCGCCGAGGGCCGTTGCCGCGATCGTCGTTGGGATCGAGCCGCCCAACTCCGTCGCCAACGCCGTGCCGGGGTTCTCCTGCTGAAACCGATCCCGCGCCCCGCCGTAGGCCGCCCGCGCCTGAGCATAGAGGTTGCCGAGGTCGCCGCCATTCGTCAGCTTCTCCTTCAGGGCCGCCGCGCCGGCAGCGATCGAAAGGCCAGCGCCGAGCAAGGCACCGTTGGCGAGGTTATTAAACCCCGACCACAGCCCCGACGTGTTGTCCGTGAAGGGCTTACCCAAGCCGATGCACGCCTGCTTGAGGCAGAGGCGGCGTTCAGCACCGCCAAGGCCGCCTTAGACTGCGAGCGCGCCGGCTGCTGCGTTCACCCCGTTCGCGTGCGGCCGGCGCGTCCTCATTAATCCCGGACGGCAAAGCGGGGCTCAGCGCTGACGCTGTGCGCGCTGGATGCGTTCGATCTCAGCCTCTTGCAGCTGCGTCAGCGCGTTGATCGACGTTCTCAGCCTCAAGGGAGGGCAAGGAAGAAGCGCCGGCAGCAGCCGCCATGAGACGGTGATCCAGATTGGACCTTCGAGGCGATGAGTTGGACGACGCACAGGAAAACTTTGGTTCGTGTGGTCGGTCAGCGCGCAGAGACCGCGAGCTGCCACCCACTACACCCGATCTACTGTGAGGCTTTTTCAACCCCGCCGTCGAGAATCCGAAAGAGCCACACCCCTCTCGAATTTAACTCTCTTCGCAAAATATTGTTCTTCGAGGAGGGTGTAACTGAGGGCAACCGATGCAATATTGCGGATATCGCTGGCCGGCACTATCCGGGCGCTGGCGGCTGAGAGATGAGCGCGCTCCCGCCTGAATGCCGGAGCCGCGCTATGCGACGCTACTTTTTCGATATCCACGATGGATACGAGGTCATAGATCAAACTGGCCGCAAATGTTCCAGCTTCGAAGCTGCTAAAAGCGAGGCCATGAGCATTGCCAGCGGGCATGCGTCCGACCCGAAGATGCTGAATACCGATGGCGGCGCGATCATCGTCGTCATCCGGGACGGTCCAGGCAATGAAGTTTGCACCATTCGTCTCGTGTTCAGCATCGACACTGCACGTCCATGACGCGACGGGCACTTCACCGCTATGCCATCTCGACGTTGAGAACGAGCCGCACTGTGAGCACTACGCCATCCTCTGCGGTGTACGCCTCAACAACGACAATCCCTTCGCCTGAACTCAGCAATGCCGCTTGGCTCACAAGCCTTACGGCAAGGCGTGCAGCGTGCCCCCGCGCGGCGTCATGGTCAGCCAAGGATTGGCTTTCAGTCGCCAATGACCCTTTCTCATCCTGGGCGTCAAAATGGTACAACGGCATTGTAAGAAACCAATTGCATCGCGCACAAAACAATGAAGTGATAGATGTACTTGGGATGAGGCAGTCGGTGCAACCCGTCATGCCGTCAGTTTCCGATCAAATTTATTCGAGAAGCTGTGTCATAAAGTATGAAAGGGCACATAATGGCCGCTGATGAGCTGGACCAGCTGAAGCTTGAATGTCAGCAAGCCCTTGATCGGCTTGGCTCGAACGGATCGTTTCGGCTAAGAGCATTGTTGCAGATGGTTTTATTGGAGTTGAAACGAGAACAAGCAAAGCGTGAGCAGCACCTCTGATTTATACTCCCTGAATGCCATCTGCGAATATGTATTCGGTGGCCGAACTGATCCAGCTATACATCGGCAGTTGGCGGAGGACGCGCGAGCTTGACACCCCACACCGCGAGCATCTGCTTCCGCAACTCGGCCAATCGACCGCCATCGCTTGCACTTACGGCTCCCTGAGGCATGAGGGGACGGCGCTTGACGACATAATTGTCACGGCGGCCTTATGTTGTGGCCGGCATGCAAGGTGCGCTCTATCGTGGTTGTGTCGCGGTCCTATTCCTGGCGTTCCGCGCTTGAGAGACAGATGTGCTCCCGCCCCCTCGTGCGCGGAGTGCTCTGTGCCTCGCTTCTTTTTCGACGTTCATGACGGCCGCAACGAGCGTGACGATGAAGGTCTTGTCTTTGCCGACGTGCAGGCTGCCGCACTGGAGGCCAAGCGCCTGCTTCCCGAGATTGCAAGAGACGAAGTGCCAAAGGATGGCGAGCGCCAGGCCATCACGGTGCTGGTTACGGACGAGGAAGGGTGCCCCGTCTACTCGGCGGCTCTGTGCTTCGTCGGCACTTGGCTGCAGCGCTGAGACCTAACAATGAAGCGTTATGGCTGACCAGCTCTGCAAGCCTCTTCAAGGCAGCCTCTAACAATCAAACTCCTTGCCGCTCAATATCCGGCGCATTCTTCAAATGCAGGTAGATCGGGTCGAACTCGGCCGCCTCGGAGAGCTGCTTCCAGTCGTGGATGATCAGGAGGCGGTCCCGCAGCGTGATGAGGCCTTCGGTCCGCAAGGCTTTCATCACCCGGCTGACATGCACCGTCGTCAGGCCCGTGGCGTCGGCCGACCAGTCCGCCATGGGTGCGAAAATTTCAACGCGGTCCGCAGGTAATTCTGCAATGAGCTCAGCATGTTGCATTCCAGTATAGCTTTTGGGAATTTTCATGACTACTCAACCGAATTAAAATTATCTCGTTTTGGGTTGAAATATTTTTCAGGGTCATTACTTAGGTGCAGTGCGGCAACTTCGGCAGTTTGCTTCGCCAGCAAGGCGATCAGCCTCTTTTGTCTGCTTGCTTTGTAGAAATATTTTCATGAATACTGAAAGGAATCCCACATGGCCCATGAACAGAACGCAAGCACTGCCAAGCAGAACGGTCAGGACGCACGCATTGCTGAGGCCGCCAAGGCCAATCTGGAAAGGACTGCTGACAAGACCAGCGAGAAGAACAAGCAATTCTCTGATACTGCTCGTGAGGGCGTAAACAAGATTGTTGATTTACAAGAGAAAGCAGCCGAGACCACCAAGCAGGTTATGCAGAACAGCATCGAGACAGCTTCCCAGCACACCCGTGAGGCCGCCGATCGCTTCTCGAAGACCTTGGGCTTCTCAGGCCAAGATAGCGAGCGCCTCGCTCGGCAGTCCAAGCAGAACATCGAGGCGGTCACCCGCTGCGGTACGGTGCTGAGTCAAGCCTTCCAGGATGTCTCGCGCAGCCTGTTCGAACTTGGGCAGAAGCAGTTCCAGCGCAATCTGGACGGCCTTACCAAGCTGAATCAGGCCAAGACGGTACAAGAGTTCGCCACCATCCAGAGCGATCTGATGCGTGAAAGCTTGCAGCACATGGTCCAGGACAGCAAGGCGATCACCGAAACATCCGCCCGTGCTGTCAACGAAGCCAGCCAGACATTCTCCAGCGCCGCTCCGGCTCGCTGAGACCCGCTGCCGCCACCAGACCCGGCACGGCAGTAGATTTCTGAACGATGCCAACTTGAGGGCGGTCCTTTCGACCGCCCTTTCTCATTTCGACGCGGAGTTTCCCATGTACAATCCCTTTGCCGTCGCGTTGCTGGCCTTCGAGGCGCAGAAGGTGATCGAGCTTCGCCTCGTGAAGATAGCTTGGGGCGGAGCTGCGGCGCAGGCTGAGGCATCTCAGATGGTCAGCGAGAAGATCAGCGCTTCGATCGAGGCGACCAGCAGCCTGATGCTGGGCGGCTCACTAGATGCGGTCGTCGCGCGATACCGCGAGCACGTTGCCGAGAACACAAAGCGCCTAACGAGCGCTGCTTAGGGATCTCCGCGCATTCGGGAATTCGCTTGACTCCTGCTCATGGCTCTCGTCTGCGAACGCGCCGGCTGTCATGCTCACCCGGCGCCTGCGCGGCGGGCGGGTTCGTTTAGTCGTAGGAACCGCGGAACAGGTCGCCGAGCGACTTTCGCCTGAACAGCGTTCGCTATCGCCTGCGCCGATGCTCAGGCCGGTTGTGGCGTATGTGGCATCGCTGACACCAAGCCGCGAGGTTCGTCGCGAAGTTGTCGGCTGTGTCGTAATTTCGGTGGCCGGTGGCGAGCGCCACCCGCGTCGTCCGAGTCTTCCCAAGTACGCCGGCCGCGCCGACCGCGACGCAGACGATCATCCCGGTCCCGTCGCACCAGGAGGCTGCCTCCTCATCCCACCACCGCCCGTCGCCCAGGTGGAACACCGTCCGCCCGTGCAGGCGACCACAGCCTTCGCATCGCCCTTTGGCATGGCCGAAGCGGATCACCGACGACAACTCGCGCCAGTCGATTGGGTAGAAGAAGCGGTGCTCGCGCCGGATCGGCATGGCAGGGCATCAAGGCCAATGGCTACGCTTCTGCGTAGGCGAGGGCGATCGGCTTGTCATCCAGTCGGCGAGGGAATGGAGATGAGACGAAGCGTCCGCATCCCCGATCGGTCGGAGATCACCGCCGACACGCCGCTATCGCTCGGCGTGGCCGCACGCCTCGCCTTCCCAGACGAATCGATGTCGGGGCTGGCCCTGCGCAATGCCGCGACGCGCGGCGATCTGGGGCACGCGAAGCTCGGTGGATGCGTCTACACGACCCTGGCCGACATTGAGCGCATGGTGTCAGCCTGTTGGGTCAAGGCAGAGCCTCGGCGATCCGGCCGGCAGGGTGCGCCAGCCGAAGCCGCCAAGGACGAAGAGGCCGGCGCGGCCCTGGCAGGGGCTCTGCGCATCTGCGAAGAGATGCGGCAACGGTTCTCGAAGAAGAAGTCATGATGGAAATGCATGCTTCGGCAGGCCCGTTCGCCAGCCTTGAGGTCACCATCGGGCCGCTGACGACCTCCGCCCGGGAGACGCCTGAGGAGGTGGTGCGGGCCCCGTGCGTGGAGCGTGGGGTGCCGAAGCCAGTGGATAAAGCCGCGCGGCCACCCGTCCACCTCATGCCTGTATGGACGACAGGCGCCTCCTCAACCCCGCCGGGTTCGCCCGCGCGGGGTTGCTTTTGCCATCAATACTCGACGCTGCTCATCGAGCCTGTTGCTCCACGGCAGGCCCGCCCCATTCCTTGGGCTCCCCATCGTAAAGATGCGACCACAAGAGGTAGACCGTGAGCAGGGCTACGGCGGCACAGAAGAAAACGGAAAAACGAGGCATGACGGGACAGTAGCACGCCTGACCGCGGTAAAGCCCACTCGTCCTTACATCGGCGACTGGTGGCAGATCGGATGTCCATCAAGCGCATGGTGAGTGAGGGCACAGTCCCCATAAAAGCTCGCCATCCGTCGATGTGAAGCCAACTCCAACGATGGCAGCAGCAAAGGCTGGCCCTTGTATGCCCATCTCCACACACCATCTGAGAACCATCCAATCGGATGGTCTGAGGATGGCGCAAGGATGGCAGGTGACTTTCCAGACCCCCGACCCAAGGTGCCCGATAGCGAGAAGCTGACGATCAACCTCGGCTTCGTCGATCTCGGCCGCATCGATCTGCTGGTCCGCGACGGCTTCTATGCCAATCGCGCCGACTTCATCCGAACGGCTGTGCGCAATCAGCTCGACCGTCAGGGCGATGCTGTTACGCAGTCCTTGGCCCGTAAGAAGCTTAGCCTAGGCCTCTCTCACTACACTCGGCGGGATCTGGAAGCGGCAAGAGACGCTGGCACCCCGCTCCAGATCCAGGTTCTCGGCCTCGTCAGCATCGCCCCTGATGTGACGCCGGAACTCGCCCGTGCCGCCATCGCGTCCGTGCAAGTGCTCGGCGCCTTCCACGCCAGACCGGCAGTCAAGGCAGCCTTGGCCGACCGTACGGCCTGATCTTTCGCCCCGACCTATCCGCGTTGCGGCCAGCCCTTACGCGCCAACCCATCAACCTCATCCAGGATCATCACCATGAACGCGTTCTCCCGCATCGACATGGGTGAGGTGACCCGTCTCACCCGCGCCGGCCAACTCGCGGAAGCCATGGCCCTTCTTCAGGGACGTCCGGCCTCTGCCAAGCCGCAAGTGGACGCTCGGGAGGGAGCGCCGCGCAAGGACGGCCGCACCGCACGACCGGCGTCGATCATCGACATGGTAGCCCCTCGGACCCTGGGAGGAGCGTGGACCGCATCGAGCCTTGGCGAAGGGACGGTCGGCGAAGCACCCGCCGACAGCACCGGGGCCTCGGAAAGGCAGGGGCTCGCCGAGACCCTGCGGTCCCTCCGTGAGCGCTTTCCCAAAATGGGCTCGATCTCCGGCCTGGGGGACGGCTTCGGATCGCCTCAGCGATCTTCGATCACGGTACCCAACGGGGCTCGATACGATGAGCGGTCATTCTCCAGCGCGGCGGGCAGTAGGACCTACAAAATCTATGTCCCGAGCGGCTATAACGGCCAAGCCCTTCCGCTCGTTGTCATGCTGCACGGCTGCACCCAGTCGCCCGATGACTTCGCTTCCGGTACGCGGATGAACGAGCTTGCCGAAGAGCATACCTTTTTGGTGGCCTACCCCGGCCAGCCTCAGTCGGCCAACATGCAGAGGTGCTGGAACTGGTTCAATGCTGCCGATCAACAGCGCGATTCGGGTGAGCCGTCGCTGATAGCGGGCATTGCTCGTGATATCATCCGCGAGTTCTCGGCCGACCCGAGGCGGGTCTATGCTGCGGGGCTGTCGGCCGGCGGCGCGGCCGCTGCGATCATGGCGGCGACCTACCCTGATCTCTTCGCAGCAATCGGCGTCCACTCGGGACTTCCCTTTGGCGCCGCCAAGGACATGCCGTCCGCCTTCGCTGCCATGAACGGCGGCGGAACGGCCTCACCGCGGGGATCACGCGAATTGGTTCCAACCATTGTCTTCCACGGTGATGCGGACCGCACTGTCAACTCGACCAACGGCGACCGGATCATCGCACAGGCCGGGCTGGAGGGAGCGTCCGGGAAGGTCGTCACCCACGGGGAGAGTCCGGGTGGCGCCGCCTACACCCGTAGCGTGCAGTCTGACCGTTCGGGCCGGGAGGTGCTGGAGCAGTGGGTCCTCCATGGGGCGGGCCATGCCTGGTCCGGCGGAAGCCCGAACGGCACCTATACGGATCCGCGCGGTCCCGACGCCAGCCGCGAGATGGTGCGCTTCTTCCTAGCTCAAGGAGGCCGAAGCAATCAGACACAGCACTGAGGCCAAGGCTCCCAATCCGCATGAGAAGGGAACCACGGCAGCGCGGCTGCGAGCCCGAACGCGCGGCAGCCGCGCATGCGATCCACTGTGAGCGCCAACAGCGGACCCTCGCTCACAACCGGCGGGCGGTCCGTTCTCGATGCAGAGGACGGCCTGTTATCCGTCAAATGTGCCCCCCAGCTCAACTTGCCGGCGGCAGAGGTACGAGAGGCGCTCAGAAGCCCGTCGTGATCCCACGCGGGAAACGCACCCTCCTACGCGCCGCTGGTCACGCGACCGGTGCCATGTCATGTGCAGGCCGGTGACCGATCATCCCGACCTCCCCCCGTCTGGGCCGCTTGCGAGCCTCGGCTGGCTCGACTTCTTCGCGGAGCAGCGCGAACCGCGCGAGACGGATCTCGTGCCCATGCGGATCGCCACGGTTCACCGCTCACGCCTGACCGGGCTGTCGGAGACGGGATCGGTCGAAGTGACGCTTCCCGTTCATACCAACACCGCTGATTTCGCCGTGGGCGATTGGGTCCTGATTCATCCTCGGACCCGGATGCTCCACCGCCGTCTGAACCGAAGGACGGTCTTGGAGCGACGCCTCGCAGGTAGCCGGGCCTTGCAGCCCGTCGCAGCCAATGTCGATACGCTGTTCATCGTCACCTCCTGCAACGCCGATTTCAATCAGGCCCGCCTCGAGCGCTATCTGGCTCTGGCCAACCAGGGCGACGCAAGCCCGGTGATCCTGCTCACCAAAGCCGACATGGCGGCTGACGTTGATGTCTACCGCCATCAGGCGGCCGAGCTGCAGCGTGGGCTCGATGTCGTGACCATCAATCCTCGGCTGCCAGTCGCGGCACGGGCCTTGGCCCCGTGGTGCGGTGTGGGGCAGACCGTGGCGTTGGTCGGCTCTTCCGGTGTCGGCAAATCGACCCTGGTGAACACGCTCGCCGGTCCTGGGCAGGCGCTTCCCCAGGAAACCGGAGGCATTCGCGAGCAAGACGCCAAGGGACGCCACACCACGACGTCGCGTTCCCTGCACGCCATCGCAGAGGGCGGCTGGGTGATCGACACGCCGGGGATGCGGACGTTGCATGTCAGCGACGCTGGGGAAGGGATCGCAACGCTGTTTGCTGAGATCACCGAACTCGCGCCTTCGTGCCGGTTCCGCGACTGTACGCACGCGCACGAACCTGGCTGCGCCGTGCAAGCCGCCCTCGCCGTCGGCAGGCTCAACCCCGAGCGCCTCATCCGCTGGCGTAAGCTCCTCGATGAAAACCGTGACAACACGCCCGCATCTGCTGGGCCGCGCGGCCGACGGAGTGTTGGTGGGTAGATATGTTTAGAGCATGTCGAGGTCGGCTGAAGGGTCTCAATTTAAATCGAATTCGAAAGATAAGTCTTCTGCCGAAGGATTCTTTTGCGATGCAAGAAGGAATGCAGCAAGACAGTCGTGAATGCCTCCGGGTGTGAGTAATTGATCCCGTGGGCCGCGTCTGGGATGACGGCAAGCTGCCCCCGAGGCAGTGAAGCAGCCAAGCTCGTTACGAACGCATAGGGCACGATGTAGTCGCGCGTGCCCCAGACCACGAGCGTCGGCTGAGAAACCCGTGAGGCCTTCTCCCCGATATGGTTGTCGACCATGCTCCTCAGGGTCTGGAGGTAGCGCCGGATCCCAGAGCGGGCATAATCCGTCAGCGCGACCCAGGCGAGCGACCAGCGCTCGAATGGCGCGATGAGGAAGAAGCCCACGACTTGCCGGGCGATGCCACGTGCCTCCGGGTCCGGCGTAGGCCCCTGCAGCACAAGGCGGTCGACGAGTTGCGGGTGAACGAGCGCAAGCTCGACGAGCACCTCGCAGCCGAGCGAATTGCCGACGAGGGCCGCACGCTCCAGTCCAAGCGCCTGCATCCAGGCCGCCAGCGCATCGGCAAGCTGGCGAACCGTGAGCGCCTGAGGAGGTTTGTCGCTCAGACCGAAGCCGGGTAGGTCAGGCGCATAGACTCGCAGATGAGGAGCGAGATGCTCCGCGAGCGGGATCATGTAGCGGCTCGACATCCCGAGCCCGTGGACCAGGATCACGGGCAGCCGGTCTTCCGGGACGGAGTTGACCGAAACTCGGGCATGCATGGTGATGCCGCCGACGCGGTCGAGTCTGGCTGCGAGCCGCCCACGGCGGGCTCCGTGCCCCCAGCTCGCACGTCGTCTGGCTTTCAATCGGATTACGGCCAGACCGGACAGAGCCCCTGCGGCCATCGCAGCGATCCAACACCGGAACACGTTCATCCGCCCGCCTTCGATTGCGACCACGGTTATCCCGCCGATCGCCTTAACCTCTCGCTTACTCTGACCCGCCAGTTTGCCGGCCCGGATGAGCGCGAGGAGTGAGCATGTCCGACACGACCGATACCGTGGGCGTCGCAGGCGACCGGATCCGCTCCATCATCGAGCGCATCGAGCGCCTCGATGAAGAGATCAAGGATCTTATGGAGACCAAGAAGGAAATTTTCGGCGAGGCCAAGGGTGAGGGGCTCGACGTGAAGGTACTCAAGGAGATCCTGAAGTTGCGCAAGCAGGACAAGGACGAGCGCGACGAGCGGGAGAGTCTTCTGGAGGTCTACGTACGCGCTATGGATGCTCCTGCGCCCCTCGCGTGTCCTCATCGGACAAGCGCGAGGGAGCCGGCGCGCTATGGTCCGGCGCCTTGGGACCGGCCTTCCGCCAGCCTCAAGGCACAGGAACCCGAGACATGGCTACCGGCAACAACACGAGCATGCCCGACCTCGGCGAAGGCGCCATCCTGATCTGGCTGAAGGAGGGCCTGGAACCACGCATGGGACAGTTCGGGGCGAAGCCCGATGGGGTTGATCCTAGGCCAGTGTCCTGGAGCCGCTTCGACCTGGCCCTCTCGTTCGCGATGCACGATCCAAGGACAGACGAGCGGTTGCCCTGGATCAAGACCGGTGGCCGCGTCATCCGGCCTACCGAATTGCGCGCGATGTTCGGGGCTGCCGAAGGCCTTCTGGGTTGAGGCGCCCGGTACGTCCCAAACCATGACCGGGGCCTCCGGCAGTCACCAAGAAGGAGGATCGAGATGACCGAGCACTCAACTTTAGGCGGCGCAACGGCCGACCTCTTCGGGACGTTCTGACTCACCTTCGAAGGATGTGGGGCCGCGGTACTGTCCGCGGCCTTCTCCGAACTTGGCGTCGGCTTTCCCGGTGTCTCCTTCGCCTTCGCTTCACCTCAGGTGGGATGGGCTTGGGTCCCACGCTCAACGGGCTACGACATGCTGATGTCGTGATCGCCCCTCTTAGGTCTGCTTCTTCCTTCCGAACAGACTGCCGAGCCAACGAGGCGGAAGGTCCGGAAGGGGTCGAGAGCGGCGGTTCAGTGCGTGCCGGCCCAAGGTCAGCTCATGGCGCAGAGCGGCATAGACGCTCGACCAGAATAGGTGAGTGTGCGACGGTCTACTCTTGGTCAAGGATAGTGTCAATCGGCGTTGAAAAGGGACCCGGGATCGGCGTCCAAAAAGGACCCACTGGCGGCATGGTTTCCATTGATCGGCGACGCAGCGGGCGACGC
>NZ_QJJJ01000033.1 GCF_003201865.1 Methylobacterium sp. B4 | reverse complement strand
GTGGGCGGCGGCCGGCGCGGTCAGCGCGAGCAGGGCGGTGAGGAGGGCGGTCCGTCTCATCGAAAAGGTGCTCCTGTTGCAAAGCCGTAGGTGAGACCGGCCAGCAGCGTCAGGCGCGGCTGCGGGCTGGTGAAGATCGCCGCGGCTGCGGCGGAGACCGACGAGCCGAAGTTGAAGATGCTCTCGCTGGTGCGGTCGCCGGGATACCAAGTGGCCTGCCCGTAGGTCGTCCAGCCGCTCTCGTGGACGTAGGCGATCCGGCCGCTCACCCGCGGATAGGGCGAGGAGCGCAAGACACCATCCTCGGTCAGCGGCTTGGCGCCGATGTAGGACAGGTAGGCCGCACCGGTCAGGCGCCCGCGGGGCAACAGGGAGACCGGTGCGCCGATGTCGAACTCGGCGCCGACGGTTGCGAGATAGGCCGGCACGTTGGGGATGAAGATCGATGGCGCGCCGTTGAGCAGTCGGGCGGAGACGCCCGAATAGTTGGCGAACAACGCCACGCGGTCGAGACCTTCCCGATAGGCCGGCAGCTTCGCCTCGACCTCGAAGCCGTCGCGGCGGGACTTGCCCAGGTTCTGCACGGGCAGGCCGGGCGCGGGCTGGAAGACCTCGTTGGCAATGTCGGTGAAGAACACCGTGCCGAGGAGGCTGAACCGGTCGAACACGAGCCGGCCGCCGCCTTCCGTGCTCTCGATGGTCAGCGGGGTGAGGCGGGGATTGTTCGTCAATTCGCTCGAGGCCGAGGGACTGCGGAAGCCCTGGCCGTAACTGGCGAACAGCTCCAGCCAATCGAAGGGCGTGAGCGCCGCCCCGCCCTTGGGGGAGACCACGTTGGGGCTGACCTTGGGAGACAGGGCCGGGTCGAGGTTGTTGCGCACATCGTAGAAGAACTGGTCGAAGCGGGCGCCGCCGGTCAGCTTCAGCCAGGGCGTCGGCTTGACCTGCACCTGCGCGTAGGCCGCGAGGTTGTGCTGCAACAGATCGAGATCGAGGGTGCGCGCGGTGAAGCTGCGCGCGACCGAGGGGCCGGTGTTCACGTCGAGCGCATCGCTCCGCCAATCGCCGCCGACGAGGAACTGGGTCGGCAACACGTCGAACAGGCTCGTCGTCCAGACCTTGCGGATGCGCCCGCCGACGGTCTGCCGTTCCTCGACCTGTCCACGCTGGCCGGCGCCGAAATCCGAGAAGCGGCTGAACACGTCGTGGCTGGCATAGAGGAGCGCCGACAACTCGTCGTCCGGCAGCCCGTTGACGTAATTGGCCACGAAGGTCTGAAGGGTCTTGCCGCCGCCATCGGTCACGTTGGTCGCGGCGCGCGGCGAGACGAAACCGGCGCGCACGAGGTCGCGATCCAGGTAACCCGGCTGCCCGAAGCGCGTGCCGTACATCTGCACCCGCAGCGACAGGCTGGAGCCGAGATCGAGGGGGATGGTGACCTTGTTGAAGGCGTTGTAGCGACCGAGATCGCCGTTCTCGCGGTAGCCCCCGGTGCCGTAGCCATCGTAGGCGAGGAAGGGCTGAATCCCAGGGCCGAGCTGGCTGAAGGTGGCAAGCCCCCGCCCCGTGCCGAAAGAGCCGCCCGACGCGCCGATGGTCGAGAAGGGCTCGGCCCGCTTGGTGTCGATGAAGATCGAGCCGCCGAGATTGGCGTCGCCCGCTTCCACCGAGAACGGCCCGCGCACGATGCTGATGGAGCGGATGGTCTCCGGAATCAGCGGATTGAGGTCGACATAGTTCGGGGTGTGGATCGAAGAGACCTCGTTGATCGGTACCCCGTCGATGAAAACGGCGACGTCGCGGCCGTGCTCGGCATCGCTGAAGCCGCGCAGGGCAATGCCGTATCCGACGCCGCCTTGGCCGTAATTCGAGACATCGAAGCCTGCCACGGGACGGAAGAGGTCGCCGTAGCTTTGCACGGGCAGGCGAGCGATTTCCGCGGCATCAATCACCGTGCTGTTGCCCGGGAGAGCCAGGACCGACGATGAGATCTGCGTCTTTACGTTCGCGGCCGGACCCGAGACCGTCGCAGAGGAATTTGCGGAACCGCCCTGCGCGCTGACCTGCAATTCCTCCAACTCCACCGTGGTCGCATCGCGTGCGTAACCCGGGAGCGTACTCAGGCCGAGAGCGCTGGCCGATGCGAGCAGGCGCGTCAGAAACGGCGACATCGTGCAACCCAGGCATTAGGTTATCTGTCGTTACTAAACTTCAAATTATGGGTATGCGCAAGCCGACAATTTTTCATACTCGCGCTTCGTCACGACGAGAGCAGTGTTGGTCCCACGCCTCGTGCACGGGGCTGCCGCAGCGCGAGAGCGAGCGTCCTGGCGAAATGGCCTCGTTCAAGATGTCGGCGCCGCATTCGTCGCGCGCCAACCTCCGGTCTCGAAGTGTTCGAGACGCGTGGCAGGTGAGCCCCGCCTCGCCCGACGACCAACGGTCACCGCAGCCCGGACACTCAGTCCACGTCCGGGCTCGGGTGCGGGGCAAAGCTAGCCATACAACTCAAGAGTCGCGATTTGGTGCCGGTTCGACGCCGATGGGTCGAAAGAATTCGATGTCGGAGGATGTTGAAAGCATCGAGAATGGTCAAGCTCATGCAGAATTCCCATAAACTGCAACAACTTTTGGGTGAATTGGAACAATTGTATCAGTAATCGCGCAATTTTCGAGCAGGGCTAGCCATGATCGTTGCGTTGCTGCTATAGGTTGAAAGCAAGATTTTATCTGGGTGCCAGTAACTTGGCTTCCAAGGCAGGCCGTTTTCGCTCGGGAAGCCGCCCATGCACTTTACTCAACGCGAAACCGACAAGCTGCTGATCTATATGCTCGCCCAGGTCGCACAGCGCCGTCGGGACCAGGGGCTCAAGCTCAACCATCCGGAAACCGTCTCCCTCATCTCCGTTGCCGCGCTGGAAGGCGCCCGCGCCGGCAAGACGCTGGAAGAAGTGATGGAGCTCGCAGGCAAAACCATCACGCGCGACGACGTCATGGACGGCGTCGCGGAGATGATTCCCTACGTTCAGGTCGAAGCGGTGTTCACGGACGGCTCGCGCCTCATCACGGTGCATGCTCCCATCAAGTAGATCGAGATGTCAGGAGGTGGCGCAATGAGTCCTTCCCAGAAGAAGACGCCTGTTGGCGGAATCATTTTCGGGGCAGGGGATATCGAGATCAATGCCGGATATCCGACGACGGCGATCAAGGTCCGAAACACGGGTGACCGCCCGATCCAAGTCGGATCGCACTACCATTTCTTCGAGGTGAATGCCTCGCTCGAGTTCGATCGTGAGCAAGCCTTCGGCAAGCGTCTCAACATCCCGGCCACGACCGCTCTGCGGTTCGAGCCCGGAGACGAGAGGGAGGTCTCGCTCGTTCCCTATCAGGGCAAGCAGCGGGTGCTCGGCTTCAACGGCCTCGTCGACGGCTGGGTCGGCGACGAAACCTACGACGATTACCGCCCACGCCTGTCGGACGCGCTGGATCGGGTGAATCGCTACGGGTTCAAGAACAAGCCGTAACCTGCCCCCTTCGATAGCCGAATCTGGAGCGCTGGGATGAGCAAAATCTCGCGGCGGCAATACTCGGATCTCTACGGGCCGACGACAGGCGACAAGATCAG
Organism: Methylobacterium sp. B4; assembly: GCF_003201865.1. GTDB lineage: Bacteria > Pseudomonadota > Alphaproteobacteria > Rhizobiales > Beijerinckiaceae > Methylobacterium. The sequence continues at coordinate 29,256 of NZ_QJJJ01000033.1, read as the reverse complement.
GCTCGCCGATACGGACCTCTACATCGAGATCGAGAAGGATCTTCGCGTCTATGGCGAGGAGGCCGTCTATGGCGGCGGCAAGACGCTTCGGGATGGCATGGGTTACGACAACGAGTTGACCAGTGCGGCGGGCGCACCGGATCTCGTCATCACCAATGTCACGATCCTCGACGCGGTCCAGGGCGTCATCAAAGCCGATCTCGGCATCAAGGACGGCCAGATCGTCGGGATCGGGAAGGCAGGCAATCCCTCGACGATGTCGGGGGTGACACGGGGGCTCGCGCTCGGACCGGGCACGGACGCCATTTCCGGTGAGCACCTCATTCTGACCGCGGGCGGCATCGACGCCCACGTCCACTTCGTCTCGCCGCAGCAGGCCCAGGCCGCGCTCAGCAACGGCGTGACGACACTGTTCGGCGGCGGCATCGGCCCGTCCGACGGCACCAACGGCACGACCATCACGCCGGGCACGTGGAACATCGAGATGATGCTCCGCTCCTTCGACGCCTGGCCGGTCAATGCGGGCGTGCACGGCAAGGGCAATGGCTCGGCGCCCCTTCCGATCGATGAGCAGATCCGGGCCGGCGCGATGGGTTTGAAGGTTCACGAAGACTGGGGCAGCACGCCGGCGGCGATCCGCATGGCCCTGACCGTCGCGGACGATCACGACGTCCAAGTCTGCATCCACACGGACACCCTGAACGAGGCGGGTTTCGTCGAGAGCACCATCGCCGCGTTCGAAGGGCGCACGATCCACACCTACCACACGGAGGGCGCGGGCGGCGGCCACGCCCCGGATATCATCCGGGTGGCGGGCATTTCCAACGTCATCCCCAGTTCGACCAATCCGACCATGCCCTACGGCATCAATTCGCAGGCGGAATTGTTCGACATGGTGATGGTCTGCCACAACCTCAGCCCGAAGATCCCGACGGACGTCGCCTTCGCGGAAAGCCGCGTGCGCGCCGAGACCATCGCGGCGGAAAACGTCCTGCACGATCTCGGCGCGATCTCGATCCTGTCGAGCGACAGCCAGGCCATGGGCCGCGTCGGCGAGAACTGGGCGCGCACCATTCAGACGGCCCATCTGATGAAGGCGCGGCTCGGTGCCTATCGGGGGGATGCATCCGGCAACGACAATCAGCGCGTGCTGCGCTTCGTCGCCAAGGTGACGATCAATCCCGCCATCGTGGCGGGGGTCTCTCACGTGATCGGATCGGTCGAGGTCGGCAAGATGGCGGATCTCGTCCTCTGGAAACCGGCCTTCTTCGGCGCCAAGCCGAAAATGGTCATCAAGGGCGGCATGATCTCCTGGGCGATCATGGGAGATCCGAATGCCTCCCTGCCGACACCGCAGCCGGTCGTCTATCGTCCGATGTTCGGCGCTCTCGGCCCGGCCGTGGCCAAGACGCGCGTGACCTTCACGTCACATGCCGCCTACGAGGCTGGGGTCGCGGATCGCTACGAGCTGACGTCCAAGGTCGTGCCCGTCTACGGCACGCGCACCATCACCAAGGCGTCGATGGTTCGAAACGGCCGGCTCCCGGTCATCGAGGTCAACCCGGAGACCTTCGCGGTGACCGTCGACGGCAAGCACGCCACGATCGAGCCCGCCACGCATCTTCCGCTCGCGCAGCTCCATTTCTTCAGCTGACTTCCCGTCGCGCGGTGGGAAACGCCTCCCGCCGCCGGCTCACAGCCCGGTCCATGCGTTCATGAAACCGATCGACATCATGTGGGTGGGTCTCGGCGGCGGAGCCGGCTCTCTGCTGCGCTGGCAACTCGGCGGCTTCATCGACCGCGCGATCCCCGCGCGCTTCAAGTTCGGCACCCTCCTCGTCAACGTCACCGGCGCCTTCGCGATCGCCTACCTCTCCGCCGCGCTCGCCATCGGCTGGCAGCAGCGCCACGGGGACGTGGTGTCGTCCCTGGTGCTGACGGGCTTTCTCGGCGGCTACACGACGTTCAGTTCGATGCAGCTCGATACGGCGCAGATGGCGATGGAGCATCGCCAGGGGCTGGCCGCCTTGTACCTCGTCTCGTCCGTCGGCATCGGCCTCTGCGCCGCGGCGGCGGGCGTCGCCCTCGCAAGATCGTAGGCGGGCCGTCATGGGGGCGCGGGCCGTCTTCGTCTTCATCGGTGGCGGGTTCGGCGCCATCACGCGCGAATTCCTCATACTGCTGATCCCTCAGCAGAGCGGCGCCTTTCCGCTCGACATCTTCACGGCCAACGTCCTCGCCTCGTTCTGCCTCGGCGCCGTCTTCGAACTTCATCGCCTGAACCAAGTCTCGGACGAGTACCTGCTCCTGATCGGCACGGGCTTCGCCGGTGGAATGTCGACATTTTCGAGCTTCGTCTACGGCATCGTCTCCGAAGCCTCGTCGCCGGGACAAGTTGGTTTTGCCGTCTTCTATTGCCTGTCCAGCCTAATCGTCGGCTACGCCGCGATCTGGCTCGGAATCGCATCCGGGAAACGCCTGCGCCGCGTGTGAGCGCGGTCCGTTGGGAGAGACGAATGATCCTCGTCGAACACAAACTCGGGCATCTTGGCGATCCCGTCTGGAAGGACCGCGCGCGGCAGGCGCGAATCGATCCGCTGGTGCTGGAGCAATGGGAGGCGCCCAAGAGCCGTCTTCGCAAGGCCAGCGAAAGCGGGGTCGAGCTGGCGGTTTCACTGCCGCGCTCCGAGCACCTGCATGACGGCGACGTGCTCCACTACGACGCGGCGCAAGGGTTCATCGTCGTGGCCCGGATCGCCCTCAAGGAGGTGCTGGTCATCGAGCTGGAGGGATTGGAGCGCCTCGCACCGCACGAGATCCTGCGCGCCTGCTTCGAACTCGGGCACGGCCTCGGCAACCAGCACTGGCCCGCCGTGATCAAGGGGTCGACGGTCTACGTGCCGCTCTCGGTCGATCAGAAGGTGATGGCCTCGGTCATGCGCACGCACGCCTTCGCGCATGTGAAGACCCGCTTCGCCCCGGGCGAGGAGGTGGCGGCCAAGCTCGACGCCAAGGAGGTCCGGTTGCTCTTCGCCGGCGCCGACGCCACCCCGCACCACCATCACGGCGGTCACGAGGCTGCACAGGCCCGAGATCACCATGATCACGCGCACGATCATGGCCATCCGCACGCGCATCACCATCACCATGATCCGGTGGCGTGATGCGGCACGGTGAGCCGAGGGCCCGTCTCGCACCGCGCGGCATGGCTCATCTCGCGCGCCTGCTGCAATTCTCGGATTCGACGCTGCCGGTTGGCTCCTTCGCCTTCTCGAACGGCCTCGAATCCGCGCTGCAGACGGGGATCGTCAGCGACGCGAGCAGCCTGCTGCACCTCGTCGAACTCGTTCTGCACCAGAACGCCCGGGTGGATGGCGTCGCGCTGCTGCACGCCCATCGCGCCGCCCTGGCGGAGGACTATCCCGGCATCGTCACGGCCGACCGAGAACTGCTCTGCCGCCGCGTCGGCGAGGAGCAGCAGCTGATGCTGACGCGGATGGGCAAGAAGCTCGCCGAGTTGGCGCTCAGGATCAGTCTCTCACCGGTGCTGGAGCGCTGGCTCGCGGATATCCGATCGGACGCCACCCCCGGCTGCCTGCCGATCGGTCAGGCGATCACCCTCGCACATCTCGGCGCGGACGAGACGGAAGCCTTCGTCGTCCACCAGTACGGCATGGCCTCGATGATCCTGAGCGCCGCGCTCCGCCTGATGCGGATCGACCACTTCGAGACCCAGCGCATCCTGTTCGCCGCCCAGGGCCGCGTCGAGGACGACTACCTCGCCGTGCGCGATCTCGCCCTCGACGAGATGGCCGCCTTCGCGCCGGTCTTCGACGCGCTCGTTGCTCATCACACCACGGTCCATGTCCGCCTGTTCATGAATTGAGTGCGGCAAAGGAAATCGAGATGAAGAAGATCACCCGTATCGGCATCGGCGGCCCGGTCGGCTCGGGCAAGACGGCCGTCATCGAAACCATCACGCCGCGTCTGATCGCGCTGGGCATCAAGCCGCTGATCATCACCAACGACGTCGTGACGACGGAGGATGCCAAGCAGGTGCGCCGTACCCTCCACGGCGTGCTGATCGAGGAGAAGATCGTCGGCGTCGAGACCGGAGCCTGCCCGCACACCGCCGTGCGCGAAGATCCGTCGATGAACATCGCCGCGGTCGAGGAGCTCGAAGACAAGTATCCCGACAGCGACGTGATCCTGATCGAATCCGGCGGCGATAACCTCACGCTCACCTTCAGCCCGGCGCTGGCGGACTTCTACATCTACGTGATCGACGTCGCCGCCGGCGACAAGATCCCCCGCAAGAACGGCGCCGGGGTCTGCCAGTCGGACATCCTCGTCATCAACAAGCGGGATCTTGCCCCCTATGTCGGCGCGAGCCTCGACGTCATGGCGCGCGACTCCAGGCTCATGCGCGGCAAGAAGCCGTTCCTCTTCACCAACTGCAAGACCGGGGAGGGCGTCGACGACCTCCTCCGGCTCATTCTCGACATGGCGCTGTTCGACGTGAGGACGAGTCCTCCGCTCGCGGCGAGCGCGTGAGACCATGACCCCGCACGAGTCACTCGGCCTCATCGACACGGCGCGCGAACTGCGCGGTTTCCAGACCGAGCCGGCGCAGATGCGGGCGGGGGCACCCGGCAAGGTCGGACGCTTGCGCCTCGGGTTCTCGCTGCGCGATCGCCGCTCCGTGCTCCACGACCTCTACCGGGTCGCGCCGCTGCTCGTGCAGCAGGCGCTCTACTGGGACGAGGCGATGCCCGAACTGCCCGTCTGCCCGATCATCTCGGTCGGCGGCGGCATCCTCCAGGGCGACCGCTACACGATCGACATCGCGGTGGGGGAAGGCGCCTGCGCGCACATCTCCACCCAGGGCGCCAACCGCATCCACTGCATGGACGCGAACTACGCCTCGCAGCATCAGACCGTGACCGTCGAGGCCGGCGGCTACCTCGAATACCTGCCGGACTTCACCATTCCCTATCGCGGCTCGCGCTTCCTCTCGCGCACGGACCTCGTCGTCGCGGCGGACGCCACCCTGCTCTACGGCGAGATGGTTCTCGCCGGCCGCAAGCATCATCATGTCGAGGAGCGCTTCGGCTTCGACCTGCTGTCGATGGACGTGAGCCTGCGCCGGCCCGGCGGGCACAAGCTGTTCGCGGAAAAGATCCTGATTGAGAAGGGTGATCCGACGATCGCCCTTGCGGCGGTGATGCGCGGCTTCGACGCCTTCGCCAACATCCTCTGCGTCACGCCTCCCGAGACGGCCGCGCGCATCAAGGAACGGTTCGAGACCCATTTCCCGATCGATGCGCCGCGGGCGCTGTCCGGCGTGAGCCGCCTGCCCAATGCCGTCGGGCTGATGCTGCGCGCCGTCGGCGTCGAGACCTACGACGTGCGCAGCGAGGTTCGCCGGTTCTGGCGCATCGTGCGCGAGGAGGCGCGCGACCGGTCCCTTCCCGCCGAACCCTATTGGCGCTGAGCGAGGACCGGACCCATGCCGCGAGCGAAGACCAGCCTTCTCGTCCAGTCGCTGCGCGGGACGAGCCAGGTCTTCTTCATGGAGAATGCCCTGACGGGCATGCTGTTCTTCGCCGCGATGGCCTATGCCTCCACCGTCAGCGGTGTCTGGGCGACCACGATCGGGGCGGCGATCGGCGTCCTCGTCGCAACGCTGACCGCACGACTCCTCGAATGCGACGAGACGTCCGTCTCCTCCGGTCTCTACGGATTCAACGGCGTTCTCGTCGGCGCCGCGCTTCCGACCTTCATCTCAGCCTCGCCCCAACTCTGGGCCTCGATCGTGATCGGCGCGGCGGCGAGCACGGTCTTCACCGCCGCCTTCAGCGCGACGCTCACCGGCAAATGGGGCATTCCCGGCTCGACCGGCCCCTTCGTGCTGACGGGCTGGCTGATGGTCGCCGCAGCCTATTCCTTCGGCGGCCTGCACGTGACGGGCGATGCCCCCAAGCTTGCGGGCGACGTCGCGCGCGGTCTCACTCGCATTCCGGCGCCGCTGGACCTCGTCGCGATCTTTTTCCGCAACATCGCGCAGGTCTACCTGCTGGGTAGCGCCGTCAGCGGCGCCATCCTCCTGGCCGGCATCCTGATCGCCTCCGTCCCGGCCGGGATCGCCGCCGTTGCCGGGTCGCTGATCAGCATAGTCGTCGCGATCGCGATGGGTGCCGATCCAACGGCCGTGAGCCAGGGCCTCTACGGCTTCAGCCCGGTCCTGACGGCGATGGCCGTCGGCGCCGTCTTCCTGACGCCCTCGCCGCGGGTGGCGGTCTATGCCGGTCTCGCCACCGTGATGACCGTCTTCGTCCAGGGCGCTCTCGACGTCATGGTCGCGCCGGCGGGCATCCCGTCCTTCACCGCCCCCTACGTGCTGACGATGTACCTCTTCATCGCGCCGAAGAAGCTGATGGCGCCCCATCCGCACGGACCCGTCGCCGATTCCATGATCGACGACCAAGGCAAGGTGCCGGGCAAGCTCCCAGCCCACGCAGCCGGACCCGCACGGTGACACCCGGGAGCGCCCTGATCCGGACGCCCCGAACGAAGGCACGGCATCGATCCCGTTTCGATCCATCGGCACCGTCTTGCCGGACCGACGATGCTCTGCACCGCGAAAGCCGACACATCCCCCTTCCGAGAAGCACCGTTCAAGGAGCACGCGATGCAAGGCATTAATGCCGGCGACACGGCCTTCATCCTCCTGTGCACCGCGCTGGTCCTCATGATGACGCCGGCTCTTGCCCTCTTCTACGGCGGCCTCGTCAGACAGCGCGACGTGCTGTCCGTCATGATCCAGAATTTCATCTGCATCGGTGTGGTCGGCGTGATCTGGGTGTTCGGAGGTTTCAGCCTCGCCTTCGGTCCGGATATCGGCGGCGCGATCGGGAATTTCGCGTTCTATTTCGGCATGTACGATGTCGGCATCGATCCCAATCCAACCTACGCCCCCAACATCCCCTTCATCATGGTCTTCGCCTACCAGATGATGTTCGCCATCATCACGCCGGCCCTGATGACCGGCGCCTTTGTCGGGCGCTTTCAGTTCGGCGCCTACCTGTTCTTCATCACGGCCTGGACCATCCTCGTCTATGTTCCGGCGGCGCACTGGGTCTGGGGCGGGGGCTTCCTGGCCAAGCTGGGCGTCGTCGATTTCGCCGGCGGGATCGTCATTCACACCTGCGCGGGGTTTTCCGCGCTGGCGACGGCGAAGTTTCTCGGCAAAAGGAGAGTGGCGCCGGGCGAGTCCGAATCTGCGCCGGCCAGCCTGCCCCTGGTCGCCCTCGGCGCGGGTCTGCTCTGGTTCGGCTGGTTCGGCTTCAACGCCGGCGGCGCCTACGCGGCGGATGCCCTGGCGGCCTACGCCTTCACCAACACCATGCTCGCCGGCTCCATCGCCATGCTGGTGTGGATGTTCTGGGAATGGCGCGAGACCAAGCACCCGTCCTTTTCCGGCGTCCTCGTCGGCGCGGTGGCGGGGCTCGCGACGATCACGCCGGCCTCCGGCTATGTCGAGCCCATCGCCGCCCTGGCGATCGGCGCCATCGGCGCGACGGCTTGCTACTTTGCGAAGTACGTCCAGAGGTGGCTGAAGATCGACGACACGCTGGAAGTCTGGCGCGCCCACGGCGTCGGCGGCCTGACCGGGGCCCTGCTCATCGGCCTCTTGGCCAGCCCGCACATCAATCAGGTCTCGGCAAGTCTGCACCAATTCGGCGTCCAGCTCCTCGCCGTCACCATCGTCGGCGCCTATGCCTCCGCCGTCACTCTCATCATATTGAAGGGCCTGGATTCCTTCGGGACGCTGCGGGTGCCGGAGGAAATCCAGGAAGAGGGCCTCGACACGATGCTCGGCGAGCGCGCCTTCAACTTGTGGAACATGGATCGCACCCTCCCGAAGTAGCGTCTCTGCTGCCAACGCCCCTCGTGGGGCGGGTCACGGGCGCTGCATCCTGCCGCCTCTGCCGCCTCTGCCGCACCGGAACGGCTCGAATGGCGAGGCGCTGCCGCTGGAACTGCGGTCTCTATCAAGCGGTTTGCGACAAGCGCAAATTCTCGCAATCCTTGAATTGGCACACCGGCCGGACCGGAGATGGCGGCCGAGTTCGGGCGGGCGGTGCACGAGCGTTGCGCCCGCCGCACCCGATCTTCGGGGTCGATCCGCGCCGCGCCTCCGCGCGTTCGCCCAAACTCCGAACGACCTGTGCTCTCGCGCGAACCGGGCGCCGCCGCCGACCCGGGCGAACCGTTGTCACTTACACGGATCTCTTTTCCGGCGAGATCCTCAACGGTTCGGCAACCAAGGCAGTCTGTGACAGTTTCCCCTCAGCACATGCAGGCGCGGAGAGTGCTGTGGCCGCCATCACCATCACGATCGGACTGCCTACCGGCACGAGGCGTCTGGCTGTCGATTCGGAGCGCGGCGCCGCCGGCTACGCCGAAGCGGTCATCTACGCCATCCCGCGGGACGCGCTGCCGGTGCCTCTGGCGGTATCCTGCGCCGATCCGGGGATCCGCAATCGGTTGACCGCCTATCTCCTCGATTTGCAGACCGAATGCCTGCGCATGCCCTCGCCGGGCAGGAATGCGGATCGTGCGGTCGGCTGATCGCAAGGCTTCCCGCAGCCGCCTCATGCCCCTATCGAGCGCCGGTCCCCGATGAGCTCCAATCCTGACGCGCTTCCGCCGCCGATCGCCATGGTCGAGCGCGGTCCGATCCTCGACGCCCGCACGCGGCTCCGGCTCGGGCGGCAGTTGGAGGCGCTGTACGAGCCGGTGCTGGACGAGGTGCTCGATCCGCGCTTGGCGGAGTTGCTGCGGCAGCTGGAAAGCGATCAGCGGCAGGTGCAAACCGGGTAGCCCCCGGACAGGCTACGGTGCGCTGGCGCACGCGAAGCACGAGCGATGCGATTCATGCATCGGCAATCGCCCCTGATGGGGGTTGCTATGTGCGGCGCACCAATTAATTTTGTATCACGTGAGATCGCGATGGCGTCGCGGTCTTACCGCTCTTCTTGAGCGTTTCCTCCCAAGACTTCGGGCCGCCTCCTCGCTGGGGCGGCCTCTTTCTGTTTTGTCGCCAGCGGTCTACGCGCCGCGGCACGCGCTTACAAGCAAGATTTTTCTTCATTCCTGGCCCAAGGGCTGGAATTTTTTATCCGGATTACGGTCCGTGGGGTCACGGGTTGCGGCTTCGGTTGCACGCCCGGCCGTAGCGTCGGGCATCAGAGGAAGCCGTGCGCCTGCAACGCCTGGATCGATGACGCGGCGTCGCGATGATGGATGAAGACTCCGCCCGCCTCCTCCCAGCGGTGGCGGTGACTGTCCCAGTCGTCGATCAGGGCGTCGCCCGGGCGGCAATGCTCGCGCTTGAGTGCCGCGCTCGTCGTGATCATGGGCGTGTCGGGGAAGTGGCGCTCCGCCCAGCGCCGCTTCTGCGGCTCGGCCCAATTCCCGCGTGGTACCCCGGTGAGGATCACGGGCCGGCAGGCGCGGACGGCCTCGTAGAGATCCCGCGCATCCGGCAGCAGCGGGAGGTTTGCGAAGAAGTCCGGCTCCGCGGCCAGCCGGCTCCAGAACTGCTTCAGGCCGAAGCGGCGCTGGAACGCCTCGGGTGATTGCCCCAGCACGTGGCAGGCGCCCCCATCGAAATCGGCCAGCACCCCATCGCAGTCGAGAAACACGGTCGGCATCGATGCTTCGCACCATCGTCTGTCTTGCGGCAGCCCGGTTCGAGCGGCCCGACGGATAACGGGTTTCGGCCGGTTCGGATCGGAACACCGATCGGCATCTCAGACTCCGGCCTCCGCTCCGCCCACGCGGCAGTATCGCCGGAGGATCCCTGGAGCGGGCTTCTGAACGCCGTGAACAGCGCGGTGAGGAGGGCCGATCGGGACGAGGCCTCCATCCACGATACCGCGAAGCACCGCGGCCGGGGGGCAGGGCGTCTCGCCTTCAGCCGTCGGGGAGATGTGCCTTGATGAAGGCCCCCGCCTGCGCCAGCGAGCGCCGCCCCTCCGCCACCTCCTGGTAGAAGAGATGCCAGGCATGGATCATGTGGGGCCAGATCTCGAGGCGCACGGACACGTCCGCCGCCCCGGCCACGGCTGCCAGCCGCACGGAGTCGTCGAGGAGCGTTTCGGCCGAGCCCACCTGGATTAGAATCGGCGGCAGGCCCGCGAGGTTCGCGTGGACCGGCGAGACGAGCGGATTCCGTGCATCGGCGCCGTCGAGGTAGAGGCTTGCGAGTTCGGCGAGGTAGGCCCGGCCGAGCAGCGGGTCGACGGCGGCCTTGGTCTCCAGGCTGGCGCCGGTCAGGGCGAGATCGGTCCAGGGTGAACTCAGCCAGAGACAACCCGGCAGCGGCAGCCTCGCTTCCCGCAGCGACAGGGCCGTCGCGAGCGCGAGACCGCCCCCCGCGCTCTCCCCCGCGAGCGCGATCCGGATCGGGGCGACGCCCGCGTCGAGAAGGAAGCGGTACCCGGCGAGCGCATCCGCGAGGGCGGCCGGAAACGGGTGTTCGGGCGCGAGCCGGTAGTCGAGCGCGAGGGTGCGCGCCTCGGCCTCGCGCCCGGCCTGCGCGACCATGTGGCGATGGCTCGTCAGCGAGCCGGAGACATAGCCGCCCCCATGCAGGAACAGCACGACGCGCCCGCCACCCGCCAGGGGCGTGCTCGTCCACTCCGCGGGCACACCCTGGGCGTCGACCGGTTCGACCACCACGTCCGGCGGCAGCCCGTAGCCTGCTCCGAGACCGTCGATCCGCGCGCGCCGCGCCGCGAGGTCGGCCGGCCTCGGATGCGCCGCGAGGCGGGCCCGGATGAGGTCGATCTCGGATGGCGGCATCTCTCGCTCCGATCCGGCTGCACGACAGGTCTCATCCGCGGGGGCAGAGAAACCGCCGCCCATCCTCCTGTGAAGCTCGTTGCAGGCGCAAGTCCGTCATCGGGATGACCTTCGTCATCGCGCCTGGATGCGAGACGGTGTTTTGAGGGGCGTGTCTCGGACTGCCGGCCGGAGCCGGAATCTCCGATTGGCTCCGTCCGATGGTGGGTGAGGAATGGACGGAGGTCGGACCGTTTCCCTTTGATCGTTAGGGCGAGGCGGAGCCGAAGCCATCCAACGCTCCGCACGATCCGGAGAGGTCGCGCCCCTGGATCGCTTCGCATCCGCTCGCGATGACGGAGTTTGGCAATCGAAGGTGATGAGGCGGAAACGGTACCGGGTGATCGCCATTGCCTATGCGAGGCATGCCGATCCTCACGCGCCCGCCTCGGCCCCCGCGATGCTGGGCGCCCGGCGGCTGTCCGTCTCGCGCAGCGAGCGGTCGGCGTAGGTGCCGCGCACCGCGTCGCGCCCGCCATGCTCGTAGAGGTCGAGCATCAGCGCGGAGTGGATGAAGCCGAGATGGCTGAAGGCCTGCGGAAAGTTCCCGAGGAAGGTGTCGTCCTCGGCCGCTTCCTCGGCGTAGAGCCCGACATCGTTCTGCATCGCCCGCAGCGCCTGGAAGCGGGTGCGGGCCTCCGCCTCGCGCCCGAGCCAGAGCAGTGCGTCGACGAGCCAGAAGGCGCAGAGCAGGAAGGTGCCCTCGTGGCCCGGCAGGCCGTCGTCGTTCTTGTAGCGGTAGACGAGATGGCCGTGGCCGAGGCGCTCGATCACCGTGTCCACGGTGCGGGAGAAGGCCGCCTCGTCCACGGGAAAACCGACCATGGGCGCGATCAGCAGGGCGGCATCGACCGCCTCGCCGCCGATATATTGCGGGTAGTAGCCGTCGCGGTGGATGCCCTCGCCGTTGACGCAGGCGACGATCCGGTCGCGCTCCCGGCACCATTCCTCCCGCTCGCCGAACAGGCGGATCGCCCGGTCGAGGGCGACCCAGTTCATGATCGCCGCGTGCAGATAGCGCTGCTCGGGCTTGCGCGGCTCCCACAGGCCCGCATCGGGCTTGTGCCAGTGGGCCGCCGAGACGTCGGCGAGCCGCGCCCCGTGCGCGCGCATCGCCTCCGGCATCGTGCCCCCCAGGCGTTCGTGGAAATAGAGCAGGTCGAGCACCTGCCCGTAGGCGTCGGCCTGATGCTGCTCGGCGGCCTCGTTGCCGTGGCGCACGGGGGCGCTGCCGCGCCAGCCCTCGAAATGCTCGACCTGGATCTCGCGGAGATCGGCCTCGCCGGAGATGCTGTAGAGGGGCTTCAGCCGGCCCTCTTCGCGCTCGCACAAGGCCGTGACGAAGCCGAAGAAGGCCTCCGCCTCGCGGGTCATCCCGAACTTCTTCAGGACGTAGAAGGACAGGCAGGCGTCGCGAATCCAGCAGAAGCGGTAGTCCCAGTTGCGGATGCCGCCGATCTCCTCGGGCAGGGAGGTGGTCGCCGCGGCGATGATCGCTCCGGTGGGCTCATAGGTCAGCGCTTTGAGGACCAGGGCCGAGCGCATCAATTCGCCCGCCAGCGGGCCGATATAGGCCGCATCCTGCGTCCACAGCACCCAGCCGCGGCGCGTGGCCTCCATCAGGGCGCGGGCGTCCGGGCAGGTTTCGGGCGGAGCTTGGAGATAGAGCGCGAAGCTGCGCTCCTCGCCGCCCTCCACGGTGAAGCGCGCCGCGGCGACCTCGCCCTCCATCGCGAAGGTGGCGTCGGAGACGAGGCCGGGGCAGCCCTCCGCCGTGACGCGCCCCCGGTCTATGCTCAAGGAGGCGAAGCGTTCGGCGAACCCGGCAAGCGGCCGGTACTGCGCGATCATCGGCACGCGGCCCGAGACGCCGGTGACGAGGCGCACCAGCCGGGGCCGCCCCTCGCCGCCCTCCGGCCCGACCATGAAGTCGTGCAGGGTGACGAAGCCCGTCTGCGTCGTGAAAGTGGTCTCGAGGATGTTGCTGCGGCTCAGATATTGCCGCGCGGTCTCGAAGCGCTCCGTCGGGCGGATCGTGAAGTGGCCGCCGCGCGAGCGGTCGAGCAGGCGCGAGAAGGCGGGGTCGTCGTCGAAGCGCTCCAGGCAGGCCCAGTCGATCCCGCCGTCGCGGGCGACCAGGGCGCAGCCCTCGCAATTGCTGAGCAGGGCATAGGCTTCGATCGGCTGATAGGGGCGGTCGTGGGGATCGGCCATGGTCGTTCCTGGGGCGCCGTGCTCGGGACGCCCTGCTTCGAGAGGGAGAGGGCAGGGCGCCGGTCAGGCGTCGAGGCGGAAGGGCGGTTCCAGCAGGCCGCGGACGCCCGGATCGACGAGCAGGGTGCGTCCGTGCTCGGGATCGGCCGCGCGCTCGGCCTCGTCCATGCCCTCGTAGGCACTCGTGACCAGCAGCCGGTCGAGACCGCGCCCGACGAAGGTCGGGCAGGTCGGCTGGCGGACCGGGACCGCCAGGGTGCGCACCCGCGCGCCCGCGGGGCTGTAGGCGTCGAGGCAGGCCCCGCCGAAGCGGGCGGTCCAGATCAGCCCCTCTTCATCCACGGCGGCGCCGTCGATCCCGCCCTCGCCGTCGCTGTGATCGTAATGGGTCTGCGGCTCGGCCACCGGCAGGCCGGTGGCGAGGTCGAGGGCGACGCGTCGCAGTATGCCCTCGTCGGTGTCGACGAAGTAACCGGTCGCGCCGTCGGGGGAGAAGGCGATGCCGTTCGGGATGGTGAGGCCGGCAAACAGCCGCGTCACCCGCGTGCCGGCGACGTGGTAGATCGCACCGCGCCCCGCCTCGGCGTCCCGGCCCATGGTGCCGATCCACAGGGCGCCGCAGGGATGCACCCGGCCGTCGTTGGAGCGGGTGCCCGCATCCTCTGCCTCCAGCGGGCAGAACAGGCTGAGCCGTCCGTCCCGGACCGTGCGGATGTAGAGCCCGTCCTCCGCCGAGAGCAGCTGCCGGCCTGAATCGATCGCGGCGACGTCGCTGACCATCTTCGGCAGCGCGTGAATCCGGGCCGGGCCGGCCTGATTGTCCAGCGGCCTCTCGAACAGCCGGCATTCGAGGATGTCGACCCACCACGCCGTGTCGGTCGCCGGATCGTAGCTCGGCCCCTCACCGAGATGGCATCGCGTCGGATCGAGAACACGGATCGATGGATCGGACAATGCAGGGCTTCTCCGGAAGAACGCTAATTTACGTTCCAATGAAGAATCAGTTCCCGCTTCTTGTCCTGCTGCCTTCTCGACTGTTGTCGTCTTGGTTACGTCCAGAACTGAGTTTTAATCCGCACGTGGCGGGTCTTGTCGTGATGGTGCGCTCCTGACTCCAACCGGCCGCGCCAGGGCGAGGGCGCCCGCGCCCTTGTCGTCGACCGAAGCCTCACGAGCGCGGCAGTGCGACCCCCGAGAGCAGGCGGACCAGTTCGACCTGACGGTTGACGCCGGTCTTGGCCATCACGCTCTTGAGCTGCGAGCGCACCGTCTGCGGCGAGGTGCCGGACTCCGCCGCGATCTGCTCGACCGTGCGGCAGCCCGTGATGCCGCGCGCGACCCGCGCCTCGGCGGGCGTCAGATCGAACAGGCCTTCCAGAACCGAGAGGCCGGGCAGCCGGTCCTGCGCCAGCGGGGTGACGACCACGATGGCCGAGGCCGCTGTGAACAGGTCGCGCGCGCTGCGCTTGACCGGAAGGACATGGGCGACGGCGGGCGGCTCGGCCTCCTTGGCCGGGACGGGAATGGATCGCGTGCTCGCCAGCCCGACCGCCGCGAGCGTCTGAAGCGCCTCCGCCAGCAGGCGGTCGGCGGCCGGGTCGGCCAGCGCGAAACGGGGACCGTCGCGAACGGTCGTGCCGAGCAGGGCCTGGCAGCTATGGTTCATCGCCAGGGCCTGCCCCTGACGACCGAGAATTGCAGCCGGGAGGCCGACCATCTCCAGGGCATCGGCGGCCACCTGCACGGCCTGCAGGCGCATGCGGGCCGACAGCGTCGCGGCGCGGGCGAGGTGCGGCCGCATGGCGTCGAGCCGCGCGACGATGTCGGCCGGGACCGGGCCGTCCCTGTAGGCCCGCTCGACATCGAAGACGATCCGTTCACCGCTCGGCACCGTGATGGCCGTGGCCGCACCCCAGCCGTAGCCGCGCGGCCGGAGGAAGTCCGTGAACACCGGGTTCGTGTCGAGTTCCTCGGGCGTGTAGACGTCGAGGTCGGTCAGGAAGCCCGGATGCTGCTTGGCGAAGAGCCGGGCCGGACGGTCGTTCTGGGCTACCCAGCCGTCGGCTATGAATTCTTCCATGTAGCCTTCGAGTTCGGGCGAGGCGACGTAGCGGAAGTCCAGGCCCTGGCTGGTGAACAGAAGGCCGCCGCCGCCTCCGCCGAA
Source organism: Methylobacterium sp. B4 (assembly GCF_003201865.1). Classification (GTDB taxonomy): domain Bacteria; phylum Pseudomonadota; class Alphaproteobacteria; order Rhizobiales; family Beijerinckiaceae; genus Methylobacterium. The sequence goes on along the minus strand of NZ_QJJJ01000033.1, from coordinate 13,967 downwards.
CCGGGCGATCGCGCTCAATGTCGAGGGCCAGAGTTCGGGAATGGCGGCCGCCTCGTAGACGCGATCGATCAGATCCTCAGGATCGGCCGACATCGTTCTTCCTGAAGCCGTCACCGAAGTCTCGACCCGCGGGCACGGTCCGGCCGCCCCGCGATTCCACCTTCATCGTCGGGCCTTTCCCAAGTGAGGTCGGGTGTCGGCGCCGTGTCTCGGCTCCCGTGCCCGCCTGGCGCCCGTGGAAGCGACGACCGGGATCGTCGCGCTCAGCCGCACATGCGGCGGTAGCGCCGGCAATTGCCCTGGCCTTCCTCGCCGTAGATGTCCCTGTTCTCGCAGCGGTCGCGAAGCTCCCGGCACATGCGGCGGTAGCGTCGCTCGTCGCGCTCCTCGCGATAGCCGCGGCCGTCGTCGATCTCGACGCCGCCGGGGCCGACGCGGAATCCCTGTGCGAAGCTCGGAACATCAAGAACCAGCAGCGTGCCCAGGGCAGCCGTAGCGACCAGAATCTTGCGCATCGAAATGCTCCTCTTTCCGATGTCTTGTCGAGTTGGATCATCAAACGCACGATCACAGAAATCGGTTCAGCGCCCGGCTCGGGCCATGGGGCTTCGGCCGGACCCGCCGGGCCGACATTCCGCGCCGCGCGGCAGGCTCATCGGTCCGCAGGCCTGCCCCCTGGGGCCGGCCCGGCACCTTCGAGGCCGCGCCATCGCGCGAGCCGCTCCTGCCTCGGCGGACGCGGGCCGCTTTATCAATGATACAGAGAGCCGGGAAAGACACGATTCGTCGGATGCCAGGTCTTGTCGAAACTTCGCTTTACGGCATAGGTTCTGGACAAAATTCCTCAGGGGAGGATCCGATCGTTTCCGTCGTGCCGCCTGCGGCGCGCGGGTGGTGAGAGACGCTGGCCGCGGGGCCGGCCCGAACGCCGCCGCAGGACGGAAGCGCCGGAGCGAGCATGCTCGTTGAGAGGGGACGATGAGCGACCCATCGGGTGGCGCGGGACCGGGCAATGCGGTCTCGTGGGTGTCGCAGAACGTGGTGGCCGGCCTCGGCCTCATCCTGCTCGGAGTGTTCGGCGTCTGGGCCACGGGCGATCTCCCGCGCGGCACCCTCGGCGCCATGGGCCCCGGCATGCTGCCGCACTGGGTCGCGGTCTGCGTGGCCGTCTGCGGGTTCGCGCTCGCCGTGACGGGCTTCGTCCGCGGCGGCGAGGGGCTGCAGAGCTTCGGCCTGCGCGGCCCCGTCGTCGTCGTGCTGGCCATCCTCGCCTTCGCGGTCACGATCCGGCCCGTCAGCTTCGGCCCGGTCACCACCCCCGGCCTCGGCCTGATCGTCGCCGGGCCGCTCGCGGTCATCCTCGGGGGCTATGCGAGTCCCGAGGCGCGCTTTCGCGAGCTTCTGATCCTCGCCCTGCTGCTCACCGCCGGATGCATGCTGCTGTTCGGCGACCTCTTGAACCTGCCGATCCCGATCTTTCCCACCGCCCTCATCGAGGCGGCCAGCGGAAAGATCCCCTCGCGTGTGATGCTGCGGCTGGCGGTCGGGGCGCTCGCCCTCATCGGCCTGGGCCTGCTGCTCCTGCAGCGCCGATCCTCCCGACGGGCCGGGACCGACGTCGCCCGGCACTCGATGACCGCCTGATCGGGAGCCACAATCCGTGCCGGATCTTCTCTCCAACCTCGGCCTGGGCTTTGCCGTCGCGCTGAGCCTGCAGAACGTCATGCTCTGCTTCCTCGGCTGCCTCGTGGGCACGCTGATCGGCGTGCTGCCCGGCGTCGGGCCGATCGCCACCATCGCCATGCTCCTGCCGATCACCTTCGGGCTCGATCCCGTCGGCGCGCTGATCATGCTGGCGGGCATCTATTACGGGGCGCAGTACGGCGGCTCCACCACCGCGATCCTCGTCAACATCCCGGGCGAGGCGACCTCGGTCGTCACCACCCTCGACGGCCACCAGATGGCGCGCCAGGGCCGGGCCGGCATCGCGCTCGGCACCGCGGCGATCGCCTCGTTCTTCGCGGGCACCGTCGCCACCCTGCTGATCGCGGCGCTCGGCGCGCCGCTCACCCGCCTCGCGCTGATCTTCGGGCCGGCGGAATACTTCGCCCTGATGGTCATGGGGCTGGCCTTCGCCGTCGTGCTCGCCCACGGCTCCGTGCTCAAGGCCGTGGCCATGATCCTGGTCGGCGTGCTGTTCGCCTGCATCGGCACCGACCTGGAGACCGGCGAGGAGCGGATGACCTTCGGCTTCACCTTCCTGACCGACGGCGTGGATTTCTCCGTGCTGGCCATGGGCCTGTTCGGGGTGGCCGAGATCCTGCGCAACCTCGACAACACCGAGACCCGAGAGATCGCCCGGGCGCGCATCGGCCGCCTGCTGCCGGGCCTGGCGGATCTGCGGCAGGCGACACCCGCGACCCTGCGCGGCACCGCGATCGGCGCGCTGCTCGGAATCCTGCCCGGCAACGGCGCCGTCCTCGGCCCCTTCGCCGCCTACACGGTCGAGAAGCGCATCGCCCGCGATCCGAGCCGCTTCGGCCGCGGCGCCATCGAGGGCGTCGCCGGCCCGGAAAGCGCCAACAACGCGGGCGCCCAGACCGCGTTCATCCCGCTCCTCACGCTGGGCATCCCGCCCAACGCCGTGATGGCGCTGATGGTCGGCGCGATGACGATCCACGGCATCGTGCCGGGACCCGGCGTGATGACCAAGAGCCCCGAACTGTTCTGGGGCATGATCGCCTCAATGTGGGTCGGCAACCTGATGCTGCTCGTCATCAACCTGCCGCTGGTCGGCGTCTGGGTGCGCCTCCTGAAGGTGCCCTACCGGCTGATGTTCCCCGCGATCCTGATGTTCTGCTCGATCGGCATCTACTCCATCAACTCGCTGCCGACCGACGTGATGCTCATCGCCGCCTTCGGGGTGTTCGGCTACGTGCTGATCAAGTTCGGCTTCGAGCCCGCGCCGCTCCTGCTCGGCTTCGTGCTGGGCAAGCTGATGGAAGAATACCTGCGCCGCGCGCTCACCCTGTCGCGCGGGGACGCCATGGTCTTCCTCGAGCGTCCGGTCAGCGCGGTGCTGTTCCTCGTGGCCTTCACCATCCTGGCGCTGGCGCTGCTGCCGTCGCTGCGGAAAAGCCGCGACGAGGTGTTCACGGAAGCCTGAGCGGCACGATGCCGGACGGGCTCGGGAATCTCCGACGAGTCAAACATCTGGAAGGGATGAGGAAACCATGAGAACGGCTCTCGCGATCAGTCTCCTGTCGGTGCTCGCCGCCTTCGGAGCGGCCGCCGACACCTACCCGCAGCGGCCGATCACCATGGTGGTGCCCTTCGCGGCCGGCGGCCCGACCGACGTCATCGCGCGCATCGTCGCCGAGCCGATGTCGCGGGTCCTCGGTCAGCAGGTCGTGATCGAGAACGTCACCGGCGCCGGCGGCACGACCGGCATTACCCGGGCCTCGCAGGCCTCGCCCGACGGCTACACCATCATGATGGGCCACATGGGCACGCACGGCGCGGCGCCGGCCCTGTTCAAGGGCCTGAAATACGACCCGGCCAAGAGCTTCGACCCGATCGGGCTCGCCGCCGGTACGCCGATCGTCATCGTCGCCAAGAAGGGGATGGCGGCCCCCGACCTGAAGAGCTTCGTCGAGGCCGTGAAGGCCGGCGGCGCCTCGATCAACCAAGCGCATGCCGGCGTCGGCTCCGTCTCGCACTCCACGGGCGTGCTGTTCGACTCGCTCATCGGCGCCAAGCCCACCCTCGTCGTCTATCGCGGCACCGGCCCGGCGCTGAACGACCTGATGGCGGGTCAGGTCGACTTCATGACCGACCAGATCGTCAACGTCGCCCCGCAGATCAGCGGCGGCACGATCAAGGCCTACGCCATCGCCACGCCCGAGCGCTCCCCGAGCCTGCCCGACGTGCCGACCACGAAGGAGGCCGGCCTGCCCGACTATCAGGTCAGCGCCTGGAACGCGGTCTTCGCGCCCAAGGGCCTGCCGGCGGATGTCCGGGCCAAGCTCGTCGCCGCCCTCGACACCGCCATCAAGGACCCGAACGCAAGGAAGCGCATCCTCGATCTCGGCGGCACGGTGCCGAAGGATGCGGAGGCCGGCCCCGACGCGCTGCAGAAGCTCGTCGAGAGCGAGGTCGCCCGCTGGACGCCCGTGCTGCGCTCCGCCGTCGAAGCCAATCCCTGAGGCGGACGCGACGGTCGGCCCCGGGGCATCGCCATCATCGTGCCATCGGGGCCGGCTTTCCGTGTCGGCCCATCCGGGAGGGGCGCCGATCCGGCCCTTCCCGTCCTGACGAACGCCGACGTGTCGCCGACCCCTCGGGGCTAGGCGGCGCCTCACCAAAAGACACCCACTTGCCGCGCCCGCATCGGGGCATGCCGGAGGCGGACGGCGCCGGCATCCCGACGGGCCGAGACAGCGAAAAGACACGACCGTGGATTCCTATCTCAGTTCCTCCTTCCTGCTGTCCCTCCTCCAGATCGTCTGGATCGACATCATCCTGTCGGGCGACAACGCGGTGGTCATCGCCCTGGCCTGCCGGGGGCTGCCCGAGCGGCAGCGGCGTATCGGCGTCTACGCCGGCGCCTTCGCCGCGGCTTTGCTGCGCATCTTCTTTGCCGTCATCATCTCGCAGCTGCTCGCGGTGCCGCTGCTGAAGGTCGTCGGCGGCCTCATCCTGCTGCACATCGCCGTGAAGCTCGTGCGCGGCGAGGAGGAGGGCGAGAGCGCGATCCAGGAGCATGCCAGCCTGCCCAAGGCGATCTGGACCATCGTCGTGGCCGACGCGGTCATGAGCTTCGACAACGTGGTCGCGGTGGCGGGCGCCGCCAAAGGGCATGACGAGCTCTTCATCATCGGTCTCGCCCTGTCGGTGCCGCTCCTCGTGGTCGGCGCGAGCCTGATCACCCGCCTGATCGATCGGTTCCCGATCCTGATCTGGTTCGGCGGCGGCCTGCTCGGCTGGGTTGCCGGCGAGATGATCGCTACCGACCGACTGGTGCATCAGCACGTGATCGAGGCGCTGCCTGCCGCCCTGCAGCCCAACATGCACTACGTGGCGGGTGCTCTCGGCGCCGCCCTCGTGGTCGCCATCGGCGCCTGGCTCAGGCGCAAGTCCGACCGGGCCGTCGCGGCCGAGCAGGCCAATGCGGTCGAGGCGGCGGAAGCCGAAGTGCTGCGGAGCTGAGCGCCCAGCCGCGCTCCGCCGCGTCGCAGCGGCGGAGCGTCCCGCGCGCAGGTCAGGCCCAGCCTTCGAGCACGATCTTGCCCTTGGCCCGCCCGCTCTCGATCAGCGCGTGGGCGCGGCGGAGATGGGCGGCCGAGATCGTCCCGAACGTCTCGGCGACCGTGGTGCGCAGCGTTCCGGCATCCACCAGTCGCGCGACCTCGTCGAGCAGGCGGCCCTGCGCGTCCATGTCGGCCGTGCCGAACATCGAGCGCGTGAACATGAACTCCCAATGCGTCGACACGCTCTTGCGCTTGAAGGGCAGCACGTCGAGGGCGGCGGGATCGTCGATCAGCGCGAACCGGCCCTGCGGCGCGATCAGCTGACCGATCTCCGGCAGGTGCCGGTCGGTGTTCGTGGTCGAGAACACGAAGGACGGCGCGATCCCGAGCCCCGCGATCTCGGCGGCGAGCGGCCGGGTGTGGTCGATGACGTGATGCGCGCCCAGATCCCGGCTCCACTGCGCGGTCTCGGGCCGCGAGGCCGTGGTGACGACGGTGAGCTCCGTCAATTGCCGGACGAGCTGCGTGGCGATGGAGCCCACGCCTCCGGCCCCGCCGACGATCAGGATGGCGGCGTCGGCGCCCAGCACGGCTCGGCGGATGTCGAGCCGGTCGAACAGCGCCTCCCAGGCCGTGATGGCGGTGAGCGGCATCGCCGCGGCCTCGGCGAAGGAGAGCGCGGCGGGTTTGTGCCCGACGATGCGCTCGTCCACGAGATGCAGTTCGGCATTGGTGCCGGGCCGGCCGAGGGCGCCGGCATAGAACACGGCGTCGCCCGGCCGGAACCGCGTCACCTGCGCGCCGACCCCCTCGACGATGCCGGCGGCGTCGTAGCCGAGGATCTGCGGCGCTCCGTCGGCCGGCGCGCCGCGCATCCGGACCTTGGTGTCGACCGGATTGACCGAGACCGCCCGCACCCGGACGAGGAGGTCGCGCGGACCCGGCACGGGCTCGGCGATGTCGAGGTCGATCAGCGCCTTCTCGTCCGCGATGGGCAGCGATTGTGTGAAGCCGACGGCACGCATGGACGTGTCTCCTTGTCGATGAGAGGGCCGCGTCAGCCGCGGCCCCCGCGGGAGGGCATCGCGCTGACGGCGATGCCGAGGATGATCGCCCCGGCGCCGAGGATGAGGTCGGGGCCGGGCGCCTCGCCGAGCGTCGCCGTGGCGATCGCAAGGCCGGTGACGGGCACGGCGAGCATCGCCGTCGACATCGCGCTCGCGGGAAGCCGGCGGCTCGCGGCGTTGACGGCGCAGAAGGCGAAGGCCGTGGCGAGCGGGCCGACGAAGACCAGGCAGGCCCAGAAGGCCGCCGATCCGTCGCCCGTGAACGGCCCCTCGATGGCGGCGGCGAGCGGCAGCAGCACGGCGGCGGCCAGCAGCATCTGCCAGGGCGCGAGCTGCACCGCCGAGGAGACCGCGCCTCCGTAGCGCAGGTGCAGGATGCAGGCGGCCCAGGCGGCGGAGGCCGCGAGCAGCATCGCGTGGGCGGCGACGATCTCCCCGTTCCGCCAGTCGATGGCGTGCGGGTTGAACAGGACCAGCACGCCGAGCCCCGCCAGCCCGATCCCGGCCCAGCGCCGGCCCTCGATCCGCTCGCCGAAGATCAGGACCGCGGCCGGCACGACCCAGATCGGCGTCGTGTAGCTCAGGATCGCCGAGCGTCCGGCGGGCAGATGCGTCATCGCCAGCGCCCCGAGCGCGGTGAAGAGCATCATCTGGAGCAGGCCGATGGAGGCGAGGACAGGCAGATCGGCCCGCCGGGGCCTCCGGATCTCGCCGCGCAAAGCCTGCCAGCCGAACAGGCAGGCCGCACCGAGGGCGAAGCGCAGCGCCGAGAACCATAGCGGCGAGGCGTGGTTCAGCCCGAGCTTCATCACCGGCCAGTTCGCGCCCCAGAGCAGGATCGCGCCGCCGAGCAGCAGGGCCGGACCGCCGCGCGAGACCCGCCGCACCACCGCGCCGCCGAGGCTCTGCACCGCCCGGGAAGATCCGAGCGCGGCCGAGGCCGACAGGGGGCGGCGGGCGGAGACGGGCGAGAGGGTGACCGAGGCGGACATGGCTGGGCTCTTCGAGGCCGGGGCCACGCGGCCCCGGCGGGGAAGCGCCGATCGGCAGGATCGAGCCCGAGCAGGATGCGCCAGACCCTTCGATCCGGGAAACGCATAGTTCTGATCGGTGCGATCGGATTTCCTTCTAGCTTCAGGGCCGAGCCGTTGCCGGCGAGAAGCCGGGCGCGTAGCTGTGGCGGATTCAAGCAGGAAATCGAATGATCGATGCGCCATCCCGACCTTGAGATCGATCTGCTGCGCGCCTTCGTGGCGGTGGCGGAGACCGGCAGCTTCACGGCGGCGGCCGACGTCGTGCACCGCTCGCAATCGGCGGTGAGTCAGAAGGTCTTGCGCCTGGAGGAGATCCTGGGGCGGCGGGTCTTCGAACGCACCAGCCGCACCCTCGGCCTGACGCCGGACGGCGAGCGCCTGCTCGTGGCCGCGCGGCAGATGCTGGAGTTCAACGACAAGCTGATGCGGGAATGGCGCGAGCCGCCCGCCAGCGGCACGCTGCGGCTCGGCGTCTCGGAAGACTTCATCCCGGGCCAGCTCCCGAAGCTGCTCGCCCGCTTCGGCCGGCTCTATCCGGGGGTGCATATCGACCTGATGACCGGCCTGAGCTGCACCCTGCTGGAGGCCTACGACGCCAACCGTCTGGATGCGGTGATCGCCAAGCGCAGCGGCGCCCATCCGCGCGGGCGCGTGATCTGGCGCGAGCCGCTCGTCTGGCTGGCCTCGGCCCGGTACGAGCTCGATTTCACGAGGCCCGCGCGGCTGGTGATGCTCGCCCCGCCCTGCAGCTACCGTGAGATGATGATCGCGGCGCTCGATTCCGTGCGCCGGGAATGGACCGCCGCTTGCACCGCCAGCAGCCTGACCGGCGTGCAGGCGGCGGTGGCCGGCGGCCTCGGCGTGACGCTGCTCGGCCGTTCCTTCCTGCAGGAGGGGATGCAGATCCTGCGCGCCCCCGACCTGTGGCCGGCCCTGCCGATGACGGAGGTGAGCGTGCTCGGCGAGGAGCGGGCCGCCGATCTCGTGCAGCCGCTCATCACCTTCCTCGGCGAGAGCCTCGCCTTACGCGACGAGGCCTGCCTCGCCGCGTAAGGCTCGAAGGCCGAGCCCTTCGGCGGGGCGCCGGGGCGGCGCCGCGGCCACCCTTCAAGCCGCGCGGTAGCGCGCGGCCGGGACGGCGCTCGACAGATGCGGCAGCATGGTCGCGCGCGCCGCCTCCCAGGCCTCCCACTCGGCGGCGTCCTGCAGCGAGGGGATGGTGGCGAACTCGCCCCGGTCGAGGCCGGCGAGCGCCGCATCGACGAGATCCTCGGCCGACATCACCCAATCCTGCGGCAGGTTGCTGGCGGGCAGGCCGGCGATGTCCCAGAACTCCGTGCCGGTGGCGCCGGGCAGGACCACCTGCACCGCGACGCCGGTTCCATCGAGCTCCTTGCGAAGGCTCTGGCTGAAGGCGAGCACGAAGGACTTCGAGCCGCCGTAGACGCCGTTCAGCACCTCCGGCCCGATGGCGACGATCGAGGCGATGTTGATGATCGTGCCCTTGCCGCGCGCGGTGAAGGCGGGAACGGCGGCGTAGGTCAGGCGCATCGGTGCGGTGACGTTGATGGCGATCATCCGCTCCATCTCCTCGACGGAGGCCGCGGCGAGCGGCGCGGCGCTGCCGAAGCCGGCATTGTTGACGAGATGCGTGATGCGCGCATCGCGCCTCAGGATGGTCTCGACCGCGGCGAGACCTGCCGGACTCGTGAGGTCGGCCTCGACCGTGCGCACCGCGACGCGGTGGCGGCGGCCGAGGTCTTCCGCCACGGCCGCGAGCCGCTCGCCGTTGCGGGCGACGAGGATGAGGTCGTGGCCGCGCCCGGCGAAGCGGTCGGCGTAGACGGCGCCGATGCCCGAGGAGGCGCCGGTGACGAGGATGGTTCCTTTTGAATCGGTCATGATCGTGGTCCTTCCGAACAGCCGTCCGGCTCCCGGCCGGCGACGATGTCAGGATCCTACGACTGGACGGGTTTGTCCGAAATGACGTAGAAACGTCAAATCAGGACATGCTGAGAGGCGGCCATGCGGCAGGTCGGGTTCATCCTGGAAGACGGCTTTCAGGTGATGGGAATGGCCGCCCTGTCGGCCTTCGAATTCGCCAACGTGGATCTGGGGCGGGAGGCCTACCGCCTCACCGTCATGTCCGAGCGCGGGGGAAGCGTCCGCTCCTCGCTCGGCATCCGGATCGAGACCGTTCCGCTGACCGAGGCGCCCGACACGTTGATGGTGGTCGGCGAGTTGCTGCCCCGTCCGCTCTCGCCGGCCCTGCGCGACTACATCGCCCGGGCGGGCCGAACTTCGCGCCGGGTCGCGGGACTGTGCACGGGGGCCTTCGCCCTGGCCGAGGCCGGCCTCCTCGACGGCCGCACGGCCACGACGCACTGGGCCCATGCCCGGGCGCTGCAGGAGCGCTATCCCGCGATCCGCGTCGACGACGACCGCATCTTCGTCTCCGACGGCCATGTCTGGACCTCGGCCGGGATGAGCGCGGCGATCGACCTGACGCTCGCGCTGATCGAGGACGATCACGGTGCGGAGTTGTCGCGGGCGATCGCGCGCAAGCTCGTCGTCTATCACCGCCGCCCCGGCGGCCAGTCGCAGTTCTCGGCGCTGCTGGAACTGGAGCCCCGCTCCGGCCGGGTGCGCCGCGCGCTGCTCTACGCCAAGGAGCACCTGCGCAACCCGCTGACGGTGGAGGAGCTGGCGGAGGCCGCCAGCGTCAGCCCCCGCCAGTTCAGCCGCCTCTTCCGCGAGGAGACCGGCCAGTCGCCGGCCAAGGCCGTGGAGCGGCTGCGGCTGGAAGCCGCGCAGGCCATGATCGAGGACGGGCGCCATGCGCTGGACGTGGTCGCCCGCGACACCGGCTTTGCCGACCGCGACCGGATGCGCCGCGCCTTCCTGCGCGCCTACGGCCAGCCCCCGCAGAGCCTGCGCCGCAGCCTGCGCCTGATCGAGAGCCCGCCCGCCTCCGCGGCCTGAGCGGCGGGCATGCCGGGTCGGGCCGAAGCTGGGGACAGCGCCGCGCGGCCGGAACCTCGGCGGGCGCGAGCGGCGTTCCCGCAGAGCCGACCGGCAAGGCGTCCAAGACGGAACACGATGGCAAAGCCCAAGATCGCGCCGAAGACCCTGTCCAAGGCCGCAAGGCCGGCGACCGCCAAGCCTAAAGCCTCCAACTCCAAAACCGCCAAGCCGAACCATGCCGACGCCCGCGAGGCCCGGGTTCTCGACGGTCAGGAGACGGGCGCCGCGCCGCTGATCCCCACGGGGGCGCTGGCGGTGGCCCTGCTCGGCTTCGCCTCCGGGGCGGCGCACCCGCTGGTCCACGTGGCGCGCGACGGGCGGCGCCTCGACGAGATCGCCGCGCTGCTGCGGGCGCTGGCGCCGGAGCGGGCGGTTGCGGTCTACCCCGAGTGGGATTGCCTGCCCTTCGACCGGGTCTCGCCCTCCCGCGGCACCATGGGCGCGCGCACCGGCGTGCTGCGCTGGCTCACGGACCGCGCGGCGCTGCCCGACATCGTGCTCACCACCGCCCCCGCCCTGCTGCAGCGCGTGCCGCCGCCGGAGACCTGGGGGCCGGCCCATGTCGAGCTGCGCGTCGGCGAAAGGCTCGACCCGGAGGCGCTGACGGCCCAGTTGCAGCGGCTCGGCTACATCCTCGACGACCGGGTCGACGAGCCCGGAGAGGCGGCCATCCGCGGCCGGACCATCGACGTCTTTCCGGCCGCCGCCCCGCTGCCCTGCCGGGTCGAGCACGAGGAGGGGCGCATCACCGCGATCCGCTCCTACGATCCGGTCTCGCAGCGCTCCCGGGTCGAGACCGAGCGGCTGGTGATCGATCCCGCCACCGAGATCATCCTGGGGCCGGATTCGGGCCTGTCCCTGGAGCCTTTCACCGGCCAGGAGCACCGCCTGTCACGGTTCTATCCCCGCCTCGTCACCGTGCTCGATTACGTGCCCGAGGCCCGCCTCGTGGTCGAGGCGGGCGCTGAGGAGCGCGTCGCCGCCTTCTTCGAGCAGATCGCCGAGGCGCGCGAGGGGGATGCGCCGGCAACGGATCTCTACCTGACGCAGGCGGAATGGGCGGCGCTCCTGCGCGATCACGGCCTCGCCACCGCCACGAGCGAGAGCGGGGAGCGCGTCGCGCTGCCGACCTTCGTCGGCGAGCGCCGGCCGGAGGCCGCCTTCGCCAAGGCCCTGCGCGCGCAGCTCGAGGCGGGCGAGCGGGTCGTGCTCGCCGGCCCGAAGCAGCCCCTGCGCCGCCTCGTGCGGGCGGCGGCTGCCGCCACCGAGGGACGGAGCCTGCGCCTGATCGACGGCTGGGCCGAGGTCGCCGCTTCCGAGCCCGGCGCGATGCTGGCGCTGGAAGCGCCGCTCGAGGCCGGCTTTCGCGTGCCGGAGAGCGGGGCGACGGTGATCGCCGCCGCCGACCTGTACGGGCGGGTCGGCGCGGGGGTGATGCGGCCCGCCGCCGTGCTGCCGATCGGCGAGGTCGAGCTGCGGGTCGGCGACGTGGCGATCGACCGCGACCACGGCCTGTGCGTGTTCGAGGGGTTGGAGACGATCGGCAGCGGCGGCGAGGGAGAGGAGGACGCCCTGCGCCTGCGCTTTGCCGACGACGCGATCCTGATGGTGCCCGTGGCCCAGGCCGACCGGATCTGGCGCTACGGCTCGGAGGCCGAGGCCGTCACCCTCGACCGGCTCGACGGCGGCACCTGGGCCCGGCGGCGCCTGGAGGCGGAGGCGACGCTGGCCAAGGCGGCCCGCGCCATGCTGAAGGCGGCCCAGGAGCGCCGCAGCGTCCGCGCGCCGGCCCTGGTCCCGCCCGAGCGCGAGATGGAGCGCTTTGCGGCGGGCTTCGGTCACCCGCTCACCGGCGATCAGGCGCGGGCGGTCGAGGAGACCCTGGCCGACCTCGCACGGGAAGAGCCGATGGACCGGCTCGTCTGCGGCGATGTCGGCTTCGGCAAGACCGAGGTGGCCCTGCGCGCCGTCGCCGCCGCGATCTTCGCCGGGCGGCAGGTCGCGGTCATGGCGCCGACCACGGTGCTGGTGCGCCAGCATGTCGAAACCTTCCGGCGGCGCTTTGCCCGCTTCGGCATCGAGGTGGCGCATCTCTCGCGCCTCGTCGCGCCGGCGGAGGCCAAGCGCGTCAAGCAAGGCTTGGCCGACGGCACGGTGCGTCTCGTCGTCGGCACCCAGGCGCTGGCCGGGCGCGGCGTCCATTTCCACGATCTCGGCCTCACCGTGATCGACGAGGAGCAGCGCTTCGGCGCCAAGACCAAGGCGAGCCTGCGGCAGGCGGCGGGCAGCGCTCACATCCTCACCTTGAGCGCCACGCCGATCCCGCGCACCCTCCAGGCGGCGATGGTCGGGCTGCAGAGCCTCAGCGTGATCGCCACGCCCCCGGCGGTGCGCCAGCCGATCCGCACGGTGATCGCGCCCTTCGCGGGCGAGACGGTGACGGCGGCGCTGACCCGCGAGCACCGCCGCGGCGGGCAGAGCTTCGTGGTCTGTCCGCACATCGAGGACATCGCGCCGATGGCCGAGCGGCTGCGCGCCCTGGTGCCGGAGCTCTCCATCGTCACCGCCCACGGGGACATGAAACCCGCCGAGATGGACGACGCCATGGTGCGCTTCGCCGAAGGCGAGGGCGACGTGCTGCTGGCGACCAGCATCATCGAGAGCGGGCTCGACGTGCCGCGCGCCAACACGATGCTGGTCTGGGATGCGGAGCGGTTCGGGCTGGCGCAGCTGCACCAGCTGCGCGGTCGCGTGGGGCGCGGGCAGCGGCGCGGGGTCGTCTATCTGTTCTGGCAGCCGGACAAGCCGCTCAATCCTTCGACCGAGAAGCGGCTGCGCACGCTGGAGGCGCTCGACCGGCTCGGTGCGGGCTTCGCCATCTCCGCCCGCGATCTCGACCTGCGCGGGGCGGGTGACCTCGTCGGCGAGGATCAGACCGGCCACGTCAAGCTCGTCGGGCTCGGCCTCTACCAGCACCTGCTCCAGCTCGCCCTGCGCGCGGCCAAGGGCGAGGCGGTCGAGGATTGGTGCCCGGAGGTGCGCATCGGCCTGAACGGCCGCGTGCCGGACGACTACATCCCCGAGCCCGAAATCCGCCTGAGCCTCTACACGCGCCTCCTGCGCCTGCGCGCCGAGACCGAGATCGATGCCCTGCGCGACGAGATCGAGGATCGCTTCGGGCCGCCGCCGGAGCCGGTTGAAGCGCTGTTCACCCTGGCGCGGCTGCGCACGGGCTGCCTCGCCCTCGGGATCGCCCGTCTCAGCGGCGGTCCGCACGGGGTCGCGGCCGAGTTCCGCCCCGGCAAGGCCCCCCCGGTCATGCCGGTCTCGGACGGCATCACGCTGCGCGAGGGGCGCGTCGTCCTACGCCGGGAGAGCGACGATCCGGCCGAGCGCGGACGGCAGGCGGCCGCGCTTCTCGAACATCTGCGCGCGGCGTGCGACCGGCGCGGCTGAGCCTCTCTCACGCGAAGAACCCCTCCCGGCCGCCGTGACCGGGCGGGGCCGACAGCCTCAGCCTGGGGCGAGGCCGAGGAGGGTTCCGAGCGGCACGACGAGGGTGAAGCCGCCGTAGAAGCCGTCCTTGGCGCGGC
>NZ_QJJJ01000032.1 GCF_003201865.1 Methylobacterium sp. B4 | reverse complement strand
TGACACCCACCGAGTTCATCCTGAATGCCTGGACGAAAGAGCCCAATCGCTTCAGGATCAACCCGTCACACCTCATCCCGGGACCATACACCTAGAGAAGGTCGAGCTCGCCCGGAAGGAGTGACGGCCGGCGCGGTCGATCAGGCATGACAGCCGTCGCGGCTGCGCGCTCGCCGGATTGTCCGACACCGTCACGGCATCGCAGCGACTGAACTGATGCGGCTCCCTTCTCGCGCCTTGCTCAGTCCTCGTCCTGCCATCTCCGCAGATCCGTCTGGTCGTGATAGGCCATGTGGGCGGGTGTGGTGATGAACTCGATCGTCGTGCCCCAGGGCATACGGCAGTAGCAGACCTTGTTCCCCGGACCTTTTTCGGTCGCGTAGGGAATGGCACGCGGCGCGGTCAGGGGCGTGCCGCCGGCCCTCTCGAAGCGCGCGACCGACGCGTCGATATCGTCGGTGTAGAGCGCGAAATGCGTGAGGCCGAAGTCGCTCGCCCGGATCGGCGGGGCCTGTTCGGGACCGTGCATCTCGAACAGCTCGATGTCGGGCCCGGTTCCGAGCTTGACCATCGCCTGGGCGCGAACGACCGTTCCAGGGAATGCACCGACCGCCCGCTCGAAGTCGGGTCCCTGCCGCGGCGGATCCTGCGGTCCGAAGGATTGGTAGATCACCTGGCCGCCGAAGGCGTCCACCAAGAACGATATCGCCGCTTCGATGTCGGGCACCGTGATGCCGATATGATTGACGCCGCGGATGACGGGTGCGGACATGACAGTCTCCTCTCTCGGCTGGGTCGATCGACCGCGGCTTCGCGAACGGGCTCTGCCCGGAGGGCCGCGGCCGGCATGGCCCGCATTCTCCCGCGGGCGCCGGCTTTCAGATGGCTTTGAGGAAATCGATCAGGGCGGCCGCGACGTCGTGCGGCCGCTCATCGGCGACATAGTGGCTGCACCGCGCGATCGCGCCGCCCGTCACATGGCTGGCGAACTCTCGCAGCATCGGCACCATCTTCGCCCCGAAGCGCCGATCTCCGCCGAGGCCTAGCACCGGGATCGCGAGCGGCCGCTTCTTGTACGCGAGGGCAGCCGCGTGATCGGCGGCGAGGGTGCGATACCATTCCATGCCGCCGCGGGTGCGGCCGGGCAGCGCCATCGCCTTCGCGTAGATCTCGATATCCGCCGGATCGAAGGTGCTGTGATCGTAGAACCGCTCAGCCATGAAAGCCGATACGTAGTCATATTCGCGGCCGTGGATCAGGCGCTCGGGCAAATCCCGGTTCATGTGGAAACCGAAGTGCCAGAGTCTCGCGGTCGTCGCTTCCCACCCGCTCCAGCCGGGAAGCGGCACGTCGAGCACGGCCAGGTGCGTGACCGCCTCCCGGTAGATCGCAGCCTGTGGCAGCGCCACCATGCCGCCGATGTCGTGTCCGCACACCGCGTAGCGCCCATGCCCGAGGGCGGCCATGACCTCGTGCGCATCGCGCGCCATCGTTGCCTTGTCGTAGCCGTCGAGCGGACAGTCGGAGAAGCCCGCCCCGCGCAGGTCGATGGCCACCACGCTGAAATGCTCGGCCAGCAGCGGCATCACGTGGTGCCATTCCCACCAGGTTTCGGGCCAGCCGTGAAGCAAAAGGATCGGCGGGCCGGCGCCCCCGGTGACGGCGTTGAGCTTGATGCCGTTCGCCGGCACGAGTTGCTGGGTGAATCCCTGCAAGGTTGCGATCATGATCGCACTCCGGTCGGATAGTAGGGTTGGAGTAGCGCGGGCGGCCGGCGCTCAGGGCCGGTTGAAATCTGTGGCGATCGAGATCTCGCGCCAGGCGTCGATGTCGCGGCGGAAGGAAGCCAGCTTCCGCTCGGCGATCGCGTGCGCGACCGGGCCGAGCGGCAGGTGGAGCGGCGCATCGTCGGCGTCGACCGCCCGCAGGATCACCGCAACGGCCTTGTCGGGATCGCCGGCTTGGTTGCCGTCGCTGGTCTCGCGATAGTGCCTGCGCGAGCTCGCCGCGTAGTCCGGCATCTCCTTCGCGGCCATGGTGATCGAGCGGCCGAGGAAATCGGTGTGGAACGGCCCGGGCTCGACGATCAGCACGCGGATGCCGAAGGGCCTCAACTCGCCCGCGAGCGCCTCGGACACGCCTTCCACCGCGAACTTGGCGGCATTGTAGTAGCCCCCTCCGCCACCGCCCGCGATGCCGGCGCCGGAGGACATGTTGACGATCGTCCCGCCCCTGCGCCGCAGGACGGGCAGAGCGGCCCTGGTGGCTTCGATCAGGCCGAAGACGTTCACCTCGAACATCGGACGATATTCCTCCGGTGTGCCCTCCTCGATCGCGCCGTACAGTCCGTAGCCGGCATTGTTCACGAGCACGTCGAACCCGCCGAACGTCTCGACGGCCTTCGCCACCGCCGACCTCGCGGCCGCCGCATCCGTCACGTCGAGCGGTAGCGTGATCATGCGGCCGGCGAAGGGGGCCACCATCTCTTCGATCGACTGGACGGTGCGCGCGGTCGCGACGACCTTATCGCCGCGCTGTGCCGCGGCCAGGGCAAGACGCCGACCGAAGCCGCTCGAGCAGCCGGTGATGAGCCAGGTTTTCATTGCGTCTTCTCCGTCGTTTCGAGCGACGCCACGCTGCCGCCGCGAACCGTCATCTCGGCGATGATCGACCAGTCCTTCTCACCGAGACCCGCCGAGACTGCTTTGCCGAGCCCCTCGCGGACGGCTTCCAGCATCGGGAGCGTGCGTCCGATCGCGTTGCCGGCCGCGGTCGCCAGGCGCATGTCCTTGAGGGCGAGCCTGGCTCTAAAACCGGGGTCGAATGACCGTTCCGCGATCTGCGCGCTGTAGCTCTCGTAGGCGCGGCCCGAGAACAGGGTGGCCAGGATGAGTTCGAAGAAATCCGCACGGTCGAGGCCGACGCTCTCGGTCAGCACGACACCCTCGGCCATCGCCTCGATCGCCATGGCGATCATCATGTTGCAGGCGAGCTTCGCCGCATTCGCCCGGGCGGGGTCCTCCCCCAATTTCCAGACCTTCTTACTGAGGGGGGCGAGCAGCGGCTCGATGGCCGTGACGGCCTCGGCCTTCCCGGCCGCCAGGATGTTGAGCTGGCCGCGCGCCGCGATGTTCGGCCGACCGAGGACCGGTGCGGACACGTAGCCGAGGCCCGCCTCTTCGTGCAGGCGCTCCAGGTCCCGCGCGAAAGCGACCGAGATCGTCGACGTGACGATGTGCGTCAGCCCTGGTCGCGCGCTCGCCAGCAGGCCGGCATCGAGTATCACCCTCCGGATGGCCGGGTCGTCGGACAGCATCGTGAAGGCTGCATCGGCCTCGAAGGCATCTGCCGGGAGCTCGACCAGCGTCACGCCGGGAACGCTGTCATGAGCGACCTTGCTGCGGTTCCAGGCCCGCACGTCGTGGCCGGCCTTCACCAGGTTCAGGGCCATCGCCGAGCCCATGCTTCCGAGGCCGATGAACCCGATCTGCATGATCTGTCTCCTGTCGTTCGGATGGGAGCCCGGGGGGGGCGCCCTCGGGGGTCGGGAGGATCCGCGGAAGGACGCTTCCACCGGCGATGACGCCAATCTAGATGCTTAGATTTGTTCTTTAACTGACATGATTGCACTCTCCGCGTTCATTTTCGTACGGGTGGTCGGGATGGAATGGAGCGACGTGAGGATCTTTCTCGCCATCGCGCGATGCGGCACGCTCGGCGGCGCGGCGCGCGTTCTTCAGACGAGCCATCCGACCGTCGGCAGGCGCCTGCGCGCCCTCGAGCAGGCGATCGGTCACACACTCTTTCAGCGCACAGCGGACGGTCTTGTTCTGACCGACGAGGGCCACGGGATCATCGCGCTGGCCGAGCAGATGGAAGAAGGCGCGCTGGCCATGCAGCGCCGACTTGCGGGGCGGGAGCAGAATCTCAAAGGCAGCCTGCGTATTTCGTCGGCGGACTGGTTCGGTGCCTATGTCCTCCCTCCCATCCTGGCGGATTTCTCGAAGGCCTATCCCAATGTCGACGTCGAGATCCTGACCGGCACGCGCCTGTTCAACTTGGCCCAGCGGGAGGCCGACGTCGCTTTCCGTATCGTTCCGTTCAACACGGCCGACGTCGTTCAGCGGCGGCTCTTCAGGATCGAATACGGCGTCTACATCGCCGAGGAGGCATCCGATCCCACATATGGCGACGGGACCGGCTTCCGGCTGATCACCCATGACACGTCCACGGGCCATTTCCCCGACATCGCGTGGCTTATCGAGAGTTTCCCCAATGCGAGACCGGTCCTGCGATCGAACAACCGCAACGTCCAGGGGCGCATGTGCAGGCAAGGCGTCGGCATTGCTGTCCTGCCCCGCGTGGTCGGCAATCAGATCCCGGGTATCCGCAGCCTAGACATGTCGACGCCGCCGCCGGCGCGAGACATCTGGATGGGATATCACCGGGACCTGCGGCGTCTTCAGCGTCTTCGTGCGTTCATCTCGACGGTATCGGACCATCTCGTGAACGCGACCGCGTGATGGCGACATAGTGCGCGCCACCACTTCGGGATCACTGGCTAGCCACAGGAATGGCACATCGATGCTGTTGTAGAAGACAAGGGTACGGACGACGACGTTAATTCGAGAGCGCCGCCGGCGCCGCGCAAGATTATGCGGTGCGTTCCGTCGCTCCCTTCCGCGCTCGCGCGACGGTCAACCACACGGCTGAGACCAGAAAGTAGAAGGCACCGAATGCGGCATAGGGCGCGATGTCGGTGATTCCCGGCGTCGAGGCACCGTTCGCCTTGACGATGAAGTGGGTGCCCGCGAGGGCCGACTGCGCACCGCTCAGCGCCATCGCCCATTGGGCGCCAGCCTGCCAGCGCCGCACGCCGGTCGCGAGCTGGAGCAGGCCGGAGAGGATCGCCCAGACCCCGAACACCGCTAGCACCGCGTGCAGACCCCATCCGAGCGCGACCGCCACCGCAACGGCGACGACGGTGCTGGCCGCTGCATTGAGGGCCTGGCTGGGATTGGCGGCCAAACCGCCGCTGCGCCGCGCATCGATGACGTTGGCGACTGCGTCCCAGGCGGGATAGGCGACTAGGAGCGCCGCCGCGGCCGGAGGCACGGTCCTGCCGATGGTGAACGCCGCCGCGACCCAGCCGACTGACACCCCGGCACGGAGGAAGTAATAGGAGCTCAGCCAGCGCGAAGCATCACGGCCGGATTGTTGGATGGTCGTCATCGGCTTTCCCTTCGGGTGCGCGGCGCGGTGGAGGAGGCGGAACTCGAGCAAGCACGAGTTCAGTGGGGACTCGGGGCGACGGGCCATCACGCGGTGGACCCGGCGCCTCACACGCCGGGCTTCGTGAAAGCGGCGTCTTTTCAGAGAGATGCGCGTCGCTTCGGAAGGCAGGTTTACGATCGGACGCCGATGGCACCCATGACCGGATCACTGGAAAACTTGACCGTTCTTCCGGACGGCGGACCGGGCGGCGTCTCCGGCGACCTACTCTCGCACGTGCTGGCGCAGATCCGGCTCACCGGGGACCAAGTCCGGTCGCACGACGTCGCACGATCGACGAGCTTGGACCTGGAGGCTGGGGCCGCCCACGTCCTCGTGGTCGCCGACGGCTCGCTCGACGTCGAGGACGAGGGTGGGGAGCGTGTCGTGATCGACATGGGCGACCTCGTGCTTCTGCCCCGCGGGCTCGGAGGATCCAGGCTGGTGGCATCCGCCTCGCACGCATCGGTGATCGTCTGCCGGTTCTGGTTCGATCCCCACACACCCAAACTAAACCGATCCCAACACCGACCGCGATGCCGCCAAAGGCCAAGCCCCCGAACGCCAAGCCAGCTTCAGTAGCGCTGAAATTACCTGATAGTGTCGCAGCAACTGCGAAGCGGTAGAGGACCAAGCCGGCTGCGTCGTTGAGCAGGCTCTCGCCCTCCAGAAGCACAGCGAGACGCATCGGTAGCCTTACGCGCGTGAGTAGCGCCTTCGCAGCGACTGCATCGGGCGGCGAGACCACTGCTCCTAGAGTAAAGCATGCGGCCCACGGCAGACTTGGTACGAGCCAGTGTGTTGCAAGTCCAACAGCGAGCGTCGTGAAAGCAACCGCACCGATGGCCAGAGCGAGGATGCTGGGCAGGTCCCGCACAAACGCTGTCCATGCGGTGGAATAAGCACCGTGGATTAAAAGCGGTGGCAGAAAGAGAACTAGGATAAAGTCGGGATCGAGGCTGAATACTGGCAATCCTGGCGTAAAGGCCAGAGCGATTCCTCCGATGATGAGGGCTGCAGTTGGCGGGAGACGGGTAACTCGGGCTAGAACCTCTAGGCCAAGCGTAGCGACGAGAAGGATTAGGATAAACTCGAAGGTCGCGACCGGTGACATCATAGCTCTTAGATCCGATCCTTCTCCGCGCTGCATCAACCGCAAGCATCGGGCGCGCTCAAAGCCGGCGTCGCACCATATGTTCGAAAAAAATAATCAATAATATTCCGATTTATTATCTATGAATAAGAAACTTTCGAAATAAATACAGAGACATATTGATATGATTGCTATGAGCGCCGGCTTACTGGTGAGTCAGTGGGCCAGATGGAGCTCTCCGCATTGCACCGGCCGCTACGATGCCCACAATTGCGAAGATAAACGTCAACTCGAAGCCGTCAATGAAAGCTAACGTGTTTGCTTCACGCTGTACATCTACGACAATCGAAACAAGGGATCTATCCTTCGCTAGAGCGAATTTGTTGTCTGAAAAACAGGAGATCCTTTCAGCAATTGCCTGCAGGACGCTCCCGTTGCCTCTTGCCAAATGCAAGCCCATCAGATTCGAGTGAATCTGCTCGCGGAGCCGGATAAGGGTGATCATCAGAGCCGCGCCGAACTCCACTGCGAGAAGGCGGAGGATCTGAATATAGGCCGAGAAAGATGCGGCGACCTCCGGCTTGATGCTCGTGAAGTTCCCGACCATCACCGCGGTGAAGGTCATGCCGAGGCCGACAGATTGCAGCAGGGCGACGGGAATGAAGTCATCCACACGCCACGCACTCGTCAGCTGAGTGGCCCACAGGCTCGCGGCCGCAAAACTGGAAAACCCCAGCATCATCACGAGCCGAAAATCGATGCGCCGCAGGAGGATCACCCCCAACCACGCGCAGAACGCCAGCGGGATCCCGATCCAGGCAAACAGGAACCAGCCGATCTGCTCGGGACGGAGCTGAGCCACATTGAGGAGAAAATTCGGGACTAGGACACTGTTCGAGACCGCGACGAGGCTGAAACTGATGCCTGTCGACAGGCCGAGAATCGTGTTCCACTGGTATAGGATCCGCGGTGTCGCCCACGGATTTGGTGCACATGCTTCGTGGATTAAGAAGCAGACCATCAAGGCGCCGCCGCCGGCTAAGATCACAACGATCGTTCCAGACTCTTGCCAGTCCAGCCGGTTGCCCTGGTCGAGGCCGATATAGATCAACATCAGTCCGAGGCCGAACAGCAGCATTCCGCCCCAATCGGCGTCGCGAACCATTTTCATGTTGGGGTGCTGGGACGTCGATCCAAAGGCGGCGAGGGCCGCCATAAGAAGGGCCAGCGGGATATCCGACCAGTACAGCCACTCCCAGCCGAGTTCCTGCACGTAGTACCCGACCAGGCCCGGACCCGTGTTCAAGGTGAAGGCAAGCCGAAACGCGTACGCCGCGAAGGCCGGCAGCCAGAGCGCCGGGGGCAGGTTTCGCACGATCACCAGCATTGTGGCGGGCACGAACAAGCCGAGCAGCAGGCCGGCGGACGCGTGCAGGGCGAACAGGGTCGCCGGCTCACGCACAAGCGGGATCAGCGCGACGACGGCGGCGTATAGGAAGCCGGGCCAGAGAAGGATCGGTCGGATCCCGAAGACCATCACCAACCACGGCACCGCTGGGGCGGTGAGGATCTGGGGGGCATTCGCAACCGTTGAAAGCCAGGAAGCCTCGTCGGCCGAGAGGCTGAAGGCACCTCGAATGTCCGGCAGGCCGATGCCGACATACCGGGTGTGATAGCTTGCAAGAAAGCATCCGGTCAGGGCCGCGGCGACCGCGGCATACGGATTGGCCTTCCATGCAACCGTCGGAGCGCTGCCGTTGAGGACCATTGCGGTCATCACATGCCCTCCCGAGCGGTCTTGATCCTCGTGACGACCGACATGCCCGGGCGAAGGCGATCCAACAGGGCCTGACCGGGATTGAGGGCGATTCGGACGGGGATGCGCTGAACGACCTTCGTGAAGTTGCCTGTGGCGTTGTCGGGAGGCAGCAACGCGAACTGCGAACCCGATGCTGGCGAGAGCCTCTCGACGCGCCCGGCCAGGACAACGCCCGGGTAGGTATCGACGGTGACCTCGACGGCTTGTCCTGGCTCGACGTTCGTTAGTTGGGTTTCCTTGTAGTTTGCGATGACGTGGATCTGAGGGAGCGGCACAACACTGATAAGATTTCCGCCGACGGTAACGTAGTCACCGGCCTGCACCTGCCTTTGGCTGGCGACCCCATCGAACGGCGCGACGATGCGCGTGTAGCCCAACCGAAGCTCGGCACCGGCCAAGGCGGCCTCGGCGGCGGCGAGGTCGGCCTCCCGCTGGGCACGGGTCCCGTCGAGCACATTGAGCTGCTCCCGTTGGGCCTGGGCCGCCGCCTCGGCGGCTTGAACACCGGCGCGCGCGCTCGCTAGGTCCGCGACGGCCTGCTCGACCCGCTGGGCCGTTGCGAAGGTCGAGCGAAGGAGGGCCTGTTGCCGCTGCTCCTCTTGCGTGGCCTGCAAAACCTTGGCCCGCGCTGAGGCAATCTGTGCCTCCGCCTGCAAGATGACGGCCCGCTGGAGCGCAATCTGATTGTCCAGATTCCTCGTCGCCGCCTTGGCGCCGGTTACGCTTGCTCGGGCCTGGGCGACGGCGACCTGATAATCCGACGGATCGATGACCATCAGAAGATCGCCGGCGCGAACCGATTGGAAGTCTTGAACAGCCACCTTGACGATGTTGCCTGATACTCTCGCAGACAAGCCTGTCAGTTCGGACCGCACCGTAGCATCGTTTGTGACCTGGATGGCGGTGTTGCTGACCAGATAGTCCCACTGACCGAGAGCAGCCGACATGAGCGAACCGACCAAAACCACCGACGTGATCGGTACTGCCCATTTCCTCACGAGCTGTCCCGTTCGGCCAGGCATCTTTAGGACGCGCAGAGCGGCAACAGGAACGGGAATGACATCCGCATCGGATGTGGCAACCGACATTTCAAGCTCCTGATAGATCTGACGTTCCCGGCCTGGCTCCGACCGCCGCCGGTAGTGGCAAGGTCTGATTTTGCCTATTGGACCGGCGTGGTCAGGACGGTGTCGCCGGTGTCCACGACGAACACCGCAAGCAGCTTCGCTGGCTCGCTCGGGCTGCCGTTGGCGCTGACGTTGTGGAGGCTGCCGGGAAGCTCGGTGAAACTCTCGCCCTTCCGGTAGATGCGGAGTTCGCCGCCGTTCACCTGACTCTTGATCGTGCCCTCGAGGACCGTGGCGTAGATGAAGGCGGACGGAGCGTGTCGGTGGGCGGGGTTCCCGGCACCCGGTTCGTACTCGACGAGCACGGCTTTCAGGCTCTTGCCCGGCGCGTTGGGGAGTTCATGCTGGTAGACGAGCGTCGCTTTGGCGCCTGGAGCTGCCGTGTCGTGGGCTTGGGCGTCCTGGATCGAAGCGGATCCGGATAAGACGACGATCAGCGCCATCCGGCCGAGGATGGAGGTCATGGGAATTCTCCTTGGGTCGAGGTGAAAAAGGGGGTTAGTGCTGGGTCGGCTGAGCGCTCAGCCAGCTGTCGAGGTCACGGCCGCCGAGCTTCTGCTGCCCGATCGGGACGAGGCTCAACTCCTCCAGGCGACCACCGAAGTAGCTGGCTTCCTGACCGCGGCTCACAGCGCGCAGGTCCGCGCGAGCTTGCAGGAAGTGTGCGATGACCCGGTCGAAGGGCGCCCGCTCCGGCCCGCCGATCTCGATGACACCGTTGCGCGGCTCGCTGGTCGCGACGTTGGCCAGGATGGCAGCGACATCGTCCGCTGCAATGGGCTGGATCTGGCTACCCGGCAGCGTGACGCGGCCGTCCTTCGTGTAGGCATCGGCCAAGGTGCCGAGAAACTCGAAGAACTGCGTGGAGCGCACGATGGTGTACGGCAGGCCGCCCGTGGCGGCGATCTGCTCCTGCAGCAGCTTGCCCTGGAAGTAGCCGTTGTCGAGCATGCGGTCGACGCCGACGATCGAAAGGACGACGTGGTGTGCGACGCCCGCATCTGCAGCGGCGGCAACGAGATTCCTTCCGGATGTCTCGAAGAACTCCCGCACTTCCGCGGGGTCGAACGACATGATGTTCGACACGTCGACGAGGACGTCCGCGCCGTGCATGACCTCGAAAAGGCCCTGGCCTGTGACGCTGTTGACGCCCATGCCCGGGGAAGCAGCAACGACGGTATGCCCGGCAAGTGCAAGCAGTCGCGCAAGCTTTGCGCCGATCAAACCCGTTCCACCGATGATGACGATCTTCTTTGACATCATTCCAATCTCCCACTGCGGCGCCACCTGCGCCGTGGATGAGGATCAGGTACGGGAAGCGGAGCCTTGCTTCTGTCTTGGGATTGCGCCGATCATCGCGATCTTGCGGTGAGTGAACGAGAGGTGCGCAGTGACGAGTGACGCTGTCCACGGAGGGGCGACGTCCGCCGAATCCCGGATTGCTTCGCTTGTCCGCGCGACCGATGGCCGAGATGGTTCGATGCTCGGAGACAAGCGCAGCCTGGTTCGGTCGCGAGACGAGAATGGACGACCGAGCATCGAGATGGAGCGGATCCTCGATACGCCCCCTCCGCTCGCCGAGCATGATCTGAAGGGCGGCGCGCAGTTGACCCGGCCGTGGTCACACGGAGCGTTGCACGCCGCGTTGCCGGCCCTCAATGCGCACGTTGTGATGACCTACTGGGGAACTGCCCAGCAGGCTTCCTGGCGCACGGGTTCTCAACGACTGGCTTCGCGCACCCGCCGTGGTTCGATTACCCTAATCCCAATCGGACGCGATGGGCGCTGGGACATCGAGGGACCGGTCGAGGTCTCCCAGGTCTACCTGCCTCATCAGCGCCTTCAGGCCGCAGCCGAGGCGATGGCGTTGTCCACGAACGTGGAGTTGGTCGGCCGCACCGGCTTCGACGATCCGACCTCGGCGCAGATCATGCAACTCCTCGGGAAGGAAGCCGAACGCACCGACGCTTCCTCCTCGCTGTTCGTTGAGCAGGCCATCGATCTTCTATGCACGCAGCTGATCAGATCACATTCGTCACACGGCGCCGTCACCTCGACGGCACCTCGCCGAGGTCTGGCCGACTGGCAGGTGAAGCGCGTCACGGAGTATATGACGACCTCGCTCGATCGGTTGATCGGGCTCGACGAGCTCGCTGCCCTCGTTGACCTCAGTCGGTTTCACTTTTGCGCTTCGTTCAAGCTCGCTACCGGAATGACGCCGCACGAATGGCTGACGAACCTTCGGATGCAGCGTGCAAAACATCTTCTGGCTGCGACCGACTGGCCGATCGTCAACGTCGCCCTGGAGGTGGGGTATGAAACGCCGTCCGCATTCGCGGCGGCCTTCCGCAAGATGACGGGATCAACCCCCTCCGTATTCCGCCGTCAGGCGCACGCTGTCTGAAAATACTGCGTTGCATGCCTCGATAGGAGCGGCGGCGCAGCTGCTCCCAGTTGCCCTCAAGAGCGCCGACTTTTGCCCCTAGACAGACGCCGCAGACACTCGATCGAGCCCGTAATCTTATGTCCTGTCGCCGCTCTCACGTCCGCTTCTGCCTTCCGTGCGGACATCCGAATAGGAAAGACGGAAGGTCCGAAAAGGGTCAGGAGTTCGCACGCCGCTTGTTTGGCTGTGCGCCACTTCCAGTCCATCGGCCCAGCAAGATCAGGAGCACGCCAAGATGATGGCCCAGGAGGTGCACGCCCAGATCGAAGATGTCGTCAGCGGCATCCTGATCAGGCAATCCCGCTGCGGCGGCGTGCTCCGCCTGATGATGTGGCGGGGATCGTGCAACAAGTTTCACAGGATCTAAAAGTATACCCAGTGCACGATCCTTCGTCAGTAAAAGTATATTACGAGAAAAATGTGGACACGGGCGGCCCACGCATTTACAAGACCGACGGCTCGTTGAGGGGCTGGCCCTCCGCAGGCGAGCCGTGACCTTCGCAAAAGGGCCGCGGGTTGTGAAGGGACCGAGAATGTCCGCGATTGTGAAAATCAGAGCCAGTCGTGAGCTGATCACTCAGCTCGACATAACGGTCGAGGCTGCGAACGCCAGCTGCTTAGGACCGGTTGCAACACGCTCTTCTCTTATCCAAGAGGCCTGCCGGCAGTTCTTGTCGCAGGCTCCAAGTCCACCGCGTGCAACTCATTGCACTGTTTCTGAGGAAAGAGTTCCGTGAGCACGTTAGATCTGGGTATCGCCCCCCATCAATTTCGCCAGAAGGGTGCGCGGCCCGGCAATCGAGCCTGCGCCATTCGGGACGAACTGATGCGGGTGAACGCCGTTCGGATCTCCTCCGTCATTTGGGGTGACGATGGCCTACTGCCCGGCGACGCCTGGGATTTCCAGCACGGTCGGCGATGAACTCCTGCGCATTCGCCATCGTCGAGCGGATGTTTGCAGGGCGTCCGACCTTCGACATCGTTGTGGGCGACCGTGTCACCCGCCGCTGTGAACGCCATGACTCCACCGTCGGTAATGCGCTCCTTAGGGGATACGCTTTCAGCGACTACTGGGAGCGTTCTGCTCGACCTATTAATGGCCCAGGACAAGACGATCGAAGAAGCCGCAATACTGACCGGTATTCCTCAGGCCCGCCTGAAGGCCGGCGGCCTCGCCTTCACTGTTTCTTTCGTGACCAAGCTCGACCCGCTGTTCGGGGCGGTTTTCGCCTCCGAAGACGAAAACCGCCGTTTCGAGGAAGACCTGGCCGCTCGGCTCGCAGCGCCTGGAGCCAATGCCAACTACATCCCCGGCGCTCATTAAGGAAGCACAGCCATGAACACTCGCAATAAGCCGGCCCAGGCCGAAGCCGACGACATCGTGAACTCTGTAGGCGTCAACCTCGTCTTGGCGCTCTTCCAAGATGGGAAGAGCCTCGAAGAGGTATCGGAAGCCCAGAGGCAGCACCCGGTAGCTCTCGCGATGATCGGCATGCAGTTCGTTGCCCGGATCTTCGAACGTCTTCAGCCGACATACGCTCTGGGAGATGATCCAGAGTACGTCGAGGCCGAGATGAGCCGCATGCGTGCGCAAATCATCGCAATGGATGCCCTGCTGCCGCCCGAGTTGCGCAGCGCCTGATGCGCATATCGAAACCAAACGAAACGAAACCGAACAACGGGAGCGCGCGATGGGCCGCCCATGCACTATCTGCGCGCATCCGCAACGCGCCGAGATCGAAGCTTCCCTCCAGGGCGGTGTCTCGCTTGATGATGTCGTTGCCCAATTCACGCTCCCTTCCCGGTCCGCACTTCAGCGGCATCGAGCCAGTCACCTTGGACGAGCCGTCTCATTTACGCTGCCGGTTGCATGCGCTCAGCTCCCTGGCGCGGCGCATGCTGTAGGTTCCACGCCTCAAGACAGCTCCGCCGAACTCGACAGGCTGTTTGCGCGCGCCGCTGGCAACAGCCGGTCGCTTCAGGAGCATGCCGCGCTCGTCACCGACGGCCTCGCTCACGTCTACGCCGCGGCGGCTTCGGCTGGCGACTGGTCATCCGCCGTTCGGGCGCTGCGGGAGCTGCGAGGCATCCTTCAGTTCCATGCACTCGTGGCACCGGACAAACTCCGGCAGCACCCAGGTTGGCGGGAGGAGGAGGTGCCTCGCGATCCGATCGTTGCTCTGGAGCGGTTATTCCTTGCCCAGGTTACGGGTGATCACGCGGAGATCGCGTCCGCACGCGCGGAGCTTGAGCTGGTTCGCGCAGGGCTTGGGAGCATCACCGACCCTCCCAACGATCCGCCCGCGTTCCACTAGACCCTGCCCTAGTGGAACGTTCCACAAAGGCAGCTGCGCGGTTCCAAAAGAATGGTCTTGTTTTTCGGAACAGGCAATGGTTCTATGTCTATAAGCCTAGTGGAACGCCTGCTTCGGAATTGCCCCGTGCTTATCGGATATGCCCGCACATCGACGCTGGACCAAGAGGCTGGGTTTGAGGCTCAGCTTCGCGACCTGACGGTCCAGGGATGCAAGAAGCTGTTTCAGGAACAGGTGTCGTCCGTGGCTCCGCGGAAGCAGCTCGAAGCAGCCCTGGAGTTCGCCCGTCAGGGTGACACGCTCGTGGTCACGAAGCTGGACCGGCTAGCCCGCAGCGTTGTTCATCTGGGTAAGATCATCGAGACCCTGGAGAGCAAGGGCGTGGCCCTTCGCATCCTGGGCCTCGGCGTGGACACTTCGACGCCCACCGGCAAGCTGATGCTCAACGTCCTCGGAGGCGTTGCTCAGTTCGAACGGGAGATGATGCTGGAACGTCAGCGGGAGGGTATCGCCAAGGCCAAGGCCGAGGGCGCCTACAAGGGTCGGAAGCCCACCGTCCGGGCTCGCTCGGAGGAGATCAGGGTCCTTGCCGAGCAGGGCATGAGCATGGGCGCCATAGCGTCCAAGCTCGGGATCGGCAAAGGCAGTGTGCATCGCGTCCTCAGCACCAAGACTTGATCCGCCCGTGCAACAAGTTGCACCGACGTATTCAAAAGCTCTAGGCGACGCTCAAAGCAGTTGACGAAGGATCTGTAAAGTACTTGCCCTTGCTTAAGGGCTGTAAATCGGTCATATATCCCCGATGGGCCGGTGGCCTATAGAACTGGGGCAGTCCATGTCTACGTACGGCTCATCCTCAAACCGTCAAGCAGAGCCTAGGCCTACAAGAGGCCAGATTGCCCGGAGCGAGAGCAAGATGGAGCCGGCACATAGTTTGCCCTACGACGGCGCACGCCCACATGAGTTCACCCTTCCGCAGAAGTTGGATGTGTTCGCGACGCTCGCGACCGTCTGGGCCCCTCACTTAAGCCCTTCCGAATTCGTCCTCGTCGCGTGGCTCCTGGGGAATTGCATTCCCCGCGGCAAGCGCTCCGGCGTCTACTCGATCCCGCAACTCGTCGACGGTGTGCCCAATCACCGGGAGGGGGGTATGTGGACGGCAGGCACCGGCCTGTCCGAGAAGACCGTCCGCCGGACCGTCGCGAGCTGCCTCGACAAGGGCATCATCCACACTGCACGCCGAAGAGCTGCGGCGCGGTCCAGCCCAGGCGGACGGCCTCGGCACCGAAGCGCTCGATGAAGTCGACGCAGCTCTCATGGATGTTGGTCCAGGTCCCGGCGCTGACGTAGCGGCAGGGCGGCGAGGTCGGACGGAGCGCGCCGAAGGCGTTGCGCCACTCGGCGGCTTCGGGCGGAAGGGGATCGGACGCGCGTTCGGGAAGGAGCATCATGGCTGCCGGCTGAGGATGGGCCGGCCGGCATAGGGGGCGCGGGTTACCTCAGGCTTGCCGCCCGCAGGTGAGAAGCGCTGAACCGGCGCCGTACGCGCGGGGCTATGGCGTGCCACCCGCGCGAGTCGCCTCGTCGATGTCCAGAGCTTCTCACCGGCACCGTCGTCGCGCTCGGGGAGCCGAACACCCCCGATCCGCCATCGCCGAAGTAACGTGACCGCCTGACCCAAGCAGGCATGTGATGCCTCGTGCGACGTCTTCGCTGCTTCCTCGCCCGGGATGCGCCGAACGCCAATGTGCATGGCAGTGCCTGCATCGAAGGCGAGTTCACGATGAAGACCTGCCAGCGCCTGACGCTCGAGGCCGAGAGCCCGGCATTGCCTGACGTTGCGGTGCCCGAGGGGGCGGAGCTTCGTGTGTGGGCCGTCGTCACCGACGGACTTGGACCGTGCCACGCTAATTAGTCGAGTTCTCGGCTGCGCAGCGGCCCATCCCCGCTACGGCACGGTGTCCGACGCGAGCTGGTCCTTGCGTGCCAGCAGCAGCACCGTCCGGAGTGCGTCGCCCGCCACGTCGTGCGCCTCGAACGCGTGCCGCGCGCTGAGGCGCCGTCCGTCCGCGAACTCGATATGGCCGAGGCCGGCGATCAGGCGCTCGACGAAGGCATCGATCCGCGTTTCGGCACCCTCATCCTCGGCCTGCGACGCAACCGCCAGTTCGCCGCGCCGGATCAGTTCGGCGTTGAGGTCGTCCGCGAGGCGGCAATAGCCCTGGCCGATATCCTCCAGCACCGTCGCCAGTTCCTGAGGCACGCGCGGCGCCTTGCACATCGCCTCGACGAGGGCCGCGTGCAGGGGCAGGACGGTGTGAATATGCGTCCGAAAATAGAGCTCGGTCTGGGATACGAGGCGATCGGTCATCGTGGATGCGGGCCCGTCTCACGGGGTGGCGGAGGATCGAGGCGTCGTTCACGATACGCCCGCGGCCACGGCGCAGCCGGGGCGCGGCCCTCCGTGACCGGGCGCTTCGGGTGGCAATCTAAGCGCGGCGCTGCTTGCGCAGGGCGGGATCGGCCGAGTGGAGGGTCACGGCGCGGGAGGCGGAGCGCTCCAGCACGCCCGGCGCGTGCCAGCGGCCTTCCGGGCGAATGATCGTGTAGGGGTCGGTGCCGATCGTGATGGCGTCGGGATGCGGCGGCACCTCGGACATCATCTCGACGTAGCTGTGGTCCGAGAAGGTGAACTCGCGCGCACCGGGGAAAGGGCGTCCGCCGGCACGGGACCAGAAGTCGACGAGGTCCTTCTGGGCGTGGCCGTAGATCCGGCGGTATCCCTTGACCCGGCAGAGCTCGTGCGCCGCCTTCACGATCACGAAGGCGAGCCGCGACCTGCGGAACTCCGGCCGCACCGCGAGCCGCTCCGCCTTGGCGAAGTTGGCAAAGCAGCGGACCCGGATCGAGGCCGCGGGTTCGTTGTTCACGAAGCCGAGCAGGTGCGTCGAGGAGAAGTCGTTCCCATCGAACTCCTCCTCGTAGGGGCAGGCCTGCTCGCCGACGAACGCGGCGCTGCGCACCGACATCACCCGCGCGAGATCGTCGGCGGAGCGCACGACCGTGACCGAAAACGTCGACGTGGCGCTCGGATAGGAATCGTAGAGGGGCGCCAGTTCGACGGCGGCCAGCGTCGAAGGTGCGCCCCTGCGGAAGATGCTGAGTCCGAAGCGACCGCCGCCCTCCTGCGATTCGATGGGCACGAAGCCCAGCGAAGCGATGAGGCGCCGGCCCGCCGCCGTCGGTCCCCATGCGTAGAGATCGGCCTCGCGGTTCAACGGCGTCGACATCCGGTCGAACGCGAGGGCGATGCCGCCCGCGAGCCGGCCAGGCGCGTAGATGGCCCAGACATAGATGGCGGCGGGTTTCTCGTGCTGCGCCGCCAGATGCTCACCAGCCGGATTGGCACCGTCGAACAGGCCGGTCAGCAGGGCGGTCCGACCGCTCTCCGAGAGCGGAAGCCAAGCGATGAAGCCCTCGGCCCGCGGCGCGGCCCAGTCGAAGGATTCGCGCCGGGCGAAGGCCTGGAACGTGTTGGGATTGGCCGACATGATGCGGCGTACGGTGTCGAGGCTCGTCTGCGAACCGAGTTCCGGCCTCACCCGCTCGAACATCAGCTCGACCTCGGCGATGCTCGGCGTGTAGGCGACGACATGGCGTGAAATTCGGGTCACCTCCATGTGCGCGAGGGAGTGCCGGTCCGATGTCCGATTATCCTGCACCACGCTGCGAAGACATGATTTTCCCATGCTGCGGACTGCCATTGGTCGCACCCGGACTTTACGTGAGGCCTTGAATGTGACCCTAGATGGCATGCAGCGGGTGATCGGTATGCTCTCCAGCACGGAACAGGGTGTTACGAATTCGGAGCACCTGCCGGGCGACCGGGACACGGTGATGCCCGATTGGCATTCGCTCTGGATGTTCCTGGAGCTGCAGCGCACGGGCAGCTTCCGCTCCGCCGCGCACCGCCTGGGAATCGGCTTCAACGCGCTGCGAAAGCGGATCGACGAGTTGGAGGCCACGCTCGGGGTGTCCCTGCTCACGCGCGGGGTGATGGGCGTCCAGCTCACCGAGGAAGGCGAGCGCATCGTCGCGGCGGCCAAGCAGATGGAGGCGGCGGCCTTCAACGTGTTGCGCGCCCGGGACTCCCTGTCGAGCGGCGTCGAGGGCGAGGTGCGGGTCGCGGTGACGGAAGGGATCGGCTCGGCTTGGCTGATGCCCCGGCTCATCGAGTTCCAGCAGGCCCATCCCTACCTGCGCATCGATCTGAGCTGCGGGATGACCTCCGCGGACGTGCTGAGGATGGAGGCGGACCTCGCCGTTCAGCTCACGCGACCGCAGGCGCCGGACCTGAAGGTCGTGCACCTCGGTTACCTGCATACGATGCCGTTCGCCTCACAATCCTATGTCGAGCGGCACGGACTGCCCTCCACCCCCGAGGAGATCGGACATCATACGCTGGTGTTCCAAGTCGCGGAGCAGACCTCGACGCTCTCGACCTACGGAAAGACCCTGCCGGATCTCGCCCGGGCGCCCTTCGTCGCCATCAAGACCAATGTCACGAGTGCGCATATCCTCGCCGTCGCGAACGGCGCCGGCATCGGCTGGCTTCCGACCTATACGGGGACCCTGGGCACCAACCTCGTGCCGGTCGATTGCGGCCTTTGCTTCAGGTTGGACGTCTGGCTGACCTATCATCCGGACGTCGACCGCATCCCCCGCGTCCGCACCACGATCGATTGGGTCCGGTCCTGCTTCGACTTGCGGAAGTACCCGTTCTTCGGCGAGCACTACATCCACCCCAAAGATCTTCCCGCCATGACGGACTACGTGCCGCTGGGCGATCTCTTCAGAAGCAGCGTGCGGTAGCGCGACGCGCCCCTCCGGCCTCGCCGTCGGGAACGCCTTCGCACGGCCGGTCACGAAGGCCCGCGCCCCGATGGCCGGGGCGGCGGGCGTATTCGTCACGGATGACGGAGCGTCAGGCCTGGGCGAACAGCTTGGTGCCGATCACGCCCGTGATGATGAGGGCCATGAACCCCATCTGCACCGCGTTCACCTTCTCGCCGAACAGGATCGCCCCGAAGACGACCACACCGACGGCCCCGAGGCCGGTCCAGACCGCGTAGGCGGTCCCGGCCGGCAGGCCGCGCATCGCCAGCGCCAGCAACCCCATATTGACGAAGCTCAGCACGATCGGAACGAGGGAGGCCGCCCACCCCTGCCCCGCGGCGACCCATTTCAGGCTCAGCGCCCACACGATTTCCGTAGCCACGGCCACGCCCAGGATGAGCCACGCCATCGGACCTCTCATGATGCGGGCTCGGAAGGGGATGCGGCGGCCGGAAACCCGAAAGAGGCCGCTCGAGGTCGGCCAAGCGATGCGGCCCGACCCGTGGGGCGCGGTGAATAGTGCATCGCAGCATCCGTGTCGACAGCGGGTCTTGCGGAGCGCGGCGGCGGGGCTGCCTCAGGCCGATGCAGGCGCGTCGCCCTGCTCGACGATCTCGAGGGCGCGCAGCACGGCCATGGCCGACGCATCGGCATCGACCCGGCCCTCCTCCGTCGCCGGCATCACGGCAACGGCCTCGCACAGGTTCTGGCCGGCCGGGCCGACCACCACCTTGAAGACGTGCCCTTCCGGCCCGCGCGCATCCTCCATCAGGGCCACGAGGTAGCCGGCCGCGGTGCCGTAGACGTGAAGCGGTTCGACCGCGTCCACCTCCGCGATGGGGGCGGCCGGCTCATCCTCTCGGCTGCGACCGCCGAAATTCGGGCGGATGATGTTCGTCATGACGACCATTCTACCATGCGCCGAACCTCCAACCCAGGGCCTCGGCGCGCGGTCCGGCCATCGGAGGCCGACAGGCCCGACACGCGGAATGGGGCAATCCGTCGGGCCCATTACAGCATGGCGTCGATCCGGATCGGAAGCCTGCGGATGCGGCGGCCGGTGGCGTGGTGCACGGCATTGGCGATCGCCGCGTTGACTCCGATGATGCCGAGTTCGCCCAACCCCTTGAGCCCGAGCGGGTTCACGGCCTCGTCCGGATCCGGCACCAGCACGGCCTCGACCGCGTCGATATCCATGGCGGTGGGAACGAGATACTCGGCAAGATCGGCATTGCGGTAGGTGGGTCCGTCGAGGACCGTCTCCTCCAGCAGGGCCGATCCCAGGCCCCAGATCATCCCGCCGACGAGTTGGCTTCGGGCCGTCAGCGGGTTGAGGATGCGGCCCGCGGCGAAGGCGCCGGTCAGGCGCGGCACGCGGATCTCGCCGGTCTCGCCGTGAACATGCACCTCGGCGAATTGCGCACCGAAGGCCCATGTGACCCTGTCGCCCCCGGGGCTCAGACCGATATGGCCGCCGCGCAGGGCCTCCAGCGCCGCCTCTCCGCTCCCCGCGGGTGTGAACGCCGCGACCGTCTCCACTCCCGCCGGGTCGAGGAGGGCGATTGCCTCGGCGAGCGGCATCGCCCTGCCGTCCGCCGCGACGAGCCTGCCCCCGGCGAGGCGCAGCCCGGCCGGGTCGTGGCCCGCGAGAGGGCGATCCGGGGCAACGGCGGCGCGTGCGAGCCGGTCGCGCAGCTGCGCGCAGCCGAGCGCCAGCGTGTGCATCAGGCTCGTCGTGGTGCTCGATCCGCCCGAGAGGCCGGCCGCCGGAAGGGCGGTGTCGCCGAGCTGCACGCGCACCCTCTCCACGGGCAGGCCGAGCCCTTCGGCCGCCCCCATCGCCAGCAGCGTCGTGATGCCGTTGCCGATCTCGTGATGGGCGCACCCCACCTCCACCGATCCATCCACCGAGAGGCGCAGCCGCATCGTCGCCGCGGCGATCTTCACCGGCCGCACCGAGGCGGCGCAGCCCAGCCCGACCCACCACTCTCCCTTCCGCATCGTGCCGGGCGGGGTCGCCCGCCGCTCCCAGTCGAAGGCGGCGGCACCCGCATCGAAGCAGGCCATCAGCGGCCGGCTCGAGAACGGTTTGCCCGAGACCGGATCCTGGGCGGTGTCGTTGCGCCGGCGCAGTTCGATCGGATCGAGGCCGAGCCGGCACGCCATCTCATCGACCGCGCTCTCCAGGGCGAACAGGTAGGGCACCTCGGGTGGCGCGCGCATCGGGCCGGGCGTGTTGCGGTCGACCCGCACCGCGCGCTCGCCCGTGCGGATCGCGGGGCAGGCATAGAGGCTCGCCGTCACGTCGGCGCCCTCCATCGCGAAGGGATCGAAGCGCGAGGTGACGACATCCGCTTCGTGGACGAGGCTCGTGAACCGCCCATCGCGGTCGGCGGACAGCCGGATGTCGTGGCGCGTCTCCGGGCGGTAATTGGCGATCGTGAAGCATTGCCGCCGCGTCGGCACCAGCGAGACCGGGCGGCCGAGGCGCTTGGCGGCGAGGGCGACCAGGGCGGTGTGCTGCGAGAGGGCGAACTTCGAGCCGAAATGCCCGCCGATCGGCCCGGAGACGACCCGCACCCGGGCCGGATCGAGGCCGAGCTGGGCCGCGAGCCCGTGCTGGACCGCGCCGATGTAGCGGCTCGGTTCGTACACGGTGAGGCGGCCGCCGTCCCAGGCGCAGCGGGTGGTGAACAGCTCGATCGGATTGTGATGCTGCGCCGGCGTCTCGTAGCGCGCCTCCACCCGCGCCTCGGCGACACTCCAGGCTGCGTCGGGATCGCCCCGCGCGATGTCCTCGTGATGGGCCTTGAGATCGGCGAACCTTACGATTTCGGCGCCCGGATCGTCGAAGGTCGCCGAGGCGGGCTCGGCCTCGTAGGTCGCGCGAACGAGATCGGCGGCCCGGGTCGCCGCCTCCTGGGTGCGGGCCACGACGAGCGCCACGATCTGGCCGTGATAGGCGATGCGGTCCGAGCCGAGCGGCAGGTGCGAGGAATTGGCGTGGCCGCCCGCCATCAGGTGGCCCACCGGCGCGACCGCGCCGGCAAAGTCGCGGTGGGTGAAGATCGCCAGGAGGTCCGGCACCGCGCGGGCCGCGTGCAGGTCGAAGTCACGGATGCGCCCGCGCGCGATGGGGCTGGTGACGAGGGCGGCGTGGGCGAGGGCGGAATGGGCGAGGTCGCTCTCGCGCGCGCCGTCCTCGCGCCGGTCGGAGGCGTAGCGCGCCGCGCCCGTCACTTTGGCGCGCCCCTCGACCCGGATGTGGGGGTGCCCGAGGATGCCGCTCGTTGCCGTGTCGGCCTCTGCCATCGCGATCGTCTCCCGGCATCGGAGACGCGCCCGGCCGCGCCGGCCCGGCAGGGGGAAGTGCCTCACGATCGAAGGGCAACGACGGCCGGGCCTGTCGGTCTCCCCTCCGGCGTCGAAACGACGCTCGCCCGCCGCGCGGGGCGGGGACGGAGAGGAGGCTCGGGCGGTCCGGCTCAGCAGCCGACGCAGATGCCCTTCATGAGATGACTGTCCTTCGCCCGCCGTCCCCGCGTCTCCTCGACCGTGCTTCCGGGCAGGGGCCCGAGCATGTGCGGGCGGGGCACGACCTGGCCCGTCGGCGCGGTGTGCGGGGCCGTCACGGTCGTCTCAGGCCCGCCCCCCGTTCCCGTTCGGGCCGGACCGGTCGTCGCCTGCGCCGGAGAGGCCGCGCCCAGAAAGATCAATCCGGCCAAGACCGTTCTTTGAAACATCGTCATCCTCCTGGCTCGGGATCAGGGCAGGATCGTCTGCCGCCCTCCGGCGTCGTTTGAGGACAAAGCTCCGAACTATGCCTGGGAAGTGATGCGGCATAGGCCGGGATCATGGGCGCGCGTCTTGGATGATCGCGCCTCGCCCTGCCGATATGCTGATAAAACGTCCGACGTGCTGCGTTTCATCCCGGCGGCCGAGCCCAGATGAACCGCCCTGGTCCCTCTCGGCCGCCACGATCCGAGCGGCCGCGGATCGGTATGCCTGTCGGAGGAAGCGAGACGGCGCGCTCGATAGCGCGGGCGCGGGCGCGGGGGCGGTCGGCGTCAGCGCGACCGCGTCACGAAGGCGGAGGACGGAAGGCCCCGAGCGATGCCGGTCGCTGCGGGGCCGAGGAAAGGCCGGATTACCGGCCCGATCCGCCGGAGCCGGCCGAACTGGTGTTGCCGCCGCCCGCATTGCTCGGGTTGCCGGCCGAGCCGCCGCTGTCGCCGGACTGCGCCAGCGCGGATCCCGTCATGAGCGCCAGCGCGAGCGCGGCGGTGATGATCTTCGTCATGGTCTCCTCCATCGGCCGCAACCTTCGGCGGCGCGGCCTCGGGCAACCGCGCCTCGTGACCACTGTTCCGTTGCGGAGGTGGGCGAGGCCCTGGCGCGCTGTCGGGAGCCGGCCTCCGGCAAAAGACGAGGCTTCAGCGCAAGACCGTGTCGCCGATATCGACCGGTATGAGGCGCACGCCGGCATAGTCGCCGCGCCGCCAGACGCATTCGACGACGAAGCGCTTGTTCGTCCGCACGATGTCGAGCCGGAACGCCTCGGTCAGCAGGTGGCGCCGGGAGATGTTGAGCTTGGCGCCCTGCGCCGAGACGTCCCGGATGACGCACACGATCCGCTTCCCGCAGGGCAGAACCACCCGCGCGAGCTTCATGGTCGCGACGCGACGGCCGGGCGCGCGCCGGTCGACCGTCCCGTCGAAGGACAGCGACTGCGTGGGCTGGGCTTCGGCGCGCGTGTATCGGCTATGGCGCGAACGGTCCGAAGATCGACCGGACATCACACGTCTCCAGGGACAGCAACGCGGCCCTCCGGAGCTGACGCGCTTGGCGGCAGAATGCGCCACAAGCGTAAAGCACGCCTTGACGTCCGCGCGAGATCCTGGCCCCTCGCGCTCCGCGCTGCCCCCGAGCGCGCCGCCTACACGACGAGGAGGCTGAGCGCGCCCACGCCCTCGACCCGCGCGGTCATGGTCTGCCCGCGCAGCACCGGCCCGACGCCGGAGGGCGTGCCGGTGAAGATCAGGTCGCCGGGATGCAGCTCGAAATAGGTCGAGAGCAGCGCGATCTGCTCGGGCACGGACCAGATCATCTCGGACAGGTCGCCCCGCTGGCGCTCCGCACCGTCGACGGAGAGGGTGATCGCGCCGGCGCGCGGATGGCCGATCGTGCCCGCGGGCCGCAGCGGGCTGACGGGGGCGGAGAGATCGGAGGCCTTGCCGAGGTCCCAGGGCCGGGCCTGCCGCTTGGCCTCGTCCTGGCGGTCGCGACGGGTCATGTCGAGGCCGACCGCGTAGCCGTAGACGTGCTGGCCCGCCGTCTCGACGGGGATGTCGCGCCCGCCCCGCCCGAGGGCGGCCACCAGTTCCACCTCGAAATGGTAGTTGTCCGTGCGCGGCGGGTAGGGATGCTCGACCGTCGCGCCTTCGGGCACGACCTGGAGCGTGTCGGCCGGCTTGAGGAAGAAGAAGGGCGGGTCGCGCTCGTCGGCGCCCATCTCGCGGGCATGGGCGCGGTAGTTGCGGCCCACGCAGTAGATCCGGCGCACGGGAAAGAGATCGGAACTGCCGAGGATCGGCAGCGTGGCGCGCGGCGGATTGGGGATCACGGACAGCATGGCGCCTCGGGCCTCGTCGTCTGAGCGGTCGTTCGTTCGGGCGGCGCGGTGCCGCGGTAAGGAAAACCCGCGAGCGCAGCGCGCGTGCCATGCGCCTGTCATGTCCCGGCGCGGCTGCGCCTGCAAACGGCGCCCGGCCGGCCTATCTGGGAGGATCGCTCCCCATCCCCCGAACGCCGCCGATGCCAGACGCCAGCGCCTCCCCAGGAAGCCTTCTCGCCGCACTCGCCGAGCGGCTGGGCGCGCGCCATGTCCGCACCGATCCGGCGGAGCTCGCGCCGCACCTCGTCGAGTCGCGCGGGCTCTATCGCGGCCACGCGCTCGCCGTCGTCACCCCGGGCACGACCGAGGAGGTCGCCTTCGCCGTGCGGGCCTGCGCGGCGGCGCGGGTGCCGGTGGTGGCCCAAGGGGGCAATACCGGCCTCGTCGGCGGCGGCGTGCCCTTCGGCGGGATCGTGCTCTCCCTGAGCCGCCTCACCCGGTTGCGCGCCGTCGATCCGCTCGGGGCCACGATGACGGTGGAGGCCGGCATGATCCTGGCCGACGTGCAGGCGGCCGCCGAGGCCGCGGGCATGCTGTTCCCGCTCTCCTGGGCCGCGGAGGGCACGGCGCGGATCGGCGGCGGGCTGGCCACCAATGCCGGGGGCCTCGCCGTGCTCGCCTACGGCAATGCCCGCGACCTCGTTCTCGGGCTCGAAGTCGTGCTCGCCGACGGGCGGGTCTGGAACGGGCTCAAGGCCCTGCGCAAGAACAATGCGGGCTACGACCTCAAGCACCTCTTCGTCGGCTCGGAGGGCACGCTGGGCATCATCACCGCGGCGACCCTGAAGCTGTTCCCCAGGCCGCTCTCGAAGACCGTCGGCTTCGTCGGGTTGCCCTCGGCGCGGGCGGCGCTCGCCCTGTTCGAGCGGCTGCGCGCGGGCGCCGACCGGGGGCTGACCGCCTTCGAGTACATGCCCCGCTTCGGCCTGGAGATGGTGCTGCGGCACGGGATCGGCGTGCGCCCGCCGCTGGCCGGCAGCCACGCCGCCTACGCCCTGGTCGAGCTGTCCTCGCCGCGCCCCGGTGCGGACACGCGGGCCGACTTGGAGGCGCTGCTGGCCGAGGCCATGGAGGCCGGACTGGTGGAGGATGCCGCCATCGGCGGCAGCGCCGCTCAGGACGCCGCCCTCTGGCGCCTGCGCGAATCGCTGCCCGAGGTGCAGAAGGCGGAGGGCGGCTCGATCAAGCACGATGTCTCGGTGCCGTTGTCACGCCTCGCCGACTTCCTCGAGGAGGCCACGGCCGCCTGCGAGGCCGAGATGCCGGGCCTGCGCCCCTGTCCGTTCGGGCATTTCGGGGATGGCAACATCCACTTCAACCTGACCCAGCCGGTCGGCATGGAGAGGGCGGCCTTCCTCGCGCAATGGGGCCGCTTCAACGGGATCGTCCACACCATCGTCGAGCGGATGGGCGGCTCGATTGCGGCCGAGCACGGCATCGGCCTGATCAAGCGCGACGAACTCGCCCGCACCGCCGATCCGGTCGGCTTCGACCTGATGCGCCGGCTGAAGGCGGCGCTGGACCCGCACGACCTGCTCAATCCCGGCAAGGTGGTGGCTCTGTCCGACGATCCGCCGCCCGCCCTCCCGGTCTGACCGGCGCCCGCGCACCGGTTCGAACCGCGCCCGTTTCCAGGGCCGGCGGCGAGGTGACGGGGCGCACGCGGGAACGCGCATCCGTGCAAATCACTTATTGTGCGACGCACAAAGCGACGGCATGATTGCCGCTCGAAGGACGAAAATCGGCCTTGCGCACAACCGGAATCGCGCCCCGAATGACGAGATCGTTAACCCTCGAGGCCCGACAATCGCTCTCTGCGGCGATCCAGGCCGGGAGGACACGCCTCGGTTTGGTCGCATGACGCTCTTATCCGTTCGCCTCACATGCTGCGCTGCGGTGCCAGCGGCCCCGCGCCGCAAAGCCAGGGGGCGGGCGCGATTCTCTCGGCGCAACGGATGCAGCGCGGCTCCCACGCGCTCCCGCCCTCAACGATCCTGAAGGAGACCCATCATGCCCACCTCCCAGGCCCGGGTGCCCACCGCGGAAGCCACCCGCTACCTCAAGCAACTCTGCCGGCACTGGAGCCACAAATTCCCCGTCGAAGAGAACGGCGACAAGGGCCGCGTTCCGTTCGGCGAGGACCGGGTCTGCCTCTTCGAGGCGAGCCCGGACGCACTGCTGATGCAGGTCGCCACCCCCGATCCCGCTGGCCTGACCCGGCTGGAGAACGTGGTGTCCGACCACCTCCTGCGCTTTGCCTTCCGCGAGAATCTGGGCGACATCACCTGGTCGCGCGCGGCCTGAGCCGAGCATCGGTCTGACGGACCGGCCTGAGCCGGGGAGACGGCGCGCGGCGGGATCGCTCGGAGAACCAGCCTATGAGCCAGATGCCGGGAACGGCCGCCCTCCCCTTCGCCCAGCGCCTCGACCGGCTGGCCGAGGTCGCCGTGCGGGTCGGGCTCGGGCTTCGCCAGGGCCAGGAACTCGTGATGACGGCGCCGCTGGAGGCGGTGCCGCTGGCCCGCGCCATCACCGAGCACGCCTACAGGGCCGGCGCCTCCCTGGTGACGACCTTCTACGCGGACGACGCCGCCACCCTCGCCCGCTTCGCCCACGCGCCGGACGAGGCTTTCGATAAGGCTGCCGGCTGGCTCTATGCCGGCATGGCCGACGCCTATCGCGGCGGCGCGGCGCGGCTCGCCATCTCCGGCGACGATCCGTCCCTGCTGGCGGGCCAGGACCCGGCCAAGGTCGCCCGCGCCAACCGCTCGCGCTCGCAGGCCTACGTGCCGGCGCTCGAACTGATCGCGGGCTTCTCCACCAACTGGACCATCGTCTCGGCGGCGACCAAGCCTTGGGCACGCACGGTCTTCCCCGACCTGCCCGAGGACGAGGCGCTCGTCCGCCTCTGGGATGCGGTGTTCGCCGCCTCGCGCATCGATGTCGCCGATCCGGTCGCGGCCTGGGGCGCGCACAACCGGGATCTCGCCCGCCGCACCGAGCGGCTCAACGGCTCCCGCTTCTCGGCCCTGCGCTTCCGCGGCCCGGGCACCGACCTGACCGTGGGTCTCGCCGACGACCACGAATGGTGCGGCGGCGCCACGACCGCCAAGAACGGCGTCGTCTGCAACGCCAACATCCCGACCGAGGAGGTGTTCACCACGCCCCACCGGGCGCGGGTGGAGGGCACCGTCGCCAGCACCAAGCCGCTCTCCTACCAGGGTACGCTGATCGACGAGATCCGCGTTCGCTTCTCGGAGGGGCGGATCGTCGAGGCGCGGGCACGCACGGGCAACGACGTGCTCGCCAAGGTGCTCGACACCGACGAGGGGGCGGCCCGTCTCGGCGAGGTGGCGCTGGTGCCCGCCTCCTCCGCGATCTCGGCCTCGGGCCTGCTGTTCTACAACACGCTCTACGACGAGAACGCCGCGAGCCACATCGCACTCGGCCAAGCCTACTCCAAGTGCTTCCGCAATGGCGGCGAGGGCCTGAGCGAGGCGGATCTGGCCGAGCGTGGTGCCAACCGCAGCCTGATCCATATCGACTGGATGATCGGCTCGGCCGAGATCGACGTGGACGGGATCACGGCCTC
Source organism: Methylobacterium sp. B4 (assembly GCF_003201865.1). GTDB lineage: Bacteria > Pseudomonadota > Alphaproteobacteria > Rhizobiales > Beijerinckiaceae > Methylobacterium. Next base: position 8,368 of record NZ_QJJJ01000032.1, on the reverse strand, counting down.
CGGCGAGGCCGTGCCGGTGATGCGCCGCGGCGAGTGGGCGGACTGAAAATGCCTCGCGAAACGCCCCGTCGCTGACCGTTCTCGCTCTGGCGGCGACAGCGCGGCGGGCGTTTCGTGAGAGACGACTGAGACGCCCCCCATCGGTCATCGCTTCGCTCACGCTCGCGATGACGGAGCGCAGTCAGCCCGCAACGCGCCGCCTGCCACGGACGACCGGCCCATCGCCTCAGGATGAGGGGGACGGTTGGGAGTTCGGAACTCCGGTGGGCTGCGCCGCGAGCGCGCCCTTCGGCAGCATGTTGGGGCGCCAGCGCCGGTGCATCCAGAGCCATTGGCCGGGATGCTCGCGCACCCAACCCTCGACCACCGCCGTCATCGCCTGCATCGCGCCCTGAACCTCGATCTGCCCGTCGGGGCCGCGGGGCAGGTCGAGGGGCGGCGTCAGTTCGAGCAGGAAGCGCCCGTTTTCCCGCCGCACCACGCGTGCGCCGTGGACCGGACAGTCGTGGTGCCGGGCGAGCTTGCCCAGCAGCGGGTTGACCAGCACCGGCCGGCCGAAGAAATCCACCACGACGCCGCGGGTGAAGTGCTGGTCGATGAGCTGGCCGAGATGCCCGCCGCGCTCCACCACGCCCTGCATGGCGAAGACCGCGCCGGGGCCGGAGGCGGCCAGCCCCCCCATGGTCTTGCGCCGCACCTCCTGCACCAGCTGGGCCGCGGCCGGGTTGTTCGGCGGCCGGAACACGGCGGTGGTCTCCAGCCCGAACTTTTCCGCGCAGATCGCGGGGAGTTCCCAGTTGGCGAGATGGGCCGAGAAGATCAGCCCCGGCTTTCCGTCGTCGCGGATCGCGGTGAACTGCTCCAGCCCGCGCACCTCCATGCGCTGGGTCGCAGCGTCGTCGGGGTCGTAGTCGAAGATCGTGTCGAGATGGGCGTATTCCGCGCCGGTGCGGCCGAGATTGTCCCAGGCTTTGCGGGCGATCGTCCGCAGCCGAGCCTCGTCCGCCTCCGGGTAGGCCGCGCGCAGGTTCGCCATCGCCGTCCGGTGCGAGGGCAGGAACGGACCGACGAAGCGCGCCAGCCGGCCGCCGGCCGCGCTTGCCCTGTCGGTGCCGAGCATCCGGGCGAGCAGGAACACCGCCCGGATCAGCGGGATGGTCGCGAGACCCGCCAGCCGGGGCAGGTTCCGCCGCAGGATCAGCGCGAGGCGCAGCACAGCCGGCTCATCGAGAGAAGGGATCGGGGAGGGCGGGAGGCGGCATAAAGTATTTTTCTCAGGCAGGCGAGCGCTGCCCGAGAAACGGCGAAGGCCGTCGGCCCGATGACGGACCGGCGGCCTCCGGAAGGCTCGTACGGGCGGCTTTCGCTCAGACGAAGTGCTGACCGCCGTTGACGGTCAGCGTCGAGCCCGTGATGAAGCCCGCCTCGTCGCTCGCCAGATACTCGACCGCCTGGGCGATCTCGTTGGCCTCGCCGAGGCGGCCGGTCGGGATCGTCGAGATGATCTTGTTGCGGATGTCCTCCGGCACGGCCATCACCATCTCGGTGGCGATGTAGCCCGGAGCCACCACGTTCACGGTGATGCCCTTCGAAGCGCTCTCCTGAGCGAGAGCCTTGGCGAAGCCGATCACGCCGGCCTTGGCGGCGGAGTAGTTGGTCTGGCCGGCCTGGCCCTTCTGGCCGTTGATCGACGAGATGATGATGATGCGGCCGAAGTTGCGCGAGCGCATGCCCTCGATCAGCGGCCGGGTGCAGGTGAACATCGAGTCGAGGTTGGTTTTGATGACCGCCTGCCACTTCTCGAACGTCATCTTGTGGAAGGCGCCGTCGCGGGTGATGCCGGCATTGTTCACCAGGACGTCGATCGGCCCGACCTCGGCCTCGATCGCCTTGATCCCCGCCTCGCAGCTGGCGAGATCGCCGACATCGAACTTGAACACCGGAATGCCGGTCTCGGCCTTGAAGGCGTTGGCGGCCTCGTCGTTGCCGCCGTAATTGGCGGCGACCTTGTAGCCCTTCTCCTTCAGACGCTTCGAGATGGCGGCACCGATGCCGCGCGTTCCGCCCGTGACGAGGGCGACGCGTTCCTGAGCCATGATTTCCTCCGTGCTCCCGTATCGGGTTTTGTTGTTAAGCGGGTTGGCGGAAGGCCCGCTAGGCTCGCAGCGGACAGGGCAAAGATCCTGTCACCACCGCTGCCCGTGCCGGCCCGCGGCCCCTGCCCGGCCTGTGTAGACGGCGGGTCGTGAGACCGCACCGCATTTAAATTTCACGATACCTCAAGCCGTTTTGGCGAAATTTCGCTTGAGGTTTCGGGGTGGGAAGGGCGCCCGGCGCCCTTCCCCGTCGCGGCTCAGACGCGCTCGACGCACATGGCGACGCCCATGCCGCCGCCGATGCACAGGGTGGCGAGGCCCTTCTTGGCGTCGCGGCGCTTCAGCTCGTGCAGCAGGGTGATGAGGACGCGGGCACCCGAGGCCCCGATCGGGTGGCCGATGGCGATGGCGCCGCCATTGACGTTCACCTTCTCGTCGTCCCAGCCCATGTCCTTGTTCACGGCCAGCGCCTGGGCGGCGAAGGCCTCGTTGGCCTCGATCAGGTCGAGGTCGGAGGGCTTCCATCCCGCCTTCTCGAGGGCCTTGCGGGAGGCCGGAATCGGGCCGGTGCCCATCACCTTCGGATCGACGCCCGCGGTCGCCCAGGAGACGATCCGGGCGAGCGGGGTGATGCCCCGGCGCTCGGCCTCGGCGGCCGACATCAGCACGAGGGCGGCGGCGCCGTCGTTGAGGCCCGACGCGTTGGCGGCGGTCACGGTGCCGTCCTTGGCGAACGCCGGCTTGAGCTTGGCCATCGCCTCGACGGTGGCGCCGTCGCGGATGTACTCGTCGGTATCGACGATGGTGTCGCCCTTGCGGCCCTTCACCGTGACGGGAACGATCTCCTCCTTGAAGCGGCCCTCCTTGCGGGCGGCCTCGGCCTTGTTCTGCGAGCGGACCGCGAACTGGTCCTGCTGCTCGCGGGTGAGCTGGAAGGCCTGGGCCACGTTCTCGGCGGTCTGGCCCATGTGGTAGCCGTTGAAGGCGTCCCACAGGCCGTCCTTGATCATCGTGTCGACGAGCTTGAGGTCGCCCATCTTCTGGCCGCCGCGCAGGTACTGGGCGTGGGGGCTGAGCGACATCGATTCCTGGCCGCCGGCCACGATGACGGTGGCATCGCCGTTGGCGATCTGCTGCATGCCGACCGCGACGGTGCGCAGGCCCGAGCCGCAGACCTGGTTGAGGCCCCAGGCGGTCGCCTTCTCCGGGATGCCGGCGGCGACGGCCGCTTGGCGGGCCGGGTTCTGGCCGGCGGCGGCGGTGAGCACCTGGCCGAAGATCACCTCGTCCACGTCGTCCGGCGAGACGCCGGCGCGCTCCAACGCGGCCTTGATCGCCACAGCGCCGAGTTCGTGGGCAGGCACGGAGGCGAAGGCGCCGGAGAACGATCCCACCGGCGTGCGCGCCGCCCCGACAATGACGATATCTTCGCTGGCTGCCATCGTGACGTTCTCCTCGTTCGGCGGCGCGATATTTGGTAGACCAGATAATCCGGTGTGCGACCTGCCGTTCTTCGGATGAAGAGCGCGCACATGGCGAAGTCAAGCGTGCTTTCGGACAACCCGGCGGGAACGTTTCTTCAGTGTGGCTCGAATCTGCGGGGACAGGGAGAAATTGCTGTTTTCGCCGCGCCGCGAAAGCCTTAAGGTTGCCCGGGACAATGACAGATCCAGGCTCGCGTCACGCGGGCGGCCGATCATGGCGGAGCGTCGAGCTTTGCGCGGACTCATGACCGAAGCGGGAGGTGTCGCAACGATGGCCGAGAACGGCAGGGCGCATCAGACCGTCATCAAGAAATACGCCAACCGCCGGCTCTACCATACCGGCACATCGACCTACGTCACGCTCGAAGACCTCGCGACGATGGTGCAGAACGGCGAGGACTTCATCGTCTACGATGCGCGCTCGGGCGACGACATCACCCGCTCGGTGCTGACGCAGATCATCTTCGAGCAGGAGAACAAGGCCGGCGAGGACAACCTGCTGCCGGTGGCCTTCCTGCGCCAGCTGATTCGCTTCTACGGCGACAGCATGCGCACGATGGTGCCGAGCTTCCTCGAATTCTCCATGGCCAACTTCGCCAAGGATCAGGACGGTCTTCGCGAGAAGATGGCCCAGAGCTTCGGTCCCTCCGTCTTCCAGCAGGCGCTGCAGGAGCAGGTGCGGGCCAACATGACCTTCTTCGGCGACGCGATGAAGATGTTCACCGGCGGCTTCGGCCCCCCTGCCCCGCCGTCGGGCGCCGCTTCCACGGTGCCGGCCACGACGGCTTCCGCGCCCGCTTCCGGCGGATCGAGCGATCTCGACGAGCTGAAGAAGCAGATGGCCGAGATGCAGGCCCGCCTGGAATCGCTGGCGCGGAAGTAGGCCGCGCCAGGCCCCGGCGACAAAGCGTTAAGATCGAGTTAACGTCGGCCCCGGCCTTGCACGTCATCGCGTGCAGGGCCGGAGGCGACGCGCGATGGATCATCCCGAAACGAACGAGAGTGCCGGGGCGGGTCATGCCTGTGCCGGAACGGGCCCCTCCCCCGGCTCGTCCTGCCGCGCCCTCGTTCCGGATCGCTTGCCCGCTCACACGTCCGATGCCGGCTCCGGTCCCCGCCTGCGGGGACGCCGCCCGATGGCGGGCTTCCTCACCCAACTGATCGTCAGCGCCGATCCGGCCCTGCGCCCGGCCCGCTCCGAACGCACGAAGGCCGCGGTCGCGCTCTACGCGCGGGCCGCGGCCTTCGGAAAACGGGCCTGACTGCCGGGCCTGCCGCCGGCGGCTTCAGCTGCTTGCTTCAACGCGCATTCCTTCGACGAACCGATTTACGGTCCGTCGGAACGCGCGAGCCGATCACGCCTCGGCGGACTTCACCTTCAGAACCTGACGACCGCGATACATGCCGGTCTTCAGGTCGATGTGGTGCGGGCGGCGCAGCTCGCCGGAATCCTTGTCCTCGACATAGGTCGGGGCCTTGAGGGCGTCGGCGGAGCGGCGCATGCCGCGCCGGGAGGGGGAGGTCTTTCGCTTCGGAACGGCCATGGGAGATTACCTCAGGCAAAAAGGGCGCCCAAGGCATCCCCTTATCGGAGGATCACCGATGGCACCGCGTTGAGTGACGGAGATTCGAGGCGGGCTGTATAACCGCAGGAAAGGCGACTGGCTAGAGGATCGGTTTCTTGATCGACAGCCGGGAAACGAAAGGGGTTAAGCCTCAGGGCGTGCCGACCTGGGCCGAAGCTTCCAGGACCGGAGCGGGCGCGGACGGCTTGCGGGCGATTGCGACGGGCGGGCGGGCGATGGCCGCCAGCACGGTCTCGGAGGGACGGCGCGGCGGCAGCGGCACCTCGACGCTGTCGGCCAGGGCAGCCTGCATCGGCTGCGCGGCGACGGCGGGCGCTTGAGCCGCCGCCTGGACCGGCTGCGCCTGCGGTGCGGGCGATGCGGCGACGGGCTGCTGAAGGCTCGCCACCTGAACCGCCTCGGCGGCGCCGCTGAGTGCCGTGGGCCGGCGCGGCGGCAGGGGCACCTCCACGGCGTCCGTCGGGCCCGGGCCGGGCGCGGCGTAGGCCAGGGCCTGGGTGCCGGCAGCCGGTACCGCGGCAGTCCCGTTGCTGCGTGGGGCGAACAGGGTGGCGAAGCCATTGGCGGATTTGGCCGGCTGCGCGGCCGAGGCGACGGTCGTGGTGGCCTCCTCGGGCGGCGTGGCGTCGATGCCGAGGCGCTTGGCGGCGTAGTAGTAACCGCGGTTGTAGTAGCGGTAGGCCTGTTCCAGATCGCCCTTGGCGGCCTTGTAGGCCCCGGCGAGGTAGGCGATGCCGTATTTCAGGTTGGTGGCGGGGTCGTAGAGCCCGGCCGCGTCGCCGGTATAGCCGAGGCCCCGGGCGGTCGCGTGCTTGATCTGCATCAGGCCCAGCGCCGAGCCGCCCTTGGCCCGGGCGTTGTAGTTGCTCTCCCGCTTGACCACCCGATGGATGAAGGCCTCCGGCACCTTGTGGGCCCGGGCCTGCTCGGCGATCAGCGCATCGATGTTGTTCCGCGCCGCCTCCTGAGCGAGGGCCGTCGCCGGAACGGCGGCGGCAAGCAAGGCGGCGAGGAGAAGGCGCATGGGAGACCCGGTCGTTTTCTCGTGCCTCGCGAACCTCCCGCCTTTTCGGCAGCGCGTCCCTGGACGGGGCGGCTGCCGCGGGAGCCTCGCGAGCATCACGCGTTACGGCTCAGTTTGTCCCGCTTGGGTCGGGGTCAAATGAGGCGGGAACGTGGAGGCGCTCGAAATCCCTGAGGAGGACTGCGGTCGTGGGGCTCGGCCTGTGGCAGGATTGGCGCAGCGGCGCCCGGCCCCGCCGGTTGCGGATCTCAGGTATCGCCGAACACGAAGCGGCTGATCGCACGGGCGAAACCGTCCTCCTCGTTGCTCGACGTCACCGCGGAGGCCGCCCGCTGCACCGCGGGGGTGGCGTTGCCCATGGCGATGGAGATTCCGCTCTCCCGGAACAGGGCGATGTCGTTGGCGGCATCCCCAAGCGTGGCGACTCGCTCCCGGGGAAGGCCGAGTCGCCGACCGAGTTCGGCGACGAAACTGCCCTTGTCGATACCGGGCGGCGTCACGTCGAGGTAGTAGGGTTGCGAGCGATGCACGGCGGCCCCGGCCCCGATCTCAGCGGCGAGCGCCTCTTCCAACTGCGCCAAGCCGGCGTGGTCGCGGCTGACGCCGACGATCTTGGCCGCCTGCCCGAGCAGCGGGCCCAGATCGCTCACCACGTTCGGATCGGCCTGGAGCGTGCGGCGCTCCAAGTCAGTGTAGGGCGCGTCCGCGTCGCGCAGGTTCCAGGCCCCGCGCGCGAACACCCAGACATCGACCCCCGCCGCCTCCAGACGCTCCGCCGCCGCCCGGGCGACCGGCTCGGGAATCAGTCGCTCCGAGATCGGCGCGAGGTCGGGGCCGCAGACGGTGCTGCCGTTGAAGGCGCCCATCGGCAGCGTCAGATCGAGCGCCCGCGCCAGCGCGCGCAGGCCGACCGGCGGCCGGCTGGAGGCCAGGGTGAAGCCGATTCCCGCGGTCGCGAGCCGTCGCACGGCCGCGACGGTGGCCGGCGTGAGCCGCTTGTCGTCGGTCACGAGCGTTCCGTCGACATCGGAGACGACGAGGGCGATGGTCATGGATGCGTCCTATCCGCAGGCATCGCCGGCCGGGAGCCCGAGCCGGATCGAGACGGCGGCGGCGATGGCGTCCGGCCCTTCCTCGATGCCGACGGTGATGGGGTCCTCGTCACGGCCCGGCGGTTCGAGGGCGGCGAACTGGCTGTCGAGGAGGGAGGCGGGCATGAAATGGCCGTGCCGGGCCCGGATCCGCTCCTGAATCACCGCGCGGCTTCCCTCCAGGAAGACGATCCGGACCTGCGGACGGTCTCCGGTCAGGGCCTGGCGGTAGGCGCGCCTGAGCGCCGAGCAGGCGACGATCCCGTTCTCTCCGGCGGCCAGCCGGGCGTCGATCCAGGCGCGGATCCGCCCCAGCCAGGGCGCGCGCGCCGCATCGTCGAGCGGGTGCCCGCCGTGCATCCGCGCGATGCTCTCAGGGGTATGAAAGTCGTCGCCGTCGACGAAGGGCCAGCCGAGCCGCTCGGCCAGCAGGGCGGCCACCGTGCTCTTGCCGGAGCCCGAGACGCCCATCACCACGAGGACGGTCGGAGTGGGGGATCGGGATGTCGAAGCGGTCATCCGGCTCCTTGAAACGGTCCTTGCTGCGCGCCGTTCTCACGGTTGCGGGGCCGGGCAGGCGACGCGCGCTGGCCGGACTCAGGTAGCGGAGCCCGGCGGCAGGACCATCCTCGTTCCCTTCGAAGCGAGGCCGGACGCGATAACGCTGCCGCGAGGCAGGGACGGGATAGGTGTGGGCTTCGGGGACAGCGGTCCGATTCCGTGCGGATCGGGCCGGTGTGGCGGCCTCGCCACGGACAGCTTGGCCGGTTTGGGCTACCCACCGGCTGAGAGAAACCGTCAGGCGGCCTGAATGCGCGCTCTAGCCACCGTCCTTCTCACCGCCGTGGCGGTGTCGGGCTGCTCGTTCCTTCCGGCTGCCGGTCCGACCACTTCGGCGATCGAGACGGGCGCGGACGTGGCCACCGCCGAGGGGCTGTTTGCCCGCTACGAGATCATCGACATCACCCCCGCCGTCGTCGAAGCCCTGCGCGCCCGCCCCCTCGACAGCCTGCTCGTCACCTTCGGCGACAACCGCCCCGCCGTCGAACCCGTCATCGGCGTCGGCGATGCCGTCGCCGTCCAGGTC
>NZ_QJJJ01000031.1:4704-49463 GCF_003201865.1 Methylobacterium sp. B4 | reverse complement strand
CCCGCTACATGACCCTGGAAAGCATCGCCCCAACCGGCGATGATCCCCTCGTCGGCCTGCCCACACTGGCAGCCTGACCGATCCGGCCCTGGCCGGTGATCGTGGTGGCCCTCTGCAAGCTACACCACGCCAAGGGACACGACCTCTAAGCGTGGGCGAAGGGTGCGACGAACAAAGCCAATCCTGCGCAGGATAGCGCCCGCACGCTCCGAAAGGCGGAACCAAGGGGATGGGTCATACCCAGTTTACCGGGTCCTGATTCAAGCTTGGGAAAGGCGTGGCAGATCGCGGCGCTCGAGGGCCGGTAGAAGGTGCATCACAGATCGTGCGAACTCGTAGCGTGCCACAGCGATGCCGGCGGTCCAATCCGGCAGGGGCGTCTCCATCAGCTCAGTTACGTCGAGTCCGCGTGAGAAGCCGTCGCCAATGCGCGCCTCAACCGTGTCGAGCCAGAGCATTGTCTGATCGATGCCGCGGCGTCCGGCCTCGACCGGGCCGTGGCCGGGGATCAGCAGGCGGTGGTCGATTTCGGCGAGCGTCGTGAGCGCGCCGCGCCAGCGTTCAAGATCGGCGTCGGGGGTGGTGGCGGCGCGGTCGAGGAAGACGAGGTCACCGGGAAACAGCAGGCCAGACGATTCCTCGAACAGGCAGAGATCCTCGCGGGTGTGACCGGCAAGCAGCAGGATGCGGAAGCGGCGCTCGCCGATGGTCTCGACGCCCGCTTCCGCGACGCGGCCGGGCTCGGGCACGCCGGTGCCGCGCATCCAGTCGCCAGCGACCCGGTACATGCCGTTTGTGAGGTCGGTGCCGGCGCGCTTCAGGTCGCCGCGGAGCGCCGGGCCGCCGCTGACGGTGCCGGGGTCGAAGGCGGTCGCGCCGAGCACGTGGTCGGTGTGGATGTGGGTGAGGTAGACCCGCACCACCGGTTTGCCGGTGAGGCGCTCGGCCAGCGTCTTCAGCGCCGTGCCGTAGCGGTGCGAGGGGCCGGCATCGATCAGCACCGCGCCGTCGCTCGTGTCGAGCACGGTGATGTTGGCGATGGCCCCGCCGTTGGCGCGGGTGATGGGTTCGGGCGCGCCGTAGATCGTCCAGACGCGGGGGGCGATCTCGACCGGGGCGAGCGGGTAGGCGAGCGGCGCGGCCTCGGCCTGAAGCCAGGGCAGGGCCACGGCGGAGAGACCGAGGGCGAGGCCGTCGCGGCGGGTGATCATGGTTTCCTTGCTCACAGCCGTCCCTCCTGCCGGTCCGCCGCATTCGGCGGGATCGGCACCCGCACAGTGAAGACCGCGCCGTTGGTGTTGCGCGCCCGCAGCGTCAGCGCCTCGCCCGCGGCCGGACGGTCGGGCAGGAGCGTCAGGGTCGGGTTATCGGCCACCGGCTCCTGCAGGTTGAGGCGGGCGAGCACGGTGCCCGCGGCGTCGGTCACACTCAGGTCCTCAATGAGGAAGAGCGGGATGTTGGCGAGCATGCCGGTGTCCATCGGGTGGGTCATGCGCAGCCGCAGGCGAAGGCCGTCCTCCTCGCTCCAGACCCGGGCGCGGGTCTCGCCGAGGCTCTTCCAATCGACCGACTTCTCCACCACCGGCGGCACCGAGCAGCCGCCGCCCGCCGCATCCAGATAGCGCCCGCCGACATGCCACACGTCACCCCGGCGCACGGCGGCGCGGATCGGTGTGCCCTGCTCGATCTTCATGCGGAACGCCACGAAGGGCTTGGCCGCCACCGGCTCCAGCCGCAGGGTCAGCGGGAATGGGTTGAGGTCGGCGATGACGAGCACCTCGTCGGCACTTCCCAGCGCGCGGGCATCGACGGTCACCGGCACCTGGGTCTGGTCCTCGGTGACGGGGGGCAGAACCACCTGAACCGCGTCGTCGAACACGGCGCGGCGCCCGCCGAGATAGCGCTCGGCCATGGTCGGCCAGAGCGGCGAATCGAGCGGGTCGCGGCTGCCGCTGGATGGGGCTGCCGCGCGCGCGAACGGCCGGTCGATGAAGGGCCTGAAGGGGGACAGGAAGGGCATCGCGGGGCCTCGGCTCAGCGGTCTTCGTGGGGCGGGACGGACGGTGGGACGGCCTCGACCAGGGGACGCTCGGCTTCCATCCAGCCGTCGGTGCCGTCGGCGAACCAGTAGAGGCGGGTGTAGCCTAGCGCGGCGGCGCGCTTGACCGCGTTCCACGACATCCAGCAATCGGCGAGGCAGAAGAACACGATGGGACGCCCCCGGTCGCCGCTGGTCAGGCGGGCGAGATGGCGGGCGAAGTAGGCGGACAGCCGCGGTTCGAGCTGGCCACGGCCGGTCTCGGGCAGCCACGTCGCGCCGGGAATCGTCTCGCGCTTGTCGATGATGCGCCACGCGCCCGTGGCGGGATCGGTGCCGCCGCGCTGGGGCATGGTGTCGATCAGCACCGCGCCCTCGTCCCGCAGGCTGTCGAGGGTGGCGAGATCGATCCGCGTCCCGCCCTCGACCGGGCGGGTCACCGGGGCGCGGTAATTCTGCACGCGGTAGCCCGTGGTCTCGTCGCTGTCGAAGTCGGACGCGGGATCGGCCCGGGCGGCGCTCGCGAGGACGGCGAGAGCGAAGGCTGCGGCAAGAGCGGCGCGCCTCATTGCCCAGTCCTGCGGGCGAGGCCGAGGATGCGCGTGAGCGTGGCGTCGCGGTCGATCCAGTGGTGCTTGAGGGCCGCCGCCACGTGGAGCGCGAGCGCCGCGCTTAAAGCGAGCGCCAATCCGTCGTGGAGGTTGGAGGCAATCGCGTAGAGCGTCTCGTGCTTGGCCTCGAACAGCTTCGGGATCAGCGGCAGCCCGAACACCGAGACCGGGCGGGCATAGGCGCGCGAGCGCAGGATGCCGGAGAGCGGCATCAGCAGCGTCGCCGCAATGAGGAAGACGTGGAGCGCGATCGCCCCGCGCCGCTCCCATGCAGCGTGCGGCCCGGCGGGCGCGGGAAAACCCTCGCGCATCCGCCACGCCACGCGGGCGAGCGCGGCCATGAGGACGAGCACGCCGACCGACTTGTGAATCTGGACGAGCGCGGTCTTGTCCTGCCCGCCTGGCACGGTGCGCAGCCAGAAGCCGAAGGCGATCAGCCCGAGCACGCCCGTGCCGACGCTCCAGTGCAGGCCGAGCGAGAGGCGGCCGAGCCTGGGCGCGGGGACCGTCATCGCGCGAGCAGCCTCAGGTGGGGGAACTCGCGCTTGGCCGTGAGCAGGGTGCAGTCGCGCTCGTCCTCTGTATCGGGGCAAACGATCTCGACCCCGTCGGGATAGTGGCTGACGTTCTCGCAGGTCGCGAGGAAGCGCTCGCGCAGGCGCGGATCGTCGGCGATCCGGGCGGTGTCGAGGCCGGTCACCGTACAGTCCGTCTTCAGCATCAGCATGCGCCGGATCTGGTATTCCTTGATCTCGGCGCGCGCGGGCGCTGGCACGAGCAGTCCCCCCACCAGCGCGAGCGCCGAGGCCGAATGCGCGAGCATCCGCGAGATCAATTGATCTTGGCCGCGATGGCCGGGTCCTTGTCAGCCTCGCTCTCGATGTAGGTGCGGATCGCCCAGATCGCCTCCTGGCTCAGGATGTCGGCGAAGGGGGGCATGCGGTAGCGACCGTCGCGCTGGGCACCGCCGCGCACGCGGGTGAGGAAGTAGATGTCGGAGGCTTCGGTCTTGTCGAGTTCGCGCAGGTCCGGGGCCATGCCGCCGGACTTGGCGTCGATGCCGTGGCAGCGGGCGCAGTTCTTGTTGTAGCCGGACGCGCCGATCTCGATCGCCCTGGCGTTGCCGACATAGGGGTTCTTGTCGCGGTCGTTCTCGCCGAGCGGCTCCAGGCCGGTCGTGTCGATGGCCGAGGGGGCGCCGTCGCCATGGGCGTGGACGAGCGCCGTCGTGGCGAGGGCGAGCGGAAGGGCGAGGGCGGCGGCCCGAAGCGTGCGGATCATCGGCGGATGCCTTTCGTCTCGATGGAGAAATTTTCGGCCGGGCGGATCACGGGGCCGGGTCCAGCCAGATGCGCCACGTCTCCGACCCGCTGACCTGCAGCGAGTAGGTTCCGGGCGTGTCGATGCGGTGGGTGGCGCTGCCGCCGCCGCCGATGTGGAGGTTCTGAACGATGCCGCCGGCCGCGTCCTTGAGGTAGAGGACGAAGATCGGACCATCGCTCTCGTAGCGCAGCACAGTCGGGGCAGTGATCTCGAAGAGGTCCGTCTGCGCGGTCAGGCGGCCCTGGAAGCGGGGCGGCGCGAGGTGGGCGGCGAGCCGGTCGTAGCAGGCCAGCCGCTCGGTGACGTCCGCCGTCGCGCGGCACTTGGCGAAGGCAGCGCGCATCCCGGCCTCCGCCTCGCCCGCGGCGAGCGCCGGAAGCGAGAGGACCGTGCCGAGCATCGCCAACGCCATCGGCTGCGCCGTCACTTGCCCGCCTGCGGTTCGTCCTCGTGCTTCGGGGCGGTGGCGGCCGGGTAGGCCTCCCAAACGGGCTTGTCGGTCTGCCAGTGGACCGGGCAGCCCTTGCAATCCTGCATCCAGGCGTCCTGGAAGATCGCGAAGCGGATCTTGGCGCCGTCCATCACCGCGCCGGTCAGGTTGACCTCGTAGAACTTGGCCTCCTGCAGGTCGGTGTCGATGAAACGCGCGCCGACGAACTGGGCGCGCTTGGCCTGGACCATTTCGAGGTCGGCGACCGTGAAGTCGCCGCCGCTGAAGTCGCCGCCGACGATGCGGGCGTGGTCGAGATTGGCCCCGACGAAGCGGGCGTCCCGCGCCTTCACGCCCTGCATGAAGGCGATCTGGAGCTGAGCTCCACTGAGATTGGCCCCTTCCAGTACGGCGCCGCGCAGATTCGCCCCGCGCAGGTCGGCGCGGGCGAGGTTGGCGCCGGTGAGGTCGGCCCCACCGAGGTCAGCGTTCTTCAGGTCGGCGTGGCGCAGGTCGGCGCCCGCACATTTCGCATTGGGGCCGATGGTGCAGCCGCCGACCACCCAGGGGTCTGGTCGCTCTTCGCGGTTGAGGACCACCGTCTGGGCGGCCGCCGGCAGGGCGTACGCGAACAGGCCGGCGATCAGGAGGGCGCGCCGCGCGCCGCGGGTCCGGGCCGACATCGGGTCAGCTCCTTTTTTCGGATTCTGCAATGTGTCGCATTGGGCCGATGCGGTGGTGCGCCGGCCCGGCCGTGGCGGCGGGAGGGCTCCCAAAAAGCCCTCCCGCACGTCAGGTCATTGCGCCGAGGCGGTGTCGGTCGGCAGCTCGAACACCCAGAACGAGCCGCCCTGAGAGACGAGCTTGGTCTGGTCGGCCATGTCGCCGCCCCACAGCGGCACCGCGCCGCCGTAGCCCGAGGAGATGCCGATGTACTGCTTGCCGTCCATCTCCCAGGTGCTCGGCACCGAGACTACGCCCGAGCCGGTCTGGAACGCCCAGAGCTGCTTGCCGGTCTTGGCGTCGAACGCCTTCACGTAGCCGTCCGAGGTGCCGGTGAAGACCAGCCCGCCCTTGGTCGTCATGGTGCCGGCCCAGAGCGGCATCGCCTCCAGGTGCTCCCAGACGATCTTGCCGGTCTTCGGGTCGAGGGCGCGGAGCGCGCCGACATGGGTGTCGAACTTGCGCTGAATGCGGAAGCCCTGGCCGAGATAGGCCGAACCCGCCTTGTAGGTGACGTTCTCGGTCCAGTAATCCTCGGTCCAGTCGTTCGACGGGATGTAGAACAACCCCGTCTGCTGCGAATAGGACATCGGGTTCCAGTTCTTACCACCGAGAAAGTTCGGCGTCACCTTGATCGACTTACCCTTGGCCTGGCCCTCCTCCGGGGCCGGCGGGCGCTGGCCCTCGACCTCGATCGGACGGCCGGTCTTCAGGTCCCAGCCCGTCGCCCAGGTGATGTCACGCACGAAGGGATAGGCGGCGACCAGCGCGGTTTGCTTGCTGATCTGGCCGTCGCGCGCGGTGAGCTTGTCGGTGTCGGTGAGGAAGAAGAACCCATTGCGGTCGGCGTGAGCGCCGAGACGCATGGTCTTGCCGTCCTTTTCCATGTCGAACAGGATGATCTCGTTGTTGCCCGAGTAATCCCACGCGTCGTTCGGGGTGTGCTGGAAGAAGCCCACCGGCTCGCCGTTCGACGGGTCGATGTAGATCTGGCCCGAGGTGTAGAGGCTGTCGTAGGGCTTCCAGTCGCCGCCGGGGCCGGAGCGGTAATGGTGGTTCCACGGGGCCGGATTGCCGGTGCCGATGACGAACGTGTTGGTCTTCTCGTCGTATACGCCGGTCTGCCAGGGTGCGCCGCCGCCGTGGTTCCAGGCCTCGACCTTCTTGCCGTCCTTGTCGTTGGGCCAGGACGGCGCCTTGGCGTCGCCCGTAGTGGTCGAGTCCTTGCCGGCGAGGCGGCCCATATGGCCCTCGACCAGGGGCCGCATCCAGATCTCCTCGCCGGTCTCGGGATCGCGGCCATAGAGCTTGCCCTGCGCGCCGAACTCGTCACCCGAATTGCCGTGAATGAGGACGACCTTGCCGGTCTTCTTGTCCTTGATGATGTTCGGCGCACCCGTATAGGCGTAGCCGGCGGCGTGGTCGTCAAACTTCTTGCTCCAGACCACCTTGCCGGTCTTGGCGTCCAGCGCGTACATCGAGGCGTCGAGCGCGCCGAAATAGATCTTGCCGTTGTAGATCGCGGCGCCACGGCTCACCACGTCGCAGCAGGGGCGGATGTCGTCGGGCAGGCGGGCCGAGAATGACCACAGCTTCTTGCCGGTCTTGGCGTCGAGCGCGAAGATGCGCGAGTAGGAGGCGGTGATGTAGATCACGCCGTCATGCACCAGCGCCTGGCCCTCCTGGCCGCGCTGCTTCTCGTCGCCGAAGGAGAACGACCAGCGCGGCTTCAACAGGCTGACGTTCTTGATGTTGATTTTGTCGAGCCCCGAATAGCGCTGGGCTTTGATGCCCATGCCGTACATGAGCACGTCCTTGTCGGTGTTCTGGTCGTTGAGGATGTCCTCCCAGGTCACCGCGGCTCCGGTCGAGACCGTCTCGGCCTTCTGCGCCGAGGCGGGTGCCGCGAGCAGCAGGCCGGACAGGATCAACGACGAAGCGGTGGCAAGCATCAGCGTGCGGGGCGCGTGCCCCGCTTTCTTCCTGGCCATGCGTCTCTCCCTGGCGGTCGCGCGTGTCGCGCCGCGTCTTTCGATTTTGATGGGGAGCCGGTCTGCGGGAGCCTCAGGTCATCCGACGATCCGCCGCGAAGACGAAAGAGCCGAGTGCTCCGTGAGAGCTTGGCGACCCGAGGCCGGGCTCGAATGCAGGTATGGCGGGAAAGATTACCCGTCGCACGCTAACTTTTGTCCATACCTCATAGAGAAGTCTTAGAATTGCGTATTCATCCCGCATAGATTTGCAAAATAGGAATGCTAATTGAGACTAATGATCATAAATAATTTGTTTGAAATCACTCCCTTGACGCTTGTCCCGCAGCGCGGCCATCACTTTTACAAGTTCAGGCGCTGGGCCGGCCCACGGAAAGCCGCGGCCGAGACCGACGCCCCGCACGAGTTGGCGCGATGCACATCATCTTGGTGGACGACCATCCGCTGTTCCGCGAGGCGCTGCGCAGCACGATCCGCCTCGGACTGCCCCATGCCCGCATCGAGGAGGCGGAGTCGATAGAGGCAGCCAAGACCGTGTTGGCCGAGCGCCCCAACATCGACGTGATCGTGCTCGACCTGTCGATGAAGGGCGTAACCGGCTTCGATGGGATGATGAGCTTGCGCATCCGCTTCCCGCGCATCCCGATCCTGATCTGCTCGGGGTTGGAGGAGGGGCGGATCGTCCGAGAGGCACTGCGGCTGGGGGCGGCGGGTTTCGTGCCGAAATCGGCGACGCGGGCGACCTACATGGAGGCGCTCGACAGCATCATGCGCGGCTCGATCTATGTGCCTGATTTCGCCCATGCCCACGAGCCCGACGCGAGCGAGACGGCGGACGCCTCCGCTCGCATCGCCGCACTGACGCCCGCGCAGATGAATGTCCTGTCGATGATCAAGCGGGGCAAGCTGAACAAGCAGATCGCGTTCGAACTCGGTATCGGCAACTCGATGGTCAAGGCCCACGTCTCCGAGATCATGCGTAAACTCGGTGTCCGCAACCGGACCCAGGTAGCTCTCTGCGCTTCTGCACTAGACTTCGACCGCGTTGGATTGTGAATTTTTATATTCGATGCATGTTTTCTGATTCGGACAAATGAGTTGTGATCGGCGTAAAATGGATGCCGCGCATAGGAAAGCGGAGTGCTGAGTGACCGCCTCCAATCCCATTCGGATATTCAGCGGAAAGACTTCGAACAACCGCGTTTGTCAACATCGTATATTGCGATCGCGCGGGCAGCATGTCTGAGAAGGGTGGATTGATGCGTTTTAGCATTTGCCCACCGAACGACTGCTGTGTGTCGCAAGCGGTCTATCGAACAGAGCTAAGAGAATGGCCGCTTAGCCTTCGAAAGCTGCCATTAACGTCGAACAGTAGATCCAGGCACTCACAACATCCTGAGTTCATGCTACAAGAGAGACGTCGCTCGACCCAAAGAACTGTTGATACAGATCTTCGGCACTATGAGTCGTGCCTCCGCGCCGCTCAGGCGATGCGGACCAGCCGCAACTCGATAACCTTCTGCGCCTCGACGGCGAGCAGGAATGCGGCACAAAAGGGGTTCGACATGTAAGCTCCGGCAGGGACTGCGGGACCTGTAACGCACCCAGCGCGGGTGCGATGCCGTCGGATAGATACGCAAGGGCCTCGGGGGAGGCCGAGGTGCGCTCGGAAGGATCCGCCGCATTGCGGGCACCCTTCGTTAGGCACGACGGAGTTAAAGGGCCAGGAACGGATTTGACGGAAAGCACCCGTCAGCGACTCGCGCCTTATCAACCAAGCAAGTCAACGAAGCTTGGGAGAGCCGCCGATGGTCATGCCGTCCCCTATCGCGTGCCGGCTCCGCTCCACCCGCACCTAGATCGGCCTGGGTGTGCTCGCACCGCTTGGAATGCTCCTGGTGTCGGGGCTGATGCTGCTCGACCTGCGCCAGGACGCCTGGGACAAGGCGGAGCAGACGTCGAGGAACCTGCTCCAAGTCATTGAGCGCGACATCGCCCGGAACGTCGAGGTCATCGACCTCACCCTCCGGGCCGCGCAGGACAACCTGCGAATGCCGGGCCTGGTCAAGCTCGACCCGGACATGCGCCAGCTCGTCCTGTTCGACCGCGCCACGAGCGCGCGCGACCTCGGCGTCATGTTCGTCCTCGATGAGAACGGCGACGTCGTCGAGGACGCTGCGGCCTCACCGCCCCGCAAGGGCAATTACGCCGACCGCGATTACTTCCAGGCGCACAAGGCCAACCGCCATCTCGGCCTGTACGTCGGCCGCCCCATCGTCTCGCGCCTGACCGGCGAGCGCATGGTCAACTTCAGCCGGCGCATCGACAAGCCCGACGGTTCGTTCGGCGGGTTGGTCCTGGGCAGCCTGAAGCTTAGCTACTTCGGCCACCTCTTCGACCAGATCGGCCTCGGGCGCGAGGGCGCAATCAACCTCTACTTGCGCGACGGCACGCGCATCACCCGCCACCCCTACCTTGAGGCCGACGTCGGCGTGAACATCGCCGGGTCCCGGACCTTCGACCGGTTCGCGCGGGAGGGCGTCGGTACGTTCGTCGAGACCTCCGTCCGCGACGGCGTCCGGCGGCTCTACACGTTTAGCCGGGTTGGTGACCTTCCCCTGATCCTGAACGTGGCGCTCGGAGTCGACGAAGTCGAGGCCGGGTGGCGGGCGAAGGCCGTCGTGATCGGAACCGTCGTGCTCGTGCTGTGCGGCTTCACCGTCGCGCTGTCGCTCCTGTTCGGACGCGAGCTCCGCCACCGCGCCGCCATGCAGGCTGAACTCGCCCGGTTGTCGCTCACCGACGCGCTGACGGGCCTGCCGAACCGGCGCCGCTTCGAGGAGGCGTTCGAGGTGACCAGGGACGGCGCGCGGCGCACCGGCAGGCCGCTCTCGCTGCTCGTCGTCGATGCCGACCACTTCAAGCGCTACAACGACCGTTACGGCCACGCGGTGGGCGACGAGGTGCTCAAGGGGCTTGCCCGGTCCCTCTCCGCCGCCGTGCACCGGCCGGACGACTTGGTGGCCCGGGTCGGCGGCGAGGAGTTCGCGATCCTGCTTCCCGACACCGACGGGGACGGCGCCATGCGCATCGCCGGCAAGGGGCACGAGGCGGTCGCGAGGCTGGCGGTGCCATCGGCGGGCATCGGGGCCGGCGCAGTGACCGTCAGCATCGGCCTCGCGACCGACCACGGTTCGGCGCAGGAGCGGCCGGAAGGATTGTACCAAGCCGCCGACGCGGCCTTGTACGAGGCTAAGTCCGGTGGGCGTAACCGGACCCGCTGCGACCCCGGCCCGGTCGGGGCAGGCAGGGGCAAGATGCACCCGCTGCGCCTCGCCAGGGGCTGAGGCGCCAGATGCAACTCATCGGCAAGCCGTTCAAGCGCGAGCAACGCGCCCAAGAGGTAGCAGAGACGCTCGGGACCAATTCTGTGTTGGTCGCCGGGGCCGGGAACGTCGTCGCGCTGCGTCCCAGGCCGCAGGTGTAGACGGTCAGGCGGGCCCGGCAGGCAACGGGATGCGCACGGAGACCCGCAGGCCGTCGGGCGCGAAATCGACTTCGACCTCGGCGCCGGTCTGGGAGGCCAGCACCTTCTTGAGCAGGCGGTGACCGAAGCCCTCGCGCGTGGGATGCGCCGCGGGCGGGCCGTCGTGCTCGCTCCAAGCCCAGCGCAAGGCGCGGCCGGCAGGCCCGTCCTCGACCCGCCAAGTCACCTGGAGGCGGCCGTTCGGGTCAGCGAGCGAACCGTGCCTGAGGGCGTTGGTGGTCAACTCATGCAAGGCCATGCCGACCGGCACGGCGAGCTCGGACGGCAGAACAACCCTCGCTCCGTCCAGGGAAAGGCGGCCCCTCTCGTCGTAGGGGTCGAGCTCCGCCCTCAGCAGTCCCTCGAACGAGGCGGCCTGGGCGAGGTCCTCCGTGATCAGCGCGTGGGTGCGGGCCAACGACCCGATCCGACCGGAGAAGGCGCGTGTGAACTCGGCGACGGTGAGGGAGGAGCGCGCCGTGGCGTTCACCACGGCCTGCACCGTTGCAAGGGTGTTCTTCACCCGGTGGTGGAGTTCCCGCACCATCAGCGCCTGCCGGTCCTCGCCGCCGCGCCGCTCGGTGATGTCGCGCTGGGCAGAGACCCAGTGCGTGATGTATCCATCGGCATCCTTCACCGGTGTGATCAGCCACTCCACCGTGTAGGTCGAGCCGTCCTTGCGGTAGTTCACGGCCTCGCCCTGGAACGGCTCACCGGCGACCAACGCGGCCCGCATGCGGTCGAGCACGGCGCGTTCCGTTTCAGGTCCCTGCAGCAGGCGCGGCGTCCGGCCGATGACCTCGTGCGCCTCGTAGCCGGTCATGCGGGTGAAGGCCGGGTTCGTGTATTCGATGCTGGGACCCGGCTCCTCAAGCTCCGCCGAGGTGATGACGATGGCTTCGCCGGAAGCCTCGACGGCGGCGCGCAACAGCCTCAGTTCCGCGGTCCCCTTACCCGTATCGTCCCGCACGGCCCACCCATCCTCCAGGATCAGCCGTCGTTCAGCCGCCCCCGAATATGCCAGCCCGAAACCGGGCTCGTGATGCCTAACCTGCGGCCGCGCCCCGGGTTGCCGCGCCGCTTCGCCCCAGTGAAGCCCAGGGGCAGTGCCGGGGTGAGGCAATTGCGAGGGGCCGCGGCACCTTTGCGACCGGAGGCCTTGCCCCCGTCAGGCCGCGGCCTCGTCGTTGGCCTCCTGCATGGAGGCGAGCGGCGCCTCAAGGCGGCAGACGAGGCCGGTCGGGGCATAGGTGAGCTTGACCTCGCCACCCACTTCATCGGCGAAGCTGCGCTCGATCAGGCGCGAACCGAAGCCGCGACGCGTCGGCTGGGCCAGGATCGGCGGCCCACCCTGCTCGGACCATGTCAGGCAGAAGCGGGGTGCCCCGCCCTCGTGCACCACGTGCCAGCGCAGGTCGACTGCCCCGCAATTGTTCGAGAGCGCCCCGTACTTAGCCGCGTTGGTGGCGAGTTCGTGCAGGGCCAGCGCCAGCGCCAGGGCGGCCTTGGCGGCCAGGGGCACGTTCGGCCCGCTCGCGCGGATGCGGGACGCCCCGCCACGGTGGACCGCCAGGGCCCCTTCGACGACCTCGGCGATGGGCGCCTGCGACCAGCTCGACTGGGTGAGGATGTCATGCGCGCGGCCCAGCGAGATCAGGCGGGCGGAGAAAGCCTCGTTGGCCGCGGCGAGGTCGGAAGCGTTGCGGAAAGTCTGGCCGGCGATGGCCTGGACTAGCGCCAGCGTGTTCTTGACCCGGTGCTGCAGCTCGCCCGTGAGCAGGCGCTGGTGCTCCTCGGCACGCTTGCGCTCGCTGATGTCCAGCATGGCGCCGATCATGCGCACAGCGCGGCCCGCTGCGTCCCGGATGACGTAGCCGCGGTCGAGGATGTCCGCGTAGGAACCGTCCGCGCGCAGGAAGCGGTATTCGTCCGACCAGGCCGAGCCTAGGCCGTCGATGACCGTATGGATCGAGCGGTCGATGCGGGCCCGGTCATCGGGGTGGATGTGGCCGATCCACCAGTCCCCGGTCGGCTCGACCGCGTCCGGGGCGTACCCATGCGCCTCGCCGAGGGCCTCGTTCCAGAGGACGTGGTTGGTGGCGAGGTCCCAGTCCCAGATCGCGTCGTTGGTGGCGCGCGAGGCAAGCCGGTAGCGTTCCTCGGTCTCGCGCAAGGCCTGCCCCGCACGGTGGCTCTCGGTCACGTCGCGCGCGAAGCCGATGAGGCGCACCGGCCGCCCGTCCTCGAACAGGGTCTGGCCCTTGGCGGACACCCAGCGCTCGGTCCCGTCTTCCGGCGCCACCGTGCGGTACGTGATGTCGTAGACGCCGTCGCCCGCCGGGTCGACCGCCGCGCGCACGGCCTCGTCCGCCCCGGCGTGGTCATCCGGGTGCACGCGGGCCAGGTGGACGGCCAGATCAACGGGGGCGTCCGGCGCCAGGCCGTAGAAGGAGCGGAGACGGGCATCCCAATTCAGCTCGTTCGAGACGAGGTCGAAGTCGAACACGCCGGTTCCGGCGGCCTCGACGGCGAGGCGCAACTGCTCGCGCGCCCGGCGCAACTCCTCCTCGGTCTGGCGGCGGTCGTGAATATCGCTGTCGCTGCCGAGCCAGCCTACCACCGTGCCGCCGGCGTCGCGCATCGGCTCGGCCCGGATCAGAAACCAACGGTACTCGCCGTCGCGGCGTCGCAGGCGGGCCTCGGTGTCGTAGAGGACCTCGTTCGTGCGGGCGTGTTCCCAGACGCGCAATAGGCCCGGCAGGTCGTCGGGATGGATGACCTCGCCCCAGCCGAGGGGCAGCGCCTGCTCCGGGGTCTGACCGGTGTAGGCATACCAGCGGTCGTTCAGGTAGCTGAGGCTGCCGTCGGGGTTGCCGAACCAGATGATGGCCGGCGCGAGTTCGGTGAGGGTCTTGAACCGCTCCTCGGCGAACTTGCGCTCGTGGATGTCGAGCGAGGTGCCGATCCAACTGCGCACCGCCCCGTCGGCGTCGCGCACGGGCTGGGCCCGGGACAGGAACCAGCGGTACTGCCCGTCGGCCCGGCGCAGGGGGAACTCAACCTCGTAGGGCCGACCCGATCCGGCTGCCGCCAGCCAGGCCGCGCGCGTGGCCTCGCGGTGGTCGGGATGGATCACGCCCATCCAGCTCGCCTCGCCGGTCTCGCCGGCGGGCAGGCCCGTGTAGTCGTACCAATAGACGTTGCAGTAGGTAACGTTGCCGGCTGCATCGCCGAACCAGACCACCTGCGGGCTGACCTCGACCAGCGAACGGTAACGCATCTCGCTCGCCTGCAAGGCGGCGCCGCTCTCCCGCTGCTCGGTCCGGTCGCGCAGGATCTTAAGGAAGCCGATGGTCTCGCCCGCCTCTGTCCTGAGCGGCATCATCTCTCCGGAGGCCCAGAAGCGGCTGCCATCCTTGCGCATGTGCCAGCGCTCGTCCGGGGCGCTGCCGTGCTCAAGCGACTGCCGCATCTCGGTGCCGGCCCGGTCCCGAGCCCGGTCCTCCGGCGTGAAGAACGCCTCGACCGTGCTCCCGAGCATCTCGGCCTCGGTCCAGCCCAGGATGCGCTCGGCGCCTTCGTTCCAGCGGGTGACCAAGCCTTGCGGGTCGGTCGCGACGATGGCGTAGTCGGTGGCGCTGTCGAGGATGCGCTCATGCAGCAGGCGCTGCTCCGCCTGCTCCCGAAGCGAACGGCGCAGCTCCATCTGCGCCATGGCCTGGCGGGCGAGCCGCATCAGGCCGCGGCGTTGCCGGTCGCCGAGCTCGTGGGGCTTGGTGTCGAGGACGCAGACCGTGCCGACCGGATGACCCTCCGAAGTCTTCATCAGGGCACCGGCATAGAAGCGCAGGCCGGGCTCGCCGGTGACCAGCGGGTTGCCCTCGAAACGCGGGTCGAGCCTCGCGTCGGGGACGTACAGGAATTCTTCCTGCAGGAGGGCCTGCCGGCAGAACGAGGTTTCTAGCGGGGTCTCGCGCACGCCGAGCCCGACCTCGGCCTTGAAGAACTGGCGTCCGCCACCGACGAGGTTCACCACCGCGAAGGGCGTCTCGCAGAGGTCTGCAGCGGCCTCGGCGATATCGTCGAAGTCCCGTTCGCGCGGGGTATCGAGCAGGCGGTAGCGGTCCAGGGCGCGGAGGCGGGCGGCTTCGTCCTCGCTGGTGCAGGCGCGGTCGGTGAGGCGGGCGCGCTCGGTACGTCCGTGGGGTGCCATCCTAGCGGGATTCCGATGGGGAGCGGCGGCGCTCCGGGGACGGCGCGACCTTGCCGAGGATACGCCCGAGCTGATCGGCCGAGTAGGGCTTGTGCAGGAGCTCGAACCCATGCAGCCCGTCCTGGGCGAGCACGTGGCTGTAGCCCGAGGCCAGCAGCACCGGCAGGCCGGGCAGGCGGCGCTGCAGGATCTTCGCCAGCTCGATGCCGCCCATGCCGGGCATCACCACGTCGGAGAACACCGCGTCGAAGCCGGCACCGTCCGAACCGAGCTTCTCCAGCGCCTCCTCGGCGTTGGCCGCCCAGGGCGTCCGGTAGCCGAAATCCTCCAGGATCTGGGTGGCGAAGCGTCCGACCTCGACGTTGTCCTCGACGACCAGGATGCTTTGTCCGTCGCCGGTTGGGAACGCCTCCCCGTCGCGAACCACCGCCGGCTCGTCGCGGATCACCTCCAAGACCTCCGGCAGGTAGAGCGTGAAGGCTGTTCCACGGCCGAGCTCGCTCTCGACATCGACGTCGCCGCCCGACTGCTTGGCGAACCCGAACACCTGGCTGAGGCCGAGCCCCGTACCCTGGCCGACGGGCTTGGTCGTGAAGAACGGCTCGAAGATGCGCCCAAGCTGCTCGGCGGCGATCCCGCTACCGGTATCCGTGATCGAGACGGCGGCGAAGGGGCCTGGTGCGGCGGCATGACCGCGGATGGGCGGCAGGCCCCCGGCGCAGGTTAGCCGCAGGGTCAACGTGCCCTCGCCGTCCATGGCGTCGCGCGCGTTCACCGCCATGTTGATCAGGGCGGTCTCGAACTGGCTGAGATCGGCCCGCACGAAGCAGGGCGCGTCCGGCACCTCCGTCACCACGTGAATGCGCGAGCCGGTGACGGTGTCGAGCATGTCGGCCACCGCCCGCAACTGCGCGCCGACATCTAGGATCTCGGGCTTGAGCGTCTGGCGTCGGGCGAAGGCCAGCAGTTGCCCGGTGAGCTTGGCGGCCCGGTCGACGGTGTCCGATACCGCGTCCATGTAGCGGTTCCGCCGCTCTTCCGGCAGGTTCGGCCGACGCAGGAAGTCGACCGACGAGCGAATGATGGTGAGCAGGTTGTTGAAGTCATGCGCGACGCCACCGGTCAATTGTCCGACCGCCTCCAGCTTCTGCGACTGCCGTAGAGCCTCCTCGGCATGTTCGAGTTGCACGGCGCGCTCGCGCTGCTCGGTCACGTCGCGGGCGACGCAGTAGAGCAGTCCCTCGACCGGAACCGCCCGCCACGACAGGGTGCGGTAGTCGCCGTCGCGCGTACGGAACCGGTTCTCGAACGCGAGCGTCGACCGGCCGGCCGCGAGCCGCCCGACCTCCGCCCGCGTCGCCTCGCGGTCGTCCGGGTGCTCTAGCCATTCCGAGGTGCGTCCGATGACCTCGTCGGACGGCCAGCGGAGGATGGCGGTCCAGGCCGGGTTGACACTGAGCCAAATTCCGTTGCCGTCCGCCACCCCGAGCATGTCGTGGCTCACCTGCCAGATGCGGTCGCGCTCCTGCGTCCGCGTCTCGACATGTTCGGCGAGGGTGGCGTTCAGGACCTCCAGCGCGGCGGCGCTCGCCCGCCGCTCCTCCTCGGCCTTCACCCGCTCGCTGATGTCGCGCGAGACGCCAACCAGCTTGAGCTCGCCCGTGCCCTCAAGCCGAAACGGGGCGAAGCTCGCTTCCCACCAACGCGGCTCCCCCTTGGCGGTCGGGCAGAAGCCTTCGGCGCGCGCGATCTCGCCACCCGCGGCGCGGCCGATGGCGTCCCGGATCTTGGCGCGCTCGCCTTCCGGCCAGAGGTCGGCGAACTGCTGCCCAAGCACGTCCTCCAACGAGCCGAGCTGGTTCATCGCGACCCCGCGCTCGTTCATGTACTCCAGCCTCCCCTCGGATGAGAGCACCTTCACGCAATCCGGGCTCGCCGCGAGAATGCCCCGGACGAACGCCTCGCTGCGGATGGCAGCGTTCGCCGAGGCGTTGCGCCGGTGCGCGTCGACGTGGAAGGCGATCAGGTCGGCGAACATCCGGAACGTGCCGACAACCTCCGGCCGGTCAACGGGCGCCGGCTTCGGGTCGATGGCGCAGAGCGTGCCGAAGAACCTGCCGTCGGGCAGCACGATGGGCATCGAGACGTAGCTCTGGAAGCCGTAGCGCGCTGGGGCCGGGTGGTCGCAGTAGGCGGCGTCCTTGGCCACGTGCTCAATCACGACGGGCGCCCGGCTCTGACGGATCTCATGGCAGATGGTGGAGGCGACCTCCAGTTCGCCGCCGGGCTCCAATCCGAAGGCGATCTCGTCCTTGACCCGGCAGGCGACCCAGCGGTCTTCTGTGACGCGGGCGACGGCGGCGAAGCCCATGCCGGTGACGCGGCAGGCGACGTCGAGGATGGTAGCCACGGCCTCGATACCGCCGACGAGGCCGATGTCGGCCTGGAAGTCGCGCGAGACATCGGCGTATGCGAGGGCGCTCATCGGGCCGGCCGGCCCGCGTCGGGCGCCGTTGGCCGAGGCGCGACCAAGTCGCGCTCCATCAGCAGGCGCAACCCGGCTCGGACGACCTCGCTGGCGTTCGAGTAGTGGCCGGATGCGACCTGCGCTCGAATATAGCTTTCCAGGACAGGCGTGAGGGCGATGTTGCGGGTCGGCGTGCTCGACATGCCTCGTCCGTTCCATGCCGCACATGGGCTGTCAAAGATTGGTGGCCCCGGACCGTTGGATCCGACCTAGGCGATATCGTCGCGGACGGGGCGGCCCACTCGCCGGCCGGACCGCGGCGCCGGATCCGAGCCGATGACGCAGCGAACGCAACCCAATATCCGAGGAGGGGACCAGCGGTCGGGATCCACCGGACGGGCGCAACGCTTCGGCGTCTGGCGCGTAGCCAGGACGGCATCGCGTACGCGCGGCCCGCGGTACCCAGCCGGACGAGGAGCTCGCACAGGAAGTGCGTCAGTCGCTCATCGCACGAGCGGCGCCCCACGCTCGCCAACCACTGCCGCGCCGTCGCCGCCTCCACCAGCCCGGCCAGCCGCAGCCCGCGGGCGATGCCAGGCCGGTTGTCCAGCAGGTCGCGCACCGTCCCGGTCCGGATCAGCACGATCCTTGATGGCGCCAGGGTGCCGATGACACGATCGGCGACATCCATCGCTGCAAGGGAGCGAGTGACCGCACCGATGGAACGCAATCGGTGGATGGACGTCACTTCCCGTTACGTCGGCAACGGAACAGGTGTCATGAGGGCATGAGCGGGACGGCAGAACGGCCGGACACGGCGGACGGAGACAAGCAGGCGCGGGATCTGCACCCGCGCAAGTTCGACCTTCTGAACCTGACCCTGGTCGACGTGAACGGCGGGCTCCGGCCCTATCTTAACGTCTTCCTGCTCGTTCACCGAGAATGGAGCGCGACGACGGTCGGGTTGGTGACCACCATCGCGGGTCTCATCGGAGTCGGCCTGCAGGCCCCCCTCGGCGCCGTCATCGACGCGGCGCGCGACAAGCGAATGGCCATCGTGGCCGCCCTTCTGGCGGCGTCGGCCGGAGCCGCTGTGATCGCGGTCTGGCCCCAGTTCTGGCCGGTGCTGGTAGCCTTCACGGTGCTGACAGCGGCGGGCAGCAGCTTCACCCCGACCATCGCCGGCCTCACGCTCGGCATCTTTCCGAAGGCGCGCCTGTCGCGCCGCATGGGCCGCAACAGCGCTTGGTACCGCGGTGGCAACGTCTGCATCGCCGTCCTGATCGCCTTGGTCGGCTATGGCTTCCCGGACCGGGCCGTTTTCTTCATTGTTCCCGCCTTGTCACTCGCCGCCGCCGCGGCGGTGCTGTCCATCCCGCGCGAGATCGTGGGCCAGGCGCTCGCCGAGGAGGTGAAGCCGAAGGGGAAGGGCGGCTCAGCGCTCAAGGTGCTCCTCGGCAACCGCCCCCTCCTCATCTTCGCCGCGTCGATTTTCCTGTTCCAGCTGGCGAACGGACCTATGGCTTCGCTCGTCGCCCAGAAGATCTCGCTGGCGCACGAGGACTGGTCGGCCGCGATCACGTCGACGACCATCATCGCGGCCCAGGTGGTGATGCTGCCGATGGCCATCATGGTCGGGCGCTTCGCCGACGGCTGGGGGCGCAAGCCCATCATCCTGTTCGCATTCGCGATGCTGCCCGTCCGGGCGCTGCTCTACACCCTGTCTGACGACCCCATCTGGCTGTTCGCCGTCCAGTCCTTGGAGGGCGTGAGCACCGGTCTCTACAGCGCCATCAAGCCGCTGATGATCGCCGACTTCATGGAGGACAAGAGCCGCTACAACCTTGCCTCGGGAGCCATCGCGACCGTCCAGGGGATAGCCATCGCACTGTCGAACGTGCTCGCCGGCAGCATCGTCGACCTCAGCGGGTTCACCGCGGCGTTCCTCGTCTCCAGCGCCGTCGGGACCGCCTCGGCTCTTCTCCTGACCCGGATGCCGGAACCGTCAGGCATCAAAAACTTGAGGTAAATTGACCATCCAGCGCAGGCATCGGCACGCCATCCAATGAGCGGGTAAGAAATACGAAAGAGGCCCGGCCTCCAACCGAATGGGCGTCCGGATCCTAGGATCGGCCGCAGGACCCACGACTTAGAGCGCCTAACAGAACCGCCTGATCTGGTTCAGGGTGATGAGGCTTGCAGCGAGGGTCGTGAAGGCCTCGTAGATGTCGTGTCGGCGTTCGTAGCGCACGGGCAGGCGCCGGAAGCGGTTGAACCAAGCGTGGGTCCGCTCGACGACCCAGCGGTGACGGCCGAGTTTCTCGCTGCTCTCGACACCCTTGCGGGCGATGCGCGGGACGATGCCGCGTGCACGACACTCCTGCCGCCGGATCCTCGCGTCGTAAGCTTTGTCGGCGTGCAGCTTGTCCGGCCGGTGCCGCGGCCGGCCGCGCCGACCCGTGCTCAGCGGCGGAATGGCATCGAGAGTAGGCGCCATCTGCGGGCTGTCGTGCCGATTGGCGCCCGTCAGGAGGAGGCCGAGCGGCGTGCCGCGGGCATCGGTGACGAGGTGCCGCTTCGTGCCCGGCTTGCCCCGGTCCGTCGGGTTCGGGCCAGTGGCAGAGCCCCTTTTTTCGCCGGGACGGAGGCGCTGTCCAGGCTCGCTCGGCTCCAGTCGATCTCGCCGGCTGCGTGAAGGCGCTTCAAGAGACCCTGATGCAGCCGAGCCCACACGCCGGCCTCTTGCCAGTCCCGCAGCCGCCGCCAGCAGCTCATGCCCGAGCCGCACTTCATCTCGACCGGCAGCCACTCCCACGGGATGCCCGTGCGCAGAACGAACAGGATGCCAGTCAGAGCAGCTCGGTTCTCCAGGGGAGGACGACCGCCTTGTGGACGAGGCTTCGCGGCAGGAAGAAGCGGGGCGATCTCCAGCCAGAGATCGTCGGGGAGGATCGGTTTGGCCATCCTCGCCAACGCGCCATAACCCGTTTTGTTAGGCGCTCTTAAATCGACGGGTGGCCGGACGATCCGGCGGATGTGACCTATCTCACGGCAGAATCTACGCTGGCAACTGTCCCTGGCCTGAACCAATGTCGTAGACGCCCGCAGGTCCATGTTAATGGAAATGATATTATGACATTATGGCTGTCCGCAAGGCGTCTGCTTTGGGGTGGAGAGCAGCCCTTCGAGGGATCAGCGTTTGAAGTCAGCTTAGGGTCAGGAGTTCGCGCTCGTTTTGTTCTGCGGTGCGCCATTTGCAGATCTTCACTCAGAAACAGCGGAATGGCCGCTTGGCCTCCGAAAGCTGCCACCGGCATGAAATGGCAGGTCCCGGCAGCCACAACACCCGGATGATCCGTCCCCCTCGAAGTGGTCCTCTCTGAGGTATGGCCCGCGGGCCAGGACGAGGACGGACAGATGGGAACGAAGCGGTACAAGCCGGAGGATGTGGTCGCCAAGCTGCGGCAGGCGGAGGTGTTGATCGCGCAGGGCCGGAGCGTCGCCGATGTGATGGCACCGGCGGCTCTACGGCGACGCTGCGATAGGCGCCGCCGGCGGTGAAGCCGCCGTCGATCACGAAATTCGCCCCGGTGATGAAGCTCGCCTCGTCGCCCGCCAGGAAGCGAACGAGGCGGGCGACCTCGCCGGCTCACCTGGCCGGCCCATCGGCGTCAGGCCGATCATCGGGACGAGATGGGTCGAGCCGGCATTCAGGCCCGTCACGATGCTGCAGCAAGTGAGCCAGGAGGAGCGCAACCGCGCACGGTACGCCGTCGATTGGCCGGTCAGACGGGACAAGCGCATGGGGCTCAAGGCGCAGACAGCGCGGCTCGAGAGCGGTCGTGACTTACTGCAACGCGGGGCGCCGTGGCTGAGGCGTTCCGGCGAGAGCTGCTGGCGTTCCCAAACGGCCGGCATCACGATCAGGTCAATAGCCTTATGCTGTTCCTAGGATGTGCACTACCTGAAATCAAAGCGCTCCAAGTCTCACCGAACGTGCTCAACTTTGAGAACAGCTTCTCGACGAGCTATCGATTCGGGCCATGTCCACTTTCACGAGGCCTGCTGCTAATTCAGTTATGCCCCGCGGATGCAAGTGGAGCGGATATGACTCTAGAATCCGCTCTCGCGAACGAGCACGGCCGCGATAGCCTGCCACCAGCGCCGCAGCAGGCTGCGGGGCGCGCCTGCGATGGCGATCTCGCCGCGCATCGTCCGATGCCATGCGGCTGTGGGGGGCTCGGCCCTGAGGCGGACGCGGTAAAAGGCCGAGACAGGCTCGTAGCGTCCCTCCCGCTGGCGCACGGCAATCGGGCCACCGAGCGGTTCGGCTAGGGCAGCGTCGGGTAGCGTACGCAGGTCGGTCCGCTCGACGGTCTCGATCACGGCCGGAACGGGCGCCACATCGGCCTGAGCAGCGTGGAAACGTGCCTGCATCCCCGGCTCGACGGTGGCGACATCGCTCTCCGAGACGTAGGCGTGAATGGTCCACACTTCCGGGGCGACCAAGAGGGCAATGCTCTCCGTCTCCGACATCCAGCGACCGGGTGCCAGATGCTCGCCCAGCTGGCGCACCTGACCGCCGAGAGCGGCACGGACGGTCAGGCGCGATTTGAGGTCCTCCTGCAGGGCCAGCTCGCGTCGATTCGTGGCGAGGGTCTCGGCGAGGATTCCCAGGCGCTCCGCGCTCGCCTGCGCCACTGCGCTCAGGTCGATCTCCCTCTGCGTCTCGGCGATCCGCGCTCGAACGACGGCGATCTGACCTTCGATGTCGGGCGCTTCCAGGGTTACGAGCGGATCGCCGGCCGCGACCCGCGCCCCTTCCGCGACATGGACCGTCGCGAGCCGGCCGGGGGTGGCAGGAAAGACCCGCACGAACTCGGCCGCGCGCAGGGCCGCCGGCGCCTCGACGCGTCCGCGCCACGGCACCACCAGGGCCACGAAGCCCGCGGTCAGAACGGCGAGGGCGGCGATTCCCGAACGAGTCGGGCGAAGCTCCGCGCGCCGGCCCCACCACGTGCGCGCCTCCCGCCAGACCGGCCGCGCGATGAACCAGCCGATCTCGACGAGGAAGAGGCCGATCCCGACGAGCTTGATGAAGAAGTGGTAGACCACGAGCGCGATGCCCGCGAACAGCACCAGCCGGTAGATCCACACCATCCAGGCATAGGCGATCATCCACGCCCGCACGGTCGATGGCACGAGTTCGGGCGCGGCCTCGTCGAAGCCGAGGAGCGTCCGGCGCAGATGACAGACGGCCAGAGCGAAGGCGCGCGGCTGCAGGTTCGGTATGCCGACGGCGTCGGCGAGCAGATAATAGCCGTCGAAGCGCATGAACGGGTTGAGATTGATCGCCAGCGTCGATGCCCAGCTCACCGTCGCGATCATCAGTGCAGCGTCCCGCAGCGTTCCGTCCGGCAAGAAGCTCCAAGCGAGAAGCGCGGCGACCGCGAGCACCAGCTCGGCTGCGATGCCCGCCCCGTCGATGGCGACCTGAGCACGCCGATCGGTCAGGCGCCACGCGTCGGTCGTCTCGGTGTAGAAGCGGGGCCAGAACACGATGAAGGCGAGTCCCGCCGAGGGTACCCGCACGCCGAAGCGCTTGGCCACCACGGCGTGGCCGAGTTCGTGCACCGCCTTGGCCCCGGCCAGGGCCAGGATCAGCCAGGACAGATTCTCGAACGAGGTCAGGGCCGCCAGCCGGGCGACGAAGCCGTCCCATTGCCGCCCGGTGAGATAGAGCCCGGCGATAAGGGCGAGGACGACGAGGGAAGCGAAACGCCGCGTGAAGAACGGACGCGCGAAGGGAGAGAGCCGGTCCAGGGCCGCATCGGGCCGCAGCAGCGGCACCCGGAAGAACAGGTAATGGTGCAGCAGCCACGACCAAGGCCCAGCGCGGCGCCGCTCGCGGTGGGCGGCGTAGACGCGCCAGGCGCCCGGCGCCCCGGCCGCCACCAGATGATTGTCCTGCAGCATGCGAAGCAGCGACTCGACCTCCTCGCGATCGACGTCGAGCCGGGTCTCCGCCTTCACGCGGGCTGCCAATTCGTCAGCGGTGACGGGGGCCCAGCGAGCCAGGATCTCGAACGCGCTCCAGCCGAGGCGAAAATAGGCATTGCGCACGGGATCGTGCAGCGTCCAGGTCGGAGCGCCTTCCTTCGTGCGCGGTCCCTCGACGAGATCGAGTTCCTGGCGCAAGGAAGGCAGGCGCGGCGGAGACTTGGGTCCGGCAGAACCGGACAGGTCGGGAATGATCCGGCCGAGGGGGATGGGGGCCGCGCTCACAGCCCGAGCGTCCGGCGAATCACGGCGAGCGGACGCCGGAAGACGAAATAGGCCAGCGAGACGGATTCGCCGTAGAGCTTCGCCGTTCCCTTCAGGCCGAGGCGCGGAGCCGTCGCCCCGCCTGCTTCCCCTCCCTCGCCTTCGAACTCGGCGCGGACACGGTAAGACAGAACGTTGAGCGGCGACATCTCGGCGTCGTAGCTCGTCTGGACGAGGCGCGCCTCGACGGGACGCAAGGGATCGATGTTGAGGAAGAGTCGGACCGACGCGCCCGGTTCGAGGTCGATGGCGTCGTCGACCGGGACCCAGATCTGGAGGCGGGACCGGCTCGGCGAGGCGATGGTCATCACCCGCTCGCCGAGCTTCACCGGGCGCCCGCTCCACTCCTCAGGGTCTCCCATCACGGCGATGCCGGCACGGGGAGCCAGCACCTGCGTGCGCGCGAGAAGTTCGCGGTAGGTGGCGGCCTCCGCCTGCCTCAGGTCGATGCGGCGCTCCAGCACCGCCGCCTCGGTCCGGTTCCGGTCGGCGTTCCTGTCGGCGCCGAAAGCTTTCTGCTGCGCACCGAGCAGTTCGGCCCGCGCCACTTCGAGCTGGCGGAGCGCCACCTCGTATTTGCCGCGCAGCTCAGTGTCGTCGAGGCGAAACAGCGGCTGCCCGACCGCCACCTCGGCATTCGGGGCAACGAGGATGCCCGTGACCACGCCGCTCGCCGGAGCGGCGACGATCGCCGCTTCCCTGGGCACGATTTCGGCCGGGGCGAGCACCGACTGGCGCACCGGTAGGGCGGCCAGCAACGCCAGGACGAGCGCGACAACGACCCCTGTACGAAGGCTCGTCAGATCCTGCCAGGAACGCTCCTGACGACGGAAGAGGGCCGCCGCATGGGCCAGCGCCTCCGCCATGTGCTCGGCCGCGTGGCGCTCGGTCTCGGTCCAGGGACTCCGTCGGAACAGGATCAAGCCGCCCAGACCATGGCCACCGCGCCGCAGCGGGAGGTAGAGCGCATGGCGCGGCATGCCTTCCGGCCAAGCCGCCTCCGGCACGGCCTTCACCGCGACAGAACCGGCCGGCGACACGTCCGGGACCGGGCCGGCGAACGCTTCCAGGGCCAGGGAGGGGGCATCCTGTCCGCGAAGATCCGCGCCGAGGCGCTCCAGGGCATGGGCGAAGGGCGCGTTGCGGTCGATCTCGGCGACGGCGGAGACGGCGACGAGGCCGGGCCGGAGCCGCCCGGCCCAGAACAGGGCAGCGGTGTCGTAGACCACCACCCGCTGCATCTCGTTGACCGCCGCGAAGGCCAGTTCCGCCGCATTTCGCGCGGTCCGGAAGGCCGCCTCCAACTGGAGCGCGGCGGCGAGCCGCTGCGCCCGGCGATCGGTCGAGAAGCTGTGGGGCGGGGGATGGCTCGTCATCAAAGCCTCACCGCGCCGCCGTCGCGCCGGGGAAGATCGCCGTGCCGCTCATACCGGGCAGGAGATCCTCCGCGCCCTCGATCCGCCCCAGGATCTCGACCGACTGACTTGCCGGATCGACCCGGCCCGAGACCGCCGCGACCGAGGCGCGGTAGCTGCGCCCGGTCTCGTCCACCCGGATCGTGAACCGGTCGCCGACCTTGAGCCGCGGCAGCCACGAGGAGGGCACGATTGTCGTGAGACGCAACGGCCCGTCGCTGACGATCGAGAGGAGCGGCCGGTCGGCGGCCACCACCTCGTGGGCATTGGCGTGGCGCTTGGCGACGCGGCCGGCGAACGGCGCTTTCAGGACGCAATGGTTGACGGCGTTTCGCGCCTCCGCCAGCTCGCCCTCCGACTTCTGGGCATCGGCGGTGGCGAGTTCGACCTCGAGGGCGCCGACCGCCCCGAGCTTGACGAGGCGCTGCTTGGAGGCGAGCCGGGCGAGCGCCCCTTTGTGTACGCCACTCGTTGCCGTGAGCCTGGCTTCGCGCAGGGAGCAGTCGAAGCGCACCAGCACCTGATCGGCCGAGAAGCGGTCGCCGAGATCGACCTCGACACGGTCGAGCAGGAGCGGGCCGTCCGAGGTCAGCGTCGCCTCCCGGTCGGGCAGGAGCATGGCGCGCACTTCCTGCGCCCCCGCTTCGCCGAGAAGGGCGAGGAGCAGAAAAGGGACGAGGATCGCGAGACGATGATGCGGTCTCATTCTGCCACCGTCACGCTCGCACTCGCCTCTCGGCGCCGGGCCAGTGCTGCGGCCTCGGGAGCCGGGGCCGAATTGCTCTCCTCTCGGACGCCGACCGAGCCGGTGGTGATGGTGCGGCGAGCTTCGCGCGCTTCTGCGAGGTGGCGAGCGAGGCGCTCGGTCAGGCCACGCTCCACGAAGTCGCGAAGCGACGCGGTGAGGGCCGGCAGGTCGCCCTCGCGCTCGCCATCGAAGTTGTCGATGCCGAGCGAGGTCAGCACCGTTGCGTAGGCCTCCTGAAGCTCGGCATAGGTGTAGTAGTAGTCGAGCGAGGCGAGCGCGTGGGCGGCCCGGGCCTCGATCAGCGCTGCCTCGCCGGCGGTGGTCGCCTCCTTGTTGGCTCGCATGGTGGTGAGCGCGCGCCCCTCGTTCTGCAGGATGCGGTTGGCGAGCGCGAAGTCGCGCAGCTTGGTGCCGTAGGCGCGCATGGCGAGATGCACCTGGGTGATGACGGAAAGCGTCATCGCCTTGCGCTGAGTTTCGATCAGGACTTGCTTGGTCTCGTTCTGCTCCAGGCGCGCGGGCAGGCTGATGAACTGCGTCAGCTGCAGGGAGAGGCGCGCGCCCAGATCGAGCCAGTTGTTGTTGTAGAGGTAGCGGTTCGTGTCGTAGCTGTAGCCCGTATCGATGCGCAGGCCGGGCATGGTCGAGAGAATCTCGATCTGGCGCTCCAACCCGGCGATGCGCAGCTTGTAATCGTGCTCGTAGAGTTCGGGGCGGTACATCAGAGCGACGGTACGCAGCCCCTCGGCGTCGCCCGGGAGCTTCGGCGGTGTCAGGGTCTCGTGGCTGCCCAGCCGCAGGGGCGTGGCCGGATCGACGCTGATGAGCGCCGCGAGTTCGGCGCGCGAGAGCGCCATCAGTTCCTGGCGGCGCTCGATCTCGCGCAGCGTCCGCAGCATCCGGCGCTCGTAATCGAGGGCGACCTCCGGCGTGAGGTCCCCGCGAGCTTGCGCCTGGTGCGCGGCGCGAATGGCGGCGTTGGCGGCTTCCGCGATCGCCGGAAGCTGCGCGCCGATGCGCTCGGCCGCGTAGGCTCGCCAGTAGGCCCGGCGGGTGTCGGCGAGGATGCGGGCGGTGGTCTTGCGCTCGACTTCACGCGCCAGCCAAACGGCGTTGCCGTCCTGCTGCATCTTCACATAGCTCACGCCGAAGTCGAGCGTGCTCCATAGCACTCGGGCATCGGCGACGCCGCGATTGCGTTCCAGCGAGGTCGAGGGCTCGAGGGACTGGCGGCCCGTCAGCAGCGATTGGCTCGACGAGCCGGCCTGGTTGCTGCGGCCGAGATAGCCACCGCCGATGCTGGCATCGGGCAGGAGCTTGTACTTGGCGAGATCGAATTCGCCGGAGGCATAGAACTGCTCGACCAGCCGAATGCGGCGGTCGAGGTTGTAGCGCAGCGCCCGGGCCATGGCCCCGTACAGGTTGATCCGGCCCTCGACCGGCGCCTGGGCGCGGGTGATCGCGTCGAGATCCTTGAGCGCCACGTCGAGGCGCTCCGCTTCGGTAACCGGTTCGGGCAGGACGCAGCCGCCAAGGGCGCCGATCAGCAGGGCCGCCGCGGCAAGACGGCCGGGCCGCACAGGCCGGCATCCGCCGCGGCTGTTCAGGGTGGGGCGAGCGGATCGGCGGATCATGAGCGGTCGGCCTCGGCCTGGATGTCGCGATGGGAATGGGTGAGGTCGGGGGGCGGAAGCTCCGCGAAGGCGGCTTCGAGGCGGTCCTGACCGCGTTCGAACCGGTTCGCGAAGCCGCGCAGTTTCTGGGCGAGCCCCAGGTCGAAGCCCGAAGCGAACTCTGCAGCGCTCGCCTCACCGGGGGCGGGGGAGGGCTCGGCAGGATCGTCCCGGAACATCCAGTCGGCGGGGGCCGACGCGCCCTTGCGCATCAGCACGGGCGGGCGCTCGATCGGAGCGGGTGTCCCGGGGCCTTCGCGCGGCAGAGCCGGCTCGGGCATGGGTGCGGGGAAGGGGGTGGGGGAGGGGGTAGTGAAGAGGGAGGGGAAGGGCGGCAGCTCGACCGGTGGGAACGGACCGCTCCAGACCCGCAGGGCCTGGAGCGGCGCCACGACCTCGGGTTCGATCCGCAGGCTCGTGCAGAGGGAACGGCCCTCGTACAGGATGTCGATCGCGGCCCCGGGTGCGTGGTGGGGGAGGGCGTCGGCGAGGGGGAAGCCCGTGCCGTAGCGGAAGCGCGCGTGCTCGATGACGTGAGGGAGGATCCGCAGCGATCCCACGTCGGGGCAGGGCAGCGGCGCGGGCAGCGGCACCGCCTCGACGATCCAGCCCGTGCCGTAGAACAGCCGCTCACGGCTCTCGTCACCGCGGTCGCGGAAGACGTTGTCCCCGGCCTGGAACGGCGCGATCGCCCCCCGAACCGTCGCAGTGGCACTGCCGCCCTGGCCGTCGGAGACGGCGTAGGTGAACCCCGTCGCGCCGGTGAAGCCGGCGGCCGCCGTGAAACTCAAGCTCCCGTCCGCGTTCAGGGTGACGCGTCCACCCGTGACCGCAACGGAGCGGCCCGGTGCGATCGCCTGACCGTCCACCGCCGTCACCGTGAGCGGGTCGCCGTCCGCGTCCCGGTCGTTGGCCAGCACCGGGATGATGGAGACGCCGTTCTCGTCGCCGAGGAAGAGGTCGTCCGCGGCGACCGGAGCGTCCGGCACCGGCGTGATCGTGCCGAGCACCGATCCGGAGGCGCTGGCGCCTCGTCCGTCCGTCACCGTGTAGGCGAAGCCGATTATCCCGTTGAAGTCGGGAGCGGGCGTGAAGACGAGGGTGCCTCCCGCCCCGAGCCGCACGCTGCCGCCCGCGACCGCCACCGCCCCGTCGGCCGCCAGGGGGATGCCGTTGATCGCCGTGACGGCAAGGGGATCGCCGTCGGCGTCGCGATCGTTGCCGAGCACGTCGATGACGACGGCGCTATCCTCGGCCACGATGAAGCTGTCGGCGCCCGCGACCGGCGCGTCGTTGACCGCCGCCACGCTGCCGTCGAACGCCGCCGTGGCGGTGCCGCCCTGGCCGTCTGAGACCGTGTAGCTGAAGGCGATCGGCCCGCTGAAATCGGCTGCTGGCGTGAACAGCAGGGTGCCGTCACCGTTCAGCGTGACCACGCCGCCCGCGACGGTGACCGAACCGCCGGTCAGGATCGCCTGCCCGTCGATGGCGGTGATCGTCAGCGGATCGCCGTCCACGTCGCTGTCATTGGCCAGCGGCGCCAGCAGGACCGGCGTGTCTTCGGCCACGCTGAAGCTGTCCGGGCCGATCACCGGCGCATCGTTGACCGCCGCGAGCACTCCGCTGACCGCGGTCGTGGTGAGGCCCCCTGTGCCATCCGAGACGGTGTAGGTGAAGCTGACGGGTCCGTTGACGTTCGGCGCCGGCACGAAGGCGAGGGTACCGTCCGGGTTCAGGGTCACCGTGCCCGCCGCCACCGCGACGGAGCCGCCCGGCAGGATTGCCTGTCCGTCGATGGCCGTGATGCTGAGCGCGTTGCCCTCGACATCGCTGTCGTTGGCAAGCACCGCGAGGATCGCGGGCGTGTCTTCGGTGCCGGCGAAGCTGTCCGGACCGGCATCGGGAGCGTCGTTGACGGCCGCAACGCCGCCGCTGAAGGCCGCCGTGGCCGTGCCACCCTGTCCGTCGGAGACGGTGTAGCTGAAGGAGACAGGACCGTTGAAGTCGACCGCGGGCGTGAACAGCACAGTACCGTCGCCGTTCAGCCGTACGATACCGCCCGCCACCGCGACGGAGCCGCCCGGCAGGATCGCCTGTCCGTCGATAGCGGTGATCGTCAATGGATCGCCGTCCACGTCGCGGTCGTTGGCCAGCGGCGCCAGCAGGACCGGCGTGTCTTCGGCCACGTTGAAGCTGTCGGGGCCGAGCACCGGCGCATCGTTGACCGCCGCGAGCACTCCGCTGACGACCGCTGTGGCCGAGCCGCCCTGACCGTCCGAGACGGTGTAGGTGAACGAGACAGAGCCGTTGAGGTTGGCCGTCGGCACGAAGGTGAGCGTGCCGTCCGGGTTCAGGGTCACGAAGCCTGCCGCCACTGCGACGGAGCCGCCCGGCAGGATCGCCTGCCCGTCGATGGCCGTCATGCTGAGCGCGTTGCCCTCGACGTCGCCGTCGTTGGCGAGCACCGCCAGGGTCGTGGGCGTGTCCTCGGTGCCGGAGAAGCTGTCAGGCCTTGCGACCGGCGCGTCGTTGACGGGCGCGACGGTGCCCGTCACCTGCGCGGTGGCGATGCCGCCCTGGCCGTCGGAGACGGTGTAGCTGAACGAGACGGGACCGTTGAAGTCGGCCGCGGGCGCGAACAGCAGGGTACCGTCGCCGTTCAGTCGTACGATGCCGCCCGCCACCGCGACGGAGCCGCCGGGCAAGATTGCCTGCCCATCGATGGCGGTGATCGTCAACGGATCGCCGTCCACGTCGCGGTCGTTGGCCAACGGTGACAGGACGACAGATGTGTCCTCGGCTACGACGAAGCCGTCCGCCGCCGCCACCGGCGCGTCGTTCACGGCGCCGACCCCCACCGTGACGGTGTAGGTACTCGTCAGAACGCCGTCCGAGACGGTGTAGGTGAAGCTGTCACTGCCGTTGAAGTCTGGATCCGGCACATAGGTGAAGCGTCCGTCCGGCGTGACCGTGGCGGTACCGTTGGCCGCCGCGGCGCCAAGGGCGTAAGCGATCGCCGCACCTTCCGGATCGAAGGCCGGGGGCAGGGTGCCGCTGAGGGGCGTGTCCTCCAGCGTCGCCGTTGAGAGCGGTGCTCCGACGGGCGCGTCGTTCACCGCCCGCACCGCGACGGTGACCGTCGAGACGGCGACCCCGCCCTGGCCGTCGCTGACGCGGACCTGGAACGTCTCGGTCCCGCTGAAATCCGGGTTCGGCTTGAAGATGAAGCTGCCGTCTGGATCGAGCCGGACCGTGCCGTTGGCCGGCTGCGCCACCAGCACGAAGGTCAGAGCGTCGCCGTCGAGATCGGCCGCGGGGATCGCTCCCGCCACGGGCTGGTCCTCGTCGGTCGCGAGCGCGAAGTCACCGGTCTGGGGTACGTCATTGAGGGGGTCGATCAGGATCGTCGCGGTGTCGGTGTCGCTCAAGGGGCCGCCGGCGCCACCGCTGCCGTCGTCCAGGGTCCGCATCACCAGCGTGACCGGATCGGTGGCGTTCGCGGGCGGCGTGAAGACCGGCGCCGCGGCGGCGAGGTAGGCGTTGAGCGCGTCGCGGGTGCCGCTGAGGGTCAGTGTGCCGGTGCCGCTGCCCGCGACCGTCACGCCGCCCGCCGAGGCCGCGTCGAGGCGCCCGGCATCGACGCTCAGCGTGAGCGTGAGCTGACCCGCATCGACATCAGCCACGGAGAGGCCGGCGAGGACGAGTGGCGTGTCCTCAAGCGCGGTGAAGCTCGGCGGCAGCCCGTTGACCGGCGCGTCGTTGACGGCGCCGACCGTGCCGGCGACCTGTCCGTGAGTCGCGGTCGTACCGTCGGAGACCGTGTAGCTGAAGGTCGACGGACCGAAGTAATCCGGTCCCGCCGCGAAGGTCAGGGTGCCGTCCGGATTAAGGGTCACCGTGCCGCCCTGGACCGCGACGCTGCCGCCGGGCGTCACTGCGGTGCCGTCGATGGCGGTGACGGTGAGCGGATCGCCGTCGATGTCGGCGTCGTTGCCGAGCACCGCAATGATCGCGCTGCCGTCCTCGGCGACCGTGAAGCCGTCGCTTCCCGCGCTCGGCGCGTCGTTGACGGGTGCGACCGTGAGCGTGACGGTCGCGAGACTCGTGCCGCCGTTCCCGTCGGAGACCCGGTAAGTGAAGCGGTCGATCCCGTTGAAATCGGGGGCCGGAGTGTAGGTGAAGCGGCCGTCCGCCGCGAGGACGAGGCTGCCGTTGGCCGGCCCCGCGACGAGGACGTAGCTCAGCGGATCGCCGTCGGAATCGACGTCCGGGCCGGCGCCGTTGTCGAGCGCCACGCTGCCGGACACGGCAAGGTCCTCGCTGGTGGTGATGGCGTCGTCCGCCGCGACGGGCGCGGAGTTGAGGATCATCCAATCGAAGCTGCGGCTCACCGCGGCGCCCGCCGGATCGGTCGCGGTGACCGTGATCCGGTAGGTCGCGTTGCCCGCCGGGCCGGACGCGCCGGCAGAGATCGTGCCGGTGACCGCGCCGGTGAGGGGATCGATGCCGAGCCCGGGCGGCAGGCCGACCGCCGCGAAGGTGAGCGCGTCGCCGTCGACATCGCGGAAGGATGCGCCGAGCGCGAGGCTGACGGGTGCGCCATCCGATCCCATGAGCGGCGGCAGGGCGTCGGCGTCGGGCGCGTCGTTGGCCCCGTCGACCCGGACGGTGAGCGTGGCGCTGGCGAGGCCGCCGCCTCCGTCCGACACCGTGTAGGTGACGCTCGTGGTGCGCGACTGCCCCGCCGGCAGGTCGGCGAAGTCAGCGGCGGGATCGAACTGGAAGGCGCCGCCCGCCTGGATCGTGAACGTGCCGCCGTTGCTGCCCGCCACCGCGGTGGCGATCCCACCCGCGGGTGCGCCGACGCCGACTACGGTGAGGGCGTCCCCATCGACGTCGGTGTCCGTGCCCGGCGCGTCGAGGATCACGTTGCCGCTGACCTCCGCGTCCTGGCCGGTCACGGCCGCATCGTCGGCGGCCAGCGGTGCATCGTTGACCGCGGTGACGGTGCCGGTGACCAGACCCTGCGCCGTACCGCCCTGACTGTCGGAGACGGTGTAGGTGAAGGAGACAGCGCCGTTGAAGTTCGCCGTCGGCGTGAACAGCAACGTGCCATCCGGCCCGAGCGTGATGGTGCCGGCCCCGACCGGGACCGAGCCGCCGGGCAGGATTGCGGCCCCATCGATCTGCGTGACGGCGAGCGGGTTGCCGTCGATATCGCGGTCGTTCTCCAGCACCGCGACCGTCACGGCCGCATCCTCGGCCGTGGTGAAGCTGTCGGCCCCGGCCACGGGCACGTCGTTGACCGCACCGACACTGACCGCAACCGTGTAGGTCACGGCGCTCGTGCCGTCGCTCACCGTGTAGGTGAAGCTGTCCGGCCCGGTGAAGTTGGGCGCCGGGGTGTAGGTGTAGGTGCCGGCCGGATCGATCGAGACCGTGCCGTTGGCGGGCGCGGCGGCCAGTGCGTAGGTCAGCAGCTCCCCGTCGATGTCGGTGGCGCGCGGAAGGACGCCGCTCGCGGGCGTGTCCTCGATCACGGCGATACTGGCACCGGCGCCGACGGGCGCGTCGTTCACACCCGTGACCGTGACGCTGAGCACGGCGGTCGCGGTGCCACCCTGGCCGTCCGAGATCGTGTAGTCGATGCTGGTGACGCGGGTGACGCCTGCGGGCAGGTCGTCGAAGTCGTTGCCCGCGGCGAAGGTAAAGCCGCCGCCCGCCAGGATCGTGAACAGGCCGCCCGCCGAGCCCGCGCGGGGGCTGCCGACACCGGCGCTCGTGCCGTCCACCGCGACGACGCTGAGCGGGTCGCCATCGGGGTCGCGATCGGGGCCGGCGCCGTTGTCGATGAGGACGGAGCCCGTGACCGTGCCATCCTGCACCGCCGCGAAAGCGTCGCTCTCCGCGACCGGCGCGGGGTTGGTGATCCGCAGGCTGAAGGTCCGCGCGGCTGTCGTGCCCGAGGGATCCTGCGCCGTCACCGTGACCGTGTAGACGCCGCCGTTCACCTGCGAGGCCGACCGGTCCACGATGCCGCTGATCACGCCCGTGGCGGGATCGATCGTGAGGCCGGCGGGCTGGCCGCTCAGGGAGAAGGTCAGGGCATCGCCGTCGATGTCGGTGAAGGCGTCCGACACGTCGAGGCCGACGGCCTGGGCATCCGTGAAGGTCTGATCCGGAATCGGCCCGGCCACGGGCGCGTCGTTGACCGGCGTCACGTTGACGGTGACCGTGTAGGTCGTGCTCGCGATGCCGTCGCTGACCGCGAAGGTGAAGCTGTCGAGGCCGGTGAAGTCCGGGTTCGGCGTGTAGGTGAAGCTGCCGGTGCTGCTGATCGCCACCGTGCCGTTCGTGGGCTGCGACACCTCCGCGTAGACGAGGGCGTCGCCATCGGCGTCGAATGCGACCGGCAGCGGGCCGGCCAGCGCCTGGTCCTCCGCCGTGGTGACGCCGAGGTCGGCGGCCAGAGGCGCGTCGTTGGCGCCCGTGACGGTGACGGTGAGCGTCGCCGAGGCGGAGGCGCCGCTCGGGTCGGCGACGGTATAGCTGACGCTCGTGGTGCGGCTTTCGCCGGCCTGCAGGTTCTGGAACGCGATACCCGGATCGAAATCGTAGGTGCCGTCGGCCCTGACGAGGAACACGCCGCCGGCCGAGCCGGCCACGAGCGTTCCGACGCCGCCGGGCGTGCCGGCTACCGCGACCACCGTGAGGGCGGCGCCTTCGGGATCGCGGTCGTTGCCGAGCACGGAGGCGCCGGCCAGGATCGGCCCGTCCTCGCTCGTCGTGCCGGCATCGTCGGAGGTCAGGGGCGCATCGTTGACCGGCGCCACCGTCACCACCGCCTGGGCGGCCGCGGACAGGTTTCCGGCGGTATCGGCCACGCTGAAGCTGAAGGTGCGGGCACCCAGCGTCGGGTTGTCGCTAACGTTCTCGTAGCGCAGGGCGGCCACGAAGGCGCGAAGGGTGCCGGTGGGCAGCGGCGTGCCGGCACCCGCGGCGTTCAGCACCGTGAGCGTGCCGG
Organism: Methylobacterium sp. B4; assembly: GCF_003201865.1. GTDB lineage: Bacteria > Pseudomonadota > Alphaproteobacteria > Rhizobiales > Beijerinckiaceae > Methylobacterium. Next base: position 14,957 of record NZ_QJJJ01000031.1, on the reverse strand, counting down.
CACCGTCGTAGCCATAGCCGAGCGTGCTTCCGCCGAAGGTGATCGTGCCGGCCGACGACGTCGCCCGTACGATGTCGACGAGACCGTTGAGGTGCAGGATCTCGCTGCCCGCATCCGCCGCCTCGCCGCCGATGGTGAGCAGAAGGGCGAAGATGTCGTTCTCCGCATCCGCGATGCTGACACCGGCCGCCACCGCGACTGGGCCGCCGCCCTCGGTGAAGACGACCGTGCTACCGAGTCCGGGCGTCGTCGGGTCGAGGTCGATCACCGGCGCGTCGTTCACCGCCGCGACGCTGATGCTCACCGCGGCGTCCGCCATGTCGCCGTCGGCATCCCGGATCGCATAGGTCAGCGTGGTGGTGCCGTTGAAATCCGCATTCGGACGGAAGGTCAGGCTGCCGTCGGGATTGAGCGTCACCGCGCCGTCGGTCACGGTCACGGTCTGGCCCGTCGTGATCGCCTGGCCATCGATGCGGACGATCGCGAGCGCGTCGCCGTCCCGGTCCGTATCGGCGCCCGCAGCACCGCTCACGGTGCCGGCGCCGGTCAGCGGGTTGAAGGTGACCGGCGTGTCCTCGCTCGTCGCGACCGTATCGTTGACGGCGACCGGAGCCGGGTTGAGGACCGTGAAGGCGAAGGTCGAGGAAACCCGTGCGCCGCTGGCATCGGTCGCCGTGACCGTGACGAGGTAGGGGCTGCCGCGCGAGGCGTCGGCGGTCAGCGTCCCGGAGATCACACCGGCCGGGCTGAGGTTCAGGCCGGGGGGCAGCACAGGGGCCGTGAAGGAGAGGCCGTCCCCATCGATGTCGGCGAAGAAGCCCGATACGTCGAAGCTGACGCCTTCGCCATCCGAGCGGACGCGGTCGGGGATCTGGCCCACGGTCGGCGCGTCGTTGACCGGTGCGACGACGATGGCGACCGTCGCCGTGTCGGTGCCGCCATTGCCGTCGTCGATCGTGTAGGTGAAGGACTCCGTCCCGTTGAAATTCGCGTCGGGCGTGAAGCGCAGGACCGGGCGGCCGATTCCGACATCGATGAGCTGCACCGTGCCGTTCGTCGTGGCCACCGCCGGACCGCCGACCACCACCGTGATGTTCTCGACGCGGATCACGACGTTGGTGTCGCCGTCGGGATCGATGTCGTTGCCCAGGACGTCGACGTTGACGGGCGTATCCTCGACCGCATTGAGAACGATGTCGTTCTGAGCCTGCGGCGTGAGGTTGTTGATGGTGTAGACGAACTGGCTCGACGCCATGCCGCCCTGGCTATCCATGGCGGTGACGGTGATGAGGTAGTCGCGCGTGCCCGTCGGTCCCGAGGCGCCGGCCAGAATCTGGCCCGAAATGACGCCGGCTGGGCTGATCGTCAGCCCCGGCGGCAGGCCCGCGGCGGTGAAGGTCAGCCGCTCGCCCTCCGGGTCGCGGAAGGCGCCGGAGAGATCGAAGGTCACGCTGTCGCCGTCGTTGCGCAGGGCATCCGGGATCGGCGCCGCCGCGATCGGCGCGTCGTTGACGGCGCCGACGGAGACGTTGACCACCGCGGTCGAGAGACCGCCCTGACCGTCGCTGACCCGGTAGACGATCGTGTCGATGCCGCTGTAGTTCGCGTTCGGCGTGTAGCGCAGGGTGCCGTCGGGGTTGATCGCGACGATACCGTTGCCGGCGAGCGGCGCGAAGCCGGGATCGACGAACAGCGCGTCGCCATCGGGATCGACGTCGTTGCCGACCACGTCGATGTCGATCGGCGTGTCCTCCAGGGTCGTGATCGCGTCGTTGACTGCGGTCGGAGCCGGGTTGGTGACGGTGAGAACGAAATTCGCCGTGGTGAGTGCGGCGCCGTCCGACGCCGTGACCGTGACGGTATAGGTCCCGTTGCCGAGCGGTCCGCCGCGGCTGGCATCGTTGGCGATCGTGCCGGCGAGAGACCCGTCCGGCTTCATGATCAATCCGGCCGGCAGGCCCGTCGCGCTGAACGTGAGGGCATCGCCTTCCGGATCGCTGAAGAAGGCGCTGACGCTCAAGGGATCGACGGTGAGATCGTCGCCGTCCGCCCGGACGTAGGCCGGGATCGAGCCCGCCGCGGGCGCGTCGTTCACGCCGGTGACCAGGACGGTCAGCGTCGCGGTGTCGAGCCCCCCGTTGTCGTCGCGCAGGGTGTAGACGATGCTGGTGGCGCGGGTTTCACCGGCCTGGAGGTCGGCGAAGGCGGTCCCGGCGGTGAACGTGTAAGCGCCGTCGGCGCCGACCGTGAAGAGGCCGCCCGCCGAGCCCGTCACCGTGACCGGTGCACCGGCCACCACGGCGAGACCGTTCACCGCCGAGACCGCGAAGCCGTCGCCGTCCGGGTCGGTATCGTTGGCAAGCACGTTGCCGAGTGCCGCGCCGGCATCCTCCGAGACGGTCAGCTGGTCGGAGAACGCGGTCGGCGGGATGTTGTCGATGAACCAGGTGAAGGTCTGGGTCGCCGCGGGCGCTCCGACGACATTGGTGTCGCTCGCCGTGACCGTGACCGTGTAGGCGCGGCCGCCCTCGGGCCCCGACGCTCCGCTCGTGATCATGCCCGAAACGATGCCGGTCACGGGGTCGATCGAGAGGCCCGGCGGCAGGTTCGTGGCGGTGTACGTCAGCGGATCCCCGTCCGGATCTGCGAAGTACACCGAGAGGTTGACGGCATCGCCGCCGAGCAGTTGCTGCCCGTCGTTGTCGATCAGGTCGGCGATGGTGCCGGTCGCGATGGGGGCATCATTGGCCGGGTTCACCACGATCGTCAGCGTCGCGCTGGCGATGCCGCCGTTGCCGTCGGAGATGGTGTAGACGACCGTATCGGTGCCGCTGAAGTTGGCGGGCGGCAGGTAGGTGATGACACCGCCCAGGACAGAGACGCTGCCCCGGCCGGCATTCGCCGCGACGATGGTCAGCGGATCGCCGTCCGGATCGCTGTCGTCCGCAAGGACGTCGATGCTGACGGGCACGTCCTCCGTCGTCGTGACCGTGTCGTTGCTGGCGGTGGGCGCGGGGTTCGTGACCGTCAGCGCGAAGCTCTGGCTGATGGCCTGACCGCCCGGATCGGCGGCGGTGACGAGGACGGTATAGATGCCCCCCGCTCCGCCCTGGCTCGCGTTGCGGTCGATCGTGCCGCTGAGGAAGCCGGTGGCCGGATCGACGCCGAGCCCGGCCGGCAGGCCGGAGGCGGTGAAGCGCAGGGCGTCGCCGTCGGGATCGCGGAAGAAGTCGGCGAGATCGTAGGTGAAGCTCTGGCCGTCGGCCCGAACCCGGTCGGGGATCGGGGCGAGCGTCTGCGGCGTGTCGTTGGCGGGCGTGACCGTAATCGTCAGGGTCGCCGTGTCGGTGCCGCCGTTGCCGTCGATGATGGTGTAGGTGAAGGATTCCTGGCCGTTGAAGTCCGGATCAGGGGTGAAGCGCAGCACCTCGTTTCCGTTGGCATCGAGGACGAGCCGGACGCTGCCGTTGGCCGTGTCGACGGCCGGACCGCCGACCGTCAGGACGATGTTGTTGACCGCGATGACGCGGTCGGTGTCGCCGTCCGGATCGGTGTCGTTGGCCAGAATCGGCACGTCGACCGGCGTGTCCTCGGCCGTGGTGGCGACGTCGTCGCGCGCTTGCGGCGGCAAGTTCAGCACTGTGTAGGCGAAGCGCACGGTGGCCGTGGCGCCATCCGTATCGCGCGCGGTGACACTGACCGAGTAGGTCGCGGCGCCGGTCGGGCCGGAGGCGTCCGCCGAGAGGCGGCCGGTGATGCGGCCCGTCGCGGGGTCGATGATCAGGCCCGGCGGCAGCCCCGTCGCCGAAAAGGTGAGCGCTTGGCCCTCCGCGTCGCTGAAGAAGGCGCCGGCATTGATGTTGTCGATGTCGCCGTCGTTGCGGGTGCGGTCGGCGATGGGCGCGCCGACCGGAGCGTCGTTCACGGGGAGGACCGTGACCGTGACCACGGCGCTCGCCGTGCCGCCTTGACCGTCGAAAATCGTGTAGACGATCGTGTCGTTGCCGTTGAAGTTGGCGTTCGGCGTGTAGGTGATGGCGCCGTCCTGACCGATCAGCACCGTGCCGTGGCCGGCGCTCGCGGAGATCACCCGGAGGGGATCGCCGTCGGGGTCGCGATCGGGCGTGCCGCCGCTGGCGGTGCCGTCGAGCACGTTGAGGGTGACGGGCGTGTCCTCGCTGGTGGCAACCGCATCGTTGACCGCGATCGGACTCGGGTTCGTCACGACGACGGCGTAGCTGCGTGAGGCGATCCCGCCGCGCCCGTCATCGGCGGTGACCGTCACCGTGTAGGTTCCGTTGCCCGAAGGACCGCCCTGGCTGGCGTTGCGGTCGATCGTGCCCGAGACCAGGCCGGCCGGCGAGATCGTCAGACCGGGGGGCAGGCCGACCGCCGAGAAGCTGAGGCGGTCGCCATCCACGTCGCTGAAATAGGCGGAGGCGTCGAAGCTGACGCCTTGGCCGTCGATCCGCATGCGATCGGGAAGAGGCGTGGAGACCGGTGCGTCGTTGACCGGCGCAATCGCTACGGTGACGTAATATTCGCTCGTACCGCCCCGCCCGTCGCTGACGACGTAGCTGAACCGGTCGGTGCCGCTGACGTCGGCGTTCGGCGTGTAGGTGAAGGTGCCGTCCGGGTTGATCGCGACGCGGCCGTTCGCCGGGGTCGTTGTGCCGGCCTCGTAGGTGATCGCGTCGTTGTCCGCGTCGATGGCAGCGGGGAGCCGGCCGCTGAGCGCCACGTCCTCGTTCGTCGCGAAGCTCGCATCCGCCGCGACCGGCAGGTCGTTGACGGGACTGATGTTGCCGGAAACCGCGGCCGTGGCACTGCCGCCCCGGCCGTCCGAGACGGTGTAGGTGAAGCCGACAGGACCGTTGATGTTGGCGTTCGGCACGAAGGTGAGCGTGCCGTCGAGGTTCAGCGTGACGCGGCCGTTGACCACGGCGACCGAGCCGCCGGGCGCGATGGCCGTCCCGTTGATCGCGGTGATCGTGAGCGGATCTCCGTCGATGTCGCCGTCATTGGCCAGAACGGCGACGGTGGAGGGCGTATCCTCGATGCCGGTGAAGCTGTCGGCGCTCGCACCCGGAGCGTCGTTGACCGGCGTGACGAGGCCGGTCACCGTGGCGCTGGCCGTGCCGCCGTTCCCGTCCGACAGGGAGTAGGCGAAGCTGACCGGGCCGTTGAAGTTCGGCAGCGGCACGAAGGTGAGCGTGCCGTCCGGGTTCAGCGTCACGGTGCCGCCCGCCACGGCGATCGAGCCGCCGGCGGCGATGAAGGCACCGTTGATCTGGATCAGGCCGAGCGCGTCGCCATCGGGATCGGTGTCGTTGAGGCGCACGTCGAAGGTGACGGTGCCGTCCTCGGCAACCGTGAAGCTGTCGTCGCCGAGCACCGGGGCGTCGTTGACCGGGGCGATGCTGCCCGAGACGCTCGCCGTGGCGCTGCCGCCCTGCCCGTCGGACACGGTGTAGGAGAAGCTGACGGGCCCGTTGAAGTTCAGGTTCGGCGTGAAGACGAGGGTGTTGTCCGGATTCAGCCTCACGCTGCCGTCGGCGACCGCGACCGAGCCGCCGGGGACCACCGCCGCCCCGTTGATCGCGGTGATCGTGAGCGGATCGCCGTCCACATCGCCGTCGTTGCCGAGCACGGCGATCAGCGACGGCGTGTCCTCGCGCCCGACGAAGCTGTCGTCTCCGGCTACCGGCAGGTCCTGAACCGGGATCACGGAGCCGGTGACGGTCGCACTCGCCGTGCCGCCCTGCGCGTCCGAGACCGTGTAGGTGAAACTGACGGGACCGTTGAAGTTCGCGATCGGGGTGAAGCGCAGTGTGCCGTCCCCGTTCAGCGCGACCGTGCCGCCTCCGATTGCGACGGCGCTGCCTGCGGTGATCGCCTGGCCATTCACCGCGACGATCGCGAGCGGATCGCCGTCGGCGTCGCCATCATTGCCGAGCACCGCGACCACGGCCGCCGTGTCCTCGTTCGTGACGAAGCTGTCGGCTGTCGCAAAGGGCGCATCGTTGACCGGTGCGATGCTGCCGGTGACAGTCGCCGTGGTGACGCCGCCCCGGCCGTCCGAGACGGTGTAGCTAAACGAGACGGGGCCGTTGACGTTGGTGCCGGGTACGAAGGTGAGCGTGCCGTTCGGGTTCAGTGTCACGGCTCCGCCCGTCACGGCGACCGTACCGCCGGGAAGGATCGCCTGTCCGGCGATTGCCGTGATCGTCAGCGGATCGCCCTCGGGATCCGCGTCGTTGGCGCGCGGATCGAAGGTGACCGCCTGTTCCTCGATCGTGGCGAAGACGTCGTCGCGCGCGACGGGCGCGTCGTTCACGCCGGTGACGGCGACGGTGAGCGTCGCGCTCGCCGTCCCGCCCTGGCCGTCGGAGATCGTGTAGGTCGCGCTGGTCGTGCGGGACTCGCCGGCACCGAGATCGACGAAACTCGCATCCGGCACGAAGCTGAAGGCGCCGCCGGCATCGATGACGAACGTGCCGCCGGCCGAGCCCACGACCGCGACACCGACGAGCGCCGAGGCGCCGTTGACCGCGGCGACGGTGAGCGGGTCGCCATCGGGATCGCTGTCGGCGCCCGCGCCATTGCCGGCCAGAACCGATCCGGCGACGGCTGCGTTCTGCGTCGTCGTGAAGGCGTCGTCGCGCGCGACGGGGGCCGGATTCGTCACCGTCAGGGTGAAGGCGCGGCTCGTGGCCAGTCCGGCGGCGTCTGTCGCGGTGATGGTGATGGCGTAGGGTGCGGCGACGCTCGCATTGCTCGCGAGCGTGCCGCCGATCGTGCCGGTCGCTGGATCGATGGTCAGCCCCGGCGGCAGGCCGGTGGCCGAGAAGATCAGGGTCGCGCCGCTGTCAGGATCGCTGAAATTGCCGGAGAGCGGCAGGGTGAAGGCGGCGCCGTCCTGCGCGGTCTGGTCGGGGATCGGGACCGACACCGGCGCATCGTTGCGGCCGGTCACGGTGACGGTGAAGGTCGCCTCGCTGCTCGCGCCCGACGGGTCGGCGACGCGGTAGGTGACCGCGCTGACACGGGTCGCACCCTCGGGCAGGTCGGCGAAGGCTCCCCCCGGATCGAACCGGGCGGTGCCGTCGGCAGCGAGGATGAACATGCCCCCGCCCGAGCCCGCCACCATCGCCCCGACATTGCCGGCAGCGCCATTGACCGCGACGATGATGAGTCGATCGCCGTCCGCATCGCTGTCGTTCAGGAGGAGGTTGGCGGCGACCGGGGTGCCGGCATCCGTCGCCGCCGCGTCGGCCACGGCGACCGGCGCGTCGTTGACCGGCCCGACCGCGACGGCGACCGTATAGGTACGGGTGACGGTGCCGTCGCTCACCGTATAGCTGAAGCTGTCGGCGCCGCTGAAATTCGGGTTCGGGGTGAAGACGAAGCTGCCGTCCGGGTTGACGGTGAGCTGCCCGTTGGCGGGGGCGAGGCTGCCCGGCCCGTAGGTCAGCGCGTCGCCGTCGACATCGGTGGCCACCGGCAGGCGGCCGAGCAGTGTCGTATCCTCGGTGACGACGACGGTCGCGTCCGCGCCGACCGGCGCATCGTTGACCGGCGTCACGGTGATCGTCGTGGTGTCGGTGTCGCGCAGTGCCCCGCCCGCGCCGCTGGCGCCGCCGTCATCCGTGACCATCGTCAGGGAGATGGAGCCGTTGAAGTCAGCCGGCGCCCGGTAGGCCGGTGCGGAGCTTGCACCGAGATAGGCGTTGATCGCCCCGACCGTGCCCGTGAGCACGAGTCGGCCGGTGCCGGAGCCGTTGACCGCCACGCCCGCGCCGCTGAGCGCGGTCAGCGTCCCGAGATCGACCGACAGGGCCACCGTCACGGACGCGGCACCCGCATCGACGTCGGCAATGGCGAGCCCGGTCAGTTGCAGGCCGGCATCCTCGGCGACGCCGAAGGTCGCGGGCAGAGTGTTGACCGGCGCGTCGTTCACCGGCGTCACGGTGAGCGTAACGGTGTTGGCGGTGAGATCGGTGTCCTGGCCCCCGTCCGCGATGCCGCCGTTGTCGCGGACCCGGAAGGTGAAGGAGAAGACGCCGCCGACATCGGCCGCGGGCGTGAAGGTGAGCAGCCCGAGGTTGGCCGCCGTGATCGCCTGGCCTGCTGCGACGGGCGTCCCGCCGAGGGCGAGGGTACCGCCCGCCGGCAGGGTGTCGACGATCACCGCCTCGAGGGCGTTGGCGGGATTGTCGGCCGGGTCGGTGAAGCCGAAATCGGCTGCGGAGAACGTGTAGGTCGTGTCCTCGGCGAGTGTGACGGCCCGGTCCGCGCCCGCGGGCGCATCGTTGACCGGCGTGATGGTGATCGTCGCGGTGTCGATGTCGGTGAGCGCCGCTCCGCCGGTATTGCCGTTGTCGTTCGACGCCATCGTCAGGGTGACGCTCGCCGTGGCGTTCGGCACCGGGGTGAAGACCGGCGCGCTGGCGCCCGCGAGATAGGCGTTGAGCGCGGCGAGCGTGCCGTCGAGGGTCAGCACGCCCGTGCCCGCGCCGCCGACCGTCACGCCGGCCGCGGAGACCGCGCTCAGGCTGCCGGCATTCACGCTCAGCGTGACGCGCAGGCTGCCGTTGCCGGCATCCGCGTCGGAGAGGGAGAGGCCGGTCAGCGCCAATCCCGTATCCTCGCGGGAGGCGAAAGCCGCGGGCAAGGTGTTGACCGGCGGCGTGTTGATCGCCGCAACGGCGACCTGCACGCTTGCCGTCTCGGTCACGCCGCCCGCGCTCACGGTGTAGGTGAAGCTCGTGACGCCGTTGAAGTCGGTGGCCGGCCCGAAGACCAACTCGCCCTGCGCCGTCAGGGTGACGCTGCCGTTGGCCACCGCGACCGCCGCGCCGCCCGCGACCAGAGCGGTTCCGTTCACCGCGGTAACGGTGCGCCCCGTATCCTCGAAGGTGTCGTTGACGAGCACCCGGATCAGCACCGGCGTATCCTCGTCGGTCACCGCCGTGTCGTCGGCGATGTCGGCCACCGGCGTGACCGTGAGCGCGACCGTGTCGGTGGCGCTCAAGCTTCCGTCGGAGGTCTGGATCGTGAGCTGAGCCGGACCATTGTAGTCCGGGTTCGGTGCGTAGGCCGCGCCTTCGAGGGCCGCGTTGATGGCGGCGGCCGTGCCGGCGAAGACCAGCGCGGCATCCGCCGTGCCGTCACCGGTCGTGAAGGTGAGGCCGGCGATCCCCGAGAGCGTGAGCGTGCCGTTGGTCACGGTGATCGCGACTGTGAGAACGCCGCTGTCGACATCCGCGACGCCGATCGCGTTGCCGTTGGCCGCCGAGAAGATGCGGGCGGTGTCCTCCGCCGTGATCTGCGGGCCGGGCACGAAATTCGCGGGGGCATCGTCGACGGGTGTGACGGTGACCGTCACGGTTGCGGTCTCGATCACGCCGCCCGAGGCGACGGTGTAGGTGAAGCTCGTCGTGCCGTTGAAGTTCGGGGCCGGCGTATAGGTGATCGTCCCGTCGGCGGCGAAGGTCACGCTGCCCTGGCCCGCGGGCGGCTGCGTCACCGCGATCAGGGTGCGGCCCGGATTCTCGAAATTGTCGGCGCTCGCGCCGCCGGTGCCGAGGATCAGGTTGGCGGTGAGCGGCGTGTCCTCGCTCGTGGTCAGGGTGTCGGGAACGATGTCGGCGACGGGGGTGACTTGGAGCGCGATGGTGTCGGTGTCGCTCGCCGTGCCGTCACTGGTCTGGACGACGATCTGCGCGGCGCCGTTGAAATCGGGCGTGCTCCGGTAGGTCAGGCCGGCCAGCGCCGCGTTGATCTGCGCGGCGGTGCCCGCGATCACCACGGTCGTGCCGCCGTTGCCGGAGATTGCCGCGCCGCCGCCAGTGGCGACGGTGGCCGTGCCGTTGGCGACGGTGAGCGTCGTAACGAGGCTGTCGCCGTCGACGTCGGAGACGCGCACGGACGCGCCGTTGGTGAAGGCGAGCGGTCCGTCCTCGGCGACCGACTGCGTGCCCGGGGCGATGTTCACCGGTGCATCGTTGACCGGCGTGACGGTGACGCTGACGCTTGCCGTCTCGGTGACGCCGCCGGAGGTGACGGTGTAGGTGAAGCTGGCAAGGCCGTTGAAGTCGGCCGCCGGCGTGTAGCTCAGCGTGCCGTCGGCGTTGAGGCGCACGCTGCCGTTGGGAACGCTCACCGCCGCGCCGCCGGCCGTGACCGGGCTGCCGTTGATCGCGGTGATGGCGCGGGCGGGGTTCTCGAAGCTGTCGTTGGCCAGAACCGCG
>NZ_QJJJ01000031.1:0-4517 GCF_003201865.1 Methylobacterium sp. B4 | reverse complement strand
CGGCCGAGGCGGAGGCGAGGTAGGCGTTGATCGCCGCGACGCTGCCGCTGAGGATGAGGCTCGCCGTGCCGGAGCCGGTGACGGTCACGCCGCCTGCGGCCGTCGCACTCAGGCTGCCGCTGCTGACGCCGAGCGTGACGCTGACGGCACCGGTGCCGGCATCGACGTCGGCGACCGACAGGCCGGTCAGCGTCAGCGGCGAGTCCTCGCTGGCGGCAAACGTCGCCGGCAGCGTATTCACCGGCGCATCGTCCACGGCCGTAACGCTGATCGTGGTCGTGGCCGTGTTGGAGGTGAGACCGCCATCGTTGACGGTGACGGTCACGGTACGCTGCAACGTCGCCGGGTTGTCGGATGTCGAGAGGAACTGGATCTGCCGGATCGCGGCGGCGTAGGCAGCGGTCGTCGCCCCGCCGCCGAGATTGATCGTGAACTGGCCCGCAACACTCGCATCGATGGTGGCGGTGATGCCGGCGGGCAGTGTACCGGCGATCGCCAGCACATCGCCAGCCTGCGCGTTGGTGAGCACGATCGTTGCGGATTGCAGGTTCGTGCTGTCGGGATCGGCGACCGAGGCCGCCGCCGCGGCGATCGCGACGCCCGCACCGTTCTCCGTGTAGGTCGTCGCGTAGTTCCGGGCGCCCGCCGGATAGGTGTTGACCCGCACCGTATCGACGAAGATGTCGTCGCCAGAGGTCCCGGCATTGTAGGAGAAGACCAGCGCGCCGCTGTCGGCGACGCTCGTCGGGAGATTTACGGTAAGGTCGGTCGCCGTCCAGGCCTGATAGGTCGAGGCGGCGATGGTCGCCGGACTCCCGCTTGCCCCGTTCAGGTAAGCCACCGTGGCGGTGGTGGCGGCGCCCCCCGAAACGCCGGTGGTGATCCGGGCGTAGACGACACCGCCCACGGAGACATCGAGTATAGCGGGCGCCGTGGTATCGGGCGACGAGTTGTTCCAGCCAAAGCCGAAGATGAGCTGCGCCGTGCCATTGGAAGACGGACCGTTGCCCAGGCCCGTCAGACCAGCCTGTGTCAGGGTGCCTGCACTTCGGTCGGCATCCCAGTACACGCCGCCGCCACCGACGGTCGATGTGTAGGCGGTGCTCCCGGAGGTCGTCCATGAAGCGGTGCCGCCGGTAAAGGTGCCGTTGGCGACGATGTTGACGGGCGTGTCGACCGCGACCGCCGAGTTGAGATCGACGACGGGCGGGCGTGCGGCGTAGCCGAAATCCGTGTTGAGGTTGCTGGCGCCGATGGCCGCGAGCGTCACGCTGCGGCTGCTCCCGCCCGTGGTCGAGGCCGCGCTGCCGAGGACGCCGTTCGTATCCGTCACCCGAACGATGTACTGACCGGGCAGCACGCCGGTGAAGAGATAGTTGCCGTCGGCGTCCGAGGTGTCCGTCGCAAGGATGCGCTCGCCCGCATCGACCACGCCGTCACCGTCGACGTCGTCGATGAGCTGCACGGTGACGTTGGAAAAGCCCGTGTCGCCCACCGTGACGCTGCCGCTCGCGTCGCGGTCGGCGAAGATCCGGTCGCCGATCGAGCCGGTCGGCGGCGTGTAGGTCGTCGCATCCGAGACGCCGGTCAGCGCGGTGGTCCCGTTCGTGGTGATGGTGACGGGCGTGCCGATCACCGCACCGGTGACCGGGTTGATCTGCTGCACCGTGTTACCGACGACGTAGGTGTTGCCCAGGATGTCGCCACCGCCCTGAACGTTGGCGGCCGCTCCGTTCGGGACGGAGTTGATGATCGCGCCGGTCGCGAGATTGTAGCGGGTGATCGCGGTGTCGCCGACGCCGTTGAGGCTGAGCAGGACGCCGGTGCCGCCGTTGCCGGTGGGATCGGCGGCAAAGTCGCCCCAGTCGTTGGTGCCCGTGATCTGGGCGCCGAAGGCCGCCGCCGAGGCAACGGTGCGCCCGTTGTTGCCGAAGGTGAGGCGGTAGATCTGGTCGGCCGACCCTGAAACGTTTTCGACGCCGAGATAGAGTGCACCGTTGACGAAGGCAGCGGCTCCGCTGCCGACGCCGGTGGTGCCGACCGTGATGCTGAGGCCGGCCCCGTTGTTGGTCAGATCCGAGTCGATGACGATGTGGCTGTTGTTGACGTAGTCGTAGGCGAACAGAGCCCGGTTCGTGGTCAGGGCGCTGCTGTCGGCGTAGTAGATCAGCCCGTTGGCCTGATCGATCGCCACCGAATTGAGGGTTCCGCTGAGCGCAAGGCCGCCGAGGGCGGTCGGAGCCGTCGTGATCAGCGTGGCTTTGCCGGTCGTGACGTCGATGCTGTAGAGCCCCTGGCCCACGGCCGCGATGATCGCGCCGCGCCCGGTGTTGACGGCCGTCGCGAGCAGGCCGGCATAGGCCGCACGGGACGCTTCATCGACGGCGAGCGGCGCCTCGACCGCGCCGGTGCGCATTTCGAGATCCCAGTCGCCGCCGAGAGCGACAGCGCCCGTCGGATCGACCGAGGCGGCCACGTCCGCTCCGGTAGCCTCGCTCAGCAGCGCGACCGCACGTGCGCCGGCCTCTCCGCCGGCGAAATCGCAGCCGTAGATCAGCAAGTCGGCATCGTGCGAGAGCGCCGTGCGCAGACCTGCGAGCGCCTCGGCGTAGCGCCCGGTGATCGAATCCGCGTCGAGCGTGGCGGTGCCGATCTGCAGCGAGGCCGCCTCGCCATGGGACAGGATGTGAACGGCATCGATCCCGCTGCGTCCCTGGAGGGACTCGGCGATCTGCTCGACCCCGTCACGGTCGCCGTCGAGCAGGATGGCCTCCGCATTGGGCGCGAGCCCCTTCAGAAGGGTTTCGCGGTCGGCGAGCCGGCTATCGATGAAGACGATTTCGCGGTGACTCGCCGTAGGCTCTCTCCCGTGCAGGACAACATCGGCGCCGGTGAGGGCGGCAAGCCGGTCCGCCCCCGCGGCGCCCATGGCACCGGCTGCAAAACCATCCGCATCGATCGCCACTTCGGCATCATCAGACAGGGTTGCACCGATACGCTGGAGCAGTCCCTGCTGGTCGGCGCTGAGCGCGTTGAAGTCGATCGAGCTGTTGCCGAGTGAGAGACATCCGCCCTCGCCGGACGCCATGATCTCGATCCCGGCGATGCCGGTGCGCCCGCGCAAGTATTCGGCGATGCGACCGAGCCCGTCCTCGTCCGCCGAGAGAAGCAGTACCTCCCGTCCTGGCCCGGCTCCTTGCGCCACATCCTCGCTGCGGCTCGCGGCATCGACGACGACGAGAAGAGGACTTTCCGCGATTCCCGGCTCGCGCGCATCAAAACCGGCCATCGCTGACAGTTCAGCGGACGATCCAGAGGTCGCGCCGCCCTCAGGTATCGCAGCGTCGTCCAGATGGCTCTTATCGTCCGCCTGCGCGGCCATCGCGTCCGCCGTCACGGCAGCGGCACCATCAAACAGCACGCGGTTTTCGAGACGCACCAACGTCGGGAACGCAGACCGGTGACGCGGGAGGCGGTGAGACACACGGAGCTCCGAACGGTGAGGTTCGGTAGCGTTACGCGCTGGCTTTCATCCCCGGAAAGATCAGATTTGAAGAAACCTGCCAATTTTCATGTAAAAGACATTTCCATCAGTGCGAATGTGGCAAATTTACAAGATACACGGAAGAAATGAATATCTATCATCAGCATCGATGTCGTAAATTGAAGACAATAGAGCGCGATTGAGTTGTAGCGCGAGCAAGCAATCGCGTTTTGTCGAAGGTGGCGCATCTGCACTGGGGAAGACAGGGCCTGCCTCACCCGGGTGCGTGGTCCGGGGATGCAGGAACGACGTTTGGCCCGCTGTCGGTTTCACGGACAACCGGTCTGGGTGTGATAGTGAAGCCGGAGGTGGTCCATGCAGCGTCGCACGTTCGGGCGTGAGTTCTAAATTGAGACAGTTCGACTGGTTCGGGAACGTGGTGTCAGTGTTGCGCAGGACGCGCGCGACCTCGGCGTGCGCGCGGCGGTCGGGCCCGTTTGCGAACCGCTCAGAATTTGGGGCCACTGCCCGCGGGCGCTGCGCCAGCGCCGGACGCCGGTGGTAAGCTGGAGAAGGCCCGAGAGACCGGCCCAGATGCCGATGGCGGCATGGAGGTCATGGCCGACGATGACAGTGATGGCGATTGCCACCGTGATGACGGCGCTGGCGAGGACGTTGAGCGCCTGCGAGGGGTTCGCGCGCAGGCCGCCGTTGCGCATGGCCGCCGCTATCAGGTCTGCTTTTGTCTTCCGCGAGGACATCCGAAATGGGCAGAGCAAAAGGTCCGCAAAAGGTCATGAGTTCGCACGCCGCTTTTTCGGCTGCGCGCCATAAGCAGCCCTTCGATCAGAGCCGCAGGAATGGCCGCTTGGTATCCGAAAGCTGCCAGGGTCGTGTCCCTTGGCGTGGTGTAGCTTGCAGAGGGCCACCACGATCACCGGCCAGGGCCGGATCGGTCAGGCTGCCAGTGTGGGCAGGCCGACGAGGGGATCATCGCCGGTTGGGGCGATGCTTTCCAGGGTCATGTAGCGGG
>NZ_QJJJ01000030.1 GCF_003201865.1 Methylobacterium sp. B4 | reverse complement strand
CGCGACGGACTGCCTCCGTCGTGGTGGCGCTTCCATGGAGAACCTGGCCCATAGCGCATCCCTCGCAGCATGGTGGTCAACCGTACCACCACACCGCGGGATCAAACACCTAGGCTCCGCCTCCGCCCGGCGCGGTCGCCTGCAAAGTCAGGCCGCGACGCGCGCGGCCTTGAAGCGGAACGCGATCACATGTCCCGACGGCTGGCGCTCCCGCAGCTGGCGCGTGCCGTCGACCTGACGGGTCAGCGCATCGACCAGCGTCGTTGCAAAGCCGTCCGCCTCCAGGGCGGTGCCGCTGCCATCCTCCTCGACCTCGACCAGCACCGCCTCTCCCTCCCGAGTGACGCGCAGCGTCAGACGAAGGGCCTGGGACGGGTCGGCATGCTTGAGGATCGCGCTGAGAACCTCGTTGAGGATCAGCGCCAAGGGGGCCGCCGCGTCCGGGCGGATGCGCAGCGGGGCGAGATCGAAGGCGAGGGTGACATGGGCGCGGCCCGAGGCCGCGACCAGCGTATCGGCGATCTCGCGCAGCAGGTCGGCGAGGTCGTGGCCGGCGCCTTCCTGCGGGTGGACAGGCTCGCGGTAGAGGGCACCGAGGGCTTCGATCCGGCCGATGGCCTCGCCGAGCGCCGCGCGCACCGCCGGATCGCCGCTGTTGCTGCTCTGGAGCGCCAGCATCGCGGCGATCATCTGCAGGTCGTTGCGCGCGCGGTGCCCGACCTCGCGCAGGAGCAGATCGTTGGTTTCGAGGGCGGCCCGCGTCCGGTCGCGCTCCTGCGCCAGCGCGTAGCGCTCGCTGACATCGAGTTGCGAGGCGAAGAAGAACAGCAGCGTGCCGTCCTCGTCGTGGACGGGGCTGATGAACACGGCGTTGTGGAAGGTGGAGCCGTCCTTGCGGTAGTTGAGCAGCTCCGACTTCACGTCGCGCTCCGCGGCGATCGCCTCACGGATTCGGGCCACCTCGTCGAGGTCGGTGTCGGGACCCTGGAGGAAGCGGCAGTTGCGGCCCGTCACGTCCAGCCGCGTATAGCCCGTCAGCCGCAGGAAGGCGTCGTTGGCGAAGACGATCGGATTGTCGAGCCGACGCGGGTCGGTGATGATCATCGCCATCCGGGTAGCCCGCACGGCCGCCGCGAAGGGGTCGCCCTTGCCGGATCGGGCACGAGCCCAGACCCGTTCCGTCAACTGCCAGTCGTCGGGGTCCATCGCTTCCGATCGCTCCTTGGTGGTGCGTCGCCGCGAACGCCGCCGAGCCCAGCGGCCCCCGTCGCCAAAGCTGGCGGGAATGACCATATCAAGCCGTGCCGGGGCGGCATACCCGCCGCGGCATCCCGCCCGACGGACATCCGAGGACAACGGTGATGCTTCTGTTCCGCAAGCGGCCCGAAATGCCGACCCCGTCCGAGGCGCTGCCCGGCCGGCCCCACCCCCTGCCGACGGCCGAGCGCCATTTCGTCAACGGCCAGCCTCTCAAAGGTCCCTACCCGGAGGGCATCGAGACGATCGTGCTCGGGTTCGGCTGCTTCTGGGGCGCCGAGCGCAAGTTCTGGCAGTTGCCGCACGGCATCCACGTCACGGCCGTGGGCTATGCCGGTGGCTTTACGCCGAATCCGACCTACGAGGAGGTTTGCAGCGGCCTCACCGGGCATAACGAGGTCGTGCTCGTGGCCTTCGATCCGGCGGTGCTGCCGCTGGAATCCGTGCTCAAGACCTTCTTCGAGAGCCACGACCCGACCCAGGGCTACCGCCAGGGCAACGATGTCGGCACGCAGTACCGCTCCGGCATCTACACCGCCAGCGAGGCCCAGGCCGAGACGGCGCGGGCGGTGCGCGACGCCTATGCGGGGGCGCTTCAGGCACGGGGCTACGGACCGGTGACGACGGAGATCGTGCCGCTCGAGACGTTCTACTTCGCCGAGGATTACCACCAGCAATACCTCGCCAAGAACCCCGGCGGCTATTGCGGTCTCGGCGGCACCGGCGTGACCTGCCCGGTCGGGGTCGGCGTCGCGGCGGAGTGATATCGCCTCCGTTTGATCGCCTCGGCCTTCGCCCCGCTCCGTCATCGCGAGGCGGAGCCGAAGCGACCCGGAGCGCGACCGGTCCGGAGGATGCAGCGCCCTGGATTGCCACGGCTTCGCCTCGCAATGTCGAAGGAAGAGACCGAGGCGATCGAGCGGAAGCCGTGTGAGTCTCCGCTCCGGTGCCCTGCGGCGGGCGCAAGCTTGAGCGTCTTGCGAGGGCGCGAGCCCCGTGCCACATCCCGGCCGCCCTCGGATGGCCGGGAACTCGAGAGACAATGCTGGAACGTGGTTTCGAACGCTTTCTCTTCGCCTGTCGGTGGCTGCTCGCCCCGTTCTACGCGGCGCTGACGCTCGCGCTCGTCGTTCTGCTGGTCCGGCTCCTGATCGAACTGGGCCACGTCGTCACCCACACGCTGGAATCGACCGAGTCGCAGACCATTCTCGGCGTCCTCGCCCTGGTCGACCTGACCTTCACCGCCTCGCTGCTGATCATCGTGATCTTCTCGGGCTACGAGAACTTCGTCTCGAAGTTCGATCACACCGACCACAAGGACTGGCCCACCTGGATGGGCACGATCGACTTCAGCGGCCTGAAGCTGAAGCTGATCTCCTCCATCGTGGCGATCTCGGCGATCCAGCTGCTGAAGTCGTTCCTCGACGTGAAGAACTACAGCGACCGCGACCTGAGCTGGCTGGTGGGCATCCACATGGTCTTCGTGGTGTCCGGCCTGCTGATGGCCCTGACCGACCGGCTCTCGGCCGGACACCACGAGAAATAGGGGATGAGAAGCAGTCGCTCCTACCGCGCGTGCAGCACCGCCCGGCAGGCATCCGGCAGGCCGGCGAGCGTCATCGGCGGGCGGGGCCTCGGGGGGGTCTTCGGCTTGGGCGGGTTCAGCACCGCGGCGCTGAACCAGTAGTCGAGCTCCGAGCCGCAGCCGTCGCCGGGGGGAGGGGGCGCCTGGTCGTCGCAGGAGGCCTCGCCGCCGGGGCAGGCGAGGCGGATATGGTAGTGGTAGTTGTGCCCGTACATCGGGCGCACCTTGTTGAGCCAGCTCCGATCCCCGCCCGCCTCGCGGCACAGGGCCTTCTTGATCGCCGCGTTCACGAAGATCCGCGCCACCTCCGGCTGCTTGGCCGTCAGGCGGATCAGCGCCGTGTGCTGGCGGGTCCAGACCTCGGGATCGATGTCGAGCCGGTCGGAGCGCACCACGTTGGTGGCCGAGGTCTCCTCGCGCTCGGCCCGGCTCATGCGGTGGTCCGGCATCGGCGTGAGCCAGACATCGGCGTCGAGGCCGAGCTGATGCGAGGCGTGCCCCGTCAGCATCGGCCCGCCCCGGGGCTGCGACATGTCTCCGACGAGCAGCCCCGGCCAGCCGGCCTGCGGCGCCCGGGCGGCCAGCCGCTCCATGAAGTCCACGAGATGGGGCGTGCCCCACATCCGGTTGCGCGAGGGCCGCATCACCTGCCAGGTCGCGCCGTCCATCGCCAGCGCCTCGCCGCCGGAGAAGCAGCCCTTCGCGTAGGAGCCGAAGGAGCGCGCCGAGCCGCCGGTCGGTCCGGTGACGCGGCCGAACAGGGCCTTGGCCGGCGTCGAGGGATCGTCGGGGTTGGCGAGCGGCGGCAGCGGTTTCGGGTTGACGCTGCCCCGGTCCTGCGCCGCGGCCGGGCTCGTCAGCGCGGGGAGGGCGAGCGCCAGGGCGGTCAGGGAGGAGCGGAGAGTCAGGCGGGTCAGCGGCATGCGCGTCGGCTCGTCCGGAAGAGAGGTGGGAGAAGGGCGGGAGCGGCCGGAACGTGCCCGGACGCCTGGGCGTTTTTTATGGCAAGCTGTAACAACGTTGCAGGGGGAAACGCCATGAATCCCGTCTCACCCGAAAATCCCGCTTCGTCCGACGATGGTGCGGACCTTCCGCGCAGCCTGATCGCCAGCGACCGCGTGATCGGCACCGAGGTGCGCCGGCCGGACGGCGCCAAGGTCGGGCGCATCGAGCGTCTGATGCTCGACAAGCGCTCGGGCCGGGTCGCCTACGCGGTGATGAGCTTCGGCGGCTTCCTCGGCATGGGCGAGGAATACTATACGCTGCCCTGGGCGATGCTGCGCTACGACACCGAACGCGACGCCTACGTGGTCGACATCACCGAGGAGCAGCTGCGCGACGCCCCCGCGCGCTCGCCGGAGGGCGGCGACCCGGAGGACGAGCGCGCCTGGGAGGAGCACGTCCACCGCTACTACAACGCGGCGCCGTACTGGGGGATCTGAGGACGCCCGGAGCGTCGTCCCCTCCGAAAGCGGCGAGCACGGTTCGGGACGACGCTCTACGGTCGCGTCAGGAACCCGATCGGCTCGCGGGGCGGCTGGCCGAGCCAGACCAGCGCCGCACCCAGCGCGAGCCCGAACAGGGCCGCGGGTACGAGGCCCAGCGGCGCGAGCAGCAGGTTGTCGGCCCAGGGCGCGACGCCCTCGATGCTGCGGCCGATGGCCGTGATCCGCTCCTGGGGCAGGGAGCGGATCAGGTCGGCCAGACTGGTGACGCGCAGGCCGTTGTTGGCGATGGAGCGGGCGCCGTCGTAGCAGAGCTGCACGAAGCCCGCCGCCATCACGATGAGCCCGAGCGCCCGGCTGAGGAACGGCAGTCCGAGAAAGCGGGAGACGGTTCGCAGCATGTTCGCCCTCGCGCGGGGTAACGGACCCGATGACGATCCCCCTGCCACCGCGACGCTTCCGGCCTGACTAGGCCGAGGCCGGAGGTCAAGGCAAGTCGGCGGCTCCGGGCCTCCGTCGCGGGCTCGCCTTGCGCGGATCGGCGCGGGCGAGCAGCACGGCCCCGAACAGCGCCGAGAGCAGCGAACCGCCGAGTACGCCGAGCTTGGTCTCGGTCTCGTGCAGCCCGTCGGTGAAGGCGAGTGCGCCGATGAAAAGGCTCATGGTGAAGCCGATCCCGCACAGGAGCGCCACGCCGTAGACCTGAAGCCAGGTCGCCCCCGCCGGGCGGGAGACGAGGCCCAGGGCGGCGGCGAGCCGCACGCTGGCGAAGATGCCGATCTGCTTGCCGAGGAACAGGCCGAGCGCGACGCCGAGCGTCACGGGCTCGATCAACGCGCGCGCCGGCAGGCCGAGGAGCGTCACCCCGGCATTGGCGAAGCCGAAGACCGGCACGATCAGAAACGAGACCCAGGGGGTCAGCGCGTGCTCCAGCCGGTGCAGGGGCGAGGTTTCGTCCTCCGGCCGGCCCGGGCTCGGGCGGATCGGCACGAACAGGGCGAGCAGCACGCCCGCCACCGTGGCGTGGACGCCGGAGCGCAGCACGAAGACCCAGAGCACGAGGCCCGCGAGAAGGTAGGGCAGGAGCGCGCGCACCCCGAGGCGGTTGAGCGCGAACAGCAGGGCCAGCATCCCGGCGGAGGCCGCCAGCATCGTCGCATCGAGTTGCCCCGTGTAGAACAGCGCGATGACGACGACGGCGCCCAGATCGTCGACGATGGCCACCGCCGAGAGGAAGATCTTGAGCGAGACGGGCACGCGCGAGCCCAGCAGCGCCAGGACGCCCAGCGCGAAGGCGATGTCGGTGGCCGCCGGGATCGCCCAGCCCCGGGCGGTGGACTGCCCGGCGTTGAAGGCGAGGTAGACCAGGGCCGGCACGGCCATGCCGGCCGCGGCGGCCAGCCCCGGCAGCACCCGGTCGGGCCAGGTGCGCAGGCGCCCGTCCAGGGCCTCGCGCTTGATCTCCAGGCCGACGAGCAGGAAGAACACGACCATCAGCCCGTCGTTGATCCAATGCATCAGGCTCAAGGGCCCGAGATGGACGTGAAGGACGGCGTGGTAGGTCTGTGCCAGGGGCGAGTTGGCGACCGCGAGCGCGAGGCCCGCGGCGACCATGAGCACGATGCCGCCGGCCGCCTCGTTGGTGAGGAAGCGGCGCGCCGCCGAGTACGGACGCCGCAAGCGGCGCGGAAGCGCGCGGACGGAGGGAGGCGGTGACTTCATGCGCCCACCCGTTGCCCAGCCCGGGCCGCGACCGCAACCCGCGGAGGCCGAAGAATCAGGAGGATTTCGCCAGAGCCGCGCGGATCAGCCGCTTGCCGTCCTCGCTCGACCACTCGGCCGGCCCCTTCATCACGCCCAGGGTGCAGCCCCGGGCATCGACCAGCATCGTGGTCGGCAGGCCGGTCGAGCCGACGGCGGTCTGGATCGCGGGCAGCACCTTGCCCTCGGGATCGCCGTAATAGGCCAGGCGCGTGATGCCGTTGGCCTTGTACCAGGCGGGCGGCTTGTCGAGGTTGCGCGTCTCGACGTTGATCGCCACCACCTGGAAGTCCTCGCCGCCGAGATCCGCCTCCAGGCGATCGAGGGCCGGCATCTCGGCCTTGCAGGGGGCGCACCACGTCGCCCAGAGATTCACGAGCAGAAGTTTTCCGCGCAGGGCCGCGAGATCGGTGGGCGCGCCGTCCGGCCCCCGGAAGGCGACGGCCGGGGCGGGCCGGGGCGGGCCGGCGGCATCGAAGGCCGCGACCTCGCCGCGGGCGAGCGGTGCGAGCCGGGCCGCCGCGGGTGCCGCCTCGGCACAGGGGCCGGAGGCGGTGAGGTTGCCGAGGTTCGAGCCCGTCCCGTATAGGGCGAGGCCGCCGACGAGGATGGCGGCGAGCGCGCCGCAGGCGGCCAGGGTTTTCGGGGTCGCCTTCACGGCCGGGCCTCGTTTCGCGTGCGCGGGAAGGTGAGATCAGCCATGAGCAACCGGATGTGGGGCGGGCGCTTCGCGAGCGGCCCCGCCGAGATCATGGAGGAGATCAACGCCTCCATCGGGTTCGACAGGCGGCTGGCATCCCAGGACATCCGCGGCTCGCTGGCACATGTCGCGATGCTGGGCGCCCAGGGCATCCTGCCTGCCGACGATGTGGCCGCGATTTCGGCCGGGCTCAAGTCCGTCGAGGCGGAGATCGAGCGCGGCGAATTCGTCTTCCGGCGCGATCTGGAGGACATCCACATGGCGGTGGAGAGCCGCCTGACCGAGATCGTCGGCCCCGCCGCGGGGCGCCTGCACACCGCCCGCTCGCGCAACGATCAGGTCGCCACCGACATGCGGCTGTGGGTGCGCGACACCCTCGACGCCCTCGACGCGCAGATGGCCGACCTGCAGCGCGCGCTGGCCGAGACGGCGGAGAAACACGCCGCCACGGTGATGCCGGGCTTCACCCACCTGCAATCGGCCCAGCCCGTCACCTTCGGCCATCACTGCCTCGCCTATGTCGAGATGCTGGCGCGCGACCGCGGCCGCTTCCGCGACGCGCGGGCCCGCCTCAACGAATGCCCGCTGGGCGCGGCAGCGCTCGCCGGCACCTCCTTCCCGATCGACCGCCACGCCACCGCGGCGGCGCTCGGCTTCGACCGGCCGACGGCGAACTCGCTCGATTCGGTCGCCGACCGCGACTTCGCCCTCGAATCGCTCGCAGCGGCCTCGATCTGCGCGGTGCACCTCTCGCGCTTCGCCGAGGAGCTTGTGGTGTGGACCTCGGCGCAGTTCGGCTTCGTCAAGCTGTCGGACCGCTTCACCACCGGCTCGTCGATCATGCCGCAGAAGCGCAACCCCGACGCCGCCGAACTCGTGCGCGCCAAGGCCGGCCGGATCGTCGGCGCGCTCACGGGCCTGCTCATCGTCATGAAGGGCCTGCCGCTGGCCTATTCGAAGGACATGCAGGAGGACAAGGAGGGCACCTTCGACGCCCTGCAATCGCTCTCCCTGTGCCTCGCCGCCATGGCCGGGATGGTGCGCGACCTGGAGCCCGTGGCCGAGACCCTGAAGCGCGCGGCGGGCTCCGGCTACGCCACCGCGACCGATCTCGCCGACTGGCTGGTGCGCGAATTAAACATGCCCTTCCGGCAGGCCCACCACGTGACGGGCCGGGTCGTGGCCCTGGCCTCCGAGCGCGGGATCGGCCTGGACGATCTGTCCCTGGACGAGATGCAGGCGGTCGAGCCCGGAATCACGGGGGCCGTCTTCGCTGTTCTCGGCGTCGAGAACTCGGTGGCGAGCCGCACGAGCTACGGCGGCACGGCGCCGGACAACGTGCGCCGGCAGGCTCAAGCCTGGCTGGAAAAGCTCGCATCTGTGGAGAAGTAGGTTCAGCTTGGCGGGAACAGGCACGGAATATGCCGCGTTCAGCATTCAGCTAGGCATGCGTGGCTAGGGCATCGGCCCGAAAGGTGGTTGGCGGCTTTCGGAAAAACGGCCGATGCGCAGGGACGAGCACGGCGTCCGGTCGGCTTATGGCTGGACCGACGCCCAGGTCCTCCGCCCGGCATCGTCTCCTTCCGACAAGCCGAAGGCCGCTTCTCGGGCCGGTGCGTGGGCCGGCCGCCCGAACCTGCGGAGTACCGTCGATGAACGTAGAGAGCTGGATCAGCGTCGAGGAAACGCCCGCCCTGGCCGAGGCCGCGATGGCGGTCATCGACGCTCGCCTCGCCCGCTTCACCGAGGCCGAGCGCCTCGCCTTCTGGGCCTCGATCCGCAAGGCCTACAACACTCCCTACAACGATCCCGCCAAGGACTCCGGCAAGCAGCCCGGCAAGCCGGCCCAGCCCAAGCCCGTCGAGCCGGCCCCGAATGCGGTCGAGATCCGCCTTCCCGAGATCGACCCCGCGCTCGATCTGCCGGCGGCGGCTCTCGCCTCGGCCGCCCTGGCCGGAGAGATGCGCGCCGCCTGAACACCGAGGGCGAGCGACGAGAAAAGGCGCGGCCAATTGCCGTTTTCGGTTGATCGGGGCGGGTGGGGCTTTCCTGTCGCGCTTGTGCCCGGCATCCTGGCCCCGTCATCCTGAGATGCGTGAAGGCGGTCGGGCCGGTCCGACCGTCGGGAAACCGAGTTGAGATGCAGCGGCCCCGCCTTCCGAACCTTTCGTCGAACCGATCCCCTCATCGCCCCGCCGCGGTCCTCGCCCTGATCGCGGCGGGCACCCTCGCCGCGACCCTGCCGCCGCGGCCGGCTCACGCCCTGGACGGCGTGCAGGGCGCGGAGTTGATCCTCGCCCGATCGAGCGGGCGGCGGGAGCGCAAGCCGGAGAGTTCGGGCCTGCCGCCGGGAATGCAGCAGGCGGTGCCGCTCGCCGTGTTCGGCGATTGGAACGTCTTCACCAACGGGGCTCAGGCCCGGGACAAGCTCTGCTACGTCATCGCCCAGCCGACGACGCGCAGCCCGAAATCCCTGGCCCGCGACACCGGCTACCTGTTCGTCACCTTCCCCAAGGGCGGCGGCCAGGGCGAGATCGCGGTGATGCTCGGCTTCAAGCCCAAGCCCGCCGCGGCCCAGGCCAAGCCGGGCGCGGCAGCCGCGCCGAGCGATCCCTACCTGACGGTCGGCAACACCCGCTACGGCCTCGTGGTGAAGGACGAGAACGCCTGGATCCAGAACCAGGCCGACGAGCCGCGCATCGTCGCCGAGATGAGCCGGGCGCAGACCGCCACGGTCCGCACGATCTCCCAGCGCGGCAAGCCGACCCAGGACGACTATGCCCTGGGAGGTTTCGCGGAGGCGCTCAAGCGCGCCCGCGAGGAGTGCAAGTAGGCCGGACGCCCCGTCCAGGCCGTCACCGCCAGCCCCGGCGAAGGGATCGACGACACGACATCGCTGGATCGTGTCGCGCGGCTGGATTGCTTCGGCTCCGCTCCGCGAGGATGCGCGGAGGCTGAGGCGATCCGACGAGCATCGCCGCGACAACACCTCTGCCCGCCACCCGCCGAAACGAAGCCGGCGGCCCCGAGGGACCGCCGGCTCACAGATTATTCTGGCGGCAAGAATGCGCTGACGGCGAAACGTCAGACCGCACGAAGCCGCGGCTGGCGGCTCTTCTCCCGCGCGGCGCGGGCGGCCTGCTCCACGGTGCGGAACAGGGTGCCCTCGAGGCCGTCGAAGCGGCGCTCGGAGGAGAAGAAGCGGACGCCGCCATGCTCGGGGACGGCGATGCCGGCGGTGATGTCGCCGACCTCGATCACGCGAGCGAGCGGTTCGTCCGGAGCGAGGCCGGGGTCGTCGTAGGCGAACTGGACACGGGTCATAACAGGGTGAACTCCTGCGGCCTTCATCGGCCGGTTATCGGCAAGGCGTTCGCGGGCGCTCCTAGCGCACGGATGTGACTGCCCGTCGACAACAGCCCTGCTCCCGGCGATCCCGTCCGCCGGCCAGTTTCGAAGTCCTCCAAAGAAAAACATCGATCAAGGCAAGTCCTCCTCTGTCTCGAGGACCACGGCGCAAGTGCGCCGTGATGCATTAGCGTTTGATAACGCGGCGCAAGCGTGCCACTACAAATCACCGCGGCGCGAAGTCGTTCGCGCTCCATAAAGATGAGCGCTCGGACCCCGACCGTCAACGGAATGTTCTTTCGAAGATTAGCTTGACAGGGAAAGATCGCGCCGGGTTTTGCGGCACTCCCGGTGAGTCTCGCCTTTTGCCGGAGGGGCTTACCCCCCGGCGACGATCCGCCCGAGATCGGCATGTGCGGAAAAGACCGTTTCGGCGCCGGCCGCGAGGAGATCCTGCCCGTCCCGGTCGTGGCCCCAATGGCCGCCGCCGGTGAAGCCGACGACGCGCATCCCCGCGTCGCGTGCCGCCTGCACCCCCGGCACGCTGTCCTCGATCACGAGGCAACGCTCGGGCGCGACCCCCATCCGCTCGGCCGCGAACAGGAACAGGTCCGGGAACGGCTTTCCGCGCGCCACCTGCGCCGAGGAGTAGACGCGGCCCTCGAACAGCGGCAGCAGGCCGGTGAGCCCCAGCGAACGGCGCAGGCGCACCGGATCGCTGCTGGAGGCGACGCAGAACGGCAGGTGCAGGAGGCCCAGGGCGTCCGCGATCCCGGCCATGGCGGTCAGTTCCGCCTCGAAGGCGGCAAGCGTCTCCGCCTTGACCCGCTCCACGAAGCCTTCGGGAGCGCTCACGCCGTCCTCGCGGGCGACGCGCTCCATGATCGAGGTCATGGAGGTGCCGGCAAACCGCGTCCGGACGCTGTCGAGGTCGATCGCGAGCCCGATGCCGTTGAGCCCGCGCGTCAGGGTCGCGAGACTGATCGGTTCGCTGTCGATCAGCACGCCGTCGCAGTCGAAGATCACGAGGGCGAGGGGAGGCGCGGCGGGGAAGGCATCCGTCATCGGCGGCCCGTCTCGCACGGCTGCCGGAGCATCGCAACGCGGTTGTCGCCTCGCGTGCCGGCGTGTAGCCCGGCAGCATGCGCACCTATCTCGGCCTCGCCACGACCTTCCACGATCCGGCGCTCGCCCTCGTCGGGCCGGACGGTGCCGTGCTCTTCGCCGAGGCCGCCGAGCGCTACCTGCAATACAAGCGCGCGCCGAACTGCGAGCCCGATCCCGGCACCCGCATGGCCGGGCTCCTCAAGCGTCACGTCCCCGAGGGGACGGAGATCGTCGTCGCCACCTCCTGGGGCGAGCAGTTCTCGGAATTCCTGCAGGGTCAGGCGGCGGCCGGCGCCTTCGACCTGCCGGCGCTCGCCGCTCACCCTTCGACCCTCAACCGCTCCTTCGTGCCGGAGCGGGCCGAGCGGGTCTTCATCGCCGACCTCCACGCCATGCAGGCGCGGGCCGGCAACGGCACGGTGCTGGCGCTCGACAACGAGACGCGCGGACTCGGTGGCAGGTCGCGGGCGACCATCGCGGGGCGCCGCCGCTACGCTCATCACCGCGCGCATGCGGCCTACGCGCTCTGGGGCAGCCCGTTCGAGGAGGCGACCGCACTCATCGTCGACGGCATGGGCGAGACCGGCGCGGCGGCGATCTACCGTCTGAGGGACGGGCGCATCGAGGAGGTGCGGCGCCAGCGCGGGCGCGGATCGGTCGGCTTCCTCTACGGGCTGGTGACGGACCTCGCCGGCTTCGACCAGATCAAGGGCGAGGAATGGAAGATCATGGGGCTCGCGCCCTATGGGACGACCGACCCCGCGCTGATGACGCTGCTGCGCCGGCTCTTCTCGGTCGAGGAGGGGCGGCTGAAATTCGCCGACGAGGCGACGGTGCAGACGGTCGCCGCCGAGATCCTGTCGCGGCGCCCGAAGGATGTCGGCGAGCAGGGCTGGGCCGATCTCGCCCGCTGCGGCCAGGACATCTTTTCCGAACTCATGGACGTGCTGGTGGCCGAGGCCTGGCGGCTGGCGCCGAGCGAGAACCTCGTGATCGCCGGGGGCTGCGGGCTGAACTCCTCCTACAACGGCCGGGTGCTCGGGCGCTCCGGCTTCCAGCGCCTGCACGTTCCCTCCGCGCCGGCCGACGACGGCAACGCCATCGGCGCCGCGTGGCTGGCGCTGGCCGAGGACGACCCCGACTGGAAGGGTCCGACGCGCGCGGCGCGTCCGCTCACGCCCTATCTCGGCTCGACCGTTTCCACCGAGCCGCTGGAGCGCATGGCCGAGTGGGAGCCCCGGGCCCGCCGCCTCGGCCACGAAGGCGTGACGCGGGAGGCCGCGAAGATCCTCGCCGAGGGCGGCCTCGTCGGCTGGGTGCAGGGCAGGGCGGAGTTCGGGCCCCGGGCGCTCGGCAACCGCTCGATCCTGGCCGATCCGCGCCCGGCCCATGCCAAGGAATCGCTCAACGCCAAGGTGAAGTACCGCGAGGCGTTCCGCCCCTTCGCGCCCTCGATCCTGGCCGAGGCCGGGCCCGACTGGTTCGAGGACTATGCCGACAGTCCCTACATGGAGCGCACCCTGGTCTGGCGCGAGGCGGTGCGCGACCGCGTGCCGGCGGTGGTCCACGCCGACGGCACCGGCCGGCTCCAGAGCGTGACGCGGGAGCGCAACCCGGCCTACGCGGCGCTGATCGACGCTTTCGCCGAACTCACCGGCGTGCCGATCCTGCTCAACACGAGCTTCAACGTGATGGGCAAGCCGATCCTCCACACGGCGGAGGACGCGATCCTGATGTTCTACACCACCGGTCTCGACGCCATCGTGGTGGAGGACTGGATCCTGACGAAAAAGGCGCCCGCCTGAAGCGGACGCCTCTCATCCTCGCTCGAGGCGAACCCGCAAGACTTACTCGCAGACCTCGACCCGGCGATAGGTGAACTCGACCTCGTCGAGCCAGACCTTGCGGCGCTCGTAGTGGCAGATCGGGCCGCGCCGGGGCGGGGGCGCGACGTAGACCGGCTCCTCCTCGACATAGACCCGGCGCGCGGGCGGCGGGGGCGGAGGTGCGGCGCCGTTGAGGAGCGCGCCGACGGCCAGGCCGCCGATGACACCCGCGGCCGCGCCACCGATCAGCGCGCCGTTGCGGCCGTCGCGGGCGGAGGCCGGCGCGGCAGCGGAGAGGAGGGCGGCGCCGAGAAGCGTCGCGCAGACGCCCTTCCGGGCGAGGGCGGAAAAGGACGAAGCGGGCACGGGAACCGATCCTCTGGACAATCCGAGACGTCAGGCACGTGCGTCGGACTTAATCCGGCCAAGCTTAAGGATTGGCGAACGCGGCGTTGCCGGCCGTTCAGATCACCGCATCGAGGCTGTTCACGACGGCGCGCGGCGGCTGGTCCGGGTATTCGTCGGGCTGACCCTTGCGGTTCACCCACACCGCGTCGAAGCCGAAGGCGCTCGCCCCGGCGATGTCCCAGCGGTTCGAGGAGAAGAACAGCACGCTCCGCCGGGCCACGTCGAGCCGATCGAGAACCCGTTGGTAGGCGGCGGGCGCCGTCTTGAAGGTCTGGACCGGATCGACCGAGAGCACCGCATCGAGCCGCTCGCCGAGCCCCGCCGAGGTCACCGCCCGCTCCAGCATGGCGGTGTTGCCGTTGGAGAAGAGCGCGGTCCGCACACCCCGCGCCCTCAGCCGGGCGAGCACCTCCGGCACTTCGCCGTAGGCGTCGAGATCCCGGTAGGCGTCGAGCAGCGTCTCGCACAGACCCCGGTCGATGTCGGGGTGCTTGGCCAGTGCGAAATCGAGGGCCCGCTCGGTCAGGTCCCAGAAGCTGGCGTAGCGGCCCATCAGGCCGTGCACCCAGGAATATTCGAGTTGCTTGGTGCGCCACAGCTCCGACAGGCTATCCGCCCGCGGCCCGAGCGCACCGGCATGGCGCGCCACCGCCGAATGCACGTCGAACAGCGTGCCGTAGGCGTCGAACACGGCGTGGCTCTTGCCGGCGAGGAGGTCGGGATCACTCATGCGGCGTGAGATGGGGCGGAGCCCAAAGACCTACCTGCGGCGCAAGCGCACGCCGAAGACGGCCATCACCGCGATCAGGGTGCCGGCATAGGCCAGCGCCCCGGCCAGCCCGAGGAGCGCCAGCACCGCGATCTCGCGCAGATGGGGCAGGGCGGGCACGATCCGCTCGGCGAAGGGCAGCCCGTAGACCGCGAACCCCGCCAGCACCGCGCTCGCCACGATCACCGCACCGACGGTGACGCCGAACACCCGCCCCGGCGCGGTCCAGCCCCGGTGCAGGGCCAGCCCGTAGAGCAGGGCGAGGTTGATCCACTGGCCGATGGCGGTGGCCAGCGCGAGGCCGGCCACCCCGTAGGGGCCGGTGAGCACGAGCTTGAGCGCGACGTTGACGGCGATCGCCGTGAGCGAGGCGTAGAGCGGCGTCGTGGTGTCCTGCCGGGCGTGGAAGCTTGCCACCGCCGAGCGCACCAGCACCACCGCCGGCAGCGCCATCCCGTAGGCTGCGAGCACGGAGGCCGCGCGGGCCGCATCCTCGGCGGTGAAGGCGCCCCGCTGGAACAGGGCCGCCATGATCAGCCCCGGCAGGGTCAGGAAGGCGATGGTGAACGGGGCCGAGAGCGCGAGCGTGAAGCCGGCGGCCCGGTTCTGGGCCGCGTGCGCCCCGGCGACGTCGCCCGCGGCGAGGCGACGGCTCATCTCCGGCAGCAGCACCGTGCCGGCGGCGATGGCGATGACGCCGAAGGGCAATTGGTAGAGCCGGTCGGCGTAGTAGAGCGCCGAGACCGCGCCGGTGGGCAGGAAGCTCGCGATGATGGTGTCGGCAAAGGTCGCGATCTGGAAGCCGGCCGAACCGATCACCGCCGGCCCCAGGATCTTGAAGAAGCGGATCAGGTCGGGGTCGCGCAGGGTGGGCCGCGTCAGCCGCGGGGCGTAGGCGCGGGCGCGCGCATCCCACCACACGAGCGCGAATTGCAGCACGCCGGAGACCGAGACGCCCCAGGCCGCCGCGTAGGCCGCGTTCGGAAACAGGAAGGCCAGCGCGAGCGCGGCCAGCATGGCGAGGTTGAGGAGAACCGGCGCCCCGGCCGCGGCGGCGAAGCGGCGATGCGCGTTGAGAATGCCGGAGAACAACGTCACCAGCGTCATGAACAGCAGGTAGGGGAAGGTGATCCGCGTCAGGCTCACGGCCAGCGCGAACCGCTCCCCATCCTCGGAAAAGCCCGGCGCCAGCGCCCGCACCACCCAGGGCATCGCCGGGAGGGCGAGCGCCAGCAGCACGACCTGCACGATCAGCATCAGGGTGAAGACGCGGTCGGCAAAGCGCGCGGCGGCCCCCGGCGCCCCCGCCTGCTCCAGATGGGTGTAGGCCGGCACGAAGGCGGTGTTGAGGGCGCCCTCGCCGAAGATCGCGCGAAAGTGGTTCGGCAGGCGGAAGGCGACGACGAAGGCATCCGCCACCGGCCCCGCGCCCATCACCGCGGCGGTGACCACGTCGCGGGCGAACCCGGTGACCCGCGAGACCAGCGTCCAGCCGCCGACGGAGAGGATCGAGCGGATCATGTCGTTTCGCAGTCGGTCCCGTGCGGACGGCCCGCTCCACTCCACCGCCTCGTCCTAAGGTGCCGCGCAGCGGCCTCGAAGGATCCTCCGGGGACCGCGCGTCATCCGGAGGATCTTCGAGGCTTCGCTTCGCACCTCAGCAAGAGGGCAGGGATGGGATGCTAGGCCGGACGTTCATCCGGACCAGTAGGCCCGGCGGGGATGGGCCAACAAGGGCCGCCGGGCCACGGCGGGCACGAAAAAGCCGCCCCGTCGGCGACGGGGCGGCCACGTCAATCCGGGACGCTGGAGCCGTATCCGGCCTGATTGCATCGGGTCGGATACGGCTCTGAGTCTCTGCTGTGCCGCGCTTTCCTTCGACGAACCGGCATCCACTTCGTCGGAAAGCGCTCTAAAGGCGGATCAGGCCTTGGCCTCGCCGTACAGCTTCTCGACGTACTCCCAGTTCACGAGGTTCTCGATGAACGCCTTGAGGTAGTCGGGACGGCGGTTGCGGTAGTCGATGTAGTAGGAGTGCTCCCACACGTCGACGCCGAGGATCGGGGTGGTGCCGTGGACGAGCGGGTTCTCGCCGTTCGGGGTCTTGAGGATGGCGAGCTTGCCGTCCTTGACCGCAAGCCAGGCCCAGCCCGAGCCGAACTGGCCGATGCCGGCCTGGATGAAGTCGGCCTTGAACTTCTCGTAGCCGCCGAGGTCCTCGTCGATCTTCTGGGCGAGCGCAGCCGGGGGCTGACCGCCGCCGTTGGGCTTCATCCAGTTCCAGAAATGCAGGTGGTTGTAGTGCTGGCCGGCGTTGTTGAAGAGCGCCTGATTGGTGTTGTAGCTCGCCTTGACGATCTCCTCGACGCTCTTGCCGGCCAGATCCGTGCCCTCGAGCAGCTTGTTGCCGGTGTCGACGTAGGCCTTGTGGTGCTTGTCGTGGTGGAACTCGAGGGTTTCCTTCGACATGTAGGGCCCCAGCGCGTCGTAGGCGTAGGGCAGCTCGGGCAGGGTGAACGTCATGCGTGTCTCCTGGGTTGTCCGGGTCTCGCGGGGAGCGTGGGCCAAGCGCGCGGGCGATTTGACGCGCGCGGCCGGCGAGGTGACGGGCGGGTAGGTAAGTCGGTGGACCGGGCTCGGCAACGCCACCGGGGCCGTATCAGCGCGCATGGCCACCCGTCGGATCGCGAGATCCACGATTTTGAGCCCGTTCGCGCCGGCCCCATTGCGCTCATGGCCCGGGCCGCACACGCCCCGCGGGCATTCGGCTGTGCATGGCAGGAGGGAACGGCCGGATTCCACACACCCCGTCGCGATGCGATTTTGCATTGGGCGCTCCGGGGGTTATCCTGCCCCTCCACGCCGCCCGCGACAGTTCAGTCGAGAGTACCATGGTCGTCGCGCTGCTCGCGCTCAGTCTCGTCATGATCCTCGGCGGCATCGCCGCTGTGGTCCAGGGCTTTCCCTACGTGCGCCTGGAGAGCGGGCTCGCCATGGTGATCGGCGGCTCGACCGCGGCCTCGGCCGGCGTGATCCTGCTCGGCCTGACGGCGGTTCTCGACCGGCTGCGCAAGCTCGGCGACAGCCTCGACCGGCAGCTCGATGCGAGCCCGGGCCAGGATGTGCCGCAGAGCGTGCCGGCCGCGCCCGCCTTCGCCACGCCCTCTTTCGCCGCCGCTCCCTGGGAGCCCGAGGCCCCGGCGGCATCCGCTTCCGCCGCGGCGCCCGAGGTGGTGGCGCCGGAGCGCCCCTCGCTCGCGGCCATGGGCGCCGGCATGGGAGCGGCGGGGCTCGCGGGCCTGTCGATCGGCGCGCTGCGCCCGGGCGCGCGCGGCTCGGAGCCGCTCTTCGAAGACCCGACGCCGCCGACCGAGGCCGCCGCCGAGCCGCTTCTGCCCGATCTCCTGCCGGACTCCGCTCCGGCTCCCGCGCCCGAACGCCACACGACGCTGGAAGCGGCCGCGGAGGAGGATCTGTTCGCCGCGCCCGAACCCGCTCCGCACGCCTTCCCAGGGCCGGAGCCGGTCGCGCCGCACGAAGCGACCGAATACGGGAGCGAGCCCGAAGAGGCTCATCCGCAGGAGACCCACCCCCAGGTGGCACATCCCCAGGAGTCACATATCGAGGAGGCCACCGCGCCCGAGACGATCGGCCTGCGCTCCTCCCTCGACGAGCCCGCTCCGGAGCCGGCCGCCTCGGACGAGGCCGAGCCCGCCGCTTCCCATGCGGAGACGACAGAGGCTGCCCCCGACCCGGAGCGGCACGCGGTGGGCTCCTACGCCTCGGGCGCCAACACCTACGTGATGTTCTCCGACGGCTCGATCGAGGCGGACACCCCGCGGGGACGCTTCACCTTCGCCTCGCTCGACGAGCTGAAGAGCTTCGTCAACGCCGGCGGCGAGGAGACCCGGGGCGCGGCCTGAGGCCTCGCCTCGCGCGGATTGCGTTCCCTTCCCCACCGTCATGGCGAGGCTTGGCGTCAGCAACCCAGCGCAATGCCTTGTCCGTGCCGGTCGCGCGACCGGATCGCCTCGCTTGCGATGCTGTCGAGCTGAGACCGGGCGAACGGATCGAGCCGCCGGCCGCCTCACGCCAGCGGGTTGAGCGCCGGGTTGCGCTCCGGCAGGGGCGCGGCGAGCGTGAGGTGGAAGCCCTCCGGCGCGTAGTCGGTCGTGATCCTGGCCTGGACCTGCGTGGTCAGCACCCGCTGCAGCAGGCGCGAGCCGAAGCCCTGGCGGGTGGGCGGTTCCACGCGCGGGCCGCCGGTCTCGCGCCAGTCGAGATGCAGCAGGCCGTCCTCGACTCTCCAAGAGATCGCGACCCGGCCGCGCCCGGACGAGAGGGCGCCGTACTTGGCGGCGTTGGTGGTCAGCTCGTGGATCGCCATGCCGATCGGCACAGCGATGTCGGAGGGCAGATCCACGGGCGGCCCGTCCAGCACGATGCGCAGGTCCGGCGAAGTCTCGGTCTCGCTCTCGGCGTAGGGCATCAGCTCGGAGGCGAGCAGGTCGCGCAGGCTCGCCGTCTGCCACGTCGCCTCGGTGAGCACGCTGTGGGTGTGGGCGAGCGACTTGATCCGGCCGACGAAGGCCTCGTGGAAATTGTCGATGCTGGTGGCGGTGCGCGCCGTCGAACCGACGATGGCCTGGACCGTGGCCAGCGTGTTCTTCACCCGGTGGTGCAGCTCGCGGATCAGCAGGCTGCGGCGCTCCTCGGAGAGGTGTCGGTCGGTCACGTCGGCGACGACGCCGATCAGGCGCCGCGGCAGGCCGCCGGTCGCGCCGCGCTCGAAGCGCCCCGCCATGTCGATGGTGCGCCAGGTGCCATCGTCGTGGCGGCGGATGCGTCCCGTGGCGTGCAGGATCGTGTCCTCGCGCAGGGCCCGCAGGATGGCCTGCCGGAAATGCGGCCGGTCCTCGGGGTGTAGGATCTGCTTGAGGAAGGTGGCCTTGCCGATGCTGCCCTCCTCCGGCCGGCGGCCGAAGATCGCGAACATCCGTTCGTTCTCCCAGGTCGCCCGGTCGTCGAGGACGTGCCACTCGAAGATGCCGAGATCGGCCACCGTGGTGGCGACCCGCAGGCGCTCCTCGCGCTCGGCCAGCGCCTCGCGGGCCTCGACCCGCGTGGTGATGTCCTGCACCACGCCGACGACGCCGACCGGAGCGCCGTCGGCGGCCAGAACGGCCTCCCCGCGGGCACCGATCCAGATCTCGGCCCCGTCGGTGGCGCGGCGGAAGCGGGCCTGGAAGGCGTAGGGGCGCCGTTCGGCCAGCGCCTGCGCGACCGAGGCCTGGATGCGGTCGGCATCGGCCGGGTCGATCTGCCCGCGCATTACGGCCCAGGTGACGGAGCGTCCCGGCGCGTAGCCGAGGATCTGCGCGGCACGGCGGG
Source organism: Methylobacterium sp. B4 (assembly GCF_003201865.1). GTDB lineage: Bacteria > Pseudomonadota > Alphaproteobacteria > Rhizobiales > Beijerinckiaceae > Methylobacterium. The sequence goes on along the minus strand of NZ_QJJJ01000030.1, from coordinate 32,440 downwards.
AAAAGACCATCTGCCCGGTGGTGAGGTCCCAGCGCCACTCGCCGAGGCCCGCCGCTGTCAGGGCATCGCGGTTCTGCTCGGCCCGCACCAATTCGTCGGCATCGACGAGGCTCACGACGGCCACCGCGTCCCCGAACGGGTCGGCCTCGCCGGACAGGGTCAGGCGCAGGTCGACGGCGCCGCCATCCGCCCGCTGCCAGCGCCGGATGCCGGCCTTGAGGCCGAGGGCATCTCCGCCGAACTCGTCCCGGCCGATCACCTGATCGGTGGGGCGTCCGTCGAGGGCGCCGGGCGCGTAGCCGAGCCAGCGGCAGAGGCAGGGGTTGGCCGCGCGGATCGTGCGTCCGTCCGGCGAGAGCACGGCGAGACCCACCGGCGCGCCGTCGAAGGCGGCACGGTACAGACCGGGCGACGCGTCCGCCGGTCGGGAGCCCTGATCCGCTCTGTCGTGCACCCCGTTCCCCGTTCAGCCGCCCGCTGCGGGTGCAAGCGGGACCGTCCGGAGGGCGGAACCATGACGGAGGCCGCCGCGGACGACAAGACTGGGCGTGGAGGCAAGCCTCATCGGGAGCGAGCGGTCAACAGGCCCGGCAAGGCCGCGACCAGCATGCCGCCTGCGCGGATCACCGCAGCCGCGTCCCGCGCCGAGCCCCGGAGCAGGGCGCGCCCGAGGCGTACGGGCAGGTTCACCGCGAACGCGGCGGCCAGAACCCCGAGGAAATTCAGGCGGCCGAAATGCTTGTTCGCGTAGAGTGACTGGGCGCGCAGGAAGTAGAACAGGCGCCGGTCCTTTACCGCCTCGGTGGTGCCCTGGCCGCGGTGGCGGATCTCGGCCCGTGCGGCGTGGCACACGGCGAAGCCCGCCGTGCCCGCGCGGGCGCAGAGGTCGGCATCCTCCCAGTAGACGAAGAAGCGTTCGTCGAACCCGCCGAGCCGGGTGAACAGGGAACGCCGGATCATCAGGAAGGCGCCCATCACCGCGTCCACCGCCCGCGTCTCGGCATGGTCCCAGTCGAGCAGGAAATGGGCGGGCACCCGGCCCGGCAGCAGCCGGTCGAGGAACAGGGTGTGGGCGATCAGGCTCGAAGCCGTCGGATGGCGGGCGCAGGTGCGGTGCGTGCGCCCCGCCTCGTCGACCAGCCGGGCGCCGACGATGCCGATGCCCTCGTCCGCATCGAGCACGGCGCGGGCCGCCCCGATGCCGTCCCGGCTAGCCTGTGTGTCGGGATTGAGGAACAGGATCGCCTCCGCCTCGCCCAAGGCCGCCCCCTGATTGCAGGCCCGGGCGAAGCCGCGATTGTCGGCGTTGCGCAGCACGGTGAGCGCGAGATCCGGCCGTTCGAGTCCCTCGGCCGAGCCGTCGGTGGAGGCGTTGTCGACCACGACGACGCGCAGGTGCGCCGCATCCCCGCTCGCGGCGAGGCTCGCGAGGCAGTCCCGGAGCTGGTCTCCGGCATTCCAGTTGACGATGACGACGTCGAGGAGCGGCCTCACGGCGGCGCGTCCGCGGGCCGTCCGAGCTGCCCGCCCAGGCCCCGGGCCAGCGCCCCGAGCAGGCGGGCGAGCACGCGCGGCGAGAAGCGGTGGCGAGCCCAGTAGAGGCAGATCTGGAGCGGCAGGTAGGCCGCCTGCTTCAGCTTCCACCGGCGGGGCACGTGCGGCAGGCGCCAACCGTAGGCCGTGTTGCGCACGTAGACCGCCATGCGGAACAGCGGCTGGTCGGGCATCGCCACGGGCAGGACGCGCGCGCGGATGGTGCCCCGGCCGACGCTGTGGGGGATCGCCGTGGCCGGGTCCATCCAGCAGCTCAGACCCCGCGACCAGGCGCGAAAGCACCATTCGAGATCGACCGCGTCGATGAAGAAGTCCTCGCGGAACGGGCCGACCCAGGCGAAGGCGTCGAGATCCATGAGCGACCCGGAGGTGGCGAGGAACTCCACCGGTCGGAGCCCGCCCCGCGGTGCCTGGCCCCGACGGGCGGGATAATGCGGCGCCTTGTGGCCGGGATTGCGAGCGGGCGCCGGCCCGACCAGCGCCGGATGCGGCGCGTCGCCGGCCGCGCGATCCAGGGCCTGAGCGAGGGCGGCGAGCGTCTCCAGGGTGGCGTCGGCATCCTGATCGAGCAGGAACAGGCGGCGGAAGCCCGCGGCGCGGGCGGCGTCCGCGAGCGCGTTGAGAGCCGCGGCGATGCCGAGATTGCGGCCCTCGCCGAGCAGGGTCAGCCCCTCCGCCGCCCGCAATCCGGCCAGGGCCTCGGGCGGAATGCCGCCATTGTCGAAGACCAGCACGGCCGCGCGCCCGGCGAAGCGCTCGACGATCCGCGCCGCCTGCGCCGCCGACGGGCGGAAGAACACGACTGCGACGGCGGTCGGGGTATCGTCTCGAGAGGGAGCGTGGGGCGTCACGACGGACCTGCCTGTGAGGCTGCCGGCCTAGGCGCGGGGCCGCGGGGGCGCAAGCCCGGAGCCCGGCGGCTCACTCCACCACGATCTTGTAGCTCTGCCCCGGCCGGAGCGCCGCGCCGCGCTCCAGGCCGTTGAGCACGAGGAAGCGGTCCACGGCGCGGTCGGGCACGCTCATGCGCCGAGCCAGCCCCTCCACGCTGTCGCCCGGCCCGGCGGTGACGATCTGCAGGTGGGCGGGCTTGAGGGAGGCGGCCTCCTCGGGCTCGATCGGGCGCAGGCTCTCCAGCCAGCGCCGGAAGGCCGGCTCGGGATCGGTCGCGCCCTTGGCCGCCATGATCATGCGGTAGGTGCTCTCGCCCATGCGGATCGCCGCGAGCCGGAAGGTCCAGTCCTTGCCGCGCGAGATCGCGGTCACGGCGGAGCGCCCGTTGATGATGCGGTTCTCGACCGTGCCCGCCTCGATGGCGTCGTTCCAGGTCGCGCGCAGCACGTCCTCGAGGCTGCGGTCGCCGCTGGCCTCGACCTGATCGAACAAGAGGCGGCGGCTGCCCTCGGGCGTGGTGCCGAGCACGGCGTTGCGGGTGTTCTCGATGGCGAAGGCGTCCGGAACCTCGAACGCGATCCGCAGGCCCGGATGCAGGAAGCGGCGCCCGCGCACCAGCCCCTCGCCGGGATTGTCGCCGTAGGCCACGCCGTCGATCGCCGCGAGGTAGCGGGCGCGTTCGTCCGTGCCGAGGCCGGGGGCGCCGATGCGCCGGGCCGCGCGGGTGACCAGCGCGATGCGCTCGGTCGTGGCCGGGTGGGTCGCCAGCATGTCGGGCTCGGAGGCGCTGCCGGTGCCGGATTTGAGCGCCATGGTGCGGTTGAGCGCCTCGAGGAAGCGGCCGGCACCGAAGGGATCGAAGCCGGCCTGCGCCAGCACGCGCACGCCGTTCGTGTCGGCCTCCAGCTCCTGCTCGCGGGAGAAGCGGGCCAGGGTGAACTTGGACTGGCTCTCGAGCTGCGCGCCGGTGACGGGATCGTTCAGAACGTCGGCCACCACGCGGCTCACGAGCTGCGAGCGCAGGGCCATCTCGCTGCGCGCGGTGGCGTGGCGCAGCGTGACGTGGGCGATCTCGTGCGCGAGCACCGCGGCAGCCTCCGAGCTGTCGCTGGCGAGCGCCAGCAGGCCGCGGGTCACGTAGAGCCGGCCGCTCGGCAGGGCGAAGGCGTTGACCACGGGCGAATCGAGCAGGGTGACCGCGTAGCTTTCTTCCGGCCGGTCGCTGGCGCGCACCAGCCGCTCGGTGATCTCGGTGAGCAGCCGGTGGGCGGCGGGCGAGCGGTACTCGCCGCCGAAGGAGGCCACGAGCTTGGCGTGGTCCGCCTCGTCGGAGCGGCTGCGCCCGGTGGTCCTGGGCGCCTGCTCCGGCACCTTGATCACCGCCGGCGTCAGGACCGTGCCGGTCTGGTCGGCCGCGCAGGCGGAAAGCCCGGCCGCGAGCACGGCCATCGCGCCGAGCCGCAGCCCGGCACGCACGCGCACCCCCCGGCGACGTCCCCCTGCACGCCGCGCCGATTCGTTGTGCCGATCCCCCGTCATGCCGTTCTAGCGCCGCAGCGCCCGCTCCCCCTCGACGACCTCGATGGCCTCAACGCCTGCAAGGTCGATGAGCGGGCCCCGCCCGATCTCGACCATGCCGCGGATTCTCACGAAGCGGCCCCTCAGCGCGGCCGCAGACAAACCATGTTCGGACAGAGTCCGCCAAGTGCGTTTCTGCACGGTTACGGTCAGGCCCGATTCACCCTTTCGGGCGAAGTCGAGATAGGTCCGGGCCGAGCGCTCGCCGACATGCAGGATGCGTCCCTCCACCATGGAGAAGCGCCCGGCACGGGCCGTCAGCGCGGCCATGTCGGTCGCCGCGACCGGGCCGGCGGCCCAGACGCCGCGCCGCGCCTCCCGCGGCGCCCCCTCCAGCGCGCGCAGGGTCGGGCGGCAGAGGGTGTCGGCCTCTCCGGCATCGGCGCTGGCGAGCCCGGCCGCGATCAGCCCTCCGGCGAGATCGACCGGCTCGGCAGCGCCGGCGAGCCCGTCGATCCGACGGCGGCCCCATCGATCCTCCGGTCCCCGCTCGGTCACGGTGAGGGGCAGTCCGCGAAAAGACAGGAGCCAGGCGCGGGCCGCCTCTTCGGGGGCGGGCTCGTCGGGCCAGCGCAGGCCCGACAGGACGGCGCGGCGGCCGGAGACGAGGATCAGTTCGCCCCGGGACCCAAGCCCCGCGAGGCTGTCTTCACGCGACGCACCGGCCCGGCAAGCCTCGCCGGCGGGCGCGGCGAGGCCGGGCTGTATTGCCGCCGGCATCCCGCAGGCGGCGAGCAGCCACAGAGCCGCCGGAGGGGCGCAGCGCCCCGTCCGTGGACGGCCGGATACAGAGTCATGACCGGGCAGCTTCGTCACCGCTCGCGCTCGCCTCCTCGTCCACCCATTGCCAGCACGCGAGGATGGCGCGGGAAAAGGCCCGGATCGCGGCTGCCGAAGGTGGCGAAGCGGATTGTCCGACCGTGAGTCCGCGAGGCAACAGGGGGGCCGCCGAGCGCGACGGACACGGTTGGCGGTCCCGCACGATGATGCTAAGCCTTGTTTGGACGTCTCCGTAGCTCAGCTGGACAGAGCACAGGTTTCCTAAATTCCACAATTGGGCGTCGCGCCGGGAAACCGCGCGGCGGATCCGCTCAAATTCGGGGAAAGCTTCCGGCGCCAAAACGCCCTGCCGATCCCGAGCCAAGCCCGAGGCACCGTCGCGGTTCCCGGGAAGGTGTAGAGACTAGACGGGCGGCACCTAAAGGCCCCAACAGGTCCAGGGTGAAGGGATAGTCCAGACCACAAACGCGCGACGAGCGCGGCGGCGAAAGCCGAAGTGGGATGAAACCTGGGGTCGCAGGTTCGAGCCCTGCCGGGGACGCCATTTGCCATACTCAAGATTGCAGTCGACGCCTGCCTGCGCCCACTGGTCCCGCATCAGTACGCTGTCGCACTTTAACAAATGACATAATGTGTGGGTCGTTGCTCACGCCAAGCTTCACGGTCTTGCACACCGTAAGATTTCGACCGAAGCATCGGCCGATTGGGGCTGGGCAGAGCGAAAATGGCGGGCCAGAAAACTGACGACCGCGACGTCCTCCTCGGGCGTCGCATCGCCGAGCAGCGCAAACGCTCGAAGCTGACCCAGAGGGCTGTCGCCGACAGCTTCGGCATGTCGGCTGCCCAGCTCCAGAAGTACGAAAAGGGCGTGAACCGGATCAGTGCGATCCACCTCGCCATTCTGAGCCGCTTGACGAATACGCCGGTCTCGGACTTTCTCGACGGCATTCCCCATCCTGACGAGGCGACCGAGCGCGGCTTTTCGGAGGGCACGCAGCAGGGCTACAGCGCCGAACCGTGGTCGGATTTCGCCCGCGCCTTCGCCCGGCAGGTGGTCGGCACCTTCAGCGAGGCGCAGCGGCGCGAACTCTCGGCCGCCGTCGATGTGCTGAGCCGCGAGCTGAAAAACTAGGCCGTGCGAAGGGGCCGCAGACCCTCTCGGCAAAAACAGCACGCCACGACTGAAGCGTTCTATATAACGGACGATTTCGGCATTCCGGCTTGACCACTCCCATCTCCGATGCGAAAAGCCGCGCCTTCGAGAGACCGGGTCAAGCGCCGTTGCCGACGAGGCGCGCCCGACATTCGGGGGTGCATGCAATGCCTCGTTCCGACTACCTCTTTACCAGCGAATCCGTCTCCGAGGGCCACCCCGACAAGGTGAGCGACCGCATCTCGGACACCGTGGTCGATGCCTACCTGACGGCAATGCCGGAGGCCCGCCTCGGCGTCGAGACGCTGACCACGACGAACCGCGTCGTGATCGCGGGCGAGGTGCGCGGCCCCGATTCCGTGACCTTCAAGGATCTGGAAGAGCTGACCCGCGAGGCGGTGCGCGACATCGGCTACGAGCAGTCGGGCTTCCACTGGAAGAACAACGACGTCGCCATCCACCTGCACGCGCAGTCGGCCGACATCGCCCAGGGCGTGGACGCCGCGGGCAACAAGGACGAGGGCGCGGGCGACCAGGGCATCATGTTCGGCTATGCTGCCGACGAGACCCCGGCCCTGATGCCGGCCCCGATCTTCTACGCCCACAAGATCCTCAAGGACCTTGCCGACGCGCGCAAGGCCAAGCAGGGTGACGCGGCCAAGCTCGGTCCCGACGCCAAGAGCCAGGTCACCGTACGCTACGCCGACGGCCGTCCGGTCGAGGTGACCCAGATCGTTCTCTCGACCCAGCACCTCGACGAGTCGCTCGACTCGGCCGACGTGCGCGCCATCGTCGAGCCCTACATCCTCAAGGCCCTGCCGGAAGGCTGGGTCAACGAGGGCACCGTCTGGCACGTCAACCCGACCGGCAAGTTCGTGATCGGCGGCCCCGACGGCGACGCTGGCCTCACCGGCCGCAAGATCATCGTCGACACCTACGGCGGCGCGGCCCCCCACGGCGGCGGCGCCTTCTCCGGCAAGGACCCGACCAAGGTCGACCGTTCGGCCGCCTACGCTGCCCGCTATCTGGCCAAGAACGTCGTCGCCGCCGGCCTCGCCCGCCGCGCCACGATCCAGCTTTCCTACGCCATCGGCGTGGCCAAGCCCCTGTCGATCTACGTCGATCTGCACGGCACCGGCACGGTGGACGAGGCCAAGCTCGAAGGCGTGCTGATGGAGGCCCTCGACCTCTCGCCCCGCGGCATCCGCACGGCGCTCCAGCTCAACAAGCCGATCTACGCCCGCACGTCGGCCTACGGCCATTTCGGCCGCGAGCCCGACGCCGACGGCGGCTTCTCCTGGGAGAAGATCGATCTGGCCGACAAGCTGAAGTCGGCCTTCTGAGCCCGAACCATGATGGGGAGGGATGACGACATCCCTCCCGAGACGGGTGGGACGGCGGAGACCGAGCGAGCCTTCTACGGGCGCCGCAAGGGCAAGCGCCTTCGCCCGGGCCAGGAGCAGCGCCTCGAAGAGCTGCTTCCGGCTTTGCGCGTCGCGCTCCCCGAGCGCGGCGAATTCCTCGACCCGCCGAGCCTTTTCCCGGTGGCGGTCGATGAGGTCTGGCTGGAAATCGGATTCGGTGGCGGCGAGCATCTCGCCGCCCAGGCCGAAGCCCATCCGCGGGCCGGCATCATCGGCTGCGAGCCGTTCGTCAACGGGGTCGTCAAGCTGCTGCGCGCGGTGGACGATCGCGGCTCGCGCAATGTCCGCGTCTGGGACGAGGACGCGACCGCATTGCTGGCCGCCCTGCCGGATGCAAGCCTCGCCCGCGTCTACCTGCTTTATCCCGACCCGTGGCCCAAGCGCCGCCAGCGCAAGCGCCGCTTCGTCTCGGATGCCTCGCTCTCCGAAATCGCCCGCGTGCTGCGCCCCGGCGGCCATTTCCGCTTCGCCAGCGACATCGACGACTATGTGGGGTGGACCCTGGTGCGCGCGGCCCGCTGCCCGCTCTTGCGCTGGACCGCGCAGACCGCCGACGACTGGCGCAGGCCGTTCGAGGGCTGGCTGGGCACCCGCTACGAAGCCAAGGCCCTCGCAGCCGGCCGGCTGCCGAGCTACCTGACGTTCGAGCGCGTCGAACCGGCCTGATTCCAAGGCACGACCCCGCCGTGCACCTCCCTCTCCCCTCCGCGGGAGAGGGAGGCCCCGAAGGGGGTCGGGTGAGGGGAGCGACGTTTCCGCTGGGCCGACGCAGGCCGAGACGGGCACCGTCGCGCTGCCGCTTTCCCGTCCGCTTCGCGGACACCCTCCCCCGCGGAGGGGGGAGGGGCGTAAGCGAGAGCCTCAGCTCGCCTTCGTCTTCGCCGCGGTCTTCTTGGCAGCCGCCGGCTTGGCCGCGGTCTTCGTCGCCGTCTTGCGCGCGGCCGGCTTCTTCGCCTCGGCCCCCTCCGCCTTCTTCGTCGTCGTGCGAGCACGCGTGGCCGTCTTGCGGACCGGCTTCTTGCCGCCGCCCGAGGCGCGCTTGGCGTTGATGAGCTCGATCGCCTGTTCCAGCGTCAACGCCTCGGCAGCCATCGTCTTCGGCAGCGTCGCGTTGACTGAGCCGTCGCTGACATAGGGGCCGTACTTGCCGGCCTTGACCACGAGGGCGGCACCGTCCGGATGCGGGCCCAGCGCGCGGCCGGGATCGGAGGAGGGACGCCCGCGCCCGCCACCCTGCTCCTTGGCGACGATGAGATCGATGGCGCGGTTGGCGCCGATCTCCAGCACGTCGTCGTCCTTGCCGAGATTGGCGTAAGTCTTCCCGTGCTGCACGTAGGGGCCGAAGCGGCCGAGATTGGCCAGGATCGGCTCGCCGGTCTCCGGATGCTTGGCCACCTCGCGCGGCAGCGAAAGCAGGCGGAGCGCAATCTCCAGGGTCACGCTGCCCGGGCTCGTGCCCTTGGGCAGCGAGGAGCGCTTGGGCTTCTCCGCGCCCTTCTCGGCACTCGCCTCGCCGAGCTGAACGAACGGACCGAAGCGGCCGTCGCGCAGGGTCACGGGCAGGCCGGTGGCCGGATCGTCGCCGAGCACCCGCACGCCGGGCTGGCCGCCCTCGGTCGAGGAGCCGTCACCCTCGCCCTCGACCCCGGAGGCCGAGAGCTGGCGGGTGTACTTGCACTCAGGGTAATTCGAGCAGCCGATGAAGGCGCCGAACTTGCCGAGCTTGAGGGAGAGCTGGCCCGAGCCGCAGGTCGGGCAGGCACGCGGATCGCCGCCATCCGCCTTCTCGGGGAAGATGTGGGGGCCGAGCAGGCCGTTGAGAGCCTCCAGGACCTCGGCGACGCGCAGCTCCTTGGTGCCGCCGATGGCGGCGGAGAAGTCGCGCCAGAAGTCGCGCAGCACCGAGCGCCAGTCGATCTCGGCATTCGAGACCCGGTCGAGCTGCTCTTCCAGGCTCGCGGTGAAGTCGTACTCGACGTAGCGCTTGAAGAAGCTTTCGAGGAAGCCGGTGACGAGGCGGCCCTTGTCCTCCGGCTGCAGGCGCTTCTTCTCGATGCGGACGTATTCGCGGTCGCGCAGGGTTTGGAGCACCGCGGCATAGGTCGAGGGCCGGCCGATGCCGAGTTCCTCCATCCGCTTGACGAGGCTGGCCTCCGAGTAGCGTGGCGGCGGCTCGGTGAAGTGCTGGGTCGAGGCGATGCGCTCGCGCTTGAGCGGGTCGCCCGCCCTCATCGCCGGCAGGCGCTTGGAATCTTCGTCCTCCTCGTCGTCCTTGCCTTCCTGATAGAGGGCGAGGAAGCCGTCGAACTTCACGACCTGACCGGTGGCGCGCAGGTCGATCCGCCGCGGGCCGACGCTCGCGGTCACCTCAACGGTGGTACGTTCCAGCTCGGCCGATTCCATCTGGCTCGCGATGGTGCGCGTCCAGATCAGCTCGTAGAGCTTGGCCTGCTCCGGTTCGAGGTAGCGGGCGATCTGCTTCGGCAACCGGCCCATATCGGTCGGGCGCACGGCCTCGTGGGCCTCCTGCGCGTTCTTGGCCTTCACGGAGTATTTGCGCGGCGCGCCCGGAACGTAGTCGTCGCCGAACTCGCGACCGATCACCCGGCGAGCGTCCTGGATCGCCTCCGGCGCCATGTCGACGCCGTCGGTCCGCATATAGGTGATGATCCCCACGGTCTCGCCGCCGACATCGACGCCCTCGTAGAGCCGCTGGGCGACGCGCATGGTCTGCGCCGGCGCCATCCCGAGCTTGCGGGAGGCTTCCTGCTGCAGCGTGGAGGTCGTGAACGGCGGCTGCGGGTGACGCTTGGCGGGCTTGGCCTCGATGCTCGCCACCTGGAAGGTCGCGAGTTCGAGGTCGCGCTTGAAGGCGGCGGCCTCCTCGGCATTGCCGACATCGAGGCGCTGGATGCGCTTGCCGTCGGCGCCGACGAGCCGGGCCTCGAACACGCCGCCGGCTTCCGTCACCAGGGTGGCCACGATCGACCAGTACTCGCGGGGCTTGAAGCGCTCGATCTCCATCTCGCGCTCGACCACGAGACGCAGCGCCACCGACTGCACCCGGCCCGCCGAACGGGCGCCGGGGAGCTTGCGCCACAGCACCGGCGAGAGGTTGAAGCCGACGAGATAATCCAGCGCCCGGCGCGCGAGATAGGCATCGACCAGCGCCTGATCGATCTGGCGCGGCTTCTTCATCGCCGCGTCGACCGACGCCTTGGTGATGGCGTTGAAGGTCACGCGCTCGACGGGAATGCCCTTCAGCGCCTTGCGGGCGGTGAGCGCCTCGATGACGTGCCAGGAGATCGCCTCGCCCTCGCGATCCGGGTCGGTCGCGAGGATGAGCTTCTCGGCTCCCTTCACGGCGCGGGCGATCTCGGACACGCGCTTGGCGCCGCGATCCTCCACCTCCCAGATCATGGCGAAGTCGGCCTCCGGATCGACCGAGCCGTCCTTGGCCGGCAGGTCGCGGATGTGGCCGAAAGAGGCCAGAACCTCGTAATCGCGCCCCAGGTATTTGTTGATCGTCTTGGCCTTGGCCGGCGACTCGACGACGACGACTTTCATGAACCTCTGCCTCTCGCCAGAGCCTCACCGCAGATACGGTTTTGGGAATGGCGCGGATGCGTACCGGTCGGAGGCCGGCTCTCGCGCCGCGCAGAAGTGGGTGAGCCGCGCGGCGTTGTCAAATCGGGTGAACGTGCCGGCGAGCGGATTAGATTCCCGCGTACCACTCGTAGCCGCGGTCTTCCCAGTAGCCGCCGTTGCCGTCGCCGATGCCGGTCAGGCCCTCGGTCAGCTCGATGCGCATGATGTATTTCGCCTGCTTGTAGCCGAGCTGGCGCTCAACCCGCAGGCGCAAGGGCGCGCCGTTCGCGACCGGCAACGCCTTGCCGTTGAGGTCGTAGGCGAGGATCGTCTGCGGGTGGTAGGCATCGGTGAGGTCGATGCTTTCGTAGTAGCGCACCGGCGTGCCCTGCGCCGCCTCGCCCTCGTCCGCCGGAGCCTCGTTGCCCGCAGCCTTCGAATCACTCGCTTGGTTCTCCGCCCCCTCAGGCCGCTGCTCCATCCCGGGATTGGCGGTCTTCTCCTCGGCCTCCTCCGTCTCCTCGCTCGCGGTGTATTCCATCGTGTCGGCGCAGTGGAACACGACGTAGCGGGCGTTCGGCTTCAGGCCGGCGCGCTGAAGTACCTCCGCGAGCGGCACGCCGGTCCACTTGCCGATGGCGCTCCAGCCCTCGACGCAGTCGTGTCGGGTCGTCTGGGTCCGGGCGGGCAGCGCCCGAAGCTCGGCGAGGCTCAGTTCCTGGGGTCGCTCCACGAGGCCGTCGACCCGAAGTTTGAACCCCTCGAAGCTCTTGGCGGCGAGCGTCTTGTAGGCCCGGTCCGGCGGATCGATGGTGCCGTTGGGCTTGAACCAGGGCGAGATCTCGGAATCCGGAAATTCTTTGGCGAGCGAGGCCGGTGTCAGCAGCAGGCGCTGGACGAACAGGTTGGCATCCTCACCCGTCTTGAGGGCGCGCTGGCCGGTGGCGCTCGCGGCGAAACGGTCGCAGCCGCCGAGCGCCGACACGCCGAGAAGCCCGGCCGCCGCGGTGAGGAAGCCGCGGCGGTGGGGCAGGGCGATCGAACGGGGGAGGGTCAGGCGGGGTCTCATCGGCTCTCTCCCGGTCCGGCGGGAAGCTTCTTGCGCTCGATCACGAACCAGCCGGTCACCATGCTGCGCATGTTGTTGACCACGCCGGAGAGCAACACGAGCAGGACGTGGACGATCACGAACAGCACCAGCAGGTTCGTGACGATGAAGTGGATCGTGCGGGCCGATTGCCGACCGCCGAACAGGTCGGGCAGGGGCACCACCGCGTTGACGCCCGGCGACATGGCCAGCCCCGTGAGCACCATCAGCGGCAGCAGCACCGCCACCACCACGAGGTAAGTGAGCTTCTGCAACACGTTGTAGCGCTTGGCCTCGTCGCCTTCCGGGAAGTGCAGGGTCAGGTGCTCGCGGATCGAGGAACCGAAGCCGCGCATCTGGTCGGCGTCGGGGACGAGGCGGCGGCGAAGCTGGCCCGTACCGAGCCCGTAGAGGAGGTAGATCAGCCCGTTGATGACGAAGGCCCAGGCGAACAGGAAGTGCCAGCGCCGCCCGGTGGCGAGATCCTGATGCGCCGGCAGGGTCGCCCAGGAGGGAAAGGCGCGCCCCGCCGGCCGGCCGTTGAGGTTCGACAGGCCGAGCACGCCCGTGGTGTCGAAGGTCTGGCCGGCGACATAGACGATGCCGCGGGCCGTGCCGTCGTCCTTCTGGTCGTCGGTGATGGCGACGAACGGCTTGTCGAAGGTCGAGGCCGAGCCCCAATAGAGGGCCGGATGGGCGTTGAAGATCTGCAACCCGCTCATCAGCAGGATGGCGAGACAGGCCACGTTGGTCCAGTGCGCCAGCCGGATCACCAGCGGATGGCGGAACATCCAGCGCCGCCGCACCGTCTCCACGATGTCGGGCCCCGAGAGCGTCGATCCTGCGGCCACGGCGCGCTGTTCCTTGAGTGTCGCGTTCCTCGCCGGATCGGTGGACCGGCCGGCGCCGGGAAACGTAAGCCTTCGTTTCACACGAAAAAGCCCGCCCGGTGTAACCGAGCGGGCCGCGCACCGCCTAGACGGCGCGCCGATAACAGTCTGGTGACGGGGTGATTACATGCCGCCCGCGCCGGACTCCATGCCCGAGCCGGAGTTCATGCGCTTGGAACGCATCATCTTCTTGCTCTTCATGGGCTTTTTCATTTTCTTGGAGCTGCGCTTCATCGGGCGCTGCTCCTGGCCCATGTCGTCACCCATGGCGCCCTGCTGCATTTGGCCGCCCATCTGCCCGCCCATGCCGGGCTCCATTCCGCCCCGCTGCATGCCCTGAGCATAGGCGCCTGAGGACAGGGCGAGACCGAGCGAGAGGGCACCGGCCGTAAGGAGAAGTCGCGCGTTCATGGACATCCTTTCGGTGTTTCCAGGCAAGCGCCGCAGGCCGAAGACCCCCGGCACGCACAAGCCCGAACGATGTGCAGCCAACGGATGCCGGAGGGGATCGTTCAAACTTTTCTCGTTCACGGCCCCGCGAGCACAAGGAAAATCTCTTCGCCGCGACCGGACGAGACGGTTCTTCGCGCGAGCCGAGCGGGATCGCCGTCGGCAAGCCTCACGCCTTGCCGGGCCGGGCGCCGGCACCTATAGCGCGGGGCCGAGGCCAGAACCGCCGCATGACCGCTCAGACCGCACCCGCCTTCCCGCACCGGCACCTGCTCGGCATCGAAGGCTTGAGCCGGCCGGACATCGAATCGCTCCTGGAGCGCGCCGACGCCGCCGTCGCCCTGTCGCGTCAGGTCGAGAAGAAGCGCACGACCTTGCGCGGTCGCACCCAGATCAACCTGTTCTTCGAACCCTCGACGCGCACGCAATCCTCGTTCGAGCTCGCGGGCAAGCGCCTCGGCGCCGACGTGATGAACATGTCGGTCGCCTCGTCCTCGGTGAAGAAGGGCGAGACCCTGATTGACACCGCCGCGACCCTGAACGCCATGCGGCCCGACATCATCGTGGTGCGCCACCATGCGGCGGGCGCCGTGCACCTGCTCGCCCGCAAGGTCGATTGCGCCGTGGTCAACGCGGGCGACGGCGCCCACGAGCACCCGACCCAGGCGCTGCTCGACGCCCTCACCATCCGCCGCAACAAGGGCGGCATCGAAGGGCTTCAGGTCGCGATCTGCGGCGACGTCCTGCACTCGCGGGTGGCGCGCTCCAACATCATCCTGCTCCAGGCGCTCGGCGCCCGGGTCCGGGTGATCGGCCCCTCGACGCTGCTGCCCACCGGCATCGAGCGATTCGGTGTCGAGGTGTTCACGAACATGCGCGAGGGGCTGAAGGGCAGCGACATCGTGATGATGCTGCGCCTCCAGCGCGAGCGCATGAACGGCTCCTTCGTCCCTTCGGTGAAGGAGTATTTCCGCTATTACGGCCTCGACGGCGACAAGCTGGCGCTGGCCAAGCCAGGCGCGCTGGTGATGCATCCGGGTCCCATGAACCGCGGCGTCGAGATCGCCTCCGACATCGCCGACGGGGCGCAGTCGCTGATCCGCGAGCAGGTCGAAATGGGCGTCGCCGTGCGCATGGCCGTGCTGGAAGCGCTGGCGACCCACCTGCCGAACGGGTGACCCGAATGAGCGCGCTCCTCCTCTCCAACGCCCATCTCCTCGACCCGGCGACCGGCCGCGAGGGGCCCGGCGCGGTGCTCCTGCGCGAGGGCCGCATCGCCGATGTCGCCTGGGGCGCCGCGCCCGGTCCACCGGAGGACGTCCAACAGATCGACTGCGGCGGGCTCACCCTCAGCCCCGGCCTGATCGACCTGCGCGCCTTCGTCGGCGAGCCCGGCGCCGAGCACCGCGAGACCCTGGCCTCGGCGAGTGCCGCAGCGGCCGCGGGCGGCGTCACGACGCTGGTCTGCATGCCCGACACCAACCCCGTCATCGACGGGCCGGCCATCGTCGATTTCGTCCTGCGCCGCGCCCGCGACACGGCGAGCGTCAATGTCCTGCCGGCCGCCGCCATCACCAAGGGGCTGGCGGGGCGCGAGATGACCGAGTTCGGCCTGCTGGCGGAGGCCGGCGCGGTCGCCTTTACCGACGGACTCAAGGCGGTCACCAACGCGCAGGTGATGCGCCGCGCGCTGACCTATGCCCGCGATTTCGGCGCGCTGCTGATGCAGCATGTCGAGGAGCCGGACCTCGTCGGCGACGGCGTGATGAACGAGGGCGAGATGGCCTCCCGCCTCGGCCTGCTCGGCATCCCCCGCGAGGCCGAGACGGTGATGCTGGAGCGCGACATCCGCCTCGTGCGCCTCACCGGCGCGCGCTACCACGCGGCGATGATCTCGACCGCCGATTCCGTCGAGATCGTGCGGCGGGCCAAGGAGGCGGGGCTGCCCGTCACCTGCGGCGTCTCGGTCAACAATCTCGTGCTCAACGAGGGCGACATCGGGCACTACCGCACCTTCTGCAAGCTCTCGCCGCCCCTGCGCCGCGAGGACGACCGGCAAGCGGTGATCGCCGCGCTGAACGAGGGCGTGATCGACGTCATCGTCTCCGACCACAACCCGCAGGACGTGGAGACCAAGCGCTTGCCGTTCGCCGAGGCCGCGGACGGCGCGCTCGGCATCGAGACGCTGCTCGGCGCGTCCTTGCGCCTGCTGCATACCGGCGACGTGACGCTGGGAATGCTCCTCAAGGCCCTCTCGGCCAATCCCGCCGCGCTGCTCGGCCGCGAGGCGGGCCGGCTCGAGAAGGGCGCGCCCGCCGACCTCGTGCTGATCGACCCCGATCTGCCCTACCTGCTCGACAAGCGGCAGCTGAAGTCGCGCTCCAAGAACTCGCCCTTCGACGAGGCGCGGCTCCAGGGCGCGGCGGTGCTGACGCTGGTGGGCGGCCGGATCGTCCACCGCTCCGATCTCTCGGCCATCGCCGCATGACCACGCTTCTCGCGGCCAGCTGGCCGGCCCTCATCGCCGCGCTCGTCCTCGGCTACGCCTGCGGCGCGATTCCCTTCGGGCTGATCCTCACGAAGTTCGCCGGCCTCGGCGACGTGCGGGCGATCGGCTCGGGCAATATCGGCGCGACCAACGTGCTGCGCACCGGCCGCAAGGGGCTGGCCGCCGCGACCCTTCTCTGCGACGCGCTGAAAGGCACGCTGCCGGTGCTCGTCGCCGGCCTCTGGGGAGAGGGGCCGGCCCTGGCCGCCGGGCTCGGCGCCTTCCTCGGCCACCTCTTCCCGGTCTGGCTCGGCTTCAAGGGCGGCAAGGGCGTGGCGACCTTCATCGGCGTGCTGCTGGGCCTGAGCCCGCTGACGCTTCTCGCCTTCGCCGCGATCTGGCTCGGGCTGGCCTTCGCCCTGAAATACTCCTCCCTCGCCGCGCTCGCGGCCTCGGCCGCCACGCCCCTGGTTCTGTGGGCGCTCGGACACGGAGCGGTTGCAATCCTCTTCCTCGTGCTCGCGGCGCTGCTATGGTGGAAGCACGCGCCCAACATCCGCCGACTCGCTGCCGGCACCGAGGGCCGGATCGGGCAGAAGGGCTGAGCGCGGCCCCCTCCCGACAGGAGGGGAACCCGATGCAGCTCACCGACGCGCAGCGCCGCGACTGGCTGCGCCTGATCCGCACCGAGGGTGTCGGCCCACGCACCTTCCGCGGCCTGATCAACCGCTTCGGCAGCGCGGCGGCCGCGCTCGACGCCCTGCCGGACCTGACCAAGCGGGCGGGCAAGCGCGCCGTGCCGCCCTCGAAGACGGAGGCCGAACGCGAGATGGCGGCCGCCGCCCGCCTCGGTGTGCGCTTCCTCGCCATGGGAGAAGCGGCCTACCCGAAGGCGCTGCACGCCACCGAGACCGCACCGCCGCTGATCGCTGTCCGCGGCGACCCGGCCCTGCTCCTGAAGGCTTCGGTGGCGATGGTGGGCTCGCGCAACGCCTCGACCGCCGGCCTCGCCTTCACCGAGCGGCTCGCCCGGGGTTTGAGCGAGGCCGGCCTCGTGGTGGTCTCGGGGCTCGCCCGCGGCATCGACGCCCGCGCCCATAAGGCCACGCTCGACGGCGGCACCGTGGCGGTGCTCGCGGGCGGGCAGGACCGGATCTACCCGGAGAACCATGCCGGTCTCATCGAGGACATCGTCGGCGCGGGGGGCGCGGTGGTGGCCGAGATGCCGATGGGCTGGGTGCCCCGCGGGCGCGACTTCCCCCGGCGCAACCGCATCATCTCCGGGCTCAGCCTCGGCACGGTGGTGGTCGAGGCGGCGCGCCGCTCCGGCTCGCTCATCACCGCCCGCTTCGCCCTCGAACAGGGCCGCGAGGTCTTCGCCGTGCCCGGCTCGCCGCTCGACCCACGGGCGGAGGGTACCAACGACCTGATCCGCCAGGGTGCGACGCTGGTCTCGGAGGTCGAGCACGTCCTGAGCGTCCTCGAACCGCTGATCGCCGGTGAGGCACCTCCCGTGGAGGGCTTGAACGACCGCCCGGAATTGCCCGAATCGCGCGACTATTGGGACGAGATCGATCTCGACGGCACGGCGTCCGCGGCACCGGCCGCGGCGTTCGACGCGCCCGAGCCCGGCGAGTCCGATCCCGCCGCGCCCCGCGACGACCGTGCCCGGCTGATCGCGCTCCTGAGCCCGACGCCGGTCGGGACCGACGAACTCGCCCGCTCCTCCGGCCTGCCGGTGCGGATCGTGCAGACGACGCTGCTCGAGCTCGAGCTCGACGGCCGCGTCGAGCGGCACGGCAGCGGAACGGTGTCCCTGGTCCCGCGGCTCTGAGCCCCGCGTGGCGTTCGAATCCTTTCAAAGCCCGGGCGCCATTAAGATTTCATCAAACAATTCTCATTGCCGACGTCTCGAATCACGAT
Organism: Methylobacterium sp. B4; assembly: GCF_003201865.1. GTDB lineage: Bacteria > Pseudomonadota > Alphaproteobacteria > Rhizobiales > Beijerinckiaceae > Methylobacterium. The sequence goes on along the minus strand of NZ_QJJJ01000030.1, from coordinate 14,631 downwards.
TATCGGGCGCTATCCGGCCTCGGCTCGATTACTGTCGCCGGTGCTGGCAATTCCGCGATCAGCCCCGAGAAGGGTGGCGCGGGCGGGGGCTCGGACACGGTGGCGCGGCTTCTCCATCACGCTCGGATGCGGTCCTTCCTGACCGGGAGCCCGCGGCGATGGCTGCGCGCGGCGGCGCTGACGCTGGGCCTGAGCCTGTCCTCCACCGCCGTGCTCGCCTATGCCGACCTGCTGCCGCAGGGTCTCGACCTCGATCTGTTCGAGAGCGAAGCGCCCGCCGGTCTCCCGCACGTCGCCCGAAAGATCGCGCTCGGCGGGCCGCTCAGCATCGTCGCCTTCGGCTCCTCCTCGACGGAAGGGGTCGGCGCCAGCACGCCCGCCGCCGCCTATCCCGCCCGGCTCGAAGACGGCCTGCGGCGCGCCCTGCCGCGACTCGGCGGCCGGATCACGGTGACCAACCGCGGCATCGGCGGCGAGGCGGTGGACGAGATGCTGATTCGGCTCGACCGGGACGTGATCGCCCCGCGGCCCGACCTCGTGATCTGGCAGACCGGCAGCAACGACGCCCTGCGCGGCATCTCCCTCGACCATTTCCGCGAGGCGACCGAGGCGGCGCTGGAGCGCATCCGCGAGGCGGGCATCGACGTGGTGCTGATGGAGCCGCAATGGTGCCCGGCGCTCGACGCCACCCCCGGCGCCGACCGCTTCCGCGACGCCGTGCGGGCGCTCGGGATCGATCTCGGCGTCCCGGTGATCCGCCGCTCGGACCTGATGCGCGACTGGATCGGTCAGGGGCGCCTGACCCGGACCCAGCTCTTCGCCAGCGACGGCCTGCACATGGCCGATGGCGGCTACGCCCTGCTCGCCGAGGCCGCGCAGGACACCGTGCTCGACGGTGCCGAGGCGGCGCCGCTCGCGCTCGCCGCGGCGGGGACGGATTGAGGCGGTCCTTCGGGGTCGTGCGTCCCGCCCCATGGCTCGCCGGCTGTCTCGCAGCCGGACTCCTCCTCGCGGCGGTGCCCGCCGAGGCGGTCGACCGGCGCCTGCTGCCCGAGAGCCCGCGCTACGCCCGCAGCAAGGCCTGCACGGAGGTAAGCGTCGCCGCGCCCCTGCGGCGCCCCCGCACCCATCCGCTCGACGACCGGATCAGCCCCAACCCGGCCCTCTCGCCGATGAGCCAGGGCGACAGCGCGATCTGCTTTGCCTACGCCACCGCCGACATGATCTCGCAGCGGGTCGGCGTCACGGTCTCCGCACTCGACGTGGCGACCCGCTACTACTTCGCCGACCCGGCGGGCCTCGACCGAAGCCGCGACCGCGCGCTCCGGCATTTCCTGCGCGGGCGCCCGGACCTCGCGGAGGAGATCGCCGAAAGCCGCAACGACACCGAGGCCAGCCGCGAGCGCAACCCGGGCCGCAAACCCTATTTCGACAAGCTGGAGGACGGGCAGGAGGAAGCGGCCACTCTCCTCTACAATCTCGGCGGCCTGTGCGAGGACCGGGATCTGCCCTCCTTCGACGGCTACGGCCAGCACGGCCGCACCCTCGGGGCCCTGCGCTGGCGCAGCCGGGTCGCGGCACCCAAACTGTGCTGGCGCAGCCTCGGCGGAACGGTGCCGCGGCTGCGCGATCCGGCGACCGACGCCTTCAACGCGGGCTGGATCGCCCATGTCGAGCGCCGCTGCCGGCGCAAGCCCCTGCCGGTGCCGCTGATCCCGGTCTCGGATTCGATCGCCGACAACCAGCTCGACTTCATGGACAAGGCCGCGCGCCGGGAGCCCGGGCTGGCTGCGGGCACCGAGCGGCTGATGGCGATGATCGACTACGCGCTCGACCGGGGCCGGATGCCGGTGATCGGCTATTCCTGGTACGTCCTGGAGGAGCGCGATCCGAAGGACCCGGACATCGCCGCCGACCATTCGAGCCCGATCATCGCCCGGCGGAAAGCCGCGGGCCGCTGCCAGTACCACCTGCAGGACAATACCGGCGAGTACTGCGCCCGGATGCGGCCGGGCATCCGCGAACGCTGCGAACTCGGCCGAGTCTGGCTCGACGAGGAGGAACTGCGCCGCTCGCTCTACAGCGTAATCTATCTGCGATAGGCTTTGTCGAGCGAAGTATTCGGCCGAGCGGAGCATTCGACCGAAGGGAGGGTTCGGGACCATGGCGATCGAGATCGGCTTCCTCGTCTTCCCCCGCGTGCAGCAACTCGACCTGACCGGGCCCTACGAGGTGCTGGCCATGGTGCCGGGCAGCCGCGTCCATCTCGTCGCCAAGAGCCTAGCCCCGCTCTCGAGCGCCACGGGGCTCGTTCTGACGCCGACGCTCGACTTCGCCGCCTGCCCGGCCCTCGACGTGATCTGCGTGCCCGGCGGCGCGGGCGTGAACCCGCTGATGGAGGATGCCGAGACCCTCGACTTCCTGCGCCGGCAGGCAGCCGGGGCGCGCTACGTCACCTCCGTCTGCACCGGCGCCCTGGTGCTCGGCGCGGCGGGGCTCCTGCGGGGGAAGCGCGCCACGACGCACTGGGCGGCGCACGATCTGCTCGCCGCCTTCGGGGCGATCCCGATCGAAGGTCGCGTGGTGCGCGACGGCAACCTCCTCACCGGCGGCGGCGTGACCGCGGGCATCGATTTCGGACTGACCCTCGCCGCGGAGCTGACGGACGAGGCGACCGCCAAGGCGATCCAGCTTCATCTGGAATACGCCCCGGCGCCGCCCTTCGACGCCGGGCGCCCCGAGAGCGCTGGTCCCGAAATCCTCGCGGCCGCCCGCCAGCGGCTGGCGGCGACGCGCAGCGAGCGGGAGGCGATCGTGGCGCGGGTGACGCGGGAACAGGATTGAGATCGCAGTCCGGGCGCGGTTCCCGCGCCGTCACGGCGAGGCGAAACCGAAGCAGTCCAGGGCTCCGCTCGATCTTACTAAGTCGCGCGGCAGGATCGCCTGGCGAGGGCGGGCGAGGCAGCCGCGCCTAGAATCCGTCCGCCGCCCTGTCCACGACACCCAGAAGCCCGCCCATGACGTCGAGGCAGCTCTGCAGGATGTAGGCGGCGGCGAGCTTGTCCACGAGTTCGCCGCGGCGCGCCCGGGAAGCATCCGCCGCGATCAGCGTGCGGGTCACCGCGGCGGTGGAGAGGCGCTCGTCGAAGAACAGCACCGGCAGGGGCAAGAGCGGCTTGAGATTGCGCGCGAAGCTGCGGCTCGATTGCGCCCGGGGGCCTTCCGAGCCGTCCATGTTGAGCGGCAGGCCGATCACGAGGCCGCCGACCGCGTGGGTCGCGCACAGCGTCACGATCCGCCCCGCATCGGGCGTGAACTTCACCCGGCGGATCGTCTCCAGCGGCGAGGCGATCTGCCGTCCGACATCGGAGAGCGCCAGCCCGATCGTCTTGGTGCCGAGGTCGAGCCCCATCAGGCGCGGCGCCCCGGCGGAAGCCTCGGCGAAGGCCGCGATCTCGTCCCGGTTCACGCCGCGGCCGCCCCCAGCTGCGCCAGGGTCGCCGCATCGTCGCCCTCGAAGGTCTGGGGCAGCGGCCCCTCGCCCTCGCCGAGGATGTGGAGGATCTCCAGGCCCTGGAGCCCGCGCACGAAGGTGGGCAGATCGGTGCCGCCGAAATGCACCGTCTCGAGATCGGCGCAGAGCACCCAGATGTCGTATTCGGGGAAGCCCGGCGTGACGTCGAAGAACAGGAAGTCGCCCCGCTCGGTCTGTCCGAAGAAGCAGGCTCGATCCATCAGCTCCGCGTCGGCATCGCCCTCCACGGTGAAGCGGTGCGGCTCGTCGCTGTCCCCGTCCCGCAAGCCGTCGAGGGCGAGCGCCACGCCGTGGGCGATCAGGTGGGAGCGGGCGACGAGGTCGGCGGGCTCCACCGGCACGGGGGTGAAAACGCGCACATGCCCGCCGATCCGCCCGGCGCCGCAGGTCGTCGCGAAGCTGCGGTAGCTGGCGGGCAGGGCAAAGCCCAGCTCCGCCTCGGCGCGGGCCAGATCCGCCTCGCTCGAAGCGAGACCCGGCCGCAGGTCCCGGAAGACGCTCTCCCACATGGTCCGTCTCCCCGACGCCGCCACGAGCCCGGCTTACGCCCGGCCGCGCGGACTTGTCCACCGCGCAGATTAACCATGGCAGCGGGTTCCGCGGTGGGGAGGGGAGCCGAGAGGGGCCGGCAGTGTTAAGGTTCCGTTAACGATAATGGAGCCGCCCCGTGTTCCTACCACCGACGCCGCAGCCCGCCGCCGCCCCACGGCACCGCCTGTCCCGTCGGCACGTGATCATGCTGGCGCTGGCCGTCGAGATCCTGATCGTCGGCACGGTCCACGCCGATCGCTACCGCCGGCCCGGCATCACCGTGGACGTGCCGCTCACCCGGGGCCACGTCATCACCTGAACGCCCCGCAGTCCCGCCGTTGCTCCCGCGCGAAGGCGGGTGCTATAGCCCGGCCGATTCCGGGCGGGGCCGTTTCCCGCGAGAGGCGAGGCGACACGGACGGCATGTCGGTCGACGAGACAACGGTACGGCGCATCGCGCATCTGGCCCGCATCGCGGTGACCGACGAGGAGGTCGGCCCGCTCCAGGGCGAGCTGAACGCGATCCTCGCCTTCGTGGAGCAGCTCGGCGCGGTCGATGTCGCCGGCGTCGAGCCGATGACCTCGGTCACGCCGATGCGCATGAAGAAGCGCGAGGACGTGGTGACCGCGGGCGGCCGGGCGGCGGACATCGTCGCCAACGCGCCGGAGACCGAGGACAACTATTTTCTCGTGCCGAAGGTCGTCGAGTAGGTTCTTCGGCATCGGCGGAATGGCTTCGCCGGCCCCTCGCTGAGCCTTCACACGCTCGCGGGGTCGGCGCGCAGGTCTGGGACGGGCATGACGGCACTCAACGAACTCACCCTGGCCGAAGCCCGCGACGGGCTGAAGGCCAAAGATTTCTCGGCCCGCGAGATCGCGCAGGCGCATCTCGACGCGATCGAGAAGGCGCAGGCGCTCAACGCCTATATCGTCGCGACGCCCGACCGCGCCCTGAAGATGGCGGAGGTCTCCGACGAGAAGATCGCCAAGGGCGAGGCGCGCCCCCTCGAGGGCCTGCCGCTCGGTATCAAGGACCTGTTCGCCACGCAGGGCGTGCACACCACCGCGGGCTCGAAGATCCTCGAAGGCTTCGAGCCGCACTACGAGTCGAACGTCTCGACCCAGCTCTGGCGCGACGGCGCGGTGATGCTGGGCAAGCTCAACCTCGACGAGTTCGCCATGGGCTCGTCCAACGAGACCAGCGCCTACGGCAAGACGATCTCCCCCTGGCGGCGCCAAGAAAACGGAACCTTCTCGGACGCTCCGCTCGTCCCCGGCGGCTCGTCCGGCGGCTCGGCGGCGGCGGTTGCCGCGCATCTGTGCCTGGGCGCCACCGCCACCGATACCGGCGGCTCGATCCGCCAGCCGGCGGCCTTCACCGGCACGGTCGGCATCAAGCCGACCTACGGGCGCTGCTCGCGCTGGGGCATCATCGCCTTCGCCTCCTCGCTCGACCAGGCCGGCCCGATCGCCCGCACGGTGCAGGATTGCGCGATCCTGCTCGGCTCTATGGCCGGGCACGACCCACGCGATACGACGTCGGTCGACATGCCGGTGCCCGACTTCGAGGCCGCGATCTCCCGCGGGGTGAAGGGTCTCACCATCGGCATCCCGCGGGAGTACCGGGTCGAGGGCATGCCCGCCGAGATCCAGCGGCTCTGGGACCAGGGCGCGGAATGGCTGAAAGAGGCCGGCGCGACGGTCCGGGAGATCTCGCTGCCGCACACGCAGTACGCGCTGCCGGCCTACTACATCGTCGCCCCGGCCGAGGCCTCGTCGAACCTCGCCCGCTACGACGGCGTACGCTACGGCCTGCGGGTGCCCGGGCGTGACATCGCCGGGATGTACGAGAACACCCGCGCCGCCGGCTTCGGCCGCGAGGTGAAGCGGCGCATCATGATCGGCACCTACGTGCTCTCGGCGGGCTATTACGACGCCTACTACGTGCGGGCCCAGAAGATCCGCACGCTGATCAAGCGCGACTTCGAGGCAGCCTACGCCTCCGGCATCGACGCGATCCTCACCCCCGCCACCCCGTCGGCCGCTTTCGGCGTCGGCGAGATGGCGAGCGCCGATCCGGTCGAGATGTACCTCAACGACGTGTTCACGGTAACGGTGAACATGGCCGGCCTGCCGGGCATCGCGGTGCCGGCCGGCCTCGACGCGCAGGGCCTGCCGCTCGGGCTTCAGCTGATCGGGCGCCCCTTCGACGAGGAGACGCTGTTCGCCGCGGCGCAGGTGGTCGAGAACGCGGCCGGGCGGATCAGCCTGCCGAAGGCGTGGTGGGCGTGAACGCGGCTCCCGTCGTCCCGGTCTATTCCTTCTCGGTCTGGATACAGGCCGGGTTCGACCCGCTGCTGATCGCGGTCGCCGTCTTCCTGGGCTGGAAGGCGGACCAGTTCGGCAAGGTCTTCATCGCGGCCATCGCCGCGCTGGCGATTTCGGTGCTGTTCGCGTGGCTCGTCACCCGCATCGGCCTGCCGTGGCCGGCCCCGGTGGCGGCCGACCTGCCGACGTTCTTCCCCGTGCGGACGGTGTCTGCGTTTCTCTGGGCGGCGCTGGGCTACGGGGCGCGGCGGGTGCTGAAGCGCTGAGTCAGCGCGGTTTCCAGTTCCGCGGCGAATGCTGGAAGACCCTTCGAGGCCGCTTCGCGGCACCTCAGGATGAGGTGATTGGGTTGGACGAGCCGGTTCTGGCGGAAGGACGCTTCGCCAAGAACTGCACCCTATCCCAATCCTCTGCGATCAGCGCTTCTTTCTTGGCGCGGCCCCAACCCTTGATCTGGCGCTCTGCTGCAATCGCATCAGTGATGCGATCAAACCACGCGGCATAGACCAGCCTCACCGGCCGGCGGTGAAACGTGTAGCCGACACGCGTCCCGGCCTGATGCTCAGCCAGCCGCTTGTCGAGCGACTCGCCTCGGGCTGAGCCGATATAGTAACTGCCGTCGGCGCAGCGCAGCATGTAGACGAAGGCGGTCAAGGCGGCCTCGACGGAAACGGAATCCACTCCGCTCCTCATGCCGAGGTGCGCGCGGGACGCGCGCCTCAAAGCACGCGCGCCGCCCCTCCCACCCGCTACTCCGCCGGCACCGAGTGCCCGTGACCGGAGACATGCGCCTTCGGCGCGGCCTCCGCGTTCTCGCCGGCGGCGACTTGCTTGCGCTTGAACAGGCGCATCACCACCACGAAGAAGACCGGAACGAAGAAGACCGCAAGCACGGTGGCCGAGATCATGCCGCCCATCACGCCCGTGCCGATGGCCTGCTGGCTCTTCGAGGAGGCACCCGTGGCGATGGCCAGCGGCACCACGCCGAAGATGAAGGCGAGCGAGGTCATCACGATCGGCCGGAAGCGTAGGGTCGCCGCCTCGATCGTCGCCTGGACGATGTTGGTGCCCGGCTTCCAGAGGTCCTTGGCGAACTCCACGATCAGGATCGCGTTCTTGGCCGAGAGGCCGATGATCGTGATGAGCCCGATCTTGAAGTAGACGTCGTTGGGCAGGCCGCGCAGGTACACCGCCGCCACCGAGCCGATCACGCCGAGCGGGATAACGAGCAGCACCGAGATCGGGATCGCCCAGCTCTCGTAGAGCGCGGCGAGACACAGGAACACGATCAGCACCGAGAGGGCGAGCAGCAGCGAGGCCTGGGAGCCCGCCTTCTTCTCCTGCTCGGACTGGCCGGTCCAGGTGTAGCCGAAGCCCTTCGGCATCCGGGTCATCAGCCGCTCCATCTCGGCGATGGCGTCGCCCGAGGTGTAGCCCGCCGCCGGCTCGCCGGTGAAGCGGACCGACTGGTAGCCGTTGAAGCCGACGATCTGGCTCGGGCCCATGCTCCATTTGAGGTCGGCGAAGGACGACATCGGCACCATCGTGCCCTGGCTGTTCTTCACCGCGTAGTTGAGGATGTCGGCCGCCTGCATGCGCTGCAGCTGCTCGGCCTGGACGTAGACGCGCTGCATCTTTCCGAGGTTCGGGAAGTCGTTGGTGTAGACCGAGCCGAGATTGACCTGGATCGCGTCGTTGATGTCCTCGAACTTCACGCCGAGCGCCGCCGCCTTCTCGCGGTCGATGATGAGCTCGGCCTGGGGCGTGGGCGGAAGACCCTCGACCTTGACCTTCTGAAGGATCGGGCTCTGCCGGGCCAGCGCCAACAGCTGGGCTTCCGCCGCCGCGAGCGCCGAGTAGCCCTTCTGTCCCCGGTCCTGAAGGCGGAACGAGAAGCCGGCCGCGTTGCCGAGATTGTCCACCGGCGGCGGCTCCTGGGCATCGACGATGGCGTCGCGGTAGCCCGCCATCGCCGCGTTGGTGCCGGCCACCAGGGCGGCGGCCGAGTTCGCCGCGTCGCGCTCGGACCAGGGCTTCAGGGTGACGAAGGCCTGGCTCAGGTTCGGCCCCTGGCCCGAGAACGAGAAGCCGTTGAGCATGGTCACCGTGGCGACGCCCGGCTGGGCCAGCAGGTGCTCCTCGACCTTGCGCACGGCCGCCTGCGTCCGGTTGAACGAGGCGCCGGGCGGGGTCTGGATGTCGACGGTGAAGAAGCCCTGGTCCTCGATCGGCAGGAAGCCCTCGGGCAGGCGCATGAAGGCGAAGGCGGTGCCCGCCACCAGGATCAGGTAGATCACCATCATCCGGCCGGACTTCTTGATGCACCACGCCGTGCCGCGGCCGTAGCGGGCGGTCTCACGATCGACGATCCGGTTGAACCAGCCGAAGAAGCCGCCCTTGGCATGGCCGTGGCCGGCCTCGACGGGTTTGAGCAGGGTGGCGCAGAGCGCCGGCGTCAGGATCAGCGCCAGCAGCGCCGAGAAGGCGATCGAGGTCACCATCGCGATCGAGAACTGGCGGTAGATGATGCCGACCGAGCCGGGGAAGAAGGCCATCGGAATGAACACGGCGACCAGCACCAGGGTGATGCCGATGATCGCGCCGGTGATCTGCTCCATGGCCTTGGCGGTCGCCTCCTTCGGCGGCAGACCCTCCTCGTTCATGATGCGCTCGACGTTCTCGACCACGACGATGGCATCGTCGACGAGGATGCCGATGGCCAGCACCATGCCGAACATGGTCAGCACGTTCACCGAGAAGCCGGCCAGCAGCATCACCATCACGGTGCCCATCAGGGCGATCGGCACGACGATGGTGGGGATCAGGGTGTAGCGGATGTTCTGCAGGAACAGGAACATCACGACGAAGACCAGCGCCACCGCCTCGACGAGGGTCATCATGACCTTCTTGATCGAGGCCTTAACGGCGGGCGTGATGTCGTAGGGGATGTCCCACTTCAGGCCCGGCGGAAAGAACTGCGACAACTCCTCCATCTTGGCGCGGATGGCGTTGGCGGTCTCCAGGGCGTTGCCGTCGGGGGCGAGCGTCACCGAGATGCCGGCCGCCTCGCCGCCGTTGAGCCGGGTCGAGAACTGGTAGGCGTCGCCGCCGAGTTCGATCCGGGCCACGTCGCGCAGGCGCACGTTCGAGCCGTCGGGATTGGCCCGCAGCACGATCGCGCCGAAATCGTCCACGGTGCTGAGCTGGCCCTTGACGATGATGGGCGCGAACACCGCGTGATCGACCGGGCTCGGCTGCGCGCCGACGGCGCCGGAGGCGATCTGGATGTTCTGGTTGCGGATCGCGTCGGTCACGTCGCCCGGCGTCAGGGAGAGGCCGCGCAGCTTGTCCGGATCGACCCAGACGCGAAGCGAGCGCTCGGTCGAGTAGAGGGTGGCGCGGCCGACCCCCGGGATGCGGCGGATCTCGTTGATCACGTTGCGCATCAGGAAGTCGCCGAGCCCGATCTCGTCCATCTTCCCGTCGGTCGAGACCAGGGTGATGATGTTGAGGGTGGCGGCGGAGGCCTCCTCCACGAGGATGCCGTTCTGGCGCACCTCCGCGGGCAGGCGGGCCTCGACGCGCTTGAGGCGGTTCTGCACCTCGACCGAGGCCAGCGCCGGGTCCGTGCCGGGCTGGAAGGTCGCCGTGATGTTGATCGAGCCGAAGGAGTCGGTGGTCGACTCGAAGCTCATGATGTTGGCCGCGCCGTTCAGCTCGTCCTCGATGAGGCGCGTCGTGCCCGTGTAGAGGCTCTCCACGGAGGCGCCGGGGAAGGCGGTCGAGAGCGCGATCGAGGGCGGCGCGATCACCGGGTACTGCGCGACCGGCAGCATCGGGAGCGAGAGGGCGCCCCCGAGGATGATGAACAGGGCGACCACCCAGGCGAAGACCGGCCGGTCGATGAAGAAGCGGGCCATGAGGGGCTCGTAGCGTCGTGTCGGGTTCGGGCCGGCGGGATCGGGCACCCGCCGGCGGCACGGTTCGGGAGAATGTCGTCGGGGTTCGGCCGACGATCAGTCCTGGTACTGGGCGACGGGCTGGGCGGTCGATCCGGTCGCCGCCGAGTCCTTGCCGTTCTCCGTGCCGTCGGTGTCGTGGCTGTCGGTATCGACGGGCTTGCCGTCCTCGGACGCCGACTCGGTCCTCCAGGGAATCGTCTTCACCTCCGTGCCGGCCACGATCTTCTGGAAGCCCTCGACGACGACCTTCTCGCCGCCCTCCAGACCCTCGCGGATCAGCCAGTTTCCGCCGACCACGGGGCCGACCTCGACCGGCTGGAGCATGGCCTTGCCGTCGGGCTTGACCACCCAGACCTCGGGCTTGCCGTCGCTGGTGCGCTGGATCGCCTGCTGCGGCACGGCGATGGCGTCCGCGTCGATGCCCTGCTTGATGCGGGCGCGGACATACATGCCGGGGAACAGCTCGTTGTGCGGGTTGGGGAACTGCACGCGCAGCGTCACCTGCCCCGTGCTCGGGTCGGCGGTGACGTCGGAGAAGAGCAGGCGCCCGGCCGAACCGTAGAGCGAACCGTCATCCATGATGAGATGGACGTTGGCGGTGTCGGCGGCGAGCTTGGAGAGTTCGCCCGAGGCGATGTCGCGGCGCAGCTTGTTCAGCTCGCCCACCGACTGGGTGATGTCGACGTAGATCGGGTCGAGCTGCTGGATCGTGGCCAGCACGCCGGTCGCACCGGACTCGATCAAGGTGCCCTCGGTGAGCAGCGCCCGGCCGATGCGGCCGGAGATCGGCGCGCGCACGTCGGTCCAGGACAGGTTGAGCCGGGCCCGGTCGCGGGCCGCCTTGGCGCCGGCGACCTCGGCCTCGGCCTGCTTCTTGGCGGCGAAGGCGGTGTCGTACTGCGCCTGGCTCGCGGTGTTGCGGGCGAGCAGGGTCTCGAGGCGCTCGGCCTGCTGGTTGGCCAGCACCAGCGCGGCCTCCCGGTTGGCCAGGGTCGCCTCGGCGCTCGCCAGATCCACCTGATACGGGGCCGGGTCGATCTTGTAGAGGACGTCGCCCTCGTTGACGTAGCTGCCCTGCTCGAACAGGCGCTTGACCACGAGGCCGGAGACCCGCGAGCGCACCTCGGCGATGCGCATCGGCGCGACGCGGCCGGGCAGGTCGCGGACATAGGGGATGGGCTGCGGACGGACGGTGACGACGCTGACCTCCGGCGGCGGCAGCGGCACGGGCGCGGCGGCCTTGCGCTCGTTGCAGGCGGAGACGGCGACGAGGACGGCACCGACGAGGAAGGAAGCCGGCAGCGTCCAGCGGGAGCAACCGCGTCCCGAGGAGACTCGGGCGGGCGCATGGCCGGACGACTGGGGGGACGGCGTCACGATGGGGTCGCTCCTACGATACGCTGGACGCGAACGGCGCACTTTCCACGACGGGAAGCGGCCTCGCATCACGGATCCGGCCGGAGCCCTCGATGGGGGCTCACGCGCCGTTGCAATCGCCGGGCCTCGTGGCGATCGAGAATCGAGAGGCCTCGGACGGAAGATGCCGCCAAGCATCGGCAGGCGGTCGCGAACTGCGACCGGGCACGGTCGGGAGACATCCTGGGGTCGAACTTTGTCAATCCGACGACGGATGACGCCGGTCGATTCGACGGGATGTCCCGGGCGACCGGGGCGAGGGATCGCTCAGGCCCTGGGCGGACGCTCGGGGAGGGTGCGGTCGGCAGCCGCCGGGTTCGGATCGGAGACCGGACGGCAGGGCGACCCGGTTTCCACGCGATCCGGGCCAGATGCGGCGGCGGCGATGCGGCCGTGGCTCGCGATCTCGTCGAGGTCGATCATCGTGCGATCGGTCCGCACGCTGACGAGCGGGTCGGTGTCGGGACGCTGCTCGAAAGCGATGCTGCCACGGGCCTGCGGGATTCCGCCGAGCGCGGCCCCGTCGGCCGGAAGGCCGATGACGACGAGGAGGCTCAGCAGTCCGGCCAGGGTGGACAGGACGATCCGGGCCGGGAGGCCGGTCCTGGTGCGGCCTGACGGGGCTGGGTCAAACATGCGTGTCACGATGCGTACATTGTGGTGGACGAAGCGTTCCCGCGCAATCGACTGCGACATTCTGACAAGCGGAGCGTCGCCGAGCGTTTTGGGAAGACGAACGCCGGCGCGCACCCGTGCGGAGCACGTTCCTCGCCGCCGCCGATGTGCCGAGCCGCACCGCGACCGGATTTCTCCCCATTGTTTCGCCGTGCCTGTTGCAGGAAGCGCACAGCCCTGCCTTCCTCCTGCCGCGACGGGTCGTCCTAACCCTCCCGATCGGTCCTACGCACAGGGCTCGAGCGATGCTCGAGCCCTGTGCGTAGAGCCTGCCCCTTCGAGGATGGAGGAATCCCATCGTGTCGAGCCGTTCCCTGTCGCCCTCGCGCCGCCCGGCGCTGGCGCGCTTCGTCTCAGTTCTCGCCCTCGGTGGCGCGCTCGCGTCCGCGGCCCTGGCTCCGGTCCGCGCCAATCCGCTCGACAGCGGGCCGCTCGCCGACTTCATCAACGTCTTCAAGACGCAGGCCATCCCGCGCGAGACGGTGGCCTATGCCGGCAAGGAGAAGCCCGGCACCATCGTGATCTCCACGAGCCAGCGCCGGCTCTACTACGTGCTCGGCGGCGGCGCGGCGATCCGCTACGGCGTCGGCGTCGGACGCCAGGGCTTCTCGTGGTCGGGCGTGAAGACGGTCACGGGTAAGAAGGAATGGCCGGCTTGGCGCCCGCCGGCGCAGATGCTCGCCCGCCGCCCCGACCTGCCGCGCTACATGGCCGGCGGCCAGGACAACCCGCTGGGGGCACGCGCCATGTATCTCGGCTCCTCGCTCTACCGCATCCACGGCTCGAACGAGCCCGAGACGATGGGCGCGGCGGTCTCCTCCGGCTGCATCCGCATGACCAACAAGGACGTGGTCGATCTCTACGACCGGGTGAAGGTCGGCACGAAGGTGATCGTGAAGAACTGAACGTAAGACCTCCTCGCCCTCGAAGGGCGAGGAGGCTGGAGGCTCGGGTTCCGCTCGGGCTGGCGAAAGGCTCAGCGCGGGTCGGGTGGGCCCTCGCCCTTGCCGACGAAGGGAATGCCCTCGATCGGGCATTCCTCGGTGCCGACACTGGGGCGGGTGATGGCGCGCACCGCGTCGCGGGTGGCGTCGGGGTCCTCGATCCAGCGGCGGTAGAAGTCGTAGGGGCATTCGGAGAGCCCGTGCCGGTTCTCCTTCGAGTTGATCATGCCCGTGTAGCCGCGATGCAGCAGCTTGAAGAGGTGGTTCTCCGACTGGGCGTGGGCGCGGAAGTCGCGGATCAGGAACTTCGAGAGTGCGGCGTACTGGATGCCCATCTCCTCCTCGCCGCACTCGCCGAGCGTCCGGCCGTCGAAGCCGATGATCGCCGAGTGGCCGAAGTAGCTGTAGACGCCGTCGAAGCCGGCGGCGTTGGCCACCGCGACGTAGGTGTTGTTGGCGAACGCCATCGCCTTCGAGATCAGCACCTGCTGTTCCTTGGCCGGATACATATAGCCCTGGCAGCGGATGATGAGCTCGGCGCCGCGCATGGCGCAGTCGCGCCAGATCTCGGGATAATTGCCGTCGTCGCAGATGATGAGACTGATCTTGAGGCCCTTGGGGCCGTCCGAGACGTAGGTGCGGTCGCCCGGATACCAGCCCTCGATCGGGGTCCAGGGCATGATCTTGCGGTATTTCTGCACGATCTCGCCCTGGTCGTTCATCAGGATGAGCGTGTTGTAGGGGCTTTGCGCGGATGCTCCTCGTGGCGCTCGCCGGTCAGCGAGAACACGCCCCAGACCCTGGCCTTGCGGCAGGCCTCGGCGAAGATCTCGGTCTCGGCTCCGGGAACGGTCGAGGCCGTCTCGTACATCTCGCCCGCGTCGTACATGATCCCGTGGGTCGAGTATTCGGGGAAGATCACGAGATCGAGGCCCGGCAGGCCGGCCTTCATCCCGACGATCATGTCGCCGATCTTCCTGGCGTTCTCGATCACCTCGGCCTTGGTGTGCAGGCGGGGCATCTTGTAGTTCACCACGGCCACGCCGACGCTGTCGTGGCTCGATGAAATGTCGCCGTGCATCATGGCGTCGTTCCTCCGGTTCTGAGGTGGGGAGGGGCCGCGCGTTCCCCGCGCGGCCCGTTTCGCGGGGCCGACAGCCTCAGCCTGGGGCGAGGCCGAGGAGGGTTCCGAGCGGCACGACGAGGGTGAAGCCGCCGTAGAAGCCGTCCTTGGCGCGGC
>NZ_QJJJ01000029.1 GCF_003201865.1 Methylobacterium sp. B4 | reverse complement strand
GACCTGGACGGCGACGGCATCGCCGACGCCGATGACGGGTTCGACGGCGGGGCGGTTGTCGCCGAAGGTGACGAGCAGGCTGTCGAGGGGGCGGGTGCGCAGGGCTTCGACGACGGCGGGGGTGACGTCGATGATCTCGTAGCGGGCGAACAGCCCCTCGGCGGTGGCCACGTCCGCACCCGTCTCGATCGCCGAGGTGGTCGGACCGGCAGCCGGAAGGAACGAGCAGCCCGACACGGCCAGCGCGGTGCCGACGACCGCGAGGGCGACCGCGCGCTTCATGGGCCGACCCGTCCGGGCCGCGGCCGGCCGATCGGCCCCGCTCGCCCGTTCTTCGTCCTGCGCACCGATGCTGCGATCCATGTAACCGTTGCCCCCGGGGACTCATACTCGCGACGACGCGCAGGCCGCGCGAAGGCCGCCGAGGGCTCACGCAGCAATGCGTCACCACCGTGGCACGGCCACGCTTAACCGACTCACCCCCGTCGATTCGGCGCGAGGGCGTCCCGCAGGACACAGCCGAGGCCCGCTGCCGTGAGGTCGCGCCGGAGCGGTGCGGCCTCCTCGTTCCGGCCGAAGCGGAACAGGGCGTAGTCGGTCGCCGCCGGCCCCTCCGCCGAGGGGGGCAGGTCCGGCAGCGAGGGCGCGTGATCGCCGAACACGCACAGGGTCGCCCGCCGCCCGGACAGCCCGTCGATCAGGCGCTCGACGGCCCGACCCGTATTGGCGACGTGATGGAGGTACTGGTCCAGCGGCCGGTCGATGCCCGCGAGCCGCCCGGGCTTCCAGGGACCGTGATTCTCCATGGTGACGCTGAAGACGAAGGTGCGGCCCCGGCCCGGCGCGACCTCCGCCAGGATGCGCTCGGCCACCGCGAGGTCGCCCACATAGGGCCCCACCCGCGTCGCGCCCGCAAAATCCTCCTCCATGACCAATCGCTCGAAGCCGAGTCGGCGGAACACCCGCGCCCGGTCGAAGAAGTCGCGGTGGAAGGGATGCACGAACACCGTCGCGAAGCCGGCCCCGGCGCCAAGTCGGGCGAGGCTCGTCGGTTCCTCGCCCTTGCGGGCGAGGTAGGGATCGAAGCGGCCGAAGCCGAGCGTTTCGGGCTCGCAACCGGTCAGCACCGCGTGCTCGGAGCGCATGGTGTAGGCGCCGTGGGCGGGTACGGCGAGGCGGCCGTACTGCGTCGCCTGCGCCCGGATGCGCGACATCGCGGGCAAAGCGGGGCCGCCGATGCGGGCGGGATCGAGGAAGGATTCGAGCTGGACGACGACGACGACCTCGTCGCCGGCATCCGCTCCGGCGGCCGGCGACGGCTTCGTAGCCGGCGGCGCCTCCTCGCCCAGGCGCCGCAGGGCGTAGCCCATCATGGTCGCGACGAGCCCGAACCGTTGCACGTCGCGCTCGAGGTCCGGCCGCGGAAAGAGACGGCGCAGCAGGGCCCGGCCCGGCGTCGTCAGGCCCGCCAGCACGAGGCCGGCCAGCGAGACCGGCAATCCGAGGATCGCGAGGATGGCGGCGCCGGTCGCGTCGGGAAGAGCGGCCGGCTCGATCAGGTACCACGCGACGACGGCGGCGAGGCCGGCCAGAAGCGGCCCCGCGATGCGCAGGTCGGTGAGCGGCAGGGTGTAGTAGAGCTGCGGATGGCGCGGCACCTGGGCGAGCAGGGCGAGGTCGCTGAACACCACCGGCTCGCCGATCACTCGGCGCTTGAGCGAATCGACCACGGCGAGGATGGCGAGCGTCAGCAGGCAGGAGGAGGCCGCGAGCCAGGGGCGCCAGGAGAACTGGAACCAGAACAGCGTGATGAGCGCGTAGCCCGCCAGCCGGATCGCGAGATCGCCCGGACGCAGGCTCGGCCGGCGCGGGGAGGCCGCCGCCTCGATGGCGAGGGAGCCCGCGAGCGCGACCGCCAGGGGCAGGAGAAGGGTCGCCGCGCTCATCGAAGGCCCTTAACGCCGCGGTCCGCCGGACACGCCGCGGCGGGCGCGAAGGCGGCGCAGGATCGGATTGAGGACGGCGTAGCGCAGCCGCATCGTGGCGTGGCGGACGGCGCCGAGTGCAAGCGGCGAGGGCGGGGCGGCGGCGCGGGCCTCGCTGAGGCGGTCGAGCAGCTGCTCCGGCGTGCAGGGCTTCATCGCCACGGGATCGAGATAGAGCGGGTAGAGGATCAGCGCGCCCGCCACCAGCTCGTCGAGGGAGAGCCGCCGGCCCCGGTCGGCGTCCGGGGCGAGATCCTCGGTGAGGCCCCAGCCGGCGTAGAAGGGCCGGCCGTGAACGGCCACGCTCAAGCCCCGGATCAACGCCTCGAAGCCTGCCAGAGAGGTCATGGTCTCGACGTGGTCGCAGCGGTCGAGCAGATCCACGATCGAGAGGCCGCCCACCACGCGGTCGGCCAGCGCCCGCACCTCGGCCTCGGGGATCGTGCCGGGCCTGAAGCCCGCTTCCACGTCGGGATGCGGCTTGTAGAGCAGGAAGGCGTCCGGATTTCGGGCGCGGGCGGCGCGCAGGAGCGCGAGGTTGCCGCGAACCTGCGGCGAACCGGTCAGCACCGAGGCGTCGTCCTCCACCTGTCCCGGCACCAGCACGATCCGCCGGTCCGTGGGCCAATCCTCGCCGGCACCCGCGAGGCCGACATTGTACTTGCTCAGGCGTCGCGCCACGATGCTCTCGCGCAAGGCGGCGGCGCGCGCGGTCACGTCGGGCGGGAACGCCGCCTCCCGGAGGATGCGGGCCAGCCGGCTCTCGACACGCGGGTCGTAGTAGATGCCGAGGTCGTCCACGACGATGGACGCGCCGGGCTGCAGGCTGGCGCCGAGGCCCACCGAGCGCAGGAAGCCGTCCTCGATGCGCGCGAAGGGGATGCCGGCCTGCGCGCATAGGCCCGGAAGCTGCTCGGGGCAGCGGGTCGCCCAGGCCTGAACTCGGGCGTCGTGGCTGCGCGCCAGCGCGACCGCCTCCTGCGCCGTCATGGTGTGGAGCGGCGGCCCCGCCGGGCCCGCGGCGAAGACATCGAGCGCCGCACGCTTCCAGCCCGAGACGCCGACGAGGACGACCCGGCGCGCGTCGCCGCGGAAGCGGTCGCGCAACCACGCCACCCGCTCGGCGGCCTCCGCAAGCGAAATCGGCCGCCGCGTCCAGGGATCGAAGCCGTGCACGCCTTCGCCGAAGCGGGACGCCAGGAGAGCGGCTGCATCGCCGGGCCGGGGGCCCGCCGCGGGGTCGGAGCAATGCGTCTCGAAGCCTGCGGCCTGCGCCTCCCAGCCGGCGTCCCACCGCGCCACGTGGATGCGCCCGGCGAGCGGAAACAGTCGCCACGGATCGGCCGGCGCCGTGAGGACGACGAGCCGCGGATCGGTCGGCGCGGCCTCATCCGGGCAGCCGTCCGGGCCGGCGGCGACGAAACGCGCGGACGGGAACTCGGCCAGGAGGCGCGCCAGGAAGGCGTGCACGGACCCGCGGGAAGCCGCCGTCCGCGCATCGATCAGGGCCAGGCCCGGCGCTCCCGCGAAAGCCTCTTCCGCCGAACCCGCGCCGGATCGCGGCCAGCGGTTGAAGCCGGAGAGGCGAACCGCGCGCAGCAGATCGCCCAGGTCCGTCGAGGGCTCCTCGCCGCCGACCGGGCGGCCGGCATAACTCAGTCTCAGGCTCGCGAAGCCGGTGGCGGGCGAATCGTAGGGGCTGAGGAGCGGCCCCGGGGCGACCCGCAGGACCGGAAGACCGCTCCCCGCCGCAGCGGGGGACCAGAGGGCCGGGGCACCCGGTGAGCGCAGGCTCAAGGGCACGCCCGTGGCCGCCTCGATCTCGGCGCGCAGATGCCGGACCGTCCGGCCGAGCGGCAGGAAGGAGCGGGGCAGCCCGGTATCCCCGTCCGGCTCGATGTGGCGCAGATCGATCATGGCAAGGCCCGCTCCATAGCCCAAGCCGGGGTCGCGGCCCAGGGCGGTTCGTGCATGGGCGGCGGAGCAGGGGCGGAGGACGGTCGTCCCGGGGATGGGGCGGATTTTCCAGGGGACGACGATCGGCCGGACACAACGGAGCCGTAATCTGGCGCGAGACCTCCCCGACCGATCGTCGCATTCTCAAAAGACGTGACGTATCGGCCACGGAGGTTCTCGAATCGCTCGGCTCTCCTCTCGCTGTGGTTGCTGCGACGGTCAGAGCATGAGATTTCGTCAGCCTCGACGCCGTCGGCCCTTCGCTTCGCGCTTCAGGGATTGAGCACCTCGGAATGTCGCAGCCACGTGCCAGTGCCGTTCATGGTCACGCCGCCACGTTCCTGTTCCTGCAGG
Organism: Methylobacterium sp. B4; assembly: GCF_003201865.1. Classification (GTDB taxonomy): domain Bacteria; phylum Pseudomonadota; class Alphaproteobacteria; order Rhizobiales; family Beijerinckiaceae; genus Methylobacterium. Next base: position 51,294 of record NZ_QJJJ01000029.1, on the reverse strand, counting down.
GGATCGCCTCCCCGTTCTTCTCGATTCTCGGCGCGGCGCTGATCGAGCGCGGTCACAAGGTCCGCCGCATCAATTTCTCGGCGGGCGACTGGCTGTTCTGGCGCCTTCCGGCCGACCATTACCGTGGCAAGCGCGACGACTGGGACGCCTACCTCGAAGCCTATATCCGCGAGCACGCGGTCACCGACATCGTGCTGTTCGGCGACTGCCGACCCTACCATCAGGCCGCGGTGCTGGTCGCCAAGCCGCTGGGCGTGCGCATCCACGTCTTCGAGGAAGGGTACGTCCGGCCCTACTGGATCACCTGCGAGGCGGGCGGGGTGAACGGCAATTCCACGCTGCCGAAGCGCGCCGAGGAGATCCGGGCGATCGCCCGCAAGCTGCCGCAGCCGGGGCGCGCGATGCCGCTGACGGGCGACATGGCCCGGCGCAGCCTGTGGGATATCGGCTTCAACATCGCCAATATCGGCTTCCCGTATCTCTATCCGGGCTTTCGCACCCATCGACCGAACCACATCGCCGCGGAGTACGGCGGCTGGATCAAGAAGTTCGTGCGCCGCGGCCGCACCCGGCGCGAGGCGGCGCGGGTCAACGAGATCTACGCAGCGATCCAGGCCGACTACTTCCTGCTGCCGCTTCAACTCGACAGCGACTACCAGATCCGCGTCCACTCGCCGTTCCTCGGCGTCGAGGGCTTCATGGACAGGGTGATCGCCTCGTTCGCGAAGCACTCGCAGGCACCGACCCGGCTCCTCGTAAAGCTGCACCCGCTCGACAGCGGGATCATGAATTGGCGCAAGCGCGCCCGGCAATCGGCCAAGCGCCACGGCTGCAACGACCGCCTCGACTTCATCGACGGCGGCGACCTGCCCAAGCTGATCGACGGCAGCCGCGGCGTCGTGCTCGTAAACTCGACGGTGGGGATGCTGGCGCTGGAGCGCGGCCGGCCGACCCTCGCCTTCGGTCAAGCGGTCTACAACCTGCCGGGCCTGACGCATCAGGGCGACATCGACACCTTCTGGAGCGATCCGAAGCCGCCGGACATGGCGCTGATGCGCGACTTCACCCGGGTCGTCATGCACCGCACCCAGATCAACGGCGGCTACTTCTCGCGCCCGGCCATCGAGCGGGCGGTGGCGGGCGCCGTGCCCCGGCTCGAGGCCGCGTTGCCGCCGGCGGCGCTGGCCATCGCCCGCGACACGCTGGACGAGACCGAACGCGACGGCCGGTTCTCGCCCGCCTATTGACGGCAGCGCGTCAAGGCCGTTCCGGACCTCGACCGCCGGCTCTCCCGAAAGACAGACATCCTTGCCCGTCATCCTCATCACCGGAGCCTCCAGCGGCATCGGCGCGGCCCTCGCGCGGCTCTATGCGCGGGAGGGCGCCAGCCTCGTCCTGACCGGCCGTGACCGGACCCGGCTCAAGGCCGTCGCGCAGGAATGCCGGGAACGGGGGGCCGACATCCGCACGCGGATCATCGACGTGCGCGAGCGGACGGAGATCGGCGCCTGGATCCGCGAACTCGACAGCGCGACGCCCCTCGACCTCGTGATCGTCAACGCCGCGGTGAACGGGGGGCATCCGAGCGGCGGCCTGGAGACGGAAGAGACCGCTTTCGAGACCGCCGACATCAATCTCGGCGGGGCGCTCAACGTGATGCTGCCCTGCGTGACCCTGATGAGCGCGCGCGGCCGAGGCCAGATCGCGCTGATTTCGTCGCTCGCGGCCTACGCGCCGCTGCCGGATGCGCCGGCCTATAGCGGGGCCAAGGCCGCGCTCCTGGCCCACGGCCTCGCGCTGCGCCAGAAGCTGAAGCCGCTGGGCGTGCGCCTCAGCGTGGTCACGCCGGGCTACGTGAAGACGCCGATGGGCGGCGTCATCAAGGGCTGGCGGCCCCTGGAGATGAGCGCGGAGCAGGCTGCCGGCCGCATCATCGAGGGGCTGGAGCGCGACCGCGACGTGATCGCCTTTCCGGCGATTCTCGCCGCGCTCGCCCGCGGGGCGCTGCTGGTGCCGGAACGGATTCGCAGCGCGGGCCTGAGCGGGTTCCGCTTCCGTAACCGTCCGCGGCGCTGATGGCCGCGCCGCGCCTCGCCCTGTTCGCGCTGGAAGCCCTGCCGAACGCCCGCGCGGTGCGCCGCTTCGTAGCGGATCACGCGCGGGACATCGCCTTCGTCGGGCTCTCGAACGCCGAGCGTCCGGCGACGGGTGGGCTGACCGGGCAGATCCGGCGCCACCTCGCCCGCTCGGGGCCGGGCTTCCTGCCCTATCTCGGCGTCAATTTCGGTCTGCCCGACCTGTTGCGCCCGCTCGCCCCGCTCACGCAGCGGCTCGCCGGCAGCCGCGCGGCGCCCGAGGCGACGCCGCTCGCCGCACTCTGCCGCCGCCTCGACCTACCCGTTCTCACGGTCGACGACGTGAACGGAGAGGCGGTGGCGCGGGCCTTCGCCGCGCACGCGCCGGACCTGGTCGTCACCTTCCACTTCGACCAGATCCTGTCCGAGGCGACCCTGGCGCGGGCGCGGCTCGGCGGGATCAACCTGCATCCGAGCCTGCTGCCGCACCATCGCGGTCCCGTGCCGACGATCCACGCCCTGGCGGAGGGGAGGGGGAGTTTCGGCGTTACGATCCACCGCCTCGCAGCGGCGATCGATGCCGGGGCGATCCTGGCGCAGGAGGCGGTCGCGTTGCCCGACGACACCACGGCCACCCGCGCCGCCGTGCGGCTGCACGAGCGGGGCCGCCACCTGCTCGAACGGGTCCTCGACGAGGCGGCAGCGGGGGCGCTTCCGCCCGGCCGGACGGCGCCGGTGCTGCCCTATTGCGGCTTTCCGGATCGGGCCATGCTCGCCCGGATGCGTCGGGAAGGAAAAAACCTCACCGACGGCCGCGACCTGCGGGATGCGCTCACGCTTTCCCGCAGGGATTGAGCCTGATCAGGCCCGCAGGGCGGCATCGAGATCGTCGATGAGGTCCTGCGGGTCCTCGATGCCGATGGAGAGGCGAACCACCTCCGGGCCGGCGCCGGCCGCGCGCTTCTGCTCGTCGGTGAGTTGGCGGTGCGTGGTCGAGGCCGGGTGGATCACCAGCGAGCGCGTGTCGCCGATATTGGCGAGGTGGCTGAAGAGCTGGAGATTCGAGACCAGCTTCACTCCCGCCTCGTAGCCGCCCTTGAGGCCGAAGGTGAACACGGCCCCCGCGCCCTTGGGCGTGTAGCGCTGCGCCAACGCGTGGTAGCGGTCGCTCTCCAGGCCCGGGTAGCTCACCCACTCGACGTCGGCGTGATCCTTGAGGAAGCGCGCGACCTGTAGCGCGTTGTCGGAATGGCGCTGCATCCGCAGCGGCAGCGTCTCGATGCCGTTGAGGATCAGGAAGGCGTTGAAGGGCGAGAGCGCCGGGCCGAGATCGCGCAGGCTGAGCACGCGGACCGCGATGGCGAAGCCGAAATTGCCGAAGGTCTCGGCCAGCACCATGCCGGCATATTCGGGCCGGGGTTGCGACAGCATCGGGTAGCGCTCGTCGCCCTGCCACTGGAAGGTGCCGCCATCCACGATCAGGCCGCCGATGGAATTACCGTGGCCGCCGAGGAACTTGGTGGCCGAGTGCACGATGATGTCGGCGCCGTGCTCGAAGGGCTTGATCAGGTACGGCGTCGCCATCGTGTTGTCGACGATGAGCGGGATGTTGTGGCGCTTGGCGATGACGCTGAGCGCGGCGATGTCGGTGATGACCCCGCCCGGATTGGCGATGGACTCGCAGAAGATCGCCTTGGTGCGGGGCGTGATCGCCCGCTCGAAGGAATCGGGATCGTCGGTGTCGGCCCAGACCACCTGCCAGCCGAAGTTCTTGTAGGAGTGGTTGAACTGGTTGATCGAGCCGCCGTAGAGCTTGTTGGCCGCCACGAACTCGTCGCCCGGCTGCATCAGGGCGTGCAGCGTCAGGAACTCGGCGGCGTGGCCCGAGGCCACGGCGAGCGCGGCGGTGCCGCCTTCCAGCGCGGCGATGCGCTCCTCCAGCACCGCGTTCGTCGGGTTGGTGATGCGGGTGTAGATGTTGCCGAAGGCCTGGAGCCCGAACAGCGAGGCGGCGTGGTCCACGTCGTCGAACACGAAGCTCGTCGTCTGATAGATCGGCGTCGCCCGCGCCCCCGTGGCCGGGTCGGGGGTCGCACCCGCGTGGATCGCGAGGGTGTTGAAGCCGGGCTGGCGGTCGGTCATCGCGTAAACTCCTCAGGGCCCGCGGTGTACGCCCGCGATCTCCGGACGTGCAAGCGCCCCGCATCCGGGCACCGGGCGGCAAGGTGACCTTCTGGTGACGGTAGGCGGGTAACGTTGCCGCGCTGCACAGTCCTCAAGCGCGGCAGTCTAGACACGTTCGCATCTTGCATGTCAGAGAGCGCCCGGGACGGGATCGGCAATCCGATGGTGACCGCGGGTCGCATTGATTGCCGGCGCGCGATGGTGTCTGCCGTCGACCCGGACCTTGAATTGAAAAGCCTCCAAGGTATGCCCGGATCGAAGCATCCGCGGTGCCCGGAGAGGCTCGGCACTGCCGGCTGACGGGAGGGTTACCTTGGCAGACGAAGGGCCTCAGGGCACCAAGCGAGATTTCCTGTTCCTCGCAACCGGCGCGGGTTTGGCCGTCGGCGTGGGCGCGGTGGCGTGGCCCTTCGTGGCCTCCATGGCGCCGGATGCCGCCACGGTCGCGGCCGGCGCGCCGCTCGATGTCGATCTCAGTCCGATCCAGGACGGCCAGATCGTCAACGTGTTCTGGCGCGGCAAGCTGATCTTCGTGCGCAAGCTGACGGAGAAGGAAGTCACGGACATGAAGGCCGTGCCCCTCTCCGAGATGATCGACCCGGCCGGTTTCGACACCCGCGTCAAGGCGGGTCACGACCGCTGGCTCGTCGCCTACGGCAACTGCACCCATCTGGGCTGCGTGCCGATCGGACATTCCGGCAATTACGAGGGCTGGTCCTGCCCCTGCCACGGCTCGCAGTTCGACGCCGTCGGCCGCGTGCGCCGCGGCCCGGCGCCGACCAACCTGCCGATCCCGCCCTACGCCTTCGAGACCGATACCAAGCTGAAGATCGGCGAAGAAGGCGGCAAGGCGGTCGCCTAAGAACAGGACACGAGAAGCCGGAGCGGGCAACCCGATGAGCAGCGCACACGCGACTTCGACCTACGTCCCCAAGAGCCGCCTCGCGAAGTGGTTCGAGTCACGGCTGCCGCTCGTCGGGCTGGTGCACTCGTCCTTCGTCGCCTTTCCGGTTCCGCGTAACCTCAACTACTTCTGGACCTTCGGCGCGATCCTGATCGCCTTCCTCGGCATCCAGATCATCACCGGCGTCTGGCTGGCGATGCACTACGATCCGAACGCGAGCAACGCCTTCGAGAGCGTCGAGCACATCATGCGCGACGTGAACTACGGCTGGCTGCTGCGCTATGCGCACGCCAACGGCGCCTCGATGTTCTTCGTGGCGGTGTACGTCCATATCTTCCGCAACCTCTATTACGGGTCCTACAAGGCCCCGCGCGAGGTGCTCTACCTGCTCGGCGTCATCATCTACCTGCTGATGATGGCCACAGCCTTCCTCGGCTACACCCTGCCGTGGGGCCAGATGAGCTTCTGGGGCGCCACCGTCATCACCAACATCCTGGCGGCGATCCCCGTGGTCGGCGACACGATCCAGAGCCTGCTCTGGGGCGGCTACTCGGTGGGCAACCCGACCATCAATCGCTTCTTCTCGCTGCACTTTCTACTGCCGTGGATGATCGCGGGCGTCGTCGTCCTCCACGTCTGGGCGCTGCACGTCACGGGCCAGAACAACCCGGCCGGCATCCCGATCAAGTCGAGCAAGGACGCCGTGCCCTTCACCCCCTACGCGACCATCAAGGACGTGTTCGCGGTGGTGGTGTTCATGATCCTGTTCGCGTGGTTCATCTTCTACCAGCCGAACTACCTCGGCCACGCCGACAACTACGTCCCGGCCAACCCGTCGGTGACGCCCGCGCACATCGTGCCGGAATGGTACTTCCTGCCCTTCTACGCGATCCTGCGCGCGGTGCCGGATAAGCTCGGCGGCGTCATCCTGATGTTCGGCGCGGTGCTGATCCTGGCCTTCGCGCCCTGGCTCGACACCTCGCGGGTCCGCTCCTGCAACTATCGTCCGGTCTACCGGGTGTTCTTCTGGGTGTTCCTCGTCAACGCCATCATCCTCGGCTGGCTTGGCGCGAAGCCTCCGGAAGGCGGCTACGTCCTCGCCTCGCGGATCTGTACCTTCTACTACTTCGCCCACTTCCTCATCGTCATGCCCCTCGTCGGCCTGTTCGAGACGCCCGACCGCCTGCCGGGATCGATCCTCGAAACCGTGACCGGCAAGGGCAAGCAGGTGAGCGGATCGGGCATGCCCGCGGGCGCCGCGGCCGAACCGGCCAAGCGCTGACGGGCAGGGGGAGACAACAACGATGCGCATCGCACGCCTCGCCGCCGCGACCCTTCTCGCGGCCTCCCTCGGTGCCGCCTCGGCGCTCGCCGATGACGGCCACGGCATCAACCCGCCGCGGGAGAAGTGGAGCTTCGCCGGCATGTTCGGCCGCTTCGACCAGGCGCAGCTCCAGCGCGGCTTCCAGGTCTACAAGGAAGTCTGCGCGAGCTGCCACTCCATGCGTCTGGTCGCCTTCCGCAACCTCGCGGAGCCCGGCGGTCCGGGCTTCACCGCGGGGCAGGTCAAGGCGCTCGCCGAGACCTACAGCGTCAAGGAAATCGACGATTCCGGCGCCGAAAAGGAGCGTCCGGCCCGTCCGGCCGACCGCTTCCCGTCGCCCTTCCCCAACGACAAGGCGGCGGCCGCGGCCAATGGCGGCAAGGCGCCGCCGGACTTCTCGGTGCTGGCCAAGGCCCGCACCTACGAGCGCGGCTTCCCGCTCTTCGTTTTCGATGCGCTGCCCTTCACCGGCTACTCGGAACAGGGCGTCGATTACATCCACGCGCTGCTGACCGGTTACGAGGATGCCCCGAAGGGTTTCACGATGCCCGACAGCGGCTACTACAACAAATACTACCCCGGCCACGTCATCGCGATGCCGAACCCGCTCAGCGATGGGCAGCTCACCTATCCCAAGAACGACAAGGGCGAGCCCGTCGTGCCGGAGACGGTCGAGCAGTACTCGCACGACGTGGCGGCCTTCATGGCCTGGGCCGCCGAGCCGCACATGATGGCCCGCAAGGCGCTGGGTCTGCGCGTGATCCTGTTCCTCTTCGTGCTCGCGGGGCTGCTCTACTACGTGAAGAAGCAGGTCTGGAAAAAGGTCGGTGGCGAGGTGCACGGCCTCCAGCCCGAGCTGCACAAGACCTACTGAGCCGACTGTACCGGTCAGCACGAACAAACGGGCCCCTCGCGGGCCCGTTTGCCTGTCGGCGCAAGCCTGCGATAAGGGCTGCCAAGCGCCGGACATGGCCAGTCCGGGCGAACTCAAATCGTCATCGCTAGACCCTGCGACGCGTCCCGCGACGGGCCGCGCGCGGCGTCGCGCAACGGCCGGAGACAGGGGATTCTCGCATGACGGCAGCGGTTCTCGGCGTGATCGGCGGCTCGGGCGTCTACGACCTGCCCGGCCTGGAGGACGTCCGCGAGGAGGCGATCTCCTCCCCCTGGGGCGAACCGTCGGACGCGCTGCGCATCGGCCGTATCGGCGAGACCAAGGTGGTGTTCCTGGCCCGCCACGGCCGCGGCCACCGGCTCTCGCCCACCGGCATCAACTACCGCGCCAATATCGACGCGCTGAAGCGCGCGGGCGTGACCGACATCATCTCGCTCTCCGCTTGCGGCTCGTTCCGCAACGAGCTGCATCCCGGCCTATTCGTACTCGTCGATCAGTTCGTGGACCGCACCTTCGGGCGCGCCACCTCCTTCTTCGGCAATGGCTGCGTCGCCCACGTGCCCTTCGCCCACCCGGTGGGACCGGTGCTCCAGAAGCGCATCGCCGCCGCGGCCGAGGCCGAGGGCATCGCGGTGCACCGGGGCGGCACCTACGTCTGCATGGAGGGGCCGCAATTCTCGACCCTCTCCGAGTCGAAGCACTACAAGGCCTCGAACTTCGACGTGATCGGCATGACCAACCTGCCGGAGGCCAAGCTCGCCCGGGAGGCCGAGATCACCTACGCGACCATCGCCATGGTGACCGATTACGATTGCTGGCATCCGAGCCACGACAGCGTGGATGTGGCCTCGGTCGTCGCCGTGGCCCGCGCCAACGCCGGCAAGGCGGCCCAACTCGTCGCCCGGGTCGCCCGCGACTTCCCGGCGGAGCGCGAGGATTGCCCGGCGGGCTCGCACCGGGCGCTCGACGGCGCGATCATGACCGCGCCGGCCCATCGCGACCCGGACCTCGTCGCCAAGCTCGACGCGGTGGCCGGGCGGGTGCTCGAGGGCTGATCGCAGCGGAGCCTCATCGCCAGGCTTCAGCCGAAGCGATCCCGGGCTCCGTCCTTTCCGGAACGGTCGCGCCGCCGAACGGCTTCGCTGCTCTCGCAGTGACGGCGAGCGGCGGAAAATTCAGCGTGCGCAGCCGTTGATGCGCTCCTGGCGCTGGATCTCGGCGATGTCGGCGCGCTGGCGGGCCGACAGCGGCACATCGGCGAGTTCGTCGTAGCGGCAGCCCGCATTGCCGAAGGCGCGGATCGCGCGCTCGGTGCGGAAGCAGTAGCCCGCATCCTTGTAGATCGCGTTGCGCTCACCCCATAGCGCATCGCAGGGGAAGGCCGCGAGCGCGGGCGTGGCGGCGGCTGACAGCAGGATCGTGGCGGCGAGAAAGCGCATGAACGGGCTCCGGTCCGCCGGAGCACGGGCGCCTCAGGCGGCTTTGAGGGTGAGCGAGCGGCTTGGCTCGCGGCCGAAACCGCGGATCTCCATTCGGTCGCCCGCGATCTCCACCACGGCAAAGGCCGAGGTGTCGGGCGTGTCTACCATGCCGTGGACGTTGACGTAGTGGATGCCGTCGGCCTGCGCGTAGTTTCCCGCGTGATTGTGGCCGTTGAAATAGGCGACGACGTGCGGCTGCCGGGCGAGCAACCCGGCGATCCGGCCCGCATCCCAGAGATTGTGTGGGTTCTCGGGCGCGACCGGATAGTGACAGAGCACGATGACCCGCTCGCCCGCCGCGCGGGCCGCCGCCAGCACGCCCTCCAGCCACGTCATCTGTGCTTCGCCGAGCGATCCGTTCCAGCGTTGCGCCTGGGCCAGCCCCGCCGCCTTTGCCTCGGCCAGCCGCGTCTCGGCGAGCGCCCGGCGCGGATCGCCCGGCGGGGGGGCGAACAGCGAGACGTCGTTGCCGTCGAGGACGACGAAGCGGAGACCGGCGGCCGCGAAATCGTAATGGGCGCGCTCCATCCCGAGCCATCCCGGCACACGGCCGAGCTGGTCGGGCCCGACCTCGAGATCGTGGTTGCCGAGCACGAAGCGGGTCTCGTGGCGCAGGGTGCGGTAGATCGGCAGGATGCGCTCGAAGCTCGCCGCGTCGCGGTCGATGATGTCGCCGAGCGTCACGACGAAGCGCAGATCCTCGCCGTTCAGGGTCGCCACGGCGGCGCGCATCTTGTCGAGGCTGTTGGCGTAGTAGCGGCCGAGCTTCAGGTTGGGCGCGGCATCCGCATATTGCGGATCGGCGATCACGCCGAAGCGCAGCACCCCCTCTGCCGCGCGGACCGGCCCGGCGAGGAGAGCGGCACTGCCAGCGAGGACGGAACGGCGGGACAGCATGGCGGCCTCGAACGGATGCGACGCGGCAGGCTGGCGCCCCCGCATGACCGCCGGATGACGCCCGCCGGGGCGATGCGCGGCAGCCGGGAGGGATCGGTCCGCAAAACCCTTCCCCCGCCGGGCAAAACCACACTACAAGGCAGGCCCGGCCGGCCGCCCAGGCGGGCCGACCGCTCCAGGGTTTCGAGTCTAAGGACGCGATGCGCAACGCCAGCATCAGCCGCCGCACGGCGGAGACCGACGTATCCGTGTCGATCGATCTCGACGGCACCGGCAAGGCCGCGATCACGACCGGCGTCGGCTTCCTCGACCACATGCTGGAGCTGTTCGCCCGGCACGGGCTGTTCGATGTCGAGATCAAGTGCGAGGGCGACCTGCACGTCGACCAGCACCACACCACCGAGGATATCGGCATCGCGCTGGGGCAGGCGGTGGCGAAGGCGCTCGGCGACAAGCGCGGCATCGCCCGCTACGCCGACATCCACATGCCGATGGACGAGACGCTGAGCCGTCTGGCGATCGACATTTCCGGCCGGCCGTTCCTCGTCTTCCGCACGAGCTTCCGCGTCGAGAAGATCGGCCAGTTCGACACCGAGCTCGTGCGCGAGTTCTTCCAGGCCTTCGCGATGAATGCCGGGATCACGCTGCACGTCGAGACCCTCTACGGCGACAACGCCCACCACATTGCCGAGAGCCTGTTCAAGGGGCTGGCCCGTGCCTTGCGCAAGGCCGTGGCCATCGATCCGCGGGAGGAGGGCCGCGTGCCCTCCACCAAGGGATCGCTCTAGGAGCCGGGAGACGAGGATGCGGACCTATACGCTGCACGTTCCCGAGGGCTCCGTCCGGGGTGACGCCTCCGCGCTAGAGCGGGCGGAACTCGTGCGGGACGGCTTCTCCTGGAGCGCCTTCGCCTTCACCGTGCTGTGGTTCCTGCGCCACCGGCTCTGGCTCGCCGCGCTGATCGTTCTCCTGGGCCTCGTCGGGCTCGCGCTGGCGGGCCGGGCGCTCGGCCTTTCGCCCTTCGCGGCACTCGTCGTCACGGGGCTCGCGAGCCTGCTGATCGGCCTGGAGGCGTCGAGCCTGCGCCGTTGGACCTACGGCCGTCGGGGCCGGCCCGCCCGCGACGCGGTGATCGCCGGCTCGCAGGAGGAGGCGGAGATGAAGGCTGTCGCCCGCTGGCTCGATGCGGAGGCGCCGGCCCGCCCCGCGGCCCAGCCCCAGGCCGGCGCGCGCCCCGTCGCCCGCCGCGACGAGGATGCGCCCTTCGGATTCTTCCCGGCCAGCGAGGGTGGACGGTGAGCGTGCAGACCGTCGCGATCATCGATTACGGATCGGGCAACCTCCATTCGGCGACCAAAGCCTTCGAGCGCGCCGCCCGCGAGGCCGGGCTCGACGGCACGCGCATCGTCGTCACCGACCGGCCCGAGATCGTGGCTGGGGCCGACCGCGTGGTGTTGCCCGGCGTCGGCGCCTACGCCGATTGCCGGCGCGGCCTCGATTCGGTGCCCGGTATGGTCGAGGCGATGACGAAGGCCGTGCGGGAGCAGGGCAAGCCCTTCCTCGGCATCTGCGTCGGCATGCAGCTCATGGCGAGCCGCGGCCTCGAATACGAGGAGACGCCGGGCCTCGGCTGGATCGCCGGCGACGTCGCCCCGATCGAGCCCGCCGATCCGCAACTGAAGATTCCGCATATGGGCTGGAACACGCTGCATCTCGACCGCGAGCACGCCCTGCTCGCCGGGATCGAGACGGGCGAGGGCGGCCTACACGCCTATTTCGTCCACAGCTTCGCGCTGAAGGCCGCCGAACCGGCCGAAGTCGTGGCCCATGCCGAGTATGGCGGCCCGGTCACGGCGCTGGTGGCGCGCGACAACATGGCCGGCACCCAGTTCCATCCCGAGAAGAGCCAGCGCCTGGGCCTCGCTCTCCTCGGCAACTTCCTGCGCTGGCGCCCCTGAGGGCGCGCCAGATCCGATACCCCGTTTTCGGCGAGCCAAGCGCGTGATCCTGTATCCGGCCATCGACCTCAAGGAAGGACGCTGCGTCCGCCTCGTTCAGGGCGACATGGCCCAGGCCAAGGTCTTCAACGACGACCCCGCCGCCCAGGCCGAAGCCTTCGAAATGCAGGGCTTCTCCTGGCTGCACGTGGTCGATCTCGACGGCGCCTTCGCCGGCGCGCCGCGCAACGCGGCGGCCGTCGACGCGATCCTGGCGCGGATCAAGCTTCCGGTGCAGCTCGGCGGGGGTGTGCGCGAGATGCGCACCCTCGAGGGCTGGCTTGAGAAGGGCGTGCGCCGGGTCATCATCGGCACCGCCGCGGTGCGCGACCCCGCCTTCGTGCACGAGGCGGCCCGCCGCCACCCCGGCCGCATCGCCGTCGGCATCGACGCCAAGGACGGGCGCGTGGCGGTCGAGGGCTGGGCCCAGACCTCCAGCATGACCGCCGAGGAGCTCGGGCGCCGCTTCGAGGATGCGGGTGTGGCCGCCATCATCTACACCGACATCGCCCGCGACGGCATCCTCAAGGGCCTCAACATCGAGATGACCCTGGCGCTCGCCTCGGCCGTGAACATCCCGGTCATCGCCTCCGGCGGCCTTGCCTCGATGGCCGACGTGGAGCGCCTGCTGGAGCCGGACTGCGCGGTGCTGGCCGGCGCCATCACCGGCCGCGCCCTCTACGACGGGCGCATCGATCCGAAGGAGGCGTTGGCCGCCATCGCTCGGGCGAAAGGCGGCGCCGCGCAATGATCGCCGCATTCTGACAGCCTGAAAGCCGCTCCGTGCTCAAGACCCGCATCATCCCCTGCCTCGACGTGAAGGACGGGCGCGTCGTGAAGGGCGTGCAGTTCCTCGAACTGCGCGATGCCGGCGACCCGGTCGAGTCGGCCAAGGTCTACGACGCTGCCGGCGCCGACGAACTCTGCTTCCTCGACATCACTGCGAGCCACGAGGCCCGCGGCACGTTGCTCGACGTGGTGAGCCGCACGGCGGAGGCCTGCTTCATGCCGCTCACCGTCGGCGGCGGCGTGCGCACCGTGGCCGACGTGCGCACGCTCCTGCTCGCGGGCGCCGACAAGGTCGGCATCAACACGGCCGCCGTGAAGAACCCCGATTTCGTGGCCGAGGCGGCGGAGAAGTTCGGCGACCAGTGCATCGTCGTGGCCATCGACGCCAAGCGCGTCTCCGGCCCGGACGAGGCCGCGCGGTGGGAGATCTTCACCCATGGCGGGCGCCACCCCACCGGCATCGACGCGGTCGAGTTCGCCCGCACCGTGTCCGAGCGGGGGGCAGGCGAACTTCTCGTCACCTCCATGGACAAGGACGGCACCCGCTCCGGCTACGACCTCGCGCTGACACGCACCATCGCCGACGCGGTGCGGGTGCCGGTGATCGCTTCGGGCGGCGTCGGCGGGCTCGACGACCTCGTGGCGGGCGTGCGCGACGGCGGCGCCAGCGCGGTGCTGGCGGCCTCGATCTTCCATTTCGGCCAGCACACGGTTGGTGAGGCCAAGGCCCACATGGCCGCCGCGGGCCTTGCGATGCGGCTCGATCCGTAATGGGTAACCGCAACGGCGGTGCCCGCGCCCCTTGACCGGGGCGCCCGCCCTGCGCAGGGTCCGGTGAGCCGGTATCCGATCATGCGATGCCGCATGGTACGGTTTCCGCTTGTACGCCTGATGACGAAGTTCAGCCTCGACGACCTCGCCGCCCTGGTGGACAGCCGGGCCGGCACGCCTCCCGAGACCTCCTATACCGCCAAGCTCCTTTCCGAGGGGCCGGCCAAGGCCGCCAAGAAACTCGGCGAGGAGGCGGTCGAGGCTGCCATCGCCGCGGTGCAGGGCGACCGGAAGGCGCTCGTTTCGGAGGCGGCCGACGTGCTCTACCACCTCGTGGTGACGCTCAGGACCGTCGGCGTGCCGCTGAGCGACGTCATGGCCGAGTTGGATCGGCGCACGGCGCAGAGCGGCATCGCCGAGAAGGCGGCGCGGAGGCATACATGATCGGCGCGCCGATCCCGTCGGCTGGGATCGAACCGGAGGAGCGCCAGAATCCGGTGACCGGCCAGGGGCCGAGTCGCCTCTCGCCCTACCGGATTTTCGGCCGCGAAGAATGGGCGCAACTACGCGCCGACACGCCGCTGACGCTGACCGCCGAAGACATCGGCCGGCTGCAATCCCTCAACGACCCGATCTCCATCGAGGAGGTCGTGGCGATCTACCTGCCGCTCTCGCGCCTGCTCTCGCTCTACGTCGCGGCGACGCAGGGATTGTTCAAGGCGACCCAGCGCTTCCTGCTCGCCGAACACGACGCCAAGGTGCCCTACATCATCGGGCTCGCCGGCTCCGTGGCGGTCGGCAAGTCGACCACGGCCCGGGTGCTCAAGGCGCTCCTGGCCCGCTGGCCCAACACTCCGAAGGTCGATCTCATCACGACCGACGGCTTCCTCCATCCCAACGCCGAATTGCAGCGGATGGGGGCGATGGAGCGCAAGGGTTTCCCCGAGAGCTACGACAGCGCCGCCCTGCTGCGCTTCCTCGCCGACATCAAGGCCGGCCACAAGCGCGTCGCGGCGCCGGTCTATTCCCACCTCGTCTACGACGTGGTTCCCGGCGAGGAGCAGGTGATCGAATCCCCCGACATCCTGATCGTCGAGGGGTTGAACGTCCTTCAGCCGGCCCGGCTGCCGCGGGACGGCACGGCGATTCCCTTCGTCTCCGACTTCTTCGACTTCTCGATCTACCTCGACGGGCACGAGGACGACCTCCATCGCTGGTACGTCAACCGTTTCCTGCGCCTGCGCCAGACCGCCTTCCGCGACCCGCTCTCCTACTTCCGCAAATATGCCGAGGTGACCGAGACCGAGGCGCTGGAGATCGCCGACCGGCTCTGGACCACGATCAACCTGCCCAACCTGCGCGACAACATTCTCCCGACGCGCCAGCGCGCGAGTCTGATCCTGGCCAAGGGGCCGAGCCACCGCATCGAGAGCGTCGCGCTGCGGCGGTTGTGAGCCGCGGGCCGGCGTAGGCCTTGCCGTTCGCTGCCGGTGGCCCGATTGGCGGAACGTCCCATCGACGTTGCATCGGCTCGGCGACCGTCGTCATCCAAGCGTCCTTTGTTGGCCTCGCCTCGATGGTGCCGGAACGCATCCGCACCGATCCCGGCGCGCCGTCGTCCGATCGACCCGCAGCGTGAAAGTCCGTGGATCTCGACCGTCCGTGGAAAACACCGGGGATAACCGCTCAAACGGCTTAGCTTGCCCGCAAATTGCCCCGGCTTGCCCTGGGGATGACACAACCTCGGCCGTGTTTGCGCCACATCCGGAGGCGTAACTGTTGCTCATACGCCGCTGGCGCCATCACGAAGAGTGAGCGACGACAACGATGCAGGGCCGTACGATCGGATCGCAACGGACCACCCGGGACCCCCGCAAGGGCGGGCGCCCCGCCTCGAACGCCGACGTCATCACCCTCTCCGCCCGCACGGGGCGCGACCATGGCAGCCGCACCGCGCTGCTGCGCTCCGTCCTCTCGATGACCCTGCTCGCCGGCGGCCTGAGCGCGGTCCTGCTCAATGCAGGCACCGATCTCGGCCGGGCCGAGGCCTCGACCAAGGCGGCGAGCGACCTCTCGATGCCCAAGCCCCGGCTGCAGGCGCTCGCGCCGGAGGCACCGGTCCCGTCGGTGCTGGCGGCCTCCTCCAGCTTCCGCGCGGTGGACGGGCTCGACAGCGAGCTCGGCACCAACACCGTCGATCGCGTCTCCTACGACTTCCTGCTCTCGCAGACCTCCAGCGGCGATCCGAACGACATCCTCGAATTCGGACCGATGAAGATCCGCCGCCACTTGGTGCAGACCATCGTCAAGGCAGCGCAGGCCGTCGAGACCGATCCGGTCCTGCTCATGGCGGTCGCCGATAAGGAATCGAGCTTCATCACCGCCGTGCAGGCCAAGACCTCCTCGGCCACCGGCCTGTACCAGTTCATCGAGCGCACCTGGCTCGGGGTGATCCGCGATTTCGGACCCAAATACGGGTACGACAAGGACGCCGCCCTGATTGTGCCGGACGGCAACGACCGTCCGAGCGTCCAGGATCAGGCCGAACGCGCCCGCATCCTCGACATGCGCCGCGATCCCTATCTCTCGGCGGTCATGGCCGGTGAGATGCTCAAGCGCGACGCCGGCCGCATCGCCCTCAAGATCGGACGCGAACTGTCGCTCGGCGAAGTCTACCTCGCCCACTTCCTCGGCCCCGAGGACGCCGAGAACTTCCTGTCGAAGGTCGTGGACCAGCCGACCTCGGCCGCCGCCACGCTCCTGCCCGGCCCGGCGCGCGCCAACCGATCGATCTTCTTCGGCGGGACCACCGGTCGCGGTCGTCACCGCAAGCCGGCCAGCCTCTCCGTTGCCCAGGTTCACCAGAAGTTCGAGGCGATGATGAGCGCCCGGGGTGACCGCTACCGCGACGTGCGCAGCGTCGCCGGGCTGATCGCCGTTGCCGACGCCGAGACGGCCCAGTGACCTGAGAGGAGGCTGCGGCCCCCCGCCGCGCGGTGGGGCCCGACGGCGAAAATCTTCCCTCGTTGCAACTGAGCGGCCCCGGTCCGCTTTGATGTCCTGTACCGGGTCATCCACCACCATCCGCGTCTGCCCTCCGGATCGGCGACGGGCAACGGAGCGGTTGCGGGATGGCTTCCGCCGCAGGCCTTGGGAGAGGATCGTTTCGCTTTGAACGGCTCGTTTCGAGATCGGACGTATCGCGGCCGGGCCGGTGATTCTCTGTCGCCAGGCATGCAGCTCGACCAGATCGGCGAGGCGCTCGCCTCCTGCTACGACAACCTCGTCGCCGAGGGCATTCCCGATCATCTCGCCGCCCTGGTGCGCCGGGTGGACCGCTCGCATCCCTCGGAGCCCGAGCGGGACCTTCGCCCGGAGCCGCGCGTCGCCCTCGTCGTCGAAGACGATGTGGCGACCCGCGATCTCGCTGAGAGCGTGCTCGAAGAGACTGAGCTGCGCGTCGTCGGCTGCGACAGCGCCGAGCAGGCCCTGAGCTTCCTTCAGGAAAAGGGCGGCGATGTCGCCCTGGTCTTCGCCGACATCCGTCTCGCGGGCGCCATGGACGGGCTTCAACTCGCCCGCGCCATCGCCACCCTATGGCCGCGCACCCGCCTCGTCGTGACCTCGGGCGTGGAGCCCGAGCCCGGGACGACGCTGCCCGATGGAGCGGTGTTCATCCCCAAGCCCTGGCGCGCCCTCGACGTATTGTTGGAGGCCGAGCGGGCCGCCCGCGACCCCTCGCCCCCGGTGAGCTGAGCGCGGGGGCCGCGCCTGCCGCGATTTAGGCCGCAACCGCCTCGCGGCGTCGGCGGGGCAGGAAGAACAGGCCCGCGCCGATCAGGCCGATGACGCCCGCACCCGAACCGACATAAATGAGCTCTCGGTCGGTCTGCTCCTGATGGGCGGTGTCATCCAGAACGATGACGTTCTCGTCACCCTTCGGCGATCCGGCTTCGCCCATGATATACTTGATGGGTAGGCTGGCGACGGCCAGTCGGTCGTCGACGATCAACTGCGCGGCGAGGGCGTGCGAGATGGAGACTCCCTCCGCCTTGTGCCGGAGACCGCCGCGATCCGCCCAGCTGAGGTCGAGCTTGTAGGTGGTTCCGCCGCGGCGCCGCTTGACCCGCGTCGCGCTATCGATGGCCGCCTCGGTCTGAACCCCCATCGCCATCACGTCCCGCCGACGATGACCGTCTTGCCAGCAGGCCAGCGCCACGATCGGTCCGCCGACAGCGCATAGGACCATGATCCACTTCAGTTTGCCGAGGATCCATCCCACCATACCTTCGACCTCTTCCAAGTTTCGGGGCGGCAAGGCTAGGGCGCTACTGTCGAGAAATCAAACCTGCTTCCGTGCAGGCTGATGTCGATGAGAGTTTTTCGATAGAAATCAGTGCTTTGATTGGCTTGTCTTGAGATTTTCTATGGGCCTGTTCCAGCCGGGTCTCATTGGCGCACGCGCGGCCTTGTTCCCCCTGGCAGCCGCAAGCGACCGGCTCAACCGGATGCCCGAGTCACACTGCCCAAGTCACACTGCCCAAGTCACACTACCCAAGACGCGCCTCGCGGCCGGCCCCAG
This sequence comes from Methylobacterium sp. B4, assembly GCF_003201865.1. Classification (GTDB taxonomy): domain Bacteria; phylum Pseudomonadota; class Alphaproteobacteria; order Rhizobiales; family Beijerinckiaceae; genus Methylobacterium. Next base: position 33,395 of record NZ_QJJJ01000029.1, on the reverse strand, counting down.
GGAGTAACCGTGGCCGTATGGCCAAGCTCATGTGAGCGGGCACACGGCCGAGTCGTGGAAAATCCGTAAACAGCCGGGAACCGACGAAGCACAGTCACGCTTGTAATAGCAAAGATTACTGCACAGGTAGGCCTCTCGATGAAGACCCTGGCATCTGTTGTCGCCGGCGTTGTCGGCGTGTGTGTTCTCGCGGCCGGCACGGCGCATGCCGCGCCCTACGATCCGTTCGGCTCGGACGGTGACGATTACTACGAGGAGCAGTCCTCGCGCGGCGGCTGGCCCGTCTACGACCCATACGCCAACCAGCGCGGTACGAGCGCCCAGGGGTATGGCCAGGCCGAGGCCGCGCAGGCCCAGGTCGCGCAGATCCCGCGCGAGATCGTCTCCTTCAACGGCCGTTACGCCCCCGGCACGATCGTGGTGTCGACCGCCGAGCGGCGCCTCTACTACGTGCTGCCCGGTGGGCAGGCGGTCCGATACGGCGTCGGCGTCGGGCGTCCGGGCTTCACCTGGAGCGGCGTGAACAAGATCACCGCCAAGCGCGAGTGGCCGAGCTGGACCCCTCCGGCCGCCATGCTGGCCCGCCGCCCCGACTTGCCGCGCTACATGGCCGGCGGCATCGAGAACCCGCTGGGTGCGCGCGCCATGTATATCGGCCGCTCCGAGTACCGCATTCACGGCTCCAACGAGCCGGACACGATCGGGCAGGCGGTGTCCTCGGGCTGCATCCGCATGACCAACGAGGACGTGACCGACCTCTATTCGCGGGTGAAGGTCGGCGCCACGGTCGTCGTGAACTGACGCCTCCCGCGTTCATTGAGCCCTTCAAAAAGGGGCCGCGCCGGACGCACTGGCGCGGCCCCTTTCTGCGTCGGGGCTCCGGCGTCAGGGAGCGACGCGGCCGACGGCCGTGCGCGGTCCGTTCAGGAACGAGACCGGCATATCGCAGAAGCAGCGGGCGCCCAGTGGACGCGGGCCCGGCAGCGGGCAGGAGAAGGGCTGCAGGCCGCCGATGCCGGATTGCACGGCATCGCAGTTGAGGCCCACGGCGCGGCGCGGCGGCGGGCCGCCCCAGTCGCGGTCGCGATAGACGCGGGCGCGCGGCGGAGGGGCATCGTAGCCGTCGTCGTAATATTGGGCCTGTGCGGGCGCGGGGCCCCCAGCAGCGAGGGCGAGCAGGGCCGCAAAGCCGAGGATACGGGCGGGGCGCATGGAATCGGGATCTCCGCTGGGCCGGCGCGTGGCGGGGCCGGCAGAGCGTGAGCCTTGCTGCCCTCGGGCGGCGGAAAAAGGGCGAAGGAGCCGTTGAACGAAAACGGCCCGCACCGGAGGGGGCGGGCCGTCGGACGCGGGTGAGGACCGGGGTCTGTGCCCCGATCGCCGTGGGGAAGGCGTCAGGAGGTCGCCTTCTGCGCGTCGTTGGCGTTCTCGCGGGCGGTCTCGACGCCCTGCTCGTAGGCCTGACGGGCCTCGGCCGCACCCTGCTGCATCGCGCTCTTGGCGTTCTCGGCGCTCTGCTGGAACGCGCTCTGGGCCAGTCCGCCGAACTCCTTGGCCTGGGCCTGGATTGCGGCGAACTGCGCGCGGACGAACTCCGCCTGATGCTGCATGGCCTCCTGCACGTCGCGGGCGCGAACGAGCTTCTGCGCGAGGTCGAACGCCGCGTTGACGTTCTGCTCGGCGTATTCGAAGCCGCGCGAGGAGATGCTGGTGGCGTTGGAACGCGCCAGATCGGTCGAGCCCTGCACCGTCTCGGCGGTCCGGCGGGCGGCGCCGATGAACGAATCGAACGCTTTGCGGGCCTGATCGACGCTCTTCTCGGCGAAGTCCCGCATCTCGGCCGGAACTTCGTAATTCGGGGTGTTGCTCATACCTGTCTCCTCAGGGTTGCATCGGGCGCTCTTTGTGCGGCGCACAATGTGCGGTGCAAAATAGCGCAGGGGTGGCACTTTCGCCAGCCCCGCAGGGCCGATTAAGGTTACCAGTTGATAAACGTGTGTCGGCAGGCTTCAGTGTCCACGTCCGGCGCCGGTTAAGTTACACAAGGCGCCGTGATATTGCCCCAAGCGACCGTCGATAGGGCCATGAAGGGGCTTATGACCAGGGTTCGGATGTCGGACCGCGCAGGACAGGCAGGTTCGCCCGAGGGCGATCCGGTCCTCGCTGACGCCCTCGCGCGGTGGCGGGAGGAAACGTCGACGGCTCACCTCGTCCGGGAAGGCGCGCCGTTTCTCGTCTTCGATGCAGGCGCGGAGGCGATTCTGCACGCCGCCGGTTCGGCACTCGCCCTGCGTGCCGGCATCGCCGCCTTGGACGGCACGGTGCTCCCGTCGCTGCGCCTGGGCGAGCAGATCCGCCGCGCCGGTTCCCTGGAGGGTCGGCCGCGTCTCGTGCGACTGCGCCTCGATCCTCGCGGGGTTGCTTCTCCCGTCGTCGGCCTCGCCGCCCGGGTCGCGATCGAGCCGGGACGGTCGGCGATCCTGCTCGCGCCCATCGGCGCGCTGCCGACGCTGCGGCCGGCCGATGTCGCGAAGGCTTCGGCCGCGACCATCGCGGTGCCCGAGGACGCGAGGCCGGTCGAGGCGGACAAGTCGTCGGAAGCAGTAAATCCCGTCGATTTGCGGACCGCGGAGCCGCCCGCTCCCGTAGAGACCGCCGAGGTACCCGCGCGCTTCGTCTGGCGCAGCGACGCCGAGGGCGTGCTCACCCATCTTTCCCCGACGCATCCGGACCTCGCCGAAGTGCTGACCGGCCGGGACTGGCAGGGGCTGGCGGCCGATGGCGTGATCGAGGGGGCAGCCTTCGCTGGGGCGTTGACCGAGCGCCGGACCTTTCGGGCGCTGCCGCTCGTGGTTCGGGGCCGCCTGTTCGAACACGCGCTCGAAATGTCCGGTGCCCCGGCGGGCCGCCCGAACCAGGATTTCTCGGGCCTCGGCGGCTTCGCGATCCTGGGCGAGCGGCGTCCGCGCCCGGTCGAGGCCGATGACAAGGCCGGGGAGGCGCTTCGGCAAGAGGTGCTTCGGCAAGAGGTGCTTCGGCATGAGGCGCTTCGGGACGCGGCGGATTGGGAAGAGGGCGATCGGCAAGAGGCTGATCAGGTAGAGTCCGAGCAGACGGCCGGAAGGACGGATCGGGCGGCGGACGAGAGCGGATCGGGCGAGATACCGTCGGACGGCGGGGAGGCCGGTCTTTCGGTCAACGAGCACGCCGCCTTCCGCGAGGTTGCCCGTCTTCTCGGACTGCGCTTCGCCGCCGACGAATCCGCCCTGGAGGAGGGGCCCGCCCCGCCCCGCGCCGACCTCCCGTCGGGCGGCTCGGTGACGCCGTTTCCGATGCCGCCGGGTCGCCTCGCCGAGGCCGAGGGCCGCGCGCGCTCGGCGCTGGCCGAGCTTCTCGAAAGCCTGCCGCTGGGCGTGCTGGTCTACCGCGACGGCGAGGCGCTGTTCGCGAGCCGGGCCTTCCTCGACCTGACGGGCTACGCCGACCTGTCCGCCCTGCGGCGGGCGGGGCTCGACCATCTGTTCCGCGGCCTTCCGCCGTCCGAGCGCCGGAATGCCGGCGCGACGCCCTTCGCCGGGGCCGAGGGCAGCACCGTGGCGCTGCTCGTCGATCACGCGCATCTCGTCTGGGAGGGGGCCGCGGCCGAGATCTGCCTCGTGCGAGCCCTGCCCGCCGCGGCCACCGGCGAGGCACCGCTCGTCCCGCCCAACGCCGCCCGGCTGCGGGCGGAGAAGGTGCTGGACAGCCTGGAGGAGGGCGTCGTCACCCTCGACGGGGAGGGGCGCGTCGTCGGCCTGAACCCGAGCGCGGCCGAACTCGTGCACGCGCATCCGCGCGAGATCGTGGGCGGCCGCTTCGCCGACCTGTTCTCGCCCGACAGCTTGCCTGCCCTGGAAGCGGCGGTGACGGATTCCCGCGATTCCGGCGCCAGCGAGCTTCACGCCGTCACCGCCCGAACCGGCGCCGCCGCCCTACGCCTGCGCATCGCCCGGCTCCTCGGCGAGGATGCGCCGGGCTACTGCGCCAGCCTGCGGGAGATCCGCGACGAGGCCCCGGCGGTCCGGGCGATCGAGCCGGCTCGGAGGGAGGAGGCCGAGTCGGTCGCGATCTGGAAGGCCAACGCCCTCGCCCGGGTCAGCCGCGAGATCCGGCCCTCGCTCAACGCCATCCTGAGCCTCACCGACATGATGCTCTCCGACCGCTTCGACCGGGCGGATGCCGAGCGGCTGGAGGCCTATCTGCGTGAGGTGCGCCTATCCGGCGGTCGGATCGGCGGGTTGATCGACGACCTGCGCGACCTTGCCGAGATCCAGGCCGGCCGCAGTCACCTGACCTTCGCCGATCTCGCCCTCAACGATCTCGTCGCTTCCTGCATCGCCGCGCGGCAGGCCCAGGCGGCCCGCGACCGCATCGTCCTGCGCACCAGCCTCGCCCCGGACCTGCCGCTGCTGCGGGCCGACGAGCGCTCGATCCGGCAGGCGACGTTGACGGTGCTCGGCAACGCGATCCAGGCGAGCGAGGCCGGCGGGCAGGTCATCGTCTCGACCACCCTGGCCGAGCGCGGCGAGGTCGCTCTGCGGGTGCGCGACACGGGGGCGGGAATGAGCGAGGACGAAATGCTGAGCGCCCTCGAACCGTTCCGGGCCGATGCTGGGCCGGCAGAGGGCGAGGAGAAGGGGTTCGGCCTTCCGCTGACAAAAGCCCTGGTGGAGGCCAATCGCGGGCGCTTCCGGATCAGCAGCCGCAAGGCCGAGGGCACCCTCATCGAGATGATGTTTCCGGCCGCCTGACGCGCAACGGCCGGTCTCGCCGCCAGCGCCGATGCGACCCTCGCCGGGTGGGATCAACCCCGCGCGCTCGCGGGTTTTCGTAGGGAACGACCAGTCCAGGCGCCGGCTCTTCGATGCGCGATTTAATTTTGTGCAATTCTGTTGCCCAAAACCGCGAGCTTCGACTTTTTGGCGCTTGCCGGGTCTGTTCATCTGCGCTTAAGAGTTTGGATAAGCCCCGGCTGCGCGGACCTTCGCGATACGATCGGGAACCGTCAGGGAAGAAACGACATGAGCGAGAAGGTCATCGACGTTCAAGACGCGTGGCGTGAGCACGCCCTGATCGACGACGCCAAGTACAAGGAAATGTACGCTGCTTCCGTCTCCGATCCGGAGACGTTCTGGGCTGAGCACGGCAAGCGGATCGACTGGTCGACACCTTTCAGCAAGGTCAAGAATACCAGCTTCGCGCCCGACAACGTTTCGATCAAATGGTTCGAGGACGGCAAGACCAACGTCGCGCTCAACTGCATCGACCGCCACCTGGAGAGCCGCGGCAACCAGACCGCGATCATCTGGGAAGGCGACGATCCCAACGAGTCGAAGCACATCACTTACCGGCAGCTGCACGCGGAAGTATGCCGGATGGCCAACGTCCTGCGCAACCGCGGCGTCGGCAAGGGGGACCGTGTCACGCTCTACCTGCCGATGATCCCCGAGGCCGCTTACGCGATGCTGGCCTGCGCGCGGCTCGGCGCGATCCACGCCATCGTCTTCGGCGGCTTCTCCCCTGACTCCCTCGCGAGCCGAATCAAGGGCTGCGGCTCGAAGCTCGTCATCACCGCCGACGAGGGTCTGCGCGGCGGTCGCAAGGTGCCGCTCAAGGCCAATGTGGACGAGGCGATCAAGCGCCTGGAGGCGGACTTCGTGGACCACGTCATCGTGGTCAAGCGTACCGGCGGCAACGTGGCGATGGAGCCCGGCCGCGACGTCTACTACCACGAGGCCGCCGAGCAGGTGACCGACGAGTGCCCGGCCGAGGCGGTCGAGGCGGAGCATCCGCTCTTCATCCTCTACACCTCGGGCTCGACGGGCCAGCCGAAGGGCGTGGTCCACACCACCGGCGGCTACCTCGTCTACGCCGCGATGACGCACGAATACGTCTTCGATTACCACCAGGGCGACATCTACTGGTGCACGGCGGATGTGGGCTGGGTGACGGGCCACAGCTACATCGTCTACGGGCCGCTCGCGAACGGCGCGACCACGCTGATGTTCGAGGGCATCCCGACCTATCCGTCGAACTCCCGCTTCTGGGAGGTGATCGACAAGCATAACGTCAACATCTTCTACACTGCGCCGACCGCGATCCGCTCGCTCATGGGCGGCGGCGAGGGGCCGGTGAAGAAGACCTCGCGCAAATCGCTGCGGGTGCTCGGCTCTGTCGGCGAGCCGATCAACCCGGAGGCCTGGGACTGGTACTACCGCGTGGTCGGCGACTCGCGCTGCTCCATCGTCGACACGTGGTGGCAGACCGAGACCGGCGGCATCCTCATCACCCCGTTGCCCGGCGCCACGAAGCTCAAGCCCGGTTCGGCGACCCGCCCCTTCTTCGGCGTGCAGCCGGTGATGGTCGATGCCGAGGGCAAGGAGCTCGACGGTCCCTGCGAGGGCAACCTCTGCATCAAGGACAGCTGGCCGGGCCAGATGCGCACGGTCTACGGCGACCACGAGCGCTTCGAGCAGACCTACTTCTCGACCTACAAGAACCTCTACTTCACCGGTGACGGCGCGCGCCGCGACGCCGACGGCTACTATTGGATCACGGGCCGCGTGGACGACGTCATCAACGTCTCCGGCCACCGGATGGGCACGGCGGAGGTGGAGTCCTCGCTGGTGGCGCACCCGAAGGTCTCGGAGGCCGCGGTGGTGGGCTATCCCCACAACGTGAAGGGCCAGGGCATCTACGCCTACGTCACCCTCAACGAGGGCGAGGACGGCTCGGACGAGTTGCGCAAGGAACTGGTCACCTGGGTCCGCAAGGATATCGGCCCGATCGCCTCGCCCGACCTGATCCAGTTCGCCCCCGGCCTGCCCAAGACCCGCTCGGGCAAGATCATGCGCCGCATCCTGCGCAAGATCGCCGAGGACGATTTCGGTTCGCTCGGCGATACCTCGACGCTCGCCGAACCCGCGGTCGTCGAAGACCTGATCGAGAACCGTCAGAACCGCTCGGCCTGACCCGTTCCGTCCCGCCGCAACGACGCGGCGGGACACATGGCAGGAAGCGCATGTCACGACGCGGCGCGTTGCCCGTGCCGCGTCGGCACCCGGCGCTCGCCTTGCATCCTAGCTAGAAGCCAGCGAAAGAAAGCGAGATGCGGCAGAGACTTAGCGTCACTGCCGTTGCAATCGGCCTTTCGAAGGTTCACACCTAGCGACCCTGGCACCGGGGCACTGCTCCCGGTTCCTGACCGGGCTCCGCAACGAAGCGGAACAACGACGACCGCGTCGCGATCACCTTCAAGACGAACAAGCCGCGGGCCCTGCCGACGTGCGGGGTTGATCGGGCGGGAGGAATTTCATGAGCGTCACACAGACGGCCGGCTCGTCCGCGACCGCGGATGCCCGCACCCATCACGGGAACGGAGCCCTGGAGATGCCCGAGCCCGATCACCGGCTCGACCGCATCGCCGACCATCCGATCTTCAAGACCCTGGTCCACGACCGCACCCGCTTCGGCTGGATCCTGACCGGCCTGATGCTGTTCGTCTACTTCGGCTTCATCGGCCTCATCGCCTTCGACAAGGCGCTCCTGGCCACTAAGGTCGGCGGAACGGCCTCGCTCGGCTTCTACATGGGCATGTTCGTGATCGTCTTCGCCTTCGTGCTGACGGGCATCTACGTCGCCCGCGCCAACACCCGCTACGACCGGCTCTCGGCCGAACTCATCCGGAGCCTCGCCAAATGAGCCGCCTCGTCCCATTCCTCGGCGCCGTTCTTCTCGGCGCAACCCCGGCGCTCGCCGCCGGGCCCGATCTGGGCGCGGTGCAGCAGCAGGCCACGAACTGGCCCGCCATCTTCATGTTCCTGTTCTTCGTGCTGTTCACCCTCGGCATCACCTACCGGGCGGCGAAGGGCTCGAAATCGGCCGCCGACTTCTACGCCGCGGGCGGCGGTATCTCGGCGCGCACCAACTCCCTGGCGATCGCCGGCGACTACATGTCGGCGGCCTCGTTCCTCGGCATTTCGGGACTCGTCTACTCGTCCGGCTTCGACGGGCTGATCTACTCGACGGGCTTCCTCGTCGGCTGGCCGATCGTGCTGTTCCTGATCGCCGAGCGCCTGCGCAACCTCGGCAAGTTCACCTTCGCCGACGTGGCGAGCTTCCGCCTCGACCAGACCTCGATCCGCATCATCTCGGCCACCGGCACGCTGGTCGTAGTGGCCTTCTACCTGATCGCCCAGATGGTCGGCGCCGGGAAACTGATCCAGCTCTTGTTCGGCCTGCCCTACCTCTACGCCGTGGTGATCGTCGGCGCGCTGATGATCGTCTACGTCGCCTTCGGCGGCATGAAGGCAACGACCTGGGTGCAGGTCATCAAGGCCTGCCTGCTCTTGGGCGGCGCCACCTTCATGGCCGGCGCCGTGCTCTACAAGTACGGCTTCAGCCCGGAGAAGCTGTTCGCGACGGCCACGCAGACGCATCCGAACGGCGACGCCATCATGGCGCCGGGCGGCCTCGTCTCGAACCCGATCGACTCGATCTCGCTCGGCGTCGGCTTGATGTTCGGCACCGCGGGCCTGCCGCACATCCTGATGCGCTTCTTCACGGTGTCGGACGCCCAGGCCGCCCGCAAGTCGGTGTTCTATGCCACCGGCCTGATCGGCTACTTCTACATCCTCACCTTCATCATCGGCTTCGGCGGCATCGCCCTGCTGATGTCGGACCCGAGCTACTTCAAGCTCGGCGCGGACGGCACGACCTACGACAAGATCAAGGACATGGTCGGCGGTACCAACATGGTGGCCGTGAACCTCGCCAACGCCGTCGGCGGGCCGTATTTCCTCGGCTTCATCTCGGCGGTGGCCTTCGCGACCATCCTCGCGGTGGTGGCGGGCCTGACGCTGGCCGGCGCCTCGGCGATCAGCCACGATCTCTACGCCCAGGTCTTCGCCCGCGGTCGCACGACCGAGAAGGCGGAGGTCAATCTCTCCAAGGCCTCCGCCGTCGGCATCGGCATCGTGGCGATCTATCTCGGCTACGTCTTCGAGAACCAGAACGTCGCCTTCATGGTCGGCCTCGCCTTCTCCGTGGCGGCGAGCTGCAACTTCCCGGTCCTGGCCATGTCGATCCTGTGGCGCGGCACCACGACCTGGGGTGCCCTCCTCGGCGGCCTCGTCGGCCTCGTCGCGGCGGTCGTCATGGTGGTTCTGTCGGATGCGGTCTGGGTGAAGACCTTCGGGCACCCGAAGGCGCTGTTCCCCTATGCCAACCCGGCCCTGTTCTCGATGCCGCTCGCCTTCGTGACGATCTGGGTGGTCTCGACGCTCGACCGGACGCGCCGGGGGAACCGCGAGCGGGCCGCCTTCGACGCCCAGTACGTGCGCTCGGAGACCGGCATCGGAGCCTCGGGCGCCCACGCGCACTGAGCCTCGACGCAGACCCAAGGATCGCGGGCGCGGCCTCCTCGGCCGCGCCCGCTTCGCGTCGTAGGAAATTCATCCGCCACAGCCGCGCAAATTCTGTCAACTACGCAGCCTGCATCGCGATTTACCTATTGGGCGCTTTCGAGGCATGCGGTAACACGATCGTGCACATGCGCCGAGCGCATGAAGCGGGAGAAGTCGGATGACCGAACACCCGCGCGGAGCGTGATCTGGAGGAGCGACGACGATGGCTGGGGCAACCGCGGTACCGCGGTCCGGGGACGCAGTCAGGCCGATGACTGCGGGCGAGAAGAAGGTCATCATGGCCTCCTCGCTCGGGACCGTTTTCGAGTGGTACGATTTCTATCTCTACGGCTCGCTCGCCGCGATCATCGGCGCACAGTTCTTCTCCGCCTACCCTGAGGCGACGCGCAACATCTTCGCGCTGCTGGCCTTCGCCGCGGGCTTCTTGGTGCGCCCCTTCGGCGCCCTGGTCTTCGGCCGACTGGGTGACATGGTCGGGCGCAAGTACACCTTCCTCGTCACCATCCTGATCATGGGCATCTCGACCTTCTGCGTCGGCCTGCTGCCCTCCTACTCGACGCTCGCGGCCTACAATGTCGGCTGGATCGCGCCGGTCACGCTGCTGGCCCTGCGCATGCTCCAGGGCCTCGCGCTCGGCGGTGAGTATGGCGGCGCAGCGGTCTACGTGGCCGAGCACGCTCCTCCCGGACGACGCGGCTTCTACACCGCCTTCATCCAGACGACGGCGACGCTGGGCCTGCTGCTCTCGCTGGTTATCATCCTCTCGACGCAGGGCTACGTGAACAGCGCCTTCCCGGCCACGACGGTGACCAACGCGGACGGCACCACGACCACGCTGACGGCCTTCCAGGTCTGGGGCTGGCGCATCCCGTTCCTCGTCTCGGTCGTCCTGCTCGGCATCTCGGTCTGGATCCGCCTGCAGATGCAGGAGAGCCCGGCCTTCCAGAAGATGAAGTCGGAGGGCACCCAATCCAAGGCGCCACTCTCGGAGGCCTTCGGCCAGTGGAAGAACGCGAAGTGGGCCCTGCTGGCCCTGCTCGGCCTCACCGCCGGCCAGGCGGTGGTCTGGTACACCGGCCAGTTCTACGCGCTGTTCTTCCTGCAGAGCATCCTGAAGGTCGATCAGTTCACGGCCAACATCATGATCGCATGGTCGCTGATCCTCGCGACCGGCGGCTTCCTGTTCTTCGGCGGCCTCTCGGACCGGATCGGCCGCAAGCCGATCATCCTCGGCGGCTGCCTGATCGCGGCGCTCACCTACTTCCCGCTGTTCAACCTGCTGACCGCCCAGGCCAACCCGGCCCTGCACGCGGCCCAGGCGAGCGTGCCGGTGGTGGTGAAGACGAACAAGGACGACTGCTCGTTCCAGTTCAATCCGGTCGGCACCGCCAAGTTCACCAAGGAGTGCGACATCGCCAAGGCGCTGCTCGCCCGCTCGGCCGTGAACTACACCACCGAGAACCAGCCGGCCGGCACCCCGACCGTGGTCAGCGTCAACGGCCGCGACTTCCCCGTCGCCGACCCGAACTTCTCCAAGGCGGTGCCGGCGGCGCTGACCGAGGCGGGCTACCCCTCCGCGACGGCCAACCCGACCGTGATCAAGGCCGCGAATCCAATCGACATCTTCACCGGCCAGAAGCTCGCGGTGGTCGGCATCCTGACGATCCTCGTCCTCTACGTGACGATGGTCTACGGCCCGATCGCCGCCGCGCTGGTGGAGCTGTTCCCGACCAGGATCCGCTACACCTCGATGTCGCTGCCCTACCATATCGGCAACGGCTGGTTCGGCGGTCTCCTGCCCGCCACCGCCTTCGCGATGGTGGCCCAGACCGGCGACATCTATTTCGGCCTCTGGTACCCGATCGTGATCGCGCTCTTCACCTTCGTGATCGGCCTGATCTTCATCCCCGAGACCAAGGACCGGGATATCCTGGCCTAAGTCCCTCGGATCGGATCCGCCCATACGGAAAAGGCCCCGCCGCGAGGCGGGGCCTTCTTCATTTCGAAAGCCATGTGCTCCGGCGAAAGACGACGCGACGACGGCGGTGTCTCAGTGCCGGAAGTGGCGCACACCCGTGAACACCATGGCGAGACCCGCTTCGTCGGCGGCGCGGATCACCTCGTTGTCGCGCATCGAGCCGCCGGGCTGGATCACGGCGGTGGCCCCGGCCTCTGCCGCGGCGAGCAGGCCGTCGGCGAAGGGGAAGAAGGCGTCCGAGGCGACCGCCGAGCCCTTGGCCAGGCTTTCGGAGAGCCCGAGGCGCTGCGCCGCCTCCGCGGCCTTGCGCGCGGCGGTGATCGAGGAATCGACCCGCGACATCTGCCCGGCGCCGATGCCCACCGTGGCGCCGCCCCGTGCGTAGACGATGGCGTTCGATTTGACGTGCTTGGCCACGCGGTAGGCGAAGCGCATGTCGGCAAGCTCGGCCTCGCTCGGCTGCCGCTTGGTGACGACCTTCAGGTCCATGTCGTCCACGCTCAGCGCGTCCCGGCCCTGGACGAGGAAGCCGCCTGCCACGGTGCGGATGGTCTCGCCCTTCGCCCGCGGATCGGCGAGGCCGCCCGCCAGCAGGAGCCGCAGGTTCTTCTTGGCACCGACGATGGCCATGGCCTCCTCGGAGGCGTCCGGGGCGATGATGACCTCGGTGAAGATCTCGACGATCTTCTTCGCGGCCTCGGCATCGAGGGGGCGGTTCAGGGCGACGATACCGCCGAAGGCCGAGGTCGGATCGCAGGCGAGCGCCCGCTCATAGGCCTCCAGCAGGCTCGGTGCTTGCGCCACGCCGCAGGGATTGGCGTGCTTGATGATCGCCACCGCCGCCGTCCGGGCGGGGTCGAACTCGGCGACGCATTCGTAGGCGGCGTCGGTGTCGTTGAGGTTGTTGTAGGAAAGCTCCTTGCCCTGCACCTGCCGTGCGGTGGCGATGCCGGGGCGCAGCGTGCCGGGCAGGCGGTAGAACGAGGCTGTCTGATGTGGGTTCTCGCCGTAGCGCAGGCTCTGCGCCAGCGTGCCGCCGAGCGCCTTGAAGGTCGGAGCCTCACTTCCCCCTTCGACCTCGGCCAGCCAGTTGGCGATGGCCGCGTCGTAGGAGGCCGTGCGCGAGAATGCCTTCTGCGCCAGCCGCCGCCGGGTCGCGGCGGTGAGGTTGCCCGAATGGTCGGCGAGTTCGGCGAGGATGGCGTCGTAGTCGGCGACGTCGACCACCACTGCCACGTCGGCGTGGTTCTTGGCGGCCGCCCGGATCATGGCCGGCCCGCCGACATCGATGTTCTCGACGCAGTCGTCATAGGCCTTGCCGGCCTTCAGCGTTTCCTCGAACGGGTAGAGATTGACCACGAGAAGATCGATGGCGCCGATGCCGTGGGCGGCGAGCGCCGCCTGATGCTCGGGATTGTCGCGCACCGCGAGCAGTCCGCCGTGGACGGCCGGATGCAGCGTCTTCACGCGACCGTCCATCATCTCGGGGAAGCGCGTCAGCTCCGCGACCTCGGTGACGGGCAGGCCTGCCTCGGTCAGCGCCCGGTGGGTGCCCCCCGTCGAGACAAGAGCGACGCCTCGCTGGTTCAGGGCGGCCGCGAAGGCCGTCAGCCCGGTCTTGTCCGAAACGGAAAGGAGGGCGCGGGTGACCCGGATCTGGTCGCGCGGCATCGTTGTGGCCTTGAATCGTCGAGGGAAATCGCGCGCGCGGTAGCACGGAACCGGCCGTAGCGGCCAGTTCGCCGGCGAAAAGCCCCTGTGCACGCGAGCGAAACTGTCTCCCGCTCCGTCAGACCCGCTCGATCCGCCAGCGCACCAGCATGTCCTCGGCCACAGTCAGGTGCAGCACGAGCTGCGCCGTGCGGCGGGCACCGACGACGCCCGCGAAGTAGACGCTATCCTCGATCGCCAGCGTCGCGCCCTCGGCCGTGAAGCGCCAGGTTTCTCCGGTCTGAAGGGTCAGCAGCACGCCGCCCTCCTCTTGCGCCTGCACGGTCACCGCCGTGTGGAGATGGAACCGCACCGCCACCGCGGGCGGGTGCCCGCGACGGTGCCGGCCATCGCGGCGGAAGGCGTCCTCGCCCTCCAAGCGGACCGGCGCCTCGGCGAGCCGCCAGCGGCGCTCGTGGACGATCCCGAACTCGGCAGCGTAGCCGTCGTGCCGGGCGGCGAGGACGAGCGCACCCGACTCGGTGCGCCGCTCGACCGCGACGTCGGTGGGTCCCCGCAGAACCACGGGGCCGCGCCGCGCCAACAGCCAGCGTGCGGCGAGCCGACGGCCCCACCAGCCTTCCGGTTCGTCGAGGAAGCGGCAGGAGGAGGTATCGGCAACCGTCGCCGTCGCGTGCGCGGCGGTGCTGCGGGACATCCGGCGCACCTCGCCGCCGCTGGCGGGGGTCCCGCAATTGACGACGATGCGCTGTGCCCCGCTCGTCAGCTCGAAGGAGAGGCAGCCCGCGCCGGCCTCGCGCGACTGCTCCATCGGCGGCGGCGCGCCGACATCGCAGACCAGGACGACCCGGCCGGTCTCCAGCCGGGCATAGCCGGAATGGGGGGCGTACATCAGAGGCTCGGTGCCGGCCCCGTCATAGACCAGCAGCGTGGCGAGATGGTCGGCGGCCGTCACGCCCATGCCGTTGAAGTGGCTGAGCGAGGCGTCGCCGTGGCGCAGCAGGCGCAGGGCCGGCAGCATCCGGTCGACGGCGCGCAGGAGCGCCTCCGGCGGATCGACGCTGCGGCTGAGGAAGCTCTGGCGCAGGGGCAGCAGGTCGAGCAGCAATTCCATGGCGAAGCGCGGGTCGCGGGAGCGGTGGCCGCCATCCGGCAGGATTTGCGCGTCGAGTTCGCGCACGAGGATTCGCGTTGCCCGGCGCAGGATCGGCTCGATGCCCTCGCAGCACAGGCCGGCATAGGTGAGCGCGACCGCCGCGAGCAGGCGCGATTGCGGCGGGGCCGAGCGGCGCAGCGAGCGCTCGAGATCCCGCGCGCCCTTGCCGACCGCCTTGAGGAAGCCCTGGTAGAAGGCGTGGTCGGCCCCCTCCAGCACCAGCGGCGACTGGCACAGGAACGAGATCAGCCGTCGCGAGGCCACGGGCACCGGGCTCGCGCGGGCCGCCTCGCCGCGACCGCTCATGAAGTCCGAGACGAAGGCCCGGGCGTTGGCGCGGGCGAGCGCCGTGTCGGCCGCGCGCAGGTGGCGCAGCCAGCCGAAGCCGTAGAGCGCGTCCGCCCAATCGGGGGAGGGGGGATCGTAATCGAAGGGCGAGCGCCCGCTCACCACCAGCGAGCGGCCGGCGAACACGAACAGGCCGGAATAGATGTCGTCGGCCAGCGACGCGTCGCTGGTGCGCAGGTCGTGGGGCGCGATGACGAGGGCGGTCACCCGGGCGCGGGTGAGGATCTCGGGCCGCGCCGTGAACCGCGCCGCCCGCTCGCGGACCGCGCGCACCACCTCGCGGCCGAGGAGACGGTAGAGCTGCCAGCGTTCGGGGCCCCTGCCCAAGCGGAATCCTCCGAGCCTCGTGGAGCCCCGCCTCCTCGCGTGGGGGAAGGGCGGTGCCGAGCCTTTGTTCTGATGCGGGCATCCGCGCCGCGATCGTGATCGGCCGATCGCGTTCAGTCCGAGCCGCGCCGGGCGCGACGGGGCACCGGAGGGCCCGCTTCGGCAAAGCTTAGGCCGGCCCTCTTAACCTTTCGCTAACGCTGTGTCGTCCTTTTCCCGCCCCGCATCGCGCGATGCGTCCGGCGGGAGAGGAGGACGGAGAACGCGCCTTCAGGCCGGCCCCGTCTCGACGGGGCGGGCGGGATCCGAGCCCCATTCCGCCCACGAGCCGTCGTAGAGAGCCCGCGGTGGCCGCCCGAGCGTCTCCAGCGCCAGCGCGACGATGGCCGCGGTCACGCCGGAGCCGCAGGTCGTGATGACGGGCTGGCCGAGATCGACCCCAGCCTCGGCGATCGCCGCGCGCAGGGAGGCTTCGTCCCGCAGGCGGCCATTGGCCTGGAGGGCGGCGTAGTGGAGGTTCTTGGCGCCGGGCATGTGGCCGGGGCGCACGCCCGCGCGCGGCTCGGCCTCCTCGCCGCGGAAGCGCGGCCCGGAGCGGGCATCGACCACCTGGACCGTGCCGCCGGCCAGGGCCCGGGCGATATCGCCCGCATCGGCCACGGCGCCGTTGTCGAGCCGTGCGGTGAAGTGGCGCCGGTCCCGCGGGCGGCTCTCGCCGTCCTCGGTCGGGTAGCCGGCCGCGATCCAGGCCGGCAGGCCGCCTTCCAGGATCGAAACGTCGCGCATGCCGAAGGTCTGCAGCATCCAGCGCACCCGCGGAGCCGAGAACAGGCCCATCCCGTCATAGACGACCACCTGCGCCCCGTCGCCGAAGCCGAGCGCCCGCATCCGCGAGGAGAACACCTCGGGCCGGGGCAGCATGTGCGGCAGGGAAGATTCGGTGTCGCTCATCGCGTCGAGGTCGAAGCGGATGGCACCGGGAACATGCGCCGCCCGATACTCGGCCTCGGCGTCGCGCCCCTGCGCCGGCAGGTACCACGAGGCGTCGAGCACGACGATGTCGGGCGCGCTCAGGCGCTGGTGCAGCCAGTCCGGCGTCACGAAGGGCGATGTCGTCATGGATCTCCTCGCTCGCGAGCCTGCCCCGGAGGTCAGACACCACATCCGGCATCGGCGAGGTTTCGGCAAGGCCGGGGATGGGAAACCCCCGCGTCACCGCGTCCCGTTTGTCCGGCGCCCTTTCGCCGGCCTGCGGGCGGCCCGATCTTGCGGTATGCCTCGATCGAGAGAGGCGAGGAGCCGAAGCGACGTGCGAGAGACCTATCACATCGAGGTGCTCGGCCCCGAGGAGGCCGACGCGCCGGGGGGCGTCCAACAACGGATCTCGGTCCGTACACCGACCCGGGAGGGCGCCGAGGAGCGCGCGCGGCGGATGTTCGCCCGGGCGCGGGTGCCCCAGCGCACCCGTCCGGCCGCCGAGGCGGTGCGGGTGATCGACGGCGCGGGAATCGAGGTCTTCCGGATGAGCCGGTTCGACGAAGGATAGGGCCAAGCCGCATCGATGCGGCCCCACGAGCGAGACCTCGTGGAGCCGCACCGATCATTTTCGCGCCGCGGGCGGCCGGACGCTGCTCAGGCGAAGGTGCCGTCGCCGAAGGTCGAACGGCCCTCGACGGCGCCGTATTCGAGATAGTGCTGCAGGGGGTTCAGGCCCGCTGCCGCCACATCCCCGTAGGCCGCGAGGTAGGCCTTGGTATCGAACTGCGCCGAGGGATCGCGTCCCTCCTTCCAGCCATAGGTCAGGTAGTGTTCGAGGGGGTTGATGCCGGCCGCCGCGACATCGGTATAGACCGCGAGATAGCCCTTGGTGTCGAAGAAGGCGTTCGGATCGCGGCCCTCGCGCCAGCCGTAATCGTCGTAGTGCTGCTCGGCGTCGTTGCCGTTCCGGTAAACGTCGCCGTAGCGGCTGAAGTAGAACAGGTCGTCGACGACCGCGTTGCCGTCGCCCTGTACGATCGCGCGGTCGGCGAACTCGAAGATCTCCGTGTTCTTGACCGTATCGGTCGAATTCTGGCCGCCGATTATGGACAGGGTGCCGGCCGACGAGACCTGGGCATCGGCGAAGTTGAAGGCGAACACCGCCGTGTCGGTGCCGGCCGCCCCGTCGAGGATATTGGCGCCCGAGCCGCCCGACATCCGGTCGTCGCCGAAATCGCCGAAGACGGTGTCGTTGCCGGCGTCCCCGAACAGGAGGTCGTTGCCCGCGTCGCCGACGACGAGGTCGTCGCCGTCGCCGCCGCGGACGGTGTCGTTGTCATCGCCGCCGGCCACGAAGTCGTTGCCCGCCTCGCCGACGACGAGGTCGGCGCCCGCCTCGCCGACCAGGAAGTCGTTCCCCGATCCGCCGTACAGGGCATCGTCACCGGGATTGCCGGCCGCGTAGTCGTCGCCGTCCTGACCGTAGATCGTGTCGTTGCCGGCCTCGCCGATGATCTGGTCTGCGCCGTTCCCGCCGAAGATCGTGTCGTTGCCCGGCCCGCCGGCGATGAAATCGAGACCGGTGCCGCCGGTGATCGTGTCGTTGCCGTCCTGGCCGTCGATCCGGTTGAAGCCAGCCGCGTCGGAAATGGTGTCGTTCCCGAGCAATCCGAGGATGATGTCGTCGCCGGCCGTGCCGTTGAGAATGTTGTCCCCGTTCGTTCCTGAAATGATCGCCATCGTCTGTCTCCTGCCCACAGAGCTGCCAAGCAGCCGTCCGGGCATCCAATGCAGACGTGGAGCGGTTCCCCCTCAGTCGAATATTTTTATTCAACGCAATAAATGATAAAATTAGGCGCAGATTGCCGATGATAATTTCAAATGATGGAATTTAGACTTGAGCGTTTCAAGCTTCTCCGTCGGGTTGCGGTCCGAAAGCTGTTTTGCGGCGCGAGCACGTTCTTCGACGCGGCGATCGTCCGTGGCGGCCGGCCCACCGTCGGGTGGGGCATAGTCCGGGTTAGGGCATAGTCATTGACTTCGCAGGTGCAACGTCGCATATCGCAGGTGCAGCGTCAGCGGCCGAACGGGGTCGCTTGAGGGGGCTGCGTGACGGTTCGCGTCTCGTTTCGAGATCGCGCCCCGGCCCCTCTCTTCAACGTGCATGCACCCCAGGCTGCCCCATCACGCGGGCCGCCTTCCGGACCGACGGACCCGTCGAAGATCCCGTGTGAGCCTTGCTCGCCGGCCCGGGTTCAGCTGCCTCGAAAGTACCCACTTGACCCAGTTTACCGATTTCGGCCTCGCCGAGCCCGTCCTGCGCGCGCTTGCCGAGGCCGGCTACGTGACGCCGACGCCGATCCAGTCGCAGGCCATTCCGGCCGCGATGGAGGGCCGTGACCTCTGCGGCATCGCCCAGACCGGCACCGGCAAGACGGCCGCCTTCGCCCTGCCGATCCTGCACCGCCTTTCGCTCGACAACCGCCGCGCCCCCCGCCGCGGCTGCCGCGTTCTCGTTCTCTCGCCGACCCGCGAGTTGGCGAGCCAGATCGCCGAGAGCTTCGCCGACTATTCCCGCCACCTGCCCTACACCAACACGGTCGTGTTCGGCGGCGTGAACATCAGCCGTCAGGAGCGCGCGGTCGCGCCGGGCGTCGACATCCTCGTCGCCACGCCGGGCCGCCTGATCGACCTCGTCGACCGGCGGGCGCTGACGCTCGAAGGCGTCGAGATCCTCGTCCTCGACGAGGCCGACCAGATGCTCGACCTCGGCTTCATCCACGCGCTCAAGCGCATCGTGAAGATGCTGCCGGCGCGGCGCCAGAGCCTGTTCTTCTCGGCCACCATGCCGAAGAACATCGCCGGGCTCGCCGACCAGTATCTCTCCAACCCGGTGCAGGTTGCGGTGACGCCCGTGGCGACCACCGCCGAGCGCGTGGAGCAGCAGGTCATCTTCTGCCACACCGGCGCCAAGCAGGCGCTGCTCAACCACATCCTGCGCGATCCCAAGATCGAGCGCGTGCTCGTCTTCACCCGCACCAAGCACGGCGCGGACCGGGTGGTGCGCGGCCTCGACAAGGCCGGCATCGTCGGCGCGGCGATCCACGGCAACAAGAGCCAGCCGCAGCGCGAGCGGGCACTGGCCGCCTTCCGCGACGGCTCCTGCCGGGTGCTGGTCGCCACCGACATCGCCGCCCGCGGCATCGATGTCGAGGGTGTGACCCACGTCGTGAACTACGACCTGCCGAACGTCCCCGAATCCTACGTCCACCGGATCGGCCGTACGGCCCGCGCCGGCGCCGAGGGTCAGGCGATCTCGTTCTGCAACGACGAGGAGCGCGCGTATCTCCGCGACATCGAGCGGACCACGCGCCAGAAGGTGCCGGTCGCCGGCTTCCCGGAGGGCTTCGCGCCCCCGTCCCGCCAGGAGGCGCAGGAGACCGCCGCCGAGGAGGCGCGCCGTCCGCCGCGCCAGCCGCAGGGCCGTCCCGGCCAGCGCCAGGGCCGCCCCGGCGGTCGCGGTGGTGAGGGGCGTGGAGAGGGACGCGGCGAGCCGCGCGCGCAGGAGGGCCGTGGCGGTCGTCCGGGTCAGCCGGGTCACAGGCAGGACCAGCGCTCCGGTGCGCCGCGCTCCGACGCTCCGCGGCCCGATCAGCGCCGTCCCGAGCGGGCCGGCGAGAGTCGCCCCCAGGCGGCCCGGCCCCAGGGCGCACGTCCGCAGGGCGGCCGTCCGAACGGCGGCGCCCGTCGCCCCGACGGCCAGCCCGCCCGCTCCGGCGGGGAGGGCGGCCGCGCGATCGGCTGGCTCGACCGCGCTCCGCGCTCCTGATCGGTTCAGCGAGCCTTCCGTCCCTCACGAAACGCCCGCTGAGCCGTCCGCGTAAGGATGGGTTCCGAGCGGGCGCTTCTTGAGACGGTCCGAATCGATCCTTTCGGCGCGGGATGCGTTCTATCCCGCGCCGCGCTTTTTTCGACGCGCGGTCCGGCGGGAGGGATGCGGGATGCGCTTCGAACTCTATCGCGACGCGGGCGGCGAGTGGCGCTGGCGCCTGCGGGTGCAGAACGGCAACGTCATCGCCGATTCCGGCGAGGGCTATGTCCGCCGGGAGGATTGCGAGCACGCCATCGCCCTGGTGAAGCGCAGCGGCGAGGCGTCCACCGTCGACATGACGATGAAGATCGCCTGATCGCCGCCCCGCTCGGGCGGGACTCCGCGAAACCCTTTCGGTCCCTCGCGCGTTTGGGCCTCGGCGGCGTGTCGGCAGAGGCATGTCCGTTCGCGATTGCCGTAGAGGGAATGCAGACTTGCTGAAAAAACTCCTGATCGCCGCGCTGATGGCCCTCGGCCTCGTCGCGGTCGCCCCGCAGGGCGCTTCGGCCGCCCCGGTCGGCCCGGCCGCTGCCCTCGTCGCCGACGCGGCACCGGTCGCCGCCGAGAAGGCGCAGTACTACCGTCGCGGCTGGGGTCCGCGTCCGTATTACGGCCGCCGTTTCTACGGCCCGCGCCCGTTCTACCGTCGCCCGTATTACGGCCGCCGCTTCTACGGTGGTCCGCGCCGGTTCTACGGCCCGCGCCGGTTCTACTACTGAGCCGAACCGCGCGCCCGGCGAAGCGGGCGCGCGATCGAGACGGCCCGACATCGAAGACCCCGGAGCCTCGCCCCGGGGTTTTTTCTCGGGCGACGGTCTCGGCGTCGTTGTCGCCGGGGCGCTGGCCGCCGGAGGTCGAACCGTTATAGGATCATCCCTTGCCGAGCCGGCCCGCATCAGACGGGCCGCTCCGGAGGACGCCCGATGATCGATCTCGTGACGCGGCAGCAGCGCGCGGCGGCGCGCTTCCGCAGCCTGTCCTGGCAGGACATCCCCCTCGAATTCTTCGTCTGCGCGGCGGCGATCTTCCTCGCCGCCGGCCTGAAGCTCGCCGGGATCATGCCCTGAGACGAGCTTCGGGCCGGCCCTGGCGCGCATCCTGCGGCCGTGCTTGGCTCCCATCAACGAGTCGCGGACGGGGGAGGGAGCGATGACGCAGGCGATCGATGGGGACGAGGAGCATCCGATCGGCGACCTGACGGTGCGCACCATCGCCATGCCCGCCGACACCAACGCCAATGGCGACATCTTCGGCGGCTGGGTGCTCTCGCAGATGGATCAGGCCGGCGGCATCGCCGGGGTCGAGCGGGCCCAGGGGCGGGTCGTCACCGTGGCGGTCGATGCGATGACCTTCATCCGCCCCGTGCGCGTCGGGGACGTGCTGTGCGTCTACACCCGGATCGGCCATGTCGGGCGCACCTCGATGAAGATCCACCTCGAAGCCTGGGCGCGCCGCTTCCAGACCCAGTTCCGAGAGAAGGTGACGGAGGCGACCTTCACCTTCGTCGCCATCGACGACGAGGGCCGGCCGCGCCCGATCCCCGTCCAGACCTGAGCGGGCCCGCATTGGCGCTTCGCCCGGCGGCAGGCTAGAACCGGACGAGAGCCGTCCAAGAGAGCCAGACGAGTCCGCATGCCCGCTACGCCCCGCGCCGCGATCATCCCGGTCACCCCGTTCCAGCAGAACTGCACCCTGATCTGGGACGACGCCACGAAGGTCGGCGCGGTGGTCGATCCGGGCGGGGATCTCGACCGTATCGAGGCGGCCATCCGATCGCAGGGCGTCACCGTCGAGAAGATCCTGCTGACGCACGGCCATATCGACCATGCCGGCGGCGCCGCGGAGCTGAAGGAACGGCTGGGCGTGCCCGTCGAGGGGCCGCACGAGGCGGACAAGTTTCTGCTCGACTCGCTGCCCGAGGTAGGCGCGAGCTACGGTCTCGAAGGCGCCCGCGCGATCGCGCCGGACCGCTGGCTGAACGAGGGCGACGCCGTCACCGTCGGCGGCCTGACCTTCGACATCTGGCACGCCCCCGGCCATTCTCCGGGCAGCGTCGTCTTCATGAGCCGCGACGCCCGCTTCGCCCTGGTCGGCGACGTGGTGTTCCAGGGCTCGGTCGGCCGCACCGACCTGCCCGGAGGCAGCCACGAGCAACTCATCCGCATGATCAAGGAGAAGGTGCTG
Organism: Methylobacterium sp. B4; assembly: GCF_003201865.1. Classification (GTDB taxonomy): domain Bacteria; phylum Pseudomonadota; class Alphaproteobacteria; order Rhizobiales; family Beijerinckiaceae; genus Methylobacterium. Next base: position 11,418 of record NZ_QJJJ01000029.1, on the reverse strand, counting down.
CCGCTCGGCGACGACGTGGCCTTCATTCCCGGCCACGGGCCGACCGGCACGCTGGGACAGGAGCGGGCGACGAACCCGTTCCTGCAGGACTGACCGGCAGGGATGCTGGTGATCAGGCGCCGCTGGGCGGCACCCGCGCGGCAGGTCTGCAAGCCTCTCGGCGCGCCTAACGGAGGATTAACGAGAACCGCGTCACAAAGCGGGCCGTAGCGGCGCTTTCCCGACGCGAAAAGCGATGCAAAATCAGGGGGGAACGCCTATATGAATTCGATACGGAGATAGCAGGCACGCCCGGCCCGGCCGGTGTCGAAAAGAGGCTCGCGAGCCGCCTGCCCGAGGAATTTCATGGCTGACTCCCCGAACACCGAACACGCCGATAGCTACGGCGCGGAATCGATCCGCGTTCTCAAGGGCCTGGATGCCGTGCGCAAGCGGCCCGGCATGTATATCGGCGACACCGACGACGGTTCCGGCCTCCACCACATGATCTACGAGGTGGTGGACAACGCCATCGACGAGGCGCTGGCCGGCCATGCCGACCTCGTGACCGTGACGCTCAACGCCGACGGCTCCGTGACGGTCTCCGACAACGGGCGCGGCATCCCCACCGACATCCACAAGGAGGAGGGGGTCTCGGCGGCCGAGGTCATCATGACCCAGCTCCATGCCGGCGGTAAGTTCGACCAGAACTCCTACAAGGTCTCGGGCGGCCTGCACGGCGTCGGCGTCTCGGTCGTCAACGCGCTCTCCACAAGCCTCAAGCTGCGGATCTGGCGCGCTGGCAAGGAGCACCGGATGGAATTCCGCCACGGCGACGCGGTGGCGCCGCTGGAGGTGGTCGGCCCGGCGGGCGACCGGCGCGGCACGGAGGTGACCTTCCTGCCCTCGACCGAAACCTTCACGATGACGGAGTTCGACTATCCGACGCTGGAGAAGCGCCTGCGCGAACTCGCCTTCCTGAATTCGGGCGTGCGCATCGTGCTCACCGACGCCCGCCACGCCGAACACAAGCGCGAGGAGCTCTGCTACGAGGGCGGCGTCGAGGCCTTCGTGCGCTATCTCGACCGCTCCCGCAAACCGGTCGACGGCATGGCCAAGCCCGTGACCGTGCTCGGCGAGCGCGACGGCATCCGCGTCGAGGTGGCGTTCTGGTGGAACGACTCCTTCAACGAGACGGTCCTGCCCTTCACCAACAACATCCCGCAACGCGACGGCGGCACGCATATGGCGGGGTTCCGTGCCGCCCTGACGCGCCAGATGACCGGCTACGCCGAGTCCTCCGGCATCGCCAAGAAGGAGAAGGTCTCGCTCACCGGCGACGATTGCCGCGAGGGGCTGACCGCGGTCATCTCGGTGCAGGTGCCCGATCCGAAATTCTCCTCGCAGACCAAGGACAAGCTCGTCTCGTCCGAAGTGCGCCCGGCGGTCGAGAACATCCTCAACGAGGGACTCTCGACCTGGCTGGAGGAGAATCCGGCCCAGGCACGCTCGGTGATGGCGAAGGTGGTGCTGGCGGCGGCTGCCCGCGAGGCGGCGCGCAAGGCCCGCGAGACCATCACCCGCAAGGGCGCGCTCGACATCGCCTCGCTGCCCGGCAAGCTCGCCGATTGCCAGGAGCGCGATCCGTCGAAGTGCGAGTTGCTGCTGGTGGAGGGCGATTCGGCCGGCGGCTCGGCCAAGCAGGGCCGCGACCGCACCTTCCAGGCGGTTCTGCCGCTGCGCGGAAAGATCCTGAACGTCGAGCGGGTACGCGCCGACCGGATGCTGTCCTCGGCCGAGATCGGCACGCTGATCACGGCGCTCGGCGCCGGCATCGGCCGATCGAGCACCGACCGCGAGGGCTTCAACCCGGACAAGCTGCGCTACCACCGCATCATCATCATGACCGATGCGGACGTGGACGGCTCGCACATCCGAACCCTGCTCCTGACGTTCTTCTTCCGCCAGATGCCGGAGCTGATCGAGCGCGGGCACCTCTACATCGCCCAGCCGCCGCTCTACAAAGCGGAACGGGGGCGGCGCGTGCTCTACCTCAAGGACGAGCGGGCGCTGGAAGACTACCTGATCGATCAGGGCGTCGAGGGTGCCGTGCTGCGGCTCGCTTCCGGCACCGAGTTCGGTGGCGCGCAGCTCAAGACCCTGGTGGAGGAGGCCCGCGCCTTCCGCGGCATCCTCGGCAGCCTCCACACCCGCTACGACCGCGCCGTGGTCGAGCAGGCGGTTCTGGCGGGCGCCTTCGAAAAGGACGCGGCCGAGCATCCCGGCGAGGCAGAGGTGCTGGCCGACCGCACCGCCAAGCGGCTCGACCGGATCGCCGACGAGATCGAGAAGGGCTGGACCGGCGCGGCCTCGGAGGGCGGCTACGTCTTCAGCCGCACCCTGCGCAGCGTCACCCAGGTCGCGAATCTCGACGCTACGCTGCTCTCCTCGCAGGAGGCGCGCCGCCTCGCCGAGCGGGCCGAGACCCTGCGTGAGATCTACGCCGAGCCGGTGACGCTGGCCCGCAAGGGCGACGAGACCGAACTCTACGGCCCCGTCGGTCTGTTCGAGGCGGTGATGGCTTTCGGCCGCAAGGGGCTGCAGCTGCAGCGCTACAAGGGGCTGGGGGAGATGACCGCCCAGCAGCTCTGGGAGACGACGCTCGACCGCGACGTGCGCTCGCTGCTGCAGGTGAAGGTCAAGGATACGACCGACGCCGACGACCTATTCGTCAAGCTGATGGGCGACGTGGTCGAGCCGCGGCGCGAGTTCATCCAGGAAAACGCACTCAGCGTGGCCAATCTCGACGTGTAATCTGGCCGGCGGCGCGGGATCAGACCCGCGCCGCCGAGAGGCCGTCCGGCAAGCCCTCGTACGAGCTGACGAGGAAGGCCCGCGCCCGGCTGACGCGGCTCTTCACCGTGCCGACCTGACAGCCGAGCTGCTCGGCGGCCTCCTCGTAGGTGAAGCCTTCCGCTCCCACGAGGAGCAGGGCCTGCCGCTGCGGCAGCGGCAATGTACCGATCAGGTTCATCACCATGCGCAGACCCGCCGCGTGCTCCTGATCCGGATGCGCCGTGAGCGTACCGGCATGAACGCCGTCGGCATCTTCCACCTCCCGGCGGCCCTTGCGCACTTCGGTGTAGAATTGGTTGCGCAGGATCGTGAACAGCCAGGCCGTGAAGTTGGTGCCCGGTGTGAAGCGTTCTCGGTTCGCCCAAGCCTTGACCATCGTTTCCTGAACCAGATCGTCGGCCCGGGCCGGATTGGCGGTGAGCGAGATCGCGAAGGTTCGCAGCATCGGCAGGGCCTTCACGAGATCGTCCCGGAAGATCACTTCCATCCGACCGCCATGGACGGCGAGTGCCGCCTCGAAGTGCTGGATGAGTTCGGCCAACCGGTTTGGAAGAGGGGCTTGTCCGGCTAGATCGAAGTAGTCGCGCAGGGCCAGGGCGAGGTGACCGGGCACGGCTTTTGCCGCTTCGCCCCGGTTTTCACCGGGAGCTTCTGGCAAGAGGGGGTGCGTCGGGTCGTCGATCATCCGAAGGGGAGCCTCGGGTTGCGTCGGGGAGTGTTCGAAGTAGTCCCTGTTCGGTAGCAATTGAAAAATGAACTGACTCTAAACGGACGCTTCGACACAGCGATTGCCTCTCGTCCCGTCGAGCAAAGTCACGGGTTGGGAAGATTTTTTTGTTTCCAAAGGTGTCTGAGAAACTGACCGCTCGGCGTCAGCGGAGGCTGAACATTGCCGTCAGGGACGCTTCTGCTCCAAGGCCGATCGCGCGAAGCTTGGCCTGAACCGATCAATCCGGATTGCCGGTCGGTGGAATGTCCATCGGTCGAAGTCAGAGGCTCGGTTGCCGCGAAAGTTGGATCGCGCAGGCCAGGAGGGTCCGGAATGGCTCGCGCGGAAGCCGGCCCAGCTCCTCTTGGCGGCCGGAGCGCCCGTCTTAGTTTCACGAGCCTAGCGCGGCTGTTTTCGGCGGGAGTCTCAGGATGCTTGAAGAATTCAAGAAATTTGCCTTGCGCGGCAACGTGGTCGATCTCGCCGTCGGCGTGATCATCGGCGCCGCTTTCGGCGCCATCGTCAATTCGCTGGTGCAGGACATCATCATGCCGATCGTCGGCGCGATCACCGGTGGGCTCGATTTCTCGAACTACTACATCCCGCTCTCATCGAAGGTGCAGGCCGGCATGGCCTATGCCGATGCCAAGAAGGTCGGCGCGGTGGTCGGCTACGGCCAGTTCCTTACGCTCGCCGTCAACTTCACCATCGTCGCCTTCGTGCTTTTCCTCGTGATCCGCGCCATGAACTCTCTGAAGTCGCGCGAGGAGGCCAAGCCGGAGCCCGTGGCCGAGGTGCCGGCGGACGTAAAGCTCCTGTCGGAGATTCGCGATCTCCTGGCCGCTCGGCGGGGCTGAGCCCGTCCTCAGAGCTTGGTCGCGTCGTTATCCGGCGGCGCGATCCCGAAGGCGTCGAGGATGCGGTCGAGCGCCTGCTCGACGGCCTCGGTGCCTTCCTCGTGGGTCTTCAGCCGGGTTTCCAGCCGACGGATCTGCGGCTCGAATTTCGGCGGCACGGCCGGCTGCTCGTCGCCGAGATAGCGCGGTTCGGGCGCCGCCTCGGTAAGGACGCCGCGCAACTCGTGGCCGAGATGGTCGCGCACGGATTCCGGCAGGGGCGGGCTGTCGGAGGCGTTCTCAGGCGTCGGATTGGGCGTGGTCATCGTCTGTCCTGATCGGGGCGCGGAGGTCTCGTGGACTTCAACGATTGAAGACGGACAGCGTTGCGAACGATCTCGCCGGGCCGGTTTCGCAAACGTGCGAGACGACACCGAAACCCGGAGGCTCGAACACTCGACATCGGCCGAATGGATGCAGAAGGGCCGTCTCACTCAACAAAACGGCCCCGGCACAGTAGGTGCCGGGGCCGGATCGAGCCGCATCAGGACGTGCGGCGATGTCCGCGATCGTTAGTCGAGCACTTCGATGACCCGGTGGCGGCCATCAACCAGTACCGGCCGATCGTTCACCACGGTGTAGCGGGTGCCGCGGGTGACCTTGTACTCCGAGGGAACCTCGTAATAGGTCACGCCGGAATCGGGCAGGGTGCTGCCGACCGCGAGGCGACCGTCGTAATCGTAGGAGCGCACATTGCGCTCGCGAACGTAGGAGCGGAAGCGCGGACGGTCGTCGACGCCGAGAATACCGCCGATCGTGCCGGTAGCCGCGCCGACCGCGCCGCCGACGATACCGCCGATCGGGCCGGCCGCCGCCGCGCCCTCCTCGGCTCCGCGCTCAGCACCGCGCAGGGTGCCCTGAGCCTGGGCCGCCATGGGCAGGGAGAGGGCGAGGGCCGAGGCGGCGAGCAGGGTCTTGATCTTCATTCGTAGTTCTCCGTCGTTGCGACGTTCACCGCACCGTGAGTGCAGCGAAGCATGCCCCAACAACGCCCGATCCGCGGATAGGGATGCACGAAAAGGTGAGAAAGGCCGAGATTGCTTCCGATCCCTCGGACCGGAGATGACGCTTCGCCGAGTGCGTCTTCGCGGCTGCACGAATCTTTCCCGCTCAGGCGGGGCGCGTCCGCGCGAGGAAGTCGGCGAGGCGCGCCAGGGCGCTCTCGATGTTCTCGGCGGAGTTGGCGTAGGAGAGGCGCAGGTAGCCCTCGCCGTGGATGCCGAAATCGGGTCCGCCGATCACGGCCACGCCCGCCTCCTCCAGAAGCGCGGAGGCGAGCGCCTTCGCCTTCCAACCGGTCCCGGCGACATTCGGGAAGGCGTAGAAAGCCCCCTTGGGCACGATGCAGGACAGGCTGGGAATGGCGTTGAGGCCGTTCACGATGAGGGTACGGCGGCGGTCGAAGGCCGCCATCATCTCGGTCACGCAGTCCTGCGGCCCGTCGAGCGCCGCGACTCCGGCCCATTGCGCGGCGGCGTTCACGCAGGAGAACGAATTCACCGCGAGCTTGCGGGCGGCGTCGTAGAGCGGCTTCGGCCAGACCGACCAGCCGAGACGCCAGCCCGTCATCGCGTAGGTCTTCGAGGCGCCGTCGAGATAGATCAGCCGGTCACGGAGTTCGGGATAGCCCAGAAGCGAGACGTGCGCCTGCCCGTCATAGGTCATCGTGCCGTAGATCTCGTCCGAGAGCACGGCGAGATCCGGATAGGCCGCCAGGCCCTTCACCAGGGCATCGATCTCCGCCTTCGGCGTCACGCCGCCGGTCGGGTTGGCCGGCGAATTGACGATCAGCAAGCGCGTGCGCTCGGTGACGAGGGACAAGGTCTCCTGCGCCGAGACGGCGAAGCCGTTGGCCTCGCGGATCGGCACCGGCACCGGGGTGGCCCCGGTGAACTCGATCATCGAGCGGTAGATCGGAAAACCCGGATCGGGGTAGAGGATCTCGGCGCCGGGCTCGCCGAACATCAGGATCGCCATGAACATGGTGACCTTGCCGCCCGGCACCACCATGACCGAATCGGGCGAGACCTCGACGCCGTGGCGCCGAAGGATGTCGCGCGCCACCGCCTCGCGCAGGGGCGGGATGCCGACGGCCGGCGTGTAGCCGTGATGGCCGTCGCGCAGGGCCTTGACGCCCGCTTCCACGATGTGGGCCGGCGTTGGAAAATCCGGCTGGCCGATGCCGAGATTGACGATGTCCCGGCCCTGGGCCGCCAGAGCGCCCGCGCGGGCGAGGACGGCGAAGGCGTTCTCCTCGCCGATCCGGCCGAAGGCGGGGACGACCTGCATCACGACCTGCGGCCCTCGCTCAGAAGCGCGGACGGGCTGCTCCGCTTCAGGCGTGCGTGCGGTCGGCGAGTCGGCTCGCGGCGTAGGACATCGCGCCGCCGACGACGAACAGGATCGCGAAGGTCTTCACGGTCGCCCAGAACAGGGCCGGCTCGATCCCCGTATCGAGGTAGAGCAGGGCGCAGATCGCGGCGATGGGGAGAAGCAGAAGGGACAGGAGCGGAACCAGCGGGTTCATACGACGACACTCGCTCAACAGGAGGGACCGCAAGGCGGCGCGGACGAAGATCAGGCAGCGGCGGTCTTAGCATCGCCGTTCCACCCGAGGAAGCTCCCGTCGGCTCAGAATCTCGACGCTCACGCTTCGACGACGGCTGAACAGGCGTCAGGCGGGGATCCGCACCGTCGCCCGCAGGCCCCCGAGGGGACTGTCCTGCAGCGAGACGTCGCCGCCATGCGCCCTGGCGATGTCGCGGGCGATGGCGAGGCCGAGACCCGAGCCGCCCGCATCCTGGCGCGCGTCGTCGAGCCGCACGAACGGCTTGAACACCTCTTCCCGGCTCTCGACCGGGATGCCCGGCCCGTCGTCGTCGATCGAGACGAGGAAGGAGCGGTGCTCGCGCTTGCCCGAGATCGCCACGGTGTCGGCGTAGCGCGCGGCGTTGGCGGCGAGGTTGAACAGGCAGCGCCGGAAGGCGTCGGGCCGTACCGTCACCGTCGGGTGCCCGTCGAGTTCGACCGCCTCGACATGGGCGCCCAGCCGCTCCACGTCGCTGCGCAGATCCTCCAGCATGGTGCGCATGTCGGTCTCGGCGGCGGTCTCGGCGGAATCGCCGCGGGCGAAGGCGAGGTAGCCCTCCAGCATCCGGCTCATCTCGTCCACGTCGCGCTGGAGATCCTCCACCTCCGGCGTCTGCTCGACCAGGGCCAGCGAGAGCTTGAAGCGGGTGATGATGGTGCGCAGGTCGTGGCTCACGCCGTTGAGCATGGCCGTGCGCTGTTCCATGGCGCGCTCGATGCGTCGCTTCATCTCGATGAAGGCGTGGCCCGCCTGCCGGACCTCGCGGGCGCCGCGGGGCTTGAACTCGATCTCCCGCCCCTTGCCGAACCCCTCCGCCACCGCCGAGAGCCTCAGGATCGGCTTGATCTGGTTGCGCAAAAAAAGGATCGCCACGCCGAGCAGCACCAGCGACGAGCCGGTCATCCAGAGCAGGAAGATGTGCGAGTTCGAGGCGTAGGCCTGGTTGCGGCGGGCGGTGATCCGCATCACGCCCTCGGGAATCGCGACTCGGATCTCGATCAGGTTCGAGCGGCCCACGGTGTCGATCCAGAACGGCCGGCGGATCTGGCGCCGGATCTCGTCGGACAGCACCTCGTCGAGGATCGAGAAGAACGGCCGCGGCCCCGGGCTCGGCAGCTTGGCCCCCTTGAGGATGTCGACATCGAGGTTCAGGCGCTCGCCGGCGATGCGCCCGAGCGTCTCGGCGTTCTTGTCCTGCGGATAGGACTCGTAGATGTCCATGAGTGCGGCGACATCGGCGGTGACGGCCGCCGAGAGGCGCCGCGTCACGAGCTGCCAGTGCCGCTCCATGAAGGTGTAGGCGATCACCGATTGCAGCAGCACCATCGGCGCGATGATGATGATCAGCGAGCGGGCGTAGAGACCCTTGGGCAGCACGTCGCCGACGGCGCGGCTGACGCGCCGCCAGATCCTCCGGACCCGGCCGAACGGCCCGGTCAGGGCGCCGGTCGGACGGGATGCGGTCGCGGTGGGGCCGGCGGGGGCCGCCATGTCGTGCCTCAATCGAGGGCGAGGCGGTAGCCGACGCCGCGCACGGTGTGCAGGAAGCTCGGATTGGCCGGGTCCGGCTCGATCTTACGGCGCAGGCGGTTGATCTGCACGTCGATGGTGCGCTCGGCCGCCAGACCGCCATTGCCGGCCAGCGTCTCACGCTCGACATTGCCGCCGCGCGCCTGCGCCAGCATGGTCAGGATCTCCCGCTCGCGCTCGGTGATCTTCACCGGCTCGCTGTCGCGGCGCAGCTCGCCCCGGTCCGCGCGGAAGCTGAAGGGGCCGAAGCTCACCGCCTCGTCGCCGATGGGGCGGCTCTGGGGCGCCGAGGCGTGGCGGCGGATGATGTTGTTGAGCCGAAGGATCAGCTCGCGCGGCTCGAAGGGTTTGGGCAGGTAGTCGTCGGCGCCGATCTCCAGGCCCGTCACCCGGTCGTTCGGGTTGGAGCGGGCCGTCAGCATCAGGATCGGCACCCGCGAGGTCTCGCGCACGGAGCGGGCATAGTCGAAGCCGCTCTCGCCCGGCATCATCACATCGAGCACCAGGGCGTCGAAGACGAAGCATTGGCCGCGCGAGCGCGCCTCGGCCGCGCTCGCTGCGGCCGTGACGCGGAACCCCTGCTCGCAGAGGAAGCGGGAGAGGAGTTCGCGCACCCGGCGGTCGTCGTCGACGAGCAGGATGTGCGGCGCGTGGTCCGGCAGTTCCGTTCGGGCCCGGAGGGCATTCCCCGCGGACATCAGGCGCGCACCGTGGCGCGGCGGGCCATCAGGCGGCGGATGGCGGCGCGCTCGGCCGGTTCGATCATCGCGAGCAGGAAGTCCTGGGCGGAGGCCGCGCGGGCGTCGCGGTCGCGCTCGCCCTCGTCTGCCTCGGCCGGCGCGTCGAGCGCGCGGACGATCCGGCGGACCTGAACGCGGGTGAGGTCGGCCGTCAGCGCCCGCCCGGACGGCGTGCAGAACAGGAGCCGCTGGCGCCGGTCGCTGGTTCCGGTCCGCTGCTCGACATAGCCCTGGTCGATCAAGTCCTTCAGCACCCGGTTGAGACTCTGCTTGGTGATGCGCAGGATATCGAGGAGTTCGGCGATGGTGAGGCCGGGATAGCGATCGACGAAATGCAGCACCCGGTGATGCGCCCGCCCGAAGCCGTACTGCGCCAGGATCCGGTCGGGATCGGCGACGAAATCGCGATACGCGAAGAACAGGAGCTCGATCAGGTCGTCGCTCTCGCCACCCGCCTCCGTCACCCGGCCCGGGAACGGGTCCTCGGCGGCCGGCTGAATGGCCATCTCGGCGCTTCTCGTCATCACGCGGGTCACGTCGGGGACACCTCGGTCGGCGGCGGATGGAGGAGCTTGGGCCGGGTCGGGAAGATAAGTCAGTGTTGTTGACATATCTCAGCCTCGTTGCTACCCGTCAACCCGTCCGGCTGCGCCCGCTCCCCACGACGACGAGCGGCGGCGCGCCGGTTTTCCGACCACCTGCGACCCCGCGGCCCTGGATCCGCTGAAGGCCGCGCAGAGGAACTTCGAGAGATGTCCGTGATCCCGTTCGACGAGCGCGAGGGCACGATCTGGTTCGACGGTGCCATGGTGCCGTGGCGCGAGGCGAAGATCCACGTGCTCAGCCACGGCCTCCACTACGGATCGGCGGTGTTCGAGGGCGAGCGGGCCTATGGCGGCCGGATCTTCAAGAGCCGGGAGCATTCCGAGCGCCTGCTCCGCTCGGCACAGCTGCTCGATTTCGAGATCCCGTTCTCCGTCGACGAGATCGAGGCGGCCAAGGCGCAGGTGCTGACCACCAGCGGCCTGAAGGACGCCTATCTGCGCCCCGTGGCGTGGCGCGGCTCCGAGATGATGGGCGTCGCGGCGCAGAAGAACACCATCCACCTCGCCATCGCCGCCTGGGAATGGCCGAGCTACTTCGACCCGGCGACCAAGATGAAGGGCATCCGCCTCGACATCGCCGATTACCGCCGCCCCGATCCGCGCACGGCCCCCTCCACCTCGAAGGCGGCGGGCCTCTACATGATCTGCACGATCTCCAAGCACCGGGCCGAGAACAAGGGCTACGCCGACGCCCTGATGCTCGACTGGGAGGACAACGTCGCCGAATGCACCGGCGCCAACGTCTTCTTCATCGCCGACGGCGTGATCCATACGCCAGAGGCCGACCGCTTCCTCAACGGGCTCACCCGCCAGACGGTGATCGAACTGGCCAAGCGCCGCGGCGTCCGGGTGGTGGAGCGGCGCATCCGGCCCGAGGAGATGGCCGATTTCTCCGAGTGCTTCATCACAGGCTCGGCGGCCGAGGTGACCCCGGTGGCCGAGATCGGCCCCTACCGCTTCACGCCCGCCGCCCTGACCAAGACGCTGATGGACGATTACCTCGCCGAGGTGCAGCCGCAGGCCGCAGCGGCCTGAGCACTGATCGAGGTTCCGGGTGTAAGGCACTCGGAACCTCGCCCGCCGCGCCGCGTTCCTGGACAGAACATTCCATGAACGATGTGAGCGTGTCGATGACCGGCAAGACCACGAAGAACCAGGCGCAGGCCGAGAACCCCAAATCCGATCCGACGGACGAGTCGAACCGGATCAAGGATCCCGACGAGTGGACGACCGGAGCCGAGCCGATGACCGGCGCCCAGGCCTCCTATCTCAAGACGCTGTCCGAGCAGGCGAAGTCCCCGGACGCCTTCGAGGCCGACCTCGACAAGGCAGAAGCCTCCAAGCGCATCGACGCGCTGCGCAAGGAGACGGGCAAGGACTGAACTCGCCCCACGAAACGCGCGGCGATGGACGCCCTCGGTCGTGTCCCGGATGGTGGTGTAGCTGAGGGGTGGTCATCGGCGGTTGCCGGGTAGGGTCGGGTTGCGACGACCAACCTCGAACCCGAGAGACC
>NZ_QJJJ01000028.1 GCF_003201865.1 Methylobacterium sp. B4 | reverse complement strand
GTGGGCGTCCTGTCGGGCGTCGGCGGCTGGGCGGGCATCGGCCTTGCGGCCGGTCTGACCGACCCGAATGCCGGCCTCGGCGCGGTGGGCGGCTATGCGGCCCTGTCGAGCTACACCAACCTCGGTGGTCAGCTGACCGTGTTCGCTCTGCCGAACAACTAAGTCGCACAGGGAACCTGAGCGAAAAGATGCCGGCGCGGTTTCCGCGCCGGCATTTTTATGATTTTATGATTATGCTGCCCGCGCTCTGGCAATCGCACGATCAATGTTGCGGTGCAGCAAGATGGTCTCGGGAGAAACGTCTTTGTCTTCGATCAAAAGAAACGCTCTTCTTGGTCTCGTCGGTGTAACCTTGCTCGGTGCGGTGCCCACCGCGACCGCCGTCTTCGCACAGGACGCGAAGCCCGACCTCGCCAACAAGCTCGATCCCAACGCCAAGGAGATCGACGAGCCGGTACTCAAGGCTGCCGCGGCTGTGAAGGAAGAGGACGGCAAGTACCTCGACAAGGACGGCCATCCGACCTTCCACATCACGAATGACGGCAAGAAGGTCGATTGGTACACCTATTCCGGGTACCGTCGCTATCACGCCGAGTGCCACGTCTGCCACGGTCCGGACGGCATGGGCTCGACCTACGCCCCGGTTCTCAAGGACTCGCTGAAGCGCCTCTCCTACGAGGAGTTCTACGGCATCCTGGCCGGCGGCCGCCAGAACCACACGGCGGGCAACGAGAGCGTCATGCCGGCCTTCGGCGACAACAAGAACGTCATGTGCTACGCCAACGACCTCTACGTGTACCTGCGCGCTCGCGCGTCCGGTGCCTGGGGCCGCGCGCGTCCGGGCGAGAAGGAAGAGAAGCCCGAGGGTGCCAAGAAGGACGAGAAGGAGTGCCTGGGCGGCTGATGACCCGCACCAGTTCCTTCGTCCCGACTTCGGCGGTCGCCGCGCTCCTGCTGATTTCAGCAGGGGCGCAGCCCGCCTCGGCGCAGCAACTGCCCGACCTCGTGACGCCGGACGTGCTGCGCGTCTGCAGCGATCCGGCCAACATGCCGTTCTCCGAGCGTAAGGGCGACGGCTTCGAGAACAAGATTGCGCAGATCGTCGCCGACGAACTGAAGGTCAAGCTGCGCTATTACTGGCTGACCCAGGGGCCGGGCTTCGTCCGCAATACCCTCGGCACCGGCCTGTGCGACCTGATCATCGGCACCTCGGGCGGCGATATCGTTCAGCCGAGCAATCCGTACTACCGCTCGGCCTATGTTCTGGTGGCCCGCAAGGGCGAGCTGCCCGGCATCAAGAGCCTCGACGACCCGCGCCTGAAGGACAAGGAAATCGGCTTCATCGCCGGAACGCCGCCCTCCAATCGGCTGACCGAACTGAAGTTCTCGGGCGAGCGCCTGCACGCCTACGCGCCCTACGCCTTCGGGCCCGAGCGCAAGCACCAGACGGTCGCGGCGGGCGTGATGGCGGATCTCGCCGAGAAGAAGGTCGACGTGGCGCTCCTTTGGGGACCGGCGGCAGGCTGGCTCGCCCGGCAGAGCGGCGTGCCCATGGATGTGGTGCAGCTTCTCAACGAGCCCGGCCGGCCGGCGCTCACTTTCCGCGTCTCGATGGGCGTGCGCCACAACGAGAACGACTGGAAGCGCAGCCTCAACACCGTCCTGCGCAAGCGCAAGGCGGATATCGAGCGGGTGCTGCGGGACTACGACGTGCCGTTACTCGCCGAGGAAGAGAACAAGCTTCTGGAAGCGACGCCGGAATGAGAAAGGCCCGGACCCGTCCGGGCCTTTTCCTTCAGACGACGCGCTCGATCCCGGTCGCGTCGAGCTTTGCCAGGGCCTCGGCCACGCTCTCGCCGCCGATGACGAGGTCGGGAGCGATCTCCGCGAGCGGCACCAGCACGAAAGCCCGCTCGCGCACGAAGCGGTGGGGCAGCACGAGGCGTTCGTCGGAGACCTGCGCGCCCTCATAGGCCAGCACGTCGATATCGATGACGCGCGGTCCCCAGCGCCGCTCGCGCACCCGGCCCAGCGCCGCTTCGATCGACAGGCAGGTCTCCAGCAGCGCGTGCGGGCTCAGTTCGGTCTCGACGGCCATCGCCGCGTTGAGAAACCAGTCCTGGTCCGTGTCGCCCCAGGGCGGCGTGCGATAATCGGCCGAACGCGCCGTGACCCGCAGTCCCGGCGTCGCCGCAAGGCGCTCGACGGCCTCGGCCAGCATCGCGGCCTTGTCGCCGATATTGCTGCCGAGGCCGAGATAGGCGCGCGTCATGGCCGCTGCTCCGGGTTGCGCCCCCGCACGATCTCGATGGCCGCGTAGTCGAGCACGGCCGGGATCGGCGCGCTCGGCTTGTCGATCCGCACGCTGAGCGTCTCGATGCGGGCAAACCGCGCGAGGCAGGCCTGCGCGATGGCCTCGGCCAGAGCCTCGATCAGCGCGAAGCGGCGGTTGGTGGCGATGTCGAGGGCGATCTCGGCCAGATCGGCGTAGCTCACGGTCGCCGCCACGTCGTCGCTGCGGCCGGCCTCCGACAGGTCCAGCCGGCAATCGAGCGAGATGTAGAAGCGCTGGCCGAGCCGCTCCTCCTCCGGCAGCACGCCGTGGCGGGCGAAGACCGCGAGGCGGTGGACGAGGATGCGGTCAGCCATGGATGCTCCCGGGACGCATCACCGCGTCGAGCACGCGCAAGGCCTCGACATGCGGCGCCACGTCGTGGACGCGCACGATGTCGGCGCCGAGCGTCCCGGCCAGCACATGCGCGGCGAGCGAGCCGACCAGGCGATCGCTGGGCGCGGTCTCGCGATCGTGCAGGCGCCCGACCAGGCTCTTGCGCGAGACGCCGACGAGGAGGGGAAAGCCGAGCGCGCGAATTTCAGGAAGACGGCGCAGGGCCTCCAGATGCTGCTCCCAGCTCTTGCCGAAGCCGATGCCGGGATCGAGCACGATGTCGCCGTCCGGGATGCCGGCGCGGCGGGCGATGTCGAGGGAGCGCTCGAAGAAGCGCAGCATGTCCGCGACGATGTCCAGCGACCCGTCGATCGTCTCGCGATTGTGCATGACGATGACCGGGGCGCCGTGATCGGCCGCCACCCGGGCGATGTCGGGCTCTCGCTGCAGGCCCCAGACATCGTTGACGATGCGCGCCCCCGCCTTCAGGGCGACGGCGGCGGTCGAGGCCTTGTAGGTGTCGATGGAAACCGGGACGGCGAGGCCCGGCGCCACGGCCTCGATCACGGGCAGAACGCGGGCCTGCTCCTCCTCGGCCGGGACCGGAGTGTGGCCGGGCCGGGTCGACTCGCCGCCGACGTCGAGGATGTGCGCGCCGGCCTGGGTCAGCGCCGCGGCCTGCTCCCGCGCCTCGGCCACGCCCTGGAAGCGACCGCCGTCCGAGAACGAATCCGGCGTCACGTTGAGGATGCCCATCACCAGCGTACGCCGGCCGAGTTCGGGCAGCAGGGCTTGCAGAAGGGTGGTCGGGGAAGGGGAGGGCGGCATCGGATGTCGTCGCTCGTCGGGGCCGGGCCTTTCGGCCGGGCCCCTCGCCTAGCCCCTCGCCTGTCGTTTAGCCAGTTCCATTCCGTCGGGTGCGGGGACGGCCGTCGCGGAAAACCTCACGACGCGCCGCGATAGCAGCGGATCTCCGCCTCGGCCTGAGCGCGGCGCAGGTCGGCCACCCGGTCGTCGAACATCTTGGTCGACTTGAAGGCCGTGGTGCGCTGGCCGATACCTTGGCGCATCGAGAGGATGGTGCTCGCCTGCACGTACTTGTCGTAAGGCAGGATCGAAGCGAGCGCGTCGAGGGAGCAGGAGCATTTCTCCAGCGCCTCACGGGTCTGGCCGTTGGCCGCCATGCAGCCGAACACGTAATCGGCGCGCGCATCCGTCGGGTAGTCGTTCTCCTCGGCGCGCGCGGGCGCAGCGATCACCGCCGCGGCCACGAGGGCGGCGAGAAGCGCCTCAGGAATCCTTCTGGTCATAGTCCAGTCTCTCTTCGAGAAGTTCGCCGCCGTCCGGCTTCAGGGCTCGGGCCTCGATCGAGACGATCTCGCCCGGCACCTCCGGCGAGGTGACGAAGGTGTAGGTGAGGCCCTCGAAACCGCGCATCCGCTCGGTCTGCGCGTCGCCCACGAAGGGTTTCATCTCGACCCGCCAGCCCTCGACCTTGCGGCCCTTGAAATCGACCTGGACCGGCGTGACCGTCGACTTCTCGCGCAGACCCTTGCGGATCGCGTTCTTGATGTAGCGCGGGTTGGCCTCGAGCAGGCTCGCCAGGCCCTTCAGGTGGTTCTCGAGAAACAGGCTCAGAACCGGGTTGCCCGGCATGTCCTGGAAAGGACCGGCCGGCACGCGATAGCCGCCGGAGAACATCTGCACGCGGATGTCGCGGCTCTCGGCGCTCTTGCCCGGCTCGACGGTCAGCTTGATCTCGTCGTTGAGCGGCGGGCCGTAGGGCCCCTTCACGATACCGCTGCGGCGCAGGTAATCGTAGGTCAGGGTGCTGCCGGGCGTCGTGTTCTTCATCTGCGGCTGCTCGAACAGCAGGTCGCCGGCATTCGGCGCCGCAGCCGCCTTGGCGGTGTCTTGGGCGGCATCCTTGGCCGCTGGAGCGGGTCCGCTGTCCGACGCCGCCCAGGCGAAGGGGAGGGGCGCGAGAAACGTGGTCGAGAGAGTCGCCGCGAGGGCGACCGCCAGCGTAGTCCGTCTCAAAGGGGTGCCTTTTCGTTCAGCGGGTTTTGCACATTCGTCCCGATGCTGCGGTATATATAGTCCGGCGGGGTCTCGGCAGCCTCTTCCTTGGCAAGATCCCGCATTTTCGCGTGCAGCGGCGAAAGGGAGCAGGCCGGGTCGGTGTTGGCCGCGTCCCCCGTGAGGGCGAGCGCCTGACAGCGGCAGCCGCCCCAATCCTTCTCGCGCCGGTCGCAGGAGCGGCAGGGCTCCTTCATCCAGGACGTGCCGCGATAGGCGGCGAAGGCCGGTGACTTCGTCCAGATGTCACCCAGGGAATGGTCGCCGACATACCAGAATTCGAGGCCCGGAATCGTTTCGGCGGCGTGGCAGGGCAGGACCTTGCCCTGGGGCGTCACGTTCATGAGCTTGCGGCCCCAGCCGCCCGCGCAGGCCTTGGGGTACTTGGCGTAGTAGTCCGGCACCACGAGGTCGATGACGAGCTGACCTTTGAGGCGCTCGCGAGCGGCCTCGACGATGCGGATCGACTCGTCCACCTGCCGCTTGTCCGGCATCAGCGAGGCGCGGTTCACGTAGGCCCAGCCGTAGTACTGGGTGTGGGCCACCTCCAGCCGCTTGGCGCCGAGCTTGACTGCGAGATCGATGAAGCCCGGCACCTCGTGGATGTTGCCGCGGTGGATCACCGAATTCAGCGTCAGCGGCAGACCGAGTTCGGTGACGCGCGCCGCGAACTGCATTTTTTGGGGTTGAGCGTTCTTCAGGCCGCCGATCTTCTCGGCGTTCGCCGCATCGACCCCCTGCACCGAGAGCTGCACGTGATCGAGCCCGGCATCGTAGAGCGCGTCGAGCTTGGTCAGCGCCCCACCGACGCCGGAGGTGATCAGGTTCGAGTAGAGGCCGAGTTCGGCGCATTTGGCCGTGATCTCGACGATGTCGTTGCGGGCGGTCGGCTCGCCGCCCGAGAGGTGGACGTGCAGCACGCCGAGCCCCGCAGCCTCCGTCAGCACCCGCAGCCACGTCGCCGTATCGAGCTCGGCCGAGCGCCGGTCGAGTTCCAGCGGGTTCGAGCAATAGGGACAGCGCAGCGGACAGCGGTGGGTCAGCTCGGCGAGCAGACCCACGGGCGCCGGAATCACTTCCGCGGGGGAGGGGGCGGGGGTCGGTGCATTCATCGCTCCAGAACCCTTTTTTGCGCGAGGTCGGCCAGCATCACGAGGATGTCGGCCTCGATGACGGCCGGATCGGCGTCGTAGGTCTGACCCAGTGTGCGGGCGATCTGCGAGACCGAGGCTTGGCCGTCGACGAGCTTGAGGACCGCGACGGCATTGTCGTCGAGGTCGAAGGTGCGCTCGGGAGCGAGCAGCACATGCTTGGAGCGCACCTCATCGTAACGCAGGCGCACGCCGCGAGGCAGGCGCGGCACGTCGCCACCCGAGAAGGCGGCCGGCGCACCGGTCGGTGCCGCGGCAGGGCTTGCCTCGGGAACGAGGCCCTCGCCCGGCTGCCACGCATCCGGCGGAATCATGCCCGGCGCCACGTAGGCGAAGTAGAGCGCGTCGAGCTGAGTCCAGAGCACGTTGCACTTGAAGGTCAGCGCAGCCATGGCGGCGCGCTGCATCTCCGGCGTGGTGGCGTGGCGCTTGACGTAGTCGAGGGCGAAGTCGGCGTCGCGCGGGGCCTGGGTGAGGCGCTTGTCGAAATAGGCGAGCGTCTCCTTGGTGATGAAGTCGTAGTTCTTCAGCATCCCGGCGACGCGCTCCGAGATGATGGTCGGCGAGAACATCTCGGTCAGCGAGGAGGCGATGGCCTCGAGCAGGCTGCGCTCGGAGACGAAGTGGACATAGGCATCCACCGAGAAGCGCGTCGCCGAGAGGATGCCCTGGGTCGAGAGCACGTAGTCGCGCGCGAAGCCGACCCCTTCCGCCAGCTTCAGCCAGCGCTCGATGCCGCCGTCGCCCTCGTGATCACCGTCGTGATCGACGATGCGCTGGCGCCAGATCCGGCGTAGCTGCGCGTCCGGCAGGCGGGCCAGAAGCGCCGCGTCCTTCACCGGGATCATCGCCTGATAATAGTAGCGGTTGAGCGCCCAGGCCCGGACCTGATCCTTGTTCAGCTTGCCGTCGTGCAGCAGGCGGTGGAACGGGTGCAGGTTGTGGTAGCGGCGGGCGCCGATGTCGCGCAGGGCCGCCTCCAACTGCTCGTGGCTCAGCAGGCGCTGCTCGGCTTCTCCGACGGGGGGCGGAAATTGGGCGGTCATGGCGTTCGGTTTCCCCGACTTTGGTCGCGCTTCCTGGAGCTTTTTCGAGATGGGGTGCGGCCCGCGTGACGGACAGTACGCCCACTGCACGATTGTATCGTGCAAAAGATATTGGGTCCGGCATTAAATTGCTAGGCCGGGTGTCGGCGCCGCTGCGCATCCCGGGCTCCGACCCGCTCAGAGGTGGAGGGTCAATCCGTCATGGGCGACCGTCCAGCCGCGGGCCTCGACGCCCGCGCGCTCTGGCGAATCCTCGACCAGGACCGGGTTGGTGTTGTTGATGTGGACGAAGACCCGCCGGCCGATCTCGACGCCCTCGAAGGAGGCGATCGAACCCGTCTCGCCGTTCATCTGGATATGGCCCATGCGCCAGCCGGTTTTGGTGCCGACGCCCGCACGGATCATGTCGTCGTCCTCCAGCACCGTGCCGTCGAACAGGAGCGCATCGACGCCCGCGACGCGGGCCTTCAGATCCTCGGTCACCCGGGCGCAGCCGGGAATGTAGGCGAGGCGCTTGCCCCCGGCCTCGATCATCGTGCCGACGGTGGTCTCGGTCTCCGCCCCGATCTCCATGGAGGCGTCCTCCAGCCAGAGCGGCACCTTGCCGGGTACCGCAAACAGCGTGACGGAGAGGCCGGGCACCGGCTCGAAGGTCTCGCCGAGGGCGATGGTCCGCCGCTTCACCACGTCGGCGGCCATCACGTCGAACACGCGGTTGTCCGAGACGGAGGCCAGGATGCCGGGCGTGGCGTAGAGCGTGAAGGGCTGGCCCTCGCGCAGCGTCAGCAGACCCGCGACGTGATCGACGTCACCGTTCGTCAGCAGCACCGCGTGGATCGGCGAGTGGCGCAGGCCCTCGCGCGGATGCATCTGCGGATTGGCCTGGATCTGCTGGCGGATGTCGGGCGAGGCGTTCAGCAGGAGCCAGCGTTCCCCGTCGGGGGAGACTGCGATGCTCGACTGCGTGCGCGGCTTGACCCTGGCGTCGCCCGCCCAGGCCAGCGAACAGATGGAGCAGCGGCAGTTCCATTGCGGAACGCCGCCGCCCGCGGCCGAACCGAGGATCACGACATGCATGGTTGGAACCCGCTGATGTCTGCGCCCTGCGGCCCGGCTCCAAACACCTTAGTTGAAGGTGTCGATCTCGGCCGACTCGTAGCTCGTGACTTCCATGCCGACGCAGATCTCGGAAACGATGGGGGCAGCCCACTTCATGGTGTCTCTCCTCGACTTTATGGAACGCCGGAAGCCCACGATCTCCTTCCTTAAGAAGATCGTAAGATGCTGACGGCGCACTCGTTTTCGTGCGCCGGAGGTATATCGCCAATTTGGGCGCGCCCCGCAAGAGCTACCTTGCCGTTTCCTCCCAAGTTCGCGTGAGCGCGGCCATGGACTTTGGTCGTTCCTCGGCTCACGGCGCGGGACACAGATCATGGGTGCGTCGATCCGCCTCCGGGCGGACACCGCTCAAGATCGAACCCGCCGCGCGGCGGAGCCCGTGCGACGGCGTTCGATTCCGCGGACGCCGCCGCGGGAGGCACCGGGGTCTGTATGCCGGATCAGGCGGCGCGCACCGTTCCCAGGAAGCGGGCCACCTCCCGGCCGAGGTGATCCGATTGCCGCGCGAGTTGGGTGGCCGAGGCGAGCACTTGGCTGGAAGCCGCCCCGGTCTCCTCGACGGTCCCTGCGACGCGGGCGATGTTCGTCGTCACCTCGCCGGTGCCCTGGGCCGCCTGGGCGACGTTACGGACGATCTCCTGGGTCGCCGCACCCTGCTCCTCCACCGCCGCCGCGATCGAGGTCGTCAGGCCGGAAATCTCGCGGATGCGGTCGGTGATCGAGATGACGGCCTGCACGGCCTCGTCCGTCGACCCCTGGATCATCGCGATCTGCTGGGAGATCTCCTCGGTCGCCCGCGCGGTCTGGGAGGCGAGCTCTTTGACCTCCGCCGCGACCACGGCGAAGCCGCGACCGGCCTCGCCCGCGCGGGCCGCCTCGATGGTGGCATTGAGCGCGAGAAGGTTCGTCTGCCCGGCGATGCTGGCGATCATCCCGACGACGTCGTTGATGCGGGTCGCGCCATCCTTGAGAGCGTTCACCAGTTCGGCCGTCGCGTCGGCCTCCGTGACCACGACGCGGGCGAGATGGGCCGACCCGTCGACCTGCCGTCCGATTTCGAGGACGGAGGCGCCGAGTTGCTCGGCGGCGGCCGCAACCATGCCGACATTTGCCGCCGCCTGATCGGCGGCCACCGCGACGGTGGACGACTGGCTCGCGGTCTGGCTGGCGATGGTGCTCATGCTCCGGGCCGTCGCCTCCAACTGCGTCGCCGAGCCCGAAACCTCGGTCAGGACGCCGCCGACGGCGGCCTCGAAGGCGTCGGCCATCTTCCGCATGCCGACCTTGCGCTGCTCCTCGGCGGAAGCCCGCGCCGCCGCGCTCTCCTCTTCCAGCGCGCGGGTGCGCAGCAGGTTCTCCTTGAACACTTGGACGGTCCCGGCCATCGCGCCGATCTCGTCGCGCCGCCGACGGAAGGGGATGTCGAGGCCGGCATCGCCATTGGCGAGCCGGGTCATGATGCCGGTCATCGCGACGAGGGGATTCGTGACGCCGCGCACCACCCAGACCACGCCGCCGACGGCGAGGGCCAGCGCCAGCACGCTCAGGAGCCCCTGCAGCAGAAGCCGCTGCCGAGCGGCCTCGGCCGTGATCTGCGCCATGTCGTCGAGTTCGGCGACGGCGACGAGGACGACGTCCGCCAGGGCGTCGAGCCCGACATTGAACTGCTTGCGGTAGGCGGCCACGCCGGGGCGCGCGAGCGAGCGATCCGCCAGGGCCGGGTTCACCACCCGGATGCGCTCCGCCAGAACCCCGTCGAAATAGCTCGTCTGCGCGGCCTTGATCGTCGCCTTGAGCGAGGCCGCCCCGGCTTCGCCCTCCGCGATCGACTGCACGAGCTGGAAGACGAATTTCGTCTCCCGATCGAGCGCCGCGTATTCCGTCGCCTGCGCGGCCGAGATCAGCTTGTCCTGAGCCAGCACGTCGATGACGATCAGCGTGGCGTCGCCGGCCAGGTTCCGGGTCGTCCAGGAGAGACCGCGCGCCCGGAGCAGGTTGGACATGCGGGGATCGGCCTGCCGCAGGCGCATCTCGGTCGTGTCGATAAGCGCCTCGAGCGCCCGCAACAGGGCGACCGACTGCTCGGCCATACGGCGCGAGAGGGCCTTGTCGCGCTCCGCGACCGGCTTGGAGAGGGCGGTGTCGACCTCGATGCGGATGCGGCGCAGATCCTCGTAGCGCTCGCTGACGGCCTTCAGATCCAGTTCGGTGGCGGAGACGAGTTCGCCTGCGGAGGACAGCGAACCGTCGACGGCCTTCCGGCGGGCCGTCATGTCGGCGAGGCTGGCACCGAGATTGTCCTGTTCGAGAGCCAGGGCCGAGGTCGTGGCGCCGCGCTCGTAGCGCAGGCCTTGCATGCCGCGTGTCAGCGTCGAGACCATGCCGGCGAGCTGCTGGGCGTAGCGCGCCTTTTCCGACTCTCTCCAGGCATCGAAGCTGCCATGGCCGGCGAAAACAAAAATCGTCAGGCTGAGCAGAGTGATAAGGCCCACCAAGCGGGTCTTGATCGTCATCGTCCCTCGCAGGAAGTCGCGGCTTGTCCGCGAAAACCTACGCTGGCAGAATTAATAAACTACACTATATTGTAAGGACGGCCGCACGCTTGGGGGCCTCCAATGGATCCTGCGCGAGCCCGCGTGATGCTGCCGCGAAGCGGCCCACGAGGATTTCTCCGAGCCGGTTCTCGGTGGATGGTCCGGAGGTTCAGGCTGTTACGCTCGGACGCGTGTCCCCTGCGGGCTTGCGTGAAGACAGGTCTTTGGGGCGCGACGCCGAAAGGCGCCGGGAAGAGCACGCATCCGATGCAGTGAAGGCTCCGCTCCTGAGTTTCGCTTCAGTGGCGGAAATCCTGGCCGCGCAGGTCGAGCATGAAGCCCTTGCCGCGCACCGTGACGATCACGGGCCCGCCCAGGCGCACGAAATCGGAGAGCTTCGAGCGGAGATAGCCGACATAGACATCGACCACGTTGAGCGAGAGGCCGCCCTGGCTCGCCCAGAGCCGGTCGAAGATCTCGCCGCGCGAGATCGGGCGGTTGACCTCCTGCATCAGCAGGGCGAGCAGTTCCGCCTCCCGCGGGGTGAGCCGGGCGGAGGCCTCGCCGAAGCTGACCTGACGGATGTTGACGTCGAGGGTCAAACGGCCGGCCGTGAAGACGGTGCGCGGGGTGTCCGCCTCCCGCCGCCGGAGCAGATGCACTTGGAGCCGGGCCAGAAGCTCGTCGAAGACGAAGGGCTTGACGATGTAGTCGTCGGCGCCGAGCGCCAGCCCCTCGGCCCGGTCGCGCACCTCGTCGCGAGCGCTCAGGAACAGGATCGCTCCGGGATAGCCCCCTTCGCGCAGGGAGCGGCAGACGTCGTGGCCCGAGCCGTCGGGCAGGGTGATGTCGAGCACCACCGCCTCCGGGGCCTCGTCCCGGGCGGCACTCAGTGCGTCCTCGACCCGGCCGGCCACGCCGACGGAGAAGCCTTCCGCCTCCAGCCCACGAGCCAGAATGCCGCGGATGTCGATGTCATCCTCGACGATCAATACGCGCGTCGTCATGCGGCGGCGATCCTCTCCTGCCCCGCCTCGTTCCGTTCCGGCACGGCGCCGTCATCGAGCGCGGGCAGGTCGAGAACCACCCGCGCGCCGCCATGCTCGGCCCTGCCGAGGCTGATCGCGCCATCATGGCGCTCAACGACCCAGCGCGCCAGGGCCAAACCGATGCCGAAGCCGGCTTCCCCGGGCCGGGCCTCGCGGCGGAAGCGCTCGAACAGTCCCTCGCCCTCCTCGGGGAAGCCGGGACCGTCGTCCTCGATCACGATCCGGGCGCGGCTGCCCTGCGCTGTGCCGCGCCCGCTCAGGGAAACGACGATGCGGGTCAGGCCGGTGGCGTGGCGCAGGGCGTTGTCGATCAGGCTCTCGACGACCTGACGCAGCCATTCCGGGTCGGCGCTGATCTCGATGTCGCGGTCGCCGGGCTCCAGGCTGAGCTCGACCCGGCGGCGGGCCGCCTCGGAGCCCGCGCTGTCCACGGCGTCGCCGAGCACCGCGACCGCGCTCACGCTACGCCGGTCGAGTTCGATCTGGCCGGATTCCGAGCGGGCCACGCGCAGGAGATCCTCCACCCGCCGTTTGAGCCGCTGCGCCCGCTTGCGGATGGTGGCGAAGACGGGTCCGTGATCGACGGCCCGGCCGCCCGCGCGCTCCGCCGATCTCTGGGCGAGGTCGCACTCGCCGAGGATGACGGTGAGCGGCGTGCGCAGCTCGTGGCTGACATCGGCGAAGAAGCGGCGGCGCGAGCGGTCCACCATCTCCAGCCGCTCGTTGGCGGCACGCAGATCGGCGGTGCGGGCCTGGACCGTGTCCTCCAGCGCGGCCCGGTCGGCGGCGAGCCGGCCCTCGCGGCGGGCGAGCCGCGCCGCCATCCGGTTGAAGTTCGCCACCAGGAGCCCGAGCTCGTCGCGGGTCTCGACCGAGAGCCGGGTGTCGAGCGCCCCGCTGCCGACCGCGCCGGCAGCCCGGCGGATCTCCTCGATCCGCGCCAGGGTCGGCCGCGTGACCGAGCGGTAGAGCACCGCCACGAAGGCGAGCGCCAGCGCCACGGCGGTGAGGGAGACGGCGGTGAGACGCTGCGACAGGGTGCGGGCATCTTCCGAGCCCGCATTCATGCTGCGCCGCTCCGCCTCGATCAGCAGGGAGAGCGGCGGGCCCGTCATGGCACCGAAGGCGTTGAGGGCGCCCTGCATCGCCGTCTTGCGCCGGTCGGGATCGGTTTCCCGCCGCACCAGGGTGACCTGCCGGTCGAGCATCGCCCGAGCGGCGCGCACGTTGGCGAGCGGCCGGGTGCGGGCGACGTACTGGATGCGATCCTCCAGGCGGCTGCTCAGGGCCATGCCGCTGCCGATGGCGTCGTCGACCTGGGTCAGCGCCTGATCGACCCGGTCGCGGGTCACGGAGAGCGCTTCGGGCGGCGCGTCCGGGTTGCCGACGCTCTCGATGGCGGCGAACCCGTATTGCGCGAGCCGGCCGGAGAGTTCGGCGAGAAGCTCCATCCGGTGCTGGGCCGCCAGCGTGCGCTCGATGACGTTCTCGGTGAGCCGGATCGACCAGAGCACGCCGGCCGCCGCCAGCAGCGCGAGCAGGGCCGTGCCACCGAGCAGCAGGGCAAACCGGGCTTTCAGCGAGCGCATGATCTCCGTCTCCGCCGCAGGACCGGCAGCCGGACCATGTCACCGCCCGCGCGGTGCCTCAAGGGACTCCGAGCCGGCTTCAGACCCGGCCTACAGGTCCTTGGGCAGACTGCCCTTCGGGGCGCAGCGCCAGCTCTTCACGTGATAATCCGGATGCTCCTCCTGCCATGCCGCGAGCGTGCTCTGCGAGTTGCGCAGACACAGGAAGGGGTTCGGATTGTCGTAGTTCAGGTTGATCCGCTCGTCGTGGCACTTCGCCGGCTGGGCGATCAGGCAGACGGACAGGAGCAGGAACATGCGCGCGGCCTCGGTTCGGAGAGGACGCCGCGGCAGGAACGGATCGCTGCCGTGCGCCTCGGTCCGAGGCAAGGTGGGAGGAAACGGCAGGCCGGCAAGTCATTTTCCTGCGACCTGCCGTGCCAAGCCGGAAAAATCCTGCCGATCAGGCCGGCACGAACATCTCGCCCTTGCCGAGCGTCGCCAGATCGCCGGAATAGCGCCGGAGCGTCCCGCCGAGCAGGCCGGCCTGCGGCACGCTGAGGCGCTTGAGGCTCTGGGCCAGCAGCCGGGTGAAGACCAGATCCGGCGTTCCCGTCTCGACGAAGGTCGGCAGCAGCGCGCCGTGGCTCCCGGCGATCAGCGTGCCGCGGCGCATGCCGTAGCCCGGATGGTCGCCGAGCGCGCCGGAGACGAGGATCGTACCCGCGATCATGCGGGAGGCCGCGAAGGCCCCGGCGGAACCGGCCAGGATCATGCCGCGGCGCATGCGGTCGCCGAGATGGTCGCCCGCCTTGCCCCCGATCACGAGCGTGGCCCCGTCGAGCCCGGCCTTGGCGGCGTAGACCGCGCCGCCCGCGTGGTCGCTGGCATCGCCCTGGATCGTGATCGTGCCGCCGGTGGCGCCGGTGGCGGCGTAGGGGCCGGCGGAGCCCGTCACCGTGAGCGCGCCGCCTGCCATGCCCTCGCCGAGGCGCTGGCCGGCATCGCCCTCGACCCGGATCGAGCCCTCGGACAGGGCCGCGCCGACCCGGTCGAGCCGGGACGAGCCGCCCTCGATCACGAGGCTGTCGGAGCCGTCGAGGCGGATCTCGAACACGTCGCCGAGGGTCAGGCCGCGGCGGCTCGTGCCGATGGCGAGCTTGCCCGCCTCGGCCTCGGACAATCCGCTTAAGGCGAGGGGAGTGATGTTGAGAAGGTCGACCCGCTCCGGCAGATCACCGCGCAGTCTCAGCGTGCTCATGCGGCGGGTTTCTCCAACAGGTCGCGGAGGTGGTAGTGGTGCCGGCCGAGGTTGCCGCCGTAATTGCCGGCGGTGACGGCCACGAGCCCGTGCTTGGCGCCGATCTCGGTGGCGGCGTGCAGCGCCGCGCGCATCGACTCGGCGACGGCCGCGGACGTCAGCGCGTCGATGACGATCTCCAGCACCACGCCGCATTCGGGCGGCAGCGCCGAGCCGGCCCGGCCTTTCAGCGTCGGGCAGTAGGCGTCGTTGGTGGAGGCCATCATGCCCTTGGTGCGCCCGCCGACCTTCGAGCCGGAGCGGACGATGCCGCCGGGGAAGGGCAGGATCGCGCCGGGCACGGCCTTGGCCGCCTCGACAGCGATCTCGGCGACGACGAGCGTGTCGGCGTGCTTGCGGCCGAGGAACAACAGGTTGCCGCCGCCGACCGCGCCGTCCACCGCGCGCACCGAATCCTCGCACAGGAACTCCCCGTCCATGACGGGGATGCGCCAGTAGCGGCGCATCTTGCCCTCATGGTCGGGCAACCGCTTGGCGACCGCGAAGCCGTCGCCGAAATAGCGGATCGCGCCGCCGAGCTTGATCTTGGTCGGCCCCTCGACGCCGGCAAAGCAGGCGGTGCCGGGGCAGGTGAGGATGCACTGGCCGACGCGCTTGAGGAGTTGGTCCTTGAGCCCGTTCGGCTCGAAGCCGAACAGCAGGATGCGCACGCCGGGGCGCCCGTCGGGCGTTTCCTCGGGAGACAGCTCGGCGTCGATGCCGGCCTCGGCGCCGCAGCCGATCACCGAGGTGGCGAAGCCCGTCATCACCGTCGCCGCGATCATCGCCCATTTCGGCGTGTCGTTGGTGACGATGATCGCGGTCCCCGCGACGTCGAAGGCCTCGGCGAAGGTGTCCTCGACCTTGATGCCGTTGAGGGTGAAGTCGCTCATCGATTCCGTCCCATCACCCTCGACATCATGCCCGACACGCCACGTCTTCGAACGTCCCGGTATTCTCCGGGAAGGCGGCATCCGGCACCGCGAAGGTGTCGAGCCCGGCGCCAAAGCGGTCCTGCAGGTAACTCTCGGCGCGCTTTTCCATGCCCGCATCGGCCTCGACGTCGAGGCTGAGCGTCTTGCCCGAGAACCAGGCGACAACTTCGCCGTCCTCGACGATCGGTTGGCCGTCCTTCAGCACCAGCTTGGCGCGGGAGAACATCGCCGTGCGGTCCCGCTCGTCGCGGTAGATCGCGACGTCGGCCTTGGCGCCCTCGCGCAGGTGGCCGCGATCGGTCAGGCCGAGGAGCTTGGCCGGACCTGAGCGGGTGAGCTGCGCGATCTCGCTGAACGTGTACTCGCGCTCGATCTTCGGCAGGCCGGAGCGCTCGCCGACGATGGCCGGCAGCGTCGCGATCTCCTTCGCGCGCTCCTCGGTATCCATCAGCAGGTGGATGATGCGCGGATACTCGGTGAAGACGCCGCCGTTCGGGTGATCCGTGGTCAGGATGGTGCGCTCGGGATTGCTTGAGAGCAGCATCAGTTCCAGGCCGATCGCCCATTGCAGGGACGAGACGGGGCCGCGCGGCCGGTAGAGGAACGGCACCACGCCGCCGCCCTCGGCATCGCCCGCCGTCAGCACCCACTTCTTCGGCTTGGCGCCCTTGCGGCCGCCGAACTGGCGCAGGATGTCGAGCGAGATCGTCACCGTCTGGCCGAACACCACCTGACCCACGTCGTAGGTCGCGTTGGGGTGCTCCTCCATCGCCGCGTTGATGCGCTCGGCCGCCGAGCGGAAGCCGCCCGTCATAGGGTTCTCGGGATCGACCACGCCATAGGCGTAGAACTGGGCGTGGGCGAAGTGGATGCGCCGGCCTTCGGCCGCCTCCAGCGTCGCGACGAGCGAGTCGTCGGCGCCGGGCAGGCCGAGATTGTTGCAGTGGACGTGCAGCGGGTGCGGCACGCCGATCTCTTCCACCGCGTCGAGCAAGGCCGACATGATCTTGCGCGTGGAAAGACCGTAGCAGGGGATCTCGTCGTCGAGGCTGAGCTTCAAGACGCCGTCCTTGAAGGCCGAGGCGCCGCCCGCGTTGATGCACTTGACGCCCAGGCCCCGCGAATGGGCCAGGGTCTGCTGCACGAGATCGCGAACGGCTTGGCGGCCCTCGCCGTCGCGCAGGAGCTGGAGCAGGTGGTCGTCGTTGCCCATCACCGCGAGCCCGCCGCGGTCGAGCAGCGGGATGTCGGCGAGTTCGAGATGGGTCGCCAGCGCGTTCGAGGGCGGCAGGGCCGGCTCGACCGCGGTCGTGTAGCCCATCCGCGCGTAATTGGCGCCGATCCAGCTGCCCGAGCCGCCGGCATGGGCGAAGGGGTGGCCGTTGGGCGCGGATTCGCTGACGTAGAGGTCTGGCAGCAGCAGGCGGCTCATCACGACGTTGCCGCCGGCGATGTGCGAGTGGACCTCGACGCCGCCGGCCATCACCACGCAGCCCGTGGCGTCGATGGTCCGGTCGGGCGCGCGCTCGCTCGGCGCGACGACGCGGCCGTCCTCGATCCAGACGTCGCCGATGGCGTCGCGCCCGGCCGTCGGATCGACGACCCGTCCGCCGTGGATGCGGGTCAGCATGAGACACCTTTCTCGATGAGGCGATCACGGATGCGGGCGAGCACGCCCGACGCGGTCAGCGCTTCGGCGGTCTTCGACGGGCCTTTGGGCTCGGTATAGGCGATGACGCCGCGCCGCTCGTTCCAGAGCGCGCCGCCGACGCCCTCGCCGGGCACGCCCACGGTGATGACGATGTCGGCCGTCTCGCCGGCCGCCTCCGTCGAGCCCTCCCCGACGATGGCGATCGTGGGCAGGCTGCCGAGCCAAGCAGGGCGCGGAGCGGGCAGGGAGGCGAGCCAGAGGGCGGCGTCGGCCTCGCCCGCGGCGATCTGGCGGGCGCTGTCGAAGCGCCAGGGATCGTGTTCCGGCTGATGTCGGCCGAAGCCGACGCGGGGCGCCTGGCCCGTGGTCCAGGCCGAGAGCTGCACGGCGGCCCGGCCCTGGAACGGGTCGGCGAGCGTGAGCGCGAAGAAGCGGGTGGTTTCGTTGAGGTCGCGGATCAGGCCCTGGAGCATCTCCACGCCGAGTTCGCCGACCTCCTCCGGGTCGTAGACGACGACGCCGTACCGCGCGGCGAACAGGCGCTTGGCGAGATCGGCATAGGCGGCCTCGCCCGCGAGATGGCCTTTGGCGAAGGCGCGCAGATGCCCGAGCGAGACGGCAAGGCCTCCGGCTTCGGCTGCGTAGGCGACGTGGCGGATCGCGCCGTTCTGCGGGCCGCCGAGCGAGAGCAGGGCGCGCTCGGCGCCCGCCGCGCGACCGCGGCTCGGGGCCGCGGCGGCGATCTCTCCGATCAGGTCGCCGTCCCAGGGGCGATTGCCGAGGACCAGCACCACGTCGGCCCGGCCGATCGTCTCGGCGCGGGTCGTGGTCATGACGCCGCCCGCGCTGAGCGCGCCGAGTTCGGCGTAGACGCTGGGGCCGGAAACCGGGTCGAGCGAGGCGCCGAGCGTTTCGGCGAGACGATAGGCGGCGCGCAGCGCGGAGACGTCGGCGCTCAGGCCCGCCAGCACCGGAACGCGTGCCGCGGCGAGCAGGTCGACGGCGGCCTCGACCGCCGCGTCCACATCCGCCGCGCCTCCCTTCACCCAGGCTGCCATGCTTCCTCGCCGTCGTTTCTTCGGGCATCCCCGCGTCAGGGCGGGGCGAAAGACGGTCATGTCCGAAGAGCGCCGCGGGCACTCCTGGTGGAGCCTCGATGACTTCGAAAACCCGGTTCGGGTTCGAGGGCAGGGGCTCGGACCGGCTCCGCAAAGGGAGCGGGCTGGTTTTGCATTCCTGTGCAGGAGGCCGCAAGCCCCCGGCGAAGTTTGGGCCGAGGATTTCGTGGGGCGACGGCCGGGATCGGCTCCGGCGCCGATGCGCGCGGACGAGGTTGTCCCGGGCGCCGCCACATGGGACAAGCCGGCCGCCCCGAGGGGCGCGTCTCCGCCGGCCGGAGGCGTTGGCGGAAGGGAAAGACCGTGGCCGAGGTCCCGCAACCGACGGGTCAGACCGTGAGCACGACCGCGCAGCCCGCCGGAGCCGGCGTCCGGGTCCGTGCCCCCGCGCGCCTGCATTTCGGCTTCCTCGATCTCAACGGCGGTCTCGGACGCCGCTTCGGGAGCATCGGGCTGGCCCTCGACGCGCCGGCCGTGCAACTCGTCGCCCGTCCCGCCAAGCGCGTCTCCGCCCATGGCCCGGAGGCCGAGCGCGTCCGCGCGAACCTGCTCGCGGCGGCCTCCTATCTCGATGTGCCGGACAACGTGGCGGTGGAGGTCGAGGAGACGATCCCGCCCCATGCCGGCTTCGGCTCGGGCACGCAGGTGGCGCTGGCGGTCGCCGCCGCCCTGGCCCGCCTCAACCGACGTCCCTTCGCACCGGCCGATTTCGCCGACGTGCTCGACCGCGGCAACCGTTCCGGGGTCGGGCTCGCCGCCTTCACCGAGGGCGGCCTGATCGTGGACGGGGGCCGCGACGATTCCGGCGCGCCGCCTCCCGTGATCGCTCGGCTGCCCTACCCGGAGGACTGGCGGATCGTGCTGATCCTCGACGAAGCCATGACCGGGGTGCATGGCTCTCGGGAGACGGAGGCGTTCCGCGACCTGCCGCCCTTCGCGGCGGCCGGTGCCGCCGAGATCTGCAGGATCGTGCTGATGCAGGTGCTGCCGGCCGCCGCGACCGCCGAGCCGGACGGCTTCGGGGCGGGCATCACCGAGATCCAGAAGCGCGTCGGCGATCATTTCGCCCCGCACCAGGGCGGACGCTTCGCGAGCCCGGCCGTGGCCGAGGCGCTGGGCGCCATCGCGGCCATGGGCGTGCCGGGCTACGGACAGAGTTCCTGGGGGCCGACCGGATTCGCATTGCTGCCCTCGCAGCGGGAGGCGGAGGCGCTGGTCGCGTCCCTGGAACGGCCGGGCCGCCTGCGTTTCGTCATCGCCCGCGGGCGCAATGTCGGCGCCTCGGTGACCGAACTGTAGAGCTTTTCTTTTCGGCGCTGCAAAGAAACCTGCGCTTGACCGGTGCCGGCCGTTCCGGCTTTGCACCTGAACGGGTCTCGCGGGAACGCGCGGCCGCCGGCCGAAGACCCTTCGGCCTCGGCGGCGCGGCGGATGTTTCGTGAAGAGAGACTTGGCGCCCGCAAAGGGCGCGCTCACGGGAGGACGAAGATCATGGCCCGCTCGATCCTGCACATGCTGACGCCGCTCAAGCACATGAGCCCGTTCGACGTGAACATGGCGATCGATGCCGGGTTCGAGACGCTGATCCCCTATACCGGCGTCGATCTCGCCGATGTCGTCTCGCTGACGCAGGACTCGATCTTCTCCCGGGCGCCGCAGGATGGCGTGCGCACCGGCCTCTTCATCGGCGGCAAGAACGCCGAACTGGCCCTCGACATGGTGGACCGGGCCAAGAAGGCCTTCGTGCCGCCCTTCGTGAATCACGTCTTCGCCGACCCGGCCGGCTCCTTCACCACCGGCGCGGCGATGGTCGCCGAGGTCTCCCGCGCCCTGAAGGCGAAGTTCGACACCGACCTCAAGGGCAAGCGCATCGTCATCTTCGGAGGCGCGGGCGTCGTCGCCTACGTCGCCGCGGTGATCGGCGCACTGGAGGGCGCCCAGAGCGTGCTCGTCGGCCATGACGGCGAGGAGCGCGTCTCGAAGATCGCCTTCACCATGAAGTGGCGCTTCGGCATCGAGGTCGGCGCCGTCGACGGCACCCTGCCCGAGGCGCGCCGCGCGGCCATCGCCGATGCCGACGTGATCCTCTCGGCCGGACCCGCCGGCGTCTCGATCCTGACGGCCGAGGATCTCGAATCCGCGCCCAAGCTCTTGGTCGCCTCCGACGTCAACGCCGTGCCGCCTGCCGGCATTGCCGGCATCGACGTGAACGCCACGGACGTGCCGCTGCCGGTCGGCAAGGGCGTCGGCATCGGTGCGCTCGCGGTCGGCAACGTGAAGTACCAGACCCAGTGCCGCCTGTTCCGGAAGATGCTGGAGGCGCAGGAGCCGCTCTGCCTCGATTTCCGCGACGCCTACAAGCTCGCCGTCGAGATTGCCGGCTGAGGCCGACGCTGATCCCGCGACCCATGCCCGAGGGCGGCGCGGTCCTGATCGCCGCGCAGTCCGGCCGGGCGCTGGCCCAGGCCGCGCGGCGGGCGGGCCTGCGGCCGTTCGTGCTCGACCTGTTCGGCGACGAGGACACGCTGGCGCTGGCCGAGAGCCATCGCACGCTGCCGGGGCGCTTCGGCGCCGGCACCCGCGACCGGGCCGGCGTGCTGTCGGCGCTCTCCGCGCTGTCGCAACAGGCAGGTGGGGCCGAATTCGGAATCGTGCTCGGCAGCGGCTTCGAGGGCGCGCCGGACCTGATCGCCGAGATCGGCGCCCGCCACCGCCTTCTCGGCGCCGCCCCCGAGACGGTCGCGGCGCTGAACGACCCATTCCGCCTTGCCGCGCTCTGCGCGCGCCTCGCGATCCCGCACCCGGCCATCACCGCCGGCCCGGTCGCGGATCGGGATGCTTGGCTCGTCAAGCGGATCGGCGGCTGCGGAGGCTCGCATATCCGCGCCAGCGCGACGGGGTCGACCCCGCCCGGCCACTACCTCCAGGCCCGCATGCCGGGCCGTGCCTTCGCCCTGAATTTTCTGTCCGATGGGCGCCGCATCGAGCCGCTCGCGCTGACCGAGCAGTGGCAGGCACCCTCGCCGCTCCGGCCGTTCCGCTATGCCGGCGCCCTCGCCCGCGGCCGCGACGAGGCGGAGCCGATCCCGCCGGCGATCGAGGCGCGGATCGCGGAGGCCGCCCTTCGGCTGGCGCGCGAGACCGGGCTGACGGGGCTGGCCAGCGCCGATTGCCTCGTGGAGGGCGAACGCTGGTGGCTCCTGGAGATCAACCCGCGCCCCGGCGCGACCCTCGACGTGCTCGACCGCCGCCCGACGCCGTTGCTGCTCCAGCATATCGAGGCGAGCCTCGGCCGCATGCCTGCCATCGAAGCCTCACCGACGGATGCGACAGGCGCCGAGATCTGTTACGCGGCCCGGACCTGCCCAGCGATGCCGCCGCTCGATTGGCCCGACCACGTTCACGATCGGCCGCGGGTGGGCAGCCCGGTGGCCCGCGACGCGCCGCTCTGCACGGTCACGGCCTCCGGGCCGGAGGCCGTGACGGTCAAAGAAGAATTGCGGAGCCGGACCGCCCAGGTCCGCACTCTGCTGGAGGAGACGGAGAACAGTCATGAGTTCCAACACGAGCGCCCCGAGCCTCAACGCCCTGGCGGCACCGCTGGTCGAGAGCCTCGTCGCTGACGCGGCCAAGCTCCGGCTCATCGTCGCCCAGGAGAACGGCGCGCGCACGGTCGATGCCGGCGCCAACGCCCGCGGCTCCATCGAGGCCGGCCGGCGCATCGCCGAGATCTGCCTCGGCGGCCTCGGCACGGTCACGATCGCGCCGATCGGCCCGGTCGCCTCCTGGCCCTACACGGTGGTGGTCCATTCCGCCGACCCGGTGCTCGCCTGCCTCGGCTCGCAGTATGCCGGCTGGAGCCTCGCCGACGAGGAGGGCGATTCCGGCTTCTTCGCCCTCGGATCGGGCCCCGGCCGCGCGGTCGCCGTGGTGGAGGAGCTCTACAAGGAGCTCGGCTACCGCGACAACGCGACCAAGACCGCCCTGGTGCTCGAATCCGCGAGCGCCCCGCCGGCCTCGGTGGTGAACAAGGTCGCCGCCGCCACGGGCATCGCGGCCGAGAACGTCACCTTCATCTACGCCCCGACCCAGAGCCTCGCCGGCGCGACCCAGGTCGTGGCCCGCGTGCTGGAGGTGGCGCTGCACAAGGCGCACACCGTCGGCTTCGACCTGCACAAGATCCTCGACGGCATCGGCTCGGCGCCGCTCTCGCCCCAGCATCCGGACTTCATTCAGGCGATGGGCCGCACCAACGACGCCATCATCTACGGGGGCCGGGTGCAGCTCTTCGTCGATGCCGACGACGCGGACGCCAAGCAACTCGCCGAGCAGCTTCCCTCCACCACCTCCGCCGACCACGGCGCGCCCTTCGCCGAGATCTTCTCGCGGGTGAACGGCGACTTCTACAAGATCGACGGTGCGCTGTTCTCCCCGGCCGAGGCCATCGTCACCTCGGTCAAGACCGGCAAGTCGTTCCGCGGCGGCCGGCTGGAGCCGCAGCTCGTGGACGCCTCGTTCACGTAAGAGGCGCGCGGAAAACCCTCCCCCCTCCGCGGGGAGGGTGCCTGCGGAGCAGGCGGGAGAGGGGAGCGACGCTTCCGGAGAAGGCTGAGCCGGCCCCTCACCCGACCCCCTTCGGGAGCCACCCTCTCCCGCGGAGGGGAGAGGGAAGCAAAACGGAAAAGAACGCATGCGCATCGGGCTCGCGGCCGACAACGGCAATTGGCACAAGGCGCGGCTGCGGGAGGCCCTGCGCGGCTTCGGCGTCGAGCCGGTGCTGTTCTCGCTGGCCGACGTCGCCGTGGTGACGGCTGGGGCTGAGCCCCTGCGGGTGCCGGGCTTCGCCGACGGCCTGCCCGACGGCGTCCTGCTGCGCACCATCGCCGGCGGCACCTTCGAGGCGACGACCATGCGGCTCGGCGTGCTCCACGCCCTGGTGGCCGCGGGCGTGACCGTCTGGAACGGGCCGACGGCGATCGAGCGCTCGGTCGACAAGGCGGCGACCTCGCTGCTGATCGCCCGCGCGGGCCTTCCGACGCCGGACACCTTCGTCGTCTCGAAGCGCGAGGCCGCGGCCGAGATCGTCGCCCGCGAGGCGCGGCCCGGAACGCCCATCGTGCTGAAGCCCCTGTTCGGTTCGCAAGGCGAGGGTCTGATGCTCCTCGAGACCCCCGAGGATCTGCCGGCTCAAGAGGCGGTGAGCGGCGTCTACTATCTCCAGCGCTACGTGCCCCGCGCCGACGGGCTCTGGCGCGACTACCGCGTCTTCGTCTGCGAGGGCCGGGCCATCGCCGGCATGATCCGCGAGGGCGACGGCTGGATCACCAACGTCCACCGGGGAGGCCGGCCCTTCGCCTGGGACGTGCCGGCCCGCGCCGCCGAACTGGCCGAGGCCGCGGCGGCGGCGATCGGCGTCGATTACACCGGCATCGATCTCGTCGAGGACGGGGAGGGCAACTTCCTCGTGCTGGAGGTCAACTCCATGCCCGCCTGGTCCGGGCTGCAGCAGGTGACGGAGGTCGACATCGCCGGTGCCGTCGCCCGCGGCTTCCTCAACGCGGTCCGCGCGGCGCGCCCGCCGCGGCTGGTCTCGGCACTCGGATGAGCGCGGCGGCGCCCCGCGGCCTGCCGGCGGCGACGGTGGCCGACCTCTACCGCGCCGCCTGCCTCGCCGAACTCGATGCGCTGAAACCCGGCAACGTCCACGGTTACGCCCCCGGTCACCGCATGGTGGTGGCCGATTTCGTGACCAGCGCCGACGTCTCCGCACCAAGCCTCGCCGCGCCGGGCGCCCGGGTGGGGAAGCGGGTGCGCGGCGGGGTCGAGGCGACCTTCGCCGCGGTCGCTCAGAACACCAATCTCGGCATCCTGCTGCTCTGCGCGCCGCTGGCCCGCGCCGCGGAGCAGGCCGGGCCGCTGCGCGAGCGCCTCGACGGCGTGCTGGCGAATTTCGATGAAACGGATGCGCAGGACGTCTTCGCCGCGATCCGTCACGCCAATCCCGGCGGGCTCGGGCGTGCGGAGCGCCACGACGTCGCCGCCGAAGGGCCGGTCCCGTCCCTCGGCGACGCGATGGCGGAAGCCGCTCCCCGCGACCGCATCGCCCGCGCCTATACCGACGGGTATCGCGATCTCTTCGCGATCGGGCTTCCGGCGCTCGCGGGTACTCGGGCGCGGGGGCTCGCGCCGCCCTGGACCACCACGGCGGTGCATCTCGCCTACTTGACCGGCGTGCCCGACAGCCACATCGCCCGCAAGTTCGGGCCGGAGCGGGCGGAGGCGGTGCGGGCGGAAGCCGAGACGCGGCTGTCCCGGATCGACCTCGCTGCGGCGCCCGTCGCGGCGCTGCTCGCCCACGACAGGCTGCTGAAAGAGGCCGGCCTCAACCCGGGCACGAGCGCCGATTTCACGGTCGCGACGCTGTTCCTCGACGCGCTTCTGGCGGCACGCGGCGAGGGGGCGTGAGCCCTCGCCCGCGAGGGGATGAATTCTTCTCCGTCAAGGCCCCGAGACTTCCAAAAAATCGCGGATTTCAGGGTCTTGCGCGGGTTGTTCGGCGGAAGGGCCCGCTGTAGGGTCCGCCCCGCTATCCGGGCAAACCGGCTCGGCTCTCAGCCGGGCGCCGCAAACAAGGATGGCTTCCAGGCCCCGCCTCCTCTCAGGGCGGGCCTTTTTTCAGGAATCCAGGGAGAGACCCCGAATGGCAAAGATCACCAAGGTTCAGGTCGGCGAGGCCCTCGTCGGCGACGGCAACGAAGTCGCCCACATCGACCTCATCATCGGACCGCGCGGTTCGCCGGCCGAGACGGCCTTCTGCAACGGTCTGGTCAACAACAAGCACGGCTTCACCAGCCTGCTCGCCGTGATCGCGCCGAACCTGCCGTGCAAGCCGAACACGCTGATGTTCAACAAGGTCACCATCAACGACGCCCGTCAGGCCGTCCAGATGTTCGGCCCGGCTCAGCATGGCGTCGCCATGGCCGTGCAGGACGCGGTTGCCGAAGGCATCATCCCGGCTGACGAAGCCGACGACCTGTACGTGCTGGTCGGCGTGTTCATCCACTGGGAAGCGGCCGACGACGCCAAGATCCAGAAGTACAACTACGAGGCCACCAAGCTCTCGATCCAGCGCGCCGTGAACGGCGAGCCGAAGGCTTCGGTCGTCACCGAGCAGCGCAAGTCGGCGACCCACCCCTTCGCCGCCAACGCTTAGATCGGAGGCAGTCCTGGGCAGAGCGAGCCTCCGCCCGCACCGCGGGGTCTGCTCCAGCGACTGGCTTCAATCTTCCTTGGACGCTAACGGATCGGGACGGCTTCGGCCGTCCCTTTCTTTTTGGGCGATGCCGATCTCGCGGCTCCAGGCCGGGAGCGAGCTTGCTTCGTCATGGCGAGGCAAAGCCGACGCCATCCCGTGCTCCGCATGATCCGGAGAGGTCGCACCCCCGGATCGCTGCGCTGACGCGCGCGAGGACGACGGGGCCGACACCGATCGACCCGACAACGCACTCAGCGCAGCCGTCCGTCGTGGATGGCCGAGGCGACGAGCGCACCGGCCGCGCCGGCTTCGATGAGCTGCGCCACGTCGTCCGGGCCCCGCACGCCGCCCGCCGCGTAGATCCGCCGGCCTCCGCCCGCCGCGATGGCTCGTGAAATTCCGGAAAGATCGGGACCGCTGCCGGTGCCGACCCGGGCGAGCGTCATCACGATCACATCGTCGGGCCATGCCCCCGCATCGTCGTGCAGGGCATCCGGCCCGAGCCGGGTCTCGCCGCGACTGTCGAGGGAGAGCACGGCGCGGTGTCCCAGCGCGCGCACGAGATCCGCGTCCCTCTGACTCTCGCTGCCGATCACCGGACGCCCGAGCCCGAGCCCGCCGAATCGCTCAATTCCCAACAAATCGGAGAATCCGGCATCGACCCAGAGAGCGACTCCGGGACAGGCCCGGGCCACCGCTTCCAGGCTGGCGCGGTCGGGCTCGGTGCGCTCCATGATCGCGTCGAGATCGGCCACGTAGAGAAGATCCGCCTCGACCGCGTCGATCAATGCGCGGGCGATGTCGGCGGGGGCGGAGCCCCTGGCCAAGGGGGTGTCGATCGGGGCATAGCCGTCGCGCTCGCCCGCGCGGGCGCGCACCACTTGGCCCCGGCGCAGATCGATCACCGGGATCAGCCGGAAGGGAACCGGGCGCTCCTCGAAACCTTGGGACATCGCGTGAACCGGAAATTGACCAGGGTCGTCGGGTGGGATCTCGGCGGGGTGCATGTCAAGGCGGCGCTGATCGAGGAGGGCCGCGTGGTCGAGGCGGTGCAGGCCCCCTGCGCCCTCTGGCGCGGCGTGCGCGCCCTCGACGAAAGCTTCGCGACGCTGCCGGACTGGGCGCGGGACGAGGCCGCTCACGCGGTCACCATGACGGGCGAACTGACCGACTGCTTCGCCGACCGCAACGACGGCGTCGACAAGCTTTCGACCTGGGCCGCGGCGACGCTCAAGGGGGCGGTGCGCATCTATGCCGGCCACTCCGGCTTCGTCGCGGCGGACGCCGCCCGCGCCCATGCGGCCGACATCGCCTCGGCCAATTGGCATGCCACCGCCGCGCTGGTCGGGCGCCACGCGCGCCACGCCCTGCTCGTCGATATCGGCTCCACCACCGCCGACTTGATTCCGATCGTGGACGGGCAGCCCGCCGCCCGCGGCTACAGCGACGCCGAGCGGCTGGAGACGGGCGAACTCGTCTATACGGGCGTGGTGCGCACGCCGCTCCTGGCCTTCGCGACCCACGCGCCTTGGCGCGGCCGGCGCACGGCGCTGATGGCCGAGACCTTTGCGAACACCGCCGACATCTACCGCCTCATCGGCGACCTGCCCGAGGGCGCCGACCAGCAGCACAGCGCCGATCTCAAGGGGAAGTCGCTCCCCGAGACCGAGACGCGGCTCGCCCGCATGGTCGGCCGCGACCGGGGAGAGGGCAGCGCGGACGAGTGGCGGGCGCTGGCCGGCTGGTTCGCGGAGGCGCAGATACGACCCCTGCACGACGCTGCCGCGACCCTGCTCTCGCGCCCCGATCTGCCCGCCGACGCGCCCCTCATCGTCTGCGGCGCAGGGCGCTTCCTGGCGGAACGCCTCGCCGCGCGGCTCGGACGCCGGCCGCTGCCGCTTACGGAGGTGATCGCCGGGCGTCTTGCTGGGACGGGATCGGACCGGGTCTCGACCTGCGGGCCGGCCGTCGCGGTCGGGTTGATTGCGTGAGGAACGGGGCCGCCCCCGCGCGTTGACGGGGGCGACACGGAACGAGGAGATGCGAATGACCGCAGGCAACAAGCTCGCCCGGATCCTGGCGGCCCGGAGCGGCGAGGCCATCGAGCTGGCCTTCGTGACCGAGGATGGACGGACCACCAAGGTGCTGGCGAGCGAGGATCAGATCGACCGCCTCGTGGACGAATTGGAGGATGTCCTCAACTCGCCCACGGAAGGCGGGTCCGGCGAGCCGCCCGCGGCGGCCTGAACCGGTCCGGGCGCCGCCGATCAGCGCAGGAAATCCCCGAAGGCGCGGGGACCGTCACCGGTCTCGATCGTGCCCGTGACCTTGAGGGTCGAGGGGTCGATCAGGCTCAGGGCGTTGTCGCCCCAGTTGGCGACGACGACGGTCTTGCCGTCGCGGGTGGTGGCGATACCCTCGGGGTGGTCGCCGACATCGATCGCGGCGAGCGTCTTCAGGGTCGCGGGGTCGAACACCGTCACGGTGTTGGAATACTGGTCGGTGACGAAACCTTTGCCGCCCGCGAGCGCGATGACGTAGGGGCGCTGGCCGGTGGCGACCCGACCGGTCTCGCGGCCCGCGGCGACATCGATCGCCGAGACATCGTTCGAGGTCACGTTGGCGGTGTAGGCCTGCCGACCGTCGGCCGAGAGGGTCAGGCCGAACGGATGCCCGCCCACGGCGATGCGCCGTGTCTCCCGACGGCTCGCCAGATCGACCACGGACACGGAATCCGCCTCCCGGTTGGCCACCAGCAGCGTCGCGCCGTCCGGCGTGACGGCGAGGCCCGAGGGCGATTGACCGGTGGCGATCTCGCCCTCACGCTTCAGGCCTTCGCCGTCCGGGCGCAGCACGAAGACGCGCGCCCCGTACCAGTCGGCGACGTAGACTTCGCCGGAGACCGGGTTGACGCCAATGCCGAGGGGGCCGCCGGGCAGGTCGAGGCTCGCGCGCATCGTTCGGGCATCGAGATCGATCACCGCGACGCCCTTGCCCTCGGGGCGGGTGACGTAAGCGGTCTTGCGATCCGGGGAGAGGGCGATGCCGGCGGGCGCGCCCGGGACGGGGATCGAGCCAAGGACCTTCTTCGAGGCGAGGTCCACGATCTCGACGGCGTTGCCGAGCTGTGCCGTGACGATCGCCTCCTGCGCGAGGGCAGGGGAGCCGGCGAGCATGAGGAGATAGGCGAGGCGCGGAAAAGCTCTTCCCCCTCGGCGGGGGAGGGGGCCTGCGGAGCAGGCGGGAGAGGGATCGGCCCCGCATCGTCCGGAAGCGGCGCTCTTCTCAACCTTTCGAGGAACGCCCTCTCCCGCGGAGGAGAGAGGGTTCGGCCGGCGTGCCCGGCCAAAGGATCGCAGCACGCCGGCGTCCCGCATCATCGACCCCTTACGAGCCCTTCTCGGCCTTGGCCTTCACGTTCTCCAGGCCGGCTTTGTAGAGGCCCTGCACGGCCTTCTTGGAGGCCTCGTCGTTCAGATCGGGCGGCGGATCGTTGTTCATGTAGCCGCGATAGAACGCGCCGCGCCACGTCATCTTGGTCTTGGCACCGTCACCCTCGACCTCGATGGTGGAGGAGTAGTCGTTCACCGGCAGGGTCTTCACGTCGACCTTGGTGATCCGGTACATCAGGGTCTTCTTTTCGGCGTCGTACTTGGCGAGTTCTTCCTCGACCGTAGCGCCGCCCTTGAGCGTCAGTGTGCGGGTCGCCTTGACCTCGTTGCCGCCCTTGCCCTCGGTCTTCTCGACCACGGGAATCCAGCTGCCGTCCTGGAAGTTGCCGACCATCGCCCAGACCTTGTCGGCGGGTGCGTTGATCTCGATCGACTCGGACACCTTCTGGCGCGTGGGGCCGTGAGCCTGCGCCGAAAAGGTCACCGTGGCGAGCGCCGCCACGGCGGCGAGCGTTCTGAACTTCATTTTTTCTCTCCTCCCATCGAAGCCGCCGGAGGGCGGCGTCCTCACCCCTCGTTCGCGGACGGCTCCCTCGTCAGGAGCCGCCCTTCTCAAGCCGGGCCTTGAGGTTCTCAAGGCTGGCATGAACCCAGGCCCGCACGGCCTTCTCCGAATTCTCGTCGTTGAGTTCGGGCGGCGGGTCGTTGTTCGGATGGCCGCGGTAGAAGGCGGCCTTCCACGCGACGGTCGCGGCGTGGTCCCCCTCGGGCTGCACCGAGATCGTCGCCGAATAGGCCTTGGCCGGCAGGTCCGAGACCTCGTTCTGCAGGATGTAGTAGGCGAAGCTCCTGCGCTCGGGATCGATCTTGCGGGCCTCCTCGACGATGGCGTGGCCGTTCTTCAGCGTCAGCCGGTAGGCGGGCTTCTCGGGCGTGCCCGTCTGCTCCGCGCCCGCCACGTTCTCGATCCAGCCCGCATCCGCCGGATTGCCGACCACCGCCCAGACCTTGTCGGCGGAGGCGTCGATGGTGATGGTCTCGACGATCTTGCGCCGGGTCGGCGCGTGCTGGGCCTCGGACGTCACGGCGGTCAGGGCGAGTGCCGCGGCGGCGAGAAGGGCGATCCGCATCGAAGCAAGCATCTCCTGCGTCACGAAGGGCGGCTGGCGGGGTCGAGCACGCGCTCGCTGCGCCCGAGCGCTGCCGCGACCTTGTCCTCGATCCAGTCCCAGGCCTCGAGTTCGGCCGGGCCGGCGGTCTTGGCGATGGCTATGGCATGATAGGCCATCTCCGTCAGGACCTTTTCCGGGCTCAGCATGTGGAGCCGCGTGGACAGAATCGCCGCCTCGATCACCGCACCCTGCGCCCGGTTGTAGCCGATGAACGGCACGTGGCCGGCCGCATGCACCATCCGCCCCCGGTAGCGCGGACGCTGCGGGTCCTCGTCGATCGCCGCCACCTCGAACTCGGCATGACCGAAGCATTCGGCCAGCCGCTTCCCGGGAATGTGATCGCAATCCACCACCGGCCAGTCGCGCCGTCCGGTGACGACGCCCGCGATCACCCTCACGTCGCTCGGCGCGGAGGCCGCGAAATACGGCCGGTCCGCGAGGTTCTCGATGGTGGGCGAGGGGCGGAACGGGGCCAGCACGAAATCCTCGCCCTCCCGGATCAGGCCGAAGGGCACGAGGTGCATCTCGCCCGCCGCCGAGAGGGTGGTGACGACGGTCTCCAGGATCAGCGGCATCTCAGCTCCGGTCCCCGTTCGAACCGTCATCCGGGACCAGCCGGCCGCAGACGATGCGCCCGCCCTTCGCCTCGGAGAGCGCGTCCCGCGCCTCATCCGAACCGCGTCCGGTCTCCGTTTGCGGCGGCTCCGCGTCCTGCTCCGGCGGCGTCGCGGCGGCGCGCGCCGCCTCGGACGCCTCGGGGCCGCTATGCTGTGTGTGGGCGGACTTGGTCTTGCTGGGTTTGGTCGGCCCGGCCGCCTTGAAGGCGGTGGTGTCCTCCTGGGTGCGGTCGGCGGCGCAGCCCCAGTCGAGGGGCTCGTCCTGCACGTAGCGCTTGCTCAGGCGGAAGGCGGTCTCGGCCTTGGTCAGCTCGCCCCCGAGATAGAAGGCGTGCGCGCCGTCGCTCTCCACGCTCAGATCGGGGAAGAAGGCCATCGCGTCGGTGCCGGTCCGGTGGATGTCGCGGTTGTAGACGTGGATGCCGTCCTCGGCGACGGCGATGCGGTAATTGGGGTCGCGCACTTCCGCCGCCAGGGCCGCGATCTCATCGGAGGTCTGCACGAAGGGGCGCTTGTCGTGAAGCGCCAGAAGGTCGCGGCCGTAGCCCTTGGGCAGGGCCGCGTCCTCCTTGGCCGCGTACATCACCCGGCGGGCCGCGTCGTGCTCCTCCACGGTGCGGCGCGTGTGGTTCGAGACCTGCACGATCAGCACGTTGCGGATAGCGAGTTCCGAGCACATTCCGACGAGCAGGGCCGTGACGCCGAGGCTGTCGGCCTCGGTGAGTTCGGTGAGGTTGCCGGTGCCCATCATCATCTCGATGTTCGGCCAGCGCGCCCGGGTGTCGCGGTAGCGCGCGATCGAATCCACGAAGCCGAAATGGATCGGCTCCAGGATCGGGTCGGCCATGTAGGGGCGCCCCGCCCGCTCCATACGCTCGATGGCGCGGTCGAGGGAGGGCAGGTCGTCGGGCCGCATCGGCACGAGGACCGGCACCGCGTCGGTCTCGAAGGCGAGATCGAGCGTCTCCTCGTTGAGGCTGAGCAGGTAGTCGGCCCCTGCCCGCGCGCCGCGGGTCAACTCGTCGAGAGAGAAGGAATCGACGCTCACCCTGAGCCCGGCCTGTTTCAGCGCGCGCACGCATTCCTCGAGATGCGGGAAGGGCGTGTCGGGCAGGCCGCCGAGGTCGATCACGTCGGCGCCGCGCCGGGCGAGGTCGAGGCCCTTGGCCAGAACTTGGTCCGCCGTCATCTTCGAGGCGTCGACGATCTCGGAGAAGATGCGCAGGTCGTGGCGGGAGAGATCGACCTTGCGGCCGCTCAGGCCGAGATAAGCCGGCAAATCGACGATCTCGTCCGGGCCCCGCTCGACCGGTAGGCCGAAATGTCGGGCCAAAGCCTCCGGGTTGGCGCGGCAGCGCCCGGGCAGGACGATACGGGTCGCCCCCTCCGGCATCGTCACCCGGCGCTTGATGATCTCCTCGGTCATCAGCGCGGCCACCTTCACGCCCGCATCGGCGATGCTCCAGGCGTAGCGCTCGGGCGGAAGGGTCGCGGCGACCTTCTCCAGCCGGGCATGGGCCAGCTTGCCGGTGAC
Source organism: Methylobacterium sp. B4 (assembly GCF_003201865.1). Lineage (GTDB taxonomy): Bacteria > Pseudomonadota > Alphaproteobacteria > Rhizobiales > Beijerinckiaceae > Methylobacterium. The sequence continues at coordinate 25,061 of NZ_QJJJ01000028.1, read as the reverse complement.
GAAGACCAGATGTTCGGGGACGATGTGTTCGGGCGCGCTCACGCGGCGTGCCTTTCCGGCGATGGGCCGCGGATCACGATCTCGCCGGGAAAGGCGGCCGCGAAACGAGCGAAGGCGGCATCGACGAGGCCCGAGCGCACGAGCGCCGGCAGATCGGCGGACGGATCATGGTTTGCCGACTTCACGAAGATGCAGCGCCCGGCGCCGAGCCTGCGGGCGAGCCAGAGGGCGAGGCTGTCGGAGGTGACATCCCAGCTCTCCGGGATGTCGGGATGGCCGGCCTTCAGCGCGACCGGATCCCAGATCGCCGAACGGCCCCGATCCAAGGCATCGGCCACGGCGTCCGGGCTGGCGGCGACGGCGAGCCGCGGTTCGATCGCGGAAAAGATCTCGGCCATGCGGCCCATGGCGTCGATGGCGAGGCGGTGGGCGAGACGGTCCTCGAAGCCGAGGGCGGCCTGCGCCGTGCGCACCGCGTCGGCGAAGGGGCCGCCGCCCGGGACCACGGCGACCGGTCCCCGCTCGACGCAGTCGGCGAGCACGGCGTGCAATCGCGCTCGATCGGAGATCAAGCTGCCGCCGACCTTCACGACGGCGGCGGTCTTCCTCTCCCCTACAGAGGGGGGCGGGGAGCGTTCGGGATGCGTCATCGGTGTCACGCGGCGTCGGCCCGCAGGCCGGCTCGCAACGCCGCGACGGCCTGCGCCACCCGCGCCCCATCGAGACTCTGCCGCCGGTCGCTCGCCCGGCACAGGCCGCCGCGGAAGCCGAGATAGTCCGGGTTCAGGGCCGCCAGGACCGGGATGTCGGAGAGAGCCAGCGAGCCGGCGAGTCCACTCATCAGTTCCCGCGCCCGGCAGGCCGCGACGAAGGCGGCGAGACGCGGCGCGGGCAGGAGGGCAGCTAGGGCCACGCCGCTCTTGCCGCTCGTGTCGATCATCGCTCCGCAGAAACCCGCCGCGGCGAGGCGGCCGGGCGCGTCCTCGATCAAGCCATCCTGAGCCACACCGTCCTCGGCGAAGAGCACGCCGATGACCCGGCCCGGCGCGCGGGAGGCGGCCCTCTCCAGCGCCGCGTCCCCGGCGGCGCCGACGGCGATCTTGATGAAGTCGATGCCCGTCTCGGCCATGGCCGCGATGGCCGCGGCGATCTCTCGGCCGGTGCCGTCGCCCGCCACCGCGCTCGTGATCGCCCGGCCGCCCACGCGGGCGACGATGGCGCGCACGGTCTCGGGCGTAAGGGCGCCGAGCGCGCCGCGCTCCGGGTCCTTGGCGTCGATCAGGTCCGCGCCGGCATCGAGGGCGGTCAGCGCCTCGTCGGGCGCGCGCACGCTGACGAGCAGCCGGGGTCGCGGGTGAAAAGTCGGTTCAGCGTCGGACACGGGGAACGCTTTTGCTCAGGCCTCGCGACCGCGCAAGCCCCACCCTCAGGATCGGCCGGGCAGCGGCTCGGCCAGCAGGCGGTTCTTCACGATCCAGCGCACGGCGTGGGACCAGTCGTCGTCGGTGTTGGCTCGTATCACGACCTGGCCCTGGCGCACGACCTTGCCGGTCTCGGCCTCGGCGATGACGACGACGAGGCTGAAGAGCTGGTTGGCGCCCTTGTCGGCGAACGCGGTCACGGCCAGCTCCGCCCCGAGCGCCTTGGCGATGGGTCCGGTGCAGCCGTTGCACTTGTAGAGCGGGCTCTCCTTGCGGATCTCCTCGGCCTGGGGCCCGAGATCGACGCTCTCGAGGCCGCCCTTCTCGACGAGTTGCTTGCGCAGACCGTCGGTCACGAGTTCGAGGCGCTTCTGGTCGGCGGGAAGGGGCTTGCGGCCGTAGGCGAGGGTGGGGTCGTTGACCTCGGCCGGGAAGATCGCGGCCTTGCGGGCAGCCTCCTCGGCCACCGCCGCGCTGCCGGAGGCAATCGCGAGCGCGGGCGCCAGGGCGAGCGCGGCCAGCGCGGAGCGGAGGCGGGACGGAGAGGCGCGAAGTCGCATGGGGCTCAAGCCTGGGGTCGGGCGCGGGGCCGCGCGAACCATCCCTAAACTCGCGTCCCCGGAGGATTTGGCAACCTCACGACCCTTGCCGTCCGATCGGCGGCGCCGCCTTCGTTAGCCGTTCGGGCGGGAGTCGGGAGGGCGCATCCGCCTCTGAATCTTATAAAAATCTTATGCTTCCGTCGTTGAGGCAGGTGGCAAGATGTTGCTAGCCTGCCTGGCAATGCGCTCGTCCGCCCCGCTCCTTCTCGCCCTCGCCGCCGGCTTCATCGCCGGTCCGGGCATTCCCATTTCCGCCCAAGCTCAGGAGCCGAAGGCCGCGACCGGCGAGCCGCCGGCCGCGGGGGCGCCCGCGCCCGCGTCCGAGACCCGCGTCGCCATCCTCTACCGGCCGGTGCCCGCGCCCTCCTCCTACGATGCGGAGGCCGAGCCCGAGGATCTCGGGGTCGCCGGCGCCCGCATGGCGGTGAAGGACAACAACACCACCGGCCGCTTCACCAAGCAGACCTACGCGCTGGACGAGGTCGCCCTCGACGGCGAGCGCAGCGCTGTGGAAGCGGCCAAGGAACTGGCCGACAAGGGCGTGCGCTTCTTCGCGCTGGCGCTGCCGGCCGACGAGGTGCTGGCGGTGGCCGACGCGCTGAAGGGAACGGGGGCCGTCGTCTTCAACGCCGGGGCGCCGGACGACCGCCTGCGCGGAGCCGATTGCCGGGCCAACCTGTTCCACGTGCTGCCGAGCCGCGCCATGCAGACGGACGCGCTGGCGCAGTACATGACACTGATGCGCTGGCGGAAGATCTTCCTCATCGTCGGCCCGAGCGAGCGCGACAAGGCCTACGCGGAGGCCATGAAGAACTCCGCCCGCAAGTTCGGCCTCAAGATCACCGCCGAGAAGCCCTGGACCTTCGGGCCGCTGGCCCGCGCACGCGGCGACACGCCGACCCGGGCCGAGGCGATGGTGTTCACCCGCGGGCTCGACTACGACATGGCCGTCGTCGCCGACGAGGAGGGCGACTGGGGCGAGTACGTGCCCTATCGGACGGTCGATCCCCGCCCTGTGGCCGGCACGCAGGGCCTGATCGCCACGACCTGGCACCCGACCCTGGAGACCTGGGGCGCCGCCCAGGCGCAGAACCGCTTCCGGCGGTTGGCCGGGCGCTTGATGAAGCCGCTCGACTATCAGGTCTGGTCGGCTGTCCGCAGCGTCGGCGAGGCGGCCACGCAGACCCGAAGCACCGACCCGGCGGTGATCGCCGCCCACCTCGTCACGCCCGAGTTCTCGCTGCCGGCCTACAAGGGCGTCTCACTGACCTACCGCCCCTGGGACCACCAGCTGCGCCAGCCGATCATCGTGGTTCAACCCAAGGCCATGGTCTCCGTGGCGCCCGAGCAGGGCTTCATCCACCAGCGCACGCCGCTCGACACCCTCGGGGCCGACGAGCCCGAGACCGCGTGCAAGCTGAAGTGATGGTTTGCAAATGCCGTCGGCGCCGGAACGGGCAAGGTCCCGGCCCATCGGAGGGCGGGCGGGGATGATGCGGCAATCGACCGCCCGCCGCGGAGCCGTCCCTCACCCGTTTTTCCTTTGAGACGCCGGGTCGTGAGGGCCATGTCGCCCTCAAGACGAATTCATCCGCGGCGCATCCAAGCGCCAGTGACGACAGGGAGGATGCCGATGGTCGCTCGCGTCAGAGCAGGGCTGGGATGTGCGTTGCTCGCGGGCGCGTTACCCGTGGTCGCTTGGCTCGGGACGGCGGGGAGTGCCCAGGCCTTCACCGCCTACGTCACCAACGAGAAGGCCAACACCGTCTCGGTCATCGACACGCAGACGATGGCGGTCACCGGGACCTGGAAGGTCGGGCGGCGCCCGCGCGGCGTGACGCTGTCGAAGGACGACAAGGAATTGTTCGTCTGCGCCAGCGACGACGACCGCATCGACGTGCTCGACACCGCGACCGGCAAGGTGGTCCGCTCGCTGCGCTCCGGGCCGGACCCGGAGCAGTTCATCCTCGATCAGAGCGGCAACCCGCTCTACGTCGCCAACGAGGACGACAGCCAGGTCACCATCCTCGACATCGAGAAGAACAAGGTTCTGGCCGAGGTGCCGGTGGGGGTCGAGCCGGAGGGAATGGGGCTCTCGCCGGACGGCAAGATCCTCGTGAACACCTCCGAGACCACCAACATGGCCCACTTCATCGACACCAAGACCTTCGAGGTGATCGATAACGTGCTGGTCGATGCGCGGCCCCGCTTCGCCGAGTTCTCCTCGGACGGCAAATACCTCTGGGTCTCGGCGGAGGTCGGCGGCACGGTCTCGGTGATCGACGTGGCCACCCGCAAGGTCATCAAGAAGATCACCTTCAAGATCCCGAGCGTCACCGACGAGCAGATCCAGCCGGTGGGTGTGCGCCTGACCAAGGACGGCACCAAGGCTTTCGTGGCGCTGGGTCCGGCCAACCGCGTCGCCGTGGTCGATGCCAAGACCTACGAGGTGCAGAAGTACCTCCCCGTGGGCCAGCGCGTCTGGCAGCTCGCCTTCACCCCGGACGAGAAGCAGCTCTACACGACCAACGGCACCTCCAACGACGTGTCGGTGATCGACGTGGACGGGCTGAAGGTGGTGAAAAGCATCCCGGTCGGGTTGCTGCCCTGGGGCGTGGCGATCTCGAAGAAATAACCGACGGACCGCCTTTCAAAGGCGGCGCAGGGAGGAAACGGACATGAAATGGACGACGCGCCTCGGCCTCGCCGCCGCGGCCCTGATGCTCGCGAGCGCCCCGGCTGGCGCCCTCGACCTCACCAAGAAGCGCCAGAACCTGCCCGACCTCGTTCTCGGCAACGAGGAGGGCAACGACTTCGTGGTGGAGAACCGGGATATCGAGCTGGAGGCGGGTAAGGCCTACCGCCTGCGCATCGTCGCCAAGGGGCGGCAGGAATACAAGTTCTACGCGCCCGAATTCTTCCGCTACATCTGGTTCAACCAGATCGTGATCGAGCACAAGGAGATCCACGGCGGCGGCCCGCCCGATCACCTCGAATTCGACGATCCCGGCGAGATTGCCATCGAGTTCGTCGCCATCAAGCCGGGTGCGTACAAGTGGTACGCGCAAGGTCTTGAGGAGAAGGGCATGGCCGGCACGATCACGGTGAAGTGAGATGAGCGATCTCATGAAGCGCAAGCACAACCCCCTCTCCCCTCTGCGGGAACGGGTGGCCCCCGAAGGAGGTCGGGTGAGGGGGGCGCCGCTTCCGGATGGTGCGGAGCCGGCCCCTCTCCCGCCTGCTCCGCAGGCACCCTCCCCGGCGGAGGGGGGAGGGCTTTGGGTGGGCCCCCTCCTGGCCGCCCTCCTCCTCGCCACACCCGCCCTCGCCGACGACAAGGCCGCCTGCGCCGACGGCATCGCCACGGTCAAGGCGCAGGCGGAAAAGCTCGCGCCCGACGCCGTGCCGCCAAAGCTCAAGCGCGCCTTGAAGATCGCCGAGCGCGAGCAGGGTGAGGGCGAGTTCGACGAGTGCCTGGAAGCCCTCGACGATGCGCGGCGGGCGCTGCCGAAATGAGCGCCGCCCTCGAGGTCGCCGGCGTCAGCCACCGCTTCGGGCAGCGTGCCGCGCTCGACGACGTGTCGCTCACGGTGGAGCGCGGGCATTTCATGGCGCTGCTCGGCCCCAACGGCGCGGGCAAGACCACGTTGTTCTCGGTGATCACCCGGCTCTACAACAATCAGGAGGGCCGGGTCTCGATCCTCGGCCATCCCCTCGACCGGGAGCCCTCGCGGGCGCTCGCCCGCCTCGGCGTGGTGTTCCAGGCCCGGACGCTGGATACCGACCTCACCGTCGCGCAGAACCTGCACTACCACGCGAGCCTGCACGGCATCGCCCGCTCCGCCGCGCGCGCGCGCATCGCGACCCTGCTCGCCCGCGTCGGGCTGGCCGAGCGGCGCGATGACAAGATCCGCACCCTCTCCGGCGGCCAGTCGCGGCGCATCGAGATCGCCCGCTCGCTGATCCACGCGCCGCGCCTTCTGCTGCTCGACGAGCCGACCGTGGGGCTCGACCTCGAATCCCGCGCCGATATCGTCGCCATCGTCCGCGCCCTGGTGCGGGAGGAAGGCCTCTCGGTGCTCTGGGCGACCCACATCTTCGAGGAAATTTCGCCCGAGGACGACGCCGTCGTGCTCCACAAGGGCCGCATCGTCGCCCGGGGCCGCGCCGGGGAGATCGCCGGACCCGGCGAGAGCTTGGAAGCCGCCTTCCGCCGCCTCGTCGCCGAGCCCGGCCGCGAGACCGTGAAGTCCGCCGCATGAGTTTCCGGTCATGAGTTCTTCGTCGCAATCCGGCGTCGCAGCCCGCACCGAGGAGGCCGCGACACCGGTTCCCCATGCGGGCCGGCTCGATGCGGTCGGCTATCTCATCGCGCTCGGCGGCATCGTGCGCCGCGAGTTGCTGCGCTTCTTCCACCAGAAGGAGCGCTTCTTTTCGGCGATGGTGCGCCCGCTGGTCTGGCTGTTCATCTTCGCGGCGGGCTTTCGCAACACGCTCGGCACCTCGATCACGCCGCCCTACGAGACCTACGTGCTCTACGAGGCCTACGTGGTGCCGGGGCTGGCCGTGATGATCCAGCTCTTCAACGGCATGCAATCCTCGCTCTCCATGGTCTACGACCGCGAGGTCGGCTCCATGAAGGTGCTGCTCACCTCGCCCTATCCGCGCTGGTCGCTGCTGCTCGCCAAGCTGATCGCCGGCGTCAGCGTCTCGATCGTGCAGGCCTACGCGTTTCTGGCCATCGCGTGGTTCTGGGAGACCGGCATTCCGCCCGTCGGCTACCTCGCCGCTCTGCCCGCCTTCCTGGCCTCGGGACTGATGCTGGGCGCGATCGGTCTGTTCCTATCCTCGCTGGTGCGACAACTCGAGAACTTCGCAAGCGTCATGAATTTCGTGATCTTCCCGATGTTCTTTGCCTCTTCTGCCCTATATCCGCTCTGGCAGGTCCGGGCCTCGAGCGAATGGCTCTACTGGATCTGCCAAGCCAACCCGTTCACCCACGCCGTCGAACTGGTGCGCTTCGCCCTCTACGGGCGTTTCGAGCCGCTCGCCTGCGCCGTGGTGGTGGGAACCGGCCTCCTGTTCTTCGCGCTCGCCGCGATCGCCTACGATCCGGGCCGAGGCATCATGGCTCGGCGGGGCGGACCGGCCGGCGAAGCCGCCTGAGACATCCCCGATGAGCTTGCCCATGCCCCCTCACAGCGTTCGCCTTCCGCTCGTCCTCCTCTTCGCCCTCGCCGCGAGCCCTGCTCTGGCGCAGCCCAAGGCCGATCCGGATTGGCCCTGCCCGCAGCGCAAGGTCACGACGCTCGGCTACGGCTCGGTCTGGACCGGCCCGGATCTCGCCGAGGCCGGGGAATGGGGCAACGACCGGGAGGCGGCCCAGCTCGCCCGCAAGCTCGCCTCCCGCCGTACGGAGCTGCGGGAGGTCGACACGCTGCTCGACGAGTTCGCGGCGAAGGTCGATCCGGCCGAGAAGGGCAAGCGCCTCACCCGCGTCTTCGCCGGCGTGTTCGAGGTCATCAACGGCGAGCGCAGCACCGTGATGAACGGCATCACGCGCTACGCTCAGGGCCAGCGCCGTCTCGCCGAGCGCATCCGTGACGAGGCGGACAAGGTGAGCGAGCTCAAGGACAGCCCGGAATCCGATCCGACCAAGGTCGCCTCCAAGGAAGCCACGGACTTGGAGACGCAGTTCAACTGGGACCGGCGCATCTTCGACGAGCGCAACCAGTCGGTCTCCTACGTCTGCGAGGTGCCGACGATCCTTGAGCAGCGCCTGGGCGAGGTCGCCCGCCGCATCCAGTCGCGCCTCTGATCCGGACGGAAGCGGACGTTCCGCGCGTGCCCCGGCATCGGCCCGGGGCACGGCTGGCGATCATTGTGAAGTCTTCCGACAACGCTCCCCGTGCCCGGGGTATCGACTTGCAGGCTAAGTTTCTACTTTAAGTCATCTTGCCGGCTGCGTTCAGCCGCAGTCGAATCGTGTTCCATGCTTCGGCCATGTGTGTTTTGTATTATTGCCGAATGATCCCGGATCACTCTGCCTTTTTGTCCGTAAGTGTCTGAAGAACAGCGAGAAATATGTTGCCGTAACAGCACGCGGCTTCGGTAAGCTTGAGTGTTTCATCATAAATAATCCCCCAGAGGCGCTGCGGCGATTGTCGCGGCCTCCGGCCTCCAGCAACATCCGGCAACCGTCCCATCCAAGGGGCGGCAAGCACGAATGATAAGGGCTGGGGAATGACTATGCGGGTGCTGCGAGGCAGCCTCATCGCATCGGTTGCGCTGCTTCCGGGACAGGTGATGGCGCAGGGCGCGGGCGGCCAACAGGCCGTGACGCTGGACGAGATCAGCGTCGTTTCGAATACGCCGGTCGCGGCCTCGCGCCGTGTGGTGACGACCCCGACCCCCTCGGGTCTGCGCGAGGTGACGGTGCTCGACGGCATCGACCGCAACAAGCTGCCGCAGAACACGAGCGTTCTGACCGCCGGCGACGTCTCGCGGGTCGGCTTCCCGAGCACCGTGCGCGCGCTCGACGAGCGTGTCGGCTCGATCAGCATCAACAACGCGCAGGGCAATCCCTTCCAGCCGACGATCACCTATCGCGGCTTCGAGGCCTCGCCGCTCGGCGGCTCGCCGCAGGGCGTGGCCGTCTACCTGAACGGCGCCCGTTTCAACACCTCCTTCGGCGACACGGTGCAGTGGGATCTCATCCCCGACATCGCGGTCGACCGGATCGAGCTCGAGGGATCGAACCCGGCCTTCGGCCTCAACGCGCTTGGTGGCTCGCTGGCGGTGACGCTCAAGAACGGCTTCACCTACCAGGGCACCGAACTGAACCTGCTCGGCGGCTCGTTCGGCCGCGGCGCGGTAGCGTTCCAGCACGGCCAGCGCATCGACAATATCGGCCTCTACGTCGCCGGCACCAAGCTCGGCGAGGACGGCTGGCGCAAGCACTCGCCCTCGCGCCTCAACCAAATCTACGCCGACCTCGGCGTCCAGGCGGAGCGGGGCGAGTTCCACTTCAACGTGATCGGCGCCAGCAACAGCCTCACCGGCAACGGCACCGCCCCGGTGGAACTGCTCAAGGCCAACCGCGCCGACGTGTTCACCTATCCCGACCAGACCAAGAACGACTTCCTGCGCTTCCAGCTCTCGGGCACCTACGACGTCACGCCCACCATCAGCGTGCAGGGCAATGCCTATTACGGCCTGTTCCGCCAGCGCACCGCCAACGGCGACGCCGCCGACGTGGAGAACTGCGAGGTCGACGAGCGCTTCGTCTGCTCCGAGGGCGCGGACGACAACCAGTTCTTCCTGCGCGACCGCACCGGCAACCCGGTCCGGGTCGACCGCCTGCGCACCTTCAACTTCGGCGCGGTCAACCCGGTCTTCGCCGACCGCTTCGACGAGGGCGGCCCCTACGCCTTCCTGAACCAGACCCGCACCGACACCGACAATTTCGGCGCCACGGTCCAGACGGTGGTGCGCGAATCGCTGTTCGGCCTGCCGAACCGCTTCGTGCTCGGCGGTTCCTATGACGGCGGTCGCACCCGCTTCACCGCGGACAACTCCATCGGCGGCCTCACCTTCGACCGCGGCTTCTCGCTCCCCGGCGTGGTCGTCTCCAGCGATGACGGCATCATCACGCCCGTCTCGGTGCGCACCTCGAACGATTACGGCGGCATCTACTTCTCGAACAACACCGACCTGACCGACCGGCTGACCCTGACGCTGCAGGGCCGGTTCAACATGGCCAAGATCATCCTGCGCGACCAGATCGGCACGGCGCTCAACGGCGACCACTACTACCAGCGCTTCAACCCCGGCATCGGCGCCACCTACAAGATCATCCCGGACTACCTCGTCGCCTATGGTGGCTACACGGAAGCCAACCGCGCGCCCACCCCGGCCGAGCTGTCCTGCGCCGACCCGCAGGCGCCCTGCTCGCTCACCAACTTCTTCGTCGGCGATCCGCCCCTGAAGCAGGTGGTGGCGCGCACCGTCGAGGCCGGCCTGCGCGGCCGCATCCCGCAGCCCGACGACGTCTTCGGCGGCATCTTCTCGTGGAAGGCGGGCTTCTTCACGACCCGCAACGACGACGACATCCTGTTCGTGCCGGCTCCCGACACGATCGGTCGCGCCTATTTCCGCAACGTCGGCTCGACCAAGCGGCAGGGCGCCGAGGTGAGCCTGTTCTACAACACGCCGACCTGGAGCGCCTTCGTCGATTACGCCCTCGTCAACGCCACGTTCGAGTCGCCGGTCGAACTCGCGGCACCCGGCAACCCGTTCAACAGCGCGGGCGGCGACGAGAGCGGCGTCGTGCTCGTGCGGCCGGGCAACCGCCTGCCCGGCGTCGCGCCGCATCAGCTCAAGGTCGGCCTGCAGTATCAGGTCACGCCGGAATGGCGCGTCGGCGCGCTCGCCCGCTTCGCCACGGGCAAGTTCCTCGTCGGCGACCCGACCAACCAGAACAAGACCACCGGCGATTTCGCGGTGTTCGGCTTCAACACCAGCTACCGCATCGCTCCGAACATCGAGCTCTACGGCTACGTCGAGAACGCCTTCAACACCAAGTACGCCACCTTCGGCACCTTCTCGCCGGTGAACGAGGTTCCGATCATCTCGGTGCCCAATGCCACCTCGAACCGCAGTCTCGCGCCCGGCGCGCCGGTGGCGGCCTTCGGCGGCCTGCGCATCCTGTTCGAGCCCCCGCCGCCGGCTCCGATCATCGAGCCGCTGGTCCGCAAGGGCTAAAGCCCCGCGCGACCCCACACCACGCTCCCGGGCCCACAAGTCCCGGGGCACCCGAACCCTGAAAGGCGGCGCGGTTCTTGATTGAACCGCGCCGCCTTCACATGTGTGGGACTCGGCACAGGGCAGGTAGGGCAAAAGGCGCCCGAATAGGGGCCCTTCCTATTGCCAAACTTTCCCGGGCAAGTTACGCAAGTCGAAGCGAGGCCGGATGGCCGGGGCGCTCGATGCACCTCGTCCTGCCCGCCGCCCTGCGACTTTGCCGTCCGCCCGGTCCGACCGGGCCCTTCGACCAGGAGTTTGCCGCCGATGGCGTTCCGTCTTTCCTCTGCCGTTCTTCTCGCCGCGCTCGTCGCGGTTCCGGCCTACGCCGCGCCGACCACGACCAAGGTCGACATCGCTGCCTTCGATCCGGACAAGGACGGCACGATCGATCTCAAGGAAGCTCAGACCGCTGCGTCGGCCGCCTTCGACAAGCTCGATCCGGATAAGGACGGCACCCTCGACGCCAAGGAGTTGCAGGGCCGCCTCACCGAGGCCGACCTCAAGAAGCTCGACCCGGACAACGACGGCACGCTCGACAAGAAGGAATATCTCGCCGCCGTCGAGATGTACTTCAAGGCCGCCGATCCGGATAACGACGGCACGATCGACGCCCGGGAGCTGACCGGTCCGGCCGGTCAGGCGCTCGTTCAGCTGATGCGCTGAATTCCGGAAGACATCGGGACGAAAGAAGGGTGCGGATCGCGAGATCCGCACCCTTTCTCATGTCGGAAGCACCCGGGCGAAGCGTCGCAGCGGCGGAACCGCGGGTGGGTCCCATCGGCTTTCTCCGGCCAAAGCGGACGGCATCACAGCCGGCTCGCGCGGATCGATCGGAGAATGCAAGCCCATGCGTAAAGCCTTCAGCCTGCCCGTCGCCCTCGGCCTGATGGTCGCGGCGGGACCCGCCCTGGCGATCACCTGTAAGGACGACATCGCCGCGGTGGAGCGGCGCCTCAACAGCGCCGGCGCTGAACAGGTGACGGGCAAGGAGCCTCCGGGCGGCCCGACCTCCTCGGGCTCGTCCAAGGCCCTCGACAAGCCGCCGGCCGGCGCCCCCTCCGACCCCTCGACCAAGCCGACCAAGGCCGGTGTGGAAGAGGCACGCAAGCTGCTCGCCAAGGCCAAGGAGCAGGACAAGGCCGGCCAGGAGGCCGCCTGCCAGGATACGATGACCCAGGTGAAGGAGAAGGCCGGCGCGCTGCCCTAGCGCCGGACGCGCGCCGTCGGCAGGTGGCGCGCCCTGAAATGACGAGAGCCCGGGATGGCGCGACGGCGCATCCCGGGCTCTCTCCCGTTCGAAGTCCCGAAGATCCTCAGTACGCGTTGTCGGTCTTGAAGAGCGCGAGCGGCGTGGTGAGCAGGATCTTGAGGTCGAACAGGATCGACCAATTCTCGATATAGTGCAGGTCGTGCTCGACCCGGCGCTGGATCTTCTCGCTGGTGTCGGTCTCGCCGCGCCAGCCGTTGATCTGAGCCCAGCCCGTGATGCCGGGCTTGACCCTGTGGCGGGCGAAGTAGCCGTCCACGACCTGATCGTAGAGGGTGTTGGCGGCCTTCGCCTGGAGGGCGTGCGGGCGCGGACCGACGAGGGAGAGGTCGCCGCGGATCACGTTGAAGAGCTGGGGCAACTCGTCCAGCGAGGTCTTGCGGATGAAGCGGCCGACCGGCGTGACGCGGGAATCGGACTTGCTCACGAGCTGCGCGGCGCCGGCATCGCACTGATCGACATACATCGAGCGGAACTTGAAGACCTCGATCAGCTCGTTGTTGAAGCCGTAGCGCTTCTGCCGGAACAGCACCGGACCGGGCGAGGTCAGCCTCACGGCCATGGCCACGGCGAGCATGGCCGGAGACAGCATCAACAGCAGGGCGAGGCCGACGAGACGGTCGAACATGCCCTTGAGGATGACATCCCAGTCGGCGAGCGGCTTGTCGAACAGGTCGAGCAGCGGCACGCCGCCGAGATAGGAATAGGCCCGCGGGCGCAGCCGCAGCTTGGCCGCATGTGCCGAGAGGCGGATGTCCACCGGCAGCACCGAGAGCTTGGCGAGCATCTGCAGGATGCGCGCCTCGGCCGAGATCGGAAGGGTGAACACCACCAGATCGACGGTGTTGCTGCGGGCATAGGCGACGAGGTCGCTGACATTGCCGAGCTTCGGATAGCCCGCCACCATGGTGCCGGCGCGTTCGTCGCCCCGGTCATCGAAGATGCCGACGATGCGGATGCCTTGGTCGCCGCCGGCCTCCAGCGCCCGGATCATCTCCTCGGCGGCCGGGCCGCCGCCGACGATGGCGGTGCGGCGATCGAAACGGCCCTTCGCCATCTGCTGTCGCACGAAGAGGGAGACCGCCGTCCGGCTCGCGAACAGGAAGGCGAGGCCGGCCGCGTAGTAGCCCAGCAGCCAGATTCGCGAGTAATGGTCGGCGATCTTGCCGAGCACCATGGCTGCCGCGACCATCAGGAAGGCGATCGACCAACCGGTGGCGAGCTTCGCTGCCGTCTTGGAGAAATCCCGTAGGGCGCCGATCCGGTAGCTGCCGGAGGCCTGAAACAGGCCGAGCCCCGCGAGGGTGACGGCGAGGATGGCTGCGGGATAGCGCGGTGCCAGGGGCACGATCCCACGCAGCAGGATTTGATGCAGGGCAAAGCCGAGCAGCATCAGCCCGCAGAATTCGAACAGGCGCACGCAGCCCGTCAGCACGACCGGCGAGAGCCAGGGGCTGGTGGGACGTGGCGAGGACGCGTTTTGGATGACCCCGGAGGCATTCGCCTCGCCGAGCCCCAGCGGTGCGGGGACCGGCGTTGCCGAGCCGGCCTGCCCGGCTGCTTTGAGCAGGTCACGGACGTCGATGGCACTCATCGCAGTGTTCCACGTGAAAACTGTCAGCCTCCGGCTTCGACCGTACCGGCGAACCGACAAGAAACTCTTAATGCGACGCTGTCCCGGCCCAGGAATTTGGTCCTGCGCATGCAAGCCCACGAAGCAGGGCTCGTCGCGCCGGGTCAGGCCGAGGCGGGGATCGCGAAGGGCCGTGGCGCGCGCGCGCGCAAGGCAGCCGCGTAGCCGCACAGCACGTCGGCCGCCATGCGATCCATGGAGAAGCGGGTCCGTAGTGAGGCGCTGAGAGCGCGGGCGCGGCCCTCCCGCGTCTCCGGCGTCTCATCGAGGATGCGGGCGATGGCGCGGCTGAGTGCGCTGCAATCGCCCGGCGGAACGAGATCGCGGGAGAGGCTGCCGAAAATCTCGGGAATGCCGCCGACATTGGTTGCCACGAGCGGCTGAGCGGCGGCTGCGGCTTCGAGGACGACGTAGGGCAAGGACTCCGCGAGCGAGGGAACCACCATGACGCGGCCGCGGCCGAGCACCGGGCGGATCGCCTGAGGCGGCTCGAAGGCGATGGCCTGGGCAAGCCCGAGGGCTCCGGCCATGGCCGTGAGGCTCTCGGTATCCGGTCCTGAGCCCACCATCAGAAGCCGCAGGTTACGGCCCTCGGAGTGGAGGCGGGCGAGGGCCCGCAGCAGCACCGGTAAGCCCTTTGCCTCGCGCAACTCGCCGACATAGACGAGGTCGAACGGATCGGGCACCGTTCCCACCGGGGCGAACTCGGCCTCGGCGATGCCGTTATGGACGATTCGCGCGAGCCGCTGCGGCCCGCCGGCATAGGCATTGTGGCGAGATGCGACGTACTCGCTCTCGAACAGGAACAGATCGGTCGAGCGGGCCATGAGCCGCTCCGCCGCCATGTAGAGCCGGTGCAAGGCAGTGCCGGGCCGGTAATTGTAGCTGCCGCCGTGGGGCGTGTAGGCGCGGATCACCCCGTGTCCCGCCGCACCGAGAGGCGAGAGCCGGGCGAAGACGCCGCCCTTGGCCCCATGCCCGTGCAGGACATTCGCCCCCACCGCCAGAGCCCGTTCGCGCACGGCCTTCATCGCCTGAAGGTCGCGCGGATGTGGGTTGCGGCGCATCGGAACGCGCACGACGCCAAGGGCGAGATGAGGCGCCAGATCGGCCAGCACCCGTTCGGCCCGTTCGCCTCCGGTCGAGGCATCGCAGACGAGGCCGACCGCGTGCCCTGCCGCTGCCTGGAGGCGGGTCAGGTCGACCACGTGGCGGAACAGGCCGCCGACGGGCGCCCGGAAGACGTGAAGGATGCGGTGACGCTCACCGCCCGTGCCGAGGGAGGGCAGGTCCGCCACCGGGGGCACGGCGGGATTGGCGGTCAGTGAGGCGGCGATGGGGGCGGCCACGGCGTCGGTCTCCGCGCGGGCGATCCCGAGAGCGGGGCCCGATCCGACGCGAAGATGGCGTCCGTCCCGTCAGTGCAGGGTTAAGAGGCCCGCTCGAAAGCGCCTCGAACGGCGCTCGTGAGGCCCGCATCCGCAGTTTTCGCGGATCGCGGTTAGGCGTCCATGAACGCTGCCGTCCGGGCGAAGCTGTGATCCGCCGAGGCGCGCAGCTTCAGGATCAGAAGAACCGCTCCTTGACGACGATCGTGTCGCCCGGTCGCACGGGGTAGGACATGGGCACGATCCCGTTGATGAGGCCGCCGGGTCCGTCGCGGGTGAGGACGGCGTAATCGCGTGCCGCCCGCGGCCCGAAGCCCGCCGCGATCGCCACCGCCGTCTCCACGGTCATGCCGTTGACGTAGGGATACTGGCCGGAGGTCGTCACCTCGCCGAGGATGTAGAAGGGCCGGTAGGCGTCGACCTCCACGGTCACGTGCGGCTCGCGCACGTAGCCGGCGGCGAGCTTCGACTCGATCAACCGTGCGGCCTGGGCCGTGGTCTGACCGCCGACCTGAACCACGCCGATCAGCGGCATCGCGATCCGCCCGCCGCCATCCACCGCGTAGATGTTGGACAGGTTGTCCTGCCCGAACACGATCACGCGCAGCTTGTCGCCGGCCGCGAGGGCGTAGCGTGCGCCGATGGAGCCCGTGCCGGTGGCATCGAGATCCGTAGTCCGGAAGTCCGGACGAAGGCAGCCACCGAGGGTCAGGACCGACGGGAGGGCCAGAAGGAATGCGCGCCGCTGCATCGCCATCGCTGTCGTGAGAAACCTCGTTCTTCCTTTAAGGCGACATGGTTAACGAAAGCTGATCCAACCGGCCGGCGGATGCGCATCGCAACATTTGCAAGGATCGATGCTGATTCCGGTTTGACGCCCGCAGAGCAGGGGGCGGCCCGCGTCTTAACGCGAAGTCAACCTTAACGCTTTCTACTGATCAGCGACGGGTCGCCTGCCCAGGCCCGCGCCCTGCCTTGCGTAAAGACTGCCCATGCCTCGCCTCCGGCTGTCGACCGATCCGTCCTCCATCCCGCCCGGCGGCCCAAAGGGGCCCGGGGGCCCCGGCGACGGCTTGGCCGTCTCGCAGATCGCAGGCGTGCTGCGCCGCTCCTGGGCCTGGATCGCGCTGCCGACGCTCATTGCCGCGCTCGGCGCCGTGGTGTTCGTTCAGGTCGTGACCCCGCGCTACACCGGCGAGGCCAAGGTTCTCCTGGAGAGCCGCGACCCCGCCTTCGCCCGAACCGCGGCGGAACGGGCGGACCAAGCACAGCCGATCGACGAGCAGGCCGTGGCGAGCCAAGTGCAGGTGGCGATGTCGCGCGATCTCGCCCGGCAGGCGATCCGCAGCCTGAACCTGATCGGCAATCCGGAATTCGACCCGCAGGCCGAGGGCAGCTCGGCCATCCGGCGCACGCTGATGATGCTCGGACTCGCCTCCGCCCCGATGGAGCGCGCTGCCGAGGACCGCATCCTCGACAATTACCTCGAACACCTGCTGGTCTACCCCGTCGGCAAGTCGCGCATCCTCGCCTTTGAGTTCCGCTCGCGCGATCCCGATCTCGCGGCGCGGGGCGCCAACACGGTGGCCGACCTCTACCTCGCCTCCCTGGCCGCGGCCTCCGTCGATACGGCGCGCTACGCCTCGACCTGGCTCGGCAACAATATCGAGACCCTGCGCGCCCGCGTCGCCGATGCGGAGGCGAAGGTGGAATCCTTCCGCGCCAAGAACGGCCTGATCGGCGTCGGCACCAGCAATGCGGCTCAGCCGCTCTCGTCTCAGCAACTTTCCGAGCTGTCGAGCCAGCTCTCGCAGGCCCGCACCATCCAGGCGGATCTCAGCGCTCGCGCCAAGCTCCTGAAGGACATGATCAAGGAGGGTCGGGCCTTCGAGATCCCGGATGTCGCCAACAACGAGCTGATCCGGCGCACCGTCGAAAGCCGCATGGCGATGCGCGCGCAACTCGCGCTGGAATCGCGCACGCTGCTGCCGGCCCACCCCCGCATCAAGGAATTGACCGCGCAGGTCCAGGATCTGGAGGGTCAGATCAAGGCTGCGGCCGAGCGGATCGTGCGCACCCTCGAGAACGACGCCAAGATCGCGGGAGCGCGGGTCGAGAGCCTGCGCGCCGCCGTCGAGGGCCAGCAGGACGTGGTGGCCAAGGGCAATACCAGCGAGGTGCAACTGCGCGCCCTGGAGCGCGAGGCGAAGTCGCAGCGCGAGCAGCTCGAATCCTACCTCGCCCGCTACCGCGAGGCTGCCGCGCGCGACGCCGAGAATGCGAGCCCGGCCGATGCCCGCGTCGTCTCGCGCGCGATGGTGCCCGATCTGCCCTCCTTCCCCAAGAAGCTGCCGATCATCGCCTTCGCTACCGTGCTGGCCTTCCTGCTCTCCGGCGCGGGCGTCATCGGCCGTCACCTCCTCGTGACGCCGCCCGCCGGACCGGGCGAGGATCGTACCGAGGACGAGGGCGAGACGGCCTCCGTCCGTCCCGCGCGCCCCGGTCCCGATCTCTATCCCGAGCCCGAACCCGCCGCGCGCCGACGGCCCGTCCACGAACCCGTCTACGGCGCGGCCTACCCAGCCTC
This sequence comes from Methylobacterium sp. B4, assembly GCF_003201865.1. Lineage (GTDB taxonomy): Bacteria > Pseudomonadota > Alphaproteobacteria > Rhizobiales > Beijerinckiaceae > Methylobacterium. The sequence continues at coordinate 7,358 of NZ_QJJJ01000028.1, read as the reverse complement.
CGCGGCCGAGCGCTTCGCGCCGGCGCTCGCCTTCGCCAATTCCCTGCGCGCCACCGCCACCGTCCATCATCCCGTCTTCGCCAGCCCGGTGCCGGTGGGCGCCGATGCGCCGGCTCAGGGCCGCTTCAGCGTTCCCGCGCGATCCTCCGCCTCCTACGCCGATCTCGACGGGCTGATCGCCCGGCTTGCCGGCAGCGCCGAGCATGGCGGGGGAGGCTGCGTGCTCGTGGTCGAGACGCTGCGCTCGGGCGAGCCGGGCCTCGCCTCCGACCTCGCCCGGGTGCTCGGCCCGCGGGGGCAGACGCTGTTGATCGACGTCAACGGTGCGGCCACCGGCCTTGCCGAGCCGGGCCTGACCGACCTCGTGGCCGGCGCGGCCAAGTTCCCCGACGTGATCCAGGCCGTTCCCGACTCGCGGTTGCACGCGGTCAAGCGCGGCTTCGCATCCCTGGACGTGCTGGTGGAGGAGCCGCAGGGGCTTGCCATCGGCCTCAACGCCCTGTCGCAGAGCTACGATTGGGTGCTCTGCCGCCTCGACGCGGCCGCGGGCGGCGACGCGGCGGACCTCGTCACCGCGGTCGGACCCTGCATGGACTCGATCGTGATCGCCTCGGATGCCGCCGCCGACGATCCGGCGCTGGTCTCGCTCTACCGGCTGGCCAAGGAAGCGGGCGTCCGTCAGGTCGTCGTGGCGCGCAAGGCCGCCGAACGGCTGGAGGCCACTTCCCTGCGGCTCTCCGCCTGACAGATCGGCGGCGACGGCATCGCGTCGGCGACCTGGCTCTCGCTCTCGTCGGCAGCCGCCATCGAGGCCGCACACCGCAGCGCCCCGAGATGGGCGCCGACGACCGTCGCGAGAAGGAGCGCCGCGATCGGGGTTAGGGAAGATGGGACCGTCATCACCTTGCCCCGGAGCGCGGCGGTGGTTCCGCCGGCGCTGATCGGAGAAAGGCCGACGGAACCGCCGAGCCTCGCTAAGGGGGGCCGCGTTCGGCCCGGCCAACATGTCGTACCGGATCGGCGAGTTATCTGCCTTAACATAATTTTGAGTTGCGTTCGTCGCTTGGACGCATCTTTGAGCCACAGGCCCGTAAGCCGTGGACGCAAGGCCGGCGAGTTAAGTCTATGTAGCTGATAGTGATCAGCTTTTCCGAAAAACCCCGAGCGCCAGGGTTTCGGGAAAAAGACAATCAACAAGCGATAGCGGCAGAGTGACGCAGGAATGAGCTTGCCGCGAGCTCAGAGCGAGGTCAAAATACAACCTATGACAGCGGCACCGCGAGGGAGCCGGCGCTGGCAGCCAGCTCCTCAGGGACCGCGCTAGAACGGCAGCTTCATCCCGGGAGGCAGCGGAAGGCCCTCGGTCAGCTCGGCCATTTTCTCCTGTGCGGTCGCCTCCGCCTTGGTGCGTGCGTCGTTGCAGGCAGCGACGATCAGATCCTCCAGGATCTCGCGCTCGTCGGCGACCATCAAGCTCGGATCGATGGCGACGCCGAGCACTTGGCCCTTGGCCGTCATGCGCACGCTCACGGCGCCGCCGCCGGATGCGCCCGATACCTCGACCGAGTCGAGTTCCGACTGTAGCGAGGCCATCTTCTCCTGCATGGCCTGGGCCTGCTTCATGATGCCCATGAGGTCGCGCATGGTGGGGTCCGCTCCGGTTCCGGTCGAGGTCAGGTTCGCCTTCGGCACTTAGGCAACCGCGCCCGGGCCTGCCAGGGCAATCGCGACGGTTCGTGCATCATCCCCCACGGAGGCCGCCGGCTTTCGAGAAGCGACGACGCGCTAAGCGTCGTCGTCCGTCTCGTCCAGCAGCGGCTCCACTGGTCCGGCCGCCTCCGTCGCCACATCGGCTGCCGCATCCGGCACCTTGTCGCGCACATCGACGATCTGCGCGCCGGGGAAACGGGTCAGCACCTCGCGCACCAGCGGGTGGGCGGCGGCGTTCTGGTGACGGGTCTGCTCGGCCTGCCGGGTGTTCTGCTCCAGCGTCGGCGCACCCTCCTCCTTGGAGAGCGCGACCACCCAGCGCCGCCCGGTCCAGGCGTCCAGCGCCCGGGCGAGATCGTTGGCGAGGCTCGTCCGGCCGCCGGCCGCAAGGCGAAACTCGATCCGCCCCTCCTCGAAGCGCACGAGGTGCACGTCGCGCTCCAGGGCGACCTTCAAGGCGATGTCGCGGGCGGCCTCGGCCTGGGCGACCACGTCCTCGAAGCGTCCGAGGCGCGGCCCGGCGGGCGCGGCCGGAGCGGGGCGGGGCGCCGCCTCGGGCGCTGTGGCGGTGACGGGGACCGAGGTCAGGGCCGGGCGCGGCTGAGGCGAAGGCACCATCTGCAGCGCCGCAGAACCCGCCTCGCGCGCCATCATGGCGCCCGACCCGCCGTCGCGGGGCGGGATCGGCCGGGAGGCGTTCGCCGCGCCCCCCTCAGCACCGGCGCCATCGCTTCGGAGCCGGCGCAAGGCCTCGTCGGGCGTCGGCAGGTCGGCGGCATAGGCGAGGCGAACGATCGCCATCTCGGCCGCGGCGAGCGGCCGGGGCGCGGCCTGCACCTCGGGCAGCGCCTTGAGCAGGATCTGCCACGCTCGCGACAGGGCCCGCACCGGCAGGCGCTCGGCGCAGTGCGCGCCGCGCAGGCGTTCCGCCTCGCTCAGGGTCGGGTCGGCCCCCGCCCCGGGCACGAGCTTGAGGCGGGTGACGAGATGGGTGAAGCCGGCCAGATCCGAGAGCACCACCGCCGGGTCGGCGCCGGAATCGTACTGCGCGCGCAACTCGGCGAAGGCGGCCGGCACGTCGCCGCGCATCACCGCCTCGAACAGATCGACGATGCGCGAGCGGTCGGCGAGGCCGAGCATGTCGCGCACGCTGCCCGCCGTCACCGCGCCCGCGCCGTGGGCGATCGCCTGATCGAGCAGGGAGAGCGCATCGCGCACCGAGCCCTCGGCGGCACGGGTGATGGCAGCGAGCGCCTCGTCCTCGACCGCGACGCCCTCCGCGCCGCAGATCTTTTCCAGATGGGCGGAGAGCACGTCGGCCTCGACTCGGCGCAGGTCGAAGCGTTGGCAGCGCGACAGGATCGTGACCGGAACTTTCCGGATTTCAGTCGTCGCGAACACGAACTTGGCGTGGGGCGGCGGCTCCTCCAGCGTCTTCAGGAAGGCGTTGAACGCCTTCTCCGAGAGCATGTGGACCTCGTCGACGATGTAGACCTTGTAGCGGGCCTCCGTGGGCGCGTAGCGGATGCCGTCGATGATGCCGCGCACGTCGTCGATGCCGGTATGCGAGGCGGCGTCCATCTCCAGCACGTCCATGTGCCGGGATTCCATGATCGCCCGGCAGTGGCGGCCGAGTTCGGGCATCGCCACCGTCGGCCCGGTATCGGGCTGGCCGTCGCGCAGATAGTTCAAGCCGCGGGCAAGGATGCGGGCGGTGGTCGTCTTGCCGACCCCGCGCACCCCGGTCAGCATCCAGGCCTGGGGAATGCGGTTGGCCGAAAAGGCGTTGGCCAGCGTGCGCACCATGGCGCCCTGGCCGATCAGGTCGTCGAAGGTCTGGGGGCGGTATTTTCGCGCCAGCACCCGGTAGGGCGTCGCGGCCGGCGCAGCGGCGGGCATGCCGGGCAGGCCCGGCTCGTCGGTGAGCGTGCCGTGCGTCTCGTCCATGCCGCCGTCGGATTTTTCGGAAGAGGCCGGGCCGTCCGGCTCAAGCGGACGGCAAGGGTGGGAGGCTGGACAAAGACCCGCTCGGTCTCGTTAGGGCTGCTTCCTTCCGGACCTGACCCAGTTGGCGAGTGAAACGTCCCTCGCCAACCTCCCAAGCCGTATATGACGGCAGGCGCGGGCGGATGCAAGCCGGGTCGCGGGCCGGGTTGTCTCGGCCGGCGTCGGCGGCCATGCTTCGCCCTCTCGAAGGGAGAGGCCATGCGGACGACCAGGATTTCGAGCGTTCTCGCCGCACTCGCCGGCCTGTCGGGGGCTGCCCTGGCGCAGGAACCGGCGCAGGACGGCGCGCTCAAGGATTGGCAGGGCCGCTACCGCTACGAGCACGCGGCCGGACGCACGGCCGGCGGCACCGGAATCGTCGTGAACTACGACCTCGTGCTGCTGCCCCCGGATGTCCGCAACGGCTGCGTTCTCACGATCAAGGGCTTCCAGAGCGACGAAAGGATCCGCTGCCGGACCCGCCGCGAGGGACAGGATCTCGCGGTCGAGTTCCACCGCTACGGCGACGGCGGGACGGTCAACAAATACGGGGTGGCGGTCTACAAGCCGGACCAGCCGCTGTTCACCCTGACGAAGGGCACCCGGCTGACCACCCGCTGGCAGGGCCTCAAGCCGGACGGCGAGGGCGTCGCGCAGAGCGGGGCTTACTTCACCCGCGTGAAGTAGCCCCGGGAGACGGCCTCCCAGGGCTCGCGGACTACTCCGCCTTGCGCTTGACGATCTCCATGGTCTTCGGATCGAGCTTGAGATCGAACTGCTTGCCGTTGGCGTCGATGGCGTCGTCCACCTCGATCATGCCGTCGTCGAGTTCGATCTCCTTCCACTTCGTGAAGCCCTCCTTCTTCAGGATGCCCTCGACCTGGGTCTGCTGCTCGGGCGGCAGCTTCTGGTCGGCGAGCGCCGGGCCGGCGAGCAGGGCGAGGCCGAGCGCGGCGGCGGCGAGCGGGCGGGTGAACATGCGAGTCTCCTTCGGCAAATCGGTACCCGGCGAACGAATCATATCGCCGGTGGTTCCTGCCCGGCCATCCTGACTGGCCACGCGAACGGCCGAGCTTTCGATTGCTCTTGCGGGTATCGAGGCCTAGTCTGCAACCTCCGGCATCGGGGTTGGCACGGGAAGAATGGTCACGCGTGTCGCCACCGTCGCCTTCGAGGGGAAGCAGGGAGCCGTTTTCCGAAGCTTCCGCCGAGCATCCCAGCGTCGCCAGAAGTTCTACGGATCAAAGGGTTAGCTCGTCTCAGCCTGTTGATATCTGCCACCGGTAACGACGGGAAATTTCGCTCATTGGCCGATCTGCGGTGACACTGCGGTGACACCAGCAGGCGAGGCGGTGACACAGAATGCCGAAGTTAACGAAGCGCGTCCTCGATGCAGCAGAGATCCGTCCGGCCCCTTACTTCCTCTGGTGCAGCGATCTGAAGGGCTTCGGCGCCCGCGTCTTCCCGAGCGGCCGGCGCGTCTACTACGCCGACTATCGAACCGCAGCCGGTGTGCGCCGTCGCATGTCGCTGGGCGAGCATGGCAAGCTCACGGTTGACGAGGCGCGCCGACTGGCCATCACCACAGTTCTGCACTTTCGATGAACTGGTCGCGGTCGCGCCGGAGCACCTTCGGGCGACCCATGCCGCCTACATCGAAAACATGGAGGCCCGCGGGCTCGGGGCGCTGACGCCGCGTCAAGCCGAGTTCGTCATTGCCGGCCACTCGCAGGGCCGAGACAGCCTCGAGGGCTACTTGCTGAGGACGTCGCCCGGGAGTGGCCTGGAAGCCTGGACACTCTACCCGATCCCGGACGACCTGATCTCCCCCATCAGCGACCGGATCATCGAGGCGGCCAGCGAGATCGCCGCGGACGTGGGCGCCCCCGGCGAAGCCCCGGAGGCTTGGGCGATGCGCTTGGTCGAGGCGCAGCGCACCCACCCACTCATGATGGAGAATGGTCGCGAGGTCGTCGTCGCAGGAGTCTTCTGTCAGCTCACCACGCTCACGCGCTCCGACATCTCCACGAAGATCCTTCGGCGATGGCCCGAAGGGATGCGCTGAGGGGGACCGCATGCAGATCGCAGTGAAGCACAACCTGCAACTCTACGAGCCGGACAACATCGAGAACCCCGGAGATCCGGGCATCATCTTGCCGATCGCTGACGCGCAGGCCGTCATGGGGGAGACCATCGCCGCTTACCTTGCCCGTGTCGCATGGCGGTTTGAGCTTCCAACTGTCCTGACCATCAACGGCGAGTTCTATGGCCGGGCCGAGTGGGAAACGCGGGCTGTGGCCGCGAACGACCACGTGGAGTTCATCAGCCGCCCGCTCGGCGGCGGGCGCGGTGGGTCGGTCGGCAAGAGTATCCTCTCCGTTGTCGCTCTCGTCGCGCTGACTGCGGCGGCAGGACCAGCCGGGCCGCTCGGCGCGGCGCTTGCTACTTCGCTCGGTAGCTTCGGCGGGGCTGTCGCTTCCGCCGCCATCGTCGGCGCCGGCGCTCTGGCGATCAGCCACTTTCTCGCTCCGAAGGCGGGCGGGAAAACTAGCAGCACCGACGCGCTGCACTCCTTCGGCCTGCAGGGCAACGCTGCCCGGCCGATGCAGCCGATCCCGGTGCTGAACGGCCGCCTCAAGTTCGCCCCCGACTACGCCGCGCCGAACTACTCGGACAGCATCGGCGACACCCTCACCGACCATGGAGACGGCTTTGACGGCCCTTCACGCCTACGTGCGCGAGAGCGCAGTACACGTGCTCACCGATGGCTGGCTCCGTGGCCCCGAGGGGCAGGTGTTCGGCACGGCGCAGAAGGTGCGCATCCTTGGGCACCTCCCGGCCGTGGTCTCAGGTCGTGGGCCAAGCGAGCTGCCCGAGTACTTCGCGGATCGGGCGCGCTGGCGCTTCGCCTCGTTCGACGAGGCGGTCAGCAACATGCATGAGACCTACACCATCGCCCTGGTGCAGTTCGGCACGGCAAACCCGCAGGCACGGGCCCGGTCGAACATGATCCTGATGGCGGGCTGGTCGGAAGCACGCGGCCGGCCTGAGTGCTGGGTAGTGGACTCAGGCGACGAGGCCGCAGGCGCGCAGCAGATCATGAACACCTGCGCCCCGTCGTCGCCCGAACTGATGCGTCGCCTGGGCGGCATGGGCCTGACGGGCGGCATGGCCTCGTTCAATCCCTCGCGCGACGGTCTGCGCATCATGCGGGCACAGCGGGATCTCCGGTTTCCGCACCCGGTCAGCGGCGAGATGCAGCCGGCCGTGGGCGGCTTCTGCCAGCACACCGTCATCACGGCACAGGGGATCTCCACCCGCATCGTGGAGAGATGGATGGTGCGTGCACCGTGCAGCGGCCGCGCGCCATAGAAGGTTTCAATGTGCGCCGGCAGCTGCGTTTCTGTGTTGAACACGTTTGAATATAGCAGGGCATAAAGCAGCGGGCCGGCGCAGGATTTTGCACAACACGAACCGGCCCGCCGACCGTGTGCCACGTGGCTGGAGGGCCTACGACATCCGGTAACCTTTTGTGTGCTAAAGCCAGTATGTAAAGCTGGCTTCATGGCGATGTTCCTAAGGCAGCCGTTTCCAAGCGCTGGAGCCTGAGACTTGGGGACGAAACGCGCAGTGTCTGCACCTTCGTTCCAATCCGAACACTC
>NZ_QJJJ01000027.1 GCF_003201865.1 Methylobacterium sp. B4 | reverse complement strand
GTGTTTGCTCCAGCTTTTCAGGCAAGAGCGCTAGCCTCTCTCAGTCATTGACGCCCAGGAGTGCTTGTCAACAATGATTGATTGTACGCAACTCTAATTGCGATGGCCAGGGGTGGCGACTGCGTTCTCAATCCAACGGCAGCCCACGCTCTACGCACGGCGCCCGCACCACCTCCTTCGGCGTCTCCCAACGCGACGCCGAAGACGCGACACAGGCGAGCGCCAGCGCCGCGAGCAGAAGCACATGGGTCATGGTGGTGGTCCTGATAGTGGAGGTGCGCGGCGGGCCCGGCCGGCTTAGGACTACATTCGGGCTACGTCGAAGGTGTAGCTTGTGCGTCCTTTGACGGAGGCGCACGAAGGAGCGCGTCCGCAGGACCGTATCGCCTCACTGGAGTTTGCGGACGGCGGGTCGGTGCTTGAGGGGGGCCTGGCGCCGGCCCGCTGCTTTCGAGCGCCACTCAAGCCCGGCCTATCCCCAGCGTTCATCGGGATAAGTCGAAAGCGGTGCTTGAGCGTTTCAGGCGCGTCGAGCACGACATGCTGTCGTCGCGCCGAAGGCTACTCCTGCTTCACGGCAGACGGCCAGCGGGTCGGTGTTGCCCCCCCATACCGACCCGCTGTTTCCAGCCTTCGCATACGAGCGGAAGGCTCGTTCGCCCCTGGATCAAATGTTAGGTAGGTAGCGTGACAGCAACTTGAGCGGTGGAGCGCTGAAGCGCATGAGGCGATGCCGCTGAACTGTCCCGATCTTATCTCGGCGGCCAGCGGGTCGGCCTAATGCCCCTCAGAGCCGGCCCGCTGCTTTCACGCCTCGCTCACGCCCGAACGCGCCATCAATGCTGCGTCGGCGCGTCCTCCGTGAACGTCCTGATCCCGCCCTCTCGCACGCACTGCTCGAAAGCCTCGTAGGCCTCAACATCTGTGTCGAACGAGTTTTCCCATACGGTCGAGCCATCCTCGTGGTCGACGACCTCCAGAGTCCACTCTTCGTCGGTGCCAGCGAAGCGGTAGATGTGGACCTGTACTGTCACACCATCTCGCGTCACACGACCGGAAAGTGGAGAGAATTCAAGCTCGCGATCTGGGATGGTCATGGCTGCCCCCGCTCACTCGCCGGGCGTCCAGTCGATCTCAGGCTGCTGCGAGAGGATCCGCTCGAAGTAGTTGGCGACGGCCTGCGGGCCATCCGAGTGCATCATGGCGACCGGGTGGGCGAGGTAGGCCCGGGCCAGGTCGAGCGGGATCTCGCCGGCCTGGAGAGCGCCGAGCACCGCGTCGATGAACGCGTCATTGGCCTCGTTGAAGTCGCTCGACAGCTTCTTGCGATCGTTCAGCGCCTTGATCGGCATCGTGCGGTGGATCCACTTCGACAGGAAGGAGGGCAGACACTGCCCTTAGTGGCCGGCACATAGAGGTCGAAATCACATTGGTGCAGCCCCGGATGCCGAAAAGCGGGAGCGGCATCGCGCCCCACGGTGACACTCTGGTGACACTCGCCGCTAGCCTGAGGTGCGTTTCTTTCGCAAACTATTGTGTAAAAACAATAATCCTGTCTACTGTCAGCTTTGAACCGTCGCCTTCGAGGGGATCGAGGCGCGCGCCGTCGACGTGCAGGTGCAGATCGCACCGGGTGCGGTCGCCTTCACGATCGTCGGCCTGCCGGACAAGGCGGTGGCCGAATCCCGCGAGCGGGTACGCTCGGCCCTGATCGCCTCCGGGCTGGCGCTGCCGGCCAAGCGCATCACCTGCAACCTCGCCCCCGCCGACCTGCCCAAGGAAGGTTCGCACTACGACCTGCCGATCGCGCTCGCGGTGATGGGCGCCATCGGCGCGCTGCCGGCCGATGCGCTGGGCGGCTACTGCGTGCTCGGCGAACTGGCGCTCGACGGCTCGATCACGGCGGTGGCCGGGGTGCTCCCGGCGGCGATGGCGGCCAACGGCCAGGGGCTCGGGCTGATCTGCCCCGCGGCGACGGGGCCGGAGGCGGCCTGGGCGGCCGGCGACATGGACGTGCTGGCGCCGCGCTCGCTGATCCAGCTCGCCAACCACTTCAGGGTAGCCAGGTCATGGCCCGGCCGCAGCCCGCGGTGGCCGCGCCCGCCGGGCCGATGCCGGATCTGCGCGACATCAAAGGGCAGGAGAGCGCCAAGCGCGCCCTGGAGATCGCCGCGGCCGGCGGTCACAATCTGCTGATGAACGGCCCACCCGGGGCCGGCAAGTCGATGCTGGCTGCCCGGCTCCCCTCGATCCTGCCCCCGCTCGGCCCCCGCGAACTCCTCGAAGTCTCGATGATCCAGTCGGTGGCGGGCGCGCTGAAGGGTGGGGCGCTCTCGAACCGCCGGCCGTTCCGCCAGCCGCACCACTCCGCCTCCATGGCCGCTCTCGTCGGCGGCGGCATCGGCGCGCGGCCGGGCGAGGCCTCGCTCGCCCATGGCGGGGTGCTCTTCCTCGACGAACTGCCCGAGTTCACGCCCCAGGTGCTCGATTCCCTGCGCCAGCCCATGGAGACCGGGGAGATCATGATCGCGCGGGCCAACCACCGGGTGACCTACCCGGCCCGCTTCCAGCTCGTGGCAGCGATGAATCCCTGCCGCTGCGGCATGGCCCTGGAGCCGGGCTATGCCTGCCGACGCGGCCCGAACGAGCGCTGCGCGGCGCAGTACGGCGCGCGCATCTCCGGGCCGCTCCTCGACCGGATCGACCTGCGGATCGAGGTCGCCGCCGTGACCGCCGCCGACCTGATCCTGCCGCCGCCCGCGGAAGGCTCGGTGGAGGCCGCCGCGCGGGTCGCCGCGGCGCGGGCGCTTCAGGGCGCGCGTTACGCCGCGCTCGGGCTGCCGGGCGCCACCACCAACGCCACCTGCCCGGCGAGCGTGATCGAGACCGTCGCAGCGCCCGACGCCGAGGGCACGGCGCTCGTTCGCAGCGCGGCCGAGACGATGCGGCTCTCTGCCCGCGGCTTCCACCGCACGCTCCGTCTCGCCCGCACCCTGGCCGATCTCGACGGGGAGGCGCAGGTGCGGCGGCTGCATCTGGCCGAGGCCCTGTCCTACCGGGCTCGGGGCGAGCGGCCGGCCGCGGTGGCCTGATCCCGAGGACGTGGCGCGCTCTTGAAGCCGTGGGCCGCCCGCCCATTGCCACACCCCCACGCCGCAGACATAGTCGTGCACAATATGTCAGGGGCGTCCGGTCTGCCGGAACGACCCCGCGCGAGGGAGCGGGACGGTGGCGCACGGTACGCAGATGCGGCGGCATCTGTGCGGAATCCAGACAGCCTGGACGGATGCGGGCGAGGCGGAGGGCGCGGTCGCGGCCGTGGCGGAGATCATCGACCGCGCGGCGCTCGGCCACCTCATCGTGTTCTTCTCGCCGGCCTACGACGCGCAGACCCTCACCGCGGCGCTCACCGCCCGCTTTCCCGGCGTGGCCCTGACCGGTTGCTCCACCTCCGGCGGCATCAGCCCGGCGGGCTCGATCGACCGCGGCCTCGTCGTCATCGCCTTCCCGCGCCAGGGCTTCCGGATCGTCTCGGGCCTGCTCACCGACATCGCCCGGCTCGACGTGGAGGGGGCCGCCTCCACCGTGCGGGGCCTGCGCCGCCTGCTCGATCAGGGTCGCCCGGATGCGGGCAGCAGCCACCGCTTCGCGCTCTCCCTGATCGATGCCCTCTCCAATGCCGAGGAAACCGTGGTCTCGGCGGTCGCCTGGGCGCTCGACGGCATCCCGCTGATCGGCGGTTCGGCGGCCGACGACCTCGCCTTCCGCAGCACGGTCCTGATCCACGAGGGCGCGCTGTGGCGCGACGCGGCGGTGATCCTGCTCGTTGAGACCGATTTCCCGATCCGCATCTTCAAGAGCGACAATTTCGAGCCGACCAGCCGCAAGTTCGTGGTCACCGCCGCCTGCGAGGAGGCGCGGCGGGTCACCGAACTGAACGCCGAGCCGGCCGCGCGCGAATACGCCATGGCGGTCGGGCTCGATCCGGAAAACCTCACGCCGATGAGCTTTGCCGCCTATCCGCTCGCGGTGAAGATCGGCGGCGAGTATTACTGCCGCTCGATCAGCCGGGTGGAACCGGACGGGGCGATGACCTTCTTCTGCGCCATCGGGGAGGGCGTGGTGATGACGCTGGCCCAGCCCCGCGACATCGTCGAGGCGACCCGCACGGAGCTCGAAAACCTCGACGCGGCGCTCGGCGGCCTCGATCTCGTGATCGGTTTCGACTGCGTGTTCCGGCGGCTCGACGCGGAGAGCCGGCAGGTGCGCCACCGCATCGCCGACCTGTACAAGCGCTACGGCGTGGTCGGCTTCGAGACCTACGGCGAGCAGTACCGCTCGATGCATCTCAATCAGACGTTCACGGGCATCGCGATCGGCCGGGCCGAGGTGCCGGAGGACCGGGGCGTGAAGACGACGCGATGAACCGCCCGACCCTCTGGCCGGAGCCTTCCGCCGAACCGCAGACCCTCGAGTCGCTGAACCTGCGCGTGGCCAAGCTGGAGCGCATCAACGCGGCGCTGATGGCCCATGTCGAGCGCACCATGGATCAGCAGGGGGGCGCCTACTCGCTGTTCCAGACCGCGATCATGCTCGACGGCCGCGTCCGCGCCCGCACGGAGGAGCTGACCGCGCTGATGCACAGCCTGGAGCGCTCCAACGAGGCGCTGCAGGCGGCGAAAGAAGAGGCCGAGACCGCCAACCGCTCCAAGACCCGCTTCCTGGCCGCCGCGAGCCACGATCTGCTCCAGCCGCTCAACGCGGCGCGCCTCTCCCTCTCGGCGCTGACCGACCTCGCTCCGAGTCCGGAGGCGAAAGGGATCGCCCGGCAGGTGGAGCGGGGGCTGGAGACGATCGAAGATCTGATCAAGACGCTGATCGACATCTCGAAGCTCGATGCCGGCATCGTGCGCCCGGTGGTCAAGCCGGTGCGGCTCGCCGACCTCGTGGCCGGGATCGAGGCGAGCTTCCGGCCCTTCGCCGAGCGAAAGGAACTGCGACTCGTCACCCGCTGCGGCGACCTCGTGGTGGAGACCGACGGCGTGCTGCTGCAGCGCATCCTGCAGAACCTCGTCTCCAACGCGATCCGCTACACCGAGAGCGGCGGCGTGCTGATCGCCGCGCGGCGCAGGGGCGGCAGGGAAGGCAAACTCTGCCGGATCGAGGTCATCGATACCGGCTGCGGCATCCCCGAGCACGAGCGGGCGCTCGTCTTCGAGGAGTTCTACCGCGGCGGGCGCGAATCCGACGACGGGGGCGTAGGGCTCGGGCTCGGCCTCTCGATCGTGCAGCGCACGGCCTCGACGCTCGGCCACGGCATCGCCCTGCATTCGCGCAGCGGCCACGGCACGCGCCTGAGCCTGACCCTGCCGATCGCCACGCAGCGCCCCGGGGCGCAGGTGCCGCTGGCGCCCCTGGCGACGACGCTGACCGGCGCCCGGGTGCTCGTGATCGAGAACGACGCCTCGACGGCGGAGGCGTTGCAGCGCCTCCTGCGCAACTGGGACGCCGAGGTGCAGGTGTTTCGCGATCAAGCGGGCGTCGTGGCCGCGCTCGGGGCCGGGATGATGCGGCCGGACGTGATGGTGATCGATTACCACCTCGACAACGGCGCCTGCGGCCTCGACGTGGTCGATTTCCTGCGGCGCGACCGGGGCTGGGTCACGCCGGTCATCCTCACCACCGCCGACCACGGCGCCGACATCGCCGCCCGCGCCCAGTCCACGGGGGCCGAACTCGTCCACAAGCCGATCAAGCCGGCGCAGCTGCGCTCGCTGCTGGCCTACATGCTGGCGTAAGCGGCGGGTCGGTTCAGAGCGCGCTGAAGCGCTGCGTCCCCATCAGCCGATCGCGGGCGCGGGCGATCAGGGCAGGGCGGATGCGCGCCACGTCCTCGCCGTCGAGGAGCGGAGAGCCGGCGAGCGCGCCGAGATAGGCCTCCTCGCGGTCGCGGCAGGTCGAGACCGCTTTGGTCGCCGCGAAGCTGCGGCTCGTGGTCCGGGCGTGGTCCGCGAAGGCGTCGTCGAGGCAGGCCTGCCAGGCCGTATGGCGCGCAGCCTCCGGGCTCTCCGCGCGGGCGGGGAGGGCGGCGAGGAGGACGAGGGCCGGAAGGAGGCTGGCTAGGACGCGGCGCATGGGGCGGACCCTGGAACGGCGAACCCGAGGAAACGACGGGATTTTCCGAGCCGCGGGCTGCTCTCGGAAACGTCCTGTCAACCTTGGTCGCCGACCCGTTAATGTCTGCTAACGCGTCGGCGCCGGGTTCGGTCCCGATCCGGAACAGCCGAAATGGTCCGCTCAGCGGTTGGCCGCGGTGAGCGGCGAGGCGTCGCGGCCGAGCGCGACCCAGCCCACGGCGTCCTGGCTCTCACGCTTGACGAAGGTGTAGCCGGTCTGCGTCCAGGGCAGGATCGCGTTGGTCTTGTTGTCGAGCACGAGGTCGCCGCGGCTGGTGATGAGGGTGAGGACGGCGTGGCCCTCGCCCTTCTCGTCGATGACGACGGTCATCCGCATGGCCCGGCGCGGCAGGCCGGCATCGACCAGCAGGCGGCGCTTGAGCAGCTGGAAGTCCTCGCAATCGCCGCGGCCGTCCTCGGCCAGATCCCAGCGGTCGGCCGCGCGCCAGTGATCGAGATCGGTCACCGCCTCGACGGCCCGGTTGATCCGGCGGTTGATGCCGTTGATCGTCTGCCAGAGCGCGGGCGTCAGGGTGATGACGGCCGGCTCCGTGCGGTCGACGGCGCACTCGCCGGCATAGCGCTCGCAGAACTCGGCCCAGGCGGCGATCGGCCGGGCGGGGCCGGTGGTGAGCGCCGACAGGCTGGCGGCGGGAAGCGCGGCGTGGGTCTGCGCCTCGGTGCGCGCCGGCGCGGCGAGGAAGAGGCCGGTCAGGGCGAGACCTGCGAGCAGGTTGAGCGCCTTGCGGGGCCGGGCGACACAGAGCTTGGAGAACGCGATACGCATGGCCCTGACCGAGCAGTTAAGCTTCCGTTAATGAAGCTCTCACAGGCGCCCGCCCGCCGCAATCGCCGGGTTAAAAATCGGTTAACGCGTTTGGTCGCATTTGAACGGTCGGCGGTGCCGGTGGGCAGTGGTCGGCAGAGTGGAACGGTTCGCGACAAGTCCGGAGCGCCGTCACCCCGTGCGCTGCCCGGCCGGCACGGCAGCTGCTACGCTCGGACCGACCCTCCGATCCGACCGATCCGTAAAGTCTTCCGATGACGAGCGCGCCGAACCCCCTCGAAGCCCAGCCCACCGACCGCGGGCCGCCGGTGATCCGCACGGTGGCGATGCCCACCGACACCAATCCGGCGGGCGACATCTTCGGCGGTTGGCTGATGGCCCACATGGACATGGCGGCCGGCAACGTCGCCGCGCGCCGGGCGCGGGGGCGCTGCGCCACGATTTCGGCGGAGGCGATGACCTTCCACCGCCCGGTCTTCGTCGGCGACGAGGTGAGCTTCTACGCCTGGATCGTGAGGACGGGCCGCACCTCCATGCGCATCCAGGTCGAGGTCTGGCGCCGGGAGCGAGAAGGTGAGGACACCACGAAGGTGACGGAGGGGCTCTTCACCTTCGTCGCCATCGGCCCGGACCGCCGGCCACGGCCGATCCCAGGGGAGGTGGTCGCCTGAAGGGGCGCCGGCCGGCAGCGGACGACGGGGCAGGGGCCTCGCCGGGTCCGGGAAGGGTTGCTTGCGATCGATGTGAGGCGCTCAGTACGTCTGCTTTCGCGCGGCCGCGCTCGGCACTTCGGAGCGGTCCGACGTCGTCGATGACATGGAACGGCAGTGATTTCGTAGCCGTCGTCTTCGACCAACCGGAACTTGCGACCTGTTCGATCCGGGACTCTGGCGGAGATCCGGCGGCGTCACGGTCGCACCCGAAGCACGATCTTGCCCTTGAGCCGGCCCTCCTCGGAACGCGCGTGAGCGCGGGCGACTTCCTCGAGAGGAAACTCCAGGCCGACTTGCGGCACCACGAGGCCGCGCTCGAGGAGGCGCGTGAGGGCATCGAGCTTGCCGCCGGTCTGGCGAGAGAAGACGAAGTGGTAGGTCGCGTTCCGACCCCAGGCATCGATGAGGTTCTGGGGAGTCGCGGTGTCCACCAGGGTGACGACGCGCCCATCCTCGCGGAGGATGCGTGGGGAACGCGAGAGCGTGTCGCGCCCGATCGTATCCAGAACGACATCGACGCCCCTGCCGTCGGTCAGGCGAGTGACGGCGTCCACGTAGTCCTCGCGCTCGAAATCGATGACGGCCGAGGCGCCGAGCCCTTCGACGAGGGCTGCGTCGCCGCCTCGCGCCGTCGCCAGGACACGCGCGCCGATGGCCTTGGCGACCTGAACGGCGATGGCCCCGACGCCCCCGGCGCCGCCGTGGATCAGGATCGTTTCGGTCACCTGCAATCGGGCCCGCTCGACCAGCCCTTCCCAAACGGTCACGCCGACGAGGCTGACGCTCGCGGCCTCGGAATGGGTCAGGTTGACGGGCTTTCGTGCCACGATGTCGGCGTCCGCCACATGGTATTCCGCGTACGATCCCGGCCCGCTGAAGATCCGCGGCGTGTAATAGACCTCATCGCCGACGCGGAACTCCGTCACGTCGGATCCGATCTGGTCGACCACCCCGGAGACATCGTGGCCGATGATGGCCGGCAGTTCGACCTGGTCGGCGTAGTCACCGCGGCGGATCTGTCCGTCGAGCGGGTTGATCGATGTCGCATGCACAGCCACGCGGACCTGCCGGGGGCCTGGCCGCGGGTCGGGGAGGTCCCGGAGTTCGAAGCTGTCCGGTCCCCCGAACCTCGTCAACACCATCGCTTTCAAGTGAGCCTCCCGTCCTTGGCAGGCGCCCTTGTGTCAGCCGGGATGCGGGATGACGAACGCGTTCTCCTCACGGGATGGATGAGCTACATTCAGCCATGACGATGCGCAGATCGCTTCCCCCGCTCGCGGCGCTGCGGGCCTTCGAGGCGGCTGCGCGCCGCCTGAGCTTCCGCGGCGCCGCCGACGAACTGGGCGTCACGGCGACCGCCATCAGCCATCAGATCCGGCTTCTCGAACAGACCTTGGGGCTTCGCCTCTTCCACCGCGAGACGCGCCGGGTCCGGCTGACCGCCGAGGGAGCCGTGCTGCTGCCCGTGCTTCGCGATGGCTTCGACGCGTTCGCCGAAGCCATCGACCAGATCCGCGGCCGGCACGCGGCCGGTCTTCTCACGCTCTCGGCTCCGACCGCCTTCGTCGCGAAGTGGCTCGTGCCACGGCTTGCCGACTTCCGTGCCGTGCATCCCGGTTGCGACCTGCGACTGCACGCGTCCGACAGCCTGATCGACTTCGCCCGCGACGGAGTGGACATTGCCGTCCGCTACGGACCCGGTCCCTACCCCGACCTCGACGGTCACAGGTTGGTGGTCGACCGGGTCACACCCGCTTGCAGTCCTCGCCTCGCGGTTCGATCCGAGAGAGATTTGGCGCGCTACCCGCTGCTGCACTTCGAGTGGCCCCACCTGTCCGACGAGACGCCGACATGGCCGGCCTGGCTGCGGAAGGCCGGGATCACCGATGTCGATGGCGGCGCGGGCATTCACTTCAGCGACGAAGGTCACGTCATTCAGGCGGCGATCGCGGGTCAAGGGATCGCGCTTCTGTCGGTCGTGCTTGCCGCCGACGACCTAGCGAGCGGCGCGCTGGTTCAACCCTTCGGACCCGTCCTCGACGCCCACCCCTACTGGGTCCTCCATCCCCGGCATCCGGCCCGGGCGGGGGATGTCGGAAAGCTGGTCGACTGGCTCGGCTCCGCAGCCGTGTGATCCCGCGGTCCCGACCCTCATCCGCTCGTCCATCTCTTGTGCGTTTCGCACTGACATTTCGTCTGAGGCGTGGGACCGCGCCAAAGCTGGTTTTCCACTCCCAAGCGCACCTCGCGATTTGGTACCAAGCGTCAGCTTCGGACCAAGAGCACCCACCGAGCCGGAGCCCCTGCGGCATCCCACGGAAGGAGAACCCATGACCGTGTCGAGCGACGACGACCTCGCGGCGCTGAAACGGATCGGGCGCATCGTGGCCGACGCGCTGGAGGCGATGGGAAGGGCGATCGAGCCCGGCATGACCACGCTCGAACTCGATGGGATCGGGCGGCTGTTTCTCGAAGCGGCCGGGGCGCGTCCGGCGCCGGAGGCGGTCTACGGCTTTCCGGGGGCCACCTGCATCAGCGTCAACGAGGAGATCGCCCACGGCATCCCGGGCGAGCGGCGGATCGGGCCGGGCGACCTCGTCAACATCGACGTCTCGGCGGAGAAGCACGGCTACTTCGCCGATACCGGCGCCTCCTTCGCCGTGCCGCCGGTGACGCGCGCGGTCGAGCGGCTGTGCAAGGACGGGCGCCGGGCGATGTGGTCGGGCCTGCGGCAGGTCGGGGCCGGCAAGCCGCTGGCGGGTATCGGCCAGGCCGTGGGCAGCTTCGCGAAGAAGAACGGCTACACCCTGGTACGCAACCTCGCCAGCCACGGCGTCGGCCGGTCGCTGCACGAGGAGCCGACCGAGATCGCGACTTGGCCCAACGCTTCCGAGCGCCGGATCATGGCGGACGGGCTGGTGCTGACCGTGGAGCCTTTCCTGTCGCTGGGGGCCGACTTTGCCGAGGACGGGGACGATCCCTGGACCCTCTACAGCCGGCCGCGCGCCCTCACGGTCCAGTACGAGCACACGGTCGTGGCCACCCGCAACGGACCGCTGATCCTGACGATGCCGGGACAGTAGGGGCGCGGGCGGGAGCCGCGCGTCTCCCGCGGCTTACGCCCGCCGCGCGAAACGCGACGGGTCGGGCGGCACGCCCTCGAAGCCTCAGTGCATCGTCAGCGTGGTGAGGCGGCGCGCGCCCGCGTGCTGGCGCAGGAAGGCGCTCATCTCGGCCAGCACCGGGGCCTTGCTGCGGAAGGTGATGGAGAGCGCCAGCAGCGTGTCGGCGTGGTCGAGCCCTTCGTAGACCCGCTCCTGCACCGGGACGCGGGCGCTGCGCAGGCGCTCGGCGAGGCTCGCGGTGTTGCGCGGGCGCACGACGGTGTCCGTGTCGCCGGTGGCGAGGAAGGCCGGCGGCGAGTGGGCGCTGGCGAAGGTGACGGGCTGCGTCGCCTTCGGATCGGGCGCCTGTCCGAACACGTCGATCGAGGTCTTCTGGTCGAAGGGCAGGAAGTCGTAGGGGCCGGACAGGCCCGCCACGGCCCGGATCACCCGCGGATCGATGCCGGCCCGGCGCAGGTAGCTGGAATCGAGCCCGAGCATCGCCGCGTTGTAGGCACCCGCCGAATGACCCGCGAGCAGGATGCGGCTCGGGTCGCCCCCGTGCGCGGCGATGTTGTCGCGCACCCAGGCGATTGCCGCCGCCCCGTCCTCCAGGAAGTCGGGGAAGCGCGATTGCGGGTAGAGCCGGTAGTCCGGCAGCACGGTCACGAAGCCCTGGGCGGCGAAGGCCTGCGCGACGAAGGCGTAGTCGTCCTTGCTGCCGCTGTTCCACGAGCCGCCGTAGAAGAACACCAGCACGGGCGCGCGCTCCTCGGGCACGGCCGGCACGAACACGTCGAGGCGCTGGCGCGGGTCCTCGCCGTAGGCCGCGTCGCGCAGCGCGATCCGTCCGCCCTTGTCGCGGGGGCCGAGCGCGTCGAACAGCGCCAGGGGCGAGCAGCCGCTCAGGCCCAGGGCGGTGAGCCCGAGGCAGACCAGGGAGACGAGGGAGACGAATGCCTTGATCATGTGATCCGTGATTGACGCGGCGGTCGCGGCGGTTTCATGGCCGCGCGGCGCCGCGATGATGATTGATGGCGTCAGGTCCGCAGGACGATGCAGGCGCCGCCCACGGTGCGGATCTTCTGGCAGAGGCCGTCCGCCGCGCCGCGGCTCTCGGCCGGGATGCGCACCCGGTAGAAGGTGCGCGTGCCGCGGAAGCGCAGGCGCGTGCCGATGATCATGGGCCGCACCTCGCCGATCACGCTGGTATAGCGGGTGCGCGCCCGCTGGAAGCTCGCGAGCGCCAGCGATTTCGAGAAGTTGCCGGCGAGCTGCACGCCCCAGGGCGCGGCCGGGCCGCCCTCGATGGCGAGCGCGAAGCGGTCCCCGCGCGAGGGGATGCGCAGAGCCGCCGTGACCTGAAGGCAGGTCTGCGTCTCGGCCTCGGGCGCGACGGGCTTCGGCTCGGATTTCG
Source organism: Methylobacterium sp. B4 (assembly GCF_003201865.1). Classification (GTDB taxonomy): domain Bacteria; phylum Pseudomonadota; class Alphaproteobacteria; order Rhizobiales; family Beijerinckiaceae; genus Methylobacterium. Next base: position 46,279 of record NZ_QJJJ01000027.1, on the reverse strand, counting down.
CGTCGGGCTTCTTGCCGGCCGGGTCGGCCCCCTCCGGCATCTCGACGGCGGCGTTCGGCCGCCAATCCTCCGCCGGCCGGCCGGTGATGGCGATGACGTAGGCTCGCGTCTCGGCGGGCAGGCCGCCGCTGCCGGCGAGCCAGGCCGAGACGCGCCCCGGCCCGCCGTTATAGGCCGCCGCCGCGAGCCCGAGATTGCCGAACTGCCGCTCGAGGTCGGCCAGGAAATGCGCCGCGTGGGGAATCGCCTGCTCGGGATCGAACGGATCGCTGAGCCCGCGGTCCTTGGCGGTGCCCGGCATGAACTGCGCCACCCCCTGCGCTCCGGCCGGGCTCACCACGCCGACGCGGAAGGAACTCTCGCGCCAGATCAGCCGGGTCAGGAACGGCACCGGCAGCTGCCGTGCCTTGGCCGAATCCTCGATCAGCCGGCAGAGCGCCTGCTCCACCGTCTCGCTCTCGGGCGAGGGGGCCGCACGCGACGGGCCGGCAAGGGCCATGAGCGCGGCCGGGATGAGAACGAGGAAGAGGCGAGGCACGCCGGCTCATCTAGGGCGCCCGTTCGGCGAGAGGATGGCTGCTCGCCTTCATGGCCGCGCTTCGTTCCAAGACGATGCATCATGGTGCAGGGTCTGATCTTGCCCGGTGGGGTTGTACCTGCCTGCGCTCCTTAGAATCGCACTATTTTTCCGGGTGCCTCCGCGCTAGGCTCGATGCTTGCAAGAGCCGGACGCCAAGATCCGGCCTCATGAGGAGGAACACCATGCTCGAAGAGCGCATGCCCCTGTCGGAGCCGCTCGCGTCGGAGACGGTCGCGGAGACCGTGACGCGCCTCGGCGCCTGCCCGCACGATTGCCCCGATACCTGCTCGATGATCTACACCGTCGAGGACGGGCGGCTGATCGACGTGCGCGGCAACCCGGATCATCCGATGACCCGCGGCGCGCTCTGCGGCAAGCTCAAGGATTTCGACCGCCACCACTACAACCCCGACCGCGTCCTCTACCCCATGCGCCGCGCCGGCCCGAAGGGCAGCGGCCAGTTCGAGCGGATTAGCTGGGACGAGGCGCTCACCGAGATCCATCGCCGCTTCAGCGGCATCATCGAGACGCACGGGGCGGAAGCGATCCTTCCCTACAACTATCTCGGCAACGAGGGCGTGGTGCAGGGCCTCACCGTGGGTGACGCGTTCTTCAACCGGCTCGGCGCCACGGTGGCCGAGAAGACGTTCTGCGGCTCGGGCTCGTGCACGGCGTGGCTGCTGACCGTCGGCCCGACCAACGGCACCGACCCGATGAGCTTCGCGCAGTCGAAACTCATCGTGATCTGGGGCTGCAACTCGGTCTCGACCAACATCCACCACTGGCACGTGGTGAAGGAGGCGCAGCGCCACGGCGCCCGCGTCATCGTGATCGACCCCTACCGCTCGCGCACCGCCGCCCAGGCCGACTGGCACCTGATGCCGAAGCCCGGCACCGACGGCGCGCTCGCCATGGCGATGATCCACGTCATCATCGAAGAGGGCCTGACCGACGCCGACTACATCGCCCGCCACACGGTCGGCTTCGAGCCGCTGAAGGAACGGGCACAGGCCTTCACGCCGGAATACGCCGCCGAGATCTGCGGCATCCCCGCCGAGGACATCCGGCAGCTTGCGCGCGAATACGCCACCACCCGCAATGCGGCGCTTCGGCCCGGCGTGGCGGTGGAGCGGAGTGCCGGCGGCGCCCAGGCGCTGCGCGCCATCTTCTCGCTTCCCGCCCTGACGGGGTCTTGGAAGGATCCGGGCGGCGGCGTCTACCAGATGCCGTTGTGGGAGTTCCCGGTGCATTGGGACCGGGTCTGCCGGCCGGACCTGATCCCGGAGGGCACGCGGGTGCTCAACGTGCTCAAGCTCGGCGAGGTGCTGACCGGCGAGGCGGGGGTCGAGCCCGGCATCCACGCCCTGATGGTCTACAACGCCAACCCGGTCTCGAACTCGACCGAAACCGCCAAGATCAAGCGCGGGCTGGCCCGCGAGGATCTGTTCACCGTCGTCAGCGAGCACTTCGTCACCGACACGGCCCGCTACGCCGACATCCTGCTGCCGGCCACCATGGCGGCCGAGCACGACGACATGATGTTCTCCTGGGGGCACTTCTTCTTCACCCTGAACCAGAAGGCGATCGAGCCGCCGGGCGAGACGGTCTCGAACGCCGAGCTGTTCCGGCGGCTGGCCAAGACCTTCGGCTTCACCGAGCCCCAGTTCTCCATGAGCGAGACCGAGCTCATGGAATGGTATCTCGATTGGGAGAGCCCGAAGCTCGGCGGCATCGGCATGGACCATTTCCGCCAGCACGGCTGGTACCGCCTGAACATCGGCGATCCGGACACGCGCACGCCGCATGCCGAGGGCAACTTCCCGACGCCGTCCGGCAAGTGCGAGTTCTACTCTGAGGCCGCGGTCACGGGCGGCAACTTCGTCGCCCCGCCGTTCCGGCAGATGTACGAGCAGTTCCAGGGCGGCGAGGCCCTCGACCCGCTGCCGGGCTACGTGCCGGCCAACGAGCGGCCGGAGACGAATCCGGCCCAGGCCGAGCGCTATCCCCTCAACATCGTCTCGCCGAAGAGCCACGGCTTCCTCAACTCGCAATACGCCAACGAGGCCCACAAGATCCGCTCGCAGGGGGAGCAGACGATCCTGATCAATCCGGCCGATGCGCGGAGCCGCGAGATCGGCGAGGGCGCGCTGGTGCGGGTCTTCAACGATCGAGGCGCCTTCCACGGCCAGGCGCGGGTGACCGACGAGGTGCCGCCGGGGCTGGTCATCGCCTCGCTCGGCTACTGGCACTCGCTCAATCGGGACGGGGCGGTGAACGTCATCAGCGCCTCGACCTATGGCGGCATGGGCCACTCGCCGACCTTCAGCGACAACCTCGTGCAGGTCGGGCTGGCGCAGTAGCGCGACGCGAAGACGATTCGCGCGGCCGTCCCCGCGCGCTATAACCCCTCGGCCCGCCGCTCCGGCCTTCGGATCGCGGCGGGCCGTTTTCGTTCGCCGGGGTTCGATGTCCGATACGCTGCTGACCGTCGAGGATCTCTCGGTCGCCTTCCGAAGCGGGACGCGCGAGACGCTGGCGGTGGACCGCGTCAGCTTCGCCATCGAGCGGGGCGAGACCCTGGCGTTGGTCGGTGAATCCGGCTCCGGCAAGTCGGTGACCGCGCTCTCGATCCTGCGCCTGCTCGACGGAGCGGCACACCATCCGGGCGGAAAAATCCTGTTCAAGGGGCGCGACCTGCTCACGCTGCCCGAGCGCGAGATGCGCGCGGTGCGCGGCGCGGACATCACCATGGTGTTCCAGGAGCCGATGACCTCGCTCAACCCGCTCCACACCATCCAGCGGCAGATCGGCGAGGTGCTGGAGATCCATCGGGGCCTGAAGGGCAAGGCTGCGCGCACCCGCATCCTCGAACTCATGGATCTCGTCGGCATCCGCGACGCCGAGCGGCGGCTCGGGGCCTATCCGCACGAATTGTCCGGCGGCCAGCGCCAGCGGGTGATGATCGCCATGGCGCTCGCCTGCGAGCCCGACCTGCTGGTCGCGGACGAGCCCACCACCGCCCTCGACGTCACCGTGCAGGCGCAGATCCTCGCGCTGCTCGCCGATCTGCAGAAGCGGCTCGGCATGGCGATGCTGTTCATCACCCACGATCTCGGCATCGTGCGCCGCATCGCCGACAGGGTCTGCGTGATGCTCGCGGGCCGGGTGGTCGAGGCGGGCCCGGTTGAGCGGGTCTTCACCCGGCCCCAGCACGAATACACGCAGCGCCTTCTCGCTTCGGAGCCCACGGGGCGGGCGAACCCCGTGCCCGAGAGCGCCGAACAGCTGGTCGAGGCCGGGCCGCTCAAGGTCTGGTTTCCGCTGAAGGAGGGGCTGCTCCGGCGCACCGTCGGTCACGTCAAGGCGGTCGACGGGGTGCATCTCCGGGTGCGGGCGGGCGAGACGGTGGGCGTCGTCGGCGAATCCGGCTCGGGCAAGACCACGCTCGGCCTCGCCCTGCTGCGGCTCACCGAATCCGAGGGGCCGATCGTCTTCCTCGGCCAGCGGATCGAGGACAGGGGCCCGCGCGCCATGCGGCCCCTGCGCAAGGACATGCAGGTGGTCTTCCAGGATCCCTACGGCTCGCTCTCGCCGCGCATGTCGGTGGGCGACATCGTCGCCGAAGGGCTCGAAGTGCAGGGACAGGTGCGCCGGGCCGACGAGCGCCGCGTCCTGGTGGCCAAGGCGCTCACCGATGTCGGGCTCGATCCGGCGGCGATGGACCGCTACCCGCACGAATTTTCCGGCGGCCAGCGCCAGCGCATCGCCATCGCCCGCGCCATCGTCCTGAAGCCCCGCTTCGTCGTCCTCGACGAGCCGACCTCGGCGCTCGACCGCTCGGTGCAGGCGCAGATCGTGACGCTCCTGCGCGACCTCCAGCGCGAGCGGGGCATCGCCTACCTGTTCATCAGCCACGACCTCAAGGTGGTCCGCGCGCTCTCGAACTACGTCATGGTGATGCAGCACGGCCAAGTGGTCGAGGAGGGCCCGGCCGAGGAGATCTTTTCCGCGCCCAGGACGGACTACACCCGCACCCTGTTCGCGGCGGCCTTCGAGATGGATGCCGCGACCACCGCCGAGCCGGTGCCAGCCTGAGGCATGGCGCGCGCGCTCCTCATCGTCCTCGATTCCGTCGGCATCGGCGGCGCCCCGGACGCCGCCCGCTACGGCGACGCGGGCTCCGACACGGTCGGGCATATCGCGGAAACCTGCGCCGCCGGGCGCGGCGACCGCGACGGGCTGCGCTCGGGGCCCTTGCGCCTGCCCCACCTCGCAGCTCTCGGTCTCGGCCTCGCCTGCGAGGAGGCGACCGGCCGCGTGCCGCCGGGGCTCGCGCCCGAGACGCCGCCTCAGGCGCTGTGGGGGCACGCCGTCGAGACCGCGTCCGGCAAGGACACGCCTTCCGGCCACTGGGAGATCGCGGGCCTGCCGGTGCGGGAGGCCTGGGGACATTTTCCCGACACCCAACCCGCCTTCCCGGCGGCGCTGACGGCGGCTCTGATCGAGCGGGCCGGGCTGCCCGGCATCCTCGGCGATTGCCACGCCTCGGGCACCGCCATCATCGACAGGTTCGGCGCGGAGCATGTCCGGACGGGTCAGCCGATCTGCTACACCTCTGCCGACAGCGTCTTTCAGATCGCCGCCCACGAGGAGGCGTTCGGGCTGGAGCGGCTCATCGAAACCTGCCGGATCGCCCGCGAACTCTGCGACCCCTACCGCGTCGGCCGGGTCATCGCCCGGCCCTTCCTCGGCAGCGAGGCGGAGGGTTTCCGCCGCACCAGCCGCCGCAAGGATTTCGCCGTCGCGCCCCCCGCCGAAACCCTGCTCGACGTGGCGGAGGCGGCCGGCCGCGCGGTCGTCAGCGTCGGCAAGATCGGCGACATCTTCGCCCATCGCGCCACGGGCCGCGAGATCAAGCCAGCCGGCAACGCCGCCTGCCTGGAGGCGGCGCTCGACGCCTTCTCGACCCTGCCTGCGGGCGGGCTCGTCTTCCTCAACCTCGTGGATTTCGACACCGAGCACGGCCACCGCCGCGACGTGCCCGGCTATGCCGCCGAGCTAGAAGCCTTCGATGCGCGCCTTCCCGCGATCCGGGCGGCGCTGCGGCCGGGCGATCTGTGCATCATCACCGCCGACCACGGCAACGACCCGACCTGGACCGGCACCGAGCACACCCGCGAGCAGGTGCCGGTCCTGGCCTTTGGCCCGGAGGTCGCGCCGGGTTCGATCGGGCGCCGCGAGACCTTCGCCGATATCGGCGCCTCGGTGGCGGCCCATCTTGGCCTGCCGCCGCTCGGGGCGGGTCGAGCGTGGTGGTGAGGAGGTCTCCTCGCAACTGATCCCGGGCCCGCCGTCATCGCGAGCGTCGGCGAAGCGATCCAGCCGCGCGACCGATCCGGAGGAGACCGCGGACTGGACGGCTCCGCCGCGCGAGGACGGCGGAGCCTCTCGGCTGGAGAACTGTCGCCGGCCCTACTCCCCGCGTGCGGGGAGAGGCGGATCAGCGCGAAAACTTCTTGTACTTCAGCTTCTTCGGAATGATCGAGTCGAGCCCGAGCCGGCGCTTCTTGTCGGTCTCGTAGTCCGAGAAGTTGCCCTCGAACCACTCGACATGGCTCTCACCCTCGAAGGCGAGGATATGGGTCGCGATGCGGTTCAGGAACCAGCGATCGTGGCTGATGATGACCGCGCAGCCGGCGTAATCCTCCAGCGCGTCCTCGAGGGCGCGCAGGGTTTCCATGTCGAGATCGTTGGTCGGCTCGTCGAGCAGCAGCACGTTGGCGCCGCCCTTGAGCGTGCGCGCGAGGTGCACGCGGTTGCGCTCGCCGCCCGAGAGGGTGCCGACCTTCTTCTGCTGGTCGCCGCCCTTGAAGGCGAAGGCCGCGCAATAGGCCCGCGAATTGATCTCGCGCTTGTTGAAATAGATGATGTCGTTGCCGCCCGAGATCTCCTGCCAGACCGTGGCGTTGGGATCGAGCGCGTCGCGCGACTGGTCGACGTAGCCGAGCTTGACCGTCTCGCCGACGTCGATCCGCCCGCCATCGGGCTTCTCCTGGCCGGTGATCATCTTGAACAGGGTGGTCTTGCCGGCGCCGTTCGGGCCGATGACGCCGACGATGCCGCCCGGCGGCAGCTTGAACGAGAGATCCTCGATCAGCAGGCGGTCACCGAAGGCCTTGTTGAGGTGATCGAACTCGATGACGTTGGTGCCCAGGCGCTCGTCGATCGGGATGACGATCTGCGCGGCCGCGTCGACCTTGCTGTTCTGCTTGGCGACCAGCTCCTCGTAGCGGGTGATACGCGCCTTCGACTTCGACTGCCGGGCCTTGGGCGAGGCGGCGATCCACTCCTGCTCGCGGGCGATCGAGCGCTGGCGGGCCATGTCCTCGCGGCCCTCCTGCTCCAGGCGCTTCTGCTTCTGCACCAGCCAAGCGGAGTAGTTGCCCTCGTAGGGAATGCCCCGGCCGCGATCGAGCTCGAGGATCCAGCCCGTGACGTTGTCGAGGAAGTAGCGGTCGTGGGTCACGATCAGGATCGCGCCCGGATACTGCTTGAGGTGGCCTTCGAGCCAGTTCACCGTCTCGGCGTCGAGGTGGTTGGTCGGCTCGTCGAGGAGCAGCAGTTCCGGCTCCCACAGCAGCAGCTTGCACAAAGCCACGCGGCGCCGCTCGCCGCCCGAGAGGGTGGCCACCGGCTGCTCGTCGCTCGGGCAGCCGAGCGCTTCCATGGCCTGATCGACCTTGGAATCGAGCTCCCAGAGGTTCTGCGCCTCGATCTTGTCCTGGAGGGCGGTCATCTCGTCCGCCGTCTCCTCGGAATAGTTCATGGCGAGTTCGTTGTAGCGGTCGAGCAGCGCCTGCTTCTCGGCGACGCCCTCCATGACGTTCTCGCGCACCGACTTGTTCGGATCGAGCTGCGGCTCCTGCGGCAGGTAGCCGACGCGCGCGCCCTGCGCCACGAAGCCCTCGCCGGTCCAGTCCTTGTCGATGCCCGCCATGATCTTGAGCAGCGTCGACTTGCCGGCACCGTTGATGCCGAGCACGCCGATCTTGGCGTCGGGGTAGAAGGACAGGTTGACGTTCTCGAGGACCTTCTTGCCCCCGACATAGGTCTTGGTCAGACCCCGCATGTGGTAGATGAATTCGCGGGCCATGTGCGTTCGTCCTGCGTGTAGCGTGGGAGCCGGTCGAGCCGGCGGTCGCGGATGCGTGGCCTCTCGCGCGCGGATGAGTCGACCGAGCCGAACCGGTCGAGCCGAGCCACGCGGGGCGCCTTCCGCCTGCGGATAAAGATTTGCTGCCCGAGTATCAGGGCCGCCCGGCCGGAGCAAGGACGGGGCGGAGGGGCATGGCTCGGGAGATGGGGGCGACCCGCGTCAGGCGAAAGGATTTCGCACGGGCGCGCCGGTCTCGGGCTCCTCGGGGAGCGCCTCGGGCAGATCCTCCGCTTCGAGGGCGGCGACCACCGCGTCGAGGAGGCTCTTCAGGGCGCGCGCCCGCTTCAGGCCTGCCCGGTCGCGGGTGAGCTCGAGGCTGCCGTGCAGCGCGATGCGGCGCGCGCCGTTCTCGATGGAGAAGCCCGCCAGGGTCTGGACGCCCGCATCGTCCGCGAACGGGCGGAAGGGCGGGACGGGCTCGGCTTTGCGGCGCGGCATGGGGCCTCACGCTCCTCGGCGCACCGGCTCTCGCCGAGGCGGGCCCGCTTCGGCGCGACGGTATCCTAGAACAGGCCGCCCTGCATCCGGCCGACGCCCTGCTTGGCGACCGTGTTATTGGGGTCGAGGCGGGCCGCCTGCTGGTAGCTCTCGCTCGCTTCCTTGCGCCGGTTGGTCTTCTCGTAGGCCAGCCCGCGATAGGCCCAGGACCCGGCATCCTTGGAGTTGACGTTGAGGGCGGCGTTGAAGTCCTCGATCGCCTTGTCGTACTGCGAGAGCGAGATCAGGCTCTGGCCGCGGGCGGCGTAGGGCGCGGCCACGAAGGGGTTGCGGTCGATGGCGGCCGCGAAATCGCCGATCGCCTCCGGGTTGTGGCCCTGCTTCTGCCGCACGAGGCCGCGGGCATGGTACGCCTCGGCCGATTCCGGCGCGAGGCGGATCGCGACGTTGAGGTCGTTGAGCGCCCCGTCGAGGTCGCCCTGCGAGCGCGCGAGGTTCGCCCGGCCGATATAGGCGGCCGAGAAATTCGGATCGGTGGCGATGGCCTTGGAGAAATCCTGCATCGCCGCCTCGTTGCGGCCGGTCTGGCGGTAGGCGAGCGCGCGGTTGTTGTAGGCGGAGGCGGAGTTCGGATCGAGCTGGATCGCCTTCGAGAAATCGGTGATCGCGTCGCCGAACTGGCCCGAGCGGGCGTAAGCCGCGCCGCGGGTGACGTAGGCGCCCGCATCCGACGGGTTGCGGCTGATCACGTCGCTGAGCGAGGCGATGTTGACGTTGGTGGCACCCGTCGTGTCGGATTCCAGCACCGCGAACTGGCGTGGCGCGGTGGCGCTGCCATAGGTCTCGCAGCCGGCCAGCGCCGCGGTCGTCAGCGCGACGGCACCGAGCAGTCCCACCTTGCGTCCCTGCAGCAGCATCCCGTTCATCTTCACGTTCTCCCCCGCGAGCCCGCTTCCCGGATCTCCGCGGCCGCCCGAAGGGGCCGGAATCCATTACGTCGCGTGCACGCTGCCGCAACACGGTGAAGGGGCGCTTAATGATGGTCCCGCGAACGCGACGGTTCGGCGAGACCCGGCCGGGAGAAGCCCGTGCCGCCCAACCGGCGATCGAGACCGGAGGATTGGCACGGTGCCGTCTGCCGACGCCCCGTACCCTTTGCTGAAACGGCGGGATGTGGCGAAGGTGTGGCCCGGGTCTTCACGCCTTCGTCGAGCGGCCCCAACCGGGTTCGACTGTGGTTTTCTGTTGCAGCGAAGCGACAGAAACGCTCCGCAGGCTGCGAAGATCAGCCCAGCGGCTTCAGCCGCGTGACGTGCCCCATCTTGCGGCCGGCCCGCGCCTCGGCCTTGCCGTAGAGGTGGAGATGCGCGCCAGCCTCCGCCAGCAGGGCCGCCCAGGCGTCGGCCCCATCGCCGATGAGGTTCTCCATCTCCACCGCCATGCCGCCGGTGCGGGCGGTGTCGCCGAGCGGCCAGCCGCAGACCGCGCGCACGGCCTGCGCGAATTGCGAGGTCAGCGCGCCCTCGATGGTCCAGTGCCCGGAATTGTGCACCCGCGGCGCGATCTCGTTGACGACGAGGCGGGCGGCGCCCTCGGGGCCGGCGATCTCGAACATCTCGACGGCGAGCACGCCGACATAGTCGAGCGCCTCGGCGATGGCCCGGGCGACGGCGACCGCGGCGTCGCCCGTCTCCCGGGTCAGGCCGGGTGCCGGCACGCGGGTGAGGGCGAGGATGTGGTTGCGGTGCTCGTTGGCGCAGGGATCGTAGGCGGCGAACGCCCCGTCGGGCCCGCGGGCGGCGACCACCGAGATCTCCCGCTCGAAAGGCACGAAGCCTTCGAGGATGCAGGGCGCACCCTTGAACTCGGCGAGCAGCGCCGTCGCGTCCTCGCCCTCCCGGATGATGCGCTGGCCCTTGCCGTCGTAACCGAAGCGACGGGTCTTCAGGACGGCGGGGCGGCCGAGTTCGTCGAGAGCGCGGGCGAGGTCCTCGGCCGTATCGACGGCCCGGTAGGGCGCCGTCGGAATGCCGAGCGAACCCACGAAATCCTTCTCGGAGAGGCGGTCCTGCGTGGTGAGCAGCGCGGTCGCGCTCGGGCGGAGCGTCGCGTGCTCGGCCAGCACTGAGGCGGCGGCGTGGGGGATGTTCTCGAACTCGTAGGTGACCACGTCGCAGGCATCGGCGAAGGCGGCGAGCGCCGCCGCGTCGTCGTAGGAGGCGAGCGTGTGGGCATGCGCCACGTCGAAGGCCGGGCTGCCGGCGTCGGGGGCGTAGATATGGACCTTGAGGCCGTACTCGGCCGCCGCCAGCGCGATCATGCGGCCGAGCTGGCCGCCGCCGACGATGCCGAGGATGCCGCCGGGCCGGATCTGCGGCGAGGAGGAGGAAGTGGCCATGGCGTGTCGTGCTGCGATCAGGCTTGAGAGGGGTCCGGCCGCTCGGCGACGGATTCGGTCTGGCGGGTGCGCCACGCTTCGAGCCGCCCGGCCAGACCTTCGTCGGTCAGCGCCAGGACGGCGGCGGCGAGCAGGGCGGCGTTGACGGCGCCCGCCCGGCCGATCGCCAGGGTGCCGACGGGAATGCCGGCGGGCATCTGGACGATGGAGAGCAGGCTGTCCTGGCCCGAGAGCGCCTTCGACTCGACCGGAACGCCGAAGACCGGCAGCGGGGTCATCGAAGCGGCCATGCCCGGCAGGTGCGCCGCTCCCCCCGCGCCCGCGATCACGACCTTGAAGCCCGCCGCCTTCGCGCCCTTGGCGAAGGCCACAAGCCGGTCCGGCGTGCGGTGGGCCGAGACGATGCGCGCATCGTGGGGGACGCCGAGCGCATCCAGCGTCTCGGCGGCGTGGCGCATGGTCGCCCAGTCCGACTGGCTTCCCATGATGATGGCGACCGGGGGCGATCCCGTCATCGTCGTCTGGTCCTAAGGCAGGTCGAGGCGCCGGTCCGCGGGCCCGGCAGGAAGGGTCGAATAACAGGGGCGTGCGCGCGACGGCAAGGCGGGCGGGGCATGCAAGTCGGATGGTCCGAAGCCGCGACGCGAAAGCCTGCGCCCGCACAGGCGCCGCCGATGCCTGGGGGCGGCAAGAAAGCCATGGCTCGCGAGCGCGCGGAAACCCCGTCCACAGCCTTGTCCGGCCCCCGTCCAGGGCGCGCAAAAAACCCGCAGAATCCCGCCTCGGGCACCGGAGCCGAAACGACCCGACCGCGTTGAGCAGGAAACGGCCTTCGGCGGCCGGATCCCTCAATCCAGTGAGCCCTCTCGATGTCCTCCGCGGACCAGAACACGCGCGCCCGCACCCCGACCCACATCGACATCCACGACAGCACCAGCCGCAGGCATTGGGCCGACCTGTTCCAAGTCACGGACGAGCGCCTGCGCAAGGCGGTTCGCCTCGTCGGCAACCGCGTCTCCAGCGTCTCGGCCTATCTCGCCAAGTAACGCTGCAACTCTGGCCCGCAGAAATTGGCGAGGCCACTTTCAGGACTCGATTACCAGGAACCGACGCCGGGGAGGCATAGCCTTCCCGGCTCGCGTGTCACGCGATGATGTCCGGGGTGATCTGGTCTTCCAGGTGGCCGATCCGGTCGCGCAGCACGAGCTTGCGCTTCTTCAGACGTTGCAGCTGGAGCTGATCGACGGCGACGCTGAGCTTCAGCGCTTCGATGGCTTCGTCGAGATCCCGATGCTCCTCGCGGAGCCGGCTGAGTTCGCCCGCCGGATCCGCCACCGCGTCGTTGGCAACATCGTCCGCCATCATCGCTCGAAACACATCACCGGCCGTTGGAGCGGGTGCGACCATGCGCCAAGCCCACCTCTGGGGCAAGGCGCGCGGCGCCGTTCTCCCGCCTCCTCCGGGCAAACGTGGCCGTAGTAAAGAGCCGCTGCCGGATTCACGAAATTTGGAATCACCTTGTTGCGGATCGGTCCATTTTGCCAACGAATGGCTTCGACAGCCGCTCCATCTTGTGTCAGTCTCCCCGCGTCGGAAACGATGACAGGAGCGACACCTGATGTCCTTGCAGACGCATTTGAGCCAGCTCGCCGCCAAGCATGACGCTCTGGAACGTGAGCTTCACGACGCGATCCAGTCTCTCGCCAGCGACGACCTGCGCATCGCGGAACTCAAGCGTAAGAAACTGCACCTCAAGGACGAAATCGAGCGCCTGCGATCCGGAGAAACCCTCCACTAGCGGGCCTCACGACCGGCCTGGCCCCGGGAGAGGCCGCCGGTAATCTTCTTTCTCCCAATCGTACCGATCGCGTCGCCGCCGCCTGGGAAACCAGCGCGGCGGTTCTGCTGTGAAGGGGCCGAGCCCGGACGCCACGGGCGGGAAATCGCGCTATCATCACCCGCGAACAGGCCGGGACAACCGGCCCGCCCGAGGAAGCGTCCGATGCCCGCCGCCCCCACCCCCGACGGCACCTATGCCGCCGTCCACGCCGCCTCGCTCGAAGATCCGGAGGGCTTCTGGCTGGCGGCCGCGCGGGCCATCGACTGGGACACGCCGCCCGGCCGCGCCTTCGATCCGGATCAGGGCGTCTACGGCCGCTGGTTCCCCGACGCCCGGCTCAACGTCTGCCGCAATGCGGTCGACCGGCACGCGCAGGGCGCCCGCGCCGACCAGGCCGCGATCATCCACGATTCGCCCGTCACCGGCACGAAGCGCACCATCAGCTACCGCGCGCTGCAGGACGAGGTCTCCGTGCTCGCCGGCATCCTCGCCGATCTCGGCGTGGGCAAGGGCGACCGGGTGGTGATCTACATGCCGATGGTGCCCGAAGCGCTGTTCGGGATGCTGGCCTGCGCCCGCATCGGCGCGATCCACTCGGTGGTGTTCGGAGGCTTTGCCGCCAACGAACTCGCCGCCCGCATCGAGGATGCCGCGCCCAAGGTGATCCTGGCCGCCTCCTGCGGCATCGAGCCGGCCCGGGTCGTGGCCTACAAGCCACTGCTCGATGCGGCCATCGAGCGCTCGTCGCACAAGCCCGACGCCTGCCTGATCCTGCAGCGCCCGCAAGGCGAGGCCGGCCTCGTCGAGGGCCGCGACCGGGATTGGGCGGAGACGGTTGCGCGGGCGCGCCGGGCCGGGCGGCGGGCCGAGCCGCTGCCGGTGGCGGCGACCGACCCGCTCTACATCCTCTACACCTCGGGCACGACAGGACGGCCCAAGGGCGTGGTGCGCGACAGCGGCGGCTATTGCGTCGCGCTGGCATGGTCGATGGCCAACCTCTACGGCGTCGCGCCCGGCGAGGTCTATTTCTGCGCCTCCGACATCGGCTGGGTGGTGGGCCATTCCTACATCGTCTACGCGCCGCTGCTGCACGGCTGCACCACCGTGCTCTACGAGGGCAAGCCGGTCGGCACGCCCGATGCCGGCGCCTTCTGGCGGGTCGTGGCCGAGCACGCCGCCGCGACGTTGTTCACGGCGCCCACGGCCCTGCGCGCCATCAAGAAGGAGGATCCGCGCGCCGAACAGATCGCGGGCTACGATCTCTCCCGCTTCCGCGCCCTGTTCCTGGCCGGCGAGCGGGCCGACCCGGATTCGGTGGCCTGGGCCGAGCGGGCGCTGAAGCGGCCCGTGATCGACCATTGGTGGCAGACCGAGACCGGCTGGGCGATCGCCGGCAACCCGCTCGGAATCGAGCCTCTGCCCGTGAAGTACGGCTCCACCGCCAAACCGATGCCGGGCTACGACCTCCACGTGCTCGACGAGGCGGGCAAGCCGGTCGCCCCCGGCACGATGGGCACCATCGCCCTCAGGCTGCCCCTGCCCCCGGGATGCCTGCCGACCCTGTGGGGCTCGGACGAGCGCTTCCGCCAGAGCTATCTCGCCACCTTCCCCGGCTATTACGACACCTCGGATGCGGGCGTGGTGGACGAGGACGGCTACGTCACGGTGCTGGGCCGCACCGACGACATCATCAACGTGGCCGGCCACCGCCTCTCCACCGGCGGCATGGAGGCGGTGCTCGCCGCCCACCCGGACGTCGCCGAATGCGCGGTGATCGGCATCCGCGACGCCCTGAAGGGCGAGGCGCCCTGCGGCTTCGTCGTGCTGAAGGCGGGCGTCGCCAAGGACCCCGAGACGGTCGAGCGGGAACTGGTCGCCCGGGTCCGCGAAGAGATCGGCCCCGTGGCCGCCTTCAAGCTGGCGCTCACCGTGGGGCGCCTGCCGAAGACGCGCTCGGGCAAGATCCTGCGCGGGACGATGAAGCGCATCGCCGACGGCGAGGACTTTTCCATGCCCCCGACCATCGAGGATCCGACGGCCCTGGAGGAGATCGGCGACAGCCTGAAGGCGCGCGGGATCGGGGGATAGAGCCGTCTTCGGTCCGCGCCTCCCGGTTCAATTCCGCACGGACAAGTTCAGGGACAGGATGTGATCCACCTCGGTGCCGCTCGCGGCCGTGCGGGCGGTCTGGTTCAGGTAGCCGACCTCCACCGTCGACGTGCCGCCGATCGGCCATTCGAGCCCGACGAAGGTGCGGACGCGATCGAAGCCGGCGCGAGCCCCCCAATCGGTGTCGTTCAGCGCCACGAACGCCTCCACCCAGCCGACCGCCGAGACGCTGTCCTTCTCCGGCGTCAGCGGCCGGGCGAAGCGCAGGTTCTCGCGCAGGCGGAAGCCCACATCCCGCCCGGCGGATTGCCAGCGCTGCTCGAAGCGCGTGCGGGATGAGACCTTGACCCCGGAGATCTCGCCGATCTTCCAGTTGATCTCCTGGAAGCTGCGATCCTCGAAGCGCACGCGGCCCGCTCCGCCGCGGTCTTCGACGGAGGCGTAGCCCTGGTAGAGCGTGAGCCTCTCGTTGATCTTCCAGCCGACGGCCGGGCGCAGGATCAACTGGTCGAGCTGCGAGATGCCGTTGCCGATGCGCGGCTGGACCTCGGCGAAGAAGGCCAGATCCCCGATCGATCCGAACAGGGTCGTGTTGATCCAGAGCTGCCCGTCCTGAACCGTCTCGGCCTCGGCCTGACCGCCCGATACCGCGAGACACAGGGCGGCCAGGAGGAGACGTGCGCGTCCGGTCACGATCCATCCCTCCGCCCACGGCCCGCGCCCGTCCAAGGCTTGGTGCCCCGGTTCGAGACGGAATTGTTCGCCCCCGGCGCAAACCGTCAAGTCGGCGGTCGCGCTCGCCGCAGGGCCACGGGCACGCGGCCGGTGAGCGCAGCGGATCGAGGAGCCGTCTCAGGCCGCGCGTCCGACCCTGAATTGGGTCGCCGCGATCAGTAGGCGGTAGAGTACCACCGCGTTGAGCCCGTGCCAGAGGAAATGCGTGCCGAGCGGCAGGCGCGCGCAGACGCTGACATCGACCGTGCGGAAGGCCAGCGAGACGAGAAAGACCCCTGCGGTCGCGAGCACGGATCGGGCGGTGCCGGGCGTCCGCTTCAGGAGGGCGAGCCCGACGCCGAGGAGCGCCAGGATCGCCGGGGCGTAATCGACCGAGCCGTTGGTGAGGCCCGAGACCGAGCGCCCGGTCAGCGTGTCGAGGGCCGGAGTCAGGCCGGCGCCGAGGGCGGCGAAGGCCAGCGTGAGGGCCGTCGCCGCCGCCGGCCGGAAGCCGAAGAAGCGGGTCATGGCCAGGGCGAAGTAGCCGTAGATGAAGCTGGCGATCGGGATCACGTCGGCCAGCATCGACCAGCGGTTCGCCAGGGTGTGGAACAGGAACGAGCCGATCCCCACCACGAAGGTCACGGCGGCCAGAGCCAGGACCGGTCCGTCGCCGCGGGCACGCCGCGCCGCGAGCCCGGCCGCTATGAGGAAGGCGGCGTTCGTCAGGGCATTGACCGGCTCGGCCCAGAAGCCGGCGTCGCCGCGCTCGCAATAGGCCCGCACCGGCTCGAACCAGGACGCGTCCATGGGGGCTCTCCTCGCGATCGCCTTGCCAGGGCCGCGCGAAGGCCCGATGACGGGAGCCCCTCCGGCCGAGCCTCCCCCGAGACCCATGCGGATCACCACCTGGAACGTCAATTCGATCAAGCAGCGGGTCGGCCACCTGCTGGGCTTCCTCGACGAGGCGCGGCCCGACGTGGTCTGCCTGCAGGAGCTGAAATGCCAGGACGCGTCGTTCCCCCGCGAGGAGATCGAGGCGGCGGGCTATGCATGCGAGACGCTGGGGCAGAAGGCCTATAACGGCGTCGCCCTGCTGGTGCGCGCGCCGCTTCAATACACGCAGCTGCTGCGCGGCCTGCCGGGCGACGCCGAGGACGAGCAGGCCCGCTACATCGAGGCGCTGGTGCATGGGGAGGGCGTGGCGCCGGTGCGGGTCGCCTCGATCTACCTGCCGAACGGCAACCCGGCCCCGGGTCCGAAATACAGCTACAAGCTCGCCTTCATGGCCCGCCTGCGGGCGCATGCCCGTGCCCTGATGACGACCGAGGAGGCGCTGGTGCTGGCGGGCGATTTCAACGTCATCCCCGAGCCCGAGGATGCCGCCGACCCCACCGCCTGGACGCAGGACGCCCTGTTCCTGCCCGAGACCCGCCGCGCCTTCCGCGCGTTGCTGGCGGAAGGTTTTACGGATGGCCTGAGGGCCTGCGAGCCGAGCGCGGGGCTCTACACCTTCTGGGACTATCAGGCCGGCTGCTGGCCGCGGAACTTTGGCATCCGCATCGACCACCTGCTGCTCTCGCCCCAGGCCGCCGACCGCCTCGTCTCGGCCTCGGTGCAGCGCCACCTGCGCGGGCTGGAAAAGCCGTCTGACCACGTGCCGGTGACGGTGGAGCTGAGCGACGGGTGATCCGCGGTTCAGCCCCTCCCTCGCAGAGGGGGAGGGTGCTGAGAATGCTACCGCCGCCGCCGGGTCGAACCGGTCGAGAGCGATTGCGCCTGGGCCATCGCATCCGCCCGGTCGGCCTCGTTGGCCGAGGCCCAGGCCTTCTCGTAGAGATCGACGATCCAGGTGTCGGACGCGCCCTGCGCCCCGCCGCGGGCGATGGCGAGCCAGGTCAGGCCCTTCACGGTCTGGCGCTGCACGCCGGAGCCCTTGACGAGCATGTCGCCGAGCAGCGCCTGGGCCGGACGGTGACCCTTCTCGGCGGCGAGGTTGAACCAGCGCGCGGCCTTGCGCGGATCCTGCTCGACGCCGGTGCCGTCGAGATAGAGCCGGGCGAGGTTGTACTGCGCGTTGGGGTCGCCGAAATACGACGCCGCGTAGTTGAACATGTCGTAGGCGCGCTCGGGGTTCGGGCGCACGTAGGTGCCCTTGATCCCCTCCAGGAAGTAGGTGCCGAGCGCGTTGAAGGCGCTCGCGACCACGCCTGAATTCGGCGTGTCCGGCGAGTCGTCGGTGTTGTCGTCGGCGATGCGCGAAAAATACTCGAACGCCTTGAGGTCGTCGTGGGGCACACCGTCCCCGTCCGCGTACATGCGGCCGAGCTTCCACAGGGCCAGGGTCTGGCCCTGGTCGGCGGCGTATTCCAGCGCCCGCACGGCGCCCTGCTTGTCACCCGCGTTGTAGTCGCGCACGCCCGAGCGCAGGGCATCGCGGCCCGAACGGTACCCCTTCTCGGGGACCGGCGTACGCGCGCTCGCGTCCAGCGCGGTGCCCGGATCGACGGCGGTGAACATCAGCGCGAAGCCGAGGAAGCCGGCGAGAAGCCCCGCCCGAAGCCGACCCGGATCGGCCCCGGCCGGCCACGCGGGCCGGAGAGGGGCAGTCCTAGATATCGGCATAGATGGTCGTCTCCCCCGCACCGCCCGGATGGGTCACGGCGCCGTTCACGGCAGGCCCCACGGTCTGCGCGTATTTCCAGAGGTAGCCGGAGGTCGCGGTATTGCCCCGGGGCGTCCACCCGGCGCGGCGCTGGGCCAACTCCTCGTCGGAAAGCGCCACGTCCAGCGTGCCTTCGATCGCATCGAGGGTGATCATGTCGCCGTCGCGCAGGAGGCCGATCGGCCCGCCGATCGCGGCCTCGGGGCCGACATGGCCGACGCAGAAGCCGCGGGTCGCGCCGGAGAAGCGCCCGTCGGTGATGAGGGCGACCTTGTCGCCCATGCCCTGGCCGTAGAGGGCGGCCGTGGTCGAGAGCATCTCGCGCATCCCGGGGCCCCCCTTCGGGCCCTCGTAGCGGATGACCAGAACGTCGCCGGGCTTGTAGGTGCGGTTCTGCACCGCTTCAAAGCAGGCCTCCTCGCCGTCGAAGACGCGGGCCGGGCCGGTGAAGACCTGTTGCTCGGCCGGCATGCCGGCAACCTTCACGATGGCGCCCTCGGGAGCGAGGTTGCCCTTCAGCCCGACCACGCCGCCGGTGACGGTGATCGGCTGATTCGCCGGGCGCACCACGTCCTGGTCGGGGTTCCAGGCGACCTTGGCGAGGTTCTCCGCGATCGTGCGGCCGGTCACCGTCAGGCAATCGCCGTGCAGGTAGCCGTGATCGAGCAGGGTCTTCATCAGGAGCGGGATGCCGCCGACCTCGAACATGTCCTTGGCGACGTAGCGCCCGCCGGGCTTCAGATCGGCGATGTAGGGGGTCTTGCGGAAGATCTCGGCCACGTCGAACAGCGTGAACTCGATTCCGCATTCGTGCGCGATCGCCGGCAGATGCAGGGCCGCATTGGTCGAGCCGCCCGAGGCTGCCACCGTCGCGGCGGCGTTCTCCAACGCCTTGCGGGTGACGATGTCGCGCGGGCGGATGTTCTTGGCGATCAGCTCCATCACCTTCTCGCCGGCGGCGGCGCAGAATTGGTCGCGGATTTCGTAAGGAGCGGGCGCGCCGGCCGAGTAGGGCAGAGCGAGGCCGATCGCCTCGGAGACGGTGGCCATGGTGTTGGCGGTGAACTGCGCGCCGCAGGCGCCGGCCGACGGGCAGGCGACCCGCTCCAGCTCGTCGAGGTCGTCCAGGCTCATGTCGCCGACGGCGACCTTTCCGACCGCCTCGAACAGATCCTGCACGGTGACCGGCCGGCCGCGGAACGAGCCGGGCAGGATCGAGCCGCCGTAGATGAAGATCGAGGGCACGTTGAGGCGCACCATGGCCATCATCATGCCGGGCAGGGACTTGTCGCAGCCGGCCAGGCCCACGAGGGCGTCGTAGGAATGGCCGCGGATGGTCAGTTCGACCGAATCGGCGATGACCTCGCGCGACGGCAGCGAGGCGCGCATGCCGCCATGGCCCATGGCGATGCCGTCGGTGACGGTGATGGTGCAGAACTCGCGCGGCGTGCCCTTGGCGGCGGCGACGCCCTTCTTCACGGCCTGGGCCTGACGCATCAGCGAGATGTTGCAGGGCGCGGCCTCGTTCCAGCACGAGGCGACGCCGACGAGCGGCTGGTGGATCTGCTCCGTCGTCAGGCCCATGGCGTAGAGGTACGAGCGGTGCGGCGCGCGCTCGGGCCCTTCCGTCACGTGCCGGCTCGGCAGCTTCGACTTGTCGGTCTGACGCGCGTCCATCGCTGTTCTCGGCCCCGGTCCCGTTACGCCCCCGAGGCCGCGCGGTACCGGATACGGCCCAGCGCGGAAAAACGTCCTTCGACGTCCTCGAAACTCTGCGGTAAGGCGTTGGAGCGACAGCGTTTACCGCGACCCCGGAAGTCGTCTCGGTTTATGGTGGGATTGCGGCGCTCGAAGGCACAGCTCAAGGCAAAGTCAGGTTGCTTTCGCGGTGTGTCGGGTCCGCAACAGCTCAGCTTGCGCCGGCTTCCGATCGACTTCGCACAATCAACGCGCCGTCACCCTCGCGCGGTCCCGCAGGAGAGACGTTTTCGCGGCGCGAGCACGGGCGGATCGGTGCCCGTCCTCTCGAATTTCCGGTGCTTGCGCACCGTCCCCCAGGTGAGTGGTGCCGTCAGCTCCGACCGATGGCAATGTCCGGCGTCCCCGCCTCGATCAGGCGGTCGCTCTCATCCTTGAGGTTCACTCCTGAGAGACCCCGCGCAAAGGCCTGGGTCAGGAGCCAGTTCAGCTTGAACGCGGCGAGATCGAAGCCGAGGCCGGCCGGGCGGACGTTCGAGATGCAGTTTCGTTCCGCATCCGTGCGCCCGGGCTTCGGTGCGAAGGTGAGGTAGAGGCCGAGGCTGTCGGGAGAGGACAGGCCGGGACGCTCCCCGATCAGCATCACCACCGCGCGGGCCTTCAGGGCTGCCCCGACCGCGTCACCCAGCGCGACGCGGGCCTGCGTGGCGATCACCACCGGGGCGAGGTGCCATCCGGCCCGCTCCGCGTGCGGCCTGAAGGCGGCGAGCATCGCGGCGGCGCCCTCGTGGACCGCCCGGGCCGAGAGGCCGTCGGCCACGACCAGGGCGAGGTCGACAGGCTCCTGCGCGGCTTCGGAAAGGGCCTTCAGGCTCTCGGGCGAAAGGCGCCGTCCGCAATCGGGCCGGCGCAGATAGGTCGCCCGGTCCGGAGCGCCCGAAGTCACCGCCAGGGTGGGGAAACCGAGGGCTCCGACGGCCCCTGCCACCGCCCCTGCATCCATCGGCGTGTGGACGGCGTCGCGGGCCTGGGCATGGGCGAGGCCGAACTTCAGCACCTCGCGGGTCGGCAGGCCGGCGCCCGCGCGACCCAGCCCGATCCGGGCCGGCGTGAGGCGGGCCAGTCGTTGCCAGAGGTCGTCGCCCGGGGCGCTCATGCGGCCAGATCCGGGGCGGCGGTGAGCAGGCGGGAAGCGGCCCCGCCGGGCAGGAGCGCGCCGTCCGCGTCGGTGAGGCCGATGCGGGCGAGCCATTCCTCGAATTCGGGTGCGCGCTTCAGGCCCAGCACCTCGCGGATGTAGAGCTGGTCGTGGAACGAGGTGGACTGGTAGTTCAGCATCACGTCGTCGGCGCCGGGAATGCCCATCACGTAGGTGCAGCCTGCTGCCCCGAGCAGGGTCAGGAGCGTGTCCATGTCGTCCTGATCGGCCTCGGCGTGGTTGGTGTAGCAGACGTCGACGCCCAGCGGCACGCCCATCAGCTTGCCGCAGAAATGGTCCTCCAGCCCGGCGCGGATGATCTCCTTGCCGTCGTAGAGATATTCCGGGCCGATGAAGCCGACCACGGTGTTGACGAGAAGCGGCCGGTAGCGGCGGGCCACCGCGTAGGCGCGGGCTTCGAGGGTCTGCTGGTCGATGCCGTGATGCGCGTCCGCCGAGAGGGCCGAGCCCTGGCCGGTCTCGAAATACATCACGTTGTCGCCGAGCGTGCCGCGCTTGAGCGCCAGCGCCGCCTCGTGGGCCTCGCGCAGGATCGGCAGGGTGACGCCGAAGCTCGCGTTGGCCCGCTGCGTGCCGGCGATCGACTGGAACACGAGATCGACCGGCAGCCCGCGGTTCATCGCGTCGAGCGTCGTGGTGACGTGAGTGAGCACGCAGGCCTGCGTCGGAATCTCCAGCCGCCCGATGATCCCGTCGAACAGGCTCAGCAGGGTGCTCATGGTCTGGATCGAATCCGAGACCGGGTTGATGCCGATCACCGCGTCGCCGCAGCCGTAGGAGAGGCCGTCGAGGATCGAGGCGGTGACGCCCGCCGGATCGTCGGTCGGGTGGTTGGGCTGGAGCCGCACCGCGAGCGTGCCGGGCAGGCCGATGGTGTTGCGAAAGCGGGTGACCACCCGGCACTTTCGCGCCACCAGGATCAGATCCTGGTTGCGCATGATCTTGCACACGGCCGCGGCGATCTCCGGGGTCACGCCCGGTGCGATCCGGGCCAGCGTCTCGGAGGAGGCGGTGAGCAGGAACTCGCGGAAATCCCCGACCGTCAGCCCGGCGATCTCGGCAAACGCCGTCTCGTCGTGGTCGTCGAGGATGAGGCGGGTGACGTCGTCCTCCTCGTAAGGGATCAGCGGTCGGGCCAGGATCGCCTTCAGCGGGACCTCGGCGAGACACCATCGGGCGGCCATGTTCTCCTCGGCCGATTCCGCGGCGATGCCGGCGAGGCAATCGCCGGAGCGCACCGGCGTCGCCTTGGCCATCAGCGTCGCCAGATCGGCGAAGACGTGGGTGCGCGGGCCGACGGTATGACGGTAGGGCATCGGACGCTCCTTGGCCTCGCCCGACAGGATGCAGGCTTCGCGCGGCCTGTCGAGGCGGTTTCGTGAGGCGTGCCGGGGCGGCCCCGGGCGCGTCCCGATTTCGCTAACCCGGAGCAAGAACGGCGCCGCAGCGGCGCTTCCGCCTCGCCCCGGCGAACTCCCGCCGCTCGGGCAGGACGCGAATCGTTTCGGAGCGTCACTTCCAAGACGCCACTTGTGAGCGGAAAGTCGATTGCCGGCCGCGGCTGTCGGCTCGGGCCGAAGCGTGGGCTATTCAGACGGTCGGTGCCGGGGCCGAATACGGATGCGGATCATCTCGCAACTGCGAGAAGCCCAGCAAAAGTCGGCCGATCCTCGCGAGAAACGCTGCTCAAGGCGCGCGGAGGGTGCGGATTTCGGTGGGATTCGCGCGTTTTCTCAGAGGGTTCCAGGCGAAGCGGTATCGTCATCCATCACTTTCATGTCAGAAGACAGCATTATTTCGCTTGATTGTACCTCTGGCATACCAAATAATGCATACCACCGCACGGGGGGATGGCGACGGCCGCGGAACCGTGTGGGCACAAGTTGGACCTGAAACAAACCGCATCGACGCGCCTCGCACCGACCGAGCCCGGTCTTCGCGTCAATGAAGGAACGAGGGAGCACGCTCATGGCAACGTCGTCCATTGCCCCGGATCGACCTGTAGTATCGCCGAACCGATGGCTTCAAATCGTCCTCGGTGTGATCTGCATGGTGGCCGCGGCCAACATTCAGTACGCCTGGACTCTGTTCGTTCCTGAGATCCAGAAGACCTTCGGCTGGGATCGCGCCGCGATCCAGGTCGCCTTCACGATCTTCGTCGTCGTCCAGACCTGGCTGACGCCCATCGAGGGCTACTTCATCGACAAGTACGGCCCGAGCCGTGTCGTGATGTTCGGCGGTCTGATGACCGGCGCCGCCTGGGTGATGAACTCCTACGCGACCTCGCTGACCGGTTTCTACATCGGCTCGATCCTCGGCGGCATCGGCGTCGGCTGCGTCTACGCCACCTGCATCAACAACGCCCTGAAGTGGTTCCCGGACAAGCGCGGCCTGGCCGTCGGTCTGACCGCGGGCGGCTACGGCGCGGGTTCGGCTCTGACCATCATCCCGATCGCCAAGATGATCGATGCCGGCAGCTACGCCCAGGCCTTCTTCACCTTCGGCCTGATCCAGGGCACCGTCATCATCCTGGCCTCGATCCTCATGCGTTCGCCTGCCAAGGATGAAGTGAAGTACTCGACCAAGGTGCTTCAGTCCCGCCGCGACTACACCCTCGGCGAGGCCCTGCGCACCCCGGTCTTCTACGTCATGCTGGTGATGTTCACCTGCACCGTGACGGGCGGCCTGATGGCGGTGGCCCAGCTCGGCGTCATCGCGACCGACCTCGGCGTGAAGAACTTCCAGGTGAACCTGTACTTCTTCGCCATGGCTGCGCTGCCCTTCGCCCTGATGCTCGACCGCGTCATGAACGGCATCTCGCGTCCGCTCTTCGGCTGGATCTCGGACCGGATCGGCCGTGAGAAGACGATGTTCATCGCCTTCTCGATGGAGGGCATCGGCATCGTGGCGCTGGGTTACTTCGGCTCCAACCCCTGGGCCTTCGTGATCCTCTCCGGCATCGTGTTCCTGGCCTGGGGCGAAGTGTACTCGCTGTTCAGCGCCACCGCCGCCGACACCTTCGGTTCCAAGCACATCGGCAAGATCTACGGCGTCCTCTACTGCGCCAAGGGCTTTGCCGCGCTGTTCGTGCCGGTCGGCAACCTGCTGATGCAGGCGACGGGTACCTGGTCGTCGGTGCTCTACACCGTGGCGGTGATGGACCTGATCGCGGCGGCGCTCGCGGTGGCCGTGCTCCGGCCGATGCTGAAGCAGCACCACCTCAACAACAACGCGGCGGTGCCGAACGCGGCCCTCGCCCACGCCTAAACGCGGACACTTCCGCCGCCCGCTCCGGCGGGCGGACCAAGAAGGCCTCGCCGGAGACGGCGGGGCCTTTTTGTTTGCCGCAACGACCGGGGCGGCGTCCCGCTCCGTCAATTCCGAGCCCGGAAGTCGATCGCGGTGCGCCTCCGGATCCGGTCGCGAGACCGGCTCCGTCGACGATCCGTGCCTCGGCGCTGTAGTGCGCTCCGGCAGGGTGAAGCCACGAGGGAAACGCGTGGTGGAAACGGTATGACACCGGCCGTGACCGCTTGGGATACCAGATGCCAAATCCCAGCCATGCAAGATTTGCATGAGAGGGCTCGGGATAACCCTAAAGAACAGTCTCGCAACCGCGGGCGGCATGGCAGCGGAGCGGTCGACCCCCGAACCCTCGGCTGAATCGATCGAACGCGACGGATCGCCGAGCATCCGCGTCCGGCAAGTGGACCGTGCGGCGGCAAGCCTTGGCACTGCCGGGTGATGCCGATCGAAGCGAGGAAGCGAGGTGACAAGCCGGGCCGAATGCGGGCGGGCTCACGCCAGGCGGCCGTCAAGCACCCATGGTCGGGTCAACGGCGGGCAAGGCCAAAACAAAAGGCCCCGTTTCCGGGGCCTCAGTCTCTCGAACCATCCTGCGAAGTGAGGATGGTGGGCGCGACAGGGATCGAACCTGTGACCCCTACCATGTCAAGGTAGTGCTCTCCCGCTGAGCTACGCGCCCCGGCAGGGAGCCGGGTGACCCCGGCGTCCTGCGAGGCCGCGGCTATAGCCGGTGCCGGGCGGCTCCGCAAGCGGGATGGCGGCGGATTTTCTCATCCTTCGCGCGGAGGGGAGGCGCCGTTGCGCGCCCGCGAAAAAAATCGGCTAAGAGAGCGTGGCACGCGGCAGGGTCGCGACCGGCTCTTCCTTCAGGCGCGGGCGGGTGGGCCGGGAATTCCGCCGACACCGCGCTCGGCGTGCCGACTGGAATCGCGGATCAAGCAAGGGCCGAGGACGGCGAGCAAGGATGCGGTTTCTCCTTTCGTCCGACGAGGGCGACGTGATCAGGGGCTGGGTGGTTCCGGACAACCCGCTGGCGATCAGCCGGGTCTCCGTCTCCATCGAGGGGCGCCGGGTGGCCGAGGTCTCGGCCATCCACACCGATCCCAACTTCATCCATCTGGGCTGGCACGCCACGGGCCAGTGCCATTTCGAGATCCGCGACACGGACGTGCCGGGGCTGGCGGGAATCGAGCGGCTCGAGATCTACGACGTCGACACCAACGTCATGATCTACCGGCGCACGCCGGATGCGGGACTGACCGACAAGAAGGCCATCCTGCTCAACGGGCATATCCGTCCCGAGACGGTGATCCAGGCCTCTCTCTTTCCCTATTTCCGGCAGTCGTATTTCGGGATCGGCCGGTTTCCGGACGAGATCCTGCGGGCGATGTTCGACACGGTCACGCTCGATTCCTGCCTGATGGCCGGTTCGATCATCTTCCCGCGCTACGAGGGGCACTTCGTCCAGAGCGGCGCGCTCACCATGCTGCTCGTCCACGATCCCTTCGTGGAACTGGCGAGCCGCCTGTTCTGGCTGCGGGAGCGGGCGACCATCGCCGCCAATCCCGATCAGCACTGGCGTCTGGGCAACCTCGTGGAGGCCGCGGCCTTCACGCTCGATTACGACTTCACGGACGTGAAGAGCCTGAAGCGCTTGTTCCGGATGATGCCGGAGCCGGCCTACCACCTGCTCTACAATCCCCTGACGCGCCAGCTCAGCACGCACGTGCCCGAGGACCGGCTGATGCCGGCCAGCTCCATCATCGCGGTCGAGGTGCTGTCGCGCATCGACGTGGTGGGCCACCGCGACTACTTCGAAGCCTTCATGGCCTCGATGTTCCACCATCTCGGGATCGAGGCTCCGCTGCCGCTGCCCCTGCCGATCCCCAACGAGACCCTGGAACTGGCCGAATTGCTCCGGGGCATGCGCTTTGCCCGCGACATGGTGCTCTACGACACGGTGCTGAGCGACGCCGTGCGCGCCTCCGTCTCGAAGAGCTGGGAGGCCTGAGGGGCCATGGCGGAGCGGGCACGGCTGGGCCGCCGGGCGCTGCCCGTCACGGGCGCGGATGGGATCGACCTGCGCATCGACCTCACCGGCGTGCGCCTCGGCGGCGCCTGGGTGAGCCTGACATGGCGCGATCCCGGCGGCGGCGGCATTCCGCGCGCCCTGCTCAGCGCGGTGTCGGCGGACGGGGAGAGCCTCGCCCTGGCCGAGGAGCCGGTCGGCGGCGACGCCTTCGCCTGGACGGGAAGGCTGCCGCCGGGCGTCGTGGCCCTGCGCCTGAGCGCGCTCTCGCGCACGAACCCCTTCGCGCTCGAGGCGTTCGCGATCCGTCGCCGCGGCCGGGGCGCGATCGTGGCGCGCGCGGCCTTACGTCAGCCGGGCCTGACGGCGCAGGCGGTCACTTGGCGCCTGCTCGGCCTGAAGGTACGCGCCCGCGGGCTGATCGCCCGCGCGCTCGCCCATCGTGCCGAGACCGGCTACGCCGCCTGGATCGCCCGCTTCGATCGGTTGTCGAAGGCCGACCGCGCCCGCATCCGCGCCGAGATCGCGGGCTGGGAGGCGCCGCCGCTCCTCTCCGTGCTGATGCCGGTCCACGATCCCGATCCGCGCGTGCTCGACGCTGCGATCCGCTCGGTGCGGGCGCAGCTCTACCCGGCCTGGGAACTCTGCATCGCCGACGATGCCTCCACCGACCCGCGCATCCCCCGGCTGATCGCCCGCCACGCGGACGAGGAGCCGCGCATCCGCCACCTGCGCCGGACCGAGAACGGCCATATCGCGCGGGCGACCAACGACGCCCTGACGCTGGCCGGCGGTGCCTACGCCGCCTTCCTCGACCACGACGACCTCCTGTCGGAGAACGCCCTGTTCGAGGTCGCCAAGGCGGTGCAGGCGGACCCCGAGCTCGAGCTGATCTACAGCGACGAGGACAAGGTCGATGCCCGGGGCCGCCGTTTCGAGCCGCATTTCAAGTCGGGCTTCGACCGCGAGCTGCTGTGGGGACAGAACTACGTGAACCACCTCTGCGCGGTGCGCGTCGAGGCCCTGCGCCGGCTCGGCGGGCTGCGCCCCGGCTTCGAGGGCAGCCAGGACCACGACCTGCTCCTGCGCCTGACCGAGGGAATCGACGGCGCGCACGTGCGCCACATCCCCAAGATTCTCTACCACTGGCGGGCGGCGGCCGGCTCCGGCACCTTCTCCGACCGGGCGCTGGCCCGGGCCGAGGATGCGCGCCTGCGGGCGCTCCAGGAGGTGGCGGCCCGCAGGGGCGCGCGGGCGGAGCGGGGGGCGCAGGGCTTCAACCGGCTCGTCCGTCCCCTTCCGGAGCCGGCGCCCCTCGTCTCGGTGATCGTCCCGACCCGCGACCGGGCGGACCTGCTCGCCGTCGCGCTCGACGGGCTGCTGGCGCGCACCGACTACCCGGCTCTCGAAGTCATCGTCGTCGACAACGGCAGCACCGAGCCGGCCACGCGGGATCTGTTCGCGCACCACGCCGCCGATCCGCGCTTCCGGGTGCTGGCGGCGCCGGGTCCGTTCAACTTCTCGGACCTGTCGAACCGCGGGGCGGCCGCCGCAGCAGGAAGCCTTCTTCTGTTCCTCAACAACGACATCGAGGTGATCGAGCCCGGCTGGCTCACCGAACTCGCCTCGATCGCCAGCGATCCGGAGGTCGGCGCGGTCGGCGCCAAGCTCCTCTATCCCGACGGCACGATCCAGCACGGCGGTATCGTGCTCGGCATCGGCGGCATTGCCGGCCACAGCCATCTCGGCCTGCCGGGCAGCGAGCCCGGCTACTTCGCCCGCATGGTGCTGGCCCAGGAGGTCTCGGCGGTGACGGGCGCCTGCCTGGCCCTGCGCGCGGAGGTCTTCTCGGAAGTGGGCGGGTTCGATGCCGCGCATCTGGCCGTCGCCTTCAACGACGTGGACCTGTGCCTGAAGATTCGGGCGGCGGGCCACCGCATCGTCTGGACGCCGCATGCCCGGCTCGTCCACCACGAATCGAAGAGCCGGGGCGCCGAGGACACGCCGGAGAAGCGCGCCCGCTTCGAGGCCGAATCGCGCGTCATGCGCGAGCGCTGGGCGCCGGTGCTCCGGGCCGATCCCTACTACAATCCGAACCTGTCCCGGGCCGCGGCGCATTATCGGCTGTGAGTCCGGGCGCCGGTTTGCGCGCCGGGCGAACCGGGCTAGAGAGTGCACCGCAACAACCGTCGAAGCGGACCCGGCTTCTCATGCGGAGACATCGATGCGAATTGCGATGATCGGGTCGGGCTATGTCGGCCTGGTATCGGGCGCCTGCCTCGCCGATTTCGGCCACGAGGTGGTCTGCATCGACAAGGATCCGGCCAAGATCGCTGCCCTCGAAGAGGGCCGCATGCCGATCTACGAGCCCGGCCTCGATGCGCTGGTGGCCGAGAACGTGCGCCAGGGCCGACTGACCTTTTCCACCGACCTCAGGCCTGCGGTCGCGCGGGCCCAGGCCGTGTTCATCGCGGTCGGCACGCCTTCGCGCCGCGGCGACGGCTTTGCCGACCTCTCCTACGTCTATGCCGCGGCCCGCGAGATCGCCGAGGCGCTCACCGGCCCGACCGTGGTGGTGACCAAGTCGACCGTGCCCGTGGGCACCGGCGACGAGGTCGAGCGCATCCTGCGCGAGGCGCGCCCCGACCTTGAGGTGGGGGTCGCCTCCAACCCCGAGTTCCTGCGCGAGGGCGCGGCCATCGGCGACTTCAAGCGGCCCGACCGCATCGTCATCGGCGCCGAGGATGCCCGCACCGCCGCGGTGATGCAGGATGTCTACCGCCCGCTCTACCTCAATCAGGCGCCGATCCTGCTGACCGGCCGGCGCACGGCCGAGCTGACCAAGTACGCCGCCAACGCCTTTCTCGCCACCAAGATCACCTTCATCAACGAGATCGCGGATCTCTGCGAGCAGGTGGGCGCCAACGTGCAGGAGGTCGCCCGCGGCATCGGGCTCGACAACCGCATCGGCGGCAAGTTTCTGCACGCGGGTCCCGGCTACGGCGGCTCCTGCTTTCCCAAGGACACGCTGGCGTTGGTGAGGACGGCCCAGGAGCACGGCACGCCGGTGCGGATCGTGGAGACGGTGGTGGCCGTCAACGATCAGAGGAAGCGGGCGATGGCGCGCAAGGTGATCACGGCCTGCGGCGGCTCCGTGCGGGGCAAGCGGGTCGCGCTGCTCGGCCTGACCTTCAAGCCCAATACCGACGACATGCGCGACGCCCCCTCCCTGTCGATCATCGCCGGCCTGCAGGATGCGGGCGCGGAGATCGTCGCCTACGATCCGGAAGGGATGGAGCAGGCGCGGCCCCTGCTCGACGGCGTGGCCTATGCCGAGGATGCCTATGCCTGCGCGGAGGGCGCGGACGCGCTGGTGATCGTGACGGAGTGGAACGCCTTCCGGGCACTGGATCTGGCCCGGCTGAAGGGGCTGATGCGCGCGCCCGTCCTCGTCGACCTGCGCAACGTCTATGCCTCCGGCGAGGCCGAGCGGCACGGTTTCGCCTATTCTGGCGTCGGAGTTGCTTGAGTGCCGTCGGCGGCGCGCGAAGAGCGGGCGACGGCTGGGGGAGTTGAGCCGCCTTTGATCTGGCCGGCAGGCGCGGGGCGACTTGCGCGGACGAAGAATTGTTCGCTCCCGCGCGGGCGGGCGGGACAGATTTCTTGATCTTCCGCATCGGCTAGTATCGATAGTCTCCGCAAAATCTTCGCCTCGGCCGCGGCGGAATTGTGGCATTTTTCGACTTCGCGTTGCTCGCCGATGCTGATTTTTGTTGGCCTCGACCTCACGTCGAGCCTCAGCCGTCAACGTTTCACTGATGAATACGTGCCACACAATCTCCCAATCTCTCTGGATTAAGGGAGAGGTTGCAGCCAAGCGGGTTGGACGGTCCTGACGGTCATACTAGAACGCCCCGTGAAACTTCCGGTGGTCGGCGGCCGTCTCAGGGCGGCTGCGACACAACGGACGGTTTGCGAAACGTTCTGGGTTTCGGTGAAGTCGCCCTTCACCGGCCGAGGCCCGGTCCCTGCTTCACGAGCATAAACGGATCGACGTGACTCACCGCAAAGATATCGCGATCGTCGGCCGCGCCTGCCGTCTGCCCGGCGCCTCCAACGTCGAAGGCCTCTGGCAGCTCCTGACCGAGGCGCGCTGCGCCGTCTCGCGCATCCCCGAGGATCGTTGGTCGCTGCAGGCCTACGGCCATCCGCGGGCGCAGGAGCGGGGCAAGAGCTACACCTGGGCGGCGGGCGTGCTCGACGAGATCTGGTCGTTCGATCCGGGCGTGTTCGGCATCTCGCCGCGCGAGGCCGAGCAGATGGACCCGCAGCAG
Source organism: Methylobacterium sp. B4 (assembly GCF_003201865.1). GTDB lineage: Bacteria > Pseudomonadota > Alphaproteobacteria > Rhizobiales > Beijerinckiaceae > Methylobacterium. The sequence goes on along the minus strand of NZ_QJJJ01000027.1, from coordinate 15,733 downwards.
CGCATGCTGCTGGAGCTGACCTGGGAAGCGTTCGAGGATGCGGGCCTGCGCCCCTCCGCGGTCGCGGGCAGCCATATTGGCGTGTTCGTCGGCGCCTCGGTGCTCGATTACGGCAACCTGCGCATCCTCGATCCGTCCTCGGGCGACGCCTACGCCGCCACCGGCAACACGCTCTCGATCATCTCCAACCGCATCTCCTACATCTACGACCTGAAGGGCCCGAGCTTCACCCTCGACACGGCCTGCTCGTCCTCGCTGGTCGCGCTCAACGCGGCGATCGCGGCGATCGAGGCGGGTCAGGTCGACACCGCCGTGGTGGCGGGCGCCAACATCCTGGCGAGCCCCTTCAACTTCATCTCCTTCTCCAACGCGCAGATGCTCTCGCGCACCGGCCTGTGCCAGGCCTTCTCGTCCAGCGCCGACGGTTACGTGCGCGCCGAGGGCGGCGTCGTCCTGATCCTGCAATCGGCCGAGGCCGCCGCCCGCAGCGGACGGACGGTGCGCGGTGTGATCGCGGCGAGCGGCGTCAACTCGGACGGCCGCACCACCGGCATCTCGCTACCCTCCGGCCATGCCCAGGGCGCGCTCTTGGAGCAGGTCTACCGCGACGCCGAGATCGACCTCGACCGGATCGCCTTCGTCGAGGCGCACGGCACCGGCACCCCGGTCGGCGATCCGATCGAGGCCAGCGCCATCGGCGGCAAGCTCGGCAAGCCGCGCCAGGCGCCGCTGCCGATCGGTTCGATCAAGACCAATATCGGCCATACCGAGCCGACCTCGGGCCTCGCGGGCCTCCTCAAGGCCAGCCTCGCCCTCGAGCACGACCTGCTGCCGCCCTCGCTGCACGCGGCCGAGCTGAACCCCGAGATTCCGTTCGAGGCGCTGAAGCTCGCGGTCAACCGCGCGCCGCTGGCGCTCCCCCGCGACGGCACCGAGCGCTTCGCCGGCGTGAACTCCTTCGGCTTCGGCGGCACCAACGCCCACGTCGTGCTGACCGACCCGGCTCCGGTCGCCGCGGCCAAGGACGCCGGTCGCGCGCCGGAAATCCTGCTGCTCTCGGCCCAGAGCCGCGCTGCCCTGAACGATCTCGCCCTCGATTACGCCGCCCGCCTCGAAGATGCCGCCCCGGAGGAGGCCGCCCGCGTCGCGGCCGCCGCGTTCCACCGCCGCGAGCGTCTCTCCGCGCGGCTGGCCCTGCCGCTGACCCCCGCCACCGACGTGCCGGCCGCCCTCCGCGCCTTGGCCGAGGGCGAGGAGAGCGATGCGGCGGTGGTCGGCACTGCCGTCGAGCGCAACGCCGAGGTCGCCTTCGTCTATTCCGGCAACGGCAGCCAGTGGGTCGGCATGGGCCGCGAGGCCTATGAGGAGAATGCGATCTTCTGCGCCCGCTTCGATCAGGTCGACGGGCTGTTCGAGAAGCTCTCCGGCTGGTCGCTGAAGGAGGCGATGTTCGCCGAGGATCTCGACGCGCGCCTCTCGCTCACCCGGGTCTCGCAGCCGCTGATCTTCGCGATCCAGAGCGCCTCGACCGCGGCCCTGCGCGCCCGGGGCCTCAAGCCCCGGTTCGTGCTCGGCCACAGCGTCGGCGAGATCGCCGCGGCGGAGGCCGCCGGAAACCTGAGCCTCGACCAGGCGGTGCGGGTGATCTTCTTCCGCAGCAAGCACCAGGAATCGACCCGCGGCTTCGGCACCATGGCCGTGCTGCTCGGGCCGGTCGAGGAGATGGAGGCCTTCCTCGCCGACTACCCGACCCTCGACATCGCCGCCTACAACAGCCCCAAGGCGATCACGGTCGCCGGCCCCGAGGCGGATATCGAGGCCGCGATGAAGGCGCTCGCCCGCAAGCGCCGTCGCGGACGCAAGCTCGACCTCGAATACCCCTTCCACGGCCGCCTGATGGACCCGACCGAGCGTCCGCTCCTGCGCGACCTCGACGGATTGAAGCCTGCCGCCGGCCACACCGCCATGGTCTCCACGGTGACCGGCACGGTGCTGCCCGGCGCCCGCTTCGGTGCCGGCTACTGGTGGCGCAACATCCGCGAGCCGGTGCGCTTCTGCGAGGCGCTGCAGGAGGCGACTCGCCAGGGCGCCCGCGTCTTCGTCGAGGTCGGCCCGCGCGCGACCCTGCTGCCCCATATCGGCGACGCCATCGAACCGCTCGCCATCGAGGTGTCCTCGGTCGGCGTGCTGCACCGCAAGCTCGTCGGACGCGATCCGATCGCCAAGGCGGTCGCTGCCGCCCTGGTCGCGGGTGCCGCGGTCGATGAGACGGCGGTGTTCGGCGCCGACCCTGCCGGTGCCGTCGCCCTGCCGCACTACCCCTGGCAGCGCCGGCCGTTCCGCCTCGCCGAGACGACCGAGGGGGCCGGCGCCGCGCCGCGTCCCTACCATCCGCTCGCCGGAACCCGGCTCGCGCCCGATGGGCTCGAATGGCACGGCCATCTCGACGCCGCCCTGGTGCCCGAGCTCGACGACCACCGCATCGACGGACAGGTGATCCTGCCCGGCGCGGCCTTCGTCGAGATGGCGCTGCACGTCGCCCGCCAGGCGCTGCGGGCGGAGAACGTCACGCTCTCCGACGTCGAGATTCTCTCGCCGATGGTGTTCGCCGAGGAATCCCTGCGCGAGGTGCTGGTGCGCCTGTCCGGCTCCGGCAACCAGATCCAGATCCTCAGCCGTCCGCGCCTGACCCCGACGCCGTGGCAGCTGCACGCGTCGGCCAAGATCATCGAGGGCGACTTCCCCGCGCCGGCCCGCCGCGACCTAACGGTGCCGGCCGAGCACGCGATCTCGGGGGAAGGGCTCTACCGCCGGGCGCTCGCCTCCGGTCTCGGCTTCGGCGAGAACTTCCGTCAGGTCGCGGCCTCGGCCCGCATCGACGAAACCACTATCGTCTCCGAGCTGATCCCGGCCGAGGCCGACGCCCGCTACGGCCTCGTGCCCGCGCGCCTCGATTCCTGCTTCCACGGCCTGATCCTGCTCTTCGCCGAGCTGATGGGCGAGGGCGCCACCAAGGCCTACGTGCCGGTGCGCTTCGGCGAAGTGCGCCTGCTGCGCCCCGGTGCCGCCATCGCGCGGGCCGAGATCCGCACCCGGCGCTGCAACGAGCGCTCGATCCTGGCCGACTTCACCCTGACCGATGCCGAGGGCGAGGTCGTCGCCACGATCCGCGAGGGTCGCTTCCAGGCCCTGCGCGTCAAGGGCGGCAGCGATCTCGACGCCTACGCCATCACCCAAGGGGTCGAGCGCGCCACCGAGCCGACCGCCCTGCCGCTAGAGCGGCGCCGGAGCGTGGCCGAGCGCGTGCGTCCGAGCCTTGCCGCCGTGACCGCGCCGGACACGGCCGATCTCGGACCGGGTCACCTGCTCCTGGAGGGCTGGGCCACGGCGCTCGCCTACCGGCTGGCTGAGGGCCTGTCCGAGAAGGGGAAGGTGATCCTCGACGGCCGCCTGCCCGAGGCGCTGCACGCCTGGGCCGTCAACGCCCTCTACGCCCTGGAGAGCAGCGGACTCGCGACGCTGGAGAAGGGAACCTGGCGCCTGCGCCGGGACGTGACCCTGCCCGCGCCCGAAGAGACCATGCGCTGGATCGCGGCCGACCATCCGGAACTGGCCGCCGAACTGGTGCTGCTCGCCGACACCACCGCGCTGGTCGGGCGGATCGTGGCGGGCGAGGCCGTGACCGCGGCGAGCCTGCCGCCGGCCGCGCTCGACGCCTTCCACCTGCGCGGCGCCACGGCCCGCGCCTCCGCCGAGGTGATCGCCCGGATCGTCGCCGGGAGCCGCGAGCGCCTGCCGCAGGATCGCGCCCTGCGCATCCTCCAGGTCGGCTTCGGGCCGCTCTCGGCCCGCGCCGCTTCGCTCGCCCGCGAGGCCGATGCCCGCCTGACCGTCTTGGAGACCGACCGGCGGCTGGCCGAGCGCGCCCGCCTCGCCCTGCCGGGCTCGGTCACCGTGGCCGAGGCCGGCGAGGCTCTGCCCGCCGCGTCCTTCGACCTCGTCCTGGCCAGCGACGTGCTGCACCGTTCCGAAAAGGCCCTACCGGGACAGCTCTCCGCGGCTTTGGCCTCGGGCGGGCTGCTGGTCGCCGTCGAGCCGGGCGCCTCGCTGTTCCGCGACCTCGTCTTCGGCTTGGCGCCGGACTGGTTCGAGGAGGCGGTCGCCGGCATACCGGTCTCGCGCCTCGACGACGTAACGGGCTGGCAGCGCCGCCTCAGCGCCTCGGGGCTGGTGCGGGTCTCGGCCGACCGTGCCGTCTCCGTCAACGGCGACGATCTGCTCCTCGTGGCCGAAGCCCCGGTCCGTCCGGCCCTCGGCCACGGCCAGAGCTTCGCCTTCGTGGTCGGCTCCGACGACGATTTCGGTGCCGAAACCGCCTCGTCGCTCGCGACCCTGCTGGTGGCCAGCGGCGTCCACGTCTCGATCATCCTCGACTCCGAGCAGTCGCTGCTCGAACTGGAGCGCGAGACGCCCGACACCGTGGTGTTCCTGGCCGGCGCCTTCGCCGGCGAGGGCGAGGCGGCGACGCGGCTGCGCGACCGCTGCCTCAGCCTGAAGCGCTGCGCCGAGCATCTCGGCAGCCGCCAGACCCGGCTCTGGGTCGTCGCCCCCGGCGCCACCCGCGACGCGGGCGGCGAGGCGGCCGCGGTCGAGGCCGGCGTCTGGGCCTTCAGCCGCACGCTCGCCAACGAGACGGCCAATCTCGATGTCCGCCGGATCGACCTCGCGCCGGCCCTCTCCTCGAAGGACGCGGCCGAGCGGCTGCGCGCCCTGATCCTGTCGGGCACCGAGGAGACCGAGATCGTACTCGACGCCGACGCCACCCGCGTCGTGCGCTTCCATCCCGGCCGCGCCGCGAATTCGGCCGGCGAGGCGGCCCCGGCCGCGCGGCTGGAGCGCTCCAACACGGGCGGCCTCAACGAGATGGTCTGGGGGCCGGCCGAGCGCGCTGCCCCCGGTCCCGGCGAGGTCGAGATCGCGGTGGCGGCCACCGGCCTGAACTTCCGCGACGTGCTCTGGGCGCTCTCGATGCTCCCGGAGGAGATTCTGGAGGACGGCTTCGCCGGGCCTCGCCTCGGTCTCGAAGTCTCCGGCCGCGTCACCGCCATCGGCGCCGGCGTGGTCGACTTCGCGGTGGGTGACGCGGTCGTCGCCTTCGCCCAGTCGGGCTTCGCCACCCACGTCGTGGTGCCCGAGATGGTCGTCGCGCCGATGCCGGCGGGGCTCGATCCGGCCGCCGCCGCCACCGTGCCGGTGGCGTTCCTCACCGCCTATTACGCGCTCTGCACCTGCGCCCGTCTGCGCAAGGGCGAGTGGCTGCTGGTCCATGGCGGCGCGGGCGGCGTCGGCCTCGCGGCGCTCCAGATCGCCAAGTGGAAGGGTGCGCGGGTCATCGCCACCGCCGGCTCGCGGGAGAAGCGCGCGCTGGTGGCCTCGCTCGGCGCCGAGCACGTGCTCGATTCGCGCTCGCTCGCCTTCGTGGACGATGTCCGCCGCATCACCGGCGACGGCGTCGACGTGGTGCTCAACTCGCTGTTCGGCGAGATGATGGAGCGCTCGCTCAACTGCCTGCGGCCGTTCGGACGCTTCGTCGAGCTGGGCAAGCGCGACTACGTCGCCAACACCCATATCGGCCTGCGGCCCTTCCGCCGGAACCTCTCGTATTTCGGTGTCGATCTCGATCAGGTGCTCCAGCACCAGGGCGAGGACGGCGCGCGGATGTTCCGCGAGGTGATGGCGCTCTTCGCCGAAGGGGGCCTGCGCCCGCTTCCCTACCAGCCGTTCGCCGCAGACGAGACCTCGGACGCCTTCCGGCTCATGCAGCAGTCGGGACATGTCGGTAAGATCGTCGTCACGCCGCCGGCTCCCGGCTCCGTGGCGCGGGTCAAGCGCCAGCCCTTCGTGGTGGCCGAGCGGGGTGTCCACCTCGTCACCGGCGGTCTCGGCGGCTTCGGCATGGAGGCGGCGCGCTGGCTGGCCGATCGCGGTGCCAAGCGCATCGTGCTCGTCGGCCGTTCGGGCAAGCCGAGCGAGGAGGGCCGCGCGGTCATCGCCGAGCTCGCCGCTCGCGGCGTGACGGTCGAGACCAAGGCCTGCGACATCACCAGCCGCCGCGCGGTCGAGACGCTGATCGACGGCATCGAGACCGCGGGCAACCGGCTCGCGGGCGTGATCCACGGCGCCATGGTGCTGCAGGACGGGCTGATCAACGCGATCGAGCCGAAGACGCTGGAAGCGGTGATCGCCCCCAAGGTGATCGGCGCGGGGCACTTGGACGCCGCGACGCGTGGGCGAAAGCTCGACTACTTCGTGCTGTTCTCCTCGGCCACGACCTTCATCGGCAATCCCGGCCAGGGCTCCTACGTCGCCGCCAACGGCTTCATGGAGGGGCTGGCCCGCCAGCGCCGCCGCCTCGGCCTGCCCGCGCTCGCGGTCGCCTGGGGCGCCATCGGCGATGTCGGCGTGCTCGCCCGCAACAAGGCGGTGATGGAGACGCTGGCCTCCCGCGTCGGCGTGACGCCGATGGAGGCCCGCCTCTGCCTCGACCTGATGGCCGAGGCGCTGGAGAGCCAGGGCGGTGCGAGCGACGAGGGCGTGATCGCCATCGCCGCCATGCACTGGGGCAAGGCGCGGGAGCGCCTCGCCACGCTGCGCTCGCCGAGCTACGGCAGCCTCGGCACCGATCAGCAGGCCGAATCCGGCACGGTGGCCGCCATCAATATCGGCGCGCTGCTGCGCTCCGCGGACATCGACACGGTCCGCAAGACCGTGTCGGACGCCATCGTCGAGGACATCGCCCGCATCCTGCGCCTGCCCAAGGACGACATCAGCCGCGTGCGCCAGCTCTCGGAGATCGGCCTCGATTCACTGATGGGCGTGGAGCTGGGGGCGAGCCTTCAGGAGCGTTTCGCCCTCGACGCGCCGCCCGCCGGCATCTCCTCGGGGCTCACCGTCAACGAGCTGACCGAGACCCTGATCCAGGCGGTGGCGGCGCCGGTGGACGAGGCGGCGGGCGTCACGCTCAGCCTCGCCACCAAGCATGTCGGCGACCTCGACGCCGCCACGCTGACGCCGTTCAACGAACTCGTCGAGAAGAACGTCGCGGACATCAAAGAGATCTTGCCATGACCCAGCCGTCACGCCCGCAGGACGGGCGGGCCGCGCTCGCGAGCTTCGTCACCAACCGGCTCGGCCGCGCCAACGCGCGGCCTGCCGGCCCCGCGCCGCTGGAGGACAAGGGAGCGGCCGGGGAGTCGATCCAGGATTTCGAGAAGCTGACTGGTTACCGAGAGCTGCGCCTGCAGCGCTCGGCCGCCGACCTCATCGGCCTCGGCAACCCGTTCTTCCGGGTGCATGAGACCCGCGCGGGCGCCAACACCCGCATCGAGGGACAGGCCTATTCGAACTACTCGTCCTACGATTACCTCGGCCTCAACGGGCACCCGGCGGTGAGCGGGGCGGCGCGCAAGGCGATCGAGGCTTTCGGGACCTCGGCCTCGGCGAGCCGGATCGTGGCGGGCGAGCGGCCCGGGCACCTCAAGCTGGAGCGGGCGCTGGCCGCCCATTACGGCACGGATGCCTGCGTGGTCCTGGTCAGCGGGCACGCCACCAACGTCACCGCCATCGGCGCCATCCTGGAAGCGCCGGACGTGATCTTCCACGACGCGCTGATCCACAACAGCGTGGTGACGGGCGCCCAGCTCTCCGGCGCGCAGCGCCGCTCCTTCGCCCACAACGACCCAGCCGCCCTCGAAAAGCTGTTGGAGGCGACGCGCCATGAGCATCGCCGGGCGCTGATCGTGGTCGAGGGCCTCTACAGCATGGACGGCGACGCGCCGGATCTGGCCGCCTTCGTCGAATTGAAGCGCCGCTTCGATTGCTGGCTGATGGTGGACGACGCCCACGGCCTCGGCGTGCTGGGCCGTACCGGCGCAGGCCTGCACGAGCATTGCGGGGTCGATGCGTCCGACGTCGACATCTGGATGGGCACGCTCTCGAAGACGCTCTCCTCGTGCGGCGGCTACATCTGCGGTCCCTCGGCGCTGGTCGAGTACCTGAAATGCACCGCGGGCGGCTTCGTCTACAGCGTCGGCATGTCCCCGCCGCTCGCCGCGGCGGCCGAGGCCGCGCTCTCGGTGATGCAGGCCGAGCCCGAGCGGGTGGAGCGCCTGCGCCGCAACGGCCACCAGTTTCTGGCCCTGGCCAAGAAGCACGGCCTCAACACCGGCACGAGCCTGGGCCTCGCCGTGATCCCGATCATCATCGGCGATTCGCTCAAGGCCGTGACGCTCTCGGACCGGCTGTTCAAGCGCGGCATCAACGTACAGCCGATCATCCACCCGGCGGTGCCGGAGCGCTCCTCGCGCCTGCGCTTCTTCATGACCTCCGAGCACACGCCGGAGCAGATCGCGCAGACGGTGGCGGTGGTGGTCGAGGAACTGGCCGCCCTGGAGACGGGCGCCACCCTGATCGAGCAGCTGATGGCCCGCCGGGGGGCGTGAGGTCGAAACGCCGGGCGGCTCACCGCCGCCCGGCCAGCCAGATCACGTGCCGCGCCCCGCGCTTGCCGCGCGCCCGGGTCGCCACCTCCTCGACCGCAAATCCCGCCTGCCCGAGGCGACGGGTGAAGGCCGTGTCGGGATGGGCCGACCAGACCGCCAGCACGCCCCGGGGGCGGAGGGCGGCGCGGGCGGCACCGAGGCCGGCGGCGTCGTAGAGACGGTCGTTGGCGGCGCGGGTGAGGCCGTCGGGGCCGTTGTCCACGTCGAGCAGGATCGCATCCCAGGCGCCCGGCCGTTCGCGAATCACCGCGGCGACATCCGCCTCGCGGATCGTGACGCGCGGGTCGTCCAGGCTGCCGCCGGTCAATTCCGCCATCGGACCGCGGGCCCAGGCCAGCACCGCCGGCACGATCTCGGCGACCGTCACCTGCGCCGTCGCCGGCAGGCAAGCCAGGGCGGCGCGCAGGGTGAAGCCCATGCCGTAGCCGCCGACCAGCACCCGCGGCGCCGGCTCACCCGCGATCCGCTCGGCGGACAGGCGGGCCAGCGCCTCTTCCGAGCCGCTGAGGCGGCTGTTCATCAACTCGTTGCGGTCGAGCTGGATCGAGAACTCCCTGCCCCGGCGCATCAGGCGCAACGTGCCCGCCTCACCGGGAATCGGGGCGGTGTCGAGATGCTCCCAGGGGATCAATGGCGGACTCGGGGGCTCGTGTCGGAGGGTAGGGGACGATGCACGGGAGGCGGCTGACGCCTCGGCAAAACGAAAACGGCGCGGGATGCTCCCGCGCCGCCCGTCTCACATTTGGAGCGGGTGCCCCAAACGATCACATCCCGAACTGCACCTGCCGGCTGTTGCCCTGCTTCAGGTTGCGGAAGCGGGCCATCGCCCAGAGCGGGAAGAACTTCGGGTAGCCGTGGTAGCGGAGATAGAACACGCGCGGGAAGCCCGTGGCGGTGTAGCGCTCCTCGCTCCAGAGCCCGTCCTGGCCCTGCGTGCGCAGCAGGTAGTTGACGCCGCGGGCGACCGCCGGATCGTCCACCTCGCCGGCCGCCATGAGGGCGAGCAGCGCCCAGGCCGTCTGCGAGGCCGTCGAGTAGCCCGGCTCGAACTCGGGGTTGAGCTTGTAGGAGGAGGCGTCCTCGCCCCAGCCGCCATCCGGGTTCTGGATGCGGATGAGCCACGCCACCGACTTGCGGATTTCGGGGCTCTGCGGATCGACGCCCGCCGCGTTGAGCGCGCAGAGCACCGACCACGTGCCGTAGATGAAGTTCATGCCCCAGCGGCCGAACCAGCTCCCGTCCTTCTCCTGGTCGTTGAGCAGGTAGGTGACGCCGCGGTCGAGCGCCCGGCTGGTCTCGCGGGTCTCGCCGAGCTGGGACAGCATCGAGACGACGCGGGCGGTCACGTCCGCGGTCGGCGGGTCGAGCAACGCCCCGTGATCCGAGAACGGGATGTGGTTGAGGTAGTGATGGTTGTTGTCGGCATCGAACGCCGCCCAGCCGCCATCGGCGCTCTGCAGGCCCTCGACCCACTCGCGGGCGCGGGCGATCGCGGTGGTGTAGTCGGGCATGCCGCTCACCAGCCCGTGCTGACGCTGCGCCCGGTCCATCGCCATCACCACCACGGCGGTGTCGTCGAGATCGGGATAGTGCGGGTTGGCGTACTGGAAGGCCCAGCCGCCGGGGCGCACGTCGGGCTTGGTGGCCGCCCAGTCACCCTTGATGTCGAGGATCTGGAGGGGCTTGAGCCAGTCGAGGCCGGCCCGGGCATTGGCCTCGGCCTGATCGCCGCCCGCTTCCAGCATGGCGTGGCTGGTCAGCGCCGTGTCCCAGACCGGCGAGAGGCAGGGCTGGACGTAGGCTTCGTCCTCCTTCTCGGCCACGAGCTTCTCGATGGCCTCGCAGGCGATCTTCACCTGCGGATGGTCCGCGGGATAGCCCAGCACCTCGTACATCAGCACCGAGTTGACCATGGCCGGGAAGATGGCGCCGAGGCCGTCCTCGCCGTTCAGGCGCTCGGAGACCCAGGCGACCGCCTTGTCGATGGCGCGCTGGCGCGGCACCTTCGGGAAGTGATCCTGCGTCTTCTGGAGCACCCGGTCGATCGCGCCGAAGATCGGCGTCCACGGCCAAGTCGCGTGCGGGGAGGCCGCCCAGGTCCGCACCGATTCGGGCGGCGTGACGAACAGTTCGGCGACCCCGACACCGCGCGGGTTGATCGCCCGTGGCTTTTTGGCCTGGAGCACGAAGAGCGGCACCATGGTGCAGCGCGCCCAGTAGGACACCTTGTCGAGGTGGAACGGGAACCACTTCGGCAGGTGCATCACCTCCACGGGCATCACCGGCACGGCCGTCCACGGCACCTCGCCGTAGAGGGCGAGCAGGATACGGGTGAACACGTTGGAATTGGCCGCGCCGCCCCGCTGCAGGATCGCCTTGCGGGCGGTACGCATATGCGCCGCCTCGATGTCGTCGCCGATCATCTTGAGGGCGAAGTAAGCCTTCACCGTCGCGCTCATGTCGAACGGGCCGTCATGCACGAGCGCCCAGCCGCCATGCACCTTCGACTGCGTGCGACGCAGGTAGTTCCCGATCTTGGCTTCCAGCCCCGGCCGCGGCTCGGTCGCGCGGAACTGGTGGAACAGGATGTACTCGGACGGGATGGTCGCGTCGGCTTCCAGCTCGAAGCAGATATGACCGTCGGCCTGCGTCATCTCGGTGAGCGCGCGGGTGGCGCTCTGCACGCCGCGCTCGACATCGACGAGGGATACGTCGCGGGTCCTGGGACGCTGCAGCGTCTCGACCTTGCTCGCGGCCGCCTCTCGCATCGTTCTCGCCTCCGTCGACTGTCTCGATGCCTGCGTCATATCCTTCAAGCGACTCCCTGTGCCTGTGCCCGACCGCACATCCCGGTACGGAACAGGGCTTGCGCGGCGATCGTCCCGGATCGGATCGCGCCCTCGATGGTCGAGGGCAGCCCCGTCTCCGTCCAATCGCCCGCGAGAACGAGATTGCGGTAGCGCGTCGCGGCGCCGGAACGGCGCGCGGCCTCCTCGGGCGTCGCCGCGAAGGTCGCCCGCTTTTCCTTGACGATCTGCCAGTTAGGCAATTCCCGTGCAAGTCCGTTGAGTTCGGCGATCTCGCCCCAGATCCGGCGGGCCAGATCCTCGCGGCTCTCGTCCAGGAGGTGGTCCGCGCCGCTGATGGTGACCGAGAAGCGATCGGGATAGGCGAACAGCCACTCGGTCAGACCGCCTACGACGCCGAGCAGCAGCGGCGCGCCCTCGGGCGGCCGCACGGCGAAATGCGCGTTGACGATGGAGCGGAAGGTCTGCGGTGCGGGCGTGCCCGGCAGCAGGTCGGTCGTCACCCACGGCGGCAGGGCCAGCACGACGGCATCGTCGGGACCGATCTCGGTCGGCTCGTCGGTGAAGTCGAGGCGCTCGATCCGGCCCTGCCCGAGAGCCACGGCCCGCAGGCGGCGGCCGTAGCGGATTTGCGCGCCTCTTTCTTCGAGATAGCGCAGGGCCGGATCGACGAAGGCGGTGGAGAGGCCCTGCACGGCCACGAGCGGTCGGCAGGCGCGTCCGCCCGCGCCCAGCGTCTCGCGCAGAATGGTGGCGGCGAGCCCGACATCGCTCTCGCGCGGGTCGGTGTTGAGGGCGGCAAGCAGCACCGGGTGCCAGAGCCGCTCGTAGAGCGGACCCTCGCAGGACATCCGCTCGCCGATCGTACCGCTCTGGCCCGGCTTGTTGCCGGAAGCGGCCATCATCAGCGAGAGCGGCGCGAGGTAGTCCCGGGCCCGGGTACCCGGCACCCGGCGGCCCGCCCGCAGCACCCACCAGGGTAGCCGGCCGGGATTCGGGCGCAGGGTCCAGCGCTCGCCGCTCTTCAGGTCGGCGAAGTCGAAGGCGGCTTCCTCGGGGCCGGTCAGGGCGTCGTCCGGCGCGCCGATGAGGCGCATGAAGTCGAGGGACGAGCGGTTGCCCGACAGGAGCAGGTGGTTGCCGTTGTCGATGGTGAGCCCGAGCGAGGGGTCGAAATAGGAGCGGCAGCGCCCGCCCGCCTGCTTGGCGGCCTCGTGCAGGACGACGCGGTTGCCCGCTTCCGCCAGCGACGCGGCGGCCGAGAGGCCGGCGAGCCCGGCGCCGACGACGTGAACCGTACCCGACATCAGAAGATCCCGTGGCGCAGAGCGACGCGAAGGAGGGAGAGCTTGCCCGGCTTCACCCGCGCCCGGGGAGGCGCCCAGCCGCGCTCGACCACCGCATCGAGATAGAGCCGGTAGGCCGCCGCCATCAGGCGGGCCGCCTTGGTGGCACGGCGGGGGCTGCGCGCGATGATCGCCCAGGTCTGGCAGTAATGCTCCTGCGCCTCCGCCGCGACCGCGGAGCAGACCTCGCCGAGGCGCGGATGCGCCAGGGCGCTCTGCGGCGTCGGGTTCATCAGCCCGACTTTGTGGAACTTCTCCATCGGCAGGTAGAGCCGCCCGCGCTCCGCGTCCTCGTCGATGTCGCGCAGGATGTTGGTGAGCTGGAGCGCCCGGCCCTGGTGCCACGCGAGCCGGATGCCGTCCGCCTCCGGCATGCCGAAGATGCGCACGGAGAGCCGCCCGACGGCGCTCGCCACCCGGTCGCAATAGAGGTCGAGCTTGGCCTCGGACGGCGCGACGATGTCCTCTTCGGCATCCATCGCCATGCCGTCGATAACCGCCTGGAAGTCGTCGCGCTTGAGGTCGAAGCGGCGCATCGGCTCCTCGAGCGGCTTCACCCGCGGCGGCGGGTTGCCGGCATAGAGGGCGTCGATATCGGCCCGCCAGCGGTCGAGCTCGGCCGCGCGGACCTCCCGCGCACCGCCGTCATCGGCGACGTCGTCGACCGAGCGGCAGAAGGCGTAGACCGCGTACATCGCCTCGCGCCGCTCCTTCGGGAGCAGGCGCATCGCCGTGTAGAAGGACGAGCCGGCGGCCGGCAGGGCGGGCGCCTCGGAGGTTTCACCCGAGAGGGGCGTGGCGGTGGCGCTCATCGGCCGGCTCCGGCGGGGGCGGGACGGGGCGCACGCGACCGGAACGGGCGGCGCACCAGCGTGGCGGCGATGCCGCCGAGCGCGGTGAGCGCGAAGGCGGCCTTGCCGTGATGGACCTTTTCCGAGAGCGGATCGCGGGTCAGCAGGCCCTTGGTCAGCACGACGGCGAGCCGATGGATCGCGGCGATCTCCAGGCTCAGGCGGAAGTCGTCGATCTGGTTGGGGAGCGGCGCCCCCTCTTCGAGCAGCCCCAGCGTGCGCTCGGCCAGTTCCCGGATCACCGCGCGCAGCTGCGGACTCGCCCGCTCGGCGCCCAGCATCGCGACATCGGCGCCGTGCTTTTGCAGGACGTCGAGGGGGATGTAGACCCGGTCGAGATTGCGAAAATCCTTGCCGCAATCCTGGAGGTGGTTGAGCACTTGGAGCGCGGCGCAGATCGCGTCGGAGGTCCGGTAGACGCGCGTCGGATCCTCGCCGTGCACGTCGAGCAGGAAGCGCCCGACGGGCATGGCCGAGTAGCGGCAGTAATGGATCAGCTCGTCCCAATCCGCGTAGCGGGACTTGCGCGCATCCATGCGGAAGGCGTCTAGCAGTTCGAGCGCGTGGGTCGGCGGCTGCTGGTGGGCCGCGAGTTCTCGCTTGAGCGGCTCGACGGAAGGGTCGGAGCCGCCCTTGCCGGTGAGCGCGTCGGCGAGCCCGTCGAGCATCTCGATCTTGCGCTCAGGTGAAAGCCCCGTGTGGTCGGCGACGTCGTCGCCCGCCCGCACGTAGTTGTAGAAGGCGAGGATCGCGCCGCGGTAGCGCGGATGGATCAGGTGCGAGGCGACGGGGAAGTTCTCGTCGTGCTGGCCCTTGCCCGTGCGGGCATCGGTCGCGGTCTGAAGCGCGGCGCTCATTTCATGTACCCCGCCTGACGGAACCACGCGATGGCATCCTCCAGTCCCTGGCGATAGGGCCGCGCGGAATAGCCGAGTTCCGCCCGCGCCTTGGCGTCGGAGAAGAACATCCGGTACTTCGACATGCGCACGCCGTCGATGGTGGCGAGCGGCGCCTTGCCGGTCACCCGGGCGATCTGCTCGGAGAGAAAGGCGATCGGGTAGATCACCGCGTAGGGCAACCGCGTCGTCGGCGCCTTGCGGCCGACGATGGCGGCGATGTCGGCGAGCATCTGCGCCAGCATCACGTCCTCGCCGCCGAGGATGTAGTGCTCGCCGATCCGGCCCTTGCGCAGGGCCAGCAAGTGGCCGGCGGCCACGTCGTCGACATGGGCGAGGTTGAGGCCGGTATCGACGAAGGCCGGGATTTTTCCCTGGGCCGCGTCGAGGATGATGCGGCCGGTCGGCGTCGGCTTCACGTCGCGCGGGCCGATCGGCGTCGAGGGGTTCACGATGACGGCGGGCAGGCCGTCACGCGCCACCATCTCATCGACCACGCGCTCGGCCACGACCTTGCTGCGCTTGTAGGCGCCGATGGCGGTCTCCGGGGTCAGCGGCCGGGTCTCGTCGGCGGGCGTGCCGTCGTCGTGCGGCTTGATGGTCGCGACGCTCGACGTATAGACGATCCGCTCCACGCCGGCCTTGAGCGCCTCCTCCATCAGGATGCGCGTGCCGTCGCGGTTGGTGCGGACGATCTCCTCCATGTCCGGCGCCCAGAGCCGGTAATCGGCCGCCGCGTGGACGAGGTAGCGCTGGCCGCGCATCGCGCTCGCCACCGCCGCGCGGTCGCGCATGTCGGCCTCGACGATCTCGACATCGGGCCAGATCAGGTTGGTGCGGGGCGAGGAGGCGCGCACCGAGATGCGCACGGCAAAGCCCGCGGCGCGGAAGACATCGACCAGGGCAGCGCCCAGGAAGCCGCTGGCGCCGGTGATCAGCACGGGCCCCGCCGGAAACGGGCCGCTTTGGGTCGGCTCTGTCATCGTGCTCGCTCGGGAAGCCTCGGCCCCACGGCGGAAAGCCGGGCCGAAGGCGAACGGGAACGCCGCCGCCGTCCCCGCACCGATTCACGGGCAAGGGACGGCGCGGCGCTTGTCTCATCGATGGCGCGGTGCGGCAAGCACCGCGCCGAGCGGGCTCAGGCCAGCCGCAGGTGGCTGGTCCGGCCGCCCTTCTGCTCCGGCAATGCGGCTCGGACGGCCTTGAGGATGCCCTCGGCGTCGAGCCCGGCCTCGGCGTACATCTTCTCCGGCTTGTCGTGGTCCTGGTAGC
>NZ_QJJJ01000026.1 GCF_003201865.1 Methylobacterium sp. B4 | reverse complement strand
CATCGCCCTGAACATCTCGGCCGCGGCCCTGGCCGTCTTCGTGCTGAAGCCGATGCGGCGGCGCTACCTCGCCGCGGAGGCCGAAATCGCCGAGGCGATCGAGGCACGCAAGGTCAAACTCGCCTGAGCGCACAAGACGGCCGCCGCCGCGACATCCGCGTCGCGGCGGCGGCCGATTCCCGCGAAACCCGTCGGTCCGGCCACGGTTTTCCGGTCATGGTACGCTTCTTTCTGCACCTTCGTGACGGCACCGAGCTGATCGAGGATCCCGATGGGTCGGAACTGCCGGACCTGAACGCCGCGCGGGCCGAGGCGCGGGACGCCGCGCGCGACATCATGGCCGGCATGGTCCGGGCCGGCGAGCTGCTCGACGGTCAGCAGATCGAGATCAGGGACGCGGCGGGCGCGCTGCTGGATGTCGTGCGGTTGAAGGACGTGCTCCGGCTGACCTGATCGCACCCTGCTCCGGGGCCTGGATCGCCGACGGGGATGATCGCGTCGTTTGCGGCGTTCGGCCCGTATCCGGCGTGGCGCGCATCGCCGCGCATCACGATTTTCCAGACATCGCATGACGAGCCGGGCCGGGTGACGCGCGTCTATCCTTCCGGTTGAGCGCAAGTGACGAAAATGGCGCAATCATTCGGGGTATCGGCCTGTCCTTGCACGATCAACGGGAAGTAATCAGGTTCGCGCCCTGTCCTCCCCGACGATTTCGGATTCGGGGCGGCGGCGAATATCCTCTGCGACGGCCGGTCCTACCTATGTAGTTCTGTCGAGATATTTCATTATTTAGATTGATCGCAGCCCGGGCATGATCGAAAGATCGGGGAACCTGCCGTGCGACCGGGACGGGGGAACGATGACGATCGACGGATCTGCCTTGGATCGATCTTCGGCGTACGGCTCGCTGCAAGTCCCGCCGATGCGGGTTTCCGAACCGGCCCCTCTCGCTGTCCTCGATCCGGGCGCGCGAACGCTGCCCCCCGGCACCGACCTGATCCGCGAGGGCGACCGGCCCGAGGGCCTGTTCGTAATCCTCGACGGCTTCGCCTGCCGCTACAAGCTGCGGGAGAACGGGGCACGCCAGATCATGTCCTTCCTTCTCCCGGGCGATCTGTGCGACCTCGACAGCTCCCTGCTTCAGCGGATGGATCACGGGATCGGCACGCTCTCGCCCTGCAGCGTCGGGCGCCTCCCGCCCGAACAGGTCCGGGAGCTGCAGCGTCATCCCTCCTTCGCCCGCACCCTGCGCATGGCGGCGCTGACCGAGGAGGCGATCCTGCGCGAGTGGATCGTGAATATCGGCCGCCGCTCGGCCGTGGAACGCCTCGCGCACCTGTTCTGCGAACTGTACCTGCGCCTGCGCGCCGTGGGCCGGGCGGACAAGCGGAGCTACCTGCTGCCGATCACGCAGATCGACCTCGCCGACACCACCGGCATGACGCCCGTCCACGTGAACCGCTCGCTGGGCGAGTTGCGGCGCATGCGGCTGATCGAGCGCGCGGGCAAGCGCCTGACGATCCTCGATCTGCCGCGCCTGATCGAGGTCGCCGAGTTCCGGCCGGACTACCTCCACCTCGACGGGTGAGGCGTCGCCCCGAGGGGCGGCCGGCTGCCGTTGGAATCCCCACTCCCCGCCTGCGGGGAGAGGGGCGAGCACGACTCAAGCCATCATGCGGGTACGGTATCAGGCGCGCTGGATGAGCGGCCAGACTTCCAAGACTCCGCGGTAGATCATCTCGCCGGCCACGTAGAGGATGACGGCCAGACCGACATAGGCGATCCAGTGGTGCTTCTGGAGCAGGCGGGCGATGAAGCTCGCGGCGATGCCCATCAGGGCGATCGAGAGGCCCAGGCCGAAGATCAGCACGATCGGGTGCTCGCGCGCCGCGCCGGCCACCGCCAGCACGTTGTCGAGCGACATGGACACGTCGGCGATCACGATCTGCCAGGCGGCTTGGGCGAAGGTCTTGCGCGGCGCGTGCTCGGCGATCTGGCCGTCCTGATCGAGGTCGCGGTCCTCCAGCGCCTCCTCGGCTTCGAGGGCCTGCTCCGCATGGCCCGCCCGCAGCTCCCGCCACATCTTCCAGCAGACCCAGAGCAGCAGGATGCCGCCGGCCAGGAGCAGGCCGACGACCTCCAGGAGCTGGGTCGTGAGGCTGGCAAAGACGATGCGCAGGACCGTGGCCGCGATGATCCCGATCAGGATCGCCTTGTTGCGCTGATCCTTGGGCAATCCGGCCGCGGCCAGACCGATCACCACGGCGTTGTCCCCGGCCAGGACGAGATCGATCATGATGACTTGGAGAAAGGCCGTCAGGACCTCGGTGGTCAGCAGTTCGGTCATGGCTTGGGCCCCCAGGTCATCGCGTTCTCCCCTTGAACACAGCTCGTTGATGTCGGGCGGTCGCTTCGAACGCCCGGCCAGCGGCCGCATCGTCTCGAAAGGTCGTTTCCGGCTCCCCGAAGGAGAGGGGGGCCGGTCGAGGCTCCGGCGCCGTGCCCGATCACGCCGCCGGCTCCTTGTCTTTCCGCGCCCCTTCGCGCCGGACCGGTGTCCATTCCAGCGGGCGCTCTCGAGCGTCGTCCTGGGTATCGGATCCAGAACGATGCTCTATGCATTTGTTTCAGCATCATCTTTTTCCGAAAGCCGGAGGCCGCCTTTCGGGATGATGCTCTAGGCCGCACGCTCGAACGTCGCGATGAAATCCGCCAGGCGTTCCCCCTGGATCAGGATGTGCTCGCGCAGCACATGTTCGGTCCGCTCGCTGTCGCCGTCTCGAAGCGCATCGACGATGCTCTGATGCTCCGCCAGGGAGTTCGCCACCCGGCTTCGCGCCCGCAGCTGCAGGCGGCGGTACGGCTTCAGGCGAGCATGGAGCTGCGACGCCTGTTCGGTCAGGAACGTGTTCTGGCAGGCCTCGTAGATGAGGTGATGAAAGCGCTCGTTCGCGTAGTAATAGGCGTCCGCGTTCTCCTCGGACGCCTCCTGGATGCAGGCCTCGTGCGCCTGTTCGAGTTCGAGCTGCTTCGATGTGGTGATCCGGCGCGCGGCCAGGGCGCCGCACATGCCCTCCAGCGCGGCCATCACCTCGAAGCGTTCGATCACGTCCTTGAAGCTGAGCATCGCCACGAACGCGCCGCGCCGCGCCTGCAATTCGACCAGTCCGGTCGAGGCGAGTTGCATGAGCGCTTCCCTGATCGGGGTGCGGGACACTTCGAATCGGGTCGCCAGCTTCTGTTCGTCGAGCCGGTCCCCCGGCCGGAACTTGCCGGTGATGATCTCCTGCTCGAGCGTGTCTCGAAGAGTCTGAGCTCGTCTCATGGCCTACGCCTCATCTGCACGCATCCTAAAACGCCGGGCCATGATTTTTCAAGCCGATTATTGTATACAAGATTATTGACCGTGGATGCGCCGGTCGGTATTTCGTGAACGAAAGAAAACGAGGGATTCGCCTGCGCAATCCCCGGCGACCGGCGCGACGCCGCTCGTCCGCACGACGCAGGGAGGAAACTGAGGAGCGGGTGCCGTGTCACCACAGCTGATCTCGATCTACGCCCTCGTCGCGATGTTCGTCGTCGCCACGATCCTGCCCGTCAACATGGGTGTCCTGGCCTTCGTCGGCGCATTTCTGGTCGGCACCCTGGTCGCCGGCCAGACCACGAACGCCATCATCGCCGGCTTTCCCGGCGGGCTGTTCCTGACGCTGGTCGGCATCACCTTCCTCTTCGCCATCGCGCAGAACAACGGCACGATCGACTGGCTGGTGCGACTCGCGGTGAGGGCCGTGCGGGGCAGGATCGCCGCGATTCCGTGGATCATGTTCGCGATCTCCGCCGTCCTGACCTCGGTCGGGGCCGTGAGCCCGGGCGCCGTCGCGATCATCGCGCCGATCGCGCTGGGCTTCGCGTTCAAATACAGCATCTCCCCCCTGCTCATGGGCCTCATGGTGGTCCACGGGGCGCAGGCGGGCGGCTTCTCGCCGATCAGCATCTACGGCGGCATCACCAACCGGGTGGTCGCCAAGGCCGGCCTTCCCTTGAGCGAGATGACGACCTTCCTGGCGAGCCTGAGCGTCAACTTCGCCGTCGCGGTGCTGCTGTTCTTCGCGCTGGGCGGCCGGAAGCTCCTGCAGGCGAAGGCCGCGCCCGCGCCGGCTCTCACCGTTCCCCATGCCGAGATCGCGTCGCCGCAATCCGGCCCGCAGGTCTACGGCGATGCCGAGGCCGAGGCGCTGAGCGAGGAAATCGCGCTCGAGACCGGGCAGAAGCCGGGGCGCTCGGTGGCCGATCGGCCGACCGACGCGCCGATGGCCGAGGACGGCAACTGGTACCAGATCGTCACGCTGCTCGGCCTCGTCGCGCTCGCGGTTCTCGTCCTCGCCTTCAACCTCGATATCGGCTTCGTGGCGATCACGATCGGCCTGATCCTGTCCCTGATCGCGCCGAACCTTCAGAAGCGGGCGATGGGGCAGGTGGCCTGGCCCGAGATCATGCTGATCACCGGTGTGAGCACCTACGTCGTCGTGCTGGAGAAGATGGGCACCATCACCTTCGTCGGCGACAGCGTGGCCGGCCTCGCCTCGCCGATGCTCGCCGCGCTGCTGCTCTGCTTCATCGGCGCCGTGGTCTCGGCCTTCGCCTCCTCCACGGCGGTGCTGGGATCGCTCATCCCGCTCGCCGTCCCGTTCCTGCAGGCCGGGACCGGCGTCAGCGCGGTCGGCTTCATCGCCGCGATGGCGGTCGCCTCGACCATCGTCGATGTCAGCCCGTTCTCGACCAACGGCGCCCTCGTTCTCGCCAACGCCCAGGGCGTCGACCGCGAAGCCTTCTTCCGCAAGCTGATGGCCTACGGCGCGATCGTCACGCTGCTGGCGCCGATCGTGGTCTGGGCCCTGTTCGTCGTGCTCTAGAGCGCGACCGGGGCGGGCCGGAGCGAGGAGGGGGCGGGGGTGCAGACCCTCGCCCCCGTCTCGTCCGAGCGGGTGCCGGGCGATTCACATGTAAGCGCCGCATGTCGAACATGCAGTCTCGGCCATTCTGAAAGGCCAAGCAGGGGGCCATCTATCGGGAAGGAAACGCTCAAGGATCGCCACGTTCCGCAAAGGAATCCTGTCCTTGACCATCACCGCTCTTCTCGATCGCTCGCTCGCGGGCCTTCAGCGCCGGTCGGATCGCCTGGCGCGGCGGAAGGCTCTCTCCCGCGCCAAGGGCCGCCCCGGCCTCGCGGCCACCCTGCTGGCCAGCCGCGCCCAGGAGGCGGAGCTTCTGGTCCGTCACTACCGCCGGCGCCCGGCCGACCTCCCCTTCGGCGGCGACGGCTGGGGCCTGAACGGCTGGTCGTTCCATCGCTGAGGGTTGTCGCCTCATGCGGCCTCTGCACGATGTACGTCGCCGTCATTGCGAGGCGAAGCCGTGGCAATCCAGGCCTCCGCACGTTCCGGAGACGTCGCGACCTGGATCGCTTCGCATCCGCTCGCGATGACGAAGTTCGGCAAAATCCGGACGTGATCGACCGGTCACGGTCTCATGCCGTCGGTCGCCGTCCGGCGGCCCTATCCGGATCGATGGCCGCGACCGGGGCCGCACCCGCGGAGCCTCTTCTCGTCAGGCGCTCCCGATCCACGCGGCGGCTCCGGCGGCGGAGCGGAATTCGTCGAGGGCATGCACCCGCCATTGCGGCGTGAGATCCCGGGCCATGGTCGCCAGCGCGTGGCCGGGGCCGAGTTCCAGCACCGTGTCGCTTCCGTATTCCCGGCAGGCCTCCAGGCAGGCCGCCCAGTCGATCGTGTGCGCGATCTGGCGCGTCAGCTTGGCGAGACCGGCTTCGATGTTGAAGACGGGGGCGCCGTCGAGTCCGCTGATCAGCCGGGGGGCACCGGGTTTTGGACGCTGCGGCGTCTCGCGCCTCAGGATGTCATCGAAACGCCGGCTCGCCTCCGCCAGGAGCGGCGTGTGCGAGGGCGTCCGGACGGCCAGGACGACGGCGCGCAGCGCGCCGGCCGCCCGCGCCTCGGTGCACAGAGCCTCGAGCGCCGCCTCGGCGCCGCCGACGACGGCGCTGTCGGCCGCGTTTCGGATGGCCAGATGACAGCCGTGCCGCTCGGCCAGCCTCTCGATCCGCGCCAGCGGCAGGCCGCGCAGACCCGCGAGCCCGAAGCCCTCGCCACTCGCCGCATCCATGGCTTCGGCCCGGGCGGCGGCGAGGCGCAGGATCGTCTCCACGTCGAAGCGGCCGGCGCAGCCCCAGGCGGCGAGATCGCCGATGCTGTAGCCCGCGACCACGATACGGGCCGGGCGCGCCGCCTCCACTACGGTCCAGCCCGCCAGCGCCGCGACGCAGCAGAGGATCTGCCCCGTGCGGTTGCCGTGCAGGTCCGCGCCCGGCGCGCGGACGAGGTCCCGCGGGTCGCGACCGAGCACGCGCTCGGCCGCTGCGAAGACCGGTGCGGCGGCGGGCCAGTCCGCGGTGAGATCGAACATCCCGGGATGCTGACCGCCCTGACCTGAGAGGAGCACCGCGAGCGTCACGGCCTCCCCTCCATGCCGCCCCGCTCGATGCCGTCCACGAACAACGTCATGGCGAGCAGGTCGGCCGCGCCGCCGGGGCTGAGATTGCGGGCGACGAAGGCGCGGTGCAGGGCCTCGGCGCGCTCGCGCCAATCGGGCTGCGCCACGCCGCCTTCGGCGATGAACCGTGCCGCTTCCGCGCGCGCGAAAGCGAAACCCGCAGGCCCGCCCCGGTGCAGCAGGTTCGTGTCCTCGACATGCGCGACCAGGGCGAGGCAGGCCTCCACCCGGGCGGCCTCGGCGTCGCCCGGGCGGGCCTGCCGGCCCCGGCGCAGGGCCGGCAATCCGACGCGGTAGAGGCTCGGGAAACCCGCGACGGCCTCGGCAGGGGCGCCGCCGACGCCGTGCCGGCGCCGCGCCCGCGCGCCCGGTGCGTGGAGCAGCACGGGACCGTCGAGGATGGCGGCGCCGTAGCGCTCCTGCACGAGCCTGCCGAGCGCCCCCGCGCCGGCCCGCGGCAGGGCTCCGGCGGCGGCGCAGAGGAGGCCGACCCCGAAGATGGCGCCGCGATGGGTGTTCACGCCGCCGGTCGCCGCCCGCATGGCCGCCTCCGCCTCCAGGCCGATGCGGCGCAGGGCCGGCATCGACGCGCCCGCCGCCCCGGCGCGGGCGAGGCTCTGGAAGAAGGGTGCGATCGCCCCGGTGCTGGCCCGGAAGGTGCCCGCGTCCATGTCGGCATGGCTGCCGGAATCGACGTGGCTGACGAGGCCCGGCTTCGGATAGGTCTCCAGTTCGAGCCGCAGGGCCTGCGCCGCCGCCCGCGCGATGCTCTCGGCGGCGAGGTCGCGCCGGTCTTCGGGCGCCGGAGCGAACGGGGCCGGACTTGCGCTCACGCCGCTGCCCCCGCCGGTTCACCCGCGAGTACCGCGGCGGCGCCGCGCAGGACGAGGCGGTCGCGGTACTTGATCAGAACGTCGTCGCTCGGGCCGGCGGCGTGCAGCTCGCGCCAGTTCACCCCGCCGCCGTCGGGCAGCAGGATCTCGCCGTCGAGGCGCATCGGCGCGCCGGCCTCGATCGCCGCGAGCGCGTCGAGCAGGCCGGAGGGCACCGCGCCGACGGTCGGCCAGAGCAGGTCGAGGTCCGAGCTTTCCGAGAGGTAGGGCAGGCCGGTGAGGCTTTGCCAGAGCAGGCTTCCGAACGGGCGCGGCGCGAGGCCGTGACGCTCACCGAGCGCGAGCACCGCCTCCACCGTCCCGGCCCAGGCCGGCGGGCAGGCGCCCCGCGCGTCCGAAAGATGGACGGGGCGGCGCGGCCGGACCGCCTCGGGCGGCAGCGCGAGGCCGATGCGGCGCTTGCCGTCGCGGGGCGGCAGGGGCAGCCCGACCGGCACGCGGCCCGGCTCCTCCCCCGGATGCGAGCGGCGCAGGATGAGCGGGTGCCCGTTCTCGATCCAGGCCGCGACGTGCGGCACGCCCGCGAGGTCCGCGCGATCCGCCGTCACCGCCCGCCAAGTGCCCGGCTCCACGTCGAGGAGATCGTGGCGGCGGTAGGCCTCAGCCAAGACTCGCGTCCCGCACCACCTGCGCGGCGATGGCCTCCGCCACCGGCCGGCCGCCGCGCTCGCGCCCGGCCCGGTCGCGGGTATCCTCCGCGGGCAGCGCGTCGATCACGGCGGCGATCTGCTCCGCCAGCGGACGCGCGGGGTCGAGCACCGCCTGCACCGCGCCGGTGCGCACCATGTTGTCGAGGCCCGGCGCGAAGACCGGCATGTCCTTGGCCATCGCCTCCAGCCGTTCGAGCGGCAGCTTCGTCACGCGCGCCACGGACGGTAGGTCCATCACGCTCGGATTGGCTCCCGGCAGGCCGACGAGGATGCGGGTCGCGAGCGCCGTGGCGATGAAGGCGCCCGCCGCCGAGTGCCCGTAGATCAGCCCGACGGTGGGGTGGCCCTGGGCATCGGCGAGCAGCAGCGTCTTGGCGAGATGGGCGAGATACTCGTTGAGGCCGAGCAACTCGTCGCGCCGGCTCATGCGCTGGCTGTCGGAATCGATCGCCACGAGGATCGGCGTGCGATTCCCCCGGCGCACCACGTCGAGCACGTCGGCCGCGAGCCGGCAGGCGCCCTCGACGCCGAGCGGCACGTCGCCGTCGATGCCGATCACCGCGAGCCGCCCGCCCCGGAACGGACCCTCGCCGCTGACGAGGCCATTCGTGACGGTGACCGCATGGCCCTCGGGGAAGAGCGAGGACAGGATCTCGGAAAGCGTGGTCTTAGCGCGCGTCATGGGTCGTCTCCCCGAGACCGGCGAGCAGGGCGTCGAACTCGGCCGTGGTCAGCGCCGGCACCGCCGCCGGATCGTTCACGCCGAGCCGGCCCCAGATCTCGGTCGCGTCGCGGCAATCCCCGAAGCGGGCGAGGCGTTCTTCCAGCCGCTTCTGCTCTGCTTCCAGGGTGGCGAGATCGAAGGCCGGCGCCCGTGCGATCGCGTCGAGAGCCGCCTGCCGGAAGGCCCGGACCGTGTCGTCGGCATAGGCGTCGGCGCCGCCGGTGAGCCGGCGATGCTTGCCGCCCATGGTGCGCCAGACCAGGGCGCGGTCGCGGGAATCGAATTCCTCCGCACCCCGGTTGGTCTCGATCACCTCCGGCCCCGAGACCGAGATGCGCCCGCCCTCGGAGACGACGAGCCGCGAGCAGGTGCCCGCGATCAGCCCGCCGCCGCCATAGGCGCCGGCCCGGCCGCCGATCAGGCCGATCACCGGCACGCCGGCCGCGCGGACCTGCGTGATCGCCCGCATCACCTCGGCGATGGCGGTCTCGCCGGCATTGGCCTCCTGGAGCCGCACGCCGCCGGTGTCGAACAGGATCAGCACCGCGTCGGGCTTCAGCGCCAGGGCGGCGCGCAGGAGGCCGACGAGCTTGGCGCCGTGCACCTCGCCGAAGGCGCCGCCCATGAAGCGGCCCTCCTGCGCGGCGACGAGCACCGGCTTGCCGTCGAGGCGGCCCGAGCCGACGATCATGCCGTCGTCGAAGGCGCGCGGCAGGTCGAACAGCGGCAGGTGCGGGCTCATCCGGCGCTGCTCGGGGCCGATCACCTCGCGGAAGCTCCCCGCATCGAGCAGCCCGTCGAGCCGTGCGCGGGCGCTCGCCTCGTACCAGCTCGCGGCCCAGCCCTCGGTGGCGGGATCGATGATCCGTTCGCCCATGTCAGACCTCCATCAGCCGGGCGCCCTGGAGCAGGCGCAGGGACACGGTGTCGGGGCGGGCGCCGCCGTCGTTGACCGTGATGCGCAGGCCCCCGGGCTGGGCGCGGGCGACGAAGTCGGCCACCACCGCGGCCCAGACCTCGCCGTAGCCGCGGATCGGCGTCTCGATCTCGACCGTGCACTCGCTCGCGGGCAGCGCGCGCTCCAGGAGCACCTCGAGGTTGCCGGAGGCGACGACGCCGGTGATGGCCTGCGCCTTCGCGCCGGGCAGGGCTTTCTGCGTGGTGTGTCGGAAGGTCAGGGATTCCATGGCGACGGCTCCGTTCGGGCGTCCATTTCGCGGATCGACTTCAGTCGTCCTTGCGAGGCGAGGCCGAAGCAACCCAGCGGCGCGACCTTTCCGGATCGAGCGGCGCACGGGATTGCTTCGCTCCGCTCGCAAGGACGGGGCGGCATCGCGGCCTCACCAGTTCCGGAACTTCGCCGGCGGCTCGTAGAGCCCGCCCGACCAGTGCACGAGATCCTTGATCGAGCGCGCGGCGAGGAGCGAGCGGTCGGCGTCGAGGGGTTCGATGCCGAGATCCTCCGGCCGGCGCACGATGCCGCGCTGGCGCAACGACTCGACCATGGCCCGGTCGCGTCCGCGCCCGATCTCGGTGTAGCCGGCCACGCCGCGGATCGCCTGCTCGCGCTCGTCGGCGGTGCGGCACAGGAGGAGGTTGGCGATGCCTTCCTCGGTGACGATGTGGGTGACGTCGTCGGCGTAGACCATCACCGGCGCGAGCTCCAAGCCGATCTTCCTGGCGAGCTCCAGGGCGTCGAGCCGCTCCACGAAGGCCGGCGCCAGCCCCTCGCCAAACGTCTCGACGATCTGCACCACGAGCTTGCGCCCGCGCATCAGGGCCGGATCGCCGGTCACCTGCGCCTCGCGCCCCGCCTTCATCCAGGTGTCGGAGGGGTGGCGCCGCCCGTGCGGGTCCGAGCCCATGTTGGGCGCGCCGCCGAAACCCGCCACCCGGTTCTGCGTCACCGTCGAGGAATGGCCGTTCAGGTCGATCTGCAGGGTCGAGCCGATGAACAGGTCGCAGGCGTAGAGCCCGGCGGTCTGGCAGAAGGCCCGGTTGGAGCGGAGCGAACCGTCCACGCCGGTAAAGAAGATGTCGGAGCGCTCGCGGATGTAGCGGTCCATGCCCACTTCGGAGCCGAAGCAGTGAACCTGCTTCACCCAGCCCGATTCGATCGCCGGGATCAGGGTCGGGTGCGGGTTGAGCGCCCAGTGGGTGGCGATCTGCCCCTTCAGGCCGAGCCGTTCGGCGTAGGTCGGCAGCAGCAATTCGATCGCCGCCGTGCCGAAGCCGATGCCGTGGTTGAGGCGGCGGATGCCGTACTCGGCGTAGATCCCCTTGATCGCCATCATGGCCATCAGGATCTGCGTCTCGGTCATGGCCGCCGGATCGCGGGTGAAGAGCGGCTCGACGTAGAAGGGCTGGTCGGCCTCGACCACGAAGTCGATCCGGTCGCCGGGGATGTCGACGCGCGGCACGCGCTCGACGATCTCGTTGACCTGCGCCACCACGACGCCGTTCTTGAAGGCGGTGGCCTCCACCACGGTCGGCGTGTCCTCGGTGTTGGGCCCGGTATAGAGGTTGCCCTCCCGGTCGGCCGAGACGCCGGCGATCAGCGCCACGTTCGGGGTGAGGTCGACGAAGTAGCGGGCGAACAGCTCCAGATAGGTGTGAACCGCCCCGAGCTCGATCTGTCCGCCGTAGAGCATGCGGGCGATGCGCCCGCCCTGCGGCCCCGAATAGGAATAGTCGAGGCGCCGCGCGATCCCCTGCTCGAAGATGTCGAGATGCTCGGGCAGCACGATGCCGGACTGGACCATGTGCAGGTCGTGGATGCGCGACGGGTCGCAACCGCTCAAGGCCCGTGCGAGGCAATCCGCCTGCTTCTGGTTGTCGCCCTCGAGGCAGACCCGGTCGCCGGGCCGCAGGATCGCTTCCAGCAGGGCGACGGCGTGCTCGGCCGCCACGACCTTGCCCGAGGCATGCGCCCGGCCCGCCTCGATCCGCGCGTCGCGGACTGCCCGCTCCTGACGCCAGCCGCTCATCGGTCCGCTCCCTGTGGTGGCCCCGCTGCGTCCGCGGCGGGCGGGGATCCAACCGTCGCCGTCTTCGCTGCGGTGGGACGATCGGCTTTTTGTATCTCGGCGTATGTGTAAGTCAAGTTTTTGTATACGATCGTAGCCGTCTCGTATCATGCCGGCCATGGAAAGCCCCACGCCTTATGGCGACAGCCGTCCCGGGCCGCCGTCGCGGCGGTGAATCCGACGGGCGAGGGTGAAGGACGCGCCGCAACCCGGAACCGCCGGGCGCATTCGGCCGCTCCGTCGTGGTGCATGTGAGCGCCTAGCGTCCGGCCGGCGGGCCGACGTGAGGGAGGATGCGCAGGGCTCTCGCCCTTCGATCGGATGCTCTCGGCGCCCGTGCGTAGATCTTTCATGTTTCGAGCACATCGACATAAGATCTTTCCGATCATAGCCCTGAAGAAAGAAAATATTTTCGGACAAGCTTTGCTATAGAATGCATGCAAGATGCAGGGCGGAGTGGGTGACATGGTCGAAGCCATCGACAGGCGCGGCT
Organism: Methylobacterium sp. B4; assembly: GCF_003201865.1. Taxonomy (GTDB): domain Bacteria; phylum Pseudomonadota; class Alphaproteobacteria; order Rhizobiales; family Beijerinckiaceae; genus Methylobacterium. The sequence goes on along the minus strand of NZ_QJJJ01000026.1, from coordinate 46,496 downwards.
TCCTGAAGCTGTCCGCAGCGCTCGCCGCAGGCTCGGCGGCCGGCTTTTCCTGCGTCGAGGTTGCGCGCGCCGCACCCCTCGCCGTGCCGAGCGTGGACAGTTTGAGCCTGCGCGTGCTGATCGATTCCGCGCACGACCAGTTCCTGAAGCCCGAGACCGTTCAGGGCGTGCGGCACCAGCCGCCCGGCAACGGGCGCGGCGCCGATTACCGCAAGGTGCTGCACAACCAGTGGGGCCTGTCGCTCTTCGCGGAATCGAAGGCGGCGGGGGAGGCCCGCACGATCCTGCTCGATTTCGGCTACAGCCCCGAGGCTTTGCTCAACAACATCGAGATCCTGAAGGTCGATCCGACCCAACTCGACGCGCTGATCGTCAGCCACGGCCATCACGACCATTACGGCGGCCTGACCGGCTTCCTCGACCGCTACCGCGACGGGCTCTCGCCCGACCTGAAGCTCTATGCCGGCGGCGAGGACAATTTCTGCCACCGCCTCAGCCCGAGCGGCGTGCAGGGCCAGTTCACCGATTTCGGCCAGCTCGACCGGCGCGAACTGACCGCGCGCCGGATCGCGACGGTGCTGTGCGAGGCGCCGACCGTGGTGGCCGGCCACGCCTTCACCACCGGCCAGATCAAGCGCACCTCGTCCGAGCGCATCCTGCCCAACACCTTCGTCGAGCGCGGGATCAAGGACGGGCTCGGCTGCGACGCGACCCACTATTCGCCGGCCGAACGCCAGGGGAAGATCATCGCGGACGAGCATGTCCACGAGCACGCCACCTGCTTCAACGTGGCCGGCAAGGGGCTCGTGGTGATCTCGTCCTGCGGCCATGTCGGCATCGTCAACTCGGTGCGGCAGGCGCAGGAGGTCTCCGGCGTCGAACGGGTCCATGCCATCGTCGGCGGCTTCCATCTCGGCCCGGCGCCGAAGGCGTATCTGACCCAGGTCGTGGCCGAGATCCGCGCGCTCAAGCCCGACGTGGTGATCCCGATGCATTGCAGCGGCCTGAACTTCGCCCTCGAGGCCCGGGCGCAGATGCCCGAGAACGTCATCGTCCCGACCACCGGCAGCCGGCTCACCTTCGGTGCGTAGAGCCGGGCGGATCGCGCTGCTGCTCGGGCTCGGGCTCGAGTTCGGGCTCTCGGCGATCGGCTCAGCCCCGGCCGAGGCGCCTCCGCGCCGCTCGGCCGCGGAGCTGATGGACGTGCTGATGTGGAACCGCGAGCCGGTCGGCGGGCCGTTCGCGCTGATCGATCAGGACGGGCGCCCCCGCACCGAGGCGGATTTCCGTGGGCGCCTCGTAATCCTCACCTTCGGCTTCACCCATTGCCCCGACGTGTGCCCGACGGATCTCATGGAGATCGCCCGAGCGCTGACCCTGCTCGGCGCGGCGGGCGAGGCGATCCAGCCCGTCTTTGTCACCCTCGACCCCGCGCGCGACACGCCCGACTTGCTCAAGGAGTTCGTGCCGAGCTTCCATCCGCGGCTGATCGGCCTGACGGGCAGCGAGGCGGCGATCCGGCAGGCCGCCGACGCCTACAAGGTCTTCTACCAGCGGGTGCCGCGCTCGGATGGCGAGGACACGATCGAGCACTCGGCGTTCGTCTACCTGATGGACCGCTCGGGCGCCTATCTCGGCTTCTTTCCGCCCGGCACCTCGGCTGAGCGGATGCTGACGATCCTGCGGCCGCATCTCGCCGCGCCCTGACCGGCGTCGGCGCCGCAGTCCTCGCAGAAAATACTTAGGATTTGGACGAGCTTCGCGAGGGGCAGCTTGTTCACGACCCTAGTGCTTGGATTTCATGCTTGGCTTCAAGTATCGTCATCGATATCGTCTAGAAGACCCCACTGATGCCCGATCGGCGTTGCTTCTGGAAATGCTCGAAAAAACCCACGTTCAAATTGCTTTATGTTCTTCGATGAATTGCCTATGCCGACTACTTGCCACAGATGAGCGCGTATCGCTGGCATGCCAACCTCTTCTGAAAGGAACTGGAATAATTTGTATTTCCGTCCGCCATTTGCATAAACTACGGGATTTTTTTCATCTAACATCTCTAATATCTTTCCTTTGCTGTTTGCGAGTGGATGATAGATAAATTTTCTGGTGAACTTTGCGAAAAAACGAGGGTGCTTTGATGACGTGGAGTCAAAGCGCTTCATGCCATATAGCCTGTACAGCATGTCAGGAAATTGGTCTGGAAATTCTTTTTCCCATTTAGACCACTCATTGACTACAAACTGCTGGAACAGCTCTCTATACTCGTCTTTTGCCCGATCTGTGAAGCCGACCGCCTCATCGATTAGTCCAATTATCCCGAGTTTTGCCGCTGATCTCTGAATAATTTCAGCATTTTTCGCAAGAAATTCCTGAGATTTATTGAGCGTTCCTGCTCTTCCGGCGTCGATTAATACGGAACATGCATCAATCAATACTTCGCCTTCATACCCATCAATGACGAGACCTTGTGGCGTCAAGTCGTTGGGGACCGGGCGGAAATGGTGCGGATTATCAATGACATGCCACAGATCATCGCTGATTCTCGACCTAATTGCCGGCCGGGTCATCGAACGCAGAAACGCACTGCCGCCGGTTGATTTGAGTCCCAGAGCAGCAGCCATTGCTGCTTTGGAAATCATCCGCCGGCCATCATCCAATCGATAAGCATCAACGGTGACAGCGCCGATTTTCAATGGCGCTTCGTGAGTAGCGATTGGCAGGCGATTTGGATCTGCGATTTTGGCCCAACGAGCCTTTGCCGCCTCGCGAGCGCTGCGACTCCGCTCTTCCGGAGTTAATTTTTGAGATCGGGCAATTCCGCCCTGGCTTTGGGGCGTCGCTTTACGAGCCATGCCGAATCACTCCATGCGTGCTGCGTATGGGTGATTATATGCGTGCTGATATCGCTATCAAGCACGCATTCAGGTTTAAATTCGAAAGCGAATGCGTGCTTGATCTTTGACCACCGCTTCATTGCCGCCTTTCGCGCGATCTCAGGCCGATGCTCATGTGTCATCGCCGCAAATCGCACTGAGACACGACCCGTTGCCCCGTGATCGCTTCGGATTGTCGTGGCGAGGCGGAGCCGAAGCCATCCAGCGCTCCGCACGATTCGTAGGGGTCGCGCCCCTGGATCGCTTCGCATCCGCTCGCGATGACGACCCGGGCCGTCGAACGGACGCCGCATCGGGCAGGCGCTCGGGATCCGGGCGTGGGAAAAGACTTGACAATCTAGTAAAAAATTCCTAGTTCTCGCGGGCTCGCCGCCGGCGCGGGCTCGCCGCCGGCACGGGTTCGGCTTCCGCAAGGAGCCGGGCCGGTGTCCACGACAGGGGGCTTTTCGCGGAGGTGACCGGCCGCGAGGGGCTCACGGGCGGAGGAGGCGGTTCCCGCGTCACGGTCGGTCGCCGTGCCCCGGGCGTCGCGCACGGGCAAGAGCCTTTGTCCGCGCCGGTTGATCCGGTCGAGGGCAGGGGCTCGATGCCGCTCTGGCCGCCGGCCCACTACGAGGCCGGGTCGCGCTTCAGGACCGTGCCGAGCGTAACCCGAAACCGCTGACGACAAATCGGCCGCCGGCTCCCGATTCGGGCGCGTCGGCCGCGGGGCGCCGGGGGATCCACTCCCGACGCGTCAAGCAAAATCCCGGAACCCACGGCGCCCCGCGTCCCTTGTCTCATCCCGGCGCCCAAGGCGTGCGGGAACAAAGGCATGCGTTTCGTTTGACCGACCATTTGGTATTTGGTATGCCAGATCTGTCGCAACAAGACCGGCCGTCCGACGCACGGTCCGCGCGCCGAGCGCCAAGGTATCGCGCAAAGGCTCCGCGCACGCCATCGCACCGCATCGGCCCGACGCCATCGGGCCCCGCGCGGGGACACGACAGCCAGACAAGAGGGAGAACGCCGCATGACCGTCCAGGCCCAGAACATCGACGCGATCACCGCGGGCGCGATGCCCCACGAGGAGCCGGAGCTGACGGACGGCTTCCACCTCGTCATCGACGCGCTCAAGCTCAACGGCATCGAGACGATCTACAACGTGCCCGGCATCCCGATCACCGATCTCGGCCGTCTGGCCCAGGCCGAGGGTCTGCGGGTCATCTCCTTCCGCCACGAGCAGAACGCCGGCAACGCCGCCGCGATCGCCGGCTTCCTCACCAAGAAGCCGGGCATCTGCCTCACGGTTTCGGCGCCGGGCTTCCTCAACGGCCTGACCGCGCTGGCCAACGCCACCACCAACTGCTTCCCGATGATCCTGATCTCCGGCTCTTCCGAGCGCGAGATCGTCGATCTGCAGCAGGGCGACTACGAGGAGATGGACCAGCTCGCCATCGCCAAGCCGCTCTGCAAGGCCGCCTTCCGCGTGCTGCACGCCGCCGATATCGGCATCGGCGTCGCCCGCGCGATCCGCGCCGCCGTCTCCGGCCGTCCGGGCGGCGTCTATCTCGACCTGCCCGCCAAGCTGTTCTCGCAGGTCATCGACGCGAGCCTCGGCGCCAAGTCGCTCGTCAAGGTGATCGACGCGGCCCCGGCCCAGCTCCCGGCCCCGTCCGCCATCGCCCGGGCGCTCGACGTGCTGAAGTCGGCCGAGCGTCCGCTCATCATCCTCGGCAAGGGCGCGGCCTACGCCCAGGCCGACGAGGCGGTGCGCGCGCTCGTCGAGGAGAGCGGCATCCCCTACGTGCCGATGAGCATGGCCAAGGGCCTCCTGCCCGACACCCACCCGCTCTCGGCCGGTGCGGCGCGCTCCACCGCGCTCAAGGATTCCGACGTGGTGCTGCTGGTGGGCGCCCGCCTCAACTGGCTGCTCTCGCACGGCAAGGGCAAGAGCTGGGGCGAGCCCGGCTCGAAGCGCTTCATCCAGATCGACATCGAGCCGCGCGAGATGGACTCGAACGTCGAGATCGTCGCGCCGGTGGTGGGCGATATCGGCTCCTGCGTCGAGGCGCTGCTCGAGGGCATCCGCAAGGATTGGAAGGGCGCGCCCTCCAGCTGGCTGGAGACGCTGCGTTCCAAGCGCGAGGCCAACATCGCCAAGATGGCCCCGAAGCTGATGAAGAACTCCTCGCCGATGTGCTTCCACTCGGCACTCGGAGCGCTCCGGACCGTCATCAAGGAGCGGCCCGACGCGATCCTCGTCAACGAGGGCGCCAACACCCTCGATCTCGCCCGCGGCATCATCGACATGTACCAGCCGCGCAAGCGCCTGGACGTCGGCACCTGGGGCGTGATGGGCATCGGCATGGGCTTTGCCGTCGCGGCGGCCGTCGAGACCGGCAAGCCGGTTCTGGCGGTCGAGGGCGACTCGGCCTTCGGCTTCTCCGGCATGGAGGTGGAGACCATCTGCCGCTACGAGCTGCCGGTCTGCATCGTGATCTTCAACAACAACGGCATCTATCGCGGCACCGACACCGATCCGACCGGCCGCGATCCGGGCACCACCGTCTTCGTCAAGAATTCCCGCTACGACAAGATGATGGAGGCCTTCGGCGGCGTTGGCGTGAACGTCACCACGCCGGACGAGCTGAAGCGGGCCGTGGACGAGGCGATGAATTCCGGCAAGCCGACCCTCATCAATGCTGAGATCGACCCGGCCGCCGGCAGCGAGAGCGGCAACATCGGCAGCCTCAACCCGCAGAGCACCCTGAAGAAGAAGTGAGGCGGGCACTGCCCGCCTACCACTTCGACTGAGCCGGACCGCGGTGCCCCAAATGGGCGCCGCGGTCCTTTTTTGTCCGGCACGCACTTTCGTCCCTCCTGCTGGGGTGCGGAGCGAAGCGACGCCTCGAAGCACGCGCGACGAAAGCCCCGGGACCGCCTTTCCGGACACCGGGGGGATCGTGGTTCCGGGCTGCTTCGAGGTCCGCCGTCGCGGGCATCTCGGCATCAGGGGCTCGGGTTGCGCTTCCTCAGCGAGACGCTCCATGGCCTCGTCCCCGTTCGATCCTTCGGTCGCCCTCGATCCCCGGCTCGCCGGCCGGCTCGCCTTCCTGCCGCGCCTGCCGAGCAAGGAGCCGCTGCCGCCGGGGCGCCACGCGCTCGGTCTGTTCGAGACCCGCGACGCGCTGATCCGCGTGCCCGAGCATATCGACCCGCGCCTGCCGACGCCGCTCGTCGTGCTGTTCCACGGCGGCGGGGGCTACGCGGAAAAGATCCTGCCGATGCTGGAGGAGCACGCGCAGAAGCGCGGCTTCCTGCTGCTGGTGCCCCAATCCCTGCACCCGACCTGGGATCTCGTGATCGTCGGCAACGGGCCGGACCGCGAGCGGCTCGACCGGGCGCTGGCCGAGGTCGCCGACCGCTTCCTGATCGATCCGCGCCATCTCGCCTTCGCGGGCCATTCCGACGGGGGCAGCTACGCGCTCTCGCTCGGCCTCACCAACGGCGACCGGGTCAGCCACCTGATCGTGTCCTCGGCCGGCTTCATGTCGGTGCAGGTCCAGGCGGGCGCCCCGAAGATCTTCCTGTCGCACGGCACGCGCGACGAGCAGATTCCGATCGACCGCAGCGCCCGCAAGCACGCTCGGCTGCTGCGCGAAGCCGGCTACGACCTGACCTATGTCGAGTATGACGGGCCGCACGCCTACAACCCGGACGTGGTGGCCCAGGCCGTCGATTTCTTCCTCGGCGATTTCTTCGGATAGCGGTTCCGGCCGTCCGCGGAGGGTCTGGCCACGCGATTGACCGTCACGCGCCAAGGTTTCCGCGGCGCGTGACCGGTGCGCCGTCGATCCGAGCGGGGGTCCTTGATCGCGCCGGCGGCGCTTCCGCCGTGCCGGACGTTCGCGCTCGCGCGGAGCATGCTCGGAAAAAACACAAAAAACCGGGCCGAAAGATCGGCCCGGTCAAGTCATCGGAGGAGGAAAAGAACTCCGGGCGCCTTGCCCGGTCAAGCGTCCCGGGGCGATGCCTCGTCCCGGGAAGGTCTATGGCCGAACGGGTCGGACCATCATGCGCGGCAGTCCCGGAAGCCGGGGCCGCCGCTCTTCACCCGTCAGACCGCGCGGGACTCGTGCATCGCGGCGATCTGCTCGGGGGAGTAGCCGAGATCCTTCAGGACCTCATCGGTGTGCTCGCCGAGCAGCGGCGAGGCCTTGATGTCGACCTTCGTGTCCGAGAACTTGATCGGCGAGCCGACGGTCAGGTACGAGCCGAGCTTCGGGTGCGGCACCTCGACGATGGTGCCGCTGGCGCGCAGCGACGGATCGGCGGCGATCTCCTTCATGGAGAGAACCGGCGAGCAGGGGATGTCGAACTTGCGCAGGACGTCCACCGCCTCGAACTTGGTCTTGTCGGCCAGCCAATCCTCGATGAAGGCGAAGATCTCGAAGATCTTGTCCTGGCGGGCGCGGGGGGTGTTGTAGGCCGGATCCTCGATCCACTCGGGCTTGTTGAGGGCCTTGCAGATCGGGGCCCAGGCGTGACCCTGGATGGTGAAGTAGATGTAGGCGTTCGGGTCGGTCTGCCAGCCCTTGCACTTGAGCACCCAGCCCGGCTGGCCGCCACCGCCCGCGTTGCCGCCGCGCGGCACCACGTCCGTGAACTCGCCGTGCGGGTACTGCGGGTATTCCTCGAGGTAGCCGATGGCGTCGAGGCGCTGCTGGTCGCGCAGCTTCACGCGGCAGAGGTTGATCACCGAGTCCTGCATCGACACGGCGACCTTCTGGCCCTTGCCGGTCTTGGTCTTGGCGTGCAGCGCGGTGAGGATGCCGATGGCCAGGTGCATGCCGGTGTTGGAGTCACCGAGCGCGGCGGCCGACACGGTGGGGGGGCCGTCCCAGAAGCCGGTGGTGGAGGCGGCACCGCCCGCGCACTGCGCCACGTTCTCGTAGACCTTCAGGTCCTCGTAGTGGTGGCCGTCGGAGAAGCCCTTCACCGAGGCGAGGATCATGCCCGGGTTGAGCTCCTGGATGCGGGCCCAGGTGAAGCCCATGCGGTCGAGCGCGCCGGGGCCGAAATTCTCGACCATGACGTCGGAATCGCGGATCAGCTTCTCCAGGACTTCCTTGCCCTGCGCGGTCTTGGTGTCCAGCGTCAGCGAGCGCTTGTTGGAGTTCAGCATCGTGAAGTAGAGGGCGTCGGCATCTTCGACGTGGCGAAGCTGGTTACGCGTCACGTCGCCGGAGCCCGGGCGCTCGACCTTGATCACGTCGGCTCCGAACCACGCGAGGAGCTGGGTGCAGGCGGGACCCGCCTGGACGTGCGTGAAATCGATGATCTTGATCCCGTCGAGCGGCTGAGTCATCTCGGTTTTCTCCCTATTGAGACTTTGTTTCGGGTCTTCGTTTGTGAAGATCGAAAAATATGACTTGCGAAATATGGCCTGAATGAATGGCTGAAACTTCGTTTGGCCTCAGGCGCAGACGAGTGTGCCCAGGGCCTCCTCCAGTTCCGCCACGCGGCGGCGGAGATTGCGCTCTTCCTGAAAGCGCTCGGTCTCGTCGCGGATGATCGCGGCGATGCCGATGACCGCGCCCTCCGCGTCGTGCAGCAGCGCGACGGTGAAGGCGATGGAGAGGGACCGACCGTCCTTGTGCAGGGCCGGGACCTTGAGCAGCGACGTGCCGTAGCGGGTCTCACCCGTACGCATCGTCTTGGCGTAGCCGTCCCAATGGCGTCGGCGATGACGCTCCGGGGTGATCAGGTCGAGACTCTCGCCGAGAGCCTCGGATTGCGTGAAACCGAAGATTCGCTCGGCGGCCGGATTCCAAGTGACGATCCGTCCGTCCGCATCGGAAATCACGACCGCGTCGCCGATCGCCGCGACGAGGCCGGATATGTCAAAGGCCTGGGCCTGTTCCATATCGGCGGCTGCCTCCTTGGCTTCCCCGGTCGAGGCCGCTCTTTACGGTGGCCCATCGATTGGCATCTGGTATACCAAATACGATTAGAAGGTCAAGGCAGGCGCGACGCCGCGAACGAGATCCGGCCTCGATCGTTAGGGAGGGGGAGGAAGCCCAGCATGTCGGACAAGCACAGCATCCGCATCCGGCAGGTCGAGGCCTATGCCTTCCGGGTCGAATTCGGCGAAGCCTTCGCGCCGCTGCTGACGGACGAACCCGTGCCGATCGGCGGCGGGACCGGCCCCTCGCCGGAACAGGTGCTGATCGCCGCGGTGAGCAACTGTCTGTGCGCGAGTCTCGTCTTCGCGCTCGGGAAGTACCGGCAGGAGGGCGGCGGCGTCAGCGCCGAGGCGATCGGGCGCGTCGCCCGCAACGACGAGGGGCGGCTGCGCCTCGTCGGCATCGAGGTCGACATCGCCGTCGGGGCGGAGGCCGGGTCGATGGACCGGCTCGACCGGGTGCTCGAACAGTTCGAACGGTTCTGCACCGTCTCCGAGAGCGTCAAGGCCGGCATCCCGGTCACCGTCGCGGTGCGGGACGGACGGGGCGAGCGCCTCAAGTGAAGCGCCTGAAGTGACTGCCACGCGAATGGGAGGAGACGAGCGATGAGTGATCGGGAACCTGCGAGGGAGCCGGAGGATCTGGCTCGACTGTTCCATGCCCGGGCCAATGCGGGCGACGCGGAAGGCCTCGTAGCCCTCTACGAGCCGCAGGCGGTGCTGGCCGCGGGTGATGTCGTGGCGACGGGTACGGAGGAGATCCGCCGCTTCTACACGGACCTGCTGGCGCGCAAGTCCGACTTTCCCGAGCCCGAGACGCTGCCGGCCATCCGCCAGGGCGATCTCGCGCTCACGTTCGCCCGTCTTCCGAACGGCTCGATCTCCGTCGAGGCGGCGCGCCGCCAGAACGACGGCACTTGGCGATGGGCGATCGACCAGCTCAAGATCAAACCCGTCTCCAAGGGCTGACGGGCCCCGCGGCGGCCGAAATCAGGGTTTCCGAAAGGGCAAGCCCTTTCGCGGGTCCAGGGCAGAGCCTGGGTTGAAAGGGAGCCGGGGCACTGCTCCGGCGCCCCGCCAGAGGGGTGATCTTTTGGGATCGCTCAATCCGAGGCCGAGGCCGAACGGCGCGTCGCGGTGCCGCGACGGTTGGCGAAGACGCCCGGGGCGGCGCCCGGCACGACGACCATGCGCCGGACCTCGCCGCGCAGATAGGCCTGCAGGAAGCGGGTGTAGTTCTTGAACACCACGCAGCCGTTGGAGGCGCCGCTCGGGCCGAGCATGTAGGTGTGGGCCAGGATGCCGTCGCGCCCGTGGATCGCGCGCGAGCCGCCCACCGGGTTGAGGCGGATCGCCCGCACGCCGTGGAACAACGCCTCGCGCTCCCTCAGGTCGTAGACGCCGGGCGGGGTGGCGCCGCGCATCCGCACGTGGACGTAGTCCGGATTGTCCTGGGCGACGCCGAGACCCGAATGGGCTTCCAGCACCTCACCGCTCGGCAGCGTCACGGTCGCGGCGCTGATGTCGTAGACGGCCACGCCGGGCTCCGCGACCGGACCCGGGACGAGCCGCCGCCGGGCCGCCGAATCGACGGCGCCGCTGTCCAGCGCCGCGTAGGCCATGGCCTTCTCCTGGGACGGGGCGGCGGGCAGATCGAACATCTTCTCGAAGAACGAGCGGTCGTCGGTGACCGCGGCGCTGAACACGCTGCGGGTCGACTCGGCCGCGCGCGGCGAGGACGCCGCCGCGACGCGGGCGCTGCCGAGGCGCGCCGTCTGCATCGGCGGCTCGAGGCGGAACCCCTCGGGCCGGCGCACGGGCAGCGGAACGGTGAGTGCGATGCGGGCCGCGGTGGGCGGGGCGGGGCGGGCGGCCAAGGCCGGGGCCGCGGCGGCTACTTCGGCCGTGGGGAGGGCGGCCAGGGCCGCGGCGGGCTCCGCGGCTGCCGGCACCGGGACCACGGTGCGCGGCGCTGCCTGCGTGAAGCCGCGGCTGGCCGTCTGGAGAACGGGCGCGGGATCGAGCATCCAGGCCAGGGCGGCCGCCTGATCGGTCTCTGCCCGCTCGGTGCCGCCCGATGCCTGCGCGCCGTCCATCGCGGCCGGCGCCGCCGCATCCTGCGGCTGCAGCATGCCGGCGAGCGCCAGACCCCCGAGGGCGGTCAGCGCGAGCGCCGCGACCGGCAGCCGGCGCCGACGGCGGACAGGCCGGGCGGAACGGTTCTGGACGAGCTCGGCGATGTCCATGGAGGCGGTACTCGGTACGCGGATCCCGCACGGCTCCCACCGTCATTCCCGATGCGGATGCACGGAAATGGCGCGCGGGATGGCTTCGCCGGTTAGGGAAGGATCAACCTTAAGCCTTCGTCATTGAACGGGATCTTGGTTAATCTTGCCTAAAAGCGTGCCGCGAAATCGCCGGTCGTCGCTGCCCTCGGCCTTGCCTCCGGGCGGCAGACGGGAGGGGACGCCGTGGCCGGCCGGACACAGGGAGTGTTATGTTGTTACGTTTCGCTCCTCCGGTCGTTGACCGGGTGCCGCATTGCAGCGAAGGTAATGCGGCCAAGGTTCCTGCGGACTCGTCGCCCGCGGGCTAAGAGGGAATTCGGTCCGTCCTTCGGGGCAAAGCCGGAGCTGCCCCCGCAACTGTGAGCGGTAAGTCCCCGTCGTAAAAGGTCACTGGTGCCCCGTGCACCGGGAAGGCCGAGGGGGGTGTCGACCCGTGAGCCAGGAGACCTGCCTCGGCGCGACCATGTCCCCCGGACGGGGTGTTCCGGCGGTGTGTCCGAGCGGCGAGCGCATCTCTGTGCGCGCCGTCGACCGGGCACGCGCCGCGGCTCGCCTCCGAACAGCCCCGAGCGCGCATCGTGAGAGTCCGGACGAACCTGATTGGCGGAGAGGAAGGCTCGCAGGCACGCCCGCCCGCGCAGCCGGACCGCGCCGCAATCCGCCGTGGCTGGCCGGCAATTCTGCTCGCTGCGCTGCTGCCGGGCTCCGGCGCGCTCGCGCAGGAATCGGTGACGCTGGAGGAACTCGCGGTCGAGGGGGAGGCCTCCGGCCGCGGCGTCGGCAACGGGGCGCCGACCGGCGGGACGGCGGCGGGCGGCGCGATCGGCCTGATCGGTCCGACGCCGGGCTACCGCGCCGACCGCGCGGTGAGCAGCACGAAGACCGACACGCCCCAGCGCGACGTGCCGCAGATCGTGACGGTGGCGCCGCGCGAAGTCATCACGGATCTCGCCGCCACCCGCGTCGACCGCGTCTTCAACTACACGCCGGGCGTGGCGCAGCAGAACAATTTCGGCGGCCTGTCGGTGTTCAGCTACGCCATCCGCGGGGTCACGACCTCCGAGATCTACAAGAACGGCTTCCCCTTGAACCGCGGCACGCCGCCCCCGCCGGACACGCAGAACGTCGAGCGCGTCGAGGTGCTGAAAGGCCCCGGCGGCGGGCTGTTCGGGCGCAGCGATCCGGGCGGGCTCGTCAACATCGTCACCAAGCAGCCCACGCGTGAGCGCTTCCTCGAGATGGGCGGGCTGTGGGGCTCGTTCGAACAGTTCCGCGGCACGGTGGATTCCGGCGGCGCGCTCAACGAGGACGGCACGCTTCTCTACCGCTTCAACCTCGCCGCCGGCCGCCAGGGCAGCTTTCGCGATTTCGTGGACGGCGACCGGCTGCTCGTGGCGCCCGTCCTGAGCTGGCAGATCACCCCGGACACGCGGATCACCGTCGAGACCGAGTTCCTGCGCAACCGTATCGTGTTCGACCGCGGCGTCATCGCCATCAATGGCCGGCTCGGCCTGCTGCCGATCTCGCGCTTCCTCGGCGAGCCGGGCCAGAGCACCTACCAGACCAACAATACCATGCAGGTGCGGGTCGATCACCGCTTCAACGCCGATTGGCAGATGCGGCTCGCCACCCACTTCAACACCGGCACGCTGGAGGGTGAATCCGCCGAAATCCGCGCCATCGCCGCCGACAACCGCACCGTCTCCCGCGACCGCAACGTGCGCGACTACCGCTGGGACACGGCGATCGGCCAGGCCGAGGTGGTCGGGCGCTTCGACACCGCCGGCATCGGCCACACGGTGCTGCTGGGCTTCGAGCGCGAGAGCACCGACAGCCGCGTGCTCTATCTGCGCTCGAACTTCCGCACGAGCCCCTACGCCATCGACATCTACGATCCGCGCTACGGCCAGCCGCTGCCGCCGATCACCATCCCGCGCAACAATCTCGAGCGGATCACCAACACGGCGCTCTACGCGCAGGACCAGATCAGCCTCAGCCCGGAATGGAAGGCGTTGCTGGGCGTGCGCTTCGACTTCTTCGAGCAGTCCTTCCGCGAGCGCATCCCGCGTTCCCAGGTCGATCAGACCTATTTCGCGGCCACTCCGCGCGCGGGCCTCGTCTACCAGCCGATTCCGGAACTCGCGCTCTTCGCCAATGTCGGCACCAGCTTCCGGCCCAATATCGGCCCCGATGCCGCCGCCGTGGCGGTCTCCGGTCCGTTCGCGCCGGAGACGGGCATCGGCTACGAGGTCGGCAGCAAGTTCGACCTGTTCGGCGGCGCGCTGGCGCTCACCGCCACCGCCTTCCGGGTCGACCGGGAGAACGTGCTGACGCCCGATCCCAACAACTCGGCCTTCTCGCTCGCCGCGGGCGCGGTGCGCAGCCAGGGCTTCGAGCTGACCGCCGCCGGCCAGATCACGCCGGAGATCAAGCTGCTGGCCGGCTACGTCTATGCCGACGCAGTGGTGACGCGGGACAACGTGCTGCCGGTGGGCACGCCGCTCATCAACGTGCCGCGCCATTCGGGCAGCCTACTCGCGGTCCACGAGGTGCAGGCCGGTCCCTGGAAGGGCCTCGGGATCGGGGGCGGCGTGCGCGGCGTCGGTGAGCGGGCGGCCGATGCCGCCGACAGCTTCGTCCTGCCGGCTTACATCGCCGTCGATGCGCTGGCCTATTACCGCTACGAGAACTTCCGCTTCGGGCTGAATGTCGAGAACCTCTTCGACACGGAGTATTACGAGAGCTCGCTCAACCGCTTCCGGGTCTATCCCGGCGCGCCGCGCCGCTTCACCGGTACGATGACGGTGCGGTTCTGAGCATGACTCGGCAGGAGGACGCCGTTTCGCGCGCGCGCATCGGCAGCATCGACGCCCTGCGCGGGCTGGTGATGCTCTTGATGCTCGTCGATCACGTGCGCGAGTTCTTCTATCTCCAGGCCCAGGTGAGCGACCCGGTCAATCTCGCGGCGACGCCGCCGGGCCTGTTCCTGACGCGGGCCGCCTCGCATCTCTGCGCGCCGGTCTTCCTGCTGCTCACCGGCCTCTCGGCGCACCTCTACGGGCAGAAGCACGGCGGCCGGGCCGCCACCGCCCGCTTCCTGCTCACCCGCGGGCTCTTCCTGATCGTCCTCGAAGTGACGCTGGTGAACCTTGCCTGGACCCGCAGCCTGCTACCGCCGATTCTCTACCTGCAGGTGATCTGGGCGATCGGGCTCAGCATGGTGGCGCTCGCCGCCCTGCTCTGGCTGCCGCGGGCGGTGCTGATCGCCCTCGCGCTGGCGATCATGCTCGGGCACAACGCGCTCGACGGAATCGTGCTGACCCCCGACCAGCCGGGCTACGCGCTCTGGGCGATCCTGCACCAGCGGGGAATGATCTCGCTGCCCTGGGGCGCGGCGCGCACCTCTTACCCGGTGCTGCCCTGGATCGGCGTGATTGCGGCGGGCTACGTGCTGGGACCGCTCTTCGGAGCGGGAATCGATCCGGCCATGCGCCGCCGACGCCTCGTCGCCCTCGGCCTGACGTGCCTTGCCGCCTTCCTGACCCTGCGCGGCCTCAACGGCTACGGCGATCCCCACCCGTGGCAGGCGGGCAAGGACTGGGGGGCGAGCGCCCTGTCCTTCATCAACCTCACCAAGTACCCGCCCTCGGCCGACTTCCTGCTCGCGACGCTCGGTCCCGGCCTGCTGCTGCTCGCTGGGTTCGAGCACCTGCCGGCTCGCCTCCGCGGGGTGCTCACCGTCTTCGGCGGAGCGCCGCTGTTCTTCTACCTCGCCCATCTCTGGGCCCTGCGCGGGATCCACGACGGCCTCGCCGCCCTCGGGCTGGCCGGTCCCTCGGGCCGGGTCGAGGTGGGGGCGCCGGTCCAGATCTGGCTGATCGCGGCGGCGCTTGCGCTGGCGCTCTACCCCGCCTGTCTCGGGATGGTGCGGCTGAAGCGGCGCAGCCGGTGGCGGGGTCTGAGCTACCTCTGACCCCGCCCGAGCCGCCTACTGATAGCCCTTTGGGAACGGGTTCGGCTCGATCAGCTCGGGGCTCTCGTAGACCACGTCGAACTGGCCGTCCGCCCGTGCGCGGGCGACCCGCGTCTTCGACCAGAGGTGATGGTTCTCGTGGATCTTCACGGAGCCCTCCGGCGCGTCCTTCATCTCGATGCCGGGGGAAGCCTCGATGACCCGGTCGATCTCGAAGGTGCCGGCCTTCTCGACCGCCGCCTTCCACAGGAACGGGCTCAAGTAGGCCGCCTGTGTGGCGTCACCGATGACGGTCTTCTCGCCCCAGCGCTTCCGGAAGTCGGCGACGAACTTCTCGTTGGCCGGGTTCTTGAGCGACTGGAAGTACTTCATGCAGGTATAGGCGTCGGCGATGTTGTCGCCGCCGATGCCGTCCACCTCGTCCTCGGTGACGGAGACCGTGACGAGGGTCTGCTTCTTGAGGTCGATGCCGGCGGCCTTGAGCTGCTTGTAGAAGGCCACGTTCGAGCCGCCGACGACGGTCGAGAAGATCACGTCGGGCTTCTTGAGCTTGATCTTATTGATGACCGAGTTGAACTGCGTGTGGCCGAGCGGGAAGTATTCTTCGCCCGCGACCGTGCCCTTCAGCACGCTGGTAATGTGCTTGGTTGCGATCTTGTTGGTGGTGCGCGGCCAGATGTAGTCCGAGCCGACCATGAAGAACGTCTTGGCGCCCTTCTCCTTGCCGACCCAGTCGAGGCCCGCCAATGTCTGCTGGGTCGCCTCCTGGCCGGTGTAGATGACGTTCTTCGACTGCTCCAGGCCCTCGTAGTAGGTCGGATAATAAAGCAGGCCATTATACTGCTCGAAGACCGGCAGGACCGCCTTGCGCGAGGCCGAGGTCATGCAGCCGAATACCGCCGCGCAATGGTCGTTGACGACGAGCTTGCGCGCCTTCTCGGCGAATGTCGGCCAATCGGAGGCGCCGTCCTCCTGGATGATCTTGATCTGACGGCCGAGCACGCCGCCGGCCGCGTTGATCTGCTCGATGGCGAGTTTTTCCCCTTGCGTCGTTCCGGTCTCGGAGATCGCCATGGTGCCGGTCAGCGAATGCAGGATGCCGACGGTCACCTCCGTGTCGGTCACGGCGAGCGCCCCTGCGCCGGCCTGCGCGAAGGCGCGACCGGGCAGGGCACTCAGCAGCGGGGAGGCGGCAAGGCCCAGCATGAGCCGGCGGCGGAGATGGAAGTGAGCGTCGTTTCGGTCACGCGAGCGCATGTGTCTTCGAAGTCCTTCGAACGTCATCCGGCAGATCGGCTCGAATGACGGCCGTTAGGCCGCCAGATGATGCCAGTGCCCCCGTCCATATTTCTTCTGAAGAAGCCAAATTGCATCAAGGAGAATTGCTGTGCGGTCTGCCCATATTTCTTGCGATATGCTGCCTGCCTGAGCGTCGATGGCCGGTCTTTACTTTCGGCGCCGCCCCGGCGCGCATCCGCTCAGGACCTCGAACACGATCCGGAACACCGCATCCATGCCCGCTGACAGCGCACCGCCGTCCGGGGCGAGCAGGCGCAGGCCGAGTCCCGCGCCGTTCGGCAGCGGGCTCACGCCGGTCAGGCAGCCGACTGCGTCGGCCGCCTGCCTCAGGCGGAGGCCGGCCAGGCGCGCGTCGTCCGGCGCGCCGAGCACGACCATCGTGCCGTAGGCGCGGTGAGGCCCCATCGGTGAATCCGGCGCCGCGAACGCCGTCCCGTCGATGCGGCTGCGCTCCCGCACCAGGGCGCGCCCTTCAGGGGTGCGGATCGTCAGGCCGAGGTCGAGCCGGTCGAACGGACGGCCCTCGCCCGCGGGGTCGTGACAGGCGATGCTCTCGGTGACGATGGCGCGGGCGCCGGGCTCGGCGGTGATCGCGGTGGAGACGGCGAGGTGTGCACCCGGAAACAGGATCAGCGGATCGGGATTGAGCGCGAGGAAAGCATCCGCGGCGATGGTGAGCCGCGTCTCCTGGCGCGAGGGTTCGGGGCTGCCGCGATGCACGACCGTGCCGGCCTGCGTGGTGACATGCGCCCGCGCGCCGGTTCGCGCCTCGACCGCGAGGGTGAGGTGGTCGGCGGCGTAGAGGCCGCCGGAGGCCGATTGCAGGTAGAGGGTCGCGAGATCCGGACTTGCCGGATGCATCCGGAAGGCGCGGGTGATGTGGAACGGGTAGGGCACGACCTGCCGCGACAGCACGGTGGTGCCCCCGCCACGGGCGAAGACGAGGGACGCCTGCACCCGGCGCCCGACCGGCGCGGTTGGGGGAGGCGTCTCGGGAAGGCCGTCCAGCGACAGGGCCATCAGGGCGCGAACAGCACGGCGCGGCAGATCGCGTCGGCCACCGCCTCCACGCCCTCGCCGGAGCGGGCATTCGTGGCGGCCACGGGCTTGGTGCCCCGCACCCGCGCGGCCTCCGCCAGCATGCCGGGCAGATCGACGCCGACATGGGGCGCGAGATCGGTCTTGTTGATGACGAGGAGGTCGCAGCGCAGCACGCCGGGGCCGCGTTTGCGCGGGATGTCGTCGCCACCCGCCACGTCGATCACGAAGATCCACCAATCGACGAGATCGAGGGAGAAGGTCGAGGCGAGGTTGTCGCCCCCCGACTCGAAGATCAGGAGCTGGAGCCCTGGAAACTTCGCCTCCAGATCGTCGCCCGCGGCGATGTTGAGGGTCGGGTCCTCGCGGATGACGGTGTGCGGGCAGGCGCCGGCCTCCACCGCCTCGACCCGGGCCGGGTCGATCAGCCCGGAGCGGCGCAGGCGCTCGGCATCCTCCTTGGTGACGAGGTCGTTGGTGACGACCGCGAGATCGACGCCGCGCGCCTGGAGCGCCGGGATCAGCCGCTCGATCAGCGCGGTCTTGCCGGAGCCGACGGGGCCGCCGATGCCGATGCGGGCGGCGGTGACGGATTCGGGCGGGGCGGGGGAGGGAGACGCACTCATCGCAGCATGTACCGTTGAGCCAGCGGCAGGACGGTCGCGGGCTCGCAGGTGGCGAGCTGCCCGTCCACGAAGACCTCGAAGGTCTGCGGATCGACCCGGATCTCCGGGCAGGCGTCGTTCCAGAGCATGTCGGCCTTGGTGAGCCGGCGGGTGCCGCGGGCCGGCAGCAGGTTCTTTCGCAGGCCCAGGCTCTCGCGAAGCCCGCCCTCGATCGCCAGCGGGTGGACGAAACAGGCCGACAGCCCCTGCTTGGCGAGCCCGAACGCGCCCCATTGCGGGCGCATCAGCATCGGCTCGCAGGTCATCAGCGAGGCCGCGGAATCGCCCATGGCACCCCAGGCGATGAAGCCGCCCTTGATCACGAGTTCCGGCTTGATGCCGAAGAAGGCCGGGCGCCAGATCACGATATCGGCCATCTTGCCGGGCTCCAGCGAGCCGATGTGCTCTTGGATGCCGAAGGTGCGCGCGGCGTTGATGGTGTATTTAGCGATGTAGCGCTTGATCCGGGCGTTGTCGCCGAAGCCCGGCCGTTCCTCCGGCAGGCTCCCGCGCTGGTCCTTCATCTTGGAGGCGAGCTGCCATGTCCGGCAGATCACCTCGTGGATGCGGCCCATGCCCTGACTGTCGGAGCCGAGCATCGAGATCGCGCCGATATCGTGCAGCACGTCCTCGGCCGCGATGGTCTGCGCGCGGATGCGGCTTTCGGCAAACGCCACGTCCTCGGGCAAAGCCGGATTGAGGTGGTGGCACACCATCGTCATGTCGAGGTGCTCGTCGAACGTGTTGACCGTGTAGGGATTGGTCGGGTTCGTCGAGGAGGGCAGACAGTGGGGCAGCCCCGCCACGCGGATGATGTCCGGCGCGTGCCCGCCGCCGGCGCCTTCCGTGTGGTACATGTGGATCGTGCGTCCGCCGATCGCCGCCAACGTGTCCTCCACGAAGCCCGACTCGTTGAGCGTGTCGGTGTGGAGCTGGACCTGGAAGTCGTATTCGTCGGCAAAGCCGAGGCAGGCATCGATCGCCGCCGGCATCGCCCCCCAATCCTCATGGATCTTGAGGCCGAGCACGCCGGTCTCAAGCTGTTCCTTCAAGGCCGCCGGCTTGTGGGTGTTGCCCCTTCCCAAAAAACCGAAATTGACGGGCCAGGCTTCCGCCGCCTGAAGCATTTTTCCCGTGTTGAACGGCCCGCCGGAATCGATGCCCACCGTGATCGGCCCGAGCGAGCCGCCGAGCAGCGTCGTGATGCCCGACGCGATGGCGTGGTCGGGCAGCCCCGCGGAATCGAAGTGCACGTGCACGTCGATGGCGCCCGGCGTCGCGATCAGCCCCTCGCAGTCGCGCACCGTGGTGCCGGCCGACACGATCAGGCGCGGATCGACCCCGTCCATGATCGCCGGGTTGCCGGCCTTGCCGAGACCGACGATGCGCCCGTCCTTGATGCCGAGATCGCCCTTCACGATACCGATCACGGGATCGATGACGAGGACGTTGCACAGGAGGAAGTCGAGGGCTCCTTCCGCCGCCGTGACGCCGGGCGCGAGCCCGATGCCATCCCGAAGCGTCTTGCCGCCGCCGTGCAGGCACTCGTCGCCGTAGACCGCGTGATCGTGCTCGACCACGGCGATGAGCGAGGTGTCGGCGAGCCGCACCCCGTCGCCGGTGGTGGGACCGTAGAGGGCGGCGTAGTCGCGCCGGGGGATCGTGACCATGTTTTCCGCGTCTCCCTCAGGCGCCCTTGAAGCCGCGGGCCTTGGCGCGGGCCAGCGCGTCGGCGCGGGCGGCCTCAGAATCGAGTTTGCCCTGCGTCAGGTTGTTGAGGCCGGTGAGTTCCCGGTCGCCGCCGAAGCCCGTGAGCGTCACCGTCTTGCGCTGGCCCGGCTCGAACCGCACCGCCGTGCCCGCCGGGATGTCGAGGCGGAAGCCCAGCGCCCGGGCGCGGTCGAAATCGAGCGCCCGGTTGACCTCGAAGAAGTGGTAGTGCGAGCCGATCTGCACTGGCCGGTCGCCGGTGTTGACGACATCGAGGCTCACCCGCGGTCGCCCGGCGGCAAGCTCGATCTCGCCCTCCGCCGGCAGGATGGCGCCGGGTTCCAGCGTGTCGGGCTCCGCCCCTTCCGCCGGCCGGATCGGCTCGTGCACGGTGACGAGCTTGGTGCCGTCGGGGAAGACGCACTCGACCTGCAGGATCGGCATCATCGCGGCCACCCCCGGCATCACGTCGCCGGTCGTCAGGATGGTCGAGCCCCAGCCGATGAGGTCGGCCACGGAGCGCCCGTCGCGGGCACCCTCCAGGATCGCGTCGGTGATGATCGCCACCGCCTCCGGGTAGTTGAGCTTCAGCCCCCGCGCCCGCCGCTTGCGGGCGAGTTCGGCGGCGGTGAAGATCGTGAGCCGTTCCATCTCGGTCGGCGTCAGCAGCATCGGCGCGGCTCCTTCAATTCGCGAACAGGCGGAGTTCGGCCTGGGCTTGGCGCATGGCGGCGATCTCGATCAGCGGAGTGAAGCCGGTGAGTTCGATGGCACCCGCCGGCTCGGGCACGGGCCGCTCCAGAAGTTCGGCGATCAGCGGCAGCGCGCCGCCTAAAGTCCGCTGCGCCTCGATCGCCCCGACGGCGCCGAGCCGCACCGCGGCCGAGGTGAGCCCGCTGGCGAACAGGTAGCCCGAGACCGACGCCGCTCCGCGCTCGTCGAGGCCGAGCGCCGGCCAGAGCGCGCCCTGGACCGTGGGAAGGTGCCCGAGCAGCCGGCCCGCCCGCACGGCCGCGCGCAGGTCGGCGGCGCCCGGCGTGCCGAGGCGGGCATGCGAGGCCAGCAGCGAGGCGCCGTTGCGGCGGCTGCCGACCCGCATCGGCTCGGAGAGCGAGGCGGCCTCGAGCGCCGCGTCGATGGCCGCGAGGGGGGCGATGGCGCCGCCCGCGCGGTGGGCCAGGATCAGCGCGACCCGGTCGGTCTCGGCCCAGCGGAAGCGTAGGGCCGCCGCCACGATGCGGGCGAGCGCCGCCTCGTCGAAGGCCGGATTCTCGGCCACCAAGCCTTCGAGGCCGTTGGAGAAAGCGAAGCTGCCGCTCGGGAAGGCCGTGTCGGCTTGCTGGAGCGCGGTGAGGGCGGCGAGCAAGGCCTCAGGCCTCCTCGACCGCCGCGTCGATCGAGTGGGTGACGCGGCCCTCCTCGACCAGGGCGCCGAGGCGGACGAGGTAATCCTCGACCGGCCCTTCCAGCGCGACGAGGATCGCGCCGTGATCGAAGCGGACCCGCCAGTGCAGGTTGCCGGCATGGTAGCCGAGTTCGAGCGCGTCGGCGGTGGAACGCGGTACGAGCCGCAGCCAACTCTCGGCGCCGACGCGGGCGACGAGGGCGTGACCATCTTCGAGGACGAGCACGGCCCCGTCGAACAGGGCCTGATCCCGCGGCAGGGCCAGCGCGATCTCCTCGCCTCCGACCGTCGTCGCCCGCAGGCGCCGCCGGGCCACGTCGGCGCTCGGCACCCGCAGGATGTCCACCGCGCCGTGATGTTCGAGGTGATGCAGGCGTCCGGCGAGCCCCGCTTCCGACCGGCTGCCCAGAACGCGTTGGATCACACGCATACGCCACGACTCCGACACCAGACTCGAAGGGCGCACCGGGCCCGGTCTCGGGCGGCGGTGCGACGCGCCGGGGAGATCCCCCGGGCCACCGAGAGCCGGACGGCCTTCGGAAGCGCTTCGGGTTATGCCAGAATCAGGCCAAGTCTTAGCGTGTGGAGAATTTAATTTTCTCAAAAAGAAATCATGAGTTGCATGCGCGGCGCCTCAGCGCGAGGCGACCATCGGTGCCGCGTCGCGTCCGCGGCCCGGGACGACGACCACGCGGCGGATCTCGCCGCGCAGGTAGGCCTGCAGGAACTTGTCGTAATCCCTAAACGAGATGCAGCCGTTCGAGGCGCCGTTCGGACCGAGCAGGTAGGTGTGGGCAAGCAGGCCGACGCGGCCGTGAATCGCCTCGCTGCCGCCGAGCGGCGTGAGGCGCAGCGCCCGCACGCCGTGGAACGGGGCCTCGCGCTCGGTCAGGTCGTAGGTGCCCGGCGGGGTGGAGCCGCGCATCTTGAGGTGGACGTAGCGCGGGTCGTCCATGCTCTCGCCGAGGCCGGAATGGGCCTCCAGCCGCTCTCCGCTCGGTAGGACCACGCTCTGCGCGCTGATATCGTAGACGGCGATGCCGCCCTCGACGGCGGGAGCGGCCGGCGGAACCGGCGCGGCGAGGCGCCTGCGGGCGGCCGACTCGGCGGCGCCGTTCTCCAGGGCGGCGTAGGCGAGGGCGGGGGCCGGGGTGGCGGGCTTCTCCACGCCGAGCAACTTCTCGAAGAAGGTGCGCGTGTCCTCCACCTCGGCCGGCGTGACCACCGCCGGCACCCGGCGCGCGGCCAGCCGCTCCGCCCGCCGCAGGGCCGTCGCCGCCCCGAGGCTCGTCAGCTCCGGCGGGCGCCGTAGGGGCAGAGGCACGATCTGGGCGAGGAGCACCGTCTCCTGCGCGGCGTCCGGCAGCCAGAACGGGTCCGCCAGGCCGAACCGGGCCTCGGCCGGGGCGGACAGGGTCCGCGGCGTCCACTCCGCCAGCGGCGCGGCCGGGGGCTCGGTTGCCTCGTCGGGGGAAGGACGAGCCTCCTCCTTCGCAGGATCGATGTCCCGCTCGGTGATGGCAGCGAAGGTGGTGGGCTCGGGCGAAGCCGCGGGTTTCACCTCGGCCGTGTCGTCTGGCCGTGCGATCGGGGGCGCGAGCGGCGCGGAGGCGTGCAGGGTCAGCGCCGCGGCCAGGAAGCCGGCGGCGGGAAGAGCCCGCGAGAGAAGTGGATGTGCCATGTCGCGCCGCCCCGG
Organism: Methylobacterium sp. B4; assembly: GCF_003201865.1. GTDB lineage: Bacteria > Pseudomonadota > Alphaproteobacteria > Rhizobiales > Beijerinckiaceae > Methylobacterium. Next base: position 23,581 of record NZ_QJJJ01000026.1, on the reverse strand, counting down.
TCCCGCGCGGCCTTGCCGGCCGCTGCGGATGCGATGCGAGACGGGCCTCGAGGGCCGACTCGCCGATCGGCGGCAGAGTGGCCGGGGGCGCTCGGCGATTTCGGGGCGAGATCATGGTCGGGTCGGGGTAAAACTTGAGCGACCTTCGGGCCGCGGGCTCAGCGATGCCGCAATTCAAGCTTTCGCGGCGCCCGCGCAGCGTATCCGCAAGGGTTCGCCCGCAGCCCCGACCGCCGCCTCGATGGGCGAAATCCCGTCCTTCGCCGCGTTGGAAGAAGGACGGTAGGAAGCTGCACGCCCGACCTGAAGTAATGAAATGTGTTCAATCTGCGCGGCGTCGTACTCGTTGCGCCGCGCGGGCCGTGGACCAAGAGCTGCGGCGACAACATATGCACATTTCTCATCCGCCGCGAAATGTCTGATTCCAGACCCTACCCCGCACGCATGCACAATCTAGTCGCCTTCGACAGGTAATCCGGTATGCGACAGGAGCCTTCTCTTGCTCCACTCCTGATCCGCGGCCTTGTCTGCTTCCCCAACCTACAAGAATCATCTGCTGGCCCGCCTCGGGGAGGGGGATCTCGCGCTGCTGCGGCCGGATCTCGAACCGGTCGACATGCCGCTGGGCATGGTGCTCGTCGCACCCTCCGAGCCGATCGCCTACGCCTACTTTCCGGAGGTCGGGCTCTGCTCCGTCGTCGCCTCGCAGGGTGAGAACCACATCGAGATCGGCCTGTTCGGCCGCGACGGACTCGCCGGCGTCGTCCTGGCCCTCGGGGTCGACCGCATTCCGCACCAGATCTTCATGCAGGTGAGCGGGCGTGGCCACCGCATCCGTGCCGACGCGCTCACGCGGGCGATCGAGGCCAGTGCCTCGCTGCGCCGGCTGCTCCTGCTCTACGTGCAGGCCTTCCTGCTTCAGGTCAGCCAGACGGCCCTGGCCAATGCCCGGGCTCCGGCCGAGGAGCGGCTCGCCCGCTGGCTCGTCATGTATCACGACCGCCAGGACGGCGACGACCTTTCGGTCACCCACGAGTTCCTGTCCATCATGCTCGGCGTGCGCCGTCCGACCGTCACGGTCGCCCTGCAGATGCTGGAGGGGGCCGGCCTGATCAAGGCGCGCCGCGGGCGCGTCCTCGTTCTCGACCGCGCCGGCCTCGTCGCGGCCGCGGGCGAGGCCTACGGGCCGGCCGAGGCGGAGTACGAGCGCCTGATCGGGGTCCTGCGCCGAACCGCGTAGCCGCGCGTCAGGCCGGCGTGTCGCAGGGAATCTCGGTCAGCACCCCGCCCGCCTCGTCGGTGATGACGAAGACGTCGCGCTGCCACGCACGCGGCGGGCCGTAGATGTGGGGCAGGCGCCGCATCTCGCGCAGCGTGTCGAGGACGAGGGCGCGGGCGGCCGCAAGGTCGGGCAGCGCGTCGCCTTCCCCGTCGCGGATGAGCACGCCGTTGCGGCGGATGTTGAGGAAATAGCGCGGCAGGATCAGGCCTCCGCCAGCGAGCGTTCGTATTCCGTCTCCGCCGGCCCGTCGGTGTCGCCGGCGAACTCCATCAATCGCTCCCGGTCGAGCACGGTGATGCGCCCGCGCTTGGCCCGGATCATCCGGGCGCCCTCAAGGATGTGCATCGCCGTGGTCACGCCGGGCCGGCGCACGCCGAGCATCATCGCCATGAAGTCGTGCGTGATCGGCAATTCGTCCCTGCACAGGCGGTCCTGTATCATCAGAATCCAGCGAGCCAGCCGCGCCTCGATGTTGTAGTCGGCCGTCGCGTAGACGGTTTGCCCGACCTGCACGATCAAGCTCTGGACGTAACGCCCGAGAATGCCCCGCAGTGCCGGGCTGTCATCGAGTGCCGCACGCAGTTCCGACGCCGCGATGCGCAGCATCGGGCCCTCCGCCTGCACCATCGCGTTGTGCGGCGTGCGATCGGTGCCGAGGACCAGCGAGACTCCGATGATCCCCTCGTAGCCGACCAGCCCGATCTCGACGCGGCCTTCCCGGGTATCGGCGACGAGGGAGACGAACCCGTCCTGCGCGAAATAGGCGTGGGTGATCGGCTGGTCGGCCGCGATCAGGATCTGCCGCACATGGCCCGGCACGCTCTCCAGATGCGGGCTGAGCCGGGCGAAATCGTCCGGTCTCAGCGCAGCCAGGAGGCGATTGCGGACGCTGGATTGCTGAAGATCAGACACGATGCGGCTCCTGCCTGGGTGAGGGCGCGCGGTCTCTCGACTGTGCACCCGAACCCTCGGCAACCGATCTCCTGCCTGTCATGTTCTCGCGCGCGGACCTGTACCGGCCCGCCGCGAAAGCGAGTCAGGGCGTGATCGCGATCTTCAGCACGCCGTCGCGCTGATGCGCGAAGAGGTCGTAGGCCTCCTCGATCGCCTCCAGGCCGAAGCGGTGCGTGACCAGCGCGCGGGCATCGATCCGCCCGGAGGCGACGACCGACATCAGGCGGCGCATGCGCTCCTTCCCGCCGGGGCAGAGCGTGGTGACGATGGTGTGGTTGCCGAGCCCCGCCACGAAGGGGCCGAGCGGGATGCGCAGATCCTCCGAATAGACACCGAGGGAGGCGAGCGTTCCGCCCGGACGCAGCACCCGCAGGGCGGCCTCGAAGGTCGATTGCCGCCCCAATGCCTCGATCGCGACATCAACGCCCCGGCCGTCGGTGATCCGCATGATCGCATCGACCGGATCTTCCTTGGAGAAATCCACGATCTCGTCCGCACCCATGCTGCGGGCGACCTGCTGGCGCTCGGGCACGCATTCCACGGCGATGATCCGCGTGGCGCCCATCAGCCGCGCGCCGGCCGTGGCGCAAAGACCGATCGGCCCCTGGGCGAAGACCGCCACCGTGTCGCCGATCCGCACGCCGCCGCTCTCCGCCCCCGAGAAGCCCGTCGACATGATGTCGGGACACATGAGGACCTGCTCGTCGCTCAAACCGTCCGGAACGGGGGCGAGGTTCGTCATGGCATCGGGCACGAGGAGGTATTCGGCCTGGGAGCCATCGATGGTGTTGCCGAAGCGCCAGCCGCCCATGGGCTTGAAGCCGTACTTCGTGTCCGGACCGTCCTGCGAGAGGCAGCCGCAGAGGCAGGCGGCGCTGTGCCCGGACGGCGTGATCGCGCCGGCCACCACCCGCCGGCCCTCTCGGAACCCTCGGACCGCGCTCCCGAGCCGCTCGATGATCCCGACCGGCTCGTGGCCGATCGTCAGGCCGCGCGCCACCGGGTACTCGCCCTTGAGGATATGGATGTCGGTGCCGCAGATCGTCGTCGTGGTGATGCGGATGAGGGCATCGAGCGGCCCGATCTCGGGGACCGGCTTCTCATCCAGCACGATGCGCCCCGGCTCGACGAAGATCGCCGCCTTCATGCGCGCCGCGCGGGCTCGGTTGCGCTCGGTGATACGGGTTTCGGCCTGACCGTTCATGCCCTGTCTCCATTCAGGGCCCCCCGAACCTCAACTCGCGAGACGACGAAAAGTTGTTCGAGCGTCTTAGCATGCCACGATTGATTGTGCGTGCGGGCAAATCTTCCGCCTCTCCGCCGGCCTCCGGCAGGCGATGCGGGGCGCCGGATCGACCGGGTGCGGATAATCTCTGCCCCGCGCTGTCGGATTCGGGCGCCGCCGCGCGTCCTGACAAGAGCGCCTGGGCAAGAGCGCCTTGGCAAGATCCCATTGGCAAGAGCGCTCTGGGAAGACCGTTCGGCCCGAGAAGGAGACGCCATGCTCTACACCATCCTCTGCTACAAGGACGAGGACGTCGTGACCGCCTGGAGCGAGGCGGACGACGCCGCGGTCATGGCCCGGCTCGGCCGCGTGCACGAGCGGCTGGAGGCGCAGGGCAAGCTCGGGCCCTCGCTGCGGCTCCTGCCGACGACCGCCGCCACGACCCTGCGCAAGTCGAGCGAGCCGCCGCTGATCATCGACGGGCCCTTCGCCGAGACCAAGGAGCAATTGCTCGGCTTCTACGTCGTGGACGTGGCCGATCTCGACGAGGCGCTGGAAATCGCCCGCGATCTTGCCACGGCCAATCCCGGCGGCGCCTACGAGCTGCGTCCGGTCCTGCTCTACAATCCCGATCCGAGGCGCGCGGGATGAGCGAGGCCGAGCCCGACGCCGCCTGGATCGCAGCCGCCCTCACGGCGGCCCGGCCGCAGGTTCTGGCCGCCCTGCTGCGGGTCTTCCGCGATCTCGATACGGCCGAGGAGGCCTTCCAGGAGGCGTGCCTGCGGGCGCTGCGGACTTGGCCGCGCACGGGGCCGCCGCGCACCGTCGCGGCCTGGCTGATCCTGGTCGGCCGCAACGCCGCCCTCGACGGTCGGCGCCGCCTCGCCCGGCTGACGCCGCTGCCGCCGGAGGAGGCCCTGTCGGACCGCGACGACGCCGAGGCGCCGCTGGCCGAACATCTCGACGACGCGTCCTACCGCGACGACATCCTGCGGCTGCTGTTCATCTGCTGTCATCCCGATCTGCCGGAAACGCAGCAGGTCGCCCTGGCGCTGCGCATCGTCTCGGGTCTCAGCACGGCGCGCATCGCCCGCGCCTTCCTCGTCACGGACACGGCCATGGAGCAGCGCATCACCCGGGCCAAGGCGCGCATCGCCCGCAGCGAGGTGCCCTACGAGACGCCGGGGCCGGCCGAGCGCGCCGCACGCCTCGCGGCGGTCTCGGCCATGCTCTACCTCGTCTTCAACGCCGGCTACTCGGCCGGGACCGGCTCGGAGCGGGCGGAGCTCTGCGACGAGGCGATCCGTCTGGCGCGCCTGCTGCTGCGCCTGTTCGGCAGCGACGCGGAGGTGATGGGGCTCCTGGCCCTCATGCTCCTCCAGCACGCCCGCTCCCCGGCCCGGTTCGATGCGGAGGGTGCGATCGTCCTGCTCGACGATCAGGACCGGGCGCTCTGGCGCGCGTCCATGATCGCCGAGGGCTTGGCCCTGGTGGACAAGGCGATGCGCCACCGCGCCCCCGGGCCCTACCAGATCCAGGCGGCGATCGCCGCGCTCCATGCCCGCGCCGCGCGCCCCGCGGAGACGGACTGGGCGGGGATCGCGGCGCTCTACGCCGCCCTGGAACGTCTGCAGCCCTCGCCGGTGGTGAGTCTCAACCGGGCGGTGGCGGTCGGGAAGGTGGGGGGCGCCGAGGCCGGGCTCGCCCTCGTCGAGCCGCTCGGCGACCGGCTCGACGGATACTTTCACTTCCACGGCCTGCGCGGCGCCTTCCTGATGCAGCTCGGCCGGCGCGCGGAGGCGCGAGAGGCGATGGGGCGGGCCATCGCCCTGGCCGGCACGCCGGCCGAGGCGGCGCATATCCGGATGCAGCTCGACCGGCTGAGCGAGGGGATGAAAGAAAATCTCTGAACGGCTGTCGGATGCCGCTCAGCTTGCACGTCCTTGGGACGAGGCCGCCGAGCCTGGGAGGCGGCCGGAGAGGGGAGCACCTGCATGAGCCTGACGAATCCCGAGACCTCCGCCGCGCCGGTGAAGGGCGGTCTGGTCACCTATCTGACGGTTGAGGGCGCCCTGAAGGCGGCCGCGTTCTACGCCCGCGCTTTCGGCGCCGAGACCGTCGCCTCCCTGCCGGTCGACGAGCAGGGCCGGACCTGCCACGTGCATCTCCACGTGAACGGCTCGTCGCTGATGCTGAGCGATGCCTATCCCGAGCACGGCCACCCGTTCCAGGCGCCGCAGGCCTTCAGCCTGACCCTGATGGTCGATGACATCGATGCCCGCTACGCCCGTGCCGTCGAGGCGGGCGCGACCGCACTCATGCCGCCCTCCGACATGTTCTGGGGCGACCGCTACGGCCAGCTCCGCGATCCCTTCGGCGTGACCTGGGCGATGAACCAGCCCAAGGGCTGATCCTGCCCGATCCGCCATCCCGAACGGCGCGCCGCCGCGCCGCTCCCCCGCCCCGACACCCGACCGCGAGTGCGACGATGACCGAGACGAACCTGCACGAACTCGTCCTGACGCGCCTGATCCCGGCCTCGCCCGCCGCGCTCTACCGGGCCTGGACCGAACCGGACCTCATCATGCGCTGGTTCGCTCCGGCGCCCTTCAGCGTCGCCCGGGCCGAGACGGACCTGCGCCCGGGCGGCAGCACCTGCATCGTCATGCGCGGGCCGGACGGCACGGAATTCCCGAGTTCCGGCGTCTATCTCGAACTCGTCCCGAACGCCCGCATCGTCTTCACGAACGCCTATACCCGCGCCTGGGAGCCCTCGGCCAAACCCTTCTTCACCGGCATCATCACCTTCGAGCCGGAGGGGAGCGGCACGCGCTACACGGCCCGCGCGCGGCACTGGTCGGCTGAGGATTGCGCCGCGCACGAGGCGATGGGCTTTCACGAGGGCTGGGGCCGCTGCGCCGACCAGCTCGCGGAACTGGCCGCCGGCCTGTAGCCCGCCGAGGACACCGCCCGGAACGAGGATGGAGAGGATCCGATGTCGACCGTCAGCACGTGCCTGTGGTTCGCGCAAAGTCCCGAGGAGGCGGTTCGCTTCTACGTTTCGCTCGTGCCCGGCTCCAGCCTGGGGATCACCCAGCGCGCCCCCGGTTCCTGGCCGGGCGGGTCGGCGGGCGAGGTCATCCTGATGACCTTCACCCTCGGCGGGCAGAGCTTCCAGGCCCTGAACGGCGGCGTGCCGGCCGATTACGGCACGGCGGCCTCGATCTCCGTCTCCTGCGCGGATCAGGGCGAGGTCGACCGGCTCTGGGAGGCGCTGACGGGCAACGGCGGCACGGAGATCATGTGCGGCTGGCTGCGCGATCGTTGGGGCGTGCCCTGGCAGATCGTGCCCGAGATCCTGCCGCGCCTTCTCGCCGATCCGGACCCCGCCGTCGCCGCCCGGATCTTCGCCGCCATGCAGGCGATGATCCGGCTCGACGTCGCCGCCCTGGAGCGCGCCGCTGCCGGCTGACGGTTCGGACCGACGGAGCGCATCGCGCGTCGTCCGAAATATTCGCTGAGAGTTGAACCGTAAGATTGTACCGTATCGTACGGTCTGTTAGCCTCCATCATCATGGGCCGACGTTTCCGGGTAGCGATGTCCGCATGAAGCGTGCGCTTCCGCCTCGTGATGGAGTGCGCCATGCCTCACTACTTCTTCGACGTTCATGACGGCGTGCAGATCTTGGACGATGTCGGGCAGCCTTTTCCCGATATCGCGACGGCAAAAGTTGAGGCCATGCGGATCGCGGCCGGCTTCGTCTGCCGTCCGAGCCATGCCGACGAAGGGGGTGCGGTCGTCATCGCCATCCGCGATGCCCCCGACAGTGTCCTCGCGACGGTGCGCCTCGGCTTCGTGGTGGAGTGCTGAACGGCGGATCGCCCCGGCCGCGCCTCAGCGGCTCGACACGAGCTTCAGGTTCGGGGCTGGGCGCGCAGCCAGCACGGCCGCGGCCTTGCGTTCGAGTTCGCCATCGAGGAACGGCTTCTGCACGATCCGATCCTGGCCGACACCCTCCCGGGTGAGGGCGCTCTGGTCGGCATAGCCCGTCACGAACAGCACCGGGATCGCCGGCCAGCGGCGCCGGATCTCGGCCGCGACCTCCACGCCGTTCATGCCGGGCATGGCGAAGTCCATGACGACGAGGTCGAAGCAGGGATCGTGTTCGAGGATGTTGAGGGCGGCGAGGCCGGAGCCGGCCTCGCGGACGACGTAGTCGCCCTCGGCCAGCTTGGTGACCGTGATCTCCCGCACGGCGCTGTCGTCGTCCACCACGAGCAGCACGGGCCGGTCGCCGGGTGCGCGCGCGCTGGCGCAATCGATCGCGACGGGCTCGGCCGCGTCGGCGGGCGAGGCGGCGGCGACGCGCGGCAGGTAGACCCGCACCGTGGTGCCCTCGCCGAGCCGGGTGTCGATGCGGACCCCGCCGCCCGATTGCTTGGCAAAGCCGTAGACCTGCGCGAGACCGAGGCCGGAGCCCTTGCCGATCTCCTTCGTGGTGAAGAACGGCTCGAACACCCGCGCGATTACCTCCGGGGCGATGCCCGTCCCGGTGTCGCTGACCGCCACCATGGCGTACTCGCCCGGGACCGGCTCGTGCGGGTGGGCCGGCTCGGCGGTCAGGCGCACGTTCGCGGTCTCGATGGTGAGGCAGCCGCCCACCGCCATGGCATCGCGGGCGTTGATCGCGAGGTTGAGGATGATCAGCTCGATCTGGGTCGCGTCGACGAGGGCGGACCACAGGTCCGGCTGCAGGGTCATCTCGATTCGCACGCCGCCGCCGATGGAGCTCTGGAGCAGGTCGCGCATCGAGGCGACCGTCTCGTTGAGCCGCACCGGCACCGGATCGAGCCGCTGGCGCCGGGAGAAGGCCAGCAGCTGTGCCGTCAGCCGGGCGCCGCGCTCGGCCGCGCCGCGCATCATGTCGAGCCGGCGCCGGTTGCGCTCGTCCGAGACCGAGCGCTCCAGGAACTCGATGTTGCCGGCGATGACGGTGAGCAGGTTGTTGAAATCGTGGGCCACGCCGCTGGTGAGCTGGCCGACCGCTTCGAGGCGCTGGGCCTGCCGCAGGGCTTCCTCGACGCGCTCGCGCTCGCTGATCTGGCTCTGCAGCGCCACGTTGGCCTCGGCGAGCTCCCGGGTGCGCTCGGCCACCCGCGCCTCCAGCGTCTCGTTGAGGGCGCGCAGCGCCTGCTCGGCGGCCCGCCGTTCGGCATGGGCGCGCGCCTCGCCGAGGGCGCGGACGATGACCCGCGGCAGCCGGTCGAGCCGCTGCTTGGTGACGTAGTCGGTCGCCCCGTTCTTCAGCGCCTCGACGGCGACGTCCTCGCCGAGCGTCCCGGAGACGAAGACGAAGGGAACCGCCGGGCAGTGCGTCCGCGCGATGGCGAGAGCGCTCAAGCCGTCGAAGGTCGGCAGGACGTAGTCGGCCAGGATCAGGTCGTGGTGGCAGCCGCTCATCCCGGCCATGAACGCTTCGCGGGTCATGACCCGGTCGAGCCGGTAGGGCCTGCCGATACCGTCGAGAACGACTGCGAGCAGCTCCGCATCGAGGTCGCTGTCTTCGAGGAGCAGGATGTGCAGCGTCGCCTCGGCGCCGTCGGGGAGAGCGTCGCTCACGCGTTGGATGGCCAGCCTCCCCGGTGCGGCGGCGGTTCGTTCAGTACGGCCCAGAACACACCCAGATCCTGAATGGCGTCGAAGAATTCCTTGAAGCCAACGGGTTTGACCACGAAAGCGTTCACCCCGAGTTCGTAGGAGCGGACGAGGTCGCTCTCCTCGCGCGAGGAGGTCAGCATCACCACGGGAATCGCCCGCGTGCCCGGATCGCGCTTGACCGCGGCGAGAACCTCGAGCCCGTCGACCTTCGGCAGCTTCAGGTCGAGCAGGACCACGGCCGGGTCCTGAACGTCGGGCCGGTCGTAGGCGCCGCGCCGGTACAGGTAGTCGAGCGCCTCGGCGCCGTCGCGGCAGATCACGATCTGGTTCGCGAGCTGGCTCTGCTCCAGGGCGGCCAGCGTCAACTCGATGTCGTTGGGATTGTCCTCGACGAGAAGGATCGGTTTCAGGTCGGCCATGTCAGCGTGCCCCATCACGCGAGGGGAGTGTGAAGTGGAAGGTCGCGCCGCGGCCGAGGGCGCCGTTCGCCCAGGTCCGGCCGCCGTGGCGCTCGACGATGCGGCGCACGTTGGCGAGCCCGATGCCGGTGCCCTCGAAGTCCTCGACCCGGTGCAGGCGCTGGAACACGCCGAACAGCTTGCCGACATAGGCCATGTCGAAGCCGATGCCGTTGTCGCGCACGTAGAACACGGCCTCGCCGTCCTGATCGGGCTCGCGGCCGAACTCGATCACCGCCTCGGGCACGTCGCGGGTGTACTTCACGGCGTTCGAGAGAAGGTTCTCGACCACGAGCCGCAGCATCACCGGGTCGGCGTAGACCCGTCCCAGCGGGCCGATCCGCCAGTGGACGACCCGCTCCGGGGGCACGTCCTGCGCGATGCGGCGGCGGACCTCCTCGACGAGCTGGCCCATGTCGCCGGAGACGCGGTTCAGCGCGTTGCGGCCCATCTGGGAGAAGTTGAGCAGGTTGTCGACGAGCCGGCCCGCGGACAGGGCCGCCTCGGCGATGGTGTCGACGTAGTGGCGCCCCTTCTCGCTGAGGCGCTCGGCCTCGCGCGCCCGCAGAAGCTCCGAATAGCCGACGATGTGGCGGAAGGGCGCCCGCAGGTCGTGGCTCACCGAGTAGGAGAAGGCTTCCAGCTCCTTGTTCGAGCGCTGCAATTCCTCGCTCAGCGCCGCGAGCTCCTCGGCCCGGCGCAGCACGATGCCGAGCACGGCCGCGCGCAGATCCTTGGCGGCGTCGATCTCGGGGGCCGACCAGGGCAGCGAGTGCCCCTGAACGGTCTCCTTCCAGGTCTCGAAGGACTTGCGCGGATGAAGGCGCTCGGGGCCGCCGGCCGGGTCGGAAGTCGCCGCCTTGGTCGGGTCGCCGCCCCACTTCACCGTCTGCACCACCTCGGGCCTGAACCAGAGGACGTAGCTCGCGTATTTCTGCGAGATCGAGATCGCCAGGAGGCCGCTGGCCCGGTCCGCGAAGGCGCGGCCCGGCGCGTACGCCTCGCCGAGGGCGTCGGTGACGTAGACCTGGTCGCCCATGGACTGCCCCGAGAGCCAGTCGTGAAGGGCGCGCACCTCGCCGACGGACGGCGTGGCGCCGAGCAGGCGGCAGCTGTCGGCCGTGACGACGGCCGCACCCGCGGCATCGGCCAGGGCGAGGACGTCCGCGGGGTGGTTCAGCAGGCCGTCGATGAACTGCTCCTCCTCAGCCATGTAGCCGAGAAGGCGCGCCTGGATCGCGCCGAGGCGGATGCGCTGCTCGGCCAGCGATCCGCGCTCCTTGGCGGCGAGTTGCAGGGCGAAGATACGGGTGAGGAAGTCGCAGGCGTTGCGGGCCTGGAGCGGCACGCGGTGGGCGGCCTTGTTGTGGCAGGAGATCAGGCCCCAGAGCGCGCCGTCCACGACGATCGAGACCGACATCGAGGCCTGCGTGCCCATGTTGCGCATGTACTCGACATGGACGGGCGAGACGCTGCGCAGGACCGACTGGCTGAGGTCGAGCGGCGCGCCGGTCCCGGGGGTGAGCGTCGGCAGGATCGGGACGGGCTCGTAGGCGGCATCGGGAATGATGCGCAGGCGGTTGCGCCGGTAGAGTTCGCGCGCCTGGGCCGGGATGTCGGAGGCGGGAAAGCGCAGGTCGAGATAGGAGGGCAGCACGCCGTTGCCGGCCTCGGCTACGACGGTGCCGTGCCAGTCCCGGTCGAACCGGTAGACGAGGGCGCGGTCGAAGCCGGTGATGTGGCGGATGTCGGCCGCGAGCAAACGGCACAGGTCCGCGACCGAGCCCGCGGCGTGAAGGCCCTCCACGAACGCGCTCAAGCGAGGGTAGAGCGCATCGAGGCTCTGGTAGGAGGCCGCCTCGCTGGCGATCTCCTCGAATTCGAGGACGATGAGATCGGCGGAGCGGTGCGCCGCCAGATCGTAGGAGCGGGCTCCCTCCGGCGTGTCGAGCGTCAGGCTCGCGAGGTAGCGCGCACCCTCGCGCTCCGCCGGAGCGAGACGGAAAGCCTCGACCGCCTCGACGGCCTCGGGAAACGCGCTTGCGAGCGATCTGCCGTGGATCTCGGCGGCCGGGCGTCCGGGAACGTTGGCGCTCGCCTGGACGACGCGCAGGTCCGGGCCGTCGAGCGCCACGAGGAAACCGTGCGGTTGCAGGGTCCCCAGGATGTGGATCGGCTCCCGGTCGCAGGCCGTCAAATGTGCCGCTGCCAGCGACGGTGCGCCAGAACCCAATCCCGATCTCCCGTTCCACCTCCGTGCACGACGATCATACAGCGCCGATGCGGCCAAGGCGACCCGGGGCGCGGTCCGGAGGATCGGGCGGAGTGTCCGCAAGAGGCGGTTCGAGCCTCGCTCGCGGGGGACGGATGCGCCCTCGCGCCGGACCGGGCGCGAGGGAAGTGCTCGGACGCTCGCGCCGTCCCGGAGCGCCGACCATGGCGGCCGCGATGGGATCGCGGGCTTCAGTGGGGTCTGCCGCGGCGGCCGTAGCGGCGGCCGATATAGGCGATGACCTTCGGCAGGACGAAGACCGTCAGAAGCTTGCGGAACACGGTTCACATCTCCGTCAGCGGGTGCGGCGGGCGAGCCAGCCGGCGGCGAAAGCCAGTGCCGCGAGGCCGACGAGCGTGTTGGTGCGATGATCGTCGGCGTAGCGGACCGCCCGGCGGCCGTAGGCCTCGCCGCGGCGGCGGGCCTCACGGGCAAGATGACGGCCGTCGTCGATCAGGTCGTCGGCGCGCTCGCGCGCGGCGTGGGCGAGATGGCGGCCGTCCTCGGCGAGATCCTCGGCGCGGTCACGGGCCCGACCGTAGGTGTACTGCGCCCCGCCGGCCACTTGGTTCACGGCGCCGCGCACTTGGCGGACGGGATCGCCCGCGAGGCCGCCGAGCGCGGTCTGGGCACGGCCCTTGAGGTGGCGGGAGGCGCCACGGATCTGGTCGCGGTTCATGCGGTTCTCCTTCGGCTGTGGTTCGGAGCGGCAGGGGCCCGACGGGCCGGCTCCGCCGGTGCAGGCTCAGTTCCGCTCAATTCTTGTCTTCTCAGTTCTTGCCGGTGATCTTGTCGGCGAGGCCCTTGGCGCCGTCCTTGACCTTGCCGACGGTCTGCTGCGCCTCGCCCTTCAACTCCTGCGCCTTGCCCTCGGCCGTCAGCTTGTCGTTGCCGGTCGCCCGGCCGATGCCCTGCTTGACGTTGCCGGCGGCCTCGTTGGCCAGACCTTTGATCTTGTCGGTGGTGCTGCTCATCGGATTCTCTGCTTCATCGAGGGGTGATCGTCACCGGCGCGGCCGGTCGGTGGAGGCTCCCGCCGGCCGGGACGGCGCGGCGGGAGACGGGTTCGGGGGCGTCAGACGCGGCGGGCGTCGTAGGCGCCGACCAGGGTCGCCGGCTTCGGGGCGCCGAGGCGGCCGCCGAAATAGGCGGCGAGCGCACCGAGGAGCAGGGCGAGGGCGGCGTAGAAGGCGCCCTGGGTCGCGGCCGACTTCGTGGCCAGAGCGGCGGCCTCGGCCTTCTGCTTGGCCGTGGCGACGGCCTGCTCGTACTGCTTCTTGTAGTCCTGCACCTGCTGGCGGGCCTGATCGACCGGGATGTTCTGCGCCCGGGCCAGCGCATCGGCCGCGCGCGTCTCGGCCTGCTGCTTGTCGGCCGCATCGCCCGAGAGGAGAGCGCGGATTGCGGCGACCGCCGCGTCGCGGGCGGCCTGCGGATCCTGGCCGGCCGTCTGCTCCTTCACCCGCTGCTCGATGCCGTCGAGCGGGTTCGAAATCTTCGAGAGCGAGGGGGCGGCGGCCTGCGCGGCCGTCTGCACCGTGCCGCCGACGAGGTTGCCCGCGCCGCCCAGCGCACCGGAGACGGTGCTCAGGGTGCCGCCGACGAGGCCGGTGGCCGCCGAGGTCAGCAGGTAGAGCACGACGAGCGTGGTCACGGCCCAGGAGACGAGGCCGTGCAGCGCGGCCGTGCCGGGCAGGGGCTTGCCCGAGAGACGGCCGGCGATGACGCCGCCCGCGAGCGAGGCCACGATGCCCGAGGCCACGAACCACAGCCCGGCGCCGAGCGAGACGGTCGAGGCCTCCGGATTGTCGGCGGCGGTGGTGCCGACCGAAGCGAGGCCGACCCCCACGCCGACGAGGTTGACGATGACTTGTGTCACCAGGGCGGTGACGCTGCCGGCGAAGACGGCGCCCCACGACACTTGGTTGAGCAGGACGGCGCGCGTGTCGGCTTGCGCGTCGGCCGCGAGCGGGGGAACGGTGGTTTGAATGGTCACGCTTTGACTCCGGGCAGTTCGGATCGTCGGAAAGTCTGAAGAGGGGCTCAGTCGCGGTTCGCGTTGAGCAGCAGGCCCAAGCCGAAGCCGACGAAGCCGGCGATCAGGAGCGAGGTGAGCGGGTATTCGGCGACCCCATGGCTGACTTCGCGCCGGCCCCGGCTCAGGTAGTGGCCGCCGCGCTCATAGGCGTCCTCGGCGTAGTCGTAGGCCTCGTCCGCCGCGTTCCGGACCGCGTCCTTGGCTTGGCCGTAGAGGTTCTCGGCCTGACCGGCCGCCTCGCGGGCGCGGCCCTCGAGGGAGTCGCTCCGGGAGCCGGCCGCGTCGCCGGCCGCGCCCTGGAGCTTGCCGCCGAATTCCTTGGCCGCGCCCGTGATCCTGTCGATATCGACCATGTCGTTCTCCTGTCGTTGGTGGATGATGACCGCGCCCCGGAAGGGAGCTGCGGATGGGGTTCGCTCAGCGCCCGCGCGGCTTCGCCGTTGCCGGCGGCGCGCGGTCCCTGCGCCGGCCTTCGGCCTCGTTCCGGCTCACGCCGGTCAGCTTGCCGATGGCGTCCTTCACCGAAGTCTTCAGGCGCTCGGCGGAGGTCTCGTTCTCGCGCCCGGTCTCTCGTTCGCTCATGGGGCACCGCGTCCTGTGCGAGGAGAAACCGGGGCTGATCCTCAGATGTGAGGACTTCGCGCGAGATCAATGGTAATAAAATACTAGTAGAGCAGGTGATAACTACCAGATATCGAGTAAGGGAAGCCGTTCTCCCGGCCCCAGACCAGGGCTTCGGTGCGTCGGTGGACGCCGAGCTTGCGGTAGAGCGCGGCCCCGTGATTGCGCACGGTGTTGCGCGACAGGCCGAGCTTGCGCGCGATGGCGTCGTCGTCGAGCCCCGAGCAGATCAGGTTCAGGATCTGGCGCTCCCGCACCGTCAGATTGGGCGCGGAGGCATCCGCGCTCTCCTGGCCGGGCCGGCGCAAGGTGGCCAGCTTCTCGATCAGGCCGCGGCTGAACCACGAGGTGTCGGCCATCACCGTCTCGATGGCGTCGAACAGCTCGCGCTCCGTGTGCTTGCGGTCGGTGATGTCCTGGAGGACGAGGAGGACGAAGTCGGTATCGTTGATGGCGACCCGCTCGGCGGAGATCAGGCAGTCGAGGTTGGTCCCGCTCTCGTGCCGCAGGCAGGCCTCGATCCCCAGCACGTGGCCCTGACGGGCCAGGGCCGCGTCGAAGGCGACCCGCTGCGCCTCGGTCACCCAGAGGCCGGCCTCGGCGACGCTGCGTCCGACGATCCCATCCTCGCCGAAGCCGAAGACGCGGCTGAAGGCCTCGTTGATGCCGGTGACGTGCATGTCGCCTGCCCGCACCAGCACGGTCGGCACCGGCGTGAGGCGGAACGCCTTGGCGAAGCGCTCCTCGCTCTGGCGCAGGGCCGTCTCGGCCTTCTTGCGCAGTTCGAGGTCGGCGAAGGTGAAGAGCATGCAGGGCTCGTCGCCCATCTCGATGGGCTGCCCGGCTACGATCACGAAGCGGCTACCCCCGCCGGGCAGGGCGAGGCAGGCCTCCATCTGCGGGATGGTGCCGCCCTCGTGCAGGCGGGCCACGGCGAGGTCGCGGTTGCGGGCATTGGCCAGCACGTCGACCTCGTAGACGCTGCGGCCGATTACGTCGTCGCGGGTGAAGCCGCTCATCTCCAGGAAGCCGGCATTCACCTTGACGTGGCGCAGGTCGGACAGCCGCGTGATGATCGCGGGGGCCGGGTTGGCATTGAAGGTGCGCTCGAAGCGTTCCTCGGCCTCGAACTGGTCGGACACGTCCTTGAGGATGAGCGCGAGGCAGCTCGGATTGCCCTGGCGGTCGGTGGCGACGAGGCTTCGCAGCGAATGCACGAAGTCCATGTCCGGCCTGTCCGCGCGCCGGACCTCGACGACGACGTCGTGGAACTGTTCGCCGGCCACGACGCGCTCGATCGGGTAGGTCTCGGGCTGGCGGTTGTTGCGGTAGCGCAGGGCGAACCGCTCGCGATAGGCATCGACGGTCGCGCCGATCTCGTCGAGGCTCTCGGCGCCGTGCATCGCCAGGGCCGCCGCGTTGGCGTAGGCGATGGTCTGGTCGGGCTCGACCAGGATCACTCCCTCACTCAACCCGGCGATGATCTGCCGGAGTTCATGTCTGTCGACATCCGCGGTCACGGCTCGGAACGGCCCTTAATCTTTGTTACTGCCGGTGCGACAGCGGGCCACTAACGGGCTGTGCGCAAGCGAGTTCCAGGCAAAGTGCGAGTTTCGCTGGTATACTTGCACCACACACGCGATCGTTATCGACCAGCTTCGAGCGGAAGGGGCGGTGTTTTGGGGTTCCGCGGCGCCTCCTAGAACACCTTCCGAGGACACGACCGCGAGGACGATGCGGGATCTAGTCCGCGCGACGCTGCGCGCATCGCCCCCGAGACTCAGGGCCACCATCGAGACCACGACCAGCCCGCGCGCGATGTGGCGCTCGGTGGGAGGGCCGCTGCCGGGATCGACCCAGCCGGCCATCGTCGCCCGCGTCGGCAGTGGCGAGCGCCGCGACCACCGCGTTGCCGGCGAGATGGCCGGGGACGGCCACCCATAGGGTCGCGAGGTCGAGCGAGGCGGCGAGCAGAGGGCCCTGATCGCTTGGGGAGGGCGGCAGTGCGAGGGCGGGTCTTCCCGACCCCTACCAAGGCCGACCGTCAGTCTTCGATCCAACGGACCGTGCCGATGGAAGCGATCTGAAAGACAGAGCACAAGCGTTCGAAGCCCGGCTGTCGGGCGCCATCGTGCGATGGCGCACTTATTTGATCGCAAGCTAACGAATAATACGGCCGTTCCCACAATTCGGCCTCAAACGAGCGGCCAAGTTGGGGGTATCGACGAGCGGGAGAGAGCCGGTGCGAACCGGCCGCCGAAGGAGCAACCGCCCCGGAAACTCTCAGGCACCCGGACCGCTCGTTCGTTCGACACTCTGGAAAGCGGAGCGCGCGCTCCCGCCGATGGTGTAAGCCGCAAGCCTTCGAGGCTCAGGCGAAACTCTCAGGCCGATGACAGAGGGGGCTCTGCGTGCACGCCGCACGCGATGCGTCCTCGGAGGTCTGCACGATGACACCCTCTTAACGTCCGCCCCGCCGCGAGCCTCGCTCGGCTCGCGTCCGCCTCACCTTGCCCGAACGCCGGCCCGTGCCGCGAGCCGACCCGTCGATGCGTGCCCTTGGCGTGCCGCGGCGCGGCGGCGCGCGCCGTCCCCACGAACGCAGCCTGCCCCCAAAACCAGCCTGGATGTCATCCGATGTTGCCCACCCGTCGATCCCTTCTCCTCGCCGCGGCCGTCCTGGCCCCCGGCCGCGCGCAGGCGTTCTTCTGGGACACCGAGCCCGCAGCGCCGAAGGCGCCTGAGCCCGTCGCTCCGGCTTCGAACCGCGAGGATTGGTATATCGGCGAGATCCCGGACGAGCCCTTCAACATCCCCAAGGTCGATCTGGCGCTCGTGCCGCCGGAGTTCCGCAAGCAACGCGTCGATTACGACGGGCCGGAGCGAGCCGGGGTCGTGGTCATCGATACGCACGAGCGCTTCCTCTACCTCGTGCGGGAGGGCAGGACCGCGATCCGCTACGGCATCGGGGTCGGGCGGGCCGGCTTCACATGGTCGGGCATCGCGGTGGTTCGGCGCAAGGCGAAATGGCCGGGCTGGCGGCCCACGCCGGCCATGCTGAAGCGCCGGCCCGATCTCCCCCGCTACGTCGAGCCGGGAGTGAACAACCCGCTCGGTTGCCGGGCCCTCTATCTCTACCAGGGCGAGCGCGACACCCTCTATCGCATCCACGGCACCAACGAGCCCTGGACCGTGGGCGGAACGGACTCCTCGGGCTGCATCCGGCTCCTCAACGAGGATATCCTCGATCTCCACGGGCGTGTGCCCCTCGGCACGACGGTCGTCGTGAAGACCTCCCAGCCCGAGGTGATGGTGCAGCGCGAGTGGGACGAGCGCCCCCGCGCCGACAATCAAGTCCTGCTCTTCCAATAAAGAATCCGTGCGATGTTCGAGACCGCAACAGCGACCCTGGACTGGCTCGGCGTGATCGTTTTCACGGTCACGGGAGCCCTCGTCGCTTCCCGCAAGGAGATGGACTTCGTCGGCTTTGCCGTTCTGGGCACGGCGACGGGCATCGGTGGCGGAACGATCCGCGACCTGCTGCTCGGCGCGCCGGTGTTCTGGACCCGCGAGCCGAGCTACCTGCTGGCCTGCCTGCTCGTCTCGTGCCTCGTCTTCTTCGCGGCGCACATCCCGCAATCCCGCTACCGATTCTTGATCTGGCTCGACGCCCTGGGCCTCGCGCTGTTCGCGGTGGCGGGCGCGGAGCGGGCGCTGCAGGCGGGGGCGAGCGCCACGGTGGCCGTCGTCATGGGCGTCGTCACCGCCACCTTCGGGGGCGTGGTCCGCGACCTGCTCGGCGGCGAGAGCCCGGTGATCCTCAGCCGCGAGATCTACGCCTCGGCCGCAGGGGCCGGCGCGGGCAGCTTCGTGGCGCTGACGGCCCTGGGCGCGGAGCGGGACCTCGCGCTCGGTCTCGGCTTCCTGGTGTGCCTCGCCGTGCGTGCCGCCTCGCTCCGCTTCGGCTGGGCGCTGCCGCGCTACCGCCCCCGGTCCGGTCTCCCGCAAGGCTGACGGGCGGCAGGGCGGTGCCCGCTCGGCCCGCGGGCGAGGACGCTGCCCGGGCCGTCGTTGGGTTCTTGGTCGAGGGGCTCAGGGTGGGTCTCCCGGCCGAGGATCGCGCGAAATCGACGGGCGGCCGCGGGCGTCGCGAGGACGCCCGACCCTCAGCGCCCGTTGCCGCTCGGAGCGGCGGACGGGCCCCCGCGCCAGAACCGGAACAGGTCGAAATGCGGCGTCTCGCCCTCGGGCTCGACCGCAACCGTCGCGGTGCGGCCCGAGACCAGCCGCAGGCGATCGGGGACCGCCGTCAGCTTGATCCGGACGGGGATGCGCTGCGCCAGCCGCACCCAGGCGAAGGTCGGGTTCACGCTGGCCAGCAGGTTGGAGCCGGCGCTGCGCTCCCGATCCTCGATGCCGCCGGCGATGCTCTCGACATGGCCCTCCAGCGTGGCGTCCTCGCCCATCAGCCGGATGCGCGCCCGGTCGCCGACATGGATGCGCGGCAGCTTCGTCTCCTCGAAATAGCCCTCGACCCGGAGCGTGTCGCTGTCGATGAGCGCCATCACGCCGCGGCCGGTGGTGACGTAGGCGCCGGGCCGAAGCTCCATGTTGGTGATGCGCCCGTTGACCGAGGCCTTCACCGCCGAGCGTTCGAGGTTGAGCCTCGCCAGATCCCGGTCGGCCGCCGCCTGATCGTAGGCCGCCTTGGCCTCCAGATCGGTGGCCCGGGCCGCCTCGACCCGCTGCTGCGACACGGCGGCGTCGCTCAGCTTCGAATAGCGGGCGTAATCGGCCGAGGCCTGCTCGGCGCTCGCCCGCTTGCCCTCCAGCATCGCCTCGGCCTGCCGCAGGGCCAGGGCGAAGCGCTCCGGGTCGATCCGGAACAGCACGTCGCCGCGCGTCACCACTTGGTTGTCTGAGACGAGGACTTCCGTGACGAGGCCCGAGACGTCGGGGGCCACCGGCACCACGTCGGCCCGCACGCGCCCGTCCCGGGTCCAGGGGGCGTCCATGTAGTAGTCCCACAGCGCGAGGCCGACGACGACGGCGGCCGCGACCATCCCGAGCGTGACGAGAAGGCGGAACGAGGGGGCGAGGAACCGGGGCATGGGAAGAGGTCCGAACGACGGGACGGCGGGCGCGGAAGGGCCGGGTCTTCACGAGGTGAGGGGAACCGCGACCGAAACCACGGCTCCGAGAAGCACCACGTAGAGGGCGAGATCGAAGAGCGGTCGGTGCCAGACCAAGCGGTAGAAGCCGCTCCAGGCCAGGAGCCGCCGCAGGGGAAGGCTGATCAGGAGGGCGAGCAGCATCCAGGCCGCGAGGCTCGGCACGAAGACGCCGTAGAGATCGAACTCGCCCGTCATGCCGCGAGCTCCGCGTTGGGGATCGAGGGCGTGGAGGCCCGGTAGGGAGCGGCGTCCGGGAACAGGCCCCGGCGGATGCCGACGAGGCCCATGAGCGCGGCTCGGCCGGGCGCCTCCCGGGCATCGGCCGAGACCGCGTCGAGGCTCGCATCGATGGTGTCCAGAAGGTCGGGCGGCGGGGCGGCGGCGCTCCTGAAATGGCGCGCCAGGGCGGCCAGCAGTGCCTCGACCGCCGCCCTTGCCGGGCCTGAGAGCTGCCGCCGGTCGCGGCGCAGTTCGACCAGATTGATGCCGACGCGGACCTCGGCGAGGAGGTCGGCGGTCCATTCCGCGTCGTCCGGCGGCAGGGCCGTGAGGCGCGGCGCGATCAGGCCCAGGCGGTCGAGCATGAGCGCGGCGAGCTCGAGACCGTCTTGCGCGCCGCGCCGCTCCGCGGCCTCGGCGAGGCTGCGGCGGTTGACGGCGCGCAGGCGCCGGGCCGACCAGCCGGCCCCGACCGAGCGGACGAGGCGCGTGACCAGGGCGGCCGACCACATCCCGAGGATGACGGCAATGGAGGAGTTGGTGAAGGCGGCGAAGTCGCCCGTGTAGCTGCCCTGCAGCGCGATCATCGCCGAGCCGTTGACCGCCGCGCCCATGGCCATCGGCGCCGTGCGCGACTGGGTCATGAACACCCCGCAGAGCAGCAGGCCGGGTGCCAGCGCCAGGGTCAGCATCTCGAAGGTGGTGGCGAGCGGCAGAACCGCGAACAGGTAGGCGCCCGCGCCCAGCGCACCGACGATGGCCGAATTGGCGAAGCCGACGATGAAAGGCGCCGGGTCGTCCTGTGCGGCGAAGAAGCTGCACCCGACCGCCGCCATCATCGGCGCGCCGGCCCCGTCGGGCCAGCCGGTCGCGATCCAGATCGCGCAGGTGAGCAGGATGGAAAGGAACGCGCCGATCCCGGACAGGAGTGCCATGCCGTGGTCGCGATGGCGGATCGTGCGCGCCGCCGCGGTGTAGCGGAAGGCGAGCGTCTCGGTGACGGGCGTACCGTCGGCGATGTGGCGCTGGAGCAGGCGGGCGTCCTGGCGCAGGTCGATGAAGTCGCGCAGGCGCGCCAGGAGGCTCGCGCGCACGAGATCGTCCCAGGAGGCCCGCTCTCCGAGGCCCGGCTCGGTCTCGCTCGCCCGCGCCTTCAGGCGCGCGGCCTCGACCGGATCGGTGGTGCCGGAGGTGAGCCACGCCGCCATGTCGTCGAGGAGGCTGCGCAGCCGCTGCGGCAGCGCTCCCGTCCGCTCCAGCATGCCGATGCGGTCGGCGATCGCCGAGGCGATGGGCAGGAACATCAGCATGTGCTGGCGCAAAGTCGCCATGGCCTCGACCGAGCGCTCCGCCCCGGTCATGTCGTAGCGCAGGGGCGTCGCCAGGGCGTCGAAGGCGACGGCATCCGACGCCAGCCGCAGGCGCTTGGCCTGACTGTCCTCGGTGGTGCGGGCGCGGCCGAGGACGTCCACGACCCAGCCGCGCGCATCGCGCAGCCAAGCGTCCAGCCGGCCCACGATCACCGGCGCGACGGAGCGGGGCAGTACGATCGTGTTGACGAGGCCGGCGCAGAGGATGCCGAGGGTGATCTCCTCCGCCCGCGCCATGGCGGTGTCGAACATCGCCGAGGGGTCGCCGACGCTCGGGAAGCCGATCAGCGCGGCCGTGTAGCCGCCGAGCATCATCAGGTAGCTGCGCGGCGTGCGGTCGAGCAGCGAGAAGTACAGGCAGACGGCGACCCAGAGCGCGATGGCGACGGTCAGCAGTTCCGGCGCATTCGCGAGGTTGGGCACGAGGACGACCGTTACCACCGCGCCGAGCAGGGTGCCGAGAACCCGGTAGAGCGCCTTGGAGCGGGTGGCGCCCGCCAGCACCTGGCTGGTGATGTAGACGGTGCCGAGCGCCCAATAGGGCTTGGGTAGGTCGATCCAGAAGGCGAGGTACAGGGCCAGCATCCCGGCCCCGAAGGTCTTGATCGAGAAGACCCAGTCGCGCCAGCCGGGAAGCGTCACGCGTGGGCCTCCCCGTTCGAGGGCTCGGCCGCGGGCGCGTCGCGGCCGAAATCCTGCACGGCCTGGAAAACCCGCAGGCCGGCCTCCAGGTCGGCCTCGCTCACCCCCGCGAAGACGCGCTCCCGCAACCGGTCGAGATCGGCCTCGATCTTCGCGACGACCGCCTCTCCGGCCGGCGTCAGGCTCAGCACCTTGGCCCGCCGGTCGGTCGCATCCGCCTGCCGCTGGACCAGCCCCGCCGCGCAAAGCCCGTCGAGCAGGCGCACCAGCGACGGCCCCTCGATGCCGATCGCCTCGGCCAGGGCGTTCTGGCGGGGCTCGCCCGCCATGCGCCGGATCATCACCAGCGGCAGGGCGGCGGCGTCGGAGATGCCGTGCGCATCCGTTGCCGTGTCGGCGAGGCGGCGCCACTGACGCCCCGTGAGAAGGAGGGTCTGGGTGAAGTCCCGATGCAGCCGGGTCCGGTCCTTGGCGGCCAACGCATTCTTCCCGCAGCGATGATGAGGAACGTTTCCGACGGCGACACGGCCATAAAGATAGTATGCTATCTATTTTGACATGGTCGGACAAGCCTGGGCCCGCAACCTGTCGGCACCCGCGGGGGACGCGGCCGATAACTCGAGCTGGGAAGGCCGTCGGGCGCGAGCCGTCAGAAGCCGCTGCGGACGCGCAGATGGGTATGGGTTCCGGCCGCGCCGTCCTCGTGCGCATGCACATGCGTGTCGTGGGCGACGGGGATCAGGTTGAGCGTGCCGTGCATGACCCCGCGTTCAAGGAACAGCCTCTCGGCATAGGCCGAGACATCGCCCGCAGGGCCGCGCATCACGGTCACGTCGACCGAGGTCGTGTGGTCGAGCGGGACGGACAGGGAGGCGACCGCCTGATCGTGCCGGTCGAGCCGGCCCTGCGGCACCCGGGTGGCAAGCGTCCGCACGGATTGGTCGATCGTATAACTGACGATGCCGAAGCACGGCGCCTCGACCGGCGCCTCGGGCCGGGCGGACAGGCCGCGCCGCATCAGGTCGCGGATGGCCTCGGAGCGACTCGCCGCTCCCGTTCCGTCGATGTAGGCGTCCAGCGCGGCGGCCAAGTCGTCATCGATGGCGATGGTGATGCGCTGCATGGAGAACTCCGGCCCTGCCGGCGCTCCGGCCGGGGCGCGTGGTCCCGGGGTTTCGCTCGGCATCCCTGCGGATAGTCTCGGTCCGGCCCGGCGCCGCTGCAAGTCCGGTCTCCGTCCTTGACCGGCACGGATCTTGAACACGCCGCGATCGGTCGGGCGCGCGGGCATCGCGGGCCGAGAGAGGATCTGCAGTGAAACGGGACAGGCGGCCGGCGTCGGGGCGTCGAGGAGTATGAAAAATGCGCAGCTTGTGCCTACTCCTTGTTCGAAGGTCCGGATGAGCCCCAGGGCGCCGTCGGGCGTCATGCCCACCCTGCCGGCCGATCCCGCCTCCATCGGCGCCGGATGCGGCTTGCCAGGGCCTGCTTCCCGGCATCGGCTCGTCGGTCTCCGCCGCGGCCGCGGCGATCTTCACCAGCCCGCAGCCGCGCCTGACGCTGCAGGCCGGCCTCACCTACGGCTTTGCAACAGGAGCACCTTTTCGATGAGACGGACCGCCCTCCTCACCGCCCTGCTCGCGCTGACCGCGCCGGCCGCCGCCCAC
>NZ_QJJJ01000025.1 GCF_003201865.1 Methylobacterium sp. B4 | reverse complement strand
ACACCCACCGAGTTCATCCTGAATGCCTGGACGAAAGAGCCCAATCGCTTCAGGATCAACCCGTCACACCTCATCCCGGGACCATACACCTAGGCAGCTTGACCCCTATCGTGATCGCCTCGATTGCCTCACGCATCTGCACCAGCGTTGAGCGCTTGGTGTAGCGCGCAGTCTCGCCGGGCGTGGCGTGACCCGTGACGTGGTCGATCACCGCTGGCATCACTCCGGCCTGGTGCATCAGCGTCGTCGCGGTGTGCCGGAACGAGTGAAAGTCGAGTCCGGCCCGGTAGACCCCGACGTCGCGGCGGTAGCGCGTGAACCACTTGGTGAAGGCGTGACCCAGGCGTGCGTCGGCCCCGCCACGCTCGAGACCAGGGAAGACCCGTAACTGCTTGATGCGGCGCTGACGGTCGACGTGGCCGAGGAAGCCGAGGCGGATCAGCTCGGAATGAATCGGCACGCGGCGCACGGCGGTCGCGTTCTTAAGCTTGCGCGGGGGCCGGTCGTTGATGTCGATGAACCAGACGTCCTCGTCCTGGCGAATATCCTCAACGTGCAGCTGGCAGATTTCCTCCTGACGCATACCGGTAAACACGGCGATCAGGGGCAGCCAGAACTTCTCGTCGCGTAGAATGAGGCTGCCCGGTGTGGTGCGTCGGGTCGGCGATGCGCAGCCAGTCCAAATCGGCGTCGCGAACAGGCGGGCGAGCTCGGCCCGCTCCCACATGTCGCGCTGCTCGCTTGGTTTGCGAGTGGCCGCGAAGCGATGGCCGGAGAAGATGTTCTCCCTCGCTTCACCTTCTGCCACCGCTGCCGTCCAGAGGGTGGACAGAGCCGAGAAGTGGCGTTTGACGGTCTTCTGCGTAATGACTCCGGCACGAGACCCCTCCGGCAATGCCGTGTAGGTTTTCAGAATTGCCTCGACGCCCAGGCCGCGGTAGCGCGGGTGCTTGCCATAGTCGCCGGGCAGGCGTTCGACGCGCTCGCGGAAGCGCCCGGCATCCTTGCGCGTATAGACGCCGAGGGGTTTGTCGCCGCACACGTCGGCGAACAGGCGGTAGGTGGCGCTGGCCTGCGCCGCGGTCTGATTGTCCCAGCGCTTCGTTTCGACCTGCTGGGCGCGGAAGGCGTTCCCACGCTCGACGAACGTGGGCTCTGCACCGGGGACGGCCTCGTCCCTCTCGGCAGTCGGCGGCGCCGGGGTGGCTGATGGTGCCGTCTCTGCTGTCGGGGCCTCTGCCGGCGTCGGCCACTGCTTCGGCTGTGGCTCGGCAAGCGTAGCCTTCAGAAGCTTGTCGCGCGGCTCGTAGTTGAAGTCGCCCTCGTAGCGGGCCTTCAGCGCTTCAGAGAGGTCGATGCCAGCGCGCAGCATCGCCTGCTTGGCTCTGGCCGCTTCCGCAGGCGCCAGATCCCGGATGGCGATCCCCTGACGCTTCAGCATCATCTCGGCGACGAAGGCCGCCTCGTCGAGGCGGTTGCCGGCCAGCGCCGCGCGGCCCTTGGCGACCATCGTCGCGTACTGTGTGACTCGGGCCTCCCGTACGCCCTCAGGCAACGGCCCACGGGTAAGCCGGCCGGCGTTCTCGTCGGTCAGCATCGTGTCGTAGAAGTCGCGGACGAGGCGGGCGATCTGGTCGTCGGTCAGCATCGGCGTAGCGCGCAGGGTCGAGAACAGCTCTTCCGCCGCCACGTATAGCCGACAGGCCCTGAGCTTGGCAGCGCGGATATCGCCCGTTCCGAGGCTGCGCACGAGTTCGTGGCGGCCGAGACGCTGCCGAAGGTCGGCCGGGATGCGGCGTCGGAAGTGGAAGGTGCGTCCGCGCTGGACGACGTTGGCGACGAAACCCAAACCGCGCTCCCGCCGTCCGCGCGGACGGTCTGTGTAGCAGCGGTGTGTAGCAAAGTGCTCAGACCGCAGGGCGGTTCAGCAAAATCGTCAGCGTCTGCAGTGGTTTAGGTCGCTAGATGGCTGGGGGACCTGGATTCGAACCAGGACTAGCGGAGTCAGAGTCCGCGGTTCTACCGTTAAACTATCCCCCACCGGAGCCATCGGCGCTCCAGCCTGTTCGGGCTGGACGGCGGAAACGGAGATCGTTGACGAATCCCCGCGCTCGGCGTCGGCGTCAGATAGGCTGAGCCGGGCGCCGCGTCAACATGCGAGCGCACGCGATCGTGTCGTCGTGTCCGGGCTGCGGCCGCGGCCGGGTTCCGCTATCGCCGGATGCGGTGTCGTCGAGGGAAATGGAATGTGCGCGGTGAGGCCTTGCGAACCGGCGCTGGTCATGGCCCGGCCAACGGTTGCCGGCCCGGATCGCGCCGCGGCCACCGGGAACTGAGACGATGCTCCTCACCCTCGGCCTCGCCTTCCTCGCCGGGCTCCTGTCGGTGCTGTCGCCCTGCGTGCTGCCCCTGCTGCCGCTGGTGCTGGGCAGCGCGGCCTCCGAGCATCGCCTCGGACCGGCGGCGCTCGCGGCGGGGCTGGCCCTGTCGTTCACCGGGATCGGGCTGTTCGTGGCAACCGTCGGCTTTGCTCTGGGGCTCGACACGGACCTGTTCCGGACGATCGCGGCGTTCGGGCTCGTGGCCGTCGGGCTGGTTTTGCTGGTGCCCGCCGTGGGAGACCGTCTCGCCGCCGCCGCCGGTCCGCTCGCGGATCGCGCGGAGCGCCGTTTCGGTGGCCGATCGAGCGCCGGCCTCTCCGGACAGTTCGGCGTCGGCCTGCTGCTCGGCGCCGTCTGGGCGCCCTGCGTCGGTCCCACCCTCGGGGCCGCCTCGCTGCTCGCCGCGCAGGGGCGCGACTTGCCCGCCGTCGCCGCGACGATGGGCGCGTTCGGCCTCGGCGCCGCCCTGCCGCTGCTCCTGCTCGGCAGCCTCTCCCGGGGCCTGCTGCTGCGCGCCCGCGGGCGGATGATGCGGTTCGGCCGGGGGCTGAAGGCGGGGCTCGGGCTGCTCCTCGTGGCCACGGGCCTGTTCGTCGCCAGCGGGCTCGACAAGCGGCTCGAGACGGCCCTGGTCGAGGCCTCGCCCGACTGGCTGACGGCGCTGACCACCCGCTTCTGAGGCGCGCCCGGCGCGCATGGCGCCGTTACAGCAGCGCGTTGCGCCGGTTCACCGCGATCTGGACCAGCCCGGCGCGGGATTCCACGCCGAGCTTCCGGCGCATGCTGGAACTGGCGTTGATGATCGTGCGGTAGCTCACCGCCATGGCGTTGGCGATCGCCTCGTAGGATTTGCCCTGGCTCAGGAGCGACAGGATTTGCAATTCGCGGGCGCTCAAGGTGGCGAGCGGGGCAGGGCGGGCGCTGCGGTTCAGCATGGCCACGTCGGTGGCGAGCGCGTGAGGCAGGTAGCCCTGCCCGGTATGGACGGCGTCCAAGGCTTCGAGGAAGGCGTCGGGCCCGGCATCCTTCAGAGCGAAGCCGAGCGCCCCGCTCTCCAGCGCCCGCGAGACGAGCACGGGGTCGGCATGCATGCTGAAGACGAGGATGCGCGCCTCGCCGTCGAGCGCCCGGATGCGGCGGATCAGCGAGAGCCCGGACAGGCCGTCGTCGCGAAAGCTCAGGTCGGCCACCACGAGGTCGGGCCGGTGCCGGTGGAACAGGCGGTAGCCGGAGACGATGTCGGCGGCCTCGTAGACCGTGCCGACGCCCGCCGCCTCGGCCAGCCGGCGCACCCCCTGCAGCACGATCGGGTGGTCGTCGACGACGAGGATCGCCGCCGGGCGTTCCGGCACCGGCCGGCGGGCGGAGGCACGGCCCTCGCTCATGCTCGCGCTTTTGCTCGCGCTTTTGCTCGCGCTCACGGGCGCTCTCCCGACCGCTCCTGCGGGGCCGCGTCCGGCTTGTCCTGCGGCGGCTCCTGCGGCCGCTCCCGGGCTGCGAGCCGCGCGAGGGCGGTGGCGTGGTCGGCGCCCTGGGCGCGGGTGTTGTAGTAGTGCTGGCACATCTCGCCGTAGAGGCTCTTGTGGCGACCGCGCAACGACGCGATGGCACCGAGGCCGTCGATCAGGCCGCGATAGGGCTCCGGCTTGCCGATCTCGGCGAGCATCTGCCCGAGCTGCACGGTCCGGTTGGCGATCATGCGCCTGTCTTCCACGAAGGCGCTGCGCGCCCTGTCGAGGGAGTCGCGCAATCCCCTGACCTCGGCGGCCTCAGCCGGCAAGGGGCGTCCCGCCTCGCGGCCCGCGAGCCAGCGGGCCGGGTCCGTGCCGTCGGTCGGGGTGAGCCAGTCGGGCAGGTGGTCCTCGGCGGTGGAGGCGACGACCTGGCCCTCGCCCGCTGCCGAAGACGTCTCACCCGACGATGTCTCGCCGGCGGAATCGCCGCCGCGGTCGCAGGCGGAAAGGATCAGCAGGGCGGCGAGCCCGGCTGCGAGCGGCCTCATCGCGTCTCCTCCTTCGGGGAAGGCTCGGCCGCGACGGCGAGGCTGCGCGGCCCCTCGGCGACCGTCAGGCGGGTCACCTCCTGGAGCGTGGCGAGGTCGATGACGGAGACGCTGTCGGAGAACCAGTTCGCCACGTAGGCCCTCCCTTGTGCGATGGCGATGCCCTCCGGGTAGCGGCCCACCGTGACGGTCGCCGCGAGCGCGAGCGTCCCCGCGTCGAGCACGGTGACGGTGCCGGCATGCTGGTTGGTGACGAGAATCCGCGCCCCGTCCGGGCTCACGGCGACGCCGTAGGGCATGGCGCCGACGGGCACCGTGGCCAGCGCCTCGAGCCCTCCCGTATCGATCACGGTGAGGTCGTTGCTGCGCACGTTGCCGACGTAGAGGCGGCGCTCGTCCGGGCTGAGCGCCAGGGCGAAGGGCGCGGTGCCGACGGGGATCGTGGCGAGCCGTGTCAGGCGCGCGGCGTCGAACACACTGACCTGATGGCTCTCCCGGTCCGCGACGAACAGGCGGCCGGCGCGGTCGAGGACGAGGTGGGCGGGGTCGCGGCCGGTCGGCGCGGAGGCTTCGAGCGTCCCGTCCGCGGCCGCGATCCGGTCGATGCGGTGGCCGGACCAATCGGCCGCGAACAGAGTCCTGCCGTCCGCCGAGGCGGCCAGCCCGAAGGCCTGACCGCGATAGGGAAGGCGGCGCAGCACCTGTCCCGTGGCCCCGTCGACCACGGTGATCGCCTGCCCGTCGGGATGGGTGAGGAAGACGAGGCCGCCGCCCGCCGCGACCGTGGCGGGCGCCCCCGCGACGCTCGTGCTGCCGGCGACCTTGCCCGCCTCGACGCGCGTGAGCTGTGCCCCCTGCTGGCTCGCGACGTAGACCGTCCCGGCCTGCGCGGGCAGGCCGACCAGGGAGAGGAGCAGGGACAGCGCGGCGCGGCGGATCATTTGGCCTTGCCGCCCTCCACGGCCGCCTTGAGGCCCTTCAGCCCTTCCGAGAAGTAGGTGTTCATCGCCGCCTTGCCGGCCTCGTCGCTGAGATTCTCGGGCGGCTCGTTGCCGGTGTCGCCACGGTAGAAGCGGCCCATCCACTCGACCTTGGCGCCGTCGCCCTCCGGGCTCACCGTGAAGGTCGCCGAGTAGGAGGAGACCGGCAGCGCCTTCAGGTCCGGCTCGCCCATCCGGTAGGAATAGCTGCGCGCCTCGGGCTTGTACTCGTCCAGGCTCTCCTCGAGCGTGCCGCCGCTCTTGAGCGTCACCTTCCGGGTGCCGCCGTCCTTGCTGCCGCTGCCCTCGGCCTTGGCGACCGCCGGGTGCCACTTTCCGATGCCGGCGAAGTCGCCCGCTACCTTCCAGACGGCATCCGGGCTCGCCTTGATCGTGATCGACTGGGAGACCTTCTGCGGCGTCGGGCCGTGGGCGAGCGCGGCGGTCGCGGTGAGTGCGAGAGGCAAGGCGATGGGAAGAACGAGGAAGGACAGACGCATCAGGACATCCTGCTGGGGGTGAAGGAGGCGGCGCGCGCCGAAAAGGCGCCCGCGAGGAAGACGGCCAGCACGAGGGCGAGCGCCGCCGCGCCGAGGAAGGGGCGCAGATCGAGCCGGCCGGGCAGGGGACGGGGCGTGGCCGCGGCAAGGAGCGGCGCGCGCAGGGCGTCCGGCCCGTCGAGATGGGCGTAGGCGAGGCCGGTCTGGGCGGCGAGCGCCTTCAGATGCGCCTCGCGCACGGAGGAGAGATGCTCCTCGCCCTTCGCCGCGGCGCCGCCGAAGGGGGCGTTGCGCGGGTTGTAGCCCTCACGCGCTTCGGCATCCGCCGGGGGCGGGCCGAAGCGGTTCTCCTGCTGCACGTCGGTCTCGGCGTAGAAGCCGGTCTCGCGGCCGCGGTCGTTGTATTTCGGGATGGGCGAGAGCGCGTAGCCGCCCGCCCCCACGATCAGCCCGCGCACGGCGCCGGGCTTGCCCTCGAAGGGGGGCAGGCCGCTGGCGGGGAGCGGCGGCGTCTCCTGGCCGTCGGAGAGGAAGAGGAGATCGGCGTCGAGGTCGCCCGCCATCGCGACGGCGCGATGCAGGCCGGCGCTGATGCGGCTGTCGCCCTCCCAGGCCATGCGCCAGTCGAGCGCCGCGATCGCCCCGTCGAGGGGCGCGAACTCGGCGCAAACCTCGATCGGCGTGAACAGCAGGAAGGGCCGCCGCTCGGTGAACAGCGCCAGCGCGAGCCGGGAGCCGCAGGGCAGTTCGGGGATCAGGCGGCGCAGGGCCGCCTTGGCGGTGTCGAGCCGGCTCGCCGGGCGCCCGTCCAGGGCGTAGTCGCGCACGTTCATGCTGCCGGTGATGTCGACCACGGCGAGCACCGAGACGCCCGACCGGGTGAGCGGCACGGGCGGCAGGACGATCGCGAGCACCGCGAGCAGCAGCGCCGCGGCGAGCGCCTGGAAGCGGCGGTCGCGCAGGTTCTTTGCCAGCGGGAGCTGCGCCAGCGGACCGGGCGCCGATGGCTGGACCGGCCTCATGGCCCGCCCCGCGGCTGGCCGGGGATGTCGGTCCAGATCTGCTTGGGCTCGGCCTTCAACTCGTCGCCGAACTTGCGGTCGAACTCGGGAAAATCGCGGATCAGGCGCGAGGCCACGTCGAAGTTGAACTTCGCGTCCCAGAACTCCGGACGGGCCTGGAGCGCCCGGCGGTAATCCTGGCGGGCGAGCGTGACCTGCGGCCCCGCCTTGTCGAGTTCGCTGCGCTCGATCAGCCGGAAGGCCTCCCGGATGCGGGCGTTGGCGGCGACGTAGCGGGCGCGGGCGCTCGCGCCGGCCGCGCCGCGGCGGTCGAGGCTCTCGATCAGCGGCTCGGTCTCGCCGAGCCGGTCGCGGACGGCGAGGAAGGCGATGCGCGCGACGAGGAGCCCGTCGGCCGCCTCCGGCGCGACGGCGACGTCGCGGCCCGCCTCCAGCCTCGCGATGTCGGCATTCGTGCGCGCGGCGTTCCAGGCCGAGAGCCCGAAGGCGAGGGCGGCCCCGAGGAACAGGATCGGCAGCACCACGAGCAGGTGCGGGCGGCTCGCGCCCCACGCCCCGCCCAGGCCCGCGCGGAGGCGGGCGCGCCAGGGGAGGGGAGCGGAAGAGTCGGCAGGTGCGAGGGCGTGGGGCATCATGCGGCGGCCGTCCTCGGTGCGGCGTCGCGCGCCGGCTCGGGAGCCCGTTCGGCCGCGGGCGCGGCCTGTACGGGCCGGCGCCCGAGATCGGCCTCGGCGAGCTTGGCCAGCACGAGGAGGAGGAGGCCGAGCGCGGCCGCGCCGTAGGCCCAGCCCGTCAGGTCGCGGCGGGGGCGCTCCTCGGTATAGGGGATCGGATCACGCTCCAGCGCCTCGATCTGGCGCACGGCGCTGGCCACGGCCTCGGCCCCCTCCGCCTCGAAGGCGCGGTAGGGCACGCCGAGGCTCTTGAAGAACAGGTCGAGATGGCGCTCCGGCGCGGCCTGGGGCGTGTCCTCGCCCGCCGGCTTGTCGGAGATCGAGGGCGAGCCCTTGGTGCGCAGGAACAGCCAGTAGAGGTTCGGCCGCACCCGGGCGAACTCGGCGCGCAGCTGCGCCTGGATGCGCGGGTCGATCACCGCCGCGCCGTCGGAAACGAGCAGGAGGGCGCGCGAGACCCCGGGCACGCCCGGCCCGAACTGCGACAGCGCCATGCCGAGGCCGCGGGCGACGTTGGTGTAGTCGAGGCCCGGCCGGTCGATCGCGGAGATCGCCGCGCGCACGGCCGCGTGCCGGTCGGTCATCGGCACGACGAGCATCGGCGCCGTGGAGAAGGCCGTGACGGCGAACTGGTCGTGGACGCGCTCGCCCACGAAGTCGCGCAGGATGCGCCGGGAGGCGGCGGCCTTCGACTCCTCCGCACCCGAGGGCTGCCGGCCGGCAAAGGTCTCGTTCATGCTGCCGGAGCGGTCGATCAGCATGGAGACCTGGGCGCCGATGCCGGTGCGGGTCACGCGCTCGCCGGCGCGGTAGGGTCCGGCCAGCGCCAGGATCAGCCCGCCGACCGCCAGCATCCCGGCCGCCGTCAGGACGATCCGCAGGCCCGCGGAGAGAGGATCCTCGGGCACGGCGGCGATCGAGGGCAGCGCGTTGCGCCGCGCCACCGAGAGGGCGAGCGGCAGCAGCGCCACGGGCAGGCACCACAGCAGCCAGGGCGTGGCCGCGCCGAGCGAGGAAAGAAGCGCCAGCACGGGGCTCACGCGCTCCGCTCGAGCGCGCCGAGCCGGCGCAGCAGGGACTCGGCCTCGGGCAGGGGCAGCCGCGCCGCGGCCCCCGCGCCATCCCGGCCGAAGAAGGCCAGCCGCGAGGCGGCGAAGAAATCCTGCAGGGCCCGCGCCTGCGCCCGGAAGGCCGGGTGGCGGCCCAGGAAGTCGGGCAGGTCGTCGGCGAGCACCCGGCGGCCGTCGGTGGCATCGAGGCCGCGATGCAGGGCAAGCAGCGCCTCGCGGTAGAGGGCGTCCCCCTGCTGATGCCGCTTCAACCGGCGGAAGGCCTTGAGGGCGAGCGCGAAAGGCCGGCCACGGCGCCTTCCGAACATCCCCCAGGCCCGGTCGCGGGCGAGCAGCAGCCCCGCCGCGGCGGCCAGGACCAGGGACGCGGCGGCCGAGGCGAGCGCCGGCTGCGGGTCGAGCCGGGGCGCGCGCCCATCGGGCCGCAGATAGTCGGCCGGGTCGTCGCGCCGCTCGGGCTGCACCTCGCGGAGCGGCGAGACGCCGATCTTCCAGGCCGGCACCTGCGCCACGGCGGTGGTCGATCCGTTCGTGCCGGCGCTCTCGACGGTGACGGGAAAGCCGGGCACTTCGAGGGCGCGCGCGTCGAGGGCGACGTAGAAATCCTGATAGGTCAGGCGCAGGCGGATCACGTGCGAGCCGTCCGCGCCCCGGCTCTCCTCCGTCGTCACGTCCCGCAAGTCGAGCCAGTAGGTGACGGGACCGGGCTTCGGCAGGGAGGGACGCTGCAGGGAAAACCCCGGATCGGTGCGGATCTCGGCCTGCACCTGCACGAGATCGCCCTGGAAATAGCCGAAGGCCCGCGGCGTGCGCAGCTCGACGCCGCGCACCTGCGCGAGCGCCGGCGCGGAGGCGGGCAGGGCGGCCAGCGCGAGGAAGAGGGGGAGGGTGGGGAGCGCGCGCATCGCTCTCACGTCGTCATCAGGTGGCGGCTCAACGCTTCCGCGTCGAAGCGGTCGGCGAGCCGGAAGGGCGGGCGGGCGAAGGGCGCGCAGATCCGGCGCAAGGCCTCGACGCGCTCCGCCTCGCGGGCGATCCAGCGGCGGCGCAAGGAGGGGCGCAGAAAGACGAGGCGGCGTCCGGCGCCCTCCAGATCGTCGAGTTCGGCCAGGCCCCAGGCGGGCAGGCCCTCGTCCTCGGCCGCGTCGGCGAGCAGCACCGGCGTCACGTCGTGCAGGGCGAGCGCGGCGAAGACCGCCTCGATCAGCGCCTGCGGCCAGCGGAAATCCGAGACGAGGAAGACCAGCTTCGGGCGCCCCGCGAGGCGGCGGGCGGCCTCCAGCAGGCCCTCGGCGCCGCGCCCGTCGCAGGTCGCCTCGCCGAGGCGCGCGACCGCGGCCTGGGCCGCCGCGCGGTGGCGGGTCGCGGGAAGCGTGAACGCCTCGCGCAGGGCGGCATCGCAGCCGATCAGCCCGAAGCCGTCGCCGATGCGCGTGGCCGAGCGGGCGAGCGCCGCGCAGAAGGCCTGCGCCAGCCCGAGCCGGTCGGCTCGGCCCTGGAAGCGCATGGAGGCGGAGAGATCGACGAGCGCCCAGGTCTCGACGGGCGTGCGGGTCTCGAACCGGCGCACCACCACGCCCTCGAACGGGTCTCGCAGGGAGGCCCGCAGGTCGATCCGGCGCGCATCCGGCAGGCGCAGGAAGGCGACCTGATCGCGGAAAGTGCCGAGTCCGCCGGCATCGCGCCCGCGATGGGCGCCGACGCGGTGTCCGCCCGGCCGCCAGCGCGGCCAGTAGAGGATGTCGGCCCCGTCCTCAGGGCCGCTCACGGGGCGGGCACCGTCTCGAACACCGCGCGGATCAGGTCGGGCACGATCTGCGCGCGGCGCATCTCGTAGACCGGTTCGAGGAAGACGCGGTGGGCCATCACCTCGGGGAAGACGGCGCGGATATCCTCCGGCACCAGCCAGTCGCGGCCCTCCAGCCAGGCGCGAACGCGGGCGGCGCGCACGAGGAAGGCCACGCCGCGGGGCGAGGCGCCGCCCTGCACGAGGCGCTCCATGTCGATGCCGGGAAGGCGGATGCCGGCGGGGCCGGGGCGCACCAGCGCCTCCCACAGGCCGACGACGTACGATTCGATCGCCGGTTCGGCCCGGATCGCGTGTTGGATCGCGCCGGCGATGGTGCCGATGCGATCATGATCGAGCACGCCGGCCTCGACCTCCTCGGTCAGCCGGTCGGTGTCGTGGAAGCGGGGATCGAACACGAGGTCGCGCCGCGCCTTGGCGTCGCGGGGCGCCTCCATGCCGATCTCCATGAGGAAGCGGTCGCGGGCGGCGGCCGGCAGCTCGAAGGTCTCCTCGCGCTCGACCCGGTTGCGGTCGGCGAAGACCTGGAGGTTGGGGAAGCGATACTCGCGGTTGAAGGCGGAGACGCTGCGCTCGGCCATGATGCGCAGGAGCAGGGCGTGGACCTGGGGCCGGGCGCGGTTGATCTCGTTGAAGAAGAAGACCGAGAGGTCTTCCGCCTGCCGCAGCACCGGGCCGGGCTCCACCCGCGGGCGCCCGTCCTCGCCGAGATAGGTATGGTAGATCAGGTCGGTGGGCATCATGTCGACGGTGCCCTCGACGCGCTCGTAGGCGCCGCCGAGGCCCCGGGCCACCGCGCGCAGGAGCGTGGTCTTGCCGACGCCGACATCGCCTTCGAGCATGACGTGGCCGCGGGCGAAGATCGCGATCGTGAGCAGGCGGATCGCCCGTTCCTGGCCGACCACGGCCTTGCCGATCGCGCGCTCGAAGCGCGCGGCCGCATCCCGCCAGTCCGTGAGCATGGCGTCGCCGGGGGGCAAGGTGTTCATTCGCCGTTTCGGCCTTCGTTTCTTGTTTGGGGACGTCGTCGCGCAACGAAGCCGCGTCTTCCCTTCCCCTCTGCGGAGGGAGGATGGCGCCCGCAGGCGGTCGGGTGAGGGGGACCCGGCTTCCACTGGATCGACGCCAGTCGAGAGCGGCACCGTCGCGCGCTCCCCCTCTCCCGCCTGCTCCGCAGTCACCCTCCCCCGCAGGGGGGACGGGTGACGCGCATCGTCAGTTGGCCGAG
Source organism: Methylobacterium sp. B4 (assembly GCF_003201865.1). GTDB lineage: Bacteria > Pseudomonadota > Alphaproteobacteria > Rhizobiales > Beijerinckiaceae > Methylobacterium. The sequence continues at coordinate 48,118 of NZ_QJJJ01000025.1, read as the reverse complement.
ATCTTGCTGACGTCGTATTCGAACTTGCCGGTCTTCTTGAAGTTCTCGACGCGCTTCTTGTTGCGCTCTTCCATCTGCTTGATGGAATCGGCCTGCTTGTTCAGCTCCTTGGGATCGTGCTTGGGATCGTACTTGGAGCCGGCGATCTTCTCGGGGAAGCCGGGCTTCGGCTCCCAGCAATTGCCCGGCGCCTTGCACTTGGTGCCGTCATAGGCGAGCGCCGGTGCGGCGATCCCGGCAAGCGCGACGGCAGCGGCGGCGATGAGAGTGGCCTTCATGGTTTCCTCCACTTTATGAGACGTGCTCTTTTTGGGGCTTGCTCTTTCCGGGGATGTCGCCGCGCGGCTCGATCCCCGGTCCGCCCCCTCGATCGCGCCGGTTCGAGGCCGGCCCGAAACCCGAAAGGATCACTCCTCCAGCGGCTTGCACTGGCCCTTGGCGTCCTTCGGGATGACTTCGCCCTGCTTGTAGGGCGTGTAGGCCTTCTTCTGCTCGTCGTTGAGCCAGACCGCATCCTGCTTCGGCCCCGTGTAGAGGTGCCGGATCCAGGCGATGGTCTGCAGCATCTCGTCGGGCGTGAGGTTCTCGTTGTGCGGGCCCATCATGCCGTTGGCGCCGCCGAAGATGGTCGCGAACAGGCCGACATCCGTCGTGTTGGAGGGATAGGTCCAGTAATTGTCGTTGAGACCCGGCCCGAGCTTGCCCTCCGCGAGGTGGCCGTGGCAGCCCGAGCAGGAGGTCGCGTACAGGCTCTCGCCGTTGCGCAGGCAGGACTTGTCGTCGATGTAGAGGTTCTCTCCGGTCTCGAGGAACTTCTTCACCGCCGGGGTGTCGCGCCCGCCTTCCTTGCCCTGCGTCACGTCGAGCGCCTCGCCGGTCACGGTGTTGCGGAACACGACGCCCGTCTGCGGCCCGGACTGGGGCTGGGCGAACGCGGGCAGGGCGACGCCGGCAAGCACGAGGCCGAGCAGGGCGGTTCCGATCGTTGTGCGCTTCGTCATTGTCTTGTTCTTGTTCCTCATCGCAGTGCCGTTCTTCCGGCGGCTCGGATTTCCTCGCCGAGCGCCCGGTCGCGGCCGTCCCCGCGCGGGGCGAAGGCGGCGCGGCGGGCGCTTGGCGGGTGACGCTCAGTTCGAGGCGGGCAGCACGGGCACGCCCTCCTCCTTCAGGATCGCCTCGATCTTCGGCTTGGCCCGCTCGATCGCCGCGTCGATCTCCGCCTTGAGGGCGGTGTCGTCCTTGCGCACGCCCATCGACTGGTCGAAGCTCTGCGGCATCTTCCGGCCGTCGCTGGTCTGCGTGTCGTCGGGCACCGGGGTCATGCGCAGCTTGGTCGAGGAATCGCGCACGTAGCGGGCGACGTCCGGCGCGAAGGCGACGCCGACCTCGGCCTTGGACGAAGCGACCTCGCTCACCATCCGGGCCGGGTCGATCTGGGTGTACTGGTTGCGCGGCGCGCGGAAGTTCACCAGCGAGTAGAGGTAGGCCATGTCCTCCTCGTAGCGGCCGATATCCTTGAGCATCGCCTCGCCGGGCGTGCCGAAGCCGACCACCATGTGGCTCACGTCCTTGAGCCGCGGATCGGACCAGGACTTGATGTCGAGATCCTTGTCGGCGCGGGTGAGGAAGACGTAGCCCGAGCGGTAATAGGGCTTGCTGGCGAGCACCCGGGGGTCGTCGGAATCGAGCCCGACCACCACGTCGCAGGTCTTCTTCTCCAGCCCGTCGCGCACGAGGTAGATCGCGGGCTTTCCGATCCAGACGAACTGGGCTTTACGGCCCATGGCCTCGGCCACGGTCGTCGCGATGCGGTTCTCGAGCCCGGTGCCGTCCTTCATCGAGAGCGGCGCCTGCTCGGCGGCGCAGACGCGCAGGGTGCCGGGATCCGGCTTGGCAGGTTCCGATTTGGCGGCCTCCGCGGCCTTCGGCTGCTGCGCCAGGGCAGGCGCAGACAGGGCGGCCAAAGCCGTCACGGCAGCGGTGAGGGCGACGGCCGATGCGGCTGCACGGCGGCGTCCGTTCACGAGCGACATGGGTTCGTTTCCTCTGGCTTATTCTTATGAGATCTTGGCGCGGGCTTTTTCGGCTTGAGACCGGCCCTTGGCGCATCTCCCGTGCAGACGCCTCACCTGCGCGACCTTGGCTGCACGGGGCGAAAATCTGCGGAGAGGGATTTAGGGTGGCGCGGACCGTCACGGGCCGCTTCGGCCCGCACCACCTCGGCCCTGCCCCTCTCCCGGACGAGCCGGGGGAGGGGAGGTTCGTGACTGCCGACGGGCAGGTTTTTTGCAGTCTTACTTGGCGGCCGACTTCCACTCGCCGACGTTCGGATCGTCGTAGGGACCCTTGCCGTCGAGCGAGAACACGATCACGCCGCCGCCCATCTGGGTGTAGTTGGCGAGCTTCTTGAAGGCGCCCACCGCACCGAGACCGGCGGTCGGGTCGGCGAGGTCGAACACGAGGCCCACGCCCGGCCAGCCGCCGACGCCGTAGTAGATGGCGACGTACTGCGTTCCCTTGTGGCTGTAGGTCATCGGGTAACCGATGGCGCCGGACGGGATCTTGAACTTCCAGAGAAGATCGCCGTTGTCGGAATCGCGCGCCTTCAGGTAGCCGTCGAGCGTGCCGTAGAAGACGAGGTCGCCCGCGGTGGCCATGGTGCCGCCCCACACCGCGAATCGCTCCATCTTCTCCCACTTATAGTCGCCGGTGATCGCGTTGTACGCCTTGATCTGGCCGAGACCTTCGTAGTTCTGACGGTCGCCCTTCGGGCCCGGATACATGTTTAGCGTCGCACCGACGAAGAACTGACCCGCACGATAGGGAAGCATGAAGGGCTCCCAATCCATGCAGATGTGGTTGATGCCCATGAAGAAGAGCTCACGCTTCGGATCGTAAGAGTCGTGGCCCTGATTGTGGTAGCCCATCGCCGAGGGGCAGATGTCCTTGGCGAGGTGGTCCATCCGGGTGCCGTATTCCGGATCGCGCACCGGCTGGCCGGTCTTCAGATCGACCGATTTGAACACGTTGACCGTGTCGTCGAGCTTGTTGGCCGAGACCAGCGAGCCGTCGGTGCGGTCGAGCGTGTAGACGATGCCGTTGCGGTCCGGGTGGGTCAGCAGCTTGCGGGTCTTGCCGTCCTTGTCCTTCTGCTCGGAGAGCATCATGACGTTGACGCCGGCGTAATCCCACTCGTCGTGCGGGGTCTTCTGGTAGCCGAACTTGGCCTCGCCCGTGTCGGCGTCGCGGCCGAAGATCGTCATCGTCCACTTGTTGTCGCCCGGACGCATGGTCTCGTTCCACGGCGCCGGGTTGCCGGTGCCGAAGTAGATCAGGTTCGTGCCCGGATCGTAGGCGTACCAGCCCCAGTTGGTGCCGCCGCCGATCTTCCAGGCGTCACCCTCCCAGGTGCCGGTGCCGAGGTTCTTCTGGCCGTAATGGGGATTCTTGATGTTGAAGTCGGAGGCCAGCAGCAGGTCCTTGTCCGGACCCGTGGCGTAGGCGCGCCACACCTGCTCGCCGGTCTTCACGTCGTAGGCGGTGAGGTAGCCGCGCACGCCGAGCTCGGCGCCCGAGGAGCCGATGATCACCTTGTCCTTCACGACGTAGGGGGCGATGGTGAGCGTCGAGCCGACCTTGATGTCGGAGTTCTCGACCTTCCACACCGTCTCGCCGGTCTCGGCGTTGAGTGCGGCGACGTTGCCGTCGAGCTGGGTCTTGAGGATCAGCGCCGGGGTCTTGCCGTCGCCGGGCCAGTAGGCGAGGCCGCGGTTGACGAGATCGCAGCAGGCGACGGCGCGGGCGGCCGGGTTCTGCTTCGGCTTGTCCTGCCACAGGATCAGGCCCGGATCGTCGAGGCCGAGGGCGAAGGTGTTGTTCGGGAACGAGGTGTGGATGTACATCTTGCCGTCGACGACGAGCGGCGCGCCCTCGTGACCGTTCAGCAGGCCGGTGGAGAACGTCCAAGCCGGCCGAAGCTGCTTCACGTTGCTCTTGTTGATCTGCTTCAGCTCGCTGTAGTTATCCGAATCGTAGTTCTTACCGGGCATCACCCAGTTTTCGTCTTTTTTCGACAACTCAACGAGCTTGTCGTTGGCATATGCTGCGCTCGAAAGCGCGGCCGGCGCGAGCGCCAGCATAGCCAGGGCCGAGACCGACGTCACAAACCTGCTCATCCTGCGTCTCCTCACTCAACCGCCTCGCCTTTCGGCCTCGCGGTATCTCTCAGACGATCTTTCTGAGGTCCGGGTCCGCCACGAAGTCCTTCGGAGTGCCACAGGCTAGATCTAAAAGGTGACCTAGATCAGTGCGGTCTTATGAAAGACTTATTAGCGCCCCTTCGCCTATAATTTCTAGGCTTTGATTGGAGAAGAAGTCTTTAGCTGGTCGGACATTTCTTGTCGGGACGATAAGGCAATTCTAAAAGTGAGAAGACGTAGCGACGCAGGCACTTAGCCGTCGCTTGACCGCCGCGGGAGGTCGTCGCACCACTATCGGTAACGGGCACGACCAAGCGGCCCGGCGCAGGCGGGAGGCTGGTCGGTGATGGCGCAGGGGCGGCGCGTTCTGGCAGTCGGTGGCGCGCTCGTGCTCGCCGCCCTCCTCGGGGGACCGGTCACGGCCGAAGACGATGCGCCGCACCTCTCCACCGGGGCCGCGCCGGGGTCGGGCAGCAATCTCGGCATCGTGATCGAGACTGCCGCGCTCTATCCCCAGGACGGACGGCGCGATCTCACCGGAAGCGACCGGGCACGGTTCCCGGGAGCGGGCGTGCTCTGGTGCCGCCGCTCCGACGGCGTGCCGCAGAAAGCAGCGGCCGCTTGGCTGATCGGCACGCCTTCTCTCGTCATGCTGAACGCGCACAACTTCCGCAACCGGCAGCTCGAAACCACGCGGCAGGTCGGCGATTGCTACTTCCAGATCGGTGGACGCAATTACGACTTCGTAAGCGACAGCCTGCATCTCGGCGTCGCCGCGGACGCGACGCGGCTTCACATCACCGATGACTGGGCCCTGCTGCGCCTCGCCCAGCCCGCCGAGGGCCCGCGCCAGCCCGTGCCGCACATGCCCCCGGATCTCGCGACCGGCGACCTCTCGCTGCCCGTCACGTTGGTCGCCCCCGGAGGCCACCAGAACTACCGGGGCGACAGCAGCCTGGAGACCTGCACCGTGCGGCGCATCGACCCGCCGACGGAAGGCGGGACACGACGTGCCCGCCACGATTGCAACGACGGCTACGGCGGCTCGGGCTCGGGGTTGTTCGACGAGGCGGGCCGCCTGATCGCCATGCAGAGCGCCTCGCTCTCGATGAACTCGCGCCACGCCTTCGATATCGAGTTCCACTACGGCTCCGCCCTGCTCATCGAGGGCGCCCTGCTCGACGCCTTGAAGCAGGCGCAGCGGGAGGAGGCGCCGCAGGCACGGTGAGTTCCGACGCGTCCCGAAGGTGGCCGTTGAACCTTGGGGACAGGGTGATTTGCTGTGGACGGCGTGCCGCCCCTTACCCCCGCCCGCGGCATCTGGACCCGGAACACCGGCAGCGGAGCCCGGTTGCCCGGGCTTCCACTCAAGGAATCGCGAGAGGACGTCCGCATGTCGAAGCATCTCAAGACCGACACGCCAACCGACGCCGACCTGAAGGGCAATCCGGGCATCGGGCAGTCGAAGGGGCTCACCGGTGTCGACCCGGCGGAGTTGGAAGGCGATTCCACCTTCGAGGGTGATGTCGAGAACGAGACGACGCCGGAAGGTGGCGTGGATCCCGCACACCGCGGCCGCAAGAACGCCTGAGGCAAGAAGAACGGCTGAGTCAAGAACGGCTGAAGCAAGAACGCCGAGGGATGTGCGGGACGGCCTCGTGCGAGATCCGATCGATTGCTTCGCAATGCGGATTTCGTGCTGCGCTCGAGCGCCGCGCGGGCCCGTCGAGACGGCTTCCGCTCGGCTCAAGTGGGAGCCGTCTCAATCGAGCAGCCAGCGCAGGGAGCGGCGCAGTTCGGCGGTCCCGTTCCGGTCGAACCAGGCGCCGTGGCTGAACACGACCCGCTCGGGCGCCAGCGCGACCAGCGCGGCGGCGGCGCGGGCCGCCGTCCGCTTGCGCAGCGAGACGACGAGGCGGAGGTAGATCGGCGCCCGCCCGTCCGGCGCCGTCGCACCGGCGAGCCGCAGGAGCGGCCGCATCGGCAGCGGCAGCTTCCCGGGTTCCAAGTTGAGCACGAGGTCGGTCAGGATCAGCGTCGCCGAGGCGGCGTGGTGGAAGGCGACCTCCCGGAAGCCGAAGCCGCCGGGCACGACGACTTGCGTGAGATCGCCGGACCATTCCGGCGGCGCCGCGTCGGCGAGATCCCGGTCGAGGCGCAGGCCGGCCCGCTGCACCTGCCGGCGCTGGCGCAAGTTCGGCGCGGCCCAGGTGAGCGCCTGCGGGCAGTGGCGCTGCCATTCCTTCAGGTAGGTCCAATGGGCGACGTTGGGCGCGACGAGGTGGCGGATCGGCCCCAGCGCCTCGATCGTACGGTGCAGGCCCGCGTCGTAGCGGGTCGGCGAGTGAAGCCAGATGCCGCCGTCGGCCAACCGCACCACCGTCATCCGCACGGGCAGGGGCAGGCCGGCGGCGCGGATGGGACCGCTGTCCACGATCCACAGGCCGAAGGCGACGGGCTTGAGCACGTCGAGGGGCGGATAGGTCGGATCGCTCACGGCATCGGGCTCGGTTCGGAGGAGGGGAGGGCGACGATCATGAACGCAGGGCTCGACCGCCGCGTGACACACTTCCCAGAGCGCCTCGACCGGGAAAAGCGGGGCACCGGCCGCCCCTGGCGTGCCCGGCACCCACAAATGCCGGGCGGGTACGGCAGCGTACTTCCTCGCAAACCCCCGCGTCCCATCAAAGTTTCGGACGGATTCGAACGAAGAGAAGTCCCCCGTTTTTCGTGCTTGCCGCCGAGGAACAAAGCTTTTCGACCCCGTCTTCCCCGTTGTGACGATGCCGCCCGGCCGGACAGGCCTGCCGGCTGCCCCCTATCCTTGCGAAGGAGATGGCCGTGGCGCAGCAGATCCCGATCAGCCGCCAAGCCCGCGCCGACGACCCGCGTGCCGATGCCGAGCGCGACGACGGCACCCACGAGATCGCGCCCGATCTCGCCTACCGGCGCGTGGTCCTGGTCAACGTGGTGTTCCTGGGCGCGCCGGGGGCCGGTGACCGCAACTGGACCCTGGTCGATGCCGGCATTCCCGGCTCGAAGCGCGCAATCCGCGAGGCTGCCGCCGCCCGCTTCGGCGAGGGCGCCCGCCCGGCCGCCATCGTGCTCACCCACGGCCATTTCGACCATGTCGGCGTGCTCGAGGATCTGGCGGCGGAGTGGGACGCCCCGATCTACGCCCACGCGCTCGAACGTCCCTATCTCGACGGGCGGGCGGCCTATCCGGCACCCGACCCGAGCGTCGGCGGCGGGCTGATGGCGCGCATCGCACCGCTCTATCCGACCGAGCCCGTCGACGTGTCGACGCGCCTGCACACGCTGCCGGCCGACGGCTCCGTGCCGCCGATGCCGGGCTGGCGCTGGCTTCACACGCCCGGCCACTCGCCGGGCCACGTCTCGTTCTGGCGCGAAGCCGACGGCAGCCTGATCGCCGGGGACGCCTTCGTGACCACGGCGCAGGAATCGGCCTACGCCGTGGTGACGCAAGCCCCAGAGGTGCACGGGCCGCCGATGTACCTCACCCTCGACTGGCCGGCCGCGGGCGGCTCGGTGCGAAGCCTCGCCGCGCTGAAGCCGGAGCGCGCCGTGACCGGCCACGGGCGTCCCCTGCACGGCCCGGAGCTTCGCCGCGCCCTCGACGCCCTGGCCCAGGATTTCGAGCGCGTCGCCGTGCCGGAGGGCGGACGCTACGTTCAAACCCCGGCGCGGGCCGAGGACGGCTCCGCCTACCGGACGCCGTGAGGCCGGTTCGATGAGGGAGGGGCAGGGTCGGGTCGAGCCGGCGGGGACGGAGGGACGGCCGGGTGCCGACTTTCCGGTCGTGGCGGGCGTGCTGTTCGGGCTCGGGCTGGGCGGTTTCTTCGACGGCATCGTGCTGCATCAGGTGCTGCAATGGCACCACATGCTGAGCACGTGGTACCCGATCACCTCGATCGAGAACCTCGAACTCAACACCCTGTGGGACGGCATCTTCCACAGCGCGACCTACGTCTTCGTCGTGCTGGGCCTGTTCGTGCTCTGGCGCCGGGGACGGGGGCGCACCTCGAGCTGGTCGAAGCAGGCGCTCGCCGGCAGCCTGCTCGTCGGCTGGGGCAGCTTCAACCTCGTGGAGGGGCTGATCGACCACCAGTGGCTCGGCGTGCATCACGTCAACGAGCGGGTGGACCGTGAGCACTGGTTCCTCTGGGATCTCGGCTTCCTGGCCTGGGGGCTCGCCATGCTGCTGTCCGGCGTCTGGCTCCTGTGGCGCAGGCGCGGCCGGAGGGCGGTCGCTCCGACCGCGTTGCGGCGATGAGCGGGTCGGGCACCCGGACCGGGCCGCGCGGCCTGCAGCGTGCGTGGCCCTGGCTCGCGCTGACCGTCGGCCTCGGCCTCGCGACCATGCCGGCGTGGCGGGTGCTGGCCTTCGGCGTCCGGACGAGCGTGGAGGACCTCTTGCAGATCCGCTGCCTGCCGTGGTGAGCGCCTGCCCGGTCGGCCCGGGCTCGACACGCCCTGATCGGACTCCTTCCCATAACCCGCCTTCGCGCCCGCCGCCCGATCAGCTAAACGAACGACGGATCGAAGCGGCGGGACACGGGCACGATGACGGGAACGAACAACGGAGCGGAGGCGGGCGGCTTCACGGCGATCGTGCTGGCCGCCGGCAAGGGCACGCGCATGCGCTCCGACCGGCCCAAGGTGCTGCACCAACTCGCCCATCGCTCCATGCTCGGCCACGTGCTGGCCGCCGTGCAGGAGGCCGGCGCCGCACGGCTGGCCGTGGTGGTCGAGCCCGGCCGCGACGATGTCGCCCGCGAAATCGAGCGCATGGCGCCGGGCGCCAGCGTCCACCCCCAGGCCGAGCGCCTCGGCACCGCCCACGCCGTGCTCGCCGCCCGCTCGGCGCTCCAAGGTGGGCAGGACGTGATCGTGGCCTTCGGCGACACCCCGCTGATCACCGCCGAGACCTACGCCCGGCTGCGCGCGCCCTTGCGCGCGGGCGCCGCGGTGGCGGTGCTGGCCTTCGAGGCGGCCGACCCCAAGGGCTATGGGCGGGTGCTGACGGATGGCGGCCGCGTCCTGGCGATCCGCGAGGAGAAGGACGCCTCCGAGGACGAGCGTGCGGTGCGCCTGTCCAATGCCGGGCTGATGGCCCTGTCGGGCGCCCAGGCGCTTGGCCTTCTGGAGCGCATCGGCAACGACAACGCCAACCGCGAGTACTACCTCACCGACGCGGTGGCGCTCGCGGTCGCCGACGGCCACACGGTCTCGGTGGTGCCGGTCACGGAGGAGGAGGCGCAAGGCGTCAACGACCGGGTGCAGCTCAGCGCGGCCGAGGCCACGATCCAGGCCCGCCTGCGCCGCGCGGCCCAGCTGGGCGGGGCCACCCTGATCGCCCCCGAGACCGTTTTCCTCAGCGTCGACACGGTGCTCGGCCGCGACGTGATCGTCGAGCCCCACTGCATCTTCGGCCCCGGCGTCGTGATCGGCGACGGCTGCACCATCCGCGCCTTCTGCCACCTGCACGACGCACGGTTGATGCAGGGCGCCGATATCGGCCCGCACGTGCGCCTGCGCGGTGGCGCGGTGCTGGAGGCCGGCGTGCATCTCGGCAATTTCGTCGAGATCAAGAACGCGACCCTGCATGCGGGCGCCAAGGCCTCGCATCTCACCTATCTCGGCGATGCCGAGGTGGGGGCGGGCGCCAATATCGGCGCGGGCACCATCACCTGCAACTACGACGGGGTGTCGAAGCATCGCACGATCATCGGCGAGGGGGCCTTCATCGGTTCGAACGCGGCGCTCGTGGCACCGGTGAGCATCGGCGCGGGTGCGCTGGTGGGGGCCGGCTCGGTCATCACCCGCGACGTGCCGGCGGATGCGCTGGCCGTGGCGCGGGGCCGGCAGATCGCGCGCGACGGTGCGGCCAAGGCCCTGCGTGCCACGCTCAAGGCGGCCAAGGCCGCCCGCGAGGCCAAGCGCGACTGACAAACCAGGATCGCGACGCCGCGCGCCCCCGCGCGACGCGGTGCTGGCTTTGTTGCGCCGCGATCCGCTACAAGCCGGGTCTCGCGCCACGCTCAAGGTCCGACCCTTGCGTCCAATCCTTGCACGCGGCAGGCCGAGCACGATCCGGCGTCCTGTGGCGGGGCGCAGGCACGGGCTACGGCGAACGGACGTGATTGAGGATCACCATGTGCGGAATTGTTGGCATCGTCGGGCGTGAGGCGGTCGCGGAGGCGCTGGTCGCGTCGCTGCGGCGGCTCGAATATCGCGGCTACGATTCCGCCGGCATCGCCACCCTGGAGCAGGGCCGGCTCGACCGGCGCCGGGCGGAAGGCAAGCTCGCGAACCTCCAGAGCAAGCTCACCCAGTCGCCGCTCCCCGGCGCCATCGGCATCGGCCATACCCGCTGGGCCACCCACGGGCGCCCCAACGAGACCAACGCCCACCCGCACGCCACCGAGCGGCTGGCCGTGGTCCATAACGGCATCATCGAGAATTTCCGCGAGCTGAAGGCGGAGCTCGAGGCCAAGGGCGCGCGCTTCGAGAGCCAGACCGACACCGAGGTCGTGGCCCAACTCGTGAGCCACCTGATGGATCAGGGCCTCGGCCCCGTGGCGGCGGTGGAGGCGGCCCTGCCGCGGCTGCACGGCGCCTTCGCCCTGGCCTTCCTGTTTGCGGGCGAGGAGAACTTCCTGATCGGCGCCCGCCACGGCGCGCCGCTCGCCATCGGCTTCGGGCGGGGCGAGACCTATCTCGGCTCGGATGCGCTGGCGCTTGCGCCGTTCACCGACGAGATCACCTATCTCGAAGAGGGCGACTGGGCGATCCTGACCCGCGAGGGCGCCGAGATCCGCGACCGCGCCGGCACCGCCGCGCGCCGCCCGCGCCAGAAGATCGCGACCCAGGCCTACCTCGTCGACAAGGGCAACCACCGCCACTTCATGGCCAAGGAGATCCACGAGCAGCCCGAGGTGGTGGGCCGCACGCTGGCCCACTACGTCGACATGGCGGCCGGCCGCATCGTGCTGCCCGAGGCTCTGCCCTTCGACTTCGCCCGGCTCTCGCGGCTCTCGATCACCGCCTGCGGAACCGCCTTTTACGCGGGTCTGGTGGCCAAGTACTGGTTCGAGACCCTGGCGCGGCTGCCGGTCGAGATCGACGTGGCCTCCGAGACGCGCTACCGCGAGCCGCCGCTCGAGGAGAACGGCCTGACGCTGGTGATCTCGCAATCGGGCGAGACCGCCGACACGCTGGCCTCGCTGCGCTACGCCAAGGCACAGGGCCAGCACACGCTGGCGGTGGTTAACGTGCCGACCTCGACCATCGCCCGGGAATCGTCCGTGGTGATGCCGACCTTTGCCGGCCCCGAGATCGGGGTGGCATCGACCAAGGCCTTCTCCTGCCAGCTCACGGTGCTGCTCTGCCTCGCGCTGGCCGCGGGCCGCGCCCGCGGCGCGCTCAGTGCGGAGCGCGAGCGCGCCATCGTCGACGCGCTGATCACCGCACCCGGCCTGATGGCGGAGGCGGTGAAGATGGAGGGGGACGTCGAGGGGCTCGCCCGCGAAGTCGCCAAGGCGCGCGACGTGCTCTACCTCGGACGCGGCACGAGCTACCCGATGGCGCTGGAGGGCGCCTTGAAGCTGAAGGAGATCAGCTACATCCACGCGGAGGGCTACGCGGCGGGCGAACTCAAGCACGGTCCGATCGCGCTGATCGACGAGAGTGTGCCGGTGATCGTGATCGCGCCGCACGACGCGATCTTCGAGAAGACGGTGTCGAACATGCAGGAAGTGGCCGCGCGCGGCGGCCGGATCATCCTGGTCGGCGATGCCCGCGGCGCGGCGGCAGCGGGCCTGGAGACGCTGGCGACGCTGACGATGCCGGATGTGGACCCGGTGATCGCGCCGATCGTCTACGCGGTGCCGATCCAGCTCATCGCCTACCACACCGCCGTGTTCATGGGCAAAGACGTGGACCAGCCCCGCAACCTCGCCAAGTCCGTCACCGTGGAATGAGCGGGCGCCGGTCGAGCGATCTCGACCGGCGGCAATCGCACGACAGGATGTCGAGCTCCCCACGCGGCAACCTCACGTCGCCGCACGGGAAGAAGCGGAATCAGGTCCGCCAGGGGTGATCGGGCAACTCGGTGTCGCCGATCGCGCTGGCGCCGGCCAGCGCCACCGCGTCGTCGTTCTCCACCGAGGAGCCGCTGACGCCGATGGCGCCCGACATCTCGCCGTCCGCATCCACGATCGGGATGCCGCCGGGGAAGGTGATCAGACCCTGGTTCGAGTGCTCGATGCCGTAGAGCGAGCCGCCGGGCTGCGAGAGGCTGCCGATCTGGCCCGTCTTCATGCCGAAGAACACCGCCGTCTTGGCCTTCTTCTGGGCGATGTCGATGGAGCCGACCCAGGCGCCGTCCATGCGGTGGAAAGCCTTCAGGTTGCCGCCGGAATCGACGATGGCGATGCACATCTGCGTACCCAGCTCGACCGCCTTGGCACGAGCGGCCTCGATCGCCTTCTCCGCCTGCTCGATGGTGACGTGCATCGTGTATCCTCCTTGACAGCGCCTCTTATGGGGCACGGTCGAGGTAAGGCTTCGCCGCTGGCGATCAAGTTGCCTCGTGCGCCACTCGTCCGGCTCTGGCGCCAGCAACCCAAGCATCCCGCCTCGATCGCGCGCCTTGCCGCGAGGACCGGATCGACGCGGCCGCACTTGAGCCGCCCGGTCGCAGCGGCTACGTCTCTGCGCCGGAGGGTCGGATGGCGGGGTGGACCGGCCGCCCGCTCTTTTCGCCTCCCGAGGTGCATGCGTGGCGCCCACCCTCTCGCCGATTCCGGACGCGCCGGAACCCGCCTCGTCCAAGACGCGCGTCAGCGCGCGGGGCCGGCTGCGGACCTACTTCCTCACCGGCGTCATCGTCGCGGGGCCGCTCGCGATCACCGCCTACATCACGTGGTGGTTCATCGCCCTCATCGACGGCTGGGTGAAGCCGCTGGTGCCGGCGAGCTATCTGCCGGACCATTACCTGCCCTTCTCGATCCCGGGCCTGGGCCTTGTCATCGCCTTCCTCGCCGTGACGATGCTGGGCTTCCTCACCGCCAACCTCGTCGGCCGCTCGGTGGTCGAGTTCGGCGAGGTTCTGCTCGCGCGCACCCCCGTGATCTCCGGCCTCTACCGGGGCCTGCGCCAGATCTTCGAGACCTTGTTCTCGGCCAACGGCACCTCGTTCCGCACCGTCGGGCTGGTCGAGTTTCCGGTGAAGGGAACGTGGTCGGTGGTGTTCCTCTCCGCGCCTGCGGCGAACGAGGTGCAGGGTGCCCTCCAGGCCAAGGAGGGGGAGGCCAAGGATTATGTCGGCGTGTTCCTGCCCTGCGCCCCCAATCCGACGACGGGCTTCTTCTTCTACCTGCCGCGCTCCGAGATCGTGGAGGTCGGCATCAGCGTCGACGACGCGGCCAAGCTGGTGATGTCGGCCGGCGTGATCCAGCCGGAGGACCCGCGCGGCGGCCTCCAGGCCATGGCCGCCTCCCTGCGCCAAGCGCAGTTGCAGGAGAGTGAGGAAGGAACGGCGGACAAAGAAAAGGCGCGCCGGGAGCCGGCGCGCCAGGACGTCTGACGGAGGATTGAGGGTGCTGGGGCCCCGAGGTCCTCAGCGCTGGAGCGAAGCCCGCTCCACGGGCAGCGTCGGCGGCGCCGCGTCGGCGACCTGATGCCCGGCCACGGGGCGGGAAGCCGGCGTTCTCCAATCCGTGGCGATCTGCGCGGAGAGCAGCAGGGCGAGCACAGCACAGAGCGCGTTCGCGGCAATCCAGAACCGGCGGGACGCCTGGCGTACAGCGCTCGCGAGGGCGTCGGTCGAGGATTCGTCGCGCGTCTCGCGATCCGAGATCGGCATGAGCCAGGGTTCGACGGAGAGCGTGTCGGCTCCCCAATTCTCGGAGGAACCCGGCAGGCGTTGGAACGGTGCGATCGACATCGCGATCATCCTTCTTTCCAGTGGCACCCCGGTCTACGAGGCCGTTTGTTCATCTCCAGTTAAGGGGCAATTTGGGCAGATACAAGGTAATTCCGCATTTTCCGCCCTCACGCCCGCTCCCCAAGAGCGCGAAGAGACCCGCGCAAGTCCTTGTTTCAGAAAGAAAAAAGATATCTGCCGGAGCGGCGATGCCGCAGCCGGGGATTTTGGCTTGCGCGCTTCGTCCCCCTGAATGGCTCGTTCAGTTTCGCCGCTTCCTGAACGGAAATCTGAACGAGGCGCCCCATTCCCGGTCCGGCCAGAGATCGGGGCCGGGATCAGCCCGCCCCGATCAGCCGGATCGCCGCCTCGCGCTCGAACAGGTAGAGCAGCACCCTGAGCGCCCGGCCGCGCTCGCTCGAGAGGCGCGGGTCGCGCTCCACGATCAACCGCGCATCGTCCCGGGCGGCTTCCAGGAGGTCGCCGTCGCTCTCCAGCCGGGCGAGGCGGAAGGCGGCCATGCCGGACTGGCGCGTGCCGAGCACCTCGCCCTCGCCGCGCAGGCGCAGATCCTCCTCGGCAATGCGAAACCCGTCCTCGCTCGAGCGCATCATCTCAAGCCGCGCCTTGGCCACCTGTCCAAGGGGCCCCCGGTAGAGCAGCAGGCAGGACGAGGCCTTCGAGCCGCGTCCGACCCGGCCGCGGAGCTGGTGCAACTGGGCGAGCCCGAAGCGCTCGGCATGCTCGATGACCATGATGGTGGCCTCCGGCACGTCGACGCCGACCTCAACGACCGTCGTCGAAACGAGCACGCGGGTGCGGCCGGCGGCGAAGGCTTCCATCGCCGCGTCCTTCTCCGGCCCCGGCATCTTGCCGTGGATCAGGCCGACCGCGTCGCCGAAATGTTTTTTGAGATCTTCGAAGCGTTCGGCGGCGGCGGCGAGATCGACGTATTCCGACTCCGCCACGAGCGGGCAGATCCAATAGACCCGGTCGCCCCCCTGAAGCGCCCGGTGCAGCCCGCCCACGACCTCGTCGATGCGCTCCACCGGCACGGTGATGGTCTTGATCGGCTGGCGTCCGGCGGGCTTCTCGTCGAGCACCGAGACGTCCATGTCGCCGAAGAAGGTCAGCGCGAGGGTGCGGGGGATCGGGGTGGCGGTCATCACGAGGATGTCCACCGCCTCGCCCTTGGCGCCGAGCGCCAGGCGCTGGTGCACGCCGAAGCGGTGCTGCTCGTCCACCACGGCGAGGCCGAGATCGCGGAAGGCCACCGCCTCCTGGAACAGGGCGTGGGTGCCGACCACGATGTCGATCTCGCCCGCGGCCAGATCCGCCAGCGTCGCCCGGCGCTCGGCGGCCCGGTCACGGCCGGTGAGCAGGCGCAGGCGCATGGCGCCGGCCAGCGGCACGAGCCGCTCGAAGTGCTGGCGCGCGAGAATCTCGGTCGGCGCCATCAGCGCGGCCTGGCGTCCGGCCTCGACCGCCGAGGCCATGGCGAGCAAAGCCACCGCCGTCTTGCCGGAGCCGACATCGCCCTGGAGCAGGCGCAGCATCCGCTGCTCGGAGGCCATGTCGGCGCGGATCTCTTCGACAGCCCGCGCCTGCGCGCCCGTGAGCGCGAAGGGGAGGGCGGCCTCGACCCGCTCCTTCAGGTGACCGTCGCCGGCATTGACCCGGCCGGCTTTCCGCCGCTGCCGGGCGCGCACCAGGGCCAGCGCGAGCTGCGAGGCCAGCAGCTCGTCATAGGCGAGGCGCTTGCGCGCGGGACTGGCGGGCGGGGCCTGCCCCTCGATCGCCGGAGGGGGCGCCTCCTCCGGGCGGTGCTCGATGCGCAGGGCCTCGGCGAAGGGGGGAAAGCGGTTGCGGGCGAGATACGGTGCATCCTGCCACTCGGGCAGCACGGGAAGCCGATCGAGCGCCCCGTGGACGATTCTGCTGATGACGCGCGAGGTCAGCCCCTCGGTCGCACCGTAGATCGGCTCGACGGCGGGCAGGCTCGCCAGCCCCGCCTCGTCGAGGATGCGGGAGGGGTGCACCATCTGCCGGGTTCCGTCCCACAGATCGATCCGGCCGGAGACGTAACGGTGGCTGCCGAGCGGCAGCATCTTCTCGATGCGCCCCCGCGGCATGCCGAAGAAGACGAGGCTGATATCGCCGGTCCCGTCCTCCACCAGCACCCGGAAGGCGCGCTTGCCGAGGCCCGGCGGCCGGTGGGCCACCACGGTGACGCCCAGCGTGACGGGCTCACCCGTCGGCGCGTCGCGGATCGAGCCGCAGAGGGGCCGGGCGACCCCGCTCTGCGGCAGGTGGAACAGCAGGTCGGCGACGCGGGCCGGCCGCTCCTCGGAGCCGAGCAGCTTCTCGATCAGCGGCGCGATCTTCGGCCCGACGCCGGGCAGGCCGCGGGCGGGGGCGAAGAGCGGGTCGAGGATGCTGGGGCGAAGGCCGGGGGCGTCGTCGGTCATCGGCGGGTTGGTTGGAGAAACGGGGCGCCCGTCAGCGGGCAGCGCGCTCCTTCTGGATGAAGGCGGCCCGCCAGCGCACGGACGGGCTCGTGTCGTCGGCCAGTCGTTCGACCAGAGCATTCATCCGCTCGCCGAGGGCGGCGCGATGCACCGCCAGACCGTCGGCCGCCACGCGCCGGACGAGGCCGGAACGGTCCCCGGCGCCCATCGCGATCAGCGTCTCGAGATCGGACGTCCGGACGAGCCGGCGCTCCCCGATTACGCGAACGCGGCGAGCCAAGCCATAGGTCTTGTCGACCCACTCCCGCCGGGTGCCCTCCGGCCAGGTCGCCCGCTCCTCGATCAGGAAGCGCAGGGCACAGGCTCGGACGGAGGGCAGGAACGCGCGGCGCGCCAGATCGGGCAGGGCAGGGTCGAGACCGGGCCATCGGGCCGCGCGCTGAAGCAGCCGCGCGGTCGGGCCGGTACGGGCCAAGCGAAGGTGTTCGGCGAGCCGCGCGCAGACATCGGGCCGCGCCATCAGATCGCCCAGGACGCCGCCGTTATCCGGGGGTTCCGCTTGGAGGCCTTGCCAACGCTGCCATTCGGGCATCCGCTGGAGCAGGAAGAGCAGGGCTTCGACGGCCCTTCCGGCCTCCGCCTCCGGAAAGACGCGGGCGGCGCAATCCTGCGCCGCCGAACGCACCGGAGGCACCCAGTCGTTGAGGCGATAGGCGATCGCGGCGATCTCGAAGCCCGTTCGGGCAGGTCCCTCCCAGGCACGCAGGGCCGCCTCGCGGACGTACCCGTCGGGATGGAAGAGGAAGAGACGATCGAGATCAGAGACCGCGCCGAGCCGAGCGAGATCGGCCCGGCGATGATCCCGCAGAACTCCCGGGCTCGACCAGCGGCCGGCCGGGGGCAGCAGCAGCGCCGCGACGGCAGCCCCAGCGACGGCGACGGAGGAAGGGGGCAGCGCGGCGAGGCCGGAGACGGACGCATCGAGATCGGCCCGGCTCACCGTCCCGTCCCTCAGCCCCGCAACCACTCGCTCGATCCGAGCGGCGAGGGAGGCCGGCAGGGCCGACGATCCGGTCGACCGCACTGCATCTCGTGGGTCGGCCTCGTCCTGAACGAGCGCGGATGCAGGGTTTTGAAGCCTGCGGCGTGCCAGGATCGTTCGCATCCAGGCCGGAAGACCCATCCTCGGCAGGCTCATCCGATCCTCCGCGATCGCGATCCTTCGATCGGTTCGCGGCACCGTTGCACGCGCCTCTCCTTCGCGGAACCCGGCGCTGCCGTGCCATCCGGCCGGCGGCCCGACGACACCGGCCCTGCGCCGACACGCCGTTTGCCCACGGCCGCAGGCCCCTCTACATGCCTGTTCAGACGATCGCAGGGGAAAGCCCATGTCCGGCACCACCCGAACCAGCGCCGACCTCGACCCGCGCCGCCGCCGCACCCTGTTCCGGGCGTGGCACCGGGGCATCCGCGAGATGGATCTCATCATGGGCCGCTTCGCCGATGCCGAAATCGGCGATCTCTCCGAGGAGGAACTGACGCAGTTCGAGGCGCTGATCGAGGTGCCCGACCGCGACCTGTTCCGCTGGCTCACCGGCGAGGACGCGACGCCGGAGAACTACGACACCGCCGTGTATCGCCGGCTCAAGGCTTTTCATCGGCACGACGCGCCGATCCATAACTGAACACCGTCGGCGGACGCCGACTTCAATCAGCGCCGCGTCAAATCCCTCCCCTCGAGCGGGGGAGGGCTTCTTCCCGCCCTTTGCAAAAAAACGATGGCCAAGCCCCAACCCAAGCCGCCCGCGCCGAAGCCGCAGACCGCGCGCTTCGCCCTGCCGAAATCGGCGCCGCTCACCAAGGCGCTCGACGCGATCAAGCGCGGCGACAGCCCGACGCTGGCCTCCGTGCCCGACGGCTTCGACGCGCTGGTGGCGGCCGACCTCGCCCGCGCGCTGTCGGGCTCGTTCGAAGGGCCGGCGGTGCTGGTCCACGTCGCCCGCGACTCGGGGCGCTCCAACGCCTTCCAGAACGCGCTGAAATTCGTCGCCCCCGAGATCGAGGCGATGAGCTTCCCGGCCTGGGACTGCCAGCCCTACGACCGCGTCTCGCCGAACGCGGCCATCGCCGCGCAGCGCATGACCGCGCTGTCGCGGCTCACCCGCTCGCGCTCATCGGATACGACGCCGCGTATCCTCTGCACCACCGTCAACGCCCTGGTGCAGCGGGTGCCGCCGCGCGCGCGCGTGGCCGTCGAGACCTTCTCGGCGGCGATCGGCAACGTGCTGCCGATGGACAAGGTCGTGGCTTGGGTCGAGGCCAACGGCTTCCTGCGCACGGGGACGGTGCGGGATACCGGCGAATACGCCGTGCGCGGCGGCATTCTGGACCTCTCGCCGCCCGGCCTGCCGAACCCGATCCGCCTGGACTTCTTCGGCGACACCCTCGAATCGATCCGCGCCTTCGATCCCGAGACGCAGCGCACGGTGGGGTCCTTGCGCTCCCTCGACCTCGTGCCGATGAGCGAGGTGCAGCTCACCACCGAGACGATCCGGCGCTTCCGTCAGGGCTACCTGTCGAGCTTCGGCGCGGCGACCCGCGACGACCGCCTCTACGAGACGGTGAGCGAGGGCCGGCGCTATGCCGGCCTCGAACACTGGATGCCGCTGTTCTACGACGGGCTCGACACGCTGTTCGACTATCTCGGCGACGTGCCGATGCTGTTCGACCCGCAGGTCGAGGAGGCGGCGACCGAGCGGCTTTCCCTGATCCAGGACTATTTCCAGGCCCGCGAGGCGGCGCTGAAGACCCCGCAATCGGGCGTGGCGCCCTACAAGCCGCTGCCGCCGCGCGCGCTCTACCTCACGCCGAACGAGTGGAAGGGCAAGGTCGAGGCCGGCACGGTCGCCCGGCTCACGCCGTTCGCGATGCCGGATTCCGACGAGCGCGCGGTGATCGATTGCGGCGCCCGGGCCGGGCGAAACTTCGCCCCCGAGCGGGCGGACGAGGCGGCCAGCGTGTTCGATGCCGCGGTCGCGCATATCCGCGACCTGCAGGCGTCCGGGCATCACGTGATCCTGGGATCCTGGTCCGACGGCTCGCGCGACCGGCTCTGCGGCGTGCTGACCGACCACGGCCTGAAGAAGCCGATCGAGATCAACACCTTCACCGCCGTCAACGCGTTGAAGCGCGGCACCGACGTGGCGGTCGCGGTCTGGGGCCTGGAGGCGGGCTTCACCCTCGACCGGCTCGCCGTGGTGGCCGAGGGCGACATCCTCGGCGACCGGCTGGTGCGCCAGAAGCGCAAGTCCAAGCGCCCGCAGGACATCATCCTGGAGGTGCAGGCGCTCCAGCCCGGCGATCTCGTCGTGCATGCCGATCACGGCATCGGCCGCTTCGTCGGCCTCAAGACCATCACCGCGGCGGGTGCGCCGCACGATTGCCTGGAGCTGCAATATGCGGGCGGCCTGCTGCTGCTGCCAGTGGAGAATATCGAGCTTCTGACGCGCTACGGCTCGGAGGATTCCGAGGTCGCGCTCGACCGCCTCGGCGGCGGGGCGTGGCAGGCCCGCAAGGCCAAGATGAAGCGCCGCATCCTCGAGATGGCGGGCGAGCTCATCAAGGTCGCCGCCGCGCGCTTCGTGAAACCCGCCCCCAGCCTCAAGGCGCCGGAGGGGATGTACGAGGAATTCGCCGCCCGCTTCCCCTTCGAGGAGACCGAGGATCAGGCCAACGCCATCGACGCGGTGCTCGACGACCTCAATGCCGGCCGGCCGATGGATCGCCTCGTCTGCGGCGATGTCGGCTTCGGCAAGACCGAGGTGGCGCTGCGCGCGGCCTTCGCCGCGGCGATCTCCGGCAAGCAGGTGGCGGTGGTGGTGCCGACCACGCTTCTCGCCCGCCAGCATTTCCGCACCTTCACCGACCGCTTCAAGGGCCTGCCGATCAACATCGCGCAGCTCTCGCGCTTCGTCTCGGCCGGCGACCAGCGCCAGACCCGGGCGGGGCTCGCCGAGGGTCAGGTCGACATCGTGGTGGGCACCCACGCGCTGCTCGCCAAGAACGTCGCCTTCAAGGATCTCGGCCTGATCATCGTCGACGAGGAGCAGCATTTCGGCGTGGCCCACAAGGAGCGCCTGAAGGCGCTCCAGGCGGAGGTTCACGTGCTGACGCTCTCGGCCACCCCGATCCCGCGCACGCTGCAGCTCGCCATGACGGGGGTTCGCGAACTCTCGATCATCGCCACGCCCCCGGTGGATCGGCTGGCGGTGCGCACCTTCGTGACGCCGTTCGACCCGCTGCTGATCCGCGAGGCGCTGCTGCGCGAGCGCTACCGCGGCGGACAGTCCTTCTACGTGGTGCCGCGCATCGAGGATCTGGCGGAGGTCAAGCGCTTCCTCGACACTGAGATGCCCGAGACCACCGTCGCGATCGCCCACGGCCAGATGGCGGCGGGCCAGCTCGAGGACGTGATGACGGCCTTCTACGAGGGCAAGTACGACGTGCTGCTCTCGACCACGATCGTGGAGTCGGGCCTCGACATCCCGACCGCCAACACCCTGATCGTGCACCGGGCCGACATGTTCGGTCTGGCCGCGCTCTACCAGCTGCGCGGGCGCGTGGGCCGCTCCAAGGCGAGGGCCTACGCCCTGTTCACGACCCCGGCCAACCGCCAGCTCACCACCCAGGCCGAGCAGCGCCTCAAGGTGCTCCAGACCCTCGATACGCTCGGCGCCGGCTTCCAGCTGGCCTCCCACGATCTCGACATCCGCGGCGCTGGCAACCTGCTCGGCGATGCGCAGTCGGGTCACATCAAGGAGGTCGGCTACGAACTCTACCAGCAGATGCTGGAGGATGCGGTCACGGCGCTCAAGGCCGGCATCGAGGAGCCGGCGGAGGAGGCGTGGTCCCCCACCATCGCGCTGGGCGCCCCCGTCACCATCCCGGAGGACTACGTCGAGGATCTCACCGTCCGGCTCGGCCTCTACCGGCGCCTGTCGCAGATCGAGAACGACGCCGAGATGGAGAGCTTCGGCGCCGAGCTGATCGATCGCTTCGGACCGCTGCCGCCGGAGGTGGAGCAACTCCTCAAGATCGTGACCATCAAGATCCTGTGCCGCGAGGCCAATGTCGAGAAGGTCGAGGCGGGCCCCAAGGGCGTGGTGGTCCACTTCCGCAACCGCGCCTTCGCCAACCCGCAGGGACTCGCCGCCATGGTCGTGGAGCAGGGCTCCTTCGCCAAGGTGCGCCCCGACATGAGCGTCGTGTTCATCCGCGAACTCGACACCGTGCCGGCGCGGCTGAAGGTGACGACGCAGATCCTGCGCGGGCTCGTGACGATCGCCAAGCGCGCGAAGAAGGCGGCGTGAGGCACGGGGATCGCCCCGCGCCGCCCGGCCCCTGTGCCAATTCCTGTGTCAGTCATCGCGCCAACCCACGGCGCAAGCAGGGAAAATCAGCCTGAAGCCAAAGCCGCACAGGTGTTCTTCGCGCCGTTGTTATGAGCGCCAAAATAAATCCTGCCTTGATAAAGCGGCAATCGAAGTCTATATGAAGTTCTATCGATGCGAGGCCGGATTTTCTGGGCCGTGACGCCTCCGCAGGGCGGTTCTCATTTTCCTTCGTGATCGGTGAAAGACCATGGCTCAGCGCCTCTTGGCACTGGGCTCGCTACCTGCATCCTGCGGAGACAAGGACATTCTATGAGCACCGGCACCGTCAAGTGGTTCAACGAGCAGAAGGGCTTCGGCTTCATCCAGCCTGAGGACGGCTCGAAGGACGTTTTCGTCCACATCTCCGCCGTCGAGCGCGCCGGCCTGCGCGGCCTCGCCGAGGGCCAGAAGGTTTCCTACGAGATGGAGACCGATCGCCGCTCCGGGAAGCAGTCCGCCGGACAGCTCCAGCTCGCGTAAGCGCCGCCTGGACCGCTTGACACCGAAGCCGCTCCCCCTGGGGCGGCTTCTCGCATTTCTCGCTCGGCCTTCGCGCCGGGACATTACAAGGACGGTACGTGAGCTTCGCTAAACAAAACTCCTTCGACGACCGCCGCCAGAATTCCGCTTCCGCCCGCGAGGCGATGCTCGCGCGCTTCCGCGCCCGCCCGTCGCAGGACGATCCGGCCGTGCAGGCACGCCAGGCCGAGCGCCAAGCCATCGCCGAAGCCCGGCAGGCGCGAGCCGAGGAGCGCGAGCGCCAGCGCCGCGCCGAAGTCGAGCGGCTCGAAGCCCTCGCCGTCGCCGAGCGCGCCGCGGAGGCCGCCCGCAAGGCTGCCGAGATCGAGGCCGCCGCCGAGCGCGCGCGCCTCGCACAGGCCAAGCAGAAGGAAGAGCGGGACGCCCGCTACGCCGCCCGCAAGGCCAAGATCAAGCTGCGGCGCTGAGCGCCCGCTTCTGCCGCGGGTCGCGTCCGCGACCTGCGGTGCCCCTTTCCGCTCCATGCCCGGAGACCTCGATGTCCCACAAGTTCAAGCTTGGCCAGCGCGTGCGTCGCGCTCAGAGCTCCCAGACCGACGAGCGGCTGGGCTTCGGCGCCGTGAGCGAGATCGTCCGCCTCATGCCCGACGATCCGACCGGCGAGCCGTCCTACCGCATCCGGTCGGGCAGCGCGGAGCGGGCGGTGCGGGAGAGCGAGATCGTCCTGGCCGCCTGAGCGGCCGATACGAAGAGGGCGAACCTTCCGGCCCGCCCGTCATCGTCCCGTTATGGGAAAATCCTAGAAGCGTCTCGACGCTGGGGCTGCACAACGCTCCCTAAAGTTCCGGCTCGCTGAGAACGTAGGGCCCGATCCGGCTCTTGAGATCGACCGGGGCACCCGCCCGCGGTCCGGCATCGTCCATGTCGATGACGGGGATGCCGCCGGCCCTCATCTGCTCACGCAGGCGCGTCGCCAGAGCGGCGATCTGCGGATTGGGACGGGACGAGAGTTGCAGCAGGATCGCCGCCGGTCGGGCGATCACGGCGAGCACATCGTCTGCCGCCTCGATCGAGGCGGTGACACTGGCGTAGCCGAGCCCCGCGAGATCAGCGGCGAGAGATCGATCGACGGCACGATGACCATCGTCGACGACGAGCACTTGTTGCAGCGCACCCATAAGCTTCAGCGTTACCCCATGCCGCCCCCCTTGGGAAGGGGCACCCCGGATAACCCGCACGGTCACGATTGGTTCGCCGGCCATGCAGATGATGTCAGCATGGCTCGGAGATCCTGAAGGGCGTGTGAACTGCGCTGCACACGCCGCCGACGCCTCGGGGCGCCACCCTTCGCATCGATCCTAAACGCCTCCTGAAAAAGCGCTTTCTTCCTTCTGCCCTCTTAAGCTTCCTCGCCACGAAGGCGGCGTGGTCCGCTCGACTACGCAGGCGCAAAAATTTCTGTTGGATCGGTGCTTTCGGGCAGGGCAGCCATGTCGATCCCGGTCGCGAGCCCGGCGAACAGCATCGCCGCGTAGGGCATCTCCTGCCAACTCACCGGCTCCGCGTCGCGCCCCGCGCGCTCCGCGGCGGCCGGTTGATTCCCGCGCTGCAGCGGCGTCGCGGCGCAGGCCAATCCGCGGAAGGCGAGGCGCCCGTCGGGATCGCGGCGCAGGCCCAGCAGGCTCGCGGGGAGGGCGAGCCGCTCCGGCTTACCGAGCACCAGAGCGAGATCGCCGGGGCCTCCGCGCCGGCCGGACAGGATCGCGGTCTCGTCGAAGGCCACCGTGTCGATCACCGTGTCGAGGCGCAGACCCTGCGGCCCGCCGGCCGCGCGGCTACGGACGGGGAAGCGGGCCGGCGCCCGGTGGACCAGCGTGAGGGAGCGCAGCTCCGTGGGCAGGTCGCGGCCGGCGAGGTTCTTCTCGAGGAAGGCCGGGGCGACGAGATGGGTCGGGACCGGCCGGCGCAGGGCCGCCGCGAAGGCCGCGCCGTCGAAGAGCGGCATCACCTCCAGGGTCGCGCCCGCGACGAGGGAGGCGGCGAGCCCGGTGACGAGGCCGCGCAGGTCGTGCGGGCCGATCAGGCTGAGAATGCGCTCGGCGGGCGCCACGCGCGCCGCCACGAGATGGGCGGCCGCGGCCGCGACCACCGCCTCGCCGCCGCGATAGACCGGCCGGTCGGGATCGCCCCCGACGAAGCTGACGAGGCCGGCCGGCGCGGGCGGCGGTCCCTCCGGGGCCTGGGCCGGGCCGTCGAGCACGAAGCGGTCGAGGTTGATCACGCCGTCCGGCACGTCGGGGCCGAAGGCGGCGAGGTAGCGCAGGCCGAAATAGCGCGCGGCGACGGCGCAGAGGCGCGCGGCCGGGGCGGTCGCGCCGAGCCGGGACTGCGTCAGCACCGCGCTCAGCGCGGCCCCCTGTGCGGCGGCGAGAAGCTGTTCCTCGTTCCAGGAGACCGGCAGCAGGCAGGCGACATGGCCCGCCGCCTCGACGGCGAGGATCGCCAGGGCGCTCTCGGCAGAGCCCGGCAGGCACAGGCCGATACGGCTGCCGGGCGGCAGGCGCCAGCTGCGCAGGCCGCGGGCGAGGCGCTCCACGATCTCGGCGGCGGCGGCATAGGTCCAGGTGATGGCGGGCCGGTCGCTCCAGTCCGGCTTGTCGGCGGGATCGACCACGGCGATCCGGTCGGGATGGCGGCGGGCGGTCGCGGCCAGCAGGCTGCCGAGGCCGACCCTCCTCAAGGGGAGGTCGGTCGGTGCGCCGTATGCGGCTTCAGCCTGCATGATTGCCCGTTGCGCCGACACCCGCGCCCGCCCTCGAATTCCGACTCCCGTGATGTCGGAATAGGGTTAAGCAAGACTTAACATTTGGTCCGCGCGGGTGTCTCGCGTAGAGATCGCGCCCGCGGGGGCGCTCGACCGGCCCGCAGCCGGTTCGAACTGCCCCGATTTGCCAAGCTTGCGCGCGCGGGGCAGAAATCGGCCGGCGTGCGACAGGTCGGGAACCGAGTTCGATGCTCGATATTCTTCGGCGTCTCTGGGAGGTCGAGAACCTCTCGCCTCACGGCATCTGCCTGCTCTGGCGGCCGGAGCTGATCTGGACGCACGTCGTCTCCGACAGCCTGATCGCCTTCGCCTATTTCTCGATTCCCGTCGGACTGGCCTATTTCGTCTCGCGGCGCCGGGACGTGGTGTTCGGCTGGATGTTCTGGTCGTTTGCCGTGTTCATCACCGCCTGCGGCGCGACGCACCTGATGGCGATCTGGACGCTGTGGGTGCCGGATTACGGGCTGGAGGCGGCGGTCAAGCTGCTGACGGGCGTGGCCTCCATCGGCACCTCGGTGGCGCTCTGGATCCTGATGCCGAAGGCTTTGTCGCTGCCCTCGCCCACTCAGCTCCGGCAGGCCAACGAGGCGCTGGAGGCCCGCATCCGGGAGCGCGACGAGGCGCTGGCCGCCCTGAAGGCGGCCAATGCCGAGCGCGAGCGCGCCGAGGAGGCGCTGCGCCAGAGCCAGAAGATAGAGGCGATCGGCCAGCTCACCGGAGGCGTGGCCCACGACTTCAACAACCTGCTCAACGTGGTGCTGCTCAACCTCGACCGGGTCGAGCGCGGCCTGCCCGAGGACAGCCCCCTGCGCACCCGCCTGCGCGATGCGGTGAAGGGCGCCGAGCGCGCGGCCACGATGACGCACAAGCTGCTCGCCTTCGCCCGCCGCCAGCCGCTCTCGCCGGTGAGCACCGACGTGAACGCGCAGATCGCCTCCTTCGCCGAGTTCCTGCGCGGCACGATCGGCTCGCGCATCCGTCTGGAGACGGATCTTGCCCCGAACCTGCCGCGGGTGAACGTCGATCCCAACCAGCTCGAGAACGCGATCCTCAACCTCGCGGTCAATGCCCGCGACGCGATGCCGGAGGGTGGCACGCTCACCCTCGCCACCCGGCCACTGCCCGGCGCGGAAGGGCTCGCGGTCGAGGTGTCGGATACCGGCGGCGGCATGGCGCCGGAGGTCGAGGCGCGGGCCTTCGAGCCTTTCTTCACCACCAAGCCGCTGGGGCAGGGGACCGGCCTCGGGCTGAGCCAGGTGTTCGGCTTCGCGCAGCAATCGGGCGGCAGCGCCGCCTTCGTGCACGGCGAGGCGCCGGGGGAACGGCTCGGCACCACCGTGCGCCTGACCTTCCCGGCCCAGGCGCCCGCGGCACCCCGTCCCGCCGGGCGCCTGGCCCCCGTCGCCGCGCCGGCTGCGCGTCCCGTCCTGCCGGTGGCGGTCGCGGGCTGAGGCCGCCAGCCTCACGAAAATTCATCCACGCCATTCACGTCCCGGGCCGGCCCCGCCCGCCACGCTTCGAACAAAAGGAGGGGTAATGTCCGACAAGCGCACGGTGCTCGTCGTCGAGGACGAGGAGATGCTGCTCAACGCCGTGTCCATGGAGTTCGAGGATGCGGGCTTCGCGGTGCTGCGCGCGGGCACGGCGGAGGAGGCCTACGGCCTGCTCCAGCAGAGCAAGACCGTCGATCTCCTGTTCACCGACATCCGCCTGCCGGGCCAGCTCGACGGCTGGGACCTCGCCGAGCACGCTCGTGCCCTGCAGCCGGACCTGCCGGTGATCTACGTGACCGGCTACAGCGCCGAGGAGCCGCGGCAGGTCGCCGAGAGCGTGCTGGTGATGAAGCCCTACCGCATGGCCGCGATCCTCACGGCGGCGCGCGGCCTCGGCGTCGCCTGAACCGCCGCGAGGGGGCTTTTTCGCAGGTGCGAAACGACACGGCGTCCGGACCGTGCGCAACCAATATCGGGAGGATCGAAGTCACGGCCCCCGACAGCCTTACGGAGACCGCGCACAGCGTAAGGACAACCACCATGTCGACACGTCTTGCCGCCGCCGCCCTGGCCCTGAGCCTCGCCGCACCGGCGACCGCCGCCCTCGCGCAGGGCTTCCCTCATGCCGCCCACCTGGCCGGGCAGTCCGTCTACATCCTCAACGACGACGACGTGGACGTGGACGTCACCGGCGCGATCACTCCCCGTAGCCCGGACTGGTCGGCCAAGGCCGGCAACGCCGCCCGCCCCGAACTGGCCACGCCGAATCTGGGCAACACCTCGGGCGGCCCGGCCTACTGAGCCGACGGCCGAAGCCTCGCGACGCAGGAGAGAGCGGCGGCTCTGCCGCCGCTCTTCTTCGAAGCGCGGGGTCATCGGCCGGTCAGGCCAGGAGAGGCTGCGACGGAAGCGGCGCAGTCCGAGTTCGCGCGGGGCGAGGCCCTCTCACTCCTCCCGCGCCTTCTCCCGCAGCACGAATTTCTGCACCTTGCCCGTCGAGGTCTTGGGCAATTCGCCGAACACCACGTGGCGCGGCAGCTTGTAGGGCGCGAGGCGCTCGCGGCACCACGCGATCAGCTCCTCGGGCGAGACCTCCTTGCCCTCCTTCAGCTCGACGAAGGCGCAAGGGGTCTCACCCCACTTCTCGTCGGGCTTGGCGACGACGGCGGCGGCGGCGACCGCCGGGTGCTTGAACAGGGCATCCTCGACCTCGATCGAGGAGATGTTCTCGCCGCCTGAGATGATGATGTCCTTCGAGCGGTCCTTCAACTGGATGTAACCGTCCGGGTGCTTCACCCCGAGATCGCCCGAGCGGAACCAGCCGCCGGCAAAGGCGGCTTGCGTGGATTTCGGGTTCTTCAGGTAGCCGCGCATCACCACGTTGCCGCGGAACATCACCTCGCCGAGGCTGGTGCCGTCGGCGGGCAGGGATGCCATGGTCTCGGGGTCGCGCACGTCGAGCCCCTCCAGCACGGGGTAGCGCACGCCCTGCCGCGCCTTCTTCCTCGCCCGCTCGTCGGAGGGGAGGGCGTCCCATTCCTCGTGCCAGGCATTCACCACAGCCGGACCGTAGGTTTCGGTGAGCCCGTAGAGGTGGGTCACGTCGAAGCCCGCCTCGCCCATCGCCGCCAGCACCGCCTCGGGCGGGGGCGCGGCGGCGGTGAGGAAGTGGACGCGGTGGGACAGGGGGCGCTTCTGCGCCTCGGGCGCGTTCAAGAGAGTCGACATCACGATCGGTGCGCCCGAGAGGTGGGTGACGGCGTGCTCGGCCAGCGCCGCGTACAGGGCGGGCGCCCGCACCTGCCGCAGGCAGACATGGGTGCCGGCCACGATCGAGAGCGTCCAGGGGAAGCACCAGCCGTTGCAGTGAAACATCGGCAGGGTCCAGAGATAGACCGCGTGCTGCGGCAGGCCCGCCGTGATGACGTTGCCCAGCGAGAGCAGGGCCGCGCCGCGGTGATGGTAGACCACGCCTTTGGGGTCGCCCGTGGTGCCGGAGGTGTAGTTGAGGGAGATCGCGTCCCACTCGTCGACGGGCATGGCCCAGTCGTAGGCGGGATCGCCCGACGCCAGGAACGCCTCGTAGCCGATCTCGCCGAGGGCGGTGCCCTTTCCGGTGAATTCGGGGTCGTCGTCGTCGATGACGAAGGGGGTCACGCCGGCCTTCTCCAGCGCGTCGCGGGCGAGCGTCGAGAACTCGCGATCCACCACGAAAACCTTCGCCTCGCCGTGGTCGAGGCAGAAGGCGAGCGCCCCGGCATCGAGGCGGGTGTTGAGCGTGTTCAGCACCGCCCCGGTCATCGGCACGCCGTAGTGGCATTCGATCATGGCCGGGGTGTTGGCGAGCAACACCGCCACGGTGTCGCCGCGCCCGATGCCCCGGGCGGCGAGCGCGGAGGCGAGCCGGCGGCAGCGGGCGTAGAGTTCGGCGTAGGAGCGGCGCAGGCCCCCGTGGATCACCGCGACCCGGTCCGGGAAGGTGCGGGCGGCGCGGTCGAGATAGCTCAGCGGCGTCAGCGGCTGGTAATTGGCGGGGTTCCGGTCCAGATCCCGGTCGTAGATCGTCTCACGCGTCATGGCCCCGCCTCCCGTAGGGAAGCGAACTTAATCGAGGTTCGGGCTCGTTCAACGCGGAAAGGCTCCGCGGGCGCGTTCGCCCGGGAGCCTTTCACAGGGTCGGTTCGAGAAGGGGAGGGTGGAGGGGCCGATGCCGTGCCGCGTATCGGCGGAGCGATACGCGAGGCTCAGCCGATCAACGCTCCCGGCCGCTCAGGAGCTTCTCCAGGGCGGCGAGTCCGCTCCGCTCGGCGGCCTCTTCCGTGGTCTGCACGCGGTCGGCGCGCTGGAAGAGCTTGCCGTTACGGCGAATTGCCCAGGTGAAATGTCCCGCCGGGCGCTCGCAGGCTTCGATTTCGAGGGTGTAGGGATTTGCGCTGTTGTTTGCCATGAGCGGGATATAGGGTCGGCTTCCCGGTCCGGCTACCCGCCCCGCGCATGGTTGCGTTGCTTTTCCCGGGAAGGCGCGCGTGCGGCTGCGGCCGCGCCACGCGGGGGCGCGGTTCTCAGACCACGGTTTGACAAGCCCGGTGCGATCACCGACACGGCGCCCGGCCGTCCGCCGGTCCATCGCCACCTTTCCCGCCCGCTCTTTCGCCGAACCGGCAATGACCTTAAGCGGAGGGCGCTTTCCCAGGTCCGCGCCCGAGCCGCCGATGCCCGTTCCTCTTCCCCCGCGCCGGACCGCGATCGTCGCGGGCATTGCCCGGCCATGACGAGCCTCAGTTTCGGCCCGACCGCTCCTGCGGCAGCGGATGCGTCCAGCTCTGTTGTCGGACCTCTTGCCGGCCCGCTGCGCCTCGCGGACCGCGTGCTGTCCTTCGCGGCGGCGAGCCATGCCCGGGCCTGCCTCCTGCTCCTGTTGATCGGGCTCGCCTGCTTCCTGCCGGGCTTCGCCTCGCTGCAGCCGATGGACCGGGACGAGCCGCGCTTCGCCCAGGCCTCCAAGCAGATGCTGGAGACGGGCGACCTCGTCGACATCCGCTTCCAAGGAGAGGCGCGCCACAAGAAGCCCGTCGGCATCTACTGGGCGCAGGCCGCCGCCGTCGCGGCGGGCGAGGCGCTCGGCGTGCCGGATGCGCGCAGGACCATCGCGCTCTATCGCATCCCCTCGCTGCTCGGCGCGCTGGCGGCGATCCTGCTGACCTACTGGGCCGCCCTGGCCTTCCTGGAGCGGCGCGGCGCGTGGCTTGCCGCCGCGCTGTTTGCCGCCTGCATCATGCTCTCGGCGGAGGCGCGGCTCGCCAAGACCGACGCGCTGCTGACCGCCTGCGCGGTGGCCGCGTTCGGCGCGCTGGCCCGCGCCTGGCTCGGACGCGCCCGGCTGGAGCGGCGCCGGGGCCCGGCCTCGCTCGGGACCGCGCTGATCTTCTGGCTCGGCCTCGCGCTCGGCATCCTCGTGAAGGGGCCCATGGTGCCGCTCTTCGCCGGGCTTGCCGCCCTCGTCCTCTCGATCCGCGAGGGCTCGGCCCGCTGGCTGCTCGACCTGCGCCCGCGCCTCGGCCTCGGCCTCACCCTGCTCGTCGTGGCGCCGTGGTTCCTGGCGATCGCCTGGAAGAGCGGCGGCGCCTTCTTCGGCGAGGCCGTCGGGCGCGACATGCTGGGCAAGGTCGGCTCCGGGGCCGAGAAGCACTGGGGCCCGCCCGGCGCCTACGCGCTCGCCTTCTTCGCCACCTTCTGGCCCGGGGCGGCCTTCGCGGCGCTCAGCATCCCCTTCGCCTGGGCGCGGCGGAGCGAGGATGCGGTGGCGCTGCTCATCGCCTGGATCGTGCCGATGTGGCTGATCTTCGAGGCGGTGCCGACCAAGCTCCCCCATTACGTCCTGCCCCTGATGCCGGCGGTGGCGATCCTCACCGTGCTGGCGCTCACCCGCGGCGGGCTCGATCTGCGCCGGAAGGGCGCGCGCTGGGTCGCGGGGCTCGTGGTGCTGATTCCGGTCGGGCTCACCCTCGGCCTGAGCTTCGCCGCGTGGCGGCTCGATCACGTGCTGCCGCTGGCCGCCCTGCCGCTGCTGCTGGCGGCTTGCGCCCTGGCCGTCCTCGCCTGGATCGCCTTGTCCCGCAGGGCCGGGGAGGGGGCGCAGGAGGGCGCGCTGACCCTCGCCGTCGCCGCCTCTGTGCTGCTCTCGGGCGCCGTGTTCGGCCTGACCCAGCCGGTGCTGCAGAGCCTCAAGGTCTCGCCGCGGCTGGCCGCGTTGCGCGACGCCCTGCCCTGCGAGGCCCCCCGCGTCGCGAGCCTTGGGCTCCGCGAGCCGAGCCTCGTCTTCACCATCGGCACGGATCTGGCCATGCTGAATTCCGGCGCGGAGGCAGTCGAATTCCTGCGCCGAGGGGGCCGCGAAGACGGCTGCCGCCTCGTCCTGGTCGAGGACCGGTTCGCAGCCGATTTTGCCGCCGCGCAAGGGAGGCAGCCCGCCGCGGCCGCCGGCCGGGTCACCGGGTTCAACATCAATGGCGGCAAGCCGGTCGGGGTCTCGGCCTATGCCGCGCTGCCGGGTGCCGCACCATGAGCCTGACGATGCAATCCGATCCGCCGCGCCTCAGCGTCGTGGTGCCGGTGAAGAACGAGGCCGGCAACATCGAGGCGCTGGTCGCCGAGATCGGCAATTCCTGCGCCGGTCTCGCGCCCTTCGAGGTCATCTACGTCGATGACGGCTCGACGGACGCCACCCTCGCCACCCTCCGGGCGCTGCAGGCCAGGAATCCCTGGCTCCGGGTGGTGCGCCATGCCGGCAGCGGCGGCCAGAGCGGGGCGGTGCGCAGCGGCGTGCTGCGCGCCCGCGCGCCGGTCGTCGCGACGCTGGACGGCGACGGCCAGAACGACCCGTCCTTCATCCCGATCCTCTACGCCGCCCTCGATCAGGGCGGCCCGGATGTGGGTCTCGCGCAGGGCCAGCGGATCGGCCGCAAGGGCGCCTGGAAGCAGTTCCAGTCGCGCATCGCCAACGGCGTGCGCGGAAAGATCCTGAAGGACGCCACCCGCGACACCGGCTGCGGCCTCAAGGTGTTCCGCCGCGAGGTCTACCTCGCTTTGCCCTATTTCGACGCGCTGCACCGCTTCATGCCGGCGCTCGTCACCCGCGAGGGCTTCGGCGTGGTCCACCGCGACGTGGTGGACCGGCCGCGCTTCACCGGCCGCTCGAATTACGGGATGTTCGACCGGCTCTGGGTCGGCATCCTCGATCTCGCCGGCGTCTGGTGGCTGATCCGGCGGCGGCGGCCGGCCCCGCGCGCCGAGGAAGTGGGCGGATCCCCGAGACAGAGCGAGGGCGCCTAGAGCCATGCTGATCCAGCTCGCCGAGGACCTGCCGGCCTATTTCTACGACGTGTTCGTCACCCGCTTCGATTTCTGGCTGGTGTTCGGCATCGGCGCGCAGCTCGTGTTCGGCTCGCGCTTCATCCTGCAATGGATCGCCAGCGAGCGGGCCGGCAAGAGCGTGATGCCGCTCTCGTTCTGGTTCCTGTCGATCCTGGGCGGGCTGATGACCCTGGTCTACGGCTTCGTGCGCCGGGAGCCGGTGATCATCATCGGCCAGGGCCTCTCGACCGTGATCTACCTGCGCAACCTCGCCCTGATCTTCAAAGAGCGGCGGCGCGCCCGCGCCAAGGCCTGAGGACTCGGCGCGGCACATGTTTCCGAACGGCATGTTTCCGAACGGATCGGGCGCGGGCGACCCCGAGAGCATCGCCCACATCATCCAGGTGGCGCTCGCCCCGGCCTTCCTGCTTTCGGCGCTGGCGACCCTGCTCAACGTGTTCTCGACCCGCCTCGGCCGCGTCGCCGACAAGGTCGATGCCCTCTCCGCCGGGCTGTCGGGGGCGGATGAAGAGGCGCGGGCGACCCTGCAGCTGCGCCTCGCCTACCTGCGGCGGCGCTCGCTCCTGCTCGACGGCGCCGTGGTGCTGGCGAGCCTCGGCGGCGTGATGACGGGGGCGGCGGTGCTGACCCTGTTCGTCGGCGCGCTCCGGGATGCCTCCGCGGCCTCGGTGCTGTTCGCCTGCTTCGGCCTCGCGCTCGGCTGCACCATCCTGGCGATCCTGGCCTTCCTCGCCGAGATCCTGCTCGCGGGCCGGGGCGTGCGCCTGGAAGTGGAGCGCAAGCAGGACCGCGCGGGCTGAATCGCTCCGGTCCCCGCCGCCGCGCAGAGGTCAGGGCGACAGCTTCTCGATCAGCCCCTGGATCTTCCCCGGCAAGGGGCCGCCCTCCTGCCGGGCGTAGAGGTCGCGCAGCTGCCGGCCGATCTCGGACAAGCTCATCGAGCCCTTGATGATGAGCCGGTCGGCCTGGGCGCCCAGGCTCTCCTTCTCCGAGGGCGTGATCTCCTTGGCGGTGAGCACCACCACGGGGATGCTGTCGCCGTCCGGGCGCCCGCGCAGCGCCCGCAGGAAGGCGAAGCCGTCCATCACCGGCATCATCAGGTCGAGCAGGATCAGGCTGGGACGTTCCGCGTCGAGGCTCTCCAGGGCGGCGGCGCCGTTCTCGGCCTCGCGCACCTGCCAGCCGTCGCGCTCCAGCGTACGGCGCACCCGCTCGCGGGCATCCGCGTCGTCGTCGACCACGAGCACGTTGCCCTCGCGGTCCACGGGGCGGTAGCGCTCCATCGCGTCCTTGAGGGCGCCCCAGTCGATCGGCTTGACGATGTAGTCGGTGGCGCCGAGCACGTGGGCGAGGCTGAACTCGTTGACGACGCTGGTGATGATGACCGGCGTCTCGGCGATCTCGGGATCGGTGCGGATCGCGTGCAGCACCGCCCAGCCGTCCATGCGCGGCATCTCGATGTCGAGCAGGATCGCCCGGGGCTTCAGGGCGCGGGCGAGCGTCAGCCCGGCCCGCCCGTCATTGGCGGTGCGCACGCGAAAGCCCTCGCGCTCGAGGAAGCGCTGGAGCAGGTCGCGGGCGGCCGGGTCGTCGTCGACGAGCAGCACCACGTCGTGCAGGTGCGCCTCGCCGTCGGTGATCTCCTGGACGCGGGCGGCGACGCTTTCCGCCTCCACCTCCTCCTCGTGGGCGTCGATCTCGGCGGGCAGGCGGATCGTGAAGGTCGCGCCCTTCCCGAAGGTGCTCTCGACGCCGATCGTGCCGCCCATGCGCTCGATGAAGGCGCGGGTGATGGCGAGCCCGAGGCCGGTGCCGCCGAACTGGCGCGTGGTCGATTCGTCGGCCTGCGAGAAGCGCTCGAACAGCCGGCCGATCTGCTCCTCGGTCAGGCCGATGCCGGTATCAGAGACGGAAAAGCGCAGCCAGTCGGCCCCGTCCTGCCGTTCGCGCCGGACCGTGAGCGTGATCTCGCCCTCTTCCGAGAACTTGGCCGCGTTGCCGATCAGGTTGATCAGCGATTGGCGCAGCTTCAGCTGATCCTGATGCATCGCGCCCAGATCGCCGTCGTGGTCGAGGCGGAAGCGGTTGCGCTTCTTCGTGATCAGGCTCTGCGTCGCGGCGGTGACATCCTCGATCAGCGTGGCCACGTCGAAGGTCTCGGCCGCCAGCGTCAGGCGTCCGGCCTCGATCTTGGAGATGTCGAGCACGTCGTTGATGAGGCCGAGCAGGTGGCGGGCGGCCGACTCGATCTTGCGCAGGTCGGGCAGCAGCTCGGCCTGGCCCAGATCCTCCAGCTCCTCGCCGAGCATCTCGGAATAGCCGATCACCGCGGAGAGCGGCGTGCGCAGCTCGTGGCTCATATTGGCCAGGAACTGGCTTTTCGCGAGGTTGGCGGCCTCGGCCGCCGCGCGGGCCCGCTCGATCTCGGCCTCCGCCTCCTTGCGCGCGGTGATGTCGATGTTGAGCCCGACCCATTCGCGGATCGTGCCGTCCTCGGCGAGCACGGGCACGCCGCGCACCTCCATGTCGCGCCAGACGCCGTCGTGGCGGCGCAGGCGGTACTCGACCTCGAAGACCTTCACCCGCTCGACGCATTCGGCCCAGATCTCGGCGACCCGCGCCCGGTCGTCGGGATGGATCGCGTCGATCCAGCCCCAGCCCTGGTAGGCCTCGTCGCTCTGGCCGGTATAGGCGGCCCAGCGCGGCTGGGGCGGCATCAGCTCGCCCTGCGCCGTCGTGCTCCAGATCACCGCCGCCGACGCATCGACCAGCGCCCGGAAGCGCTGCTCGGAATGGCCGAGCGCGTCCTGGGCGAGACGCGTCTCGGTCACGTCGGTGTTGGTGCCGTACCAGCGCACCACGACGCCCTCCGCGTTGCGGACCGGCTCGGCCATCGACAGGAACCAGCGATACCCGCCGTCCCGGCCCCGCAGGGGGAAGGTGTCCTGCCACGACTCGCCCGCCGCGATGCAGGCGGAAAAGCGCTTGGCCGCGCGTTCGAGGTGATCAGGATGGTGCAGCTTGCGCCAGCCGTGATCGGCCATCTCGGCGGGCATGGTGCCGGTGTAGTCGTACCAGCGGCGATTGTACCAGACGATGTTGCCGTCGGCCTCCGCGATCCAGGCGAGTTGCGGCAGCGCGTCGGCGAGGTTGCGGAAATCCGCCATGGTCGGCCCGGAGGCCGGCACCTTCCCGTCCTGTACGGTCACGGTGATGTCTCCCGTCATGGCAAGGTCGATGGCAAGATCGATAGCAAGGTCGATGGCATCGTGGTGATGGCGTTCCACCCGACCGGTGTGGCCGGCTTTCGGGCGGATGCGAAATCACAAGTCAGCGGCGCAGGCGGTTGCCGAGGACGAAGCCGAACAGCCCCATCAGCACGATGCCCGCCGCCCCCTGAAGCCCGACCAGCAGGTTGGTGACCCGGCCCAGCGGCTTCACGCCGATCTCCGGCGGGTTGGCGGTCATCATGTTGAGCGCGCTGTAGCTCACGAGGTCGAGCGGATTGTAGGTCGGCACGTTCTCGCCCTCGTGGAAGAGCCCGCCGGTCGCCCCGTAGGCCCCCGCGAACAGGAAGATGCCGATGAGGAAGGCCCGGGCGATCCGCGACAGGCTCTCGCCGTAATCGCACAGCCACTCGACGAAGCGGTCGGCGATCCAGCGATATCCGTGACCGAGCGTTCCCCGAAGATCGCGGCCGGACAGGGCCTCGCGGGCGCGCACGCCGGCGTGGCGGCGGCCCATGCGGCGCCCGCGCTTGTAGGCCCAGCTCGCCCCCTCGGGGCTGCCGATGCTCTGGAGGTTGCGCTCCAGCGCGAGGTAGCTCGCCTGCGCCGCCTCGTACTCGCCCGCGATCTCCTCGCCGACCGCCCCGCCGATCTGCTCGACCGAGAGGCGCACGCCCTCCAGCCACGCGCCCGCGAAGCGCGCGTGACGAAGCTTGCACGAGGTCAGGTCGAGCCGCACGAGGCTGGTGCGGGAGAAGTCGGCCCCCGACAGGTCGGCCCCGTCGAGCCGTGCGCCGGTGAAGGTGGCGCCGCGCAGCCGCGAGCCGACGAGCCGCGCCTTCTTCAGGCTCGCGCCCTCGAAATCCGCGCCGGTCAGGTTGCAGTCGGAGAGGTTCGCCTCGTCGAGCCGGGCCCGGCGGAACACGGAATCGTCGGCATCCGCGCCCGTGAAGTCGGTGCCCCAGAGGTCGGCGCCCTCGAAGCGGGCGCCGTCGAGCAGCGCCTTGTCGAGCCGGGCGAAGCGCATGGTCGCGCCGGAGAAGTCGGCATCCTCCAGCATCGCCTCGCGGAAGGCGGCCTGCCCGCCGGTGATCCCGGCAAAGCGCGCCCCGCTGAGGTCGGCGCCGGAGAAATCCGCCTCTTCCAGGCAGGCCCCCTCGAACCGGGCCGAGCGGGCGAGCGCCCCGGCGAGCGAGGCGCGCCGCAGGTTGGCTCCCGACAGGTCCGTCTCCTCGAGCCGCCCGTCGGCAAGGTCGGCCCGGGCCAGATCGAGCCCACCCGCCTCTTGCGCCCACCAGCGCGGGGGCGCCTGCGCGTCGATCCGCCGGCCCAAAGCCATGCGGCCGAGGTCGAGCCCGGCCAACTCGTCGCGCTCGCGCAGCGAGAAGGGCGCGTCGCGCTCCGCGAGGCGCACGAGCAGATCCGCGACGCGCGGATCACCCGGCTCCGCATCGCCATGTTGCACCGCACCGCCCCGCGCCATATCGAACTCCCGCTTCCCTTAAGCCGCTGCGCCCGAGCGAGACAAGGCGCGCCGATCGTTTCGGGAGAGCGCAGCGTTTGCGGCGGAGCCGATGCCACCGCAACGGCTTTCCGCGCGTTAGGTCGCGGAGCGCGTGTCGGCGCGAGGAAGAGGTTCGGGCGTGTCGGGAAAAATCCTGCTGGTGGAAGACCACGAGGAGATCTGGGACTTCCTCTCCCGCCGGCTCAAGCGCCGCGGCTACGAGGTGGTGCTCGCCCACGACGGCGAGGCGGGCGTGCAGCAGGCCCGGGCCGCCCAGCCCGACGTGATCCTGCTCGACATGAACCTGCCGATCCTCGACGGCTGGTCGACGGCCCGGGCACTGAAGGCCGCCGCCGACACCCGCGCCATCCCGATCATCGCGCTGACCGCCCACGCCATGTCGGGCGACCGCGACAAGGCGATCCAGGCGGGCTGCGACGACTACCATCCCAAGCCCATCGATTTTCCCAAGCTGCTCACGCAGATCGGCACGGCGATCGGGGCGGCAGACTGAGTGCCGCCCGGCCCGGCCCGTTTCCCCCTCGATGCCTCACCTGAACGGGCCGCGCTGCCCATGAGGACGCCATGACCACCGATCCGGTCACCACGCGGCTCCTGCGCCAAGCGCTGCCGGTGGCGACGACGCTCGCCTCGCTGCTGCTCGTGGTGACGCTCGCGAGCGCGCTCTATTTCGGCCGCGACATCCTCGTGCCGGTGGCGCTCGCCATTCTCCTGAGCTTCGTCCTGCTGCCCGCCGTGCGCGCCCTGCGGCGGCTGCGGGTGCCGCGGGCGGCGGCCGTGCTCCTCGTGGTGCTGCTCGCCTTCGGCATGCTCGGGGCGGTGGGCAGCCTGATCGCCCGCGAGGCGGCGCAGCTGGCCTCCGACCTGCCGCGCTACTCGCTGACGCTGCGCGACAAGATCACGGCGCTGCGCACGGCCACGGCCGAGCGGGGCGGGCTCTCGGATACCTTTTCCGGCTTCTTCGACATGGCCGAGGAGGTCGGCAAGGAGCTGCAACCCCCCGTCGCCAAGACGGACACCGACACGCCGCTCGGCACGGCGGACCGGCCGATGCAGGTCGAGATCCACGCCCCCCGCTCCGGACTCCTGAAGACGCTCGGCAGCGTGGCCGGCGGGGTGCTGCATCCCCTGGCCACGCTCGGCCTGATCCTGCTGTTCACGATCTTCATCCTGCTGCAGCGCGAGGATCTGCGGAATCGGGCGATCCGGCTCGCGGGATCGAGCGACCTGCGCCGCACCACCGCGGCGATCGACGACGCCACGAGCCGTCTGAGCCGGTTCTTCGTCGCTCAGCTCATCCTCAACGTGGCCTTCGGCCTCGTGATCGGCGTCGGCCTCTGGTTCATCGGCGTGCCGAGCCCGATCCTATTCGGCGTCATCGCCGGCATCACCCGGTTCGTGCCCTATGTCGGCGCGGTCATCTCGGCGGTGCTGCCGCTCGCCATCGCGGTCGCAGTCGATCCCGGCTGGTCGATGGCGATCCAGGTCGCGATCCTGTTCGCGATCGTCGAGCCGATCGCCGGCCACGTGGTCGAGCCGCTGCTCTACGGCCACTCCACCGGCATCTCGCCGGTGGCGGTGATCCTGGCGGCGACGATCTGGACCTTCCTCTGGGGGCCGATCGGCCTCCTGCTCGCCACCCCGCTCACCGTCTGCCTCGTGGTGCTCGGGCGCCACGTCGAGCGGCTCTGGTTCCTCGACGTGATCCTCGGCGACCGGCCCGCGCTCGGGCCGCAGGAGATCTTCTATCAGCGCATGCTCGCGGGCGATCCGGCCGAGGCCATCGATCAGGGCCGGCTGTTCCTGAAGGAGCGGGCGCTCGTCACCTATTACGACGAGGTCGTGCTGCCGGGCCTGCGCATGGCGCAGGAGGATGCGGCCCGCGGCATGCTCGACCGGGAGCGGCAGGGCGAGGTCGGCGCGGGCTTCCGCGCCGTGGTCGAGGCGCTGGGACAGGCGCGCAAGCGCGGCATGCCGCGGCGCTCGCGCAAACCCGTCGGCGCCGAGGCCGAGGCCGCCTTCGCGGCGGTGGGCCCGGACCGGCGGACGGCAGGGATCGTACTGGGGTCGGAGGATCTCGCCCCCGCCTGGCGCGGTGAGACGCCGGTTCTGTGCGTGGCGAGCGGCGGCGCCTTCGACGAGGCGGCGACCCTGATGCTGGCCCAGACGCTCTCCCGCCACGGGCTCGGCGCGCGGGTGGCGGGAAGCGATGTGCTGCGCGAGGGCCTTCCCGAAGGAGAGCGGCCGGCGATGATCTGCTTCTCCTACCTCGACCCGATCAGCCTCTCGCAGATCCGCCTCACCATCCGCCGCGCGCGCAAGGCGGTGCCGGGGGTGACGATCCTCGTCGGCTTCTGGCGCGAGCGTGACCCGGCCTCCCTCGGCCGCCTGCGCCGGGCGACCGCCGCCGACCTGCTCGTGACCTCGCTCAGCGACGCCCTCGACGGGGCCCTGGGGCGGGCGAAGGCCGCGAAGGCCGCTCCGGTGCTGCGGGCGGCCGAGTAGCCGCCCCGCCTCAGAACAGGGCCACCAGCGCCACGCCCGCGATCATCAGTGCTCCGCCGGCGAGGCGCGCGGGGCTGGCGGCGTGAACGCGAAATCCCTGGAGACCGAAATGGTCGAGGGCGATCGAGGTGATGACGCCCGCGGTCACGAGGAGGCCGAGGAAGGCCGCGGCGCCGATGCGCTGGGCGACGAAGAGCTGAGAAAGGATCACCCCGGCCCCGAGCGCCCCGCCGCCCCAGGCCCACCAGGGCGTCGCGGCCACCTGCTGCAGGCTCGGCAGGTGCAGCCGGCCGCTCGCCAAGCCGATGGCCAGCATGGTGGAGGTGCCGACCAGCATCGAGACGAGACCCGCGGCGAAAGGCTGATCGCCGAAGGATTTGGCGAGCTGCGTGCTCTGGCCCGGCTGGACCGCGTTGGCGATGCCCGCGAGCAGGGCGATGCCGTAGAGGAAGATCATCGGTGGGAACCTCGGAGCGTGGCGGGGGAGGCGAGTCCGAGGTGGAGGACGCCCGATGGTGTGGCGGGCTCAGTTCTTCGGCACCTTCTCCTTGCCCTTGCCGGGGTTGGAGGTGTTCACGAGTTCCGGTGCGGCTTGCGCCGACAGGGTCTGCTTCTGCGCCGCGGTGTCGATGCGCCGCGCGCGGGTGAACGGCTCCAGCCGCACCGGACCACCGCTCTCCAGGGCCTTCAAGATGCCCTCGATCACCCGCACGTCGGCATAGCCCTCCTCGCCGTCCGGCTCAGGGTCCGTGCCGTTCAGGATGCAATCCGAAAAGTATTTCAGCTCGCCGCCGAAATGGTCGGTGTTCTTGAAGCTCTCGTGGCTCTTGCTTTCGCCGAGCGTCACCGTGCGCTCCAGGGGCTTGCCGTACATGTAGGCCGGATTGAGCTCGACACTGCCCTTGGTGCCCACCACCGCGTAGGTGTCGAGCACGTTGCCGCAATAGGACAGCACGAACTGCGCGAGGCGGTTGCCGGGAAAGCGCAGGGTGACGGCGACGGTGTCGTCGAAATCGCCGAGACCCGCCTCAGGGTGGCGCACGCCGACCGCCGAGACCACCTCGGTCGGCTCGTCGCCGAAGAGCATGCGGGCGGCGTTGATCGGGTAAGGGCCCATGTCGAAGATCGGGCCCGCCGCGACGCCGCTCTTGGCCCGGTGGTTCTCAGGGGAGACCATCTGCGTGAAGGTCGAGGTGAAGGTCAGGATCTCGCCGAGATCGCCCGAGCGGATCAGATCGATGGTGGCGAGCGTCGCCGGCTCGGAATGCAGCCGGTAGGCGGTCATCAGCTTGGCCGAGGAGCCGGCCTGGGCCGCCATGATCTCCCGGCATTTTTCGCCTGAAATTTCGAGCGGCTTTTCCGCCAGCACGTGGATGCCGGCCCTGAGCGCCGGCACGGCGAATTCCGCATGGCGCCAGTTCGGCGTGGCGAGGTAGATCGCGTCGATCTTGCCCGAGGCCAGGAGGTCGCCGAACTGCTCGTAGCCGTAGGTGTCGGTGACGCCGTATCGCTCGCCCACCCGGCGCGCCTTCTCGGGATCGCCCGTGACGAAGGCCGTGACCTCGGAATTGCCGGTATGCGCCACCCCCGGCAGCATAGCCTCCTGCGCGATATCGCCGAGCGCCACGAAGGCGTAGCGGACCTTCTTGCCCGATGTCAGGCCGAGTGCGGACAGGACGCTCATGCGAACATCTCCTGGAAGCGCGAGCGCGCGGCCCGCATCAATCGACCCGGGTCGTCGCGGAGGATTGGAAGGGGAGGCTGGTTGGCGGCGCATCGGTTGCCCGATGCGCCGGCCCCGCTCAGGCGGCGGCGCGCTCGGCGCTCTCGGCCAGCCGGCTGGCGACCTCGTCGACCCGGTAGATTTCGGAGACGGCGCTCTTGAGCCGGTTCTCCTGATCCGTCTTTCCGAGCGCCTTGGCGTAGGCCGCGGCCGAGCCGAAGCCGGCGAGCCCGTAATGCGACATGCGCTGGTACTGCGCGATGATCTGCACGTCGCGGAGGCGCCCGTCGCTCGGCGCCTCCTTGATGCCGTGCTTGAGCGCCTCGGCCACGAGGCCCTCCATGCCCTTGCAATGCTCGGGCGAGGTCTGGCCGCCGTTCTCCTCGATGAGACTTTTCAGAACGTCGGTGTGCTTGGCGATGCCGCCGACGGAATCCTTCAGCATCTGCTTCAACTTGGGGTCGCTGGCCTGCTCGCTGAGCTGCTGCACGGCACGCGTCATCTGGTCGTTGGCCGACCAAAGGTCCTTCATCTCGTCGAGATAGACGTCCTTGAGGCTGTCGGGTGCCGACATGGGACTCTCCTTTGGGTGACGGGCCGATTGCGGGATGCCCGGGAAACCGGGGGCCGCCGGCCCTGTTCCGTAGCCCGGGACCATCAGCCGCGGTTCATCGAGCGTGGCTTAGACGACGAGCCTCACGCCGCGCGGGCGCCGATTCCGGCCCGTCCGGCGCTCCTGCTCGGCCTTCCCCGGAGCCCGTCCGTGCCGCCCGTTTCCCTCGACCCCGTGCCGCCGGGGACCGCGTGTCCCGACACTGTGATCGCCATACCCGTGCGCAACGAGGCGGAGCGGATCGCCCGCTGCCTGCGGGCGATCGACGCGCAGGCCGGCCTCGCGCCCGGGCGGCTCGGGCTCGTGCTGTTCCTCAACAACTGCACGGACGACACCGCCGGGATCGTCGCTCGCCTCGTGCCGGGGATGTCGATCCCCGTGCGGGTGATCGAGCAGACCTTCGCGGGGGCGCATGCGGGCTGGGCCCGCCGGCGGGCGATGGAGGCGGCCGGCGCGTGGATGGACGAAGCGGCGGTGGCCTCCGGCGCGGCCGGCACGCTCCTGACCACGGATGCCGACAGCCTCGTGCCGCCGGACTGGGTCGCGGCCAACCTCGCCGCCCTGGAGGCGGGGGCGGATGCCGTCGCGGGCCGGGTCGAGCTGATCCCGGAAGAGGCGGCCCTGCTGCCGCCCTCGCTCCCCGCGCGGGGCCGGCTGGAGGACAGCTACGACGCGCTGATCACCGAGATGGAGGCGCGCATCGATCCCGATCCGCACGATCCTTGGCCCTGCCACCGCACCACGATCGGTGCCTCGCTGGCCGTGCGGCTCGATGCCTACCGACAGGTCGGCGGCATGCCGGAGATCCCGCTCGGAGAGGACGGCGCCTTCGTCGGCGCCCTTCTCCAGCAGGGCTTTCGCGTGCGCCACGACCGCGCGGTGCTGGTGCTGATCTCGGCCCGGCTCACCGGCCGGGCCGCGGGCGGCGTCGCCGACACGATCCGCTCCCGCTGCGAGGAGCCCGACGCCCTGTGCGACGCCCGCATGGAGGCGGTGCCCCGCGCGCTCCACCGCTACGCCTGGCGCGCGCGCCTGCGCCGCCTGCACGGGGAGGGGCGGCTCGCCCGCGATCTCGCCTGGGCCCGCCGGCTCGGCATCCCGGAGGCGGAAGCCCTGCGCATCGCCGGCCTGCCGCGGGTCGGCGAGATCGTCGCCGCGGTCGATCGCGCCAGCCCGCGCCTCGCCTACCGCCCGCTGATGCCGCGGCAGCTGCCCGGCCAGATCCGGTTCGCGCGCTTCGTCCTGCCCCTGCTGCGCTTGGGCGTGCGCCTGCGTCGGGCAGCGCCAGCGACGCCGCTCCCGGTCGTGCCGACGGCCACCGCCGACGCGTAAGTCCGGGGATTCCAAAGGAATCATCCCTTTGGCGGGGTGCCGGGGTGGAACCCCGGCCTCCCTTCAACCAGGGCTCCGCCCTGGACCCGCGGAAGGACTCGTCCTTTCGAAACCCCGACTTTGGCGATGTCTTACGGGGCCTCGTCGCGGGTGGGGCCGAAGATCGGCTCGAAGGCGGCGCGCAGCGCCATGTCGGTCTCGGGGAGGCTGACGATGCGGCCGAGATCGGCCAGGCTCGTCACGCCGTGCTGGCGCACGCCGCAGGGCACGATGCCGGAGAAGTGGGTGAGGTCCGGCTCCACGTTGAGGCTGAGGCCGTGCAGGCTCACCCAGCGCCGCACGCGGATGCCGATGGCCGCGATCTTGTCCTCGACGCCGTCACCCTTCTCCGGCCGCCGCACCCAGACCCCGACCCGATCCTCCCGTCGCTCGGCCCGGACGTTGAAGGCGTCCAGCGTCGCGATCAGCCACGCCTCCAGGCTCGCCACATAGGCCCGCAGATCGGGCCGGCGCCGGTTGAGGTCGAGCATCACGTAGGCGATGCGCTGGCCCGGCCCGTGATAGGTGTATTGCCCGCCCCGTCCCGTGCGATGGACGGGGAAGCGGTCCGGCTCGACGAGGTCGGCCTCTCGCGCCGAGGTGCCCGCCGTGTAGAGCGGCGGATGCTCCAGCAACCAGACCAGTTCGTCCGCCTCGCCCCGGGCGATGGCCGCGGCCCGGGCCTCCATCGCGGCCACCGCCTCGTCGTAGGCCACCAGCGCGTCGCTCACGCGCCACGCCACGGGCGGCGCACCGTCCCGCGGCAGGAATGTCGCGGGTGCGATCGAAAGCCGGGAAGCGGGCGCTTCGGAAAGTTCGTTTACCAAGGCTTCACCATCACGCGCGGAAGGTTTTCCGTGGGTTGAAAAACGGAGAGGCCACGCGTGGCGGTCCTGGACGAACTGCAGGTCGATCTCAAGGTCGTGCTGGGCCGCAGCCACATGCCGCTGCACATGCTGCTGCGCATGGGCCGCGGCGCCGTGATCGAACTGGAATCGACCGACACCGACATGGTCGAGATTCTCGCCAACGACCACCCCATCGCCCGCGGGCAGATCGTGGTGACCGGCAACCGCATCTCCGTGGAGGTGACCGAGCTGAT
This sequence comes from Methylobacterium sp. B4, assembly GCF_003201865.1. GTDB lineage: Bacteria > Pseudomonadota > Alphaproteobacteria > Rhizobiales > Beijerinckiaceae > Methylobacterium. The sequence continues at coordinate 3,333 of NZ_QJJJ01000025.1, read as the reverse complement.
CCGCAAGGCCGAGGTGGTGCGCACTCCCGGCGTGACGATCGGCGAGGGCGCCGTGCCGATCCTGGACGACGTGGACGCCGCCTGAAACCCTTTCGGAGGCGGCAAAACGCGAAGAAGCGAATCCGGCGCTTGTGCCCGCCCCGGGCATCTGTTATCCGCTGCGCCGCCCACACAAGACACCGGCCGCACACAGCGGCACGGCGGCAAGGGCGGCCATGGCGGAATTGGTAGACGCGCTAGCTTGAGGTGCTAGTCCCGCGAGGGGTGGAGGTTCGAGTCCTCTTGGCCGCACCAACCTACTTCCTTTTGGAAGTCAAAAGGTTGGTCCTGACGATGGGTCGGTGAAGACCGCGCTTTCACACAGCGGCTTCACACATCGCCCTCATGATAGCCCGACCGTGGAAGCATCCGAAGACGGGGACGCTCTCCTCATGTCACGGTGCGGCTCGTCAGCGTTATTCAAGTATTCCTGCTGATCTAGGACATCGTCGAAGCCCGAAGCCACCGGTCCCTGACGGGGCTTTGGAGCGGTGTTGTGAGGCGTAGCGGAAGCGGCCGGCACGGCTCACCCGGCGACGGATCACGGCCCTCGGCGGCTTGGCCGACCGGGCGTCGGTCCGCGCGATGGCTGATGGGCCGGGGCCGACCGGAGCCTGCGCGGAGGCGCTTCGCCGTCACGCACAAGCTCGCGAAAGCCGCAAGCTCGACAAAGGGGTCGGTCCCTCCGTAGACGCGATGCTCCGCACGGAGTGCGGCTCAGAACTCCGGCAATTCCCGGCGCCGAGAGTCCGCTCCGCAGAATCCCACCTCTGCCTCTCATCAGTGCGCTTCGGAGCCATCGGGAGTGTCCGCAGCGTGACCTTTTGACGTGGCCGGGTCGGTTTGCTCTCTTTCTTATCCCGGCCACTGCCAAGGATGCCTTGATGCCCCGTCTTCTGCCCGTGATCCTCGCGGCCGCGCTGATTCCCCTCGGCATCGCGCGAGCCGATGAACTCACCATCGAAGGGGTCGGGATCAGCCGCGATGTGGATTGTCACGGCAAGGACGTGGGGGTCTACGGCGCGGAGAACGAGATTGCGTTGACGGGCAAATGCGGCCTCATCAGCGTGCACGGCTCGAACCACAAGGTCAGCTTCGAGGAGGGCCGCGCGCTGTCCGTCTCCGGTATCGACAACACGGTGAAGGGCGGCAAAGCCCAGGACGTCACCGTCAGCGTAACGCAGAACACCGTCACGGCGACGCTGGGCGGCGGCACCGCACCCGGCAGGCTGGATACGTCCGGCGCGAACAACCGTGTCTCGCTCGTCCTCGCCGGCCCGACGCGGCTGGCTGTGAACGGTGCGGACCACGTCGTGGAATGGACGCGCAGCGAGGGCGCCCCGAACCCCGAGGTGACGGCATCGGGAGCCAAGAACGTCATCAAGAGAAAGCCGTAGGGCACGGCAGGCGTGAAGGGTTGGCTCTGTCTTACGGCACCATAGCCCCTCTCAGCCGTTGGTCCCTCGAAGCGCGGCGGACTGCCCGCGCGCCAGATCCAGGAGCCAACCTCATGAAGCGGCTATTGCTCGCCTCTGCCCTCGTTCTCACCCCGCTCGCTCTGTCGGCCAGCGCACAGGCCCAAGGCACAGTCCGTGGCGCTGAGCGTGGCGTGGAAGACGGCAACCGCGCAGCCGGCCCGGTGGGCGGCGTCGTGGGTGGTGCCGTCGGAGCCGCAACCGGCACCGTGGGCGGCGTGCTCGGCGTCGATCCTGATCCCCGCCGCGAAGAGCGCATCGAGCGGCGCGAGGAGCGGACGATCGTCCGCGAGCGTCCGGCGCGGTAATCGAAATCGAGAGAGCCGGGAGCGATTGCCGCCCCCGGCTCCATTGAGAATGCCGCCCGGCGGCTTCGAAAGATCCACCGGCGGCCTTGTGCCGACGTGAGGGCTGGCCCCGCTCAGCTTCCCCCGGCAGACCTGTCGCGCGCGAACCTCCACGCTGCAGCAGCGGCCGAGTTCGGTACACGATACACGGCCCCTTGCGGTTACCCAGCGTCGGGGCGATGGCGCTCATGCTCATGCCCTGTTCGGCAAGCGCCCTGATCTTTTCTGAGCGCGCCGGGATGGTCGATTTGCGGCCCTGGTCCGCGCCCTGCGCCATGGCCTTGTCGATGTCCTCGCGCTGGCACCCCCGCATCATCTCCCGATCGAACCGAGCTGCGCCGCCCGCACGCTGAGCGTCAGCTTGGCGGGTGGGCGTCGAGGTGTCCGCGCCTAGGTCCGGAAGTGCAGAGCCACGCACGTCGGCCTCCAGGGGCTCGCTGATCTCGCTCAGTAGACCTCAAGCCGCCCCACCGATTCCGGCGCGTGCCATCGCGGGACCATTCCACCGCCGCGGCACCCGAGTCGTGGGCCTCGTTCCGCAAAATTCCTCAAGTTGCAAAGGCCGCTGTGGATATCCTTCGTGAATTGCATGTAAAGGCGCAGAATAAATTGCCCAACTATCCCGACCGATTTGCCTAAAACACTGAATCTCACGGGTCTGTGATGGATTAAAGTGGCAAATTCGGCACACAGCTTTCCGATCGTGAGACGACTCTAAGTTCCCGGGCCAAGTGCGTGCCCTGATGGATTGTCGAGATCACAAGTTCCCATCATGGCTAGTGCGTGACTGAAGCGAAGGTCGTGGAAGCCAAGTCCCAAGACCGTAGAGCGGCCGGGATTTGAGCACCGACCTTGCAGCTCGTCGCAGGCATACGGCTCGGCGCAAATCATACGAGAGAACGCGCCGGCTTAACTCGGGAGGAAACCGCCATGGCTCTGCCGATTACGTTCAACAACACCATTTACCCGCCCGGCTTCCTCGGAACCGATGATGGCGGTGCATCCGGAAACTTCCAGGTCGATACGGCCTCGACCTATTCCGTCCGCATCACGGGCACCGTCAATGCCGTGGGTGATCCGGTCACGCTGACCTACGGCGCCGATGCTCCGGCCGGCTTTGCCAACACCTCCATTCAGTTGACCTCGACGCAGTTCGATAACTCGGGCCAGATCCTGTTCACGAGCCGGGCCATCCCGCCCGGTGAGACGGCGGTCGGCAACTATCGCTACCTCCTCTCGAACACCCAGGTGGTCGGCTCGAACCCGCCCGCCGGCTCCACCCGGACGCGCTTCCTCGCCGACGACAACGGCGCGGCCGGCGATTACAACGTGCAGGCAGCGCCCTGCTTCACGACCGGCACCCTGATCCGCACCGCGCGGGGCGAGGTCGCGGTCGAGGATCTGCGCGTCGGCGATCTGGCCGTCACCGCCTCGGGCCTGCTGCGTCCGATCACCTGGATCGGCAACCGCGA
>NZ_QJJJ01000024.1 GCF_003201865.1 Methylobacterium sp. B4 | reverse complement strand
CGCGTTCAGGCGCTTCTCAACGGCGGAGTGCCGCAACTATCTCGCGGCCGCAGGCTACGACGCCTACGATCCAACCTGATCGGATGCCGCTCTAGACGCTCACGCCCACGCTGCCGAGCCGCGCCTTAGCGGCCTCGACCAGGGTCACAGGGAACAGGCCCGCGTTCGTGGCGACCGTCCACTCCAGGGTCGCATCTGGCCGCCCCGCCGCCATGCACAGCTTCAGGCCCGAGTCCTCGTTGCGGGTGAGCATGTGCTCGACGAGGCCCATGACGCCGCGGTGCTCGACGCCCTTAAGAATGTGCCCCGACCGCATCGGATCACCGTCGTGGTGCCACCACAGCACCCGCTGCTCATAGAGGCGGTGGAAGGTGGCGAACACCTTGATCAGGGCGTCCGACGACGGCGCCTTGCCGGAGGCGACAGCGACCTCGTCGGCCGCGGCGATCTTCTCGATGTAGCCGGAGAGCGGCGGATTCGGATCGCCGCTGAAGCCCGGAGCAATCGACAAGCGCCCAGGCTTGGGCGACGCCTCGAACACGAGAACTCCCCGATTGACGAGGCTGTCCTTCGTCGTGCGGGTGCGTCGATTGATCTGGACCCACGAGAAGCGCGGCGCACGCTCCGTCACCTCGTTGAGGGTCAGCGATCCATGCGCACGCACGAGCCCGACGATCTCCTCGTCGATAGTGAGAAACTCGACGTCGGCGGGAGCGGGAGCGGGTGGTCCGCTGCCGGAAGCTTCGACCTCAACGTCCGCCTCGGGCTTCTGTGCCTGGAGCATGTCGAGCGCTCGGTCAATCAGAGCGACGGTGCTGAGAAGCTGCGACTTGGCGGTTTGAAGCGTGTGTACGGTCTCTAAGACCATGGGCCTCTCCCTGGTTGGGTGAAGCCCACAAGTAACTTACACTTCCCTTTCGTCAAGGGGAGGTGCAACAGGGGTCCTGCAAGTTCGTTTGGTGCTCTGGCGCCGATTGTCCGCCGAGGGTCAAAAGCGAGACGGCGGCGCTCGCGTTGATGCGCTCGCGCTGCGCCTTTACCTCCACAGCCATCTTTGTTGCGCTTGCCTCGAAGTTGGATGGTGGCCGCAGAAAGAGTTTCCAGTAGCGGCTACACGCATTGTTAGCGACGGTATGTCAGTGTAGAAAGACTAAACCGCCAGGTCAGATTTGTTTAGGATTAAGCCGTTCTGTTAAATATGCGAATTGATCTTTCAACGCCAAATATCTTGGTAGCCGTCGACGTAGGCGCCCACCGTGGTCGCTTCCCCCTCGTCGTCCTCGATTACATCGTTCCAATGCTTGCGCAGTAGCTTGATCGTTCGGCGTGGGTCCTGGAACGGGTCTTCCGCTAGTCCGGTGAGCGCGGCACTCACACGCTGGTAGATCAGCGAGACGCTTCTCCGCTTGATGCTTTCGAGATGGAGTTGCCGTGCGAAACTCTCGACGAAGGCATTCCAGGCGCCCGTGTCGACGCGGAAACGCGGCACCTCGATGATCTCGACGCCGTCGACGAACCGCGTGCAAAACTCGTCGTCGGCAGCCAGCTCCAGGTCATACTCGACGCGTTGCTCGAAAAGGCGCGCGTACTGCCCTAGGTCGATGTAGCCGTCCGTCGCCGATAGGAAGGTGCCGGCGTCCTCGCCAAGCGCTGCCCAGAGGCGCTCGACGCGATCCAGGTACCTGCCTCGCACTCCGTCCCGCTGAACGGGATCCACCAGCTCCTTGAGAAGGCCGATTAGGCGGACCCGCCCCTCATGGCCGGCCTTCCGGAACACGGGATTGCGTTCGGCGTGACAGGTAGCCGAGCACCAATCCCCGAGCTGGGTTAGCGCGAAGAAGCGGCTCCGCCAGTGCCCGCTCCCATCAGGGGCATCGTCGAAATCTTCCACGGTCTGCAGGTACGGGATGCTCAGCCGGCGGGTCCGCGGCATCTCGAAGCCGACGTCGAGCACCGTTTGCTCTACCGTGCCCGGCGGCAGGTCAGCGCGAAGGTTGATGTGCACGCGGAGGAAGGAAGGGTCGGGTCGGAAGGCCGCGGCCAAGCGGCCCCGCTGTAGCCAGAGGTCGAAGTTGCTGGCCTTGGTCGTGGCGTCCTTCACCACGATGGCGGGCAGCCGCACAAAGATGCCATCAGCCAGCGCGACATCCCGCGCTGCCTCCACGGTGACGCTGCCTTCTGCCGCCGCCGTCACCGCTTCTCGAACAGCCCGCGCCCAGTCCAAAACAGGCCCGTGGCTTGCGGCGGTCAACCGGGCCTTGCACATCAGTTCGGCGTTGATGCCGCCGTGGAAAGCCTGTCGGGTGGCGTTTCCGGAGCCATAGACGAGGGTGTGGGCGGTCCTGCCACCGGACGTCTCCCACTCGACGTGGAACACCTTCGCGTGCACGAGGCCTGTCGCGCCGCCAAGCGCCACCTGGACGTCGCGACCCTTCGAGCGCAGTGCTTGGATCATCGTGACATCGTCCGGCCGGCAGCCGCCGTCGACAACGACGGTCAGCAGCCCCAGCTTGAGGTCCTTCACGAGGCGCTGGAAGAACTCGCCCTCGACGTAAGGCGTCACGATCAGCACCGACCGGGCTTTCCAGTCCGGTCGGGCAAGCAGGTCGTAATGGTCCACGCAGGCGCCCCCGAACCGCCAACGTGCGCGCCGCGTCGAGAAGGTGCACCGGCACGTGGCAGCTGATGCATCAGGCTAACATGGCAGTCGGCTGAGGGCGACGAGATTGAGGAGCGGTCCCGAGACCTGCCGTCAAGTACCATCACGAAACCAGATCAGTCGCTTGATCGGGGCAAGTTATTGGTGCGGCCTCGCTTTTGGCCTTCCCCGCGCGCAGGCAATGGGAATGCGGCAATGTCAAATCTGGACTGGTCCAGTGCCGTTTCGTGTCGATTGATGCGGTCGAATGTTAGCCAAAACACCCCCGAAATGTCCCGTTCGCATACCAACTCGAAACCGGGGACGACCAAAAATACGGTATCACGATACCACTTTTATGGGGTCGTCCTGGTTCTGAGTGGGTAGCCGGAGGTTCGGGCGCCAGAAGCTCCGGTCGACCTTCCACATCTCGACGTGCTTTGCCAGGAAGCGCCGCAGCGCTCCGGGTGGGGGGTGTGTGCCCGTCCACCTTGATCCGTCCCGAGGCTTCGCGCCTATCAGATACTCATACAGCCCAGGTTCAAGCCTCTCGACGCCATCGTCGACACTCGGGAGCGTCAGAGATGTGGCAAAGGCAGCAGCGAACTCCGGGAGCGTGAAGGTCGGGCCACCCCGCCTGTTCGGGATCTCTGATTGTGCCACCAGGCTGCGGCGGGTCGCGCGACGGCCGTCTCCGGTCCGGATCAAAGGGTCTTCGGCACCGATCTCCGGCATGCCGTCGAGATAAGCGTCGACCAACGTTCTCGTATGAGGTGGGATGGGAAGGCGTCGATGTTGGGTCCGAATGGATGCTCCTTCGATGGTCATGCCACCTAAATCAACGTCGAGGATATCCTCCCCTTTCGGACGCCAGTGCCGACGTTGCAGCCCAACGATCTCTATTGGATGCAGACCGCATCCGAACGCCAGGGCGACAACAGCCGGACCTCGACGGGTTATCGGGCCGTCGGAGGTCTTTGTGACATAGCTGGCCACTTGCAGGTAAGGGCGTGCCTCGTCCAACGTGATATGCGCCATGCTGGGAGCGTAGACACCCCAGGTTAACGTACTAGGTTGGTCCAGTTTCCAAGCTGAACCGCCGCTTCATTCCCTTGTCCGTAGAAAAGCGATACGGCACGCCGTCGAGACGCCCGCTCGCGTCCTACCAAGGATGGACAAGAAAGGTTGCCCGGGATGGCATATTCGCGAGATGCGAACCCGCCGTGGTTCTGGTATGACTTTACACCGGACGCTTTGGTGCGGGGAGTGTGCGAGAACTTTAGTAGTCCGGACATTTTCATTTGGCCCGAGGACAGTGATGGCGTGCCGAACTGGTTCTCGTGGGCATCGCCACACCTGAACGATGCCCCAGACGCGGAAGCCCTAGCCGGCAGGCAGGCGGCCTTGAAGGCCGTATTCGATGGCGCGATGCTGCTAGTCCTAGGGCTTAAGTATGTGCCGATTAGGCTTCAACTGGCAGCGTCGGATCGCGATGATCCCAATGGTATCCTAAGATGGCATGGGGGGAAGGGAGACGTCACAAGGGCGCCGTTCTCGTCAGCCTATCTCGCCCAGCATGCCGATCCACTGCGCAACCCATTAAACAACGAGATCACCAAGCTCATCTTTCTTGCGAGGTTCGATCCACTTGCAAAGGACATGTTGCTCTACGTCGGAGTACAAGGCCCAACCTATATTTCTCTATACGCACTGACAGATTGGATGACGCAGCGCCCCGGTTGGGATAAAAACCGGGTAGCGAGCGAGGCGGGACTTTCGAAATCGAGATATAACGATTTTACAGCCACGGCGAACAATCCAGCCTATCTTGGACCATTCTGCCGGCATGGAGGCATCGATACACCGCCGAAACGCCCGATGCCGTACGAGGACGCCGAAGGCCCGATCAGAACTGCAGCACGCGCCTTTCTGGACGAGTTGGCGAGCGACGCCGATCTGGACGAGAAGTGGCGGTTGATGTCACAACCTAAACCGAAATCCGGAACTAGCTAATTTGGTGAGGTGGGCCTGAAGTCAAATGTCCGGTTGTGGGCAGCCAGCTTCATCTGCCCATCCCAAACGGATTTTGGGGCGTGACAACTTGGAGGTCTGCGGGGCGTTGGAACGACCTCAGGGACCCTTGCGCTCAAGCACCCGATAGGCCATTCTGGTGGTACACACGATTTCAGGACGGGCGGCCTAAGTCATTGACCGCCAACGTTTTTCTGGAAGGTACGGGGGAATCCCCCCCTCTCCGCCAAGTCCCGCCGACATCCCGAAAGTCCGAGTTTGACCGATCGGCCATAAGCGCCGAGCGTATCACCGCGCCCTTGTGAACGGCGTCGGGAAACTCGTGAAACGCATCGTTCGTGGCGTGCTGTGTCCAGCCGGCTCAAGCGCATGGCAGGGCGGACATCTGCTCTCCAATACAGTGCGCATCGAAATCAAAGCGGATCATCAAGCGACTTGAGCCTTCCGCTGCAACGCGCCTTGTCTGCACTGATAAATAGATTAAATTGCTCGCATTCTTCGATCAAATAATTATCTTATACTTATGGCGGTACATTGCAAAGACAACAAATAACATAAAATGTTGCGTGGTTACAACGCGCAGCCAACATCTCAGAATCAGTATTGAAAGGAGCCAACAAACAGTTTTCCCTTCGGTTTCTGTCCGAAGAAATTTTCAGACAGTTTCGCTTGGGGGAGCACATGACTTACGCGCAATTTCCGTCCGGGTTCAGCTACCAGCTGCAGAACTCGGGACAGTTTGCGAATGGATCCGATGTCCGCGTCGGCGACACGCAATCTTTTACTGTTCAGATTTCTGGCACCCAGCTCGCCAACTCCCTCAATGTGTCTCCCACCTCCACGGTGTTCGTCAGCTCACCGGATCCTTCGGCCGATGCCAGACCGGGTGCGGTCATCCTTGCCAGCGGCTTCGGCCCACCGCTGACCGGCGTGCAGACCGGCTACCAGACCGGCGACGCGATCACGATCGCGCTCGATCCGAACCAGTCTCTGAGCGGAACTCTCGTGATCTCGACGAGCGTCGTGACGCCGGGACAACAGTTTTCGCTGCCGAACAACACGCCCCAAACCTTCTCCAACCTGCCGCAGGCGCCCTGCTTCGTGACGGGCACCCTGATCCGCACGAGTCGCGGCGAGGTTGCGGTCGAGGATCTGCAGGTCGGCGACCGCGCCGTCACGGCCTCCGGCGCCCTGCGCCCGATCACTTGGATCGGACATCGTGAGATCAGCGCCGGGAGCGGCTCGCTCTCGTTCAATCAGCAGCCGGTTCGCGTCCGCGCTGGTGCCTTCGGCCACGGGCTGCCGGCCCGCGACCTCTTCCTCTCGCCGGGTCACCCGGTGCTGGTCGGAGCCGATGCCGACAACGAGGGTGGCGCGCTGGTGCCCGTCATGTGCCTCATCAACGGCACCACGATCACCCGCGAGCCGGTCGCCAGCGTCACCTACTGGCACATCGAACTCGACGCCCACGACATTCTGCTCGCCGAAGGCCTGCCGGCGGAGAGCTACATCGACGGGGGAGAGCGCGCCTTCTTCTCGGAAGCCTCCGACCACGCCCTGCACAACCCGGACTTCGTCGTGCCGGGCTGGGACGGCCGCTGCCGCCCGGTGGCGGTGGACGGTCCGCTCGTCGAGGCTGAGCGGCTGCGGCTCGATGCCGTGTTCGCCGGTTCGCTGAGCGCACAGTGCGGATGGGAATCGGCCGCCTGGATCGCGACCTGAGAGCGAGGAACGCAAGACATCGGAGCGCCCCGCTCGAACTGCGGATCCTGAAACTCCGGCGGGACCACGCCCAGGCTTCAAGCGTTTCTGTGGGAGCGCAACCGGGGAGCAAGAGCGGAACGATGCTGGATCCCGACATCTATGCCAGCCTGTTGCGACAGGCTGGGACGGTGGCGGAGCCCCTGCGGGCGGCGATCGCTGGTCTTGGACGGATCGAGATCGCTCCACCGATCCATGCCAGCGTGGCCGAGCGCCTGTTCGTCGAGGTCGTCAACCAGCAGCTCTCGACCAAAGCGGCCCTCGCGATCTGGAACAGGATCGAGGCCGCCGCCGCGTCCCAGGGCGTCGCGACGCCCGAGCTGTTCGTGCCGGGCTTCGAGCCGCTGCTGCTGGGCTGCGGCGTCTCGGGGAACAAGGTGCGGGCCCTTTTCGCGATCCGCGAGGCGGAGGACGCCGGTCTGCTCGGCGCGGAGCTGGCAGACGTGCCGCAGGCGGAGCGCGTGGAACGGCTCTGCCGGATCCGCGGCGTCGGACCCTGGACGGCCGACATGGTCGGCATCTTCCACTTCCTCGATCCGGACATCTGGCCCGCGGGCGACGTCGCCGCGGTCGGCGTGTTGCGCCGGCTCACCGGCATCGCGGACACGGCCGCGGTCGCCGCAGGCTTCGCGCCTCATCGCTCGATCCTCGCCCGCTACATGTGGCGCAGCCGGGACGCCGTCGCCGCAGCCGCCTGAGGCCGTCAGCGGGCCATCTCGAAGAAGGGGCGGAAATTCTCAAGCCAGCCACGCAGCCAGACCTCCGCAGCCTGCTTGGCGCCGTCCGCATCCTGGGCGTGGCCCCAGATGTCCTCGGCGAGCGGGCTCCACCAGGTCCAGAGCCGGTTCGAACCATCGTACTCGATGGTGGCAACCGCCACGGAACCGACTTGGCCGGTGTAGCGCGCCAGGGGTACCTCGGAGATCCCGCCCTGGGTCCAGATGATCGTATCGGTCGACATGCCATCCCAACGCGGAGGCTGCCACCCGCGTTCGCGCCCCCGCTCGATTCGATGCCTTGAGGAGCGGAATCGCCGCGCTCGTGCACAGCGGGCCGGGCGATGCGGACTTGACGGGATCGAACTCATCCGTCATGCGCGCGTTGTCCGTCCATCGCCGCCGTGCGTCCGATGTGCGGCTCCACAGGATCTTTCTACCCCCATGCCCGACGACAGTAGTCGATCGACCACGCCGCCTTCGGCCTCCCGCGTGCTCTGCGCCTGATCGTCTGATCCGGCTCACCCGCGACCGGCCTTCGGCGGCTGGTCCGACAAGAGGTGAGCCATGACTGACTCCAACGTCATTTCCCGGCGTGCCCGCGCCCGTGCGGCGAAGTCCAGCCGCAACGGCAGCGTCGTGCTCGTCGTCGCCCTGATGATGGCACTGGTCTTCGTACCGGTGCTGGCCCTCCACGCGGCGGCGCTTGCCGGTGCCGTGACCGGCGACGAGGGACGGCCTGACGAGGTCGCCACCGTGAGCCACAAGAAGGTGCCGGGTTAGAGCGCCATCTTGGAGCGACGGCGATCGCTTGCACGGTTGGACTTGGGCCGACGAAGAAAAAGGGGGCGCCGCGGAGCGCCCCCTTTTCGTTTCTGCCCTCGGCGGCTCAGGCCGCCCGCACGGTGGCGAGGAAGCGCGCGACCTCCGCCCGCAGCTGCTCGGATTGCTGCGACAGTTCGGAGGCGGAAACCAGCACCTGCCTGGCGGCGACACCGGTCTCCTCGGAGGCCTGAGCCACCCCGGCGATGTTGCCGGTCACCTCGCCCGCACCCAGGGCCGCCTGCGCCACGTTGCGCACGATCTCCTGGGTGGCCGCACCCTGTTCCTCCACCGCCGCGGCGATCGTCGTCGCCACCGCGTTGATGTCGCGGATGCGCCCCGTGATGCTGCCGATGGCCGTCACCGCCTGATCGGTGGCGCCCTGGATCTGGGCGATCTGTCCGGAGATCTCGCCCGTGGCCCGCGCGGTCTGCGCTGCGAGTTCCTTCACCTCGCTCGCGACGACGGCGAAGCCGCGGCCGGCCTCGCCCGCCCGCGCGGCTTCGATGGTCGCGTTCAGGGCAAGCAGGTTGGTCTGGCTCGCGATGTTGGCGATGAGGTTCACCACGTCCCCGATCCGGGCGGCGGCCTGGGCCAGTTCGTGGACGAGAGCGGCGCTGCGATCCGCCTCGCCGACGGCGATTTGGGCCATGTTCGACGAGGTTCCGACCTGGCGCCCGATCTCGTGGACCGAGGCGCCGAGTTCCTCCGCGGCGGCAGCGACGGTGTTGACGTTGGAGGCGGCCTCCTCCGCCGCCGCGGCGACGGTGGTGGACTGGCTCGCGGTCTGCGTGGCGGTTGCCGTCATGGTCTGCGCGGTGGCCTGCAGCTCGGTCGCGGACGACGAGACCATCCCGACGACGCCGCCGACCGCGCGCTCGAAGCCGTCGGCGAGTTCGAGCATGGTGCGGCGGCGCTCGACGGCAGCGGCCTCGTCGGCCACCCGCTTGAGTTCCGCCTGCTCGGCCGCCTTGCGGGCCACCAGCACCTTGATGCCCTCCACCGCGCGGGCGACGGCGCCGATCTCGTCGCCGCGGCGCGCCTCGGCGATGTCGGTCTCGGTCTCGCCCTCCGCCATCCGCTCGAGAATTCGCACGAGCCGGCCCATGGGACGCGCGACCCCGGCGACGGCGATCAGCCCGAGCAGGCCGAAGGCGACGAGCAGGCCGGCCGCGGCGATGCCGGTAAGCGCCACGGCGGCGGATTTGCCGACCTCGCTGGCCTGCTGCTTGGCCTGTTCGAGTTCGCGCATGTTGGACGCAATGCGCGCCTGGATCGCCTCGATGGCCTTGATCCGGACCGGCCTCACCTCGTCGTAGGAGACCTTGACCGCCTGCTCCTTCAGCCCCTTCATCCCCAGAGCGATCGAGCGCTTGAGCGTGGTGACGAAGAGCGAGATCGACCCTTTCACCTCCTCCAGCTTCGTCCGGCTCGCGTCCGCCTCCGCCAGGGCGATCAGCCTGTCGACGCCGGCCAGGGCCCGCCCCCGCGCATCCTCGAAACGCCCGTGCTGGGTCGATAGGATCGACGCGTCGCTTTCCAGGATGATGTTCTTCTCGCTGATGACGGCCTCGTCGATCGCGAGCGCGGTCTGCAGGGCGGTGATGACGCGGGCGGCCCGCACGTCGACGACCTGCTGCGTCGTCCGCTCCATCTGATCGAGCTTGTCACGGGCCAAGACGATGATGCCGGCCGAGACCAGTGCAATCAGCGCCGCCGGGATGGCGAGTTTGCCGAGGAGCTTGAGATGAGTGAACCAGCGCATCAGCCGCGTCACGGGGACTGTTTCGAAGCATCCGAGGGCCGCCCCTGCCTCATTGGATCACGATCTTGTGAGTGACCGATCGTTAACAAGATCCAACCTCGAATTTGAATTTTGATCCAAATCAGAATCCATCAGTTGATAGTCCCCTCACCAAGACAGACTTCATGAGGATTTATATCGATCCATTCGCCTGTCGCGCCGACTCATTCAAATATTATCGGGGTTCTGATCCGGCCGGGCGCGGCGGATGGAGCGTGCCCGCCCGAAGCGGGTCTGCCGTGAGGCCGCTCCGCTTTCGCTCGCGGCGCCCTTGGCGTAAGGCCGCGTACATCCTTTCGCCTTCCACCTCAGACCCTCATCCAGGCTTCGCGGACGCATGATTCGCCTCGACAAGATCGGCAAGCAGAACGGCCGGCAGATCGTCTTCATCGAGGCGTCCGCCGCTCTGCAGAAGGGCGAGAAGGCCGGCCTCGTCGGGCCGAACGGCGCCGGCAAAACCACGTTGTTCCGCATGATGACCGGCCAGGAGCAGCCGGACGAGGGGCAGGTCTCGGCGGAGCGCGGTATCACCATCGGCTATTTCAGCCAGGACGTCGGCGAGATGCGCGGGCGCTCCGTCGTGGCGGAGGTCATGGACGGGGCCGGCCCGGTCAGCATCGTGGCGGCGGAATTGAAGGAACTCGAAGGCGCGCTCGCCGACCCCGAGCGGGCCGACGAAATGGAGGCTCTGGTCGAGCGCTACGGCGAGGTGCAGGCCCGCTTCGAGGAGCTCGACGGCTACGCGCTCGAGGGCCGGGCCTACGAGGTGCTGGCCGGTCTCGGCTTCTCCCAGGAGATGATGGAGAACGATGTCGGCCGGCTCTCCGGCGGCTGGAAGATGCGCGTCGCGCTCGCGCGCATCCTGCTCATGCGGCCCGACGTGATGCTGCTCGACGAGCCGAGCAACCACCTCGACCTAGAGAGCCTGATCTGGCTCGAATCCTTCCTCAAGGGCTATGACGGCGCACTGCTGATGACCTCGCACGATCGCGAGTTCATGAACCGCATCGTCTCCAAGGTCATCGAGATCGACGGCGGCACGCTCACCACCTATTCGGGCGATTACGGCTTCTACGAGCAGCAGCGGGCGCTCAACGAACTGCAGCAGCAGGCGCAGTTCGAGCGTCAGCAGGCGATGCTCGCCAAGGAGATCAAGTTCATCGAGCGATTCAAGGCGCGCGCCAGCCATGCCGCGCAGGTGCAGAGCCGGGTGAAGAAGCTCGACAAGATCGAGCGGGTCGAGCCGCCGCGCCGCCGCCAGACCGTCGCCTTCGAATTCCAGCCCGCACCGCGCTCGGGCGACGACGTCGCGATGCTCAAGGGCGTCCACAAGAGCTACGGCAGCCGCATCATCTATGAAGGGTTCGACTTCTCGATCCGCCGCAAGGAGCGCTGGTGCGTGATGGGCGTGAACGGCGCCGGTAAGTCGACGCTGCTGAAGCTCGTCACCGGCACCGCGCAGCCCGATTCCGGTTCGGTGACGGTCGGGGGCAGCGTGAAGCTCGGATACTTCGCCCAGCACGCCATGGACCTGCTCGACGGCGACCTGACGATCTTCGAGGATCTGGAGAGCACCTTCCCGCAGGCGGGGCAGGGCTCGCTGCGGGCGCTGGCCGGCTGCTTCGGCTTCTCGGGCGACGACGTAGAGAAGCCCTGCCGCGTCCTCTCGGGCGGCGAGAAGGCCCGCCTCGTCATGGCCAAGATGCTCTACGACCCGCCGAACTTCCTCGTGCTCGACGAGCCCACCAACCACCTCGACATCGCCACCAAGGAGATGCTGATCGCCGCGCTCGCCTCCTACGAGGGCACGATGCTGTTCGTCTCCCACGACCGTCACTTCCTGGCAGCTCTGTCGAACCGGCTGCTCGAACTGACGGGGGACGGCGTGCGCCTCTACGGCGGCGGCTACTCGGAATACGTCGCGAGCACCGGCCAGGAAGCGCCGGGCCTTCGAGCTTGAGCGAGGCTCAAGGGTCGAGGGCGAGATCGTCGTAGCGGGCGACGAGGTCTCCGGGCGCCACGGTCCGCCACGCGGTCAGCAGGGCGATACGCAGAACCGCCTCGTCCGCAGCATCGAGGTCAAGGCTGGTCCAGCCCCGGCCGCCCCAGGCGCCCGGCACCGGCTCGAAGGCGTCCGGTTCGTCCTCCAGGACGCGCGCCTGCTCGTCGGGCGTCAGCTTGACGACGACGCGCGCCTCGTCGGTCCAGAGGGTGGCGTAGATCCGCCCGCCGACCCGGAAGTCGGGGTGGCCCTGATGGGCACCCTCGACCGTCTCCGGCAGCAGGAGCGCGAGGGCGCGCACGTCCTCGGGGAGGCAAGTCACGGCCTTCGGTCTCAGGCCCGGCTCGTCGGCGGCTGCCACGCGCTGCCGGGATGCTCGCGCACGTCCCCGGTCCGAGTGCCGGTATCGGCGTCGCTCACCCATTCGCCGGGCTCGGCGATCTCGACCACCTCGTCTTCCGGGTAGGCCGCCTCGACGAACAGGCGCGCCTCGCCCTCGGCGGCCGCACGCACGGTCACGAGCGGGCGCTCGCCGGCCGGGCCGCGCACATGGGCGATGAAGAGCTTCGTCATGTCCTGTTCCTCCGTCACGATCGCAGCCGGGACAACGCGCTCGGAGGAAAGGGGATCACCGGCGCAGGCGATCGGGGTCGCGGACCGGATTGTCAGAAGCGGTAGCCGAGGCCGGCCCCGACCATCAGCAAGTCGAGCCGCACCGTCGCGCCGACCGGTCCGACGCGGGAGACCTGCGTCGGCAGGAAGACCTGCTTGATGTCCATGTTGGCGTACCAGCGGCCGCCGAGATGATAATCGAAGCCGGCCTGGATCATCGGCCCCAGTTGCGGATCGGCCTTCATGGCGGTGACGAACGGCTTGGCCGGTTCGTAGGCCAGCGGATGCGTGTAGGCGACCCCGGCACCGAGATACGGGTTGAAGGCGGCGTGCGGCAGGAAGTGGAACTGGATCGCGCTGGTCACCGAGGCGCTCCAGGTCGTGCCGATCGGCAGGTTGCCGACGACCGATCCGCGGATCGAGGTTCGCGTCGGCACGACCCCGCCCTGCAGGGCGAGCGCGAAGTGATCGCTGAGGAAGTAGGTGATGTCGAGATCCGGCAGTGCTCGCGCCGGCGTCGACACCCGGCCCCCGACCAGCTCGATCCGGGAGAACTGGTTGACGGGGATCGAACCGATGATTCGAGCCCGCACGAGGAGGCTCCCCGCCGTCAGCGCCTCCTCGGGCGCTGGAGCCGCGGGCATATCCGCCGCCCGGCCGGGCGAAGCCAGCGCCAGGGCCGCGAGCGCAAGCCCGGTCCGGCGGCCACGTGACATCGCGTTGGCGCGCGAACGATCGCAGACATCGCTTCTTTGCGTCGATCTTCTGGGCACGGCTCGATCACGCTTCTCGGATGGCAATCGCAGTCGCGATCGGTTGGGACGGCCCGACGGGCGGGGCCGGAATCCATGTCGCCCCGGCGGCGGCCGGCTGAGGCACCGTCGGCAGTTCCAGGCGCACCTGATTCCTGCCGCCGTTCTTGGCCGCGTAGAGCGCCGCGTCCGCGCGGGCCACGGCAGCATCGATCTGCACCTCGCCCATCGTCCCGACCGACACGCCGACGCTTGCCGTCACCGCGATGGAGGTGCCGCCGAGCAGGATCGGCTGCCCGGCCACCGCCGCGCGCAGGCGTTCGGCGACGAGGACCGCCTGCGCGTCGTCGGTTCGATCCACCACCACGAGGAACTCCTCGCCGCCCCAGCGGGCGATGAGATCGTCCTTGCGCATCACGCTGCGCAACCTCTCGGCGACGCCGACGAGGACGGCATCGCCCCCCTCGTGGCCGTGGGTGTCGTTGATCGATTTGAAGCGATCGATGTCGGCCAGAAGCACCGCGCAGCCCGCGGTTCCGCGATCGCCCGCCGCGCGTCGGCTCATCGCCGCGCGCAGGCCGCGGCGGTTCGCCAGACCGGTGAGCGGGTCGGTATCGGCCAAGTGGCTGAGCCTCAGATGCGCGCGCTCGCTCACCATGGCGAGGTAGCCGATCTGGATGAAGACTCCACACCACTGATCGAACAGCAGGGAGTAGACCCCACTATCCGGTGAAGCGAAGTGTTCGCTCGCAAAGTGGATGATCACGACCGACAGGACGAAGGCCGAGAAATAACCGAGAAATCCCAGAAGGACGATGTATTGCGTCCACAGGCGCGACTGCGCGGGCGTCCGCAGGATTTCGAGGATGCACAGGCCGGTGCTCACGGCGATCAGAACGAACACCGTGGACAGGCCCCACGGTATCGCGATGCCGACCTGCAACATGAGCCCGTAGAGGACGCCCGGACCGACGGCCAGGACGATGGCCGGCGGAACCGAAACCGGCCGTTCGTAGAACAGCCGCAAGCCGATCCACGAGGCCGAGAGGCTGGCTCCGTAGAGGGCGTAGACGACGGCTCCCTTGAAGGGCTGGAGCGGAACCGTCGAGGGATCGCCCAGCATCATGAAGGAGGCGATCAGGGAGCAGCCGAGCGCGCTCGCCCAGATGCCGAAATAGAACTCGCTCGGGTGCCGTGAGAGCGTCACCAGGAAGACGACGATGAAGGCAAGGCGGCTACTGATGCTCGCGACCTGCAGCGTGCTGAAGTCCAACATGAATGGTTAGGCCCCCCGGTCGAGGCGTGCGGTTTGAGCGTGTGGCATCGTCGATACGGACGACCGAGGCCGGAGAAGATCACCGCCAGCCGCTCCGGTCGCGCAGCCGTCGCAGCCGGATCAAGCCATTCTGGTGCGAGTTCAGCACGACGTTCGGCCGAGAGCACCTTGGTCGCGAGGGTCTTCGAAGTCTGCGGCCGGGCCGGAGAGACCCTTCCGAACGGGTTCGGACGACCACCATTCATTAACGCACAACAGGTTAGAGCCGGAAAATCACCGGCATTGTACTTGTCTCTTCAAACGACGATTGAATAACGATTTTTCATTGCCGTCTCAATGGACGCTATTCCAGGCGATCTAACAAAAAGTTATCATTTGAAATAAAGCTGGACCGATCGGATCGCATTTCCGTGTTCGGCAGGCGCGGCCGTCACGGAGTTCCGTGCCACACCGCCAGCGCATCTGGCCAGCACCCGTCCAGCCACGGATGAGATGGAAAAATTGGAAACGATGCGTTTTGCTCGTTTCCATTACAAAACAGAACCAGCCGACGCATCTTGTTGCCCGTCGACCCGAGTCTTCGGGTCGCGCTAAACCGTCGAGCGCAGAACCGCCTATCGCGGTCGGTCCCGCTCAAGCGAGGGAGCAGAAGCATGAGCTGGCACGGTGCAGACGACCCGATTGCGGCTGATACGTTCAGCTGCGATGCAATCAAGACCCTGATCGTGCCCCGCTCGCGGGATCTCGGCTCCTTTGCCGTGCGGCGGGCTCTTCCCTCGGCCGAGTGCCGGATGGTCGGGCCGTTCATCTTCTTCGATCAGATGGGTCCGTCCGAATTCCTACTCGGGCAGGGCATGGACGTGCGACCCCACCCGCATATCGGGCTGGCCACGGTGACCTACCTGTTCGACGGCGAGATCATGCACCGGGACAGCCTCGGCACCGAGTTGCCGATCCGCCCGGGCGAACTCAACTGGATGACGGCGGGCCGCGGCATCACCCATTCCGAGCGCACCGGCACCGACCTGCGCCAGACCGGCTCCAAGCTGTTCGGCATCCAGAGTTGGGTCGCGCTGAATGCGCGGGACGAGGAGAACGCGCCGGCCTTCGAGCATTACGATGCCGCGGCCATGCCGGTGCTGACGGGGGAGGGCAAGACCGTCCATCTGATCGCGGGCGAGGCCTTCGGCGCCCGCTCGCCCGTGCGCACTTCGAGCCCGATGGTCTACGCGGACGTGGCGCTGGAGGCGGGCGCCGTATTGCCGCTCGATCCGACCTACGACGAGCGGGCGATCTATACGGTCTCCGGCGCGATCGAGATCGCGGGCGACGGCTTCGAGCCCGGCCAGCTGCTGGTCTTCCGGCCCGGCGACCGCATCAGCGTGCGGGCGACGGAAGGCGCGCGCTTCATGGTGCTGGGCGGCGAACCGATGGACGGACCGCGCCACCTCTGGTGGAACTTCGTTTCGTCGCGGCCGGAGCGGATCGAGCAGGCTAAGGAGGATTGGCGCCAGGGCCGTTTCGACACCGTGCCGAACGACGCAGAGTTCATTCCGCTGCCCGAATCCCCTCCGCCTGTCCGCTACCCCTGAGCCCCGGAGCGGGTGCCCCGCCACCCGCAAAGCCCCTCTCGCCGCCCACGGGCGGCGCTCTCTCAAAAGATCGAGGTTGAAGACGCCATGGCTGCCGAAGCATCCGGAGCGGCGAGCGAGCTCGTCCAGGTCGTGTCGCTGCTCGCCGCGGGCGTGATCGCGGTTCCGCTGTTCAAGCGGCTCGGACTCGGCTCGGTGCTCGGCTACCTCCTGGCGGGACTGGTCATCGGCCCCTTCGGCCTCGGCCTGTTCACCGACGCGCATGCGATCCTGCACGTCGCCGAACTCGGCGTCGTGATGTTCCTCTTCATCATCGGGTTGGAGATGGAGCCGTCCCGGCTCTGGGGGATGCGCCGCGAGATCTTCGGCCTCGGCCTCGCGCAGGTTGGCGCCTGCATCGCCGCGCTCACCCTGGTCGGCGTCGGCCTTGGCTTCTCGGTGACCGTGGCCTTCGTGGCCGGCACCGGCTTCGTGCTGACCTCGACGGCCATCGTGATGCAACTGCTGGAGGAGCGCGGCTCGCTCTCCAGGCCGAAGGGCCAGAGGATCGTCGCGATCCTGCTTCTGGAGGATCTCGCGATCGTGCCGCTGCTGGCGGTGGTCACGCTGCTTGCGCCGGGCGGGGCTGGGGCCAGCGGCATGGAGCGCCTCTACGCCATCGGCATCGCGCTCGGCTCCGTCGCGGCTCTGGTGGCGGCCGGGCGCTGGCTCCTCAACCCGCTGTTCCGCCTGCTCGCCGCCGCGAAGGCTCGCGAGGTGATGACGGCCGCCGCCCTGCTGGTCGTGCTCGGCTCCGCGCTCGCGATGCAGCTCGGCGGCCTCTCCATGGCGATGGGCGCCTTCCTGGCCGGCGTGCTGCTCTCGGAATCGAGCTTCCGGCATCAGCTCGAAGCGGATGTCGAGCCCTTCCGAGGCATCCTGCTCGGCCTGTTCTTCCTCGGCGTCGGCATGTCCCTCGACCTCGCGATCATCGCCGCGAACTGGGGCCTGATCCTCCTTTCCGTGGCCGCCTACATGGTGGTGAAGAGTCTCGTGATCTACGGGATCGCCCGGATCCTGCGGGCCACCCATACGGAGTCGCTGGAGCGCGCCGCGCTGATGGCGCAGGGAGGCGAGTTCGCCTTCGTGCTCTACGCCGCCGCGGCGAGCGTGGGCATCATCGACGGCACGACCAATGCCGTCCTGACGGCGACGGTGATCCTGTCCATGGCGGTGACGCCGCTCGCGGTGATCCTGTTCGACCGGCTCGGCCCGAAGGCAACGGTCTCGATGGACGGCGTCGAGCTGGCCGAGAACCTCGCCGGCAGCGCCCTGATCGTCGGCTTCGGCCGGTTCGGGCAGATCGTCAGCCAGCCGCTGATCTCGCGCGGCTGCTCCGTCTCCATCATCGACACCAACGCCGAGAACATCCGCCTCGCCGAATCCTTCGGCTTCAAGGTCTATTACGGAGACGGCACCCGGCTCGACATCCTGCGCTCGGCCGGTGCCGAGACCGCCCGCGCGATCCTGATTTGCGTCGACGACCCGGAGACGGCCAAGCGTATCGCCGAGATCGCCCGCGCGGAATTCCCGCTGGTCCCCGTCCTCGCCCGCGCCCGCGACCGGGAGCACGCCGTCGAGCTGATCCATGCCGGCGTCGCCTACCAGATCCGCGAGACCGTCGAGTCGGCGCTCGCCTTCGGCGAGCAGACGCTCCTCACGATCGGGGACGATCCGGAGGCCGCCAGCGATGTCATGGCCGAAGTGCGCCGCCGCGACGCCGAACGCCTCGAGCTGGAGACCGCGGGCGGCATCTATGCCGGCCGCGACCTGATCCGGGGCAATCTGTCGGTTCCGGCCAACGAGGTCGGATGAGCGAGCACCTCGCCGGGCCGGGCGAGCAGTTGAGGTCCTTGACGGCCGGGGGCGCCTGCGTCCTCGATGACGACGCAATGGCGATTGCGGGCGCTCCTCAGCGATGACACGTCAAGTCCCGGACCGGCTCGAAGCCGACGGAGTGGGCTACTTCCTCACGAGCTGCCCACCGATCCTCCCGGCCGGCCACCCGCTCTGGCGACGATGCCGTTTCCTGCGCGGCTCCTCCACGGCCCATGTCCGAGGCTATGTGGCCCGCTGGCTCATCCGGGACGGCCGACTCTTCCTTGCAGGCTTCGGCGGCAACGTGGCGGTCAGCGATGGCGAGGCGGCCTGGTCCCGCAGCCGTCTCGGCGAGGAAGAGCCCAGCCGTCCGATCGGCATGGCGGAGGTGTACGAGTGCACCGGTCCCGTTCCCGCGACATGGCTATCGGGTGATCTGCGGAGTCATTCCGTCCGGTGCAGCACCCTACGTCCCCACGGCGAGACGATCCCCGAATCCTTCCGGCTCTTCCGGATCGTGAATGGCCGTGTCACGGCCGACATGCGGTTGTCGAACCGTGAGGAACGCGTCGAGATCCGACAGGACGAGGCGCGGGCGCTGCTCGATGGGCAACGTGCGGGCGAGGAAATTCGACTGTCCCGCGACGGTCATCGCACGAGCCCGGTGCCCGGCCTGTTCGAAATGTTGGCCGGCGGGGCGAGCGGGACCGCGCCGGCGGATCTGGCCGGCCTGCTCTGGTGGGCCGGCCCAACGGATCTGGAGGCTCTTGCAGCCGGGCTCGAACAAATCCGGGACCACGATCGGCGCCGATGGATCGCCTACGCCGCAGGCCGCATCGGAACCGAAGCGGCGCCGCTCGCAGACAAGCTTGCGTTGGCGCTCGCCGCAACGACGGATCTCGACGGTGTCGAAGCCCTGGCCTACGCCCTTGCCGGCATCGGTGCCCCGGCAGCGTTCCATCTGCCGGCCGTCATCGTGCGGGTCGAGGCTTTGTGCGGACCCGGGCATCACAGTCAGGTCGCGCTGATGATCGAACGGATCAGCGCGGCGGGCTCGGAAGCGATCCAATCATTGCTCGCGGCGCTCGCAACCGCACGCGACGCGAACACCCACGCCATGCTTGCCCATGCCCTGGGCAGGATCGGACCCACCGCAATCGGCCCTCTCGTGGCGGCTTTTCGCGGCGCGGCGCAGGCGCGGCAGCGTGCGACGCTCGCGCGGGCCCTCGGCTCGATCGGCCCAAGCGCGGCGCCCGCCCTCGGCGACCTCGTGGAGGCGGTCGGTGCCGCAGCCGACGATCCCTCACGCGCGGCGATGGCCGAGGCGCTGACGGCGATCGGTCTGCGTTCGCCCGCCTCGCTTAGCCCCTTGCGCGATGCCCTGCGGGCGAGCCGCGATCTGTGGACGTTGCGTCGCATCGTCGAAGCGATGGCGAGCCTCGGCCCGGTCGCCCTGCCGATCCTCCTGGCGGAATTCGAAGCCAACCAAGATCCCGCCGCGCGCACCGCTTTGGCCGAGGGGCTGGGAGAGTTCGGAACAGAGGCGGGTGCGGCGGTCGCAAGCCTCGGGGCAGCGGTCGGGGCGACCGAGGATGCCGCGCTGGGCACGGCCCTTGCCGAGGCGCTGCGGATGATCGGCGCGCCGGCCGCGCTGCTCGCGACCGCGCAGATCGACGCGGCCACGCTCGCGCCCCGGGCATCCGGCTCGGAGGCGATCCTGCGCAAAATCGCACGCGGGGTGATCCCGTCCCCGGCGGCGATCCAAGGCCTTGCCGGTCTGCTCGCGATCTACGGCGAGAGCGCGCTCGGGCGACACACGGCGCAATTGCTCGGCGCCATGGGAGCGGCCGCAATCGGGCCACTGTCGGCCGCTCTCGAGAGCGCACCGAACGAACCGGTCCGCCTCCTCATCCTCCACGCTCTCGGGCTGATCGGTCCCGCGGCCGTGGACGCGCGCGAGGCCCTGATCGGATCGCTCGTCGAAGCCCTGGCGGGCGCGGCTGAGGATCGGGTTCGGCTCCAGATCGTGGACGACCTGCGCCGGATCGGACCTGCGCCCGCGGCGCACCTGAAGACGCTGGTCACAGTGATGAGGCGATCGGGCTTCGCCCCGGTCCAGTGGCGGCTCGGCCTCGTCATCGCGGAAATCGGGGCCCCGGCCGTCGCACCGTTGGTGGCACTGTTGGAAGAGACGTCGGACGAAGATCGACGTCGCGCCCTGGGCAACGCACTCGGCCGGATGGGCGAGACGGCCGTCGATGCGGCACCGGCCCTGATGGCGGCGATGCGGACGGCGCGCGATCCGAGAACCCGGGAGATCCTGGCCTCGGCCCTGCGGCGCACCGCCATGCGCCTCGCCTGATCCGTCGATCGCGGCCGAAGCTTCGATCGGTGTGGCGGCAGGATGGCGACGGTAACCTTTCAGTAAACAAGCATCCTTAACAAAGTCCGAGCATGCCCGGCGAAGCTTTCCCGAGCCGAAGCAACCGCCTGTCGAGGCGGCCCGCTTTCGGATGTCGGCGAGAGGGACCTGCTCGGGCCGCCGGTACGACCGGCGGAAGGCGGCCAAAGCCGCCGCGCCGTCGAACTGCTCAGCATTCGAGGCCTCACGGCCTCATCACCGGGAAGCCTGACCATGTCGGACACGGTCGAAACGGGCAAGGATGCGGCCTCGAAGGCCGCCGAGCTGTTGAGGCAGGTCGTCGGCGGCACCGCGCCGTCCAAGCCCGCCGCCGTGCCTGCCTCGCCCGCGACTTCTCCGGCGAAGGTCGCGAGCCGGAGGATCCCCTTCGGCGCGACGACCCGGCTGGTCGGCACGAGCGCTGCGGCCCTCGCCTTCGGTCTCGCCATCGGTCTGATGGCGGCACCGGGGCAACGGTCGGACGACACGGCGGACGCGCTTCGCGCCGGCTTGGAGGCCGGGCGGACCGAGACCGCGCGTCTGTCCCAGGAGATCGACCGCCTGACCCGCACGGTGACGGGCCTGCGCGACGCCGGCGAGGCCGCCCGCAGCGAGGCCAAGGCGCTGAATGTCAGCCTGTCGGATCGGATCGCCCGCACGGAGCAGACCGTCGAGCGGCGCCTGACGACGCTGTCCGAAACCGTGACCCGGGCCGAGCGCGACCACGGCGAGCGCATCGCCGCCCTGGTCGGACAAGTGGAGAAGAAGGTACAGACGGTGGCAGTCGCGGCGCCAACGAAGGTGGAGCCCAAGCCGGAGGTTCGTGCGCCGGAGCCGACCCAAACCGGAAGCTTGCCGGACAAGCCGAAGGCGGAGACGCTCGAAGGCTGGGCTCTGCGGGATGTCTATGACGGAGTGGCGATCCTTGAGGACCGTCGCCGCCGCCTCGTCGAGGTCGGGCGCGGAGACGCGGTTCCGGGCGTCGGACGGGTCGAGGCGATCGAGCGTCGGGGCCGCCAGTGGGTCGTCGTGACGCGACAGGGCGTGATCACGCCCCAGGCCTGGTGAGACGGAACAGGGCTCGGCAGGCGCGGCTCAATTGACCGGGGTGATCTCGGCGGGCTTGAGCGAGCGAGGTTTTTCGGGAGGTGCCGGCGCAGCCGCTTCCGGCAGCATCGTCGCCCGCTCGATCCGCAACCGACCGCGTTCGCGGGCCGCGTCACGGGCGGAGGGGGCAGCGTGGAGGATCATGGCTAGCAGCGCATCGCCGTCGTCCTGCACCGAAAGATTCTTCCCATCGAAGACTGGCATGACCCGCTCCGACCCATTCGCAGGGACTTGCGGTTTCTGAGCGAAAGCTCGACCGTTCCAAGAAAATCGGCATAGCGGGGATAAGTTCCGCCGTCCACACGATTTTAACCGCACATTTATCTTTGCATTGCGGCAGCTTTCGCCGCAGTGCGAAGACGCACCTCAATAAACTATTAGTTGCCTTCATGAAAAAGAGGTAGGTCCAACCTCCTTGTGGGCAGGCCGCGAAACTCCGTCTCAACTTGGTAGAGGTGGCCAGCCATCGGGTCGATCGTAGGGTTGCGACCTCGCAGGCAGGTCGTGATGTAGAGGGTCGAGAGGTCGGGACCGCCGAAGGCGCATTTGGTCACGAGGGCGGTCGGCATCGGCAGGATGTGTTCGGGCTCTCCGTCCGGCGTGAATCGGGTGATGCGCCCGGCCCCGTAGTGGCAGATCCAGAGATGGCCCTCGGCGTCGAGGGTGAGGCCGTCGGGCTTGCCCGACCCCTCATCGAACCGGATGAGGGGCTGCGGCTCACCGATCCGGTCGCCATCGAGATCGTGGACCCGAACGATGCCCTGCGCCGTATCGATCGTGTAGAGGCGTGTGCCGTCCGGGCTGAGGACGGGTCCGTTGGTGACCGCCGCGCGCCCCCCGAAGCGCTCGAGCCGCGTCCCGTCCCAGCGGAAGAAGCTTCCGGTCGCCTCCTCTTCCGCATCGTCCATGGTGCCGAAATAAAGCCGGCCATCCGGCCCGGCATTGCCGCTGTTGAGGCGGTCGCCCGCCCGGTGCTCGTCCGGACGAACGAGGGGCGTGCGCGCACCGTCCGACAGCCGGAGCAGCGCGACGCCGGTCTGGAAGCCCGCGACCACCCGGTCGGGATCGGGCGTCGGCACGGCGAATCCGATCTTCTCGTCGAGCGGCAGGCGGAGGGATTCGTTGCGTTCCGGCCAGTGGCGCCAGACCGCCGGATTCTCGATGTCGACCCAGAGCAGCGAGCCGTCGCGCTCGTCCCACAGCACCTCCTCACCGAGGGCGCAGCCGCAGGCGACGGTGACGCGCGGTGTGTGCGGATGGACGGTCGGTGTCATCGGATCTCCGGATCGGTGTCGGGATCGTCGCCGTGGTCCTCAACCGCGAGGCCCGAGGCGCGGGTCACGTTTGCGAGCGCATTGGCTGGTCGGCGAGGCGCGCTCTACCGCGTGGCTTCGGCGACGAATTCGGCGTTGATGGCGAAGGCCGCCATCGCCCCCTCGGCGGCGGCGACCACGGCGAACTGCACCCGCCGCGAGGCATCGCCCGCCACGTAGAGTCCCGGCACGTTGGTCTTCTCGTATTCGTGCGTCGGCACGACGCTGCGCGTCTCGTCGAGTTCGCAGCCGAGCTGCGCGATGAGCGGGGAGGGGGAGCAGGCGAACGGCATCAGGAACAGAGCCGTGCAGGGCGTGTCGGTGCCGTCGCGAAAGCGCAGCCGCGTCGGGCGGGCGCCGTCTCCATCGAGCCGGTCGACCTTCGCCTCGATCACGCGCACGCCGTTGCGGGCGAGCCGGTCGCGGTCCTTGTCCGAGAGATCCTCGTCCTCGCCATCCGTGCAGAGGACGACGTCGCGGCTCCAGCCGGTCAGTTCGAGGGCCAATCCGCAGCCGCGATGCCCGCGTCCGTAGACGACGAGCGAGCGGTCGCAGACCTCGAAGCCGTCGCAATAGGGGCACGAATGCACGCCCGTGCCCCAGTAGGTGTCGAAGCCCTCGATCCGGGGGATTTTCTGGGACAGACCGGTGGCGAGGATCAGGCGACGCGCGCGCTCCTCGCGGCCGTCGTCGAGCCGCACCGCGAAGCCGTCGTCGAGCCGGCGCGCTTGCGTCACCGCGATCTCGCGGCACTCCACGGTCCCGTAGCGGGCGAGGTCGGCATGGCCCTGGGCGCGCAGATCGAAGGGCGGCGTGCCGTCACGGGTGAACAGGCCCCAGGTGCGCGGGGTAGCCGCGTTGCGGGGCCGACCCTCGTCGCAGAGCAGGACGCTGCGCCGGGCGCGACCGAGGATCAGGGCGGCATTGAGCCCGGCCGGGCCGCCGCCCACGATGATGACGTCGCGCATATCAAAGTCCCGACCGCATTGCCGGGACAAGCACGATGGAGCGGAAAGGGTTTCCGCGAAAAGGGCCGAGGCGCCTCAGGCTGCGCTTTTGACCGGGACGCCCTTCTCGGAGAGGAACTGCTGCAGCTCACCCGACTGGAACATCTCGCGGGCGATGTCGCAGCCGCCGACGAACTCGCCCTTCACGTAGATCTGCGGGATGGTCGGCCAGTTGGAGAAGGCCTTGATGCCATCACGCACCGCCATGTCGTCGAGCACGTTCACGCCCTTGAACGGCACGCCCAGGTAGTTGAGGATCTGAACCACCTGACCCGAGAAGCCGCACATCGGAAATTGCGGCGTGCCCTTCATGAAGACGACCACGTCCTGCGAGTCGATCTCGTTCTTGATGGTGGTGTTGACGTCGGTCATCGCGAAGGTCCTCGTTTACGTCTCTGAATGCTTGGAAAGTCAGGAATGTCCGGCGGATTTCAAGACCGCCGCCTCGGCAATCCGCAGAAGGGCGGTGTCGGCATCGAACGCGGCGGCCAGCAGTGACGAGGCTCGGCCGGTCCATCGGCGCGACCCGTTTGGATAGGAGTGATCGCCTTAATCCTGCGGCACGCCCGTGGTGAGGGCAAGGGCGTGGAGCACGCCCCCCATCCGTCCCTGGAGCGCGCCGTAGACCATCTGGTGCTGGGCCACGCGCGTCTTCCCCTTGAAGGCGGAGGAAATCACGGTGGCGGCGTAGTGGTCGCCGTCGCCGGCCAGATCCTTGATCTCGACCGTCGCGTCGGGCAGCGCCTCGCGGATCATCGACTCGATCTCGCGTGCATCCATCGGCATGGGAAAACTCCGCTCGTCCTTGAAGGGTCAGGCCGCCGGAGCGGCGGGCTGGCTCGCCATGTAGGCCGGGAACCACGCCTCGTTGGCCGCCTTGAGTTCGGCCACGGATATGGTTTCATCGCCCGGCAGCACGAGGCTGTCGCCGCCGACGATGCCGACGGTCGCCGCGTCGATCCCTTGCGCCGAGGCGCTGTAGAGAAGGTCGGAGGCGGCCTCCGCCGGGATCGCGATGAGATAGCGGCCCTGGTCCTCGCCGAACAGGTAGGCGTGTGCCGGCAGATCGCCCAGCACCGCGGGCAGGGCCGCGCCGAGGCCGCCGGCCATGGCCATCTCGGCGAGCGCCACCGCGAGCCCGCCGTCGGAGAGGTCGTGCACCGTGTCGGCGATGCCGGCCACGATCAGGCTGCGCACGAAAT
This sequence comes from Methylobacterium sp. B4, assembly GCF_003201865.1. Taxonomy (GTDB): domain Bacteria; phylum Pseudomonadota; class Alphaproteobacteria; order Rhizobiales; family Beijerinckiaceae; genus Methylobacterium. The sequence goes on along the minus strand of NZ_QJJJ01000024.1, from coordinate 37,828 downwards.
CGCCGTTGCGCCGCTCGGTGGCGAGATCGACCGGCGGAGGCGCGCCCTCCTCGCGGCCGGCGATCTCGGCGAGGTAGAGCGACTGGCCGAGCCAGCCCTCGCTGCGCCCGATCAGCACCAGCACGTCACCCTCGCGCTTGAGCGAGAGGGTCGCGTGGCGCTCGACATCGTCGAGCACGCCGACGCCGCCGATGGTGGGGGTGGGAAGGATGCCGATGCCGTTGGTCTCGTTGTAGAGCGAGACGTTGCCGGAGACGACGGGGAAGTCGAGCGCCGTGCAGGCCTCGCCGATGCCCTTCAGGCAGCCCACGAGCTGGCCCATCACCTCGGGCTTCTCGGGATTGCCGAAATTGAGGTTGTCGGTGATGGCGAGCGGCCGGCCGCCGACGGCGGTGATGTTGCGCCATGCCTCGGCCACCGCCTGCCGCCCGCCTTCGACCGGATCGGCCTCGCAGTAGCGCGGGGTCACGTCGGTGGAGATCGCAAGGCCCTTCGGCCCATCCTCGATCCGCACGATGGCGGCGTCGCCGCCGGGCTTCTGCACGGTGTTGCCGAGAATGAAGTGGTCGTACTGCTCGTAGACCCAGCGCTTGGAGGCGAGTTCGGGCGAGCCGATCAGGCGCTTGAGGGCGTCCGCGTTGGGCAGGCTCGCCGCGACGCTCGCGGCTGCGATCACGGACTGATGCGTGTTGGCGATGTGCGGCCGGTCGTAGAGCGGCGCCTCGTCGCCGAGTTCCTTGATCGGCAGGTCGGCGACGGTCTCGCCGTTGTGCTTGATGACGAAGCGGAGCGTGTCGGTGGTGTGGCCGATGACGGCGAAGTCGAGGCCCCACTTCACGAAGATGGCCTGCGCCTCGGCTTCCATGCCGGGCTTGAGCACCATGAGCATGCGCTCCTGGCTCTCCGAGAGCATCATCTCGTAGGGGGTCATGCCCTCTTCGCGGGTCGGCACCTTCTCGAGGTGCAGTTCCACGCCGAGATCGCCCTTGGCGCCCATCTCCACGGCCGAACAGGTCAGGCCGGCCGCGCCCATGTCCTGGATCGCGATGACCGCGCCGGAGGCCATCAGCTCCAGGCAGGCCTCCAGCAGCAGCTTCTCGGCGAAGGGATCGCCGACCTGCACGGTCGGCCGCTTCGACTCGCTGGCCTCGTCGAACTCGGCCGAGGCCATGGTCGCGCCGTGGATGCCGTCGCGGCCGGTCTTCGAGCCGAGATAAACGATCGGATTCCCGACGCCCGTGGCCGCCGCGTAGAAGATCGCGTCGGCACGGGCGAGGCCCACCGCCATGGCGTTGACGAGGATGTTGCCGTCGTAGCGCCGGTGGAAGCCGACGAGGCCGCCGACGGTCGGCACGCCGAAGGAATTGCCGTAACCGCCCACGCCCGCGACGACGCCCGAGACGAGGTGGCGGGTGCGGGGATGGTCGGGCGAGCCGAAGCGCAGGGCGTTCAAGGCAGCGATGGGCCGGGCGCCCATCGTGAAGACATCCCGAAGAATGCCGCCGACACCGGTCGCCGCGCCCTGATAGGGCTCGATGAAGCTCGGGTGGTTGTGGCTCTCCATCTTGAAGACGCAGGCCAGCCCGTCGCCGATATCGATGACGCCCGCGTTCTCGCCCGGACCTTGGATTACCCACGGCGCTGAGGTCGGCAGGCCGCGCAGGTGCTTGCGCGAGGACTTGTAGGAGCAGTGCTCGTTCCACATCGCCGAGACGATGCCGAGCTCGGTCAGCGTCGGTTCGCGGCCGACCAAAGCGCGGAAGCGCTCGTACTCGTCCGGCGTCAAGCCGTGCTGGCGCACCAGCTCGGGTGTGATCGGAACATCGTTGCGAAACATCCGAAGCCCTGTCCCAAACCTTCGCCGCAACGCCCTCACGCCGGATTCCGGCCCGAGAACCGCGGGTCATGCCTCCCGCCGCGACGCATACAGACTTTGCGCTCCGCTCTAGTGCGGATCAGCACCGGCTGCAAAGGGTCAGCGCGGCACCGATTCCGACAGCGCCGCGTCCGGATCGGGTTTTCCCTCGCCAATCGTGCCGGCGGCCGGACGCGCGGCCCGGCAGCGTTCCACCGCGGCGTGGACGGGTTCGGGCCCGGCAACGAAGGCCGCGTAATCGAAGCCCTTTGCGTCGCGGCTCGACATCAAGAGTTGGAAGTGCATGCGGAACAGGTTCCACTGGCGCCGCGCGACGAGGGCCGGTTCGATCAGATCCTCGATGGCCACCCGCATCACGGCGAAGCGCCCGGGGGGCGGGGCCGGCAGCCCCGAGGCACTGACGGGATCGCGCAGGTGGATCGAGAGCCAGTCCCAGGGTGCGCGGATGTCGAGCCAGCCGATGGTGGTCTCGCGGCCGATCCGGGCGAGCGCCTCCCGCGCGTCCCTCGCCCGCGGATCGAGGGTGATCCAGGGAATGACGCTGCCCAAGGTCACCAGGGTCACCGGCGTACCCCTTTGCCCGAATTGCGGATCAGCCTCGAGGATGCGGTCGAGTGCTTCGAGGGCAAGGAAGCTCGACGAGGAATGGCCGATCACCACGATCTCGGAGGCGGTCGCTTCCGCGGCCCGGATGCGCTCGGTCCAGGGGCCGAGGCGCGCGCGCATCGTGGTCTCGCGGCCGGAGGCGTGGTCGTGGGTGAAGGCGGTGTCGTCGACGAGATGGGCGACGTAGAGCGGCTTTCCGCGGGTGAGCCGCGTGAGCAGAGCGAGGATGCCGTAGCCGAGGAGCGGCACGAGGCCCGCGCCGACGAGGGCGGGCAGGCCGGCGAGCGGGCTCAGCGTCACGAGCGCCGCGGCGGCGGCGAGGCTGAAGAGGACGAAGGCGAGGTAAAACTGGTGGACGCTGACGATCACCCGGTAGAAGCGCCGCGCCTCGCGCCGGAAGGTCCTGAGGTAGCCCGAGCGCCAGAGCCGCCACCAGAGCGGCGGCAATTCCGCGAGGCGGCGCAGGTTCGAGCGGGGGAAGCGGGCGCGGACGATGTCGTCCCAGCGCAGCAGGCTGTAGCGCACGCGGGTGTTGCGGCCCTCGGCCTCACTCCGCACGTCCCAGTCGAGGCTGATGCCGTCGGCGGAGCGGACCGGCTCGGAGACCTCGATGGCCATGTCGCGACGCCCCGACGTGATCCGGCTCTCGCGTCGGAACAGGCCCCAATAGGTTTCCGGCTCACGGGGATCGAAGCCCGGCAGGTAGAAGACCTGCCGCACCTTTCGGCTGTGGTCGGGCTCGGAAATGATGGACCGCCCTGCTCGCTCTTGGGTCGGGCGAGCGTGACGGCGCGCCCGTTCACCCGCTGCCTACACGATGGCGCGGGCCCTCGGCGAGGGCAAACGCGTGACACTCGTCGGCTTCAGCCCGCTTCGAGCCATTCCTTGAGCTTGGTCCAGCGCCGGCGCGAGGCGCCTTCGCGGATCGCCATGCCGATCGCCCGTCGCTGACCGACGAGCACCACGAGGCGGCGCCCGCGGGTGACGCCGGTATAGAGCAGGTTGCGCGCGAGCATGGTCCGGTGCTGCGTCACCACCGGGATGACCACGGCCGGGTATTCCGAACCCTGCGACTTGTGGATCGTGGTAGCGAAGGCCGGCACCAGCGTGTCGAGTTCGTTGAAGGGGTAGACGACGGCGCGCCCGTCGAAATCGACCACCAGCGCCTCCTCGTCGGCATCAATAGCACTCACGGTCCCGAGATCGCCGTTGAACACGTCGCGGTCGTAATCGTTGCGGGTCTCCATCACCCGGTCTCCTGGGGCGAAGCGCCAGCCGAAGCGCTCGACTTCGGCCGGGGGAGAGGGGTTCAGCACCCGCTGGAGGGCGTGGTTGAGGTTGCGGCTGCCGAGGGAACCGCGAATCATCGGCGTCAAAACCTGGATGTCGCGCGCGGGATCGAGGCCGAAGCGGCTGGGGATCCGACGGGTGACGAGTTCGATCAGGCATTCGACGCCCGCATCCGGGTCGTCGATCTCGACGAGATAAAAGTCGCTGGCCTCACCCTTGGCGGGCGACAGCGGCATCCGACCGGTGTTGATGCTGTGGGCGTTGACGACGATCTGGCTCTGCGCCGCCTGACGAAAAATCTCGGTGAGGCGCGCCACCGGGATGCGGCCCGACGCGATCGCGTCGGCGAGAACCTGTCCGGGCCCGACGGAGGGGAGCTGATCGACGTCGCCGACGAGGATCAGGCCGGCGCGCTCCGGCACCGCCTTGAGGAGGGCGTGCATCAGCGGCACGTCGACCATGGAGGTCTCGTCGATGACGAGAAGATCGCAATCGAGCGGGTTGTCCTCGCCCCGTTGAAAGCCGCCGTTGCGCGGATCGATTTCCAGCAGGCGGTGGATGGTGCGCGCCTCCAACCCCGTCTGCTCGGCCATGCGCTTGGCCGCGCGCCCCGTCGGAGCCGCGAGCAGGACCCGCACGCCCTTGGCGGTGAGGATACGCAGGATCGCGTCGAGCGTGCTCGTTTTGCCGACGCCCGGCCCGCCGGTCAGCACGCAGAGCTTGGCAGACAGGGCCAGCCGCACGGCCTCGGCCTGGGACTCGGACAAGGCCTTGCCGGTCCTCGCCTCGACCCAGGGGCGGGTGAGGGCGAAATCGATCGCCGGCCAGGGCGGCGCTCCGGCAGCGCGCTCGGACAGCCGCATCGCGATGGCCCTCTCCGAACCATGCAGTCCCTTGAGGAGCAGGCAGGGCTCGCCGCGCAAGCTGTCGGCGACCACCTCCCGGCCCTCGCGCAGAGCCAGCGCCGCAGCGACCCGGACGAGGTCGGAACCGACCTCGAGGAGATCGACGGCGAGGCTGACCAGCCGCTCGACGGGAAGCCCGCAATGGCCCTCGTCCATCGCCGTCTGGAGGGCGTAGGAAACGCCTGCGGCGAGCCGCTGCGGCGCGTCTCGGGCAAGCCCGAGGCGGAGCGCGATGGCATCCGCCGTGCGGAAGCCGATGCCGCGGATGTCGCGGGCGAGCCGGTAGGGGTCCTCGGCCATGACCCTGAGCGCGTCCCCGCCATAGGTGCGGAAGATGCGGGTCGCCCGGGCCGTGCCGACGCCGTGGGCGTGCAGGAAGATCATGATCTCCCGCACCGCCTTCTGCTCGGCCCAGCCCTTGACGATGCGGGCCGCACGCGTCTTGCCGATGCCATCCACTTCGGTGAGGCGGCCGGGCTCCGCCTCGATGATCTCGAACACCGCCTCGCCGAAGGCCGCGACGATGCGCTTGGCCATCATCGGGCCGATACCGCGCATCTGACCGGAGGCAAGGTAGCGCTCGATGCCCTCCACGCCGGTCGGCGGCGTGACCTGAAGGGTCTCGGCCCGAAACTGCAGCCCGTGCTCGCGATCCGTGGTCCAGCGGCCGGACGCCGTCAGCCACTCGCCCGCGGCGATGGCGGGGGCGTGGCCCACCACCGGCACGAGGTCGCGGCGGCCGCGGGCATGGACCTTGAGCACGCAGAAGCCGGTCTCGGCACTGTGGAAAGTCACCCGCTCGACCGAGCCGGCCAGCACGTCGAGGCCGGGAGGCCGGACCGGCGCGTTCATGGGCTCACCCCGTCATGGTTTCGGAAGGTCGAGACCTTTCGCGGGACCAGGGCCGAGCCCTGAAAGACAGCCGGCACCCCGCCGAAGGGCCGGACCTTCGGGATCCCGTTAGGCGGCCCGGCTGCCGCGGCCGGCCTTCTTGGCCGGCGGCCAGCCCAGCGCCCGCAGGCGGGCCTTGGCGTAGTCGCGGACCTCCTCGCGGGTGCCGTTCGGCATGGCGTTGAGGATGCCCTGCGTGCGCTCGTCGAGCATTAGGTCGGTGACCGCGTTGATCGATTCCGCCTCGTCGATGAGGCGCTTGAGGTCGGCTTCCTGCTCCGTCACCTCGTCGAAGGCCGGCGGCGCATCGAAGTCCTCGTCCACGGCGCGAATGGCCATGGGCTGGTTCTGGCGGAACTCGTCCGCCTCCTCTTCGGAATAGACGAGGCCGTGCAGCTCGATCAGCTTGAGGATGACCCGGTCCTTCGCCCGCTTCTCGGCCATGGCGTAGACGTAGGCCGCCTGCCGGCCGGAGACGCGGTAATTCACGTTCACCAGCGCCTCGCCGATCGACCATTCGATCCGCTCCTCGCCCGCCTTCTCGCCGGGCATGCGGCCGGTGACGAGGAGCACGGCCTCGTCCCGCTCGCTGCGCAGGAGCGTCGGAGCATCGAAGCGGATCTTGGTGTGGGCGGCGATCCGCTCCAGGGTTTTGTGATAGATCACGGCCGTACCCTGCACGCGCCAAACGTTGCCCGCGAAGGGCTCGCCATAGCGCACGAGAATGTCGGCGATCTGCTTGTCGGCGGTTCTCATGGTGCGTCCCCAGGATGTGGACAGGGCCCGTGAGCGGAACGGAGCCGCCTTCTGAAAGCGGCCTACGTTCGCGTTATGTTCTTCCTGTGGACAATATGTGGATAACGCTTGCATGGCAAGCCAGCCCACCTGCGGCGGGCGGTCCCGCCGAGTCGTGACGCCTCAGAGGGTCGGACGATGGAGGTGAGCGTCAGCCTACCTGCTTGGCATCGCTCAGGAACTCCCGGATCGCGTCGGTGAAGCGCTCGCCATAGGCCTCGCGCTTGCGCTCGCCGACGCCGTGGACCGTGCGCAGGGCCCAGAGATCGACGGGCTTGCCCCGCGCCATCTCGATCAGGGTGCGGTCGGGAAAGACCATGAAGGCCGCGATGCCCTCGGCCCGGGCGATCGTCGCGCGCAGGCCCCGCAGGTGCTGGAACAGGGCCTCGTCGGCCTCGTTCAGCCCGGCCTCGTCGTCGCGGGGCGCAGCGCGGCGGCTCCTGGACTCGGCCTTCTTCGGCTCGGGATCGGGCCGGACCTGCACCGTCTCGCGGCCGAACAGGATCGCCTCGCCCTTCTCCGTCATGACGAGGCCGCCATAGCCGTCGGTGTTCTCGGCCACCGCACCGGCGGCGAAGAGCTGGCGCAGCAAGGCGCGCCAGGCCGCGACCGGCTTGTCGGCACCGACGCCGAAGGTCTTGAGGCCAGCGTGACCGTTTCGGCGGATCGACTCACTTTCCTTGCCGTGGACCACGTCGCAGACATAGGCGGCACCGAAGCGTTGCCCGGTGCGGACGATGGCCGAGAGCAGCTTCTGCGCCGCGACGGTGCCGTCGATGAGGGAGACGCCGCCGCGGCAGAGATCGCAGCGGCCGCAAGCCGCGCTGGTCTCGCCGAAGTAACTCAGCAGCGACTGGCGGCGGCAGGCCGCGCCCTCGCAGAGCGCGATCATCGCCTCGAGCTTGCGCCGCTCGACCCGGCGCCGCTCTTCCGAGATCTCCTTCTCGTCGATCTGGCGACGGCGCAGCGCCATATCGTCCAGGCCGTACAGGGTCAGCGTATCCGAGGGCAGGCTGTCGCGTCCGGCGCGACCGATCTCCTGGTAATAGCCCTCGATGTTGGTCGGCATGTCGGCGTGGCAGACGTAGCGCACGTCGGGCTTGTTGATGCCCATGCCGAAGGCGATCGTGGCGGTCATCACCACGCCGTCCTCTTGCAGGAAGGTGTCTTGGTTCCGTGCCCGCGTGCCCTGGTCGAGCCCCGCATGGTAGGGCAGGGCATTGAAGCCGTCGGCCTTCAGGGTGTCGGCGAGCTGCTCGACGCGCTTGCGGGACGAGCAGTAGATGATGCCGCTCTCCGAGCGCCGGTTGCGCAGGAAGCGCTCCAGCTGGCGCGTCGGGTTGTCCTTGGGCTGGAAGGTCAGCCGGATGTTCGGCCGGTCGAAGGAGTGGACGAAGGTTTTCGGAGAGCGCCCGGCGGGGAACAGGCGCTCGGCGATCTCCGCGCGGGTGGCGGCATCCGCCGTAGCGGTCAGGGCGAGCGTCTGCACGTTGCCCAAGGCCTCGCGGGCGCGGGCGATCTCGCGGTATTCAGGGCGGAAATCGTGGCCCCATTGCGAGACGCAATGCGCCTCGTCCACCGCGAGCCGGCGCACGCCCGCCCCGCGAAGGGCTTCCATGCAGCCGTCCATGAGCAGGCGCTCGGGCGAGACGAACAGCAGGCGCAGCTCGCCGGAGCGGATCTTGCGCCACGTCTCCCGCGAGGCCGACTCGGCCACCGTCGAATTCAGGGTCGCGGCCTCGATGCCGAAGGCGTGCATCTGCTGCACCTGATCGTGCATCAGCGCGATCAGCGGCGAGACCACCACCGTGAGGCCCGCATCGACCAGGGCGGGCAGCTGGTAGGTCATCGACTTGCCGGAGCCCGTCGGCATCACCGCGAACACGTCCGCCCCATCGAGGACGGCGCCGATCACCTCGTCCTGTCCGGGCCGGAAATCGTCGTAGCCGAAGGTCTTCTTCAGCGCGGCACGGGCCTCGTCGAGGCGAGCTGTCATCGGGTCACTTGCGAGAGGCGAGGAACGGAGCGGAAGCCGGCTTGCGGCAGAAGTGTGTAGGCAATAGCTTCCGGTTGTCTAAACAACGAGGCCGCCATGCCCCTGAACATCCGCAGCGAGGCGGTGAACCGCCTCGCCGAGAAGCTGGCATCGCGGGCGGGCGTGAGCAAGACCGAGGCGGTGCGTATCGCACTCGTCAACGAGTTGGAACGGCGGGAGCGCCGCATCCCGCTCGAAGAACGCCTCCGCCCGCTCCTCGGGCGCATCGATGCCGTTCCCGATACCGGTCTTCCGGCCGACAAGGCGTTCTTCGATGAGCTGAATGGTCAGACGTGATGTTCGTCGACGCCTCCGCCGCGGTCGCGATCCTTGCCAACGAACCTCAACGCAGCGCAGTCCTGCGCTGTCTCGACGAGGCTACCGAACTCGTCACATCCCCTCTCGCCGTGTTCGAGATCGTTGCGGCCGTGACACGGAGGCGGGCTCAATCCGCCGAGACGTCGGCGGAGCAGGTTCGAGTCTTTCTCGAGACCGCAGGCATTTCCGTCGTGCCGATCACGGAGACCGATGGACAGGCGGCTCTCGCCGCCTTCGCCCGCTTCGGAAAGGGACAGGGCCACCCGGCCCAGCTGAACATGGGCGACTGCTTCGCCTATGCCTGCGCCCGGACCCGCGACGTTCCGCTTCTCTTCGTCGGCAACGACTTCATCCAGACCGACATCGCCGCCGCGCTGACCTGAGACTCAGGCCACGGCCGGCACGATCCTGCCCTCGGCCACCTGCACGATGTCCGCGCGGCCCTCCAACTCGTAGAACAGGGCCGGGTCCGCACCCGTCATCCAGACCTGCCCCTCCAACGCTTCGAGCGCATCGAACAGCCCACCGCGCCGCCGCGGATCGAGATGCGCCGCGACCTCGTCGAGGAGGATGAGGGGCGTCAGCCCGCTCATCGCCCGCACGAGGCGGGCATGGGCCAGCACGAGGCCGATCAGCAGGGCCTTCTGCTCGCCGGTCGAGGCGGTGGCCGCCGGCACGTCCTTGGGGCCGTGGCGCACGACGAGGTCGGTGGTCTGCGGCCCGATCAGGGTGCGGCCCGCCGCCCGGTCGCGGTGGCGGCCCTGCGCCAAGGCGCGGCGGAAGCGATCCTCCGCCTCCAGTGCCGGCCAGACCGCGACGAGGTCGTCGAGGTCGCCCTCCAGCCGCAGCGAGGCCCAGGGGAAGGGCGCCGCGTCGTCCCGCCCCTCCGCGATCAGCCGGTCGAGCCGCTCCACCGTCTCGCGGCGGGCGAGCGCCACGGCGACGCCGAGTTCGGCCACCTCGTGCTCCACCGCATCGAGCCAGCGCGCATCGTCCGGGCGCTCGTCGAGAAGCCGGTTGCGCGAGCGCAGAGCCCGCTCCATGGCCGATACGCGGGCGCCGTGCGCGGCATCGACGGCGAGCACGAGCCGGTCGAGGAAGCGGCGGCGGTCCCCGGCGGCGCCGCGGAACAGCCCGTCGAGATCCGGCGTCAGCCAGACGATCCGCAGGAATTCGGCGAAGGCGACGGGGGAGGGGGCGCTCGCCCCATCGATGCGGCAGACCCGCGTGCCGCGCCCGTCATAACCGGGCGGCTCGTAGCCGGTGCCCAGCCGGTGCTCGGCCTCGGCCGCCTCCAGCGTCGCCGAGACGGCAAAACCGCCGGGACCATTCACGCGCGCCATGGTCGCCAGATCGGCCCGCCGAAGGCCGCGGCCTGGGCAGAACAGCGAGATCGCCTCCAGAAGGTTGGTCTTGCCCGCACCGTTCTCGCCGACCAGGGCCACGAAGCGGCGCGTCGTGGCGAGATCGAGATCGAGGTGGTTGCGAAAGTCGCGTGCGATCAGGCGGGTGAGGCGGGCGCCGCCCGGCAGCGTGTCCATCCGGGCGGTATATCCGATCCGACCGACATCGGAAGCCGCCTCATCTGCCGCGCCGGGGCCGCAGGCTCGGATTCACCGTCGACGGGGCGCTCGCCTCACACGCGCATCGGCATCAGCACGTAGAGCGCGGGCGCTCCGTCCCGGTCCTGGATCAGCGTGGGCGAGCCGGGATCGGCGAGCTTGAACAGGGCCGTGTCACCCTGAAGCTGGGCGGTGATGTCGAGGAGGTAACGGGCGTTGAAGCCGATATCGAGGGCGGAGGCCTCGTAATCGACGTCGAGTTCCTCGGTCGCCGAACCGGCATCCGGGTTGGTGACGGAGAGGGCAAGCCGCCCTTCGCTCACGGCGAGCTTCACCGCCCGGCCGCGCTCCGACGAGATGGTCGAGACGCGGTCCACGGCCCGGGCGAAGGCGTCGCGCTCCACCGTCAGGCGCTTGTCGTTGCCGGTCGGAATCACGCGCTGGTAATCGGGGAAGGTGCCGTCGATGAGCTTCGAGATCAGGGTCACGCCGCCCGCGAAGGTGAGGCGGATCTTGGCCGGCGAGATCTCGACCTGCACGCTCTCGCCGCCGTCGTCGACGAGCTTCTGGATCTCGGCCACGGCCTTGCGGGGCACGATGATGCCGGGCATGCCGCGGCTACCCTCGGGCGCCGTGGTCTCGACCCGGGCGAGCCGGTGCCCGTCGGTGGCCACGGCGCGCAGCTTCAGCTCGCCTTCCGCCTCGACGGTGTGGAGATAGATGCCGTTGAGGTAGTAGCGCGTCTCCTCCGTCGAGATCGCGAACTGCGTCTTCTCGATGAGTTGCTTCAGTTCGGCGGCGGGGATCGCGAAGGCGTGCGGCAGTTCGCCCGCGGCGAGGTCGGGGAAATCCCCCTCGGGCAGCGCACCGAGGGCGAAGCGCGAGCGCCCGGAGCGGATCGTCATCTGCCCGGTCTCGCCCGAGGTCTCCAGCGAGACCTGCGCCCCGTCCGGCAGCTTGCGCACGATGTCGTAGATGACGTGGGCGGGCACCGTGGTGGCACCGGCATCGATCACGTCCGCCGGCACCGTCTCGGTGACCTCGATGTCGAGGTCGGTCGCCTTGAGCTGGAGACCGTTCTCGCCCGTGCGCAGCAGGACGTTCGAAAGGATCGGAATCGTGTTGCGCCGCTCCACGACCCGGTGCACGTGGCCGAGCGATCTCAGGAGGGCCGCGCGCTCGACTGTGACTCTCATCGAAAAACCCGCCGTCTCTTCAAACACTGGCCCGCCCTCGGCCCGGCCCGAGGCTTCAAGCGGTGAGGGGCTGCATAGCTTGGCGAAGCGCCCCGGCGAAGGCAAGGGCGCCGGGGACGCCGTCCCGCCTCCACACAGCCGCACATCTTCCGATTGCACCGTGCGACCGGATCGGAGAAATGATGGGCCGGCCGGCCCCGGCGTGTCGCCGGGACCGGGCACCGTCTCGATCCCGGCGCGCCGTTGCGGTCAATCCTGAAGCATGCGCTTCAGCAGCTCGACCTCGTCGCCGAGCACCGCGTCCTCGCCGATCTGCTTCTCGATCTTGCGCACCGCGTGCAGCACGGTGGTGTGATCGCGTCCACCGAAGCGGCGGCCGATCTCGGGCAGGGAGCGCAAGGTCAGCACCTTCGACAGGTACATCGCGATCTGGCGGGGTTTCACCACGGCGGCGGTGCGGCGCTCGGAGAGGATGTCCGAACGGGAGACGTTGTAGCGGGAGGCCACCAGCTTCTGGATGTCCTCGATCTTCACCCGCTTGGGCTCGCGGTTCTTCACGAGATCGCGGATGGCCGTTTCGGCGGTCTCGACCGTCACCGGTGCGCCGGTCAGCGTGGCATGCGCCAGCAGCCGGTTCACCGCGCCTTCGAGGTCGCGTCCGTTGGCAGTGATCGCCCGGGCGACGTAGGCGGAGACCGCGGGAGAGACCTCGAAGTTCGGGTGGCTCTGGCGCACGGCATCGAGCCGGGCGGAGAGGATCGAGGCGCGCAGGCCCTCATCGAGACCGCCGATCTCGACGACGAGTCCGCCGGCCAGCCGCGAGCGCACCCGCTCGTCGAGGGTTTCGAGTTCCGCCGGGGGACGGTCGGAGGCTACGACCACCTGACGGCCCGAATCGATCAGCGCGTTGAGGGTGTGGCCGAACTCCGTCTGGATCGACTTGCCCTGAATGAACTGCACGTCGTCGAGGATCAGCAGGTCGATCGCGCGCAGGCGCTCCTTAAAGGCCAGTGCGCTCTGCGTCTTCAGCGCGTTGACGAAGCCGTACATGAAGCGGTCGGCGGTGAGGTAGATTACCCGGCGGCCGGCCTCGCGGGCGGCGTGGCCCGCGGCGTGGAGCAGGTGCGTCTTGCCCAGGCCGACGCCGGCATGAACGTAGAGCGGGTTGTAGAGCGAGCCCTCGCCATCGTTGCGGGCGATGCGCTCAGCCGCCGCGTGGGCCAGGGCGTTCGAGCGGCCGACGACGAAGCTCGTGAAGGTGAGCCGGGCATCGAGCGGCGCACCGTTCAGATCGACCGCGGCCGAATCGCCGCGCAATGCGGCGATCTCGGTCTCGACCATCGGGCCGGGCCCCTGCAGGGCCGCCGCCGTCGCCGTAGCGTGGAGACGGGTGAGCGGGCCGCTGGTCGGATTCGCCTTGGCCGGTGAGCCGGCGGCGGGCCGGACCGGGGCGGAGGGGCCGCGTACGCCGACTTCGATGCGGCTCACGCTCTCGGCCTCGGCGCGGAACGTCGTCAGCACCCGGTCGAGATAGTGCGACTCGATCCAGCTCTTGAGGAAACGCGTCGGCACGGTGAGCCGGGCGACGCCGCTGGTCACATCCTCCAATTCCAGGCGGGCGAACCAGCTCGCGAACACGTCTTCGCCGAGCTCCGCCCGCAGCCGTCGCTTCACCCGCGTCCAAGCAGCGGGAAAGTCGGTGCCCCCTCTGCCGTTTCCGCCATCGCCGTCCGCCATGCTGCCGTCGAGGTGCATCACCGTGTCTCCTCGCATCCCGGACCGGCGGACCGGAGGGGATGCGTACGCATACGCCACACGAGTGGAGGTGCCGCCCGACGTGAGGTACCTCACAGAGCCCCGGCTTGCCGGGAGCCTTCCCGGAGACCGCGACGGTCCGGCGGGAGGGTTGTGAGAGACGCTCGGGACGGTTCCCCCGAAATGGTCTCGACGCTGTCAAGGGCAGCGCCGGCGGCCATCGCTAAAGATGGCTGTGTATCAACAATCCTCTATCGTTCTCCTAACAGCGGGACGATCGGGGAAAACATCTTCGTGCGGTGCGAGTCGCGCCTGTGGGAGGAAAGAGTCGAAGCCGGGCCCGCAACTTGGGGAAGACTCGTGCCGTCCCGCCGTTCGACTTGCGGCACCGCCGCGGCCGCAAGGTTTTGTTAAGCTACACGCTGAGCTCAGACGCGCGCAACGCTGAACACTCGGCGGATGGTTAACGAAGCGTTCGCCGGGGCGGTGCAAGCCGCAATTCGGGATAACCGATCGGGATCTGTGGAGAAGGGCGCGAGGCCGGTGCACAACATCGGCCAGAGGAGGCGACCGGCCAGGCGTCGCCCAGGAGCCGACAGGGCAGCGTCGGGGCGAAGGCCGTCCGTGGCCGGGAGTCGTACGGGATACGCGCAGCCGGACAGGCCAACCGATCTCGGACGCAAGCGTCTCACGGTCGCTGTCGAGGGACGGGGCCGGCGCATGAAAAAAGCCCGGCCTGCGGGAGGCCGGGCTAGATTCAAACTCTTTGGTGAAGGCGCCTCTCGGTCGATCCCGTTTCCGGGTGTCGAGACGCGACTCGTCGGATCAAGCGGCGATGGCCTTCACGCGGGCGGCGAGGCGGGAGACTTTCCGCGAGGCATTGTTCTTGTGAACGATGCCATGCTGGGCAGCGCGCATGATCTCCGGCTCGGCAGCGCGGAGCGCCGAGAGAGCCACGCCCTGATCGCCGGAGGCGATGGCCTCCTCGACCTTGCGGACGAAGGTGCGCATCCGCGAACGGCGCGAGCGGTTGATCGCCGTGCGCTTGGCGATCTTACGGGTCATCTTCTTGGCCGACACGGTGTTGGCCATGGGGCATCCTCGTCTGGTCGTGGCGGCAACGAACCCAGCCCGGGACGATCCGGTGTCGGTCAGCGCAGCCTGATGATAAGCAAAGGCGAAACGGCCGGGCGCAAATCTGCGGCCGGACGTGGAGGCCGCTCTATAGCCGCGCCCCCCCGATCCGTCAACAAAACGTCACGGCGGCACGCCGGCTCGGCCTTCCTGCATTTTGTTCGCGCCGACAGCGTTGCCAAGCCGAAAGCGATCCGCTAATGCCCCCTCCAGTCCGGCGGCGGCACTGCCCCCCGACACCGCGCTGCGGTAGCTCAGTGGTAGAGCACCTCATTGGTAATGAGGAGGTCGAGAGTTCAATCCTCTCTCGCAGCACCATTCCCTTCAATGACTTAGATGTCGGTTGCGGAATGCTTTAGGGTTCACATGAACCTAAGCCCCAAAATCCGAACCCGTCGACACGGATGCGGTAGACCCGAGTGCCAGCGGCGCCAGTGGTCCTGCCATGAGCAACGGCGCGGACGATAGACTGTCGCAGTGGACCGCATAGCATCGGATATCGGTGCGTTGGATCATGCGTCGCGAAGCCGTGCCGGCTGCAGCCGTCAACGGCCTCAAGGCCGCGAACCCGTCCGTCGATCGGCCGTAAGGTTCGTCTGAACAGATAAACGAACCAGCCGCCGCCCCCTATCGGGGCTTTCGGCCGATGATCCGGCGCGGTGACATCCGGCCGAGACGAAGCGCCGGGCCGCCGTTCAAGCGCGGTGGGGGCAGGGACGATCGGCGCAGCACCACCCCTCCCTGTCGGACGCAACGGCTTTGCCGTTGGCGTCGAAGGCAGACTCGCCTCGCAGGGCGATACTGATCGTCAGCGCATCGGTGTCGATCGAAGCAACCGGCCGTGCTTCGGACACGGGCGGTTTCGTGAGCATCGTGATCGCGAAGGCGCGGTGGCCAAAATAAACGCAGCTGCGAATGTCGTGACCTTCTTCATGCATGCCTCCCGGCAGGATGATGCGACGAGCACTCGAGCACTAAGGTGTACAGGCGCGGCACACGGTGCGATCCTGGTATTAGAATTCGTCAAAAATACCATTAGATGATAACATTTCATTCAGTTGGTTGGAGTAATATCAGGATTTATCTTGCAAAATTCAAAAGTGCATTTGATGCTCGAGACCGAGTAGGACTGATTTTCTCGTTTCGCACTCTAGTCGGCGGCATGCGCCTGTCACGACGTCACGGATGTATGAAGCTCGGCAGAGGGTTCGGGTAGGACGCCGACCGATTCGGCCGGATGAACACGGCTGGCAGGGCCCCTCGCCGTCGGCCCCATATCGCTCACCCGCCGGGTCCAACGTCGTAAGGCTCGGACGCCGGTATTTCGGTCCGACCGCAGCAATCGGGTGCCTCAGCCGCACCCGACCCGGCCAGTGTAAAAAAACGTCGCCGCAGGCAACTGCGCCTTGCCGAATGCCGCAGCGTGCCGAGAAAGGCCGATGGCGCCCGCGGACCGGGTACGTTAACCTATGAGGAACCGGGCGTTCTGCTGGGGTCCGGTTCGCGCTTCCTCGGGACGCAGCGCGTGGGAAGCCTTCGCCGCCGCGCTTGAGACCTGACCAGCCCCGGGCCGCCCAACGACGATGGTTCACACCGGCTACGATCCGGCCCTGGTGGCGCTCTCCCTCGCCATCGCGATCCTCGCCTCCTACACCGCGCTCGATCTCGGCGCGCGGGTGCGGACGGCGCCGGGACGCTTTCGGCCGGCTTGGCTGCTCGGCGCCGCGGTGGCGATGGGCGGCGGCATCTGGTCGATGCACTTCGTCGGCATGCTGGCCTTCGAGATGGGGATGCCGGCAGCCTACGATCTCGGCATCACCCTGCTCTCTCTCCTCATCGCGGTCGGCGTCACCGGAGCGGCCCTGGCCTGGGTCGGCCGCCGCCGGGCGGGGCGCCGAGACGTGCTCATCGCGGGCCCGATCATGGGAATCGGCGTCGCGGCGATGCATTATACCGGCATGGCCGCGATGCGGGTGCCCGGCAACCTCGCCTACAGCCTTCCGGTGGTGGCGCTCTCGGTCGCGATCGCCATCAGCGCCGCCAGCGTGGCCCTCTGGCTCACCTTCCGGCCGACCAGCGTCTCGCAGAAGCTCGTCGCGGCGCTCGTCATGGGCGCGGCCGTCGCAGGTATGCACTATACCGGCATGGCCGCGGCCACCTTCACGGCGGAGGAAGCGGGCGCGCACGCCGCCCACATCGCGGCCGCGGGCGCCGACCAGAAGAACATTGCCCTCTCGGTGACCGGCGCGACCTTCGTTATCCTGTTCCTGGCGATGCTCGCCTCCGCAGTCGATCAGCAGCGCATCCAGGGCGATCTACGCGCGAGCGAGGAGCGCTTCCGGGCCGCCGTTCAGGCGGTGCGTGGTGTGCTGTGGACCAACGATCCCGAGGGCCGAATGACCGGCGAGCAGCCGGGCTGGAGCGCCCTGACCGGCCAGAGCCGGTCGGAGTACGAGGGGTTCGGCTGGGCCGAGGCCGTGCATCCGGACGACCGAGAGGCGAGCGTCGCGGCCTGGAACGCGACGGTCGCGACCCGGGGTACCTTCCTCCACGAGCACCGGGTGCGCGCGCGGGACGGCCTCTGGCGCCACTTCGCGATCCGCGCGGTTCCCGTGCTCGATGCCCACGGCGCCATCCGCGAATGGGTCGGCGTGCATACCGACATCACCGAGCAGCGCGAGGCCGAGGCCGAGTTGCGCGAATCGAACGAGGAGATCCAGCGCTACGCCTACATCGTCAGCCACGACCTGCGCGCGCCGCTCGTCAACGTGATGGGCTTCACCAGCGAGCTTGAAGCGGTGCGGGAGGAGTTGCGCACCGTTCTGCGCGACCACCCGCAGGGCGCGCGCATCGACGGCGACATGGCGGAGGCCCTGGGCTTCATCCAAGCGGCCGTCGCGAAGATGGAGCGGCTGATCGCGGCCATCCTGAAGCTGTCGCGCGAAGGGCGGCGCCGCTTCGCGCCCGAGCCCGTCGAGATGACGGGGCTGCTCCGGGGCATCGCCGACGTGCAGCGCCATCAGGCCGCCAGCCGGGGCGCGACGGTGACGGTGGCCGACGACTTGCCTGTGATCGTGGCGGACCGTCTCGCCGTCGAACAGATCTTCGGCAACCTGATCGACAACGCCCTGAAATATCTCGATCCCGACCGGCCCGGGCGCATCGAGGTGACGGCCCGGCCGGCTCCGGGCGACCGCATCCGCTTCGCGGTCTCGGACAACGGCCGCGGAATTCCGGCCCAGGACCACGGCCGCATCTTCGAGCTGTTCCGCCGCTCCGGGGTGCAGGACCGGCCGGGCGAGGGAATCGGCCTGGCCCACGTGAAGGCGCTGACGCGCGCGCTGGGCGGGCGGATCGAGGTCGCCTCGCAAGTCGGGGTCGGCACCACCTTTGTCGTGACGCTGCCCCGTGAGGCGGCTACAGGCGGCGGGACGGCCGAAGCGGCCCAGCCCGAACCGATGATCCTGGCCGCGGAGTGACCATGCAGCCGCCCATCCAAGCCGTCACCATCGTGATGATCGAGGACGACGAGGGCCATGCCCGCCTCATCGAGCGCAACATCCGCCGCGCCGGGGTGAGCAACGAGATCATGCCGTTCCGCGACGGCACCACGGCGCTCGACTTCCTGCTGGGTCCGGACGGCTCGGGCGAGGCCAGCGCCCGGCGCCACCTCCTGATCCTGCTCGATCTCAACCTGCCGGACATGACCGGCATCGACATCCTGGAGCGGATCAAGGCCAACCCGCACACCAAGCGCTCCCCCGTCGTGGTGCTCACCACCACCGACGATGCCCGCGAGATCCAGCGCTGCTACGATCTCGGGGCGAACGTCTACATCACCAAGCCGGTCAACTACGAAGGCTTCTCCAACGCCATCCGCCAGCTGGGGCTGTTCTTCTCGGTGATCCAGGTTCCCGAGAACTCATGAGCGACGCCCCTCCGGCCCCCTGCCGCATCCTCTACATCGACGACGATCCGGGCCTCGGGCGCCTGGTGCAGCGCGGGCTCCAGGCCCGAGGCCATTCCGTCGAGCTGGCACCGAACGGGGAGGCGGGATTGGCGCGGGCGCGGGCCGGTGGGATCGACCTGATCGCCCTCGACCATCACATGCCGGACCAGACCGGCCTCGACCTGCTGCCGGCCCTACGCGCGCTGCCGGAGCCGCCGCCGATCATCTACGTGACGGGCTCGGAGGACAGCCGCGTGGCAGTGGCCGCCCTGAAGGCGGGCGCGGTCGATTACGTCTGGAAGGACGTGCAGGGCCAGTTCCGCGAACTGCTCGGCGAGGCCGTGGACACCGCGCTCCGGCAGGAGGCGTTGCGGCGCGACAAGGAGCGGGCGGAGGCCGCCGTGCGCGAGGCGCGCGACAGGGCCGAGTTGCTCTTGCGCGAGGTCAATCACCGCGTCGCCAACTCGCTGACCCTGGTGGCGGCGCTGGCGCGCCTGCAGACCAACGCCGTGACCGATCCGGCGGCCAAGGAGGCGCTGGAGGAGATGCAGGCGCGCATCTCGGCCATCGCCGGCATCCACCGGCGGCTCTACACCTCGCAGGACGTCGAGGCCGTCGAGCTCGACGCCTATCTGAGCGGGCTCGTGGAGGAATTGCAGCTCGCCATGAAAGCGTCGGGCCGCGACCACGCGATCCGCCTTCAGGCCGAGCCGATCCGGCTCGCCACCGACAAGGCCGTCTCGCTCGGCGTCGTCGTGACCGAACTCGTCACCAACGCCTACAAATACGCCTATCCCGGCGGCACTCAGGGCGAGATCCGGGTGCAGGTGATGCGCGAGGGTCCCGACACGCTCTCGCTAACGGTCGAGGATGATGGCGTCGGCTGGACGGGGGAGGGCGAGGCGAAGGGGACCGGTCTCGGCTCGCGCATCATCCGCGCCATGGCCTCCAACCTGCGCTCGGTCCTCACCTACGCGCCGGGCCGGACCGGCACGCGCGCGGTGCTGTCGTTCCAGACCTGACGGCGCCGCCGATCGAAGACACGTGATCACGTTGACCGCGAGGTAGCAGTCTCGGCGCGAATTTCGATGAACCGGACCGCGGTCGGCAGGTTAGAGCCCGTACAGGTCTGCTTCCTGTTTTCTCCCTGGACTTCGACCCGCCCGGCCTCGGCCGGCGCGGGTTTCTTTTCGTGCCCGCACAACCGTCAGAAGCGACGGCATCGGGGCGGACCGTCGCCCGCGAGCGAGCCCGGCACCACGCGGCCGCCGGCCGCCTCGCAGACGGAGCGGAACGGCTTCTCGGGCCTGTGAAACCCCCAGATCGCGATTATCGGGGCGACCATGATGAAGACCGTCATGCCCATGATGAAGGCCGGAAACCATTCCGGCATGCGCCGCGGCGGCTCGGGCCGGATCGGGGGGAGGGGAGCCTGGAAGGCCAGGAGCGGAAGCCAGTCCGGAACGCTCATGGATCGGCCTCTCTTCGCGGCGGCGCGGGCCCGACCGGGGCGCTCACCGGACAACCTCCGGTGCCCTGCATTGGATCACAGGATGCCGCCCTGAAGTAGGCCGACGCGGGGTCGCACCGGTTACCCCGCTCAGGGCACCGGCACCGCTTCGGTCAGCCGGACGACGGAGAGCAGGTAGGCGACGAGGGCTGCCTGATCCTCGGCCGGGATACCGGCCTCGGCATCCGCCCAGTAGGCATGGCCCTCGCCGGTGACGCGAGCCGTCCTCGCCTTCGCGGACGCCCCGTTCGCCGCCACGACCCGGGCCCGCAGGCTCCGGTCCACCAGCGCCCGCAGGCTGTTGGCGGGATCGGGCAGGACGCCGGCGTCGAGGGTGCCCGGCACGCCGAGTTGCCGCTCGGCGTCGGGTCCGACCGAGACGCCGGAATCGTGCAGGTAGGGCGCGCTCCAGGCCAGCCCGACGAGATTGGGCACTTTGTAGCCGCCCTTCGTTCCGGCATGCGCCCAGGCGAGTTGAAGCTGCTTCAGCGCGTCGCCCTCGACGGGTATCGGGACCGTCTTCGCGTCCGGCGGCAGCGGGAAGGGCGTGTCCGTGGCGAAAATGGCGGGCGCGGCCAGTTGGGCCTCCATCCGGACCGTCGCGCGCGCGCGGCTCGGCTCGGTGCCGATCTCCTCGATCGGGATCACCCGGTTGTTGGTGAGCGCGGGTCCCGAGTGACAACCGACGCATCCGGCTCGTGCGAACACCGCGCGCCCCCGCGCCCGTTGCGCGGCGTCGGCGAACGCCGCGTCGGGGGCCCGCAGGAGGTTCTGGAAGGCCGACATGGCGTTGTTGGCGTAGTTGGCGGGCTCCCCCGCGACGGAGGCGAGCAGGCTGTTGTCGGTCATGTAGTTGGTGGCGGGAAAGCTCGGCAGCACGGCGTAGCTGTTGAGGCCGGGCGTGCCCGGTGTCAGGTCGGCGACGGCCAGAACCTGGGTCGGCTGCCTGCCCGAGGCCGGATCGAAGCGTAGCGCCGCGTCAGCGGCCCCCTGCAGGACCATGCCGAGATAGAGTTCGGGATCGAGGCCGAACAGCACCTTGACCGCCCGCGTCTGCTGCGTGGTGTCGGAATTGGCGGCATGGACGTTGTTGTTGAGCGCCGAAAGCCCCTTGAATGGACCGATCGCAGCGCGTCCGCTCCAGCTGTAGGGCTCGCCGTAGGCGGAGAAGCTCGACGGGATCGAGGTCGGATTGGTCTCGCGGTCCGCGGAGGAATCGAAGCTGCCGGCCGGCCAGCTCGCGACCTGCACCTTGGCGGCGGCCTCGAATGACTCGCGGTCCGGCAGGGTCACCCTGCTCCCGTCCTCCCCGGTCACGGCGCGGGCGGGATCGCCGGGATGGCTGGCCGGGTCGGCGCTGCCGTGCATGAAATAGGCCGTCGAATTGCTCGCCAGCGCCATCAGCAGCCCGGCATTGAGGTCGGTGTTGGGCGCGCCCTCGACCACCTTGCCGGAGGCCGGGTCGACGGCCGCGTGGCAGAGGGCGCAGGTGATGCCCATGCGCAGGTGGCCGCGATCGTAGAAGGCGCGGATGCCGAGGATGAAGGCGGAGCCGCGCGGCACGTCGAGCCCCGTCGGCACTAGCTCTCCCTTCTTCCAGGTGCGTTCGCCGACGGTGACGTCGCGCGCCATGCGGACTTGAAGGTTCGAGGTGCCTTGCCCGGCGAGCAGGGCGATGGCGCGGGCGACCTCGTAGGGCGTGATGCCGCCGTCGAGCATGCCCATCACGTCGGTGAGGAACACCTCGTTGCCGAAGGTCTCGCGGTAGAAGGCGTCGCGTCCGCGCTCGATCAGGGCCGCGTCGATCGCCACGGCGCCGCGGTCGGGCGAAAGCTGTTCACGGCCCTCCGCCGTCGCCGTCAGCCGCTCGGCCTCGTCGCGCCCGACGCGCCGACCGAGGAGATCGAAGGCGGTCTCGGGGTGATAGCGCCCGAGATTGAGAAGGTCGCCCTCGCCGGGCATCGGTGCGTGACTGAAGCGGGCCAGGGCGCCGACGGCGACGCCTCCGGCCACGATCCCGGAAGCGACGAGAAGACGGAGCGGCCAGCCCATGCGCAGTCGTTGACCTTCGAACCCTGCGGCGGTCGTCCGCGGTTCGACAACCGCGTTATGGCGAAGTTGTTCGCGCCGCGACACATGAACTCAAGCTGTCGCAGCGTAAAGTCATCGGTACGGGGGCAGACAGAAGCTCGGCGGCCGAAGCAGCGCGACCGGGATAACGGACCACTGCACCGGTACTAATAATCTATGTAGGCGCAGGCGCAGGGAATTCGCGGGACAAATCGGCGGCCGGGGCATGACCCCGGCCCAAGTCCGTGACCTACCACAGGACCTGATGCCAAAGACTGCCTTCGAAATGTCCGCCCCGCCGCTCGGCGAGGCCCCCATGCTCCCTGCCGGTATCCAGCAGCGTCTCGGAGCCCTTCTCGCCGAAGCCTATGCCCAGATGCCGGGCACCCCAAGTGCCGGAGCCGGCCGGTTCGACGCCCTGCTCGCGCGGTTGGAGACCGTCCTCGTCGCTCAGGAGGGCAAGGACGAGGAGTCGTTCCGCTCCGCCATCATCGAGATGACGCCGCGCCTCTACAACTTCGCGATGTCGCTGACGAAGAACCCCTCCGCCGCCGACGACCTCGTTCAGGACACCTTCCTGCGGGCTTGGCGGAGCCGGTCGCGCTTCACCGTCGGCACCAATCTCGGGGCGTGGCTGTTCACGATCATGCGCAACGCCTTCTACTCGCGCCACCGCAAGGAGGTGCGCGAGGTAGCCGACAGCGACGGCGATTACGCCGAGCGTCTCGCCGCCGCCCCGGAACAATCCGGCCATGTCGATCTCATGGACGCGCAGACGGCGCTCGCCAAGCTGCCCCTGCCGATGCGGCAGGCGCTGATCCTCGTGGCGATCGAGAACCTCAGCTACGAGGAGGCCGCGACGGTGATGAACTGCCGGATCGGCACGGTGAAGAGCCGCGTCTGGCGCGCCCGCGAACAGCTCGCTCAGATCCTCGGCTACAGCGCCGCCGATGTCGGCTCCGACGGCATGACGCTCTCGGCCGTCGGCGGCACCACCTGGGTGACCTGAGAACGGAACCCGGCCCCGGATTACCCGGGGCCGCTTCAGGCACTCAGCTGCAATTGCAGGTGCGGCAGGCCGGAGCGGCGTGCCAGCCCGAACTCCTTGAGCGACAGAACCTCGACCGGCTCGTCCTTGCGGGCGATCACGACGCTGTTGTCGGGCACCGGCGTCCAGGTCGCATGCTCCTTGTCCAGCGGCTCCGAGACGACGACGACGCCGTCGGCGGACTGGCGGTAATACATGCTGTTGGCCGCGTCGTTGGCCGCGTAGCGGAAGGCGTACAGGTCGCGTCCGTCGGCCAGGGCCGCCGTGAAGCGGAAGGGATGGCCGTCCTCGATGCCGCCGACCAGTTCCGTCACGGCGGCCAGCGCCCGCGCCGTCGCAGTGATTGGGTCGTGCTTCGTCTCGCTGGCCATCAGGCCCTGACCAAGGATCGCCAGGAACAGCGCCTCCGAATCCGTCGTGCCGTTGCGCGAGGGGTAGAGTTCGTCGGGGATCAGCGCCTCGACCGGCCGGCGCAGGCGGGCCCAGTCGCCGATATAGCCGTTATGCATGAAGAGCCACGGGCCGCAGGCGAAGGGGTGGCAGTTGGGCCGCGTGATCGGCGTGCCCGTGGCCGCCCGCACATGGGCGAAGAACAGGTGCGAGTGCAGGTGCCGGCAGATGTAGCGCAGGTTCTCGTCGGACCAGGCGGGCTGCACCTCGCGGAAGCGGCCCGGCTCCGGGTGGTCGCCGTACCAGCCCAACCCGAACCCGTCGCCGTTGGTGCTCGCGGTCGATTCGAGCGCCTTGATGCTCTGTGAGACCAGCGAATGCGCCGGCTCCGTCACGTAATGCTCGAGCGGTATCGTGCGGCCCCGATAGGCGATCCAGCGGCACATACTCTCGGGCCTCCCCCAAACCGTGCGTTCTTGCCCGCCGCGCTTCGTCGATGATCGTGGAGAATCCGCGTCACCTTGAGCGCAAGCGTCTGCTTCGCGCGACGATCTGCACGGCGCCTCATGCGCCCAACGCGGGACCAGCAGATCAGATGCCGTGCGATTGCAGCCACGCTTCGAGCAGCGAGACCTGCCAGAGCTTCGAATTGCCCTTCGGCGTCAGCGTCCCGTCCGGATCGGCGAGCAGACGATCGACGTAATCCCGGTTGAAGATCCCGCGTTCGCGCGCCGCCGGCCGGTCGAGCACGTCGCGCACAAAATCCATGAACGGCCCGCGGATGTGCTTCAGAGCGGGAACCGGAAAATAGCCCTTCGGCCGGTCGATCACCTCCGCCGGAACGACGGCGCGGGCCGCCTCCTTGAGGATGTACTTTCCCCCATCGCGCACCTTCAGCTCCGCCGGGATGCGCGCGGCGAGTTCGACGAGTTCGTGATCGAGGAACGGGACGCGCGCCTCCAGTCCGCAGGCCATGGTCATGTTGTCGACCCGCTTGACCGGATCGTCCACGAGCATGATCCGCTGGTCGAGGTCGAGGGTCTTGTCGATGGCGCTCGCGCTCCGCGACTCCGCGAAGAACCGGGCGATGTAGTCGCGGCTGTGATCCGCGCCGAGGTAATCGGGCGTGATCGCCTCGCGCATCTCCGCGTGGTCGCGGTCGAAATAGGCCTTGGCGTAATCGGCGGTCGGGTCGGTCGAGCCCATCAGCTTCGGGTACCAGTGGTAACCGCCGAACACCTCGTCGGCGCCCTGGCCGCTCTGGATCACCTTCACATGCCGGGCGACCTCCTGAGAGAGCAGCAGGAAGGCCACCGCGTCGTGGCTCATCTGCGGCTCGGCCATGGCGTGGATCGCCGCAGGCAGCGCCTCCAGGGTGCGCGAGCCGTCGACGACGAGCTTGGCGTGATCAGTCTCGAAGCGCTCGGCGATGATGTCGGAATACTTGAACTCGTCGCCCTCGACGCCGTTCACCGCGTCGAAGCCGACCGAGAAGGTCTTGAGCCCGCTCTGGCCGTTCCGGGCCAGCAGCGCCACGATGACAGACGAGTCGAGGCCGCCCGAGAGCAGCACCCCGGTCGGCACGTCGGCGATCTGGCGCCGGGCCACGGCGACGCCGAGGGAATCGAGCACGGCTGCGCGCCAATCGGCCTCGGTCATGGCGCGGTCCTCGTCCCGCGGGCCGACCGTGAGCGACCAGTAGGTCTCCTCCCGGCGCGCGCCGTCGGGCTCGAAGGTGAGCGTCGTGGCGGGATGGAGCTTCCGCACGCCTTTGAGGATCGTCAGCGGGGCCGGCACGCCCGCGTGCCAGCTCATGAAGTGATGCAACGCGACCGGATCGATCGACGTATCGACATCCCCGGCGGCGAGCAGGGCCGGCAGCGCGGAGGCGAAGCGGAAGCGCTCGGGCGTCTCGGCATAGTAGAGCGGCTTGATGCCGAGCCGGTCGCGGGCGAGCATCACCCGGCCGGTCTCGCGCTCATGGACGGCGAAGGCGAACATGCCGAGAAAGCGCTTCACGCAATCCCGGCCCCAGGCGTGATAGGCTTTGAGCACCACCTCGGTGTCGCTCGTGGAGAAGAAGCGGTAGCCCCTGGCCGTCAGCTCCTCGCGCAGTTCCTTGTAGTTGTAGATGCAGCCGTTGAACACGAGGCTGAGGCCGAGTTCCGGATCGACCATCGGCTGCCGCCCGGTCTCCGACAGGTCGATGATCTTCAGCCGGCAATGGCCGAGGGCCACGCGGCCCTCCTCTTGGAGGCCGCTCGCATCGGGTCCGCGCGGGCGGAGGACCATCATCATCGCTTCGACGGCCCCCCGATCGGCCCGTCCTCCGAAGCTGATCTCCCCGCAGATTCCGCACATGGGCGCCGGCTGTCCTCGTGCTTCAGTGGCCCGACCTGAGCGGCAGAACCGTAAATCGCCTCGTCCGTTCCCCGCCGCCCGTCCTTTCGGCCGTCGGCGACGATGCTCCCGGTATCGGCCGTGTAGCGATTTCCGGACCAGCCGCGCTATCCTCGGCTGCTGGGAACATCCTGAGAGCGGTCGGCCGGCTGCAGGCGGCTGCGCCGCGGGCCCCGGATCGAACACGGACGGAAACTGGGCCGTCCGTCGGCGACTTGCTCTCCTGCGAGGCAGTCCGGCGACGGTCGCGGACCGGCTCGCTGCTGAGGGGACGTTCGCAAAGATGGTTCTTCGCTCCGAAACTCCGCCGCCACCGGCCGACCGCGTTCCGGAGGCGCCCCCTCCCTCGCGCGATCCGACCCTTCCGCAGCTCAAGGCGGAGATCGATTCGGGCCGGACCGGCGATAAGAACCCGGCCCAGGACCCGGGGCTCTCGCCGCTCGGCACCGACGACGAGGCGGCCGGGCGCCCGGCGGAGACCTCCCGCATCGCCCTGGCTCGGGAAGCGGAGACGACGCCGCGCCGGAGCCGGGCCTCGAGGCTGCACACGAGCCACGGCGCCAACCGCTGGGTCATGCCGACCTATGTCGGCATCGTCCTGGCGGTCGCCGTCGTGATCGCGCTGGCGGTGTGGATCCTGCGGTAGAACCCGACGATGCCTCAGGCCGGAAGCGTCAGCCCTTCGCGAGCGAAGACCGTCCGGACGGCGGAGCGCTCGGACAAGCGCCGCGCATGGGCGGTCCAGGCGGGGAAGCGAGCCGGCATGTCGAAGCCGATGGTGGCGCCCCGCGCCCAGTTCCAGAACACCATCAGGTAGGGATCGACGATGCTGTAGCGCTCGCCCAGCGCCCAGCCGCCGTTCGAGAGCCGCACCTCGGTCATGGTGCAGAGATCGCCGAAGGTGTCGGCCCCCTTGGCGCGGATCTCGGGATGGGCCGCCTCGTCGGCGCTGTAGCGCTCCGGCCGGCGGACATGGGCGTAGGCGATGTGGTGGCCGGTCGAGAGCCAGGCGAGCCATTCGTCGACGACGGCCTGTTCGCGGGGATCGTCGGGTAGGAGGCCGGCTTCGGGATGCGAGCGGGCGAGGTGGCGCAGGATCGCTGCGTTCTCGGTGAGCACCCAGCCGTCCTCGTAGAGGGCCGGGACGCGCCCGCGCTCGTTCACCGCGAGGTATTCCGGCGCCCGCTGGTCGCCCTTGGCGAGATCGAGGCGGATCGTCTCGTAGGGCGCACCGATCTCCTCCAGCACGATGTGCGAGGCGAGCGAGCAGGCGCCGGGGGCGTAGTAGAAAGTGCGGGCGATCATGGAATCCCTCGTCGCTGCGGACGGCGCCCAGGAAGGATAGCGCCGTCCACGGGCAGGCCCAGCTACAGCGGCTCCGCGCCGCGGCCCATGGCGGCGATGCCCGTGCGGGAAATCTCCACGAGGCCGATCACCGTGAGGAGGCGGATGAAGCGGTCGATCTCCTCGGTCGAGCCGGTCAGCTCGAACACGAAGGAATTCAGCGTGGCGTCGAGCGTGCGGGCGCCGAAAGCGGAGGCCAGCCGCAAGGCCTCGCTGCGGTGCTCGCCGGTGCCCGCCACCTTCACGAGGCAGAGTTCGCGCTCCAGCGCCTGCCCCTGGAGCGTCAGGTCGACGACCCGATGCACGGGGACGAGGCGGTCGAGCTGCGCCTTGATCTGGTCGATCACCGCGTCGGTGCCGGTGGTGACGATGGTGATGCGCGAGATGTGGCGCGCCTCCTCCGTCTCGGAGACGGTCAGGCTCTCGATGTTGTAGCCGCGGCCGGAGAACAGGCCGGCGATCCGGGCCAGCGCGCCGGGCTCGTTGTCCACGATCACCGCGAGCGTGTGGCGGTTGACGGTCTCGACCCGGGTGGGCTCGGGGTAGTGGGTGTTCATCGCGTTCATCTTGCAGCGTCCCTCGTCTTAAACTGTTGCACCCCCGGCCGCGGCCCGCGCCGAGGCGCTGGACCCGCCCGCCGACGGCGTGATACCGGCCGCGCCATGGATCGGCGCCAGCGTGTCTTGAATCTCGTCGTGCCGCAGGGCCGAACCGGCGTCGAGATCGGTCCCCTCACGCATCCGATCGTCCTGAAGAGCGACGGCGACGTGCTCTACGCGGACCACCTTCCGACGGAGGAACTCCGCCGCCAGTACCGAGGCCACCCGACGCTCGGCCCCGCCGGCATCGACGGCATCCTGCCCGTTGACGTGGTGCTCGGGCCCGGCGGCCTCGCCGAGGCGCTCGGCGCGCGCGGGCCGGTCGATTACATCGTCGCGTCCCACGTCGTCGAGCACGTCCCCGATCCAATCCGCTGGCTGCGCGAGGCGGGCGACGCCCTGCGGGAGGGCGGCGTGTTCTGCCTCATCGTGCCCGACAAGCGCTTCACCTTCGACCATTTCCGCACACCCACCAGCGTCGGCGCGCTCGTCGCCGCCCATCTCGCGCGTCTCGAGCAGCCGACGATCGCCACGGTCTACGAGCATTTCGCCCGGGCCTGCCCGGTCGATGCGGGGCGCATCTGGAAGGGTGAGGCCGTTCCGGTCAGGCCGATCAGCGGCGGCCCCGGGGAAGCCCTGTCGATCGCCGCCGGCATCGCCGAGACCGGCGGCTCCGTCGACGTGCATTGCACGGTCTTCACACCCTACAGCTTCGCCCGCGCGCTGGCGGAAGTGATCGGCCTCGATCTGCTGCCGTTCGAATGCGCGGCCCTGGAGCCGACGCGGGTGCGGGAGGACGAGTTCTTCGTGCTCCTGCGCAAGCGCAGCGACCGGACGGCGGCACAGCGTGCGGCGAGCGTCCCGCGTCTCGACCCACGCCGCCACGACGCCCTTCCGCGGCCGGACTGGCGACAACGGCTCGCCGGAGGCTGGCGCCGGGGCCTCTCGCGATGAGAGCCCCGACACCGGTGCTGTGATCGGGCCGCGCATGGCCGGGCCGTCGAGGGAAGAGCCGGTCAGACCAGCATCTTGCCCTCGGCCGAGATGACATCGCCGAGTTCCACCCCGGTCTCGCCGAGATAGTCGGAGAGCAGCATCTCGTTATGCGCCTTGCCCGAGGGGATCATCGGGAAGCAGTTCTCGGTCTTGTCGACGATGCAGTCGAAGATCACGGGACCGTCATAGTCCAGCATCTCCCGGATCGCCGCGTCGAGCTCACCGGGCTTCTCGCAGCGGATGCCCTTGGCGCCGTAGGCCTCGGCCAGCTTGACGAAGTCCGGCAGGCTCTCCGAGTAGCTCTGCGAGTAGCGCGAGCCGTGCAGCAGCTCCTGCCACTGGCGCACCATGCCCATGTACTCGTTGTTCAGGATGAAGATCTTGACCGGCAGCCGGTACTGCACCGCCGTCGACATCTCCTGGATGTTCATCAGGATCGAGGCCTCGCCCGCGATGTCGATGACGAGACCGTCCGGGTTGGCGAGCTGCGTGCCGATCGCCGCCGGCAGGCCGTAGCCCATGGTGCCGAGGCCTCCGCTCGTCATCCAGCGGTTCGGCTCATCGAACTTGAAGTACTGCGCCGCCCACATCTGGTGCTGACCGACCTCCGTGGTGACGAAGGTCTTGCGGTCCTTGCAGGCCTCGTAGAGCCGCTGCACCGCGTATTGCGGCTTGATGATCGTGCCCGAGGGCCAATAGGCGAGGCAGTCGCGCGACTTCCAGCGGCTGATCTTGTTGAACCAGTCCTCCATCCGCGCCTTGTCGGGCTGGCGCGGCAGGGCGCGCCACTGAGCCAGCATCTCCTCCAGCACCGCGGCGCAATCGCCGAGGATGCCGACATCGACCTTGACGACCTTGTTGATCGAGGAAGCGTCGACATCGACGTGAATCTTCTTCGAGAACGGCGCGAAGGCGTCGAGACGGCCGGTGATGCGGTCGTCGAAACGGGCGCCGATGCAGATCATCACGTCGCAATCGTGCATCGCGAGGTTGGCCTCGTAGGTGCCGTGCATGCCCAGCATCCCGAGGAACTTGTCGTCCGAGGCCGGGAAGGCACCGAGGCCCATCAGCGTGGAGGTGACGGGAAAGCCCGTCTCGGCCACGAGCTCGCGCAGGAGCCGCGAGGCCTCCGGCCCGGAATTGATGACGCCGCCACCGGTGTAGAAGATCGGCCGGCGCGCACCCGCCATCAGCTCGACCGCGGCGCGGATTTTCTCCGCGTCACCCTTGACCGGCGGCTTGTAGGTCTTGTGGCCGTCCTGCTCCGGGCGGCTGTAGACGCCGGACGCGAACTGGATGTCCTTGGGCAAGTCGATGACGACCGGGCCCGGGCGCCCGTGGCTCGCGACGTAGAACGCCTCGTGCAGGATGCGCGGCAAGTCCTCGATCGATTTGACGAGGTAGTTGTGCTTCGTGCAGTGGCGCGTGATGCCGACCGTGTCGCATTCCTGGAAGGCGTCCGAGCCGATCAGGTGCGTCGGAACCTGGCCGGTGACGGCGACGAGCGGGATCGAATCCAGCATCGCGTCGGTCAGTCCGGTGACGATGTTGGTGGCACCCGGGCCGGAGGTGACGAGGACGACGCCGACCTTGCCCGACGAGCGGGCGTAGCCCTCGGCGGCGTGCACCGCGCCCTGCTCGTGGCGGACCAGCACGTGGTTGATCGTGGTCTCGTCGAAGAGCGCGTCGTAGATCGGAAGCACGGCGCCGCCCGGATAGCCGAACAGGGTATCCACGCCCTGATCCTGGAACGCCCGGATGACCATCTGGGCACCGGTCATGACCTCGCCGCTCATCGACTCCTCCATCAATCCGTTCTTCGTGGTCCGGTCCGCATGTCGGCCCGCTGGATTTCGCGCAACAAAAAAGGGCCCCGAGGGACCCTGCATGCGCCACCGACCGGGTCTGCCGGGCTTGTTCTCAAGCCCGCCCCGTCCGTGGCGCTTCCGTTACGATAAGACCCGTGCGCATCGTGGATCCGTCTGCCGACCACCCGCCGATCATCGACGGAGTGAGGGGCGCGGAGTAAGCGATCCCCGCTGTCCCGTCAATCCGTACGATTTTTTTTCATCACCGTGACGGCGGCAGAGCTTGAGAGCACTGCCGGTTGCGCGGCGGCTGTGCTTCAGGCCGCGCGGATCGTGCCGAGGAAGCGGCCCACCTCGACCTTCAGATGCTCGGATTGACGCGACAGCTCGGAGGCCGAGGCGAGCACCTGGGCGGCGGCCGCCCCCGTCTCGTCCGAGGCCCGCGCGACGTCGGCGATGGTCGTCGTCACCGCGCCGGTTCCGCTCGCCGCCTGGGCCACGTTGCGCACGATCTCCTGGGTGGCCGCACCCTGTTGCTCCACAGCCGCGGCGATGCCGGTGGCGACGCCGCTGATCTCGCGGATACGCGCCGTGAAGTCGCCGATGGCGGCCACCGCCTCGCCGGTCGCACCCTGCACCCGGCCGATCTGGCTCGAGATCTCCTCGGTGGCCCGCGCGGTCTGGCTGGCGAGATCCTTGACCTCCGCGGCCACCACCGCGAAGCCGCGACCGGCCTCGCCCGCCCGCGCCGCCTCGATGGTGGCGTTGAGCGCTAAAAGGTTCGTCTGCCCGGCAATAGTGGAAATCAGCCCGACCACGTCGCCGATCCGGCTCACGACCGTATCGAGTTCATGGACGAGGGCACCGGTCCGATCGGCCTGCGCCACGGCGCTCTGCGCCAGCGCGGACGAGTTCGACACCTGTCGTGCGATCTCCTGCACCGAGGCGCCGAGTTCCTCCGCCGCCGCCGCGACGGTGCCGACGTTGGACGCGGCTTCCCCGGCCGCGGCCGCGACGATGCAGGAACGGCTCGCCGTCTGTGCGGCGGTGGCGGACATCGAGCCGGCCGTGGTCCTCAATTCGGAGGCCGAGGTCGAGACCGTGCCGAGAACGCCGCCAATCGCCTGCTCGAAGCGTTCGGCAACGGTGCGCAGGGCGTGCCGGCGCTGCTCCTCGGCCGAGGCCCGGGCGAGCGCCGCCTCCTCTTCGAGGCCGCGCGTGCGGATCAGGCTCTCCTTGAAGACCTGCACGGCCGCGGCCATGCCGCCGATCTCGTCGCGCCGGTCCAGGCCCGGCACCTCGGCCGCGACGTCTCCTTCGGCGAGCCGGGTCATCGTGACGCCGATCCCGGTGAGCGGGCGAAGGACGCGGCGGATGCTGAGCCAGAGCAGGCCCATGGCGGCGAGGATCATCAGTCCGCCGACGAGGGCCGCCTGGTGCATCATCCGGTCGAGGCCGGACAATACGTCGGCCCGCTTCAGGCCGACATAAAGGATACCCGAAACCTGGCCGTCGGCCCCGCGCAAAGGCTCGTAGACCGTCAGGTAGGGCGTGCCGAGAATGTCGGCCTCGCCGCGATAGGTCTCGCCGCGGCCCAGCACGGCCTCGTGAACGGGTCCGGCCGCGAGCCGGGTTCCGACGGCGCGGCTGCCATCCGGCTGACGCAAGGTGGTTGCGACGCGAAGATCTCCCGCGAACACGGTGGCCGTGCCGCCGGTGACGCTGGCGACCCGATCGACCGCGGCTTCGACTGCCGAGCGGTCCTGGTGGCCCGATCCGAGGCCGGTGCGCAGGAGGCGCAGGCTGCTGTCCAGGGCATCGCCGGCCCTGGCATGCATGACGGCGCGCGCCTCGTTCAGGAGGTAGCCGCCCACAGCCAGCGTCGCGACCAATACGATCAGGCTTCCGAGAACGGCGACGCGGCTGGCGAGGGACAATCGAATCGTCCGTCGCGCGCGGTAAACTTCAACCATGACAACTCCTTCGGCGAAGGCCTTTCGCCCGCGCCCCAGAAACTGTCAGCTATCGCCGCATCCTTACCAGAGACTTGAAATATTCCATTCTCTCCGAAGTCCAACTATAGCATATGTTAATCGATACTGTTGTCACGGTATCTTGTGGCACGCTCCTCACCGAGGGAATTATTCTTCCTCAAGTCCCGCAGAAAGTGCGATATCCCCGTCCGCCGCCCTCGGGAGCCTCGGCGTAGCGCGCGAATCGAGGCTGATCCTCATAGGGCCGCGTCAGAATCGTCAGCAGGGTTTCGAAGGGTCCGAAATCCTGGCGCTCGACGGCGGCCTCGATCATCTCCTCGACGCGGTGGTTGCGCGGAATGTAAGCGGGATTGACCGCGCGCATCGCCCGGCTGCGCGCCGCCGCATCCCCCGGCTCATCGGCGAGCCGCCGGTGCCAGCCTTCGGCCCAACGGTCATAGGCCGTGGGGTCGATGAACAGGCCGCGCACGGCCTCGACCGCCGCCGGCCCACCCTCGGCACCGGGCACGGCCTCGCACAGGCGGCGGAAGGTGAGGGTGAAGTCGGCGCCGTTCTCGGCCATGGCCTTGAGCAGGTCGCTGGCCAGTTCCGCGTCCCCGTCGCGCGCGGTCGTCAGCCCGAGCTTGCCCCGCAACCCGCCGAAATAGGCGGTCTCGAACTGCCCGGCGAAGCCGCCGCGCGCCGCCTCGGCCTGCGCGACGCCGGCCGCCTCGTCTTCGGCAAGCAGCGGAACCAGCGCCTCGGCGAGGCGCGTGAGGTTCCACAGAGCGATGCGCGGCTGGTTGCCGTAGGCGTAGCGCCCGTGCCGGTCGATGGAGGAGAAGGCGGTCGCCGGATCGTAGGCGTCGAGGAAGGCGCAGGGCCCGTAATCGATCGTCTCGCCCGCGATCGACATGTTGTCGGTGTTCATCACGCCGTGGATGAAGCCGACATGGAGCCAGCGCGCGACGAGCTCCGCCTGACGGCGGACGACGCCTTCGAGCAAGGCGCGATAGGGCTGCTCGGCCGCCGCCGCCTCGGGATCGTGCCGAGCGAGGACGTGGTCGGCCAGCGTCCGCAGACCCTCCACGTCGCCGCGGGCGGCAAAGAATTGAAAGGTGCCGACCCGGATGTGGCTGGAGGCGACCCGGGTGAGGATCGCACCGGGCAGGACCGTCTCACGGATCACGCGCTCGCCCGTGGTGACGGCGGCCAGTGCCCGCGTGGTCGGAATGCCGAGGGCGTGCATCGACTCGCTGAGGAGATATTCCCGCAGGACCGGCCCCAGGGCGGCCCGACCGTCGCCGCGGCGGGAGAAGGGTGTCGGACCCGATCCCTTGAGCTGGATGTCCCTTCGGCGCCCATCGCGACCGACGACCTCGCCCAGCAGGATCGCGCGACCGTCCCCAAGCTGCGGAACGAACTGTCCGAACTGGTGCCCCGCATAGGCAGCCGCCAACGGCTCCGCGCCCTCGGGCACTCGCCGCCCGGCCAGCACCTCGATCCCTCCCGGTGCTTCGAGCGCATCGGGATCGAGGCCGAGTTCGTGCGCGAGAGGCCGATTCAATCGCACCAGCCGGGGCGCCTCCACTGCCGTCGGCGCGACCCGCGCGTAGAAGCGGTCCGGCAGGCGCGCGTAGCTGTTGTCGAAGGGCAGGGGCAGTGTCATGGGCGAGCACCCGGTTCGAGGCGAGGTCGGCCGGAGCCGTGCGAGCGGTACAAGCCTCGGACGCACCGGGCGGTTCGCGAGACGGGAAACGCCGTATTCGTCCGAAGGCCAAGCGGAGCCGTGCGTAAGATCGACGCTTCCGCCCTGACGTGAGCACGATCGCACGCCCTGACAACCATACCGGCGCACCGATGATGTCGAATCGATCGATCGGAGCGGTCTCGAAGGATTCGGTGGACTGGGGCAACCAAATCGCTCACTTCTAAGTTGCTACACCCCACCCATGTGATCGGCGGCAAATGCGCGGCCGATTGCCAAAGCCGGAATACCGTATCATGAGCCTCCCCAGCGCGATGCCAAAGCGGGCAACAGAGCAGGATCGTATCGTCGGCGAGCGTATCGTGGCGCTCCGCAAGGCGAGGGGCCTGAGCCAGACTGCACTCGGAACCGCGGTCGGCGTGACCTTCCAGCAGGTGCAGAAATACGAGAAGGGCACGAACCGGGTCGGCGCCGGGCGCCTTCAGGAAATCGCCCGGCTGCTCGAAGTGCCGGTTTCCGCTTTCTTCGACGAGGGTGACGGAGCCGCCGGCGACGTGCAGACGGAAGTGTTCAGCTTCCTGCGCACGCCCGGTGCCATCGATCTGCTCCGCGCCTTCGACGCGATCGAGGACGATCAGAAGCGCCGTGAGGTCCTGGCGATCGTCCGCAGCGCCGCTCGCCTCGCTGCCGCCGCGTCGGAGAACGGCCCTGCCCACACATCCGTGAGCTGACACGCCAGGGATCGCGCGCCCCGCGAGGCGCCATCGCGACGGTCGGGCGAGTGGGGAGAGGTGTGCACCCCTCGAGGCTCCCGGACCCGGCTGCCCGACGGGTGGAAGGATCGCCCTGGGAAAGATAATCTCCCGGGATGTCTCGCCTTCGCCGGCTCGTCGATCCCGCCATTCTCGTGCTCATCC
This sequence comes from Methylobacterium sp. B4, assembly GCF_003201865.1. Lineage (GTDB taxonomy): Bacteria > Pseudomonadota > Alphaproteobacteria > Rhizobiales > Beijerinckiaceae > Methylobacterium. The sequence continues at coordinate 2,753 of NZ_QJJJ01000024.1, read as the reverse complement.
TGTCGCTGGTGGCCGGCAGCCTGTGGCTGGGCACGCATGAGCATGACAGCGATTTCGGCGCCGGCTTCGTCCTGGGGTTGATCGCGGGCGGATCTCTGGCCTTCATGGCCCTCGGATCTCGACGCCGGGGCGCAGATTAGCGGGCGTCCGAGCGGCGCCGGAAACCGCTCAGAAATCGCGTGAGGCCCGCGACGACACCCGCGGCTTCGTTCTCCCGCTCCGCTGCCGATGGCTCCGCATCCGCCCGACTGAAACGTTTGCCGGCCTCGAACAAAACCTGCTCGACCAGCGGCGGCCACTGCACCTCGTGCTCCTCGAGCAACCGAGCGGCGCTCACGAAAGCGATGAACAGCTCCCGCGACGGCGGTCGTTCCGTCGTCTGTGCTTCCAGGATGCGCTCAGCCGCCAGGGTCGCCAGGCGCGAGACCTCGCCGATCTTCTCGGATTGTGTGCCGGCACTCGCCATGTCGGCTCGCTCCTCAGCCCGCAATCGCCCTCGATGCGCCGGCCGCTTGCCGCTCTCACCCCTCCGAAACGACATCGGCTGGATCGATCACGAGCGCATCACTCCGAAAGGTGATGGCCGAATGCCGAAAAAAGAGGATGGGAGACGAACACGGCGTGTCTCCCCCCGATCGCATTTCCAGGGCGATGCTTCGCCGGGCGCGATGATACCGCACCATCGGGACAAGCACATCGCTATCCCGCCGACGGGACGCAGCGATCGATCTGCGCTCGAACGCACAAACAGTCTGTGAGCGACAGAGGCTGGCCGAGACACCACGGTCCCGCATCGATCTCATTCGGATCGACCGATTGGACTGCAAGGTATCTGATATATTTGGTGGGCGCACTAGGGTTCGAACCTAGGACCCGCTGATTAAGAGGCACAGCCAAGTCATTGATCCCGTGGGGAAGCGTTGGAGCGACAAACCCGTTCCGCAGAGGCGTTGGAACGAGTAATTTCACCGACATGGCTGATTCCTCCCCTACCGTCGGCGAGCTCTTCAAGGCCAAGGTCGTCACCCATGACGACCTGAACGCCCTGGTCGATGCCGTGCTCGGCGGGCGGATGGAGCAGCGGGCGGAACTCGGCGAGGGCTACACGCTCGACGTGGCAGCCGCCGTGAAGGCAAACGCCTTCGCTACCGCTGTTCTGCGCGACAAGACGAACACAACTGGTGCTAGGCGCACTGCCGTCCGCACGGCGATCCTGCTGGCGCGGGCGCAGAAGGCGTAAAGGGCTTGCCTCGGGACACCGGTCATATGTTACGAGCCGCGCAGGCTTGCGAGGCCGCCCCGATGGCCTCCAAAGCTTAGGCTCCCGCAGGTGTCGGCAACCATCTGCGGGAGCTGCCGAGCGCGCCGCTGAGATGCGGTCCCTGCTGGCGCGGGCGCTGAGGGGCTGATCCGGCGCCGCAAGGCTGGGGTAACCAAGCGCCGCTATGCCGACCGGCCCAATCGCAGCCGGCAGCACTGATGCTCCTTCCCGAACTCGCGTCCGATCCGCTCCCGCTCGAAGCCGCCGAGTGGCGCAAAGCCTTCGGCATCCTGCGCCCGACCTCACCGCCCTGCCGCTACGTCAACCCCACGGCCTGGGCGAACATCCACGAGGCCTGCACCGATTTCATCGAGCGCTACGGTGCAGACGCCGTACGCCTGGGCTGGACAGCGACCGAACTGTTCGGCGTCCACCCCAAGCACGGCCTGCTGCGAGTCGATTGGTGCGGGGTGATGATCACGGGCGGACACAAAGCGATCGGCATCGAGCCGAACCGGATCCTGTTTGGCAACGTCAGCGGGTACCGCAACGTGGCCGGCGCTCCCGCTGGCATTCCGGTGTGGGCGTTTGCGGTCAAGCATGGAGTGCGCAGCTAACGGCTCGGAACGATGCGCTTTGAATGTAGGCCAACTGTCTGTGAGTAAAATTTCGAGTAATTTCGGGACATTTGCTGAATAAAAATCGCCAGCAAGTGGCGCATCGACTTTCTCAAAATTTCGATGTCGAGCCTATGATTGTAAAAAGTTTTACAATGCATTAAATTAGATTGCAATTACACGAGAAAACTCGTGACACATATCGATTCTTAATGTTTTTTTTGCTGTTGCGCTGTGGTTACAGCATTGATCTTATGTACGTGCGATAACTGCCAACGAGTTATTTGGGAGAAGAAAATGGCCCAGAACGACGATATTTCTAATGCCACACCTATTACAGTTTCTAGAATTTCTCAATCAACAACAGATGCTACTAGCGCAGCAGGAGAAGACACTAGAGTTGGGCCGGAGGGAGCGCCGAGCGGAAAGACTGTTTGGTTTAGCTACACGGCGCAACAAAACGGTCCTGTCACCCTCGGGACTCGCGGCTCCGATTACGACACGACGCTACAGGTCTTTGCCCTTACAAATCCGGCTGCAAGCGCATCATACGGCAACCTAACTGAGGTGGCATCAAATGATGACGGACAATTCGGGGGCGACCCAAACAATCTTGACTTCTTTAAAGCGGGCCTGACGTTCCAGGCTGTTGCGGGTCGCACTTACTACGTACAGGCAGGTGGTCGCCAGGACGATGTTGGCGGTATTGAGAGTGGCAATCTTGTGCTCGATGTATCACCTGTAGTTTGTTTCACCACCGGCACCCTGATCCGCACCGCCCGGGGCGAGGTCGCGGTCGAGGATCTGCGCGTCGGCGATCTGGCCGTCACCGCCTCGGGCCTGCTGCGTCCGATCACCTGGATCGGCAACCGCGA
>NZ_QJJJ01000023.1 GCF_003201865.1 Methylobacterium sp. B4 | reverse complement strand
ATGGATGTCGACCCGACCGGGCCGGCGGCCTCCAAGGGCATCTCCCAGGGCGACGTGATCCTGGATGTCGGCGGCACCAGCGTCTCGAAGCCCTCCGAGGTGCAGGCGCAGATCCGCGCCGCCGAATCGAACGGCCGCAAGGCCGTGCTGATGCGGGTGAAGAGCGTCAGGGGCCAGACCCGCTTCGTCGCCGTCCCCCTTACCAAGGAGGGCTGATCCACTCTGGACCGTCCTGCTCCCTGTTCGACGGCGTCCGCCTCGATGCCTGCAACGCTGCGGGCGAGCGGAAGCGTACCGTGCCGGTCCGGACCAGTATACCGATGGTCACGAGACGCTCAGGGCGACAACGCGTGGCTATCCCGCGTTCGCGCGCGATCGGTGATTTGATCGCTCCTGCCCTGCAATCCGGCGCATTTCGTATCTTTTAAGTTGCAAACAGCCGGAACCACCCTGAGCGACGACCGTTCACGCTATAGTTGAGACATCGGTTCTCGACAGCAGGCTCGTCCCGGGAAGCCCTTCAGACGAGCGGCCTCTTCGCATCTTCGTATTCGGCTCGATTGACCCTGCTGATTTGGTTTCCGAGACTCAATCAAACGAACAAGTCGATCGTCAGAGCGCGTCCAATCATAAGTCATCATCATTTGATGTCGGCGCGACCGGCGATTTTCCCATCGCACTGAGATCTGTCGGCCGGCCGGATCGCCGGACTTCGGCATTCTGGAGTTCGACGAAATGCTGTCGATCGCATTAAGCGAAGGCAAAGGAGCTCATCATGCACACCAGATCCCTGAAGACTTACCTGCTGGCAGCCATTGCAATCGTCTTATCCGCCGGCATCGCTCAAGCCGAAACCTCCAGCGGGCAGAGCGCCGATAAGAATCAAGCGAAGTTGGCGAGCAAGCCGCTCGAAAAAGTCACCTGCGAGGAGTTCAACGGGTTCGAAGACACGTTCAAACCAAAAGTCGTCGCATGGGCCGCTGGGTACAAACAGGGCCAGAAGAAGCCCGATGTGGTGGCGATTGATATTGCTGGTGTCGAGAAGGTCACTCCCTTGATCGCCGAAGAGTGCAGGAAGGCGCCGGACGCTTCCTTGTGGTCGAAGATCGATGGGGAACTGAAGAAGATATTCTGATACCGATATTCCCGCATCACCGAGTTGCCCTGATGAATAGACGTTGAGACAGCACTCAACCGTTAATCGTTCGGCAGGACTCGGCCGATAGACCAGCCTTATCCCTCCTACTGCTGGTTGATCGCTGATTTCAGGGACGGACATCGTTTCGTTCGATACTCAAATCCCTCTCGTCCAGACAACCGGACCGTAAAATCTCGAACAGGGCCGGTTGAGAGGGTACAAATGGGACCAGAGGAGCCGAAGATGAAGCGCGGCTCGAACGAGTCTGAGTCCGTATTTTCAGCGCTGTCTGAAGCGCCGCACACGTTGGCAAGCGCGATGGAAGTTCGCCCATGATGAAACGATTGATCATCCTTACTGCGATGCTTGCGGCCAGCACGGTTGCGCTCGCACAACCATTCCCGCCGCCTCCTCCGCTCGGTCCCCCGCCGCCACCGCCGCCAGGCTTTCCCCCGCCGCCGCCGCTAGAATTGCCGCGTCCTCCTCCGCTGGAGCTCCTGACACCACCACTCCCACCCCCACCTCCGCCGCCGCCTCCACGCTCGTAAATGTTGGTGATTAAAGAAGGAGCTTGCTCGTAGGCAGATTTACTTGGACAAATTTGGCTAGGTTACGCCATATCCAGCTGCGGCGCGATCCGCTCGACACTCAGCCCTATCGAAGCGATAAAGGCGGAGCCGAATGATGTCTCAGATTTCGGCAATGATCCGCGCCACCGCACTGCCCAGCAGAGCTTTCAGCTTGGCGAAGATTTGCTCGATCGGGTTGAAATCGGGGCTGTAAGGCGGGCGGTCGCGATGGCCTCGCGCATACCCGTCACCTTGTGACGCAGGTTGTCGACGATGTGGAAGGCCAGTGTGACACGTGTGACAGCCACCTGAGCCATAAGATGGGCCAGGAGCATCTTGATCCGTGATGACTCAGCTCGGCTGCTTCGCTTCGTTCGTGTACCCCGAGCTTCATAGCGCCTCAGGAGGTCACCAAGGGTTTGCCCCTCAGCGGCTTTGTTGCCTGCTAGAGATGGCATCGGTTGATGTCGTGCTCCTGCGCTCGGCCCCAGGAGACGGCTTCAGCCTTGGTGGGGAATGAACTAGAGAGCGGGGGGATCCCTCACACCTGACTCGAACCTGCCAGGAGCATCCACGCCTACGAACGGTCGCCATACGTCGCGCATTTGCTGTGACAGCAGCGTGACAGACGGACCTTTTGGGAGACTAAGGGGTAAACCCTTAAGCCCAAATCTGCCTTTAGAGGCAGTAGGTTGACTTGGCGCACCCGACACGATTCGAACGTGTGACCTTTGCCTTCGGAGGGACGCTAGATCAAGCTTACTCGAAGGGTAGGCAACCATCCTGCTCCACAATCGCGTTTATGATCAGCGAGATACAGGGCAATCTTACGTGAAAGGTGCCAACTGATCAATCCTTCAATCGATCGGACCGCGCCGCTTGACCGAACGATTGTGACGCTTCGTGACAACGCCAGGCGACACGTCGGCTGGCGCAAAGAGGACTCGAAACATCATTTTACTATTGCTTAAAAATAAGGCTGATCTGTTGAACTGTATTGTGAGAATTCTGTGTATCTCTCAAGCGAACGTAGCGCGCGGTCTCCAACTGCGAAATAAACTACGATATGCTTGCCGCGCCCGGAAACAGGTTCTAATCGCTGAAACGACTATTGGCAGCAGATTGTACGCACACTTGATTTGGATAACACTATATCTAGAAAATTCCACTTTTTGCTGTAAACGACTATCGCGCCCTTATGAGATTGACGTCCTGTTATGCATCCGCTTTGATGTTGCTCCTGAAACAACACGTGCCTGAACGCCGTTCGAGAATTGCAGCCAAAAAGGATAGAAAGTGCAAGAGTTTGAAACAACTTTTATGCACATTACAGACTTGCATGTTGGCATGAAAGATCAAGGGTGGCTTTGGCCCGAATTGAAGCACCACCTCTTTGACGATTTGCGCAAACAAAAGTCGCGAACAAGCAAGATAGATTTCGTCATTTTCTCAGGAGATTTAGTTCAGAAAGGCTCTGTTGAGGAGTTTGAGAAACTCGACGTGATAATTTCTGAAATATGGTCGACCTTCCGGGAGCTGGGGTGCAACCCAACCCTAATCCACATCCCCGGAAACCATGACCTTGTTCGCCCGGATATTGATGACCCAAGTTTTTTGGCTCTGAGTAGTTGGTGGGAAAAAGAAGGAGTGCGGGACAACTTTTTTGCAGGCAAATACAATTATCAGCATTCGATAAGAACGATATTTAATAATTACACGAACTGGGCTGATCGCCTCTCAAAACAAGGTGTCATACCCGTTCCATCTGAATTGAGTGGAATATTTCCTGGTGACAAATCGTGTGTTTTAGAGATTAACAATGCTCGCGTCGGAATTGTCGGCCTCAACTCAACGTGGTTGCAGTTCCTTCCTGGCAATCAGCATGGCAAGCTATGTGTTGATACGAGACAGCTCCAGGCTGTCACTCGTAACGATGCGCGCAAGTGGTGCGTAGCGAATGACATCAATATTATCACCACACACCATCCGCTCGATTGGCTCCACAAGCACAGCCAATCAAGTTGGATAAGTGATATCTGCCCTGATGGTCGGTTTGACGTTCACTTATACGGGCACATGCACGAAAGTGACTTCAGCTCTAAAGCAAGCTTTGGGTCCGCACAGCGTGTTTCGCTACAAGGCTCCTCCTTGTTTGGCTTGGAATACATAGAAAATAATCATGCCAAGCGATACAATGGGTATTCCATATGCCAGTTTTCGCAGATCGAGGGGCGACGGAAGCTCAAAATTTGGCCGCGAGCTCTCAGACAACTAGGATCGGGCGAGTATGCTCTCGGCCCTGATGGAGCATTCAAGCTTGAAGAAGACAACAGCGTCTTAGCATTTGACCGTGAGAGTGTCGATCGCGATGTAAAAAAAAAGACCCTCGAGGAGCTAGGTAAATCTCCTGCATTAAGGGGGGCGCAAGCCCTATCGACACAATCGATATTAGCTAAATTTAAATATTTTCTTCCAAAATCTAACGCTCACTCATCTATCCGGACTCTCGAGCTGGAAGAGGTTCAGAGAAGGCTCAACTCAAACCGCTTCTGTTGGATTGTATCCGAATGGGGAATGGCGGGAGATGAGTTTCTACATCAAGTCTTAGCTACAGGGGGACAGGATCCTACATCTTGTTTTAGGCTCGATGCCTCAGACTATCGCGGGAGAGGAACTTTCCTAGAAGACATTCGAGAGAGATACGAAGTCAGTTTTGAGAAGTTATGCGACGCTTTAGAAGAGCACGGCTCGAGCTGTCTCTTGATTGATGATATCCCAGTAAATACGCAGCAAACATTCGGCGAGCAATCAATAGAAGCCGAATTTGAGGATATTATTTCGATCGCCTTGCAATACTGTCCTAACATCGTCGTAATTCTGAGGTGTGATACGGCGTCATCTTTGGTCGGCGATAAAGTGGTTCGACTTAAAAATCTCGATGAAGCCGATCTTATGGTATATGTTTCATCATTCGGTGACCTCTATGCCGAAAACTGCAATGAAAATTCGATACGCAAATTGCACCAACTGACAGATGGTGTCCCGCTTGAAGTCGATACGGCGCTGAAAAGTCTATCGATCGTGCCATTAACACAGCTGATCGGCATGAGCAGTGACATTCTGCTTCAAAATGCTTCGGGCAAACTAACTGCTACCCCAAAATCATTTCGTAAGTCCCTTGAGTTCCTACGCAACAAATCCGAGGGCGATTCAAACAGTGAACTCGAACTTCTGAAGGTTCTTGCGATATTTCCAAAGGGTGAGCAGCTTGTAAGGATAAGGCGGTTTCGTCTCAATAAAAACTTCTACATCTCGCATGCGTCGGAACTACAGCGTCTTGGACTCATAGATACGATGACAAGCCGATCCGCCGACTTAGGCTCCTCCCAGGAAGCGACGCGGACCTTGTTTGCTCCTAAAATGATACGGGATGAAATTATCTCGTCGATGAATTCTAAAGAACTACAGTTATTGAATCGGCGAGCTGCAACTCTATATTTTGGGGACGAATGGGAAAGCGGTATTTTCAAACCGCCGCCGACCTATGATTTTGATAACCCCCATTGCGAAAACGCCGATATCATCAACGCAAATCTAATCATTACAAGATTGCTTTTGGACGCGATGGAGTTTGGCGGCGAACGTGAGCTCAACGCGTCACTCGGACTAGCGATCACTTATAGTCATGCTCTAATGCGTGGCGATCACTTTGGCGGTGTTGTAACCTTCCTTGATGATTTCCTAAGGATGGCACCCGAAGCGAGTGCAGATGGACGTCGCGCGCAGCTCGAGTTGCTGCTTGCCCGCGGACTTCGAATGATCGGAGCACATGATCGCTCCATCAAGATCATAGAACGAATCGATTTTCAAGATCTGACAAATAACAATAAACAGCATGCCTTGTTGAACCTGATGCTTGCGTATGAAAAAGTGGGTGATCACGACGCTGTTCAAAAGCTATGTTCGGACTTGGTTTCTATCAATCGGAATAACTCGCTGGCGTGGCAGGCTAGAAGTATACTTTTACGCTTGCAGGATGCATCCGCTGAGCGGGCCAAGAAGTTGCGCACATTGGAGTCACATTGCCGCCGAAACGGAGCTCGAAGTGTCGCAAATGAGATTGCTCTTATACGCGTTAATGAAGATGATCTAAATGTCGATCAGATTGCCGCTATACTTGCTCCTGTCATCTCTAGCACTTCTGATAAAGACGACTTTTATGTCAGACTGCGCGCTCTTGTCAGGATTGCCCGAATATCCCTCGACGAAAAGAACATGCTTGATACTATAGAGCTTTCTAGTATTGTCATGGCATACCACTTCTCGTTCAACGAGAGGCTGGGATCTTTGTTTGATCAATGCCACAGCCTTCTATGGCGACACTTCGAGCATAAACAAGATTACGATAATCTATTAACACTCTTCCGCCACAGTTCTCTCTACTGGCGACTTCGCGGGCGGACGGACCAAGAGGAGAAATATTTGACGGAGCCGATCAGTCGCGCGATTGTTAGCACAGAACGTCAGGGTCTAACGAGACGTAAGGAGATAGACTATTTCAATATGAGGATCAAAGAAGTGGTTGCATCGAAGACATCAGGTCTGATCGAACAAACATGATGTGGCGAATATGAACACTCAAATGTCCTTACCTGAGACACTTCTGGGTAAACCCATATGGTGCAGCAGCCTGAGACAGTTGGGAATTGTTGCCGATGCAGCTCCGCCTCGGCTTCGTGCGGACAGTTGAAGCGTCAGGATCATGCTGCCGACGCTCTGATCCATACCATCAGGGCGAACCGTAAGGTGACGTAACATCCTCGCCGATCCTCCCTAAGCGCGGGCGTAACATCAGGCTTGTCGATCTCTGAATGTTACGGCATAGTCACCGGGTCTAGAGCTTGGAGTGACATTTGGCGAGGATCGGCTACGCACGGTGCAGTTCGGAGGATCAGTCACTCGACATCCAGATTGAACGGCTCAAGGCTGAGGGATGTCAGCCGATCCGTTCAGAAAAGGTATCTGGTGCCTCACGGGATGGTCGCACGGAACTGGCGGCAATCCTCGACTTCATCCGTGAGGGGGACGAACTGATCGTGGTCCGCGCTGACAGGCTCGGCCGTGACACGCGCGACGTTCTCAACATCGTCCACGAACTTGACCAGCGGGGCGCTTATCTAACGGTCCTTGATCCGCACGTTTCAACCCGTGGCGAGAGCGGACGCATTGTGCTGACTGTGCTCGGGATGGTGAGCCAGATGGAGCGCCGGTTCATCCTCGAACGTCAGCGGGAGGGTATCCAGGCGGCAAAGGCGAAGGGTGTCTACAAGGGTGGGACACGGCGGCTGGATCGCGAGAAGGTGTTGGCGATGAAGGCTGAGGGTCATGGGCCAGCTGCTATTGCTAAGGCGCTCGGTTGTTCGCGGATGCAGGTTTACCGGATCATCGGCTCGGGGACAGAAGCAGCCTAATCTTGCCCGCGTAGTCGCGCTACCGCCCGCAGAAGTGTCGGGGTTCCCCACCTCGGCGGAAGCGCGACATCAACCGCCCGTGATGGGCCTACGCATCGTCCATCGAGTGGGTTAGCCTCCCCGCATGGGACTATTGACCTTCAGCATCAACGTCACCTTGGACGGTTGCGTCGACCACCGGGAGGGTATGGCCGATGACGAGACGCACGCCTTCTTCACCCGCCTCATGGACGATAACGAGGCGATGCTTTGGGGTCGCGTCACCTATGAAATGATGGAGAGCTACTGGCCGCGAGTCGCCCGCGGCGACGTGGAAGCGCCGCCGTCGATACGTGATTGGGCGGTCAAGCTGGAGGTCAAGCCGAAGTATGTAGTGTCGGCGACGCGAGCGGTATTCCCGTGGACCAACAGCCACCACATCGCCGATGATTTGCGCACGAGCGTACAGGGACTCAAGGACGCAACTCCGAGAGGCGTGCTCCTCGGTAGCGGCAAGCTCGCGACTGAGCTGGACCAGTTGGACCTTATCGACGAGTATCAATTCCTCGTACATCCGAGGATCGCCGGCCGCGGACCGACCCTCTACCAGGGCGGGCTGCTCAACACTCGACGGCTCGAACTAGTGTCGGTCACGCCGCTTCGCTGCGGCGCGGTCGCAATCCGCTATCGACGCGAACACTAAATACACAGCAGCCTAGATGAGTTTGAGTCGGAGCCGTCTGCTTTCTACCCCGAACAGTCTTTCGGCTAAATGGATATACATGGAAAGACATCTTTCATCTCAGATCCCGATGCGCCAGTCTCGTCTCTCGGTGCTACTTATAGGGCCCACTTATTAGAGGTGGAGAACGATTGACGCTTCATCCGCCGCCGAGTGATTTCTGGGAGAATTCCTCGCAGCCTTCTGATAGGGTCACATAAGCATTGAGCTTTCCGGAGCGAAGCATGGACCCGGTAACAAATTCTCTTTTGAAAGATTTTGTAACAAGCCAGCAGATCGGCTCGAAGGACGAAGCGACGCAGTTCGAGCATTTCGTCAACTACGTTGTACTCTTTGATTTATTTACAGAGGAGTTCGACGTTGAAGCTATCGCCACGGGAGCTGGAGAGTTCGGCATCGACGGCATTTCGATTATTGTCAACGACACAATGGTAGAAGATGAAGAGCAGCTCGACGATCTCGCCGAAAACGCGAATGCTCTATCTGTGCAGTTCGTATTCACGCAGGCAAAGACCTCAAAGAGCTTCGACGCAGGGGATCTTTCCAAATTTTTGATTGCCGTAAATGATTTCTTTAGCGACAGCTTAGCTCTAGTCCAAAATGAAAGAGTTCAGACGCAGCATAAGATAAAATCAAAGTTATACCAGTACGCGGCGAAATTTGTTCGAGGCCTTCCGCATCTGCTATTATTTTATGCAACAACAGGAAGTTGGCAGAATGATGCAAACTTGATGGCTATTCGGGACGCCTATCTCAAAACCTTCGAGTCTAAGCATATATTCGATAAAATTGAGTTTTCGCCCATAGACGGATCTCGGCTTCAGAAGTTGTACTTTCAAACCAAAAACGCAATCAAAGTCGGCGTGCAATTTCCAAGCAATATCGCGCTACCACCGATCGTCGGCGTTCGTGAGGCATACATCGGCGTATTGTCTGCGTTAGAGTACTTAAAACTCATAACAGACGAGCATGGCACGGTACGTAGGAGGCTTTTTTTCGATAACATAAGAGATTTTCAGGGCGAAACAGGCGTAAACAAATCCATAGCTGACACCATTGCCTCTAGCCGACGCATTGAGTTTCCGTTGAGAAATAACGGGATTACCATTGTTTCTCGAAACCTCCAGCGGGTCGGCAATGAATTTCAAATAGAAGATTTCCAGATTGTAAATGGCTGCCAAACAAGTCACGTAATCGCGAGCAAATGGCAGGCAGACTATGTAGATATGCTTATTCCTGTGAAAATTATAGTCACTGAAGACGAAGAGGTTACGAAGAACGTAATTATTGCCTCGAATTCGCAAAATGATGTTGATCAAGACAGTTTTTGGGCGCTGGACCCGATACACAAAAAAATAGAGATATACCTTGAGAGCAAAACGGGGGATGGAGTTCTTTTCTATGAGCGGCGTCCGGGTCAGTACAACGCGGTTCCGAATGTAGAGAAGGTTCGCGTCGTTACGAAGGACGCCTTGCTCAAAAATTTTGCCTCAATTTTCGTAGAAGAGCCTAACCAAGTTGGGCGCTACTACAAGGATCTCATTCCGCGGATTGGCAAAGACATATTCAATGCGCACCACGAGGTGAATGCCTACTATACGGCAGCATATGTGGCTTTTCGCTTAGAATGGCTCTTTAGAAACAAAAAATTGGACTCTACCTACAAGCCCTTTAGGTTTCAATTAGGCATGGCAGCTCGTCTGCTGATCGAGCGAAGTCACGGCCTGGACCCGAAGAAAAAGCTTTCGAAGTTAAACTGCGACACTATCGATAAAATTATGCTCGATCCCGAGGCGAGCTTGTTGGTCTTCGAACGCGCTGTGGCGTCAGTAGATGAGGCTATCAGGCAACTTGGATCACAAGTTGGTCTTGACCGTCGTACTGCCAAAATGAGAGACATGCGCGACATGCTTCGGACAGTTCTTGCCTCAACGTAAGTTTGTGCTGCAAGGTCTTAAGGACGGGCATAGGTCTTTGGCGGCAAATTGAAAGATTCGCTTCACCGCCGCTTCCGACCTCGAGCGGTCCTTTACAGTGATCAGGGTTCGATCTCAGCGCCCCGTTCCTCGATAGCATCGCACTATTCTTTCAACTCCCCTCCCTCAATGTACCGTGGGGAGTTCTTCGATGTGCGTCGTATAGCTTGGCTGTGATTCGATGTCCCTACCGTCCGAATACCTTGAACGAGCATTCGCCATCGATATCAGCCACAACGACGTCACCGTTTGCGGGTGTGAGGGAACGATCCACCACCGCAAGATCACCGTCGAACAGCCGGGCGAGGATCATCGAACCACCGGCGACACGCATGAGGAATGTCGCCGGAAGGTTCGCGATCAGTAGCCGTTGTAGGTCGATCTCGTCCTCGATGAAGTCGTCAGCCGGAGACGGAAAACCCGCTTGAGCGGGCCTCGCCAGGACTTGCATCGACACAGGATGGATGATGATGGGTACGGCGGTATGGAGCATCGACGGCCACCTTTAGTGATTCAGAACATATCGGGAATACTCCCGGCGCCTAACGTCTAGGATCGCGAACTGTGGATAACTCAAGTGTTGGTTCAAGGTGCGCTACGTCTGTCGTTGGCCTCCCCTGGGAGATGCTTGTTCCCCTCAACGTTCCAACAGCATCACTTTATGTGAGGTCAAGAACGCCTGAGCTTCTTGAATGACAGCGGGCATAGTTTCTCAAATTGATCTTGTATCGAAGGTCCGCCGGTTGCTGTCACCGAGCCGATATCCTCTCGACGAGAATTCAAGATGCTAGCTGATCCCGTGCTCGTCACGCTCACGACTGTGTATCTTCCGCCGAAATGCGGGATAATCGTTCGTGAAGCACAGTTAGCTTTGGATACATATGACTTCGATCCCTCTTCCGCCATGGCGCTATCAATACACTTCTTCAATGCCTTCGGTTTCAGTCCGTCGCCGTTCGTGGAGTTACGTTGACAGGATTCCTCGGCGTCCGCTCGGGTCACCTTTCCTGTCATCATCGCGTTCGTTGTGTCTGGATCGGTAAGGCTGACGATTGTCGCACTATAACCGTGGCTTGACAGGCTGAATGAACCCGCTTCGAAGGATGTCGGAGCCTTCGTCGATGCGTCGCCCCTCGACGAACTTGTCTTCCCGTTATCACAGCGCACGTAGATGACGGCCGCCTGCTTTCCTTCCTTCCAAATGATACGATCGGGTGAGACGATATCAACGCTAACGGTGCTCTTGAACCGCTCACCTTCTGAGGTGCAGGTGTTTCGGAAGGTCAGCCGCGATCCAGTTCGATTGATTGAAGAGGCCGAACAGTAGCTTTCTACTGACCCGTTCTGACCGTTCGCCTTGATATGAAGTCGCTCATCATAGTCAGGCAAGGCTTGCTTGCACATATTGCGATCCCAAGCCCATATACCAACTATGGAAGCAATTTCGGAGGGCCGTGCTTGAACTGTACACGCCAAAGATAAGCAGGCGACTGCAGCCGTGGCGGCAGTGATGGTCGGTAGGCTCATTGGAATCGAAGTTGCCATTGATATGATTGCGCGACAGAATAATCGTTACCAGAGGCCAGGGTCCGAGGCATTAGCTTCCGGCCTACGTGGATGTGGAGCGGCTAGAGCGTCGAAGCTGCGATATCGTCGCGGCCTATTCTAGAGTTAACGGAAGCTCGCATCGGTAATTGCATAATTAATTGCCAGTCTGTATGCCCAAAAGACAACCATTGAATAATACCTGTTCATGGGATAGATGGGTGGCAGGAGCAGCCATACTATGCCAGAGGATACCTACCATACTTTTCAAACTGTTTCCGGTCGCCACAGTCAGCCGAAACGACGAACAAGCCTGACGCATCCGCTTGAGATCGCGACGCTCCCGGCTGGTGATGGCCTCGGTGCAATTGCTGTTACGTTCTGTCCCGGTAAGATTCAGACGGACGGCGCCACAGGCTCCTGGAACCGCGATCTGGCGACGGACATCAGGGCGATCTCTGATTGGGGCGCGACAACACTAGTCACGCTGATCGAGAGTCACGAGATCGAGGCCCTACAGGTTCGTGGGCTTGAGGCCGAATGCCAGCGTCACGGGATCGATTGGCTCCACCTGCCGATTCCCGATGTTTCAACCCCTACGCAGACGTTCGAGACTGCATGGGTGACGGTCGGCGAAGGGCTTCGGTCACGCCTTCGGAACGGCTTCAACGTCCTCGTTCACTGTAAGGGCGGTCTAGGACGTGCCGGGACCATAGCGGCAAAGCTCCTAGTCGAGCTTGGTGCCGATCCTGAGGATGCCATCAAAAGGGTCCGTGAGGCTCGTCCCGGCGCTATCGAGACCGTCGAGCAGGAACGCCACGTCCACGGTATCCGGCCAATCCCCGAACGCCAGCCCTCGGCAACACTGGACGCGATTCGGGACCGTGCGCTTGGTGCCCTCGTAGGCTTGGCCGTGGGTGACGCTATCGGGACCACGGTAGAGTTTCGCTCACGCGGCAGCTTCGATCCCATCACGGACATGATAGGCGGCGGCCCCTTCAACCTCAGGCCAGGTGTATGGACCGACGATACCTCGATGGCCTTGTGCCTCGCGGACAGCCTGATCGCGTGCGGTGGCCTGGATGAACGCGACTTGCTCCAACGCTTCTGCCGATGGTTCAGGGAAGGCGAGAACTCTGTCACGGGTCGCTGCTTCGATATCGGCAACGTGACCGCGACCGCCCTCACCCACTTCGAACAAACCGGCGACGTTCACGCTGGCCCGACGGATAGGATGACGGCCGGCAATGGGAGCCTGATGCGCCTGTCACCGGTCGCTGTCCGTTATTGGAACGATTCCGACGGCTTGAGGAACGCAGCAAGACGGCAAAGCTACACGACCCATGGCGCTCAAGAGGCCGTAGACGCCAGTGAAGCGTTCTCGGCGATCCTGGCCTCGGCGATTCAGGGAAGGCCGCTCACGGACGTTCTAGGCGCATCCTACGGCCATGCTCTCTGTAATGGTGTGCAGGCGATCAACCAGGGATCGTGGAAGGGTAAGCACCGGGACGACATTCAGTCCTCAGGCTACGTCCTCCACTCCCTCGAAGCAGCCCTATGGTGCATCGGATCGTCGGGAAGCTTCTCGGAAGCGGTCCTAAAGGCGGTGAACCTAGGGGACGATAGCGACACCACTGCCGCGATTGTTGGCCAGCTTGCCGGTGCCTTCTACGGTCTCTCAGGCATTCCCGAACGATGGCGGAAGCGTCTCGCCTGGAATGATCGGATCGAGGGCTTAGCGGATCGTCTGTTCACGGCGAGCTTGCGATGAGTGACGATCCCTTCATCCCCTATGCCGTCATCGAAACCGCGAACTGGCCGCCCACGTCGGTGATGACGATATGGGCGATAGGGGCAGCGAACCTGAAACGCATCGATCTCGACCTGTCACAGCCGGAAGATACGTTCATCGATCAGGCATTAGCGGGATTACAGGCCAAGCTTGATCGATACGGCGGGAAGGAACTTCCATCGTTCGGCCGTCCGATTTCAATTGTCATCAACCTCGAGCCGAACAGGGGAATTCGGATTGGTCTCGATGGCACTATTCTAGACAAGCTGGACTGGACGATGACCATAGGATCAGCGTCTATGTCAGCTAAGAACAAGAAGGTAAGTCTGGAACTTAACAAGTAGTGCAGCGAGGGACGTCTCGAATCGTTGCTTATAAGAGACGTCCCTTGCAGGCGTAGATGCTATTATCGGCGTGATTGATGCCAGCGGAGAAGGTTCTTCATCAATCGGTCAACCTGCTTATTCCTATGTACCGGCGAGTATGCGGATTGTGCTGCCTCGTATAGACGTTCAGAGATCGTCTGAGGATGCAGTTTCAATGCACATAGAGCGTGATACAGGGTGAAGATCGCATCATGACCCTCGCCCGGTAACGAACCAATACGATACCATTCGCTCATAGACGTATCGATACCGGCTTGCTGGTCCGGGCTGATCGTAAGAGCATCCTCATCAAGGGGAACGTAGGACAACGAATCCACCATACCGACATCATCAGGCGCAATGCGGTGCTGAATCCAGCTATCGACATCAAGTGGCGCCCGACGATCACCCTTGTATTCCTTAAAGAAGCTTGCTTGTCGCTCTTGCGCCTGACACGGGAGAGCGAAAACAGCACAAGGATGAGGGAGAGAATCAATACCATGATAATTTCCTTGAAGGCTCTCCCGACAGATATCATCAGCGAGCTTGCCTGATCGATACCCCTTGGTTTCGAGAACATACACAATCTCCTTATGAATCATCCTGTACTCAGTATCCTTCATTACTCTGTTCGTCGGGATGTAGATGCGACATCTCATCCTCTCTAGCGTGTGTCGAAAAGTATTATAAGCAACCATGCGAAGCTGTGGGAATGCACGAGAGAAGTCGTTGTGAGTCATAGTCCCCTTCTCGATATCGATCCACATACCTCGAACCAATTCGACATTATCATTGCCCCTATCCGTGTCATCTGACTTATCAACGTCGAATAGGGCACCGCTTACACAAGGTATTTCGTTTTTACTCGTGTACACATTCTTAGAATGATCCTTCAGGTAGCGAATGAACTGATCCTCTGTTTTCGATATGACGAATGGATCAGTTGATAAGTAATTATTGAAGTAAGAACCCCTGAATCGGGCGACGAAACGACTTATATCCTTAATAGCTGATTCGTCGTCATTGAGGTAACTAACTCGTTCAAGATATGAAGAATCAATATTATGGGCGAAGCCCGAGGCGAGTGATAGCTCGGCTCGTGAACGTTTCTTCGACGCATTCTTCCTTTCATTATCACTGTCATAGGTGCGCTTTCTGCCCACCTTCTGTTTTTCAGGTTGATCCAATCCGAGTGATTCGGCACGTGAGCCAGGAAAGATTCGATGCAACCAATCTGCGGTGTCTTTCGAGGCCACTATCCATGTCTTGTCGTGAGCTAGATCATTATCACGGATAGACGTACGACAGATCGCTTGATATACACTGTGATCGGTGAACGCCCGGAACTGCTTATCATCATCGAAGCCGCAATACTCTTTCAGGAACTTGCTAGCTTCCGGTGTCTGATTATTCGCTATAATGACCGCCGCGTGATGGACGTGGCGATACTGATTGAGACCGTGCGAGATTCCGGGTATCAGATTGTCACCTAGGAGTTTGTTCAGTGGACTAGTGAGCTTGACGTCGTTGTTCTCCACTCTGACGTACTTCTGATTTCCAAGCTTCTTAGTTGCAGCCTGAATGATCGGCGTATTATCACCACCGAGCTTATCCCTTAGATACTTTGAATAACGTGTCTCGTAGCCATAGTGGATAGTTACACTTGGATTGAATGGATGAAGGTTGGCGGCGTTCTCACGTGTTAATTCCAGAGACTTCTTCCAGATTACACCCGTCTGAGACCACTGATGAAAGGCAAACGTTTCTTCGAAGAGCGCACCGGATATCGTCACGCTATCAAAGTCAAGGAAAATGCTCGGTTTCAGTATTGAGAAGACCGAGAGAATACCATCACTCGAAGTCTTAGCTCTAAGCGACTCGAACTTCGCGATGTTGACGTAATTATCATAGTTTTTCGATAGGAGGATTTTTGCCAAGTCCTGAATATGCTCAACGATTGAATCCTGTCCCCTATTCTCGGCCGTCTTAGTCAGCTCAGATTGATTCGTGACCTGTAAACGGCTATATGCAGAGGCCGAATCCCTCGTCCGAACGTGATCGGTGATGAGGCCGTGCTTGATTGATAGATTCTCGCTGAATGTCTCAAGCACATTCGGGCATTCATCGAAATACAACGACCACCGATCCTTGCGATAGAAAAACGGAAGTCCGAGGAATGTTCTGTGAGTAATGAATACAATAGATCCATCTAGATCGGCATTGTTGAGATACTTCATCACTCTCAAGCTCACATGGCCCGGCGCTCCATCGTCCGAATGGAACTTGTGGGCTACGACAGCCGGGAAGCGTTCTTTCAGCCGAGCGAACGTTTCATCGATCAGCCCAGTGGTAGGTTGAACGATAAGACACTTCTGTCCGTTCGTGGCTCGCTTGCAAGCCGCGGTCACTATGTCATACGTCTTGCCTCTGCCAGCCATTCGAGAGTCGTAGTGAAGCAATATACTTGTAGGCTGAGCATCGGTGACTTGTGTGTTGATAATGATTTCATGCTCCGATGCGTTGTCGGATTTACTGTCATCGTAGTGCATAAGAACCAATTGATCTCTCTGTAATATCTGTCATTACCGCTCTAATCTAACGCTCGTGATAGAATGGCTTCTCTCACTACAATAGATGCTAGGGCGTTCTGCGTTGCTGATAACTGGTGCCGAGCGCCAGATGTGGGGCGCTCAGTGGAGGAACTATGTCAGAGAGATGTTCAATTTAATATACTAGCTAAGCTGGCGCGATCTGGGCAGGATCGTTTGTCGACTGTCTCGGAAATTGCCGATAATATGGCCGCGGATGATTTGCGATTTTAGACGCTTTTGGCTCGACAGAGCGTGACCCTTGATAATGCGTAAGCTACGATGGCGGTCTATATGACTGTAGAATGCTGACGGGGTGGGTCGATGTTGTAGCGAGGAAACCGCTCAATCGCACCGCTCAGCATTGATAAGGACGGTGTTTCATGTCGTCGTCCAACCCATGCAACGCGATGACCGGTTGTAACAGCCTACTAAACTAATTCGGGTGCGCTTCTGGCTGATTTAGCTGCTTGTGTCAGGCGAGGTACCATTAAGGTGGGAACTTGCACCGCTTTCAGTCAGCTGTGAAAGCTTGCGACTAAGAATTTCAGGTCTAATATGCGTATATCTCATGAGCATCTTTGTGTCACGGTGGCCGCTGATTAGGGCGACTTCGGGTACGCTAAGTCCTAACTCGAAGAACCGGCTTATCGCTTCGTGTCTAAGATCGTGGAAACGCAACGTTCCTAGACCTGCGCGAACACGTATACGGTTCCAGCAAAGCTGAACTGCGTTGCCTGATACCTGAAAGATGCTCTCGCCTTTTCGCTCAATGCGCTTTAACTCTTCTATAGCTCTTGGAGTTAGTGGAATTGTCCGCGGCCTGCCGTTTTTCGTTTGAAGTAGACGCACCGTCCCCTTTTCGAGATCAACCTCCCTCCAGCGAAGCGAAAGTAATTCGCCTCGGCGCATACCTGTCTCTATAGCTAGTACTATAACAGATGCGATATGTTGGTTACGTATTGCTCCAATTTCTCGGTAAAGATTGGCGGCACCAGATTCCGAAAGTCTCTCTTCACGGGGGAGCCCCGGCGCAGGAAACCGGATATCATGCAATGGATTCTTGGCAACGTGTATATCCCATTCTTTCCTCGCGATCTCGAAGCAGTGGCGAAAGATCGTTAGTTCACGTCTCACGGTATCGGCTCCGACTTTCTTCAGCCGATTGTTTCGATATTCGGCGAAGTGCCTTGATGTGATATTCGTGACTGAGGCGGTGGCTACGGGATGCCCAAGCATGTTGTTGATTCGGCAGTTCTCCGAAGCGTAGCCCCGTTTGAGCGCGGTGACCTCAGTCTGATACCGCTGCAACAGTTCCCCGACCGTCAAGCTATCGCCTGCGGGCCGCTCAATGGGGTCATCAGTCGGAGCATAGTCGCGTTCCCGAGCCTGTGCCCAAGCTATCGCAGCGGCCTTGGAAGAGAACGATTTCGAGCGAGTGGGAAAGCCGACATGCCGCACCTGAACCTGCCAGGAACGTCCCCGCTTTCGGATAGCTGCCATGATTCGTGACCCGTCGCTTGTGACAAAGCGTGACAGGCTGTTCACGAACGCTAGATGGAGCTTCCGGAAGGGTCAAAAAACCATAAGCAAAAACAATGGCTTATGATTGGCGCACCCGACACGATTCGAACGTGTGACCTTTGCCTTCGGAGGGCAACGCTCTATCCAGCTGAGCTACGGGTGCTGACCGTGACCCGTGAGTAGCCCAACTCAAGGCGCTACGCAACGGCGCTGTGCAGGGCGATGAAATGCCTCGGTCGCTCAAAGGGATGGTAGCGTAGCCCTCCTCAGGCAAAGGTCACACGCTCGAATCGTGTCGGGTGCGGGATCGTGGCCTGGAGCGCAGAGAGGCAGTCATCCAGCGGCAGGAGGGTGTGACGGCGAAAGGCGACGACGACCGCCTCATCCTCCGGCGACAGCACCGTCGAATGCGGATGCTTCCGGCCTGTGCGCTGGTCGGCGACAGAGGTCCGTTGCCGCCACTGGGCAACCGTCTTCGGATTGATCCCGTAGCGCTTCGAGAGCGTCCTCAGGCTCGCTTGACGATGCTGGATCGCTCAACGGATCGCCTCCGTCGTCTTGGCGCTGCCGTGAAGAACCGGGCCCATAGCGCGTCCCTGCACGCCGACGGGGAGACTGCACCATCAAACCCTGGAATCAAACAGTTAGACCGCGCGCGCCCTGCGATGTCCAAGGACGTAATGGGGAAAGCCTTGAACCCAGGGTGCATGCCCCTCGCCTAAACCGGACACGTCTGGGACCTCGCTATCTCGATTGGGCTGCTGTTCCAAGGCTGCCTTGCGCCAGCAACGAAACCTTGTGTTCGAACAAAAAAGGATTTTTCTACAAGTGAAAGCGGATGCGCTCGCAACAGCCTATGGCCCACGCCGGCCAATTCTGATTGCTAGATTTGCCCCTGCCAGGAAGCGACGGCTAAATCGTCCTTGTAGACGGCTGCGGCGAGACTGTTGCGGAGCTTCCGAGACGTGAGGCGTGCGAGCAACGGCCGAATCGCTGCCCAGCGAATCTTGCAGAACATCCTCTTCTTTATCAGCGCACAGGAATTTCTCCATACAACCAGCCTTGAAGGATCGCGAATTGAACAATCTGTGCCCGACTCGCGAGCCCGAGCTTGGTACAGGCCCGCGCCTTCTGGGTCTCAACGGTCTTGGGTGTCGCCGCGAGCCGATCGGCAATCTCCTTACTCGTGAAGCCGAACGCGACTAGTCGGAGAATGTCCTTCTCACGCTCGTTCAAGGTCGAGCAAACCTGTTCGTCCACGCTGGAACTCAGGCGTCGATGCGGCGCGGTCCTCTCCGGTAGCGCCGGATCAAGAACTACGGTCTCCTTCAGGCGCCGGAAGGCGGTCCGGGCAGCTAGGATGACCTTCCAATTGCCGATCGCTTGGTCGATGGGCGCCAGGGCACGGGCCGACGTGATCGAGGCGGCGATGATGGCCCCGGCGGACAGCTCGCCGCCGATGACGAGGTAGGCGCCGAGCCCAAGCACCGCCGATTGCAGGATCATGCGCAGGACGCGTGAAACCGCCCCGAACGTGCCGCTGACATCGGTGGTGCGGGTCTGGAGTTCGAGGTGCTCGTCGTTGGCGCGGCGGTAGCGGTCCACCGCACGGTCGGCGAAGCCCATCGCCTTGAGCACGTCGGCGCTGCGCGCGTTCGAATCCGCGATGGCGTTGCGCGCCACCACGGCCTGCTGCGTCGCTGCGGTCCACCGCCGGGTCAGGAGCTCGGCCAGAACCGTCAAGAGAGCGAGGACGACCGCGCCCGCCACGGTGAGCGCACCGAGATACGGGTGAAGGATGTAGACGAAGACGAGGAAGACCGGCACCCACGGCAGATCGAACAGGGCGACCAGGCCCGGGCTGCCGAGGAAGCCGCGCACCGTGTCGACGTCGCGGCCGCGCTCCATCGCCTCCGCGGTCGAGAAGCCGAAGCGCGGCATGTCGATCCCGACCCGCTGCGCCAGCGGGGCGACACGGCGATCGAGCTGGGCTCCGAGGCGAACCAGGATCTGCGAGCGAAGAACGTCGAACAGGCCCTGCGCCAGGTAGAGGCCGATGGCGAGGATCGACAGGCCGATGAGCGTCGGCAGGCTTCCGCTCGGCAGGGCCCGGTCGTAGACCTGCAGCATGTAGAAGGAGCCGGTCAAAGCCAGGATGTTGATGATGCCCGACATCCCGAACAGGAAGAAGAAGGGTGCCCGGAAGCTTCGGGTGAGCTGCTCGGCACATCTCTGCTGTGCGAGCTTCTTCTGATCTCTGGAACGCATGGCTGGCACTCCCCCTCGTCAGGCAAGTGGGCCGGGCCCCTGGCCGGGGCCCGACCCGGATCAGAGCGTGAAGTCCGCCGCCGTGGGAGCCGTGTTGCCCTTGATGGACAGCTTGAACTCGGGGGAGGCGTCGCCGGCCGTGTTGCCCTGGACGACGACGTAGTCCCCGTCGTCCCGCGTCTCCTGCGTCACCAGGAGTTGTCCGACTCCCGTGAAGGCGGCACCGCTCGCGAGCGTGAAGGCTTGGTTCCCGGCCAGTCCGGCATCGGCATCGATCGCGCTGAAATCGATCTTGTCGCCCGGCTGGAAGCTCTCGATGGTGTCGCCGTTCGCGGCCGCCGCGGAGCCGAAGCGGTAGGTGTCGCTTCCCTCCCCACCGTCCATCACGTTCACGGCCTCGCTTGCCGTGATGTCGTCGTCGCCGGAACCGGTGACCACGTTCTCGACGCCCCAGAGCACGTCGCGACCCGACTGGGTGCTCGTCGCGCTGCCGCGTCCGGCCAGACCCGTCCCGAGGTTGACCGCGATGTTGGCGGTGATGGCCGCCATGTCGAGCGTGTCGCTGCCTAAGCCGCCGCCCATCTCGTCGCCCCAGTAGGTGTCGTCGCCGTCGCCGGTCTCCGCCACGAGCAGGTCGTCGCCCTCGCCGCCGATGACCGTGTCCCGACCGGCGCCGGCGGTCACGAGGTCGTTGCCGGCGCCAGCGAGGATGCGGTCGTTGCCGCCGTCGCCGTACACCATGTCGGCGCCGCCCCCGGCGAGGACATCGTCGTCGCCGTCCCCGGCGAACACCACGTCCCGGCCCTCGCCGGCATCGACGAAGTCGTTGCCCGCCCCGGCCCGGACCACGTCGGCACCGCCGCCGGCGAGGATGTTGTCGTCGCCGTCCAGGCCGAGGATGGTATCCGCCCCGGCCGTGCCGTTGAGGACGTCCCCGCTCGGGCCGCCGGCGATCACGCCGGGAGGATGGTTCACGGGCGGGTTGGTGCCGGGATCGGTGCCGGGTCCGTCCTCACCGTCGTCCTCGCCATCGTCGCCACCGCCGACAGGGTCGGTCGTCCCGTCGCCGTCTCCTTCCCCGTCGTCGTCATCGTCCCCTTCACCGTCACCGACAGGGTCCGTCACGCCGTCGTCATCGTCGTCATCGTCATCGTCGCCACCGCCGACCGGATCGGTCGGGCCGTCGTCGTCTTCGCCATCTTCGCCGCCGCCCACGGGATCGGTGGCGCCGTCGTCGTCATCGTCGTCGCCGGGCTCCGTCCCCGGCCCGTCCTCGTCGGACACCTCGAAGATGTGTTCCGGCAGGACGGTCAGGCCGGTGTTGCGGGCAATGATGTCCGAGAATTCCTGGCCGTCGACGAAGTTTTCGTAGAAGTCGAAGTTGTCGAAGCGCTCCAGATAGTAGAAGCGGTCGCCGTCCTGCAGCCGGTCGAACTGCTCGTGCAGCACGACCCAGAAGGTCTGGCCGACGACGCCGCCATTGATGTGCTTCTCGGCAAGCCCGCCGACCCAGAGATCGAGCCGGTCGATGCCCTTCACGACGCCGGTCCCGTCGGCCTGCATCGCGATGGCGATGTCCCCGTTGATCGCCCGGAAGGCCGCGATATCGGCGGCGGCAAGGACGAGGTCCGGGTAGGCCTGCCGGAACTGCCCGATCACCGCGTCGCTGAGGCCGTTGCGCGCCTGGAAGTCCTCCCAGGAGGCGTAGGGCGAGAGGTCGCCGCCGGCGAAGCCCACCGCGTCCCGGATGTAGGGATTGGTGGAGGCGGCAAGATCGGCCCGGATCTGGTTGAGGGTGCCGAGCCCGACGTCCCAGCCGCGGGCCACGTTGAAGGCGAACAGGTCGGCCCGGATGCGCACGAGGTCGTTGCGGACCGCGTCGACGATATTGAAGTCGACATCCTCGGCCGCCTGCTCGATGGTGCCGCCGATGATGCCGCCGACACCGTACTGGGCGTAGCCCGGCTGGGGCACGTAGCCGGGAGGCAGCGGCCCCGTGAACACCGAGGGGTCGTTGCTCGGGTTGAGGAAGGCGTCGAACAGGCTGACCGGAACGGTCTCGCCGTCGGCATCCTTCACGTTCAGCGTCTGCCCGATCAGGGAGTGGCCGAAGCGGAACACCGCCGCCGCGAACTCGTGGCTGATCGCGGCATCCACGCTCGGATCGTAAGCCTCGAAGCCGTGCGTGCCGTCCGAGCGCAGGCCGCCGATCAGCGTCTCCAGGTACTCGTCGAAGACGACGCGCTGGTACTCCGCCTCGTTGACCATCTTGGCGGCCTGGAACACCTGCTCGGGCGTGCCCTGGAAGCCGGATTCGAGCAGCTTCTCGACGTGGTAGTTGTGGTTGCGCGCCCAGATCGTGTGGATCGAGGTGAGGGCGAAGTTTTCGTTGGCCCGTCCGTCGCCAGCGACGAAGTGGTCGAGGACGCTGATGAAGGGGTTGGTGTCGAGCAGCAGCGGGTGACCCGAGCCCATGAAGTCGCCCACGAGCTTGGTGAGCACCTGCGGGTCGAAGGCGCCGGTCTCCGTGTTGAACAGGGTGCCCGTCACCCCCTCCGACAGGGCGAAGTTGGTGTAGTAGGTCCGGAAGCTGATCGGCCCATTCGGTCCCTCGAAGATCGTGTCGGCTTGCCAGTGGTGATTGACCAGCTCGCGCAGCGTCGGCAGCAGGTTGAAGGCGGGGTTGGACGGGTCCGGTGCCCCCGCCAGGAGCCGCATGCCGACGCCCTGCGCCCCGTCGCTCTCCCGCAGGAACTGGCCGACCATCGCGTTGGAGCCGTAGGCCTGGTTCTGGTCGATGTAGGGCGAGGTCTGGTTCTTGTGCTGCGGGATGCCGTCGGCGTCGAGGCCGAGGACGGTGCCGCGGGTGAGGTCGGCCGGGTTGTTCGAGCCCGGCGCCCCGCCGCCGGGCGCGCCGATCACGATCGAGCCGTTGCCGCCCTTGGGCAGGAAGTCGAGCCCGTGGTCGATGTACTGGCCCATCGCCATGAAGAAGATGTTGGCGTCGTTTCCGGCCTTGGGCAGGCCGGCCTCCTGCGTGCCGAGGATGTTGCTGATGGTGCGCGCGTCGAGGCCGTCGAAGATCGGGTTGATGGCCCGGTTGCCGTTGGCGTCGGGCTCGCCGTAGCGGGCCTGCGTCAGGCGGATGAAGGCTTGGTCGGCGCTGCCCCAGGTCGGGTGGTCGAGGTTGTTGCCGTGCCCGCTGAGCTCGCGGTAGCCCGTCGGCACGTCGTCGTCGCCCGCATTGTCCGGGCGCTGGCCGCGCACCAGCGCCTCCAGCCCGGCGATGTCGGCCGCCGTGTAGGCGAAGGCGCCGGTGACGCCCTCTCCCTCCCCGCCGTCGGCACCCGCCTCGACCGCGATCCGCGGCATGCCGCCTGCGGCCGAGAAGGTGACCGTGTGCGACCCGTTGGAGAGGGTCGTCATGCCGTTCGCGCCCGCGGTCGTGACGTAGTCGGCCCGGTTCGAGCCGGCCGGCAATTCGATCACGTCCTGCGGCCGCAGGGTGCCGACGATGGTGTCGTGCCCCCCGTTCGAGCGGAAGACGATGCGGTGGGCCGAGGCGAGGGCGGTCATGTCCACGGTGTCATCGCCGGACGAGCCGTCGATGGTGATGGTGCTGAAGTTGAGGCTCGTGCCGGTGAAGCTGCCGATCACCTGGATCGTGTCGCCGCCGTTGGTGCCGCCGCTTTGGCCGCCGGGCGATGTCACTTGGAGCGTGTTGACGCGGATCTCCTCGATGTTGTCGAGTTCGGCGACGATCGCGGCGGCGCCGGTGCCGTTGCGGGTGACCACGATCTCGGTGCCGGCGGCGAGTTACGCCTGCGTGTTGCCGGTGACGTCCAACCAGGCCGACCGGCTGTAGATGCGGAAGAGCTCAGACCCCGCGACGCCGTTCAACTGATAGGTGTCGATGCCGGCCCCGCCATCGACGCGGTCGCGCCCATCGGTGCTGGTCTGGATGAACGTGTCGGCGCCGCCGCGGCCGTTCAGTACGTCGTTGCCGGCCCCGCCATTCATCGTGTCGTTCGGCTGGATTCCGAAGAACGCGGTGTCGGCGCCGTTGGCGATGTCGTCGCCGGCCGTGCCGTTGAAGGTCCTGTTGAGCGCCGTGCCCGTGAAATTATCCCCTACGACGCCGGTCGGCGCCGAGAACAGCACCTCCGGATTTCCCGCGCCGTCAGTGAAGCTCACGCGGAGCCGCAGCACGTCCCCGACCTGGGCTTGAGTGGGTGTGTAGTTGAGCGTGCCGGCGGCGGCGCCGGCGATGTCCGTCCAAGTCTGGCCGTTGTCCCCCGATTGCTGCCAGCGCGGCGAGAAGGTCCCAAGTCCGTCGGCGTCTTGGATGCTGGCGACCAGCGCGCCGAGGGGCTGGCCCTCGGTCGGCGAGACGAGCCCGTTCGTCGGCGTCGGATCCGTGACCACGGGCGCGCCGGTCGCGACGCTGTTCACGACGACCCCCTCGACGTTCTTGAGCTCGGCGATCGCGACCCCGTTGCGCACGACCACGGTCTGCGTGTCGTCGCGGAACGACAGGTTCGCGAACTGCGACCGGGCCTGAGTCAGCGTGAGCTGCTGGACGAGACCGGTTCCGTTCATGATCCGGAAGCTGTCGGTGCCGGCGCCGCCATCGACGAAGTCGCGGCCGTCACCCGTCCGCCACAGGATGGCGTCGTTCCCTGCTCCCGCGAAGACGAGGTCGTTCCCCGCGCCTCCGCTGAGACTATCGACGCCGGCCGTCCCCACCACGATGTCGACGGCCGCCGTGCCGTTGGCGACCAGCGCGTAGGGCGTGACATCCTCGCCCATCTGGATCTGCTCGATCGTGGCGAGCGTGTCGACGCCGTCGCCCTCCGCACCGAGGTTGTCGCTGACGACGACCTCGCCCTGCGCGTTCCGCTCGAAGCTGTAGGCCGCGATCGGTCCCGAGAAGAGGGCGGTGTCGGTGCCGCCGCCGCCGATCAGGCGATCGTTGCCGTGCCCGCCGGAGAGCTGATCGTCGTCGTTGCCGCCATCGAGCGTGTTGTTGCCGGTCCGGCCGATCAGGGTGTCGGCGCCGTCATTGCCGAGAAGGATGTCGTCGCCCTCGCCGCCATCGACACGGTCGTCGCCGCTGCCGGCGTAGATCGCATCGTTGCCGACATCGCCCTCGATGTCGTCGTTGCCGTCGCGTCCCAGAATGACGTTCGGGCTCGCGGAGCCGGCGATATCCTCGTCCGCGGCGGTTCCGACGAAGGCGGTCTGGACGGAGGCCGTCTGCTGCGGGCCGGTACTGCCGGCGACCGTGCTGGTCCAGTTCGCGACCACCCGGATCTCGACGCCCGTCGCGCCGGTCGGCGTGAAGCGCGTATTCCCGTTCGTGACCTGGCCGTCCGCGCCCGTCACGTTGCGCCACTGTCCGTTGTCGGCGAGCACCTGCCACTGCAGGGTCACGGGCCGGGTGGCCGCGTCCACCCGGCTCACCAGCGTCGCGACGAGCGTCGAGGAATCGTCGCCATCCGCGTCGAGCGGCGTGATGGTGAGGCGGTCGAAGGGCTGGTTGAGGACCAGCGCGACATCCACCGTGCCGTCGGCGAAGCGCAGTTTCTCGATGTTGCGCAGCGTGTCGGTGCCGTCATCGACGGCCGGGTCGCTCAGCGTCGTGTGGGCGATCGTGAGCGTGCCGTTCGCCGCACGGGTGATCGTGTAGTTGGCGCGGATATCGTTGAAGACGGCGGTGTCGACATCCGTTGTCGCCGTCCCGGTCGTGACGACCTCGCGGACGATGCTGAGCTGGGTCGGGCTGACCACACGGTTCACCATTAGCTCGAAGAGCGAATGTCCGGCCCACCCCGCCGGCAGATTGGTCGCGCTCGCCGGGAAGGTGTGCTTCAGGCTGTCGACGGTCGCGAGTTCGGCCGTGTTCGCGGCGTTGCGGATGGAAATCCGCACGTTGAGCCAGCTGTCGCCGTCGAGGACATCGTCGCCGCCGTTGCCCTGAAGCGTGTCGCTGCCCGCTCCGCCCAGCAGGATGTTCCCCTTGTCGAAGGCGATGAGTGCTTCGCGCTGCGCGGCGGTCGCGCCCACCGGTGCCGCTGCCACGAGGCTGCCGAGGACTTGGCGCAGGCCGTTGATCCGGTCGATCCCTGCCTGGCTGAGGCCGTCGTTGAAGAACACGCCCTCGTTCGCGGCCGTGACCGGTGCGCCCGCCGGCTCCTCGGCATCGGCTGCGGCCGCCGCGGTCCGATCGTCGCCGATGAGCGTGTCGTTGTGCCGCCAGCCCGACAGCGCCTCCGTCTTGTCGAAGCGGTTGCGTAGGATGTCGGCTTCTTCGGTGGTGAAGATCGGAACCCGCATGTCGGCATTGGCCGCGATCTGGTTGCCCTTGTAGATCGCCCAGTCGAAGCCGAACATGCCCTCGTTGCGCATGACGCTCTCGCCCTGGACCATGATGTCGTCGCCGGACTCGCCGTCGAAATCATGCTCATCGCCACCGGCGAACATCACGTCATGGCCCTTGATGGCCGAGTTGAAGAACAGCTCCGAGTTGTCGCCGGCCGTCGTGTCGAAGCCGCCGCCGCCCTCCATCCAGTCGTCGCCCTCGTTGCCCATCAGCAGATCGGCATCGTCGCCGCCGACCACGAAGTCGTCGCCCTCGCCGGCGAAGACTTCGGTCGCATCCACGCCGACGAAAATTGCGTCCTTGCCGCGACCACCCATCAGGATGTCGATGCCGTTCGAGTTGGCGATGACGTCGTTGCCGTCCTCGCCCTTGAGGAAGTCGCCGGTGTCGCCGGAATCGGTGATGATGTCGTCGCCCGCCCCGCCATTCACGAGGTCGACGCCCGCGCCCGACTCGATGCGGTCGTTGCCCGCGTCGCCCCAGATCCCATCATCGCCGTAGTCGGTGATGATGGTGTCGTTCCCCTCGGTGCCGCCCACCAGCACGTGCTCGCCGCCGGTGAAGCGGAGGTAATGCCCGGTCGCGAACGGCTGATCGAGCGCGGCCGGATCGATCACGGTCGCATCGAGGTCGGCGGCCGGGCTGGCGATGGCCTGCCCCGTGCGCAGGACGTTGCCGGCCGCATCGCGCAGGAACGGGTCGGCGGCCGGGTCGTAGCCGGGCGTCTGCGCCGGGCTCAGATCGGACCGGTAGGCCGGTGCCGTCCGCACGAGTTCGACGTCGTCCACGAGGATCTGGGCGTCGCCGCTGCCGGTGTTGCGGATCTCCAAGCGAAGCTGAAGGCCGGCGAGCGCCGCCGGGACGGCCTCCGTTGCGAGGCTGAACGTACCCCACTGCCCGTCGGCCGGCTCCGCCAGGGTCAGCGTTCCGAGGATGACCGGGTTCGCTCCGCCGACGGCCACAAGGCGCGCCTCGGCCCCTGGCCACGTGAAATCGGTGCGGTCCCCGACCTTGAAGCTGTAGCTGTAGGTGACGCCGGCCTGGAGGGTGCTTCCGCCCTCCTGCGAGAGCGTGGCGCCGCCGCGCAGCCACACGACGTTGGCGCCGTCGCGGCCCGCGGGATCGACGACCGCGTCGGCCGGCGCGTAGAGGCCGCCGACGCCCCCGGCGATGGACCAGCCGGCCGGGTTCGTCATGGTGTAGTTGCCGTTGGCGTCGAGGATCACGCCCTCCTGGCCGGCCACCAGCGCGAGATCCTCGAAGCTGCCGTTGGCCACCGCCACCGGCTCGGGACCGCTCGAACCGGGCGTGAAGGCGAGGCGCCCGTCGGCACCGACCCGCAGCATCGGCGCATCCAGCATGTCGGCCTGGGTCAGGGCGATGCCGAGCGTGGCCGCATTGGCCTTGAGGTCGGCCTAGGTCACGGGGCTGCCGGCACCGCCGACCCCGTCCTCGCTGCCGTCCACGAGTGCACCCGTGGGGGCGCCGTCCGCGCCGTAGCGCCGGACCAGGGCGTTGATCGAGGCGTGGAAGCCGCTCGCGCCCTCATCGGCAGCGGTGCCGGGATCGTCGCGCACGACCTTGCCGAGACCCATCGCCTCGAGCACCGGGTCGTTTCCGGTCGGGTCGCGGCCGGGGGCAGCGCCGTTCTGGTCGAGCTGATTGGCGGCGTTCACCTCCAGCTCGAAGTCGTAATCGGCGAAGGCGTCAACGCCGATGTGACGCGGCACGATGTCGTCCGCCGTGCCCCGGATCTGGTCGGGTCCGGGAAGCGATAGGCTCGAATTGGCGAGCATGATCTTCGAGAAGGAGTTCTGCTCCAGCTCGTTGAGGAAGTTCTGCCCCTGGACCCGGCTGAGATAGTAGAATCTGTCGGCGTCCTGCAGGTTCTCCATCTGCGCTTCGAAGATGGCGTTGAAGGTCGAGCCCAGCATGCCGCCGAACGGCATCTGCTTCTCGGCCAGACCGCCGATCCAGAGGTCGACCGCGTTAAAGCCCGTCTCCCGTCCGGCCCAGCTCCCGCGCGCATTGAGATAGTCGAGGCGATCCGCCGGCGCGCCCTCGCCGCCGAAGACGAGCGCCATGGCCGCCTCGCGCTTGTCCGCGAGAGTGCTCGCTGCGGTGACGGTGCCATGGGTGCCGTAGGCGGCGATGAAATTCACCACCGAGAGCGGGTTCTTCAGGTTGGCCGCCATCTCCACCCAGCTCGTATAGGGGGTGAGGAAGGTCGAACCCGTCGCGGCGTAGAGCTGGGCGCGGGCCTCGTTAAGCGTCGGCGTGCCCGTGTCGCGACCGCGGGCGATGTTGATCGCGGCGAGATCGAGCGGCAGGCCGAGCAGGTTGTTGCGCAGGGCGCCGACCACGAATTCGTCGATCTCGCTGCCGCGCTCGATGGTCATGCCGCGCATGATCGCGGCCGCACCGTCGTCGTGGGAGATCGCACCCCCATTGTCGAACTGGAGCGGATTGAGGAAGGCCTCGATCAGACCCAGATCGGCGTCAAGCGGCAGCCCGTCCGGCCCGAGCCGCGGCATGTTCTCGGTCAGCATTGAGTGGCCGAAGCGGTAGACCGTTTTGGCGAACTCGGCGAAGATCGCGGGATCGATCTCCGTAATCGCGTTGAACACGAAGGGATCGACCAGCGGCTGGATCTTGCGGGCGAATTCTTCGAAGACGAGGTGCTGGTACTGCATCTCGGTAGCGAAGCGCGCCGCCTGGAACAGCCGCTCCCCGTCCCAGGACAGCGTGTTGGCGTAGGCGAGCTGAGCCAGCGGCGCCCTCTGCGTGAAATCCGCCGGTAGGGCCGCGATATCGATCGCCAGCCAGTCGTTGATGAAGGCGAGATCGCCCGACTGCAGAACCGTGAGCTTCTGCGCGTCGACCTGCCGGTTGTGCTCGGAGTGGAAGATGTGGTGGACCGCCGTGAGGCCGATATTCTCGTTGCCACGCCCGTCGCCGGTGACGAAGTGCCGGTCGAGAAGCTCGTTGTCGTATTCGAGGTTTCGGCCGGTCTCCGGATTCATCTGAACCGCATTGCCGGCGAGCGTGTCGGCGTCGGGTCGAAGCACGCCGTTCACGACGACCGGCACCGCGTTGTGGGCGATATCATCGAGGAAGGCGTTGAAGGTGCGGGCCGCGGCAACCGTCTCGCCGGCCTCGATCACGTTCTGTGCCCCGCCCGACCCCATCAGCACGGTGCCCACGGGGAGCTGGATGGCCGATAGCCTGAGAGGCTCGGCGAGGCTGCCGCTGGCATAAACCGCCTGCCCCCCCGGCCCCACCCCGACCATCACCTGCGGCAAACCGTTCGCGCCCCGGACGAACTCGCCGTAAGCGTCCACCAGCAGCTGCGGGACAGCCGAGACGTCGGCGTCCGTCAGTTCGATGCCGAGCATCACCCGCGCTTGGTGTTTGACATCGGCCCAGGTGGCGAGGCCTCCGTCCGCGCCGCCGAGCAGGCGCCCGGTCGCGACGGGCTTTCCGTCCACGAGCGCGTATTCGCGCAGGAACACTTGGTGCGAGGCGTTGGACGTGTAGGTCTGGTTCTGATCGACGAAAGGCGTCGTGACATTCCGCTGCGAGGCTTCGACCGGGGTCGCGCGCGTGAGCGTCATGAAGCGCAGATGCGGTGCGAGGTCGTCGGCGGTGCCGGCCACGCCATCGCTCCCGAGCACCAGCGGGTCGTCGGCGGTGAGCGGGATGTAGACCGTACCGTTGCCGCCCTTGGAGATCAGGTCGAGCCCGTGGTCGAAGAACTGGCCGAAAAAGGTCATCCAGGCGTTGAAGGGCTTCGACAGCCCCTCGTCGGGCGAAACGTTGAGGACGTCGATCGAGCCGTTGGTGACGGTCACCCCGGCCTGCTCCAGCAGCGTATCGAGGGCCGATTGCAGGGCGGCGTGATCGCCCGCCGGGTCCGCGGCCTTGGCGGCCTTCAGGGCGTCGTGGGCGGCGCTGATCGCGCGCTGATCGGCGATCACGTTCTCCGAACCGGCGATGCGGAGCGCCGCGGCGATGGCGGCCGGATTGTCGAGCGATGCATCGACCAAGAGGTTCGAGATGATGCGCGGATCAGCATCGGCGACGGAGCCTGCACCGGGACCGGACGCGCCGTAGTTGGTGTTGTTGATGGTTGGCCCTCCCGGCCCGAGCACCATCGAGTCGCCGTCCGCGTCGTTCAGGTACTTCGGCGGGAACAGCTGCGGCATCGGCTGGCCGGCTGAGCCCCAGCTCTCGCGCCCTGGGACGATGTTGTTGAAGGTGCCGTCGACCGTGCGCAGCCCGTAGGGCACGTGCGGATCCGGGATCGCCCTCGGCATCGCCGCGTCGCCCAGCCAATCGCCGTCCGCGTCGTAGAGGCCCCGGTCCATGATCAAGGTGCCGGCGGCATCGATGCGCAGCTCCGTAAGCTTGATGCCGGACGCGTGCGCCTCGGCAATCTTGATCTGCCTCAGGATGAACGTGAGATCCTGGAGATTGAGCTTCACGGCCATGGCCACCTCCCAATGTGGGCCCAGGGAGGCATAAGCCGTCCCTGATCATGAACAGAGAGCCCGTCAAGTCTTGAGGCTTTCCGGAACTGGTCAGATCATTCCATTAGCCGCGCATAATAACTGGGTTAAAAAGTACTTAATGCCGCAGGAAAATTCCAACTTGAGGATTTTTCCTTCGGTCGATAACAAATGCAAATCTTCTTGAAAATGTATCTTTTGAAAATATTCGATGGGATCCTCGAGCGCGCGAGGGCAGAGCGATCCGACGAAACGTCGTAATCTGCTTCTTCCGATGCGGATGTGCGCACTCGCATGCCCGAAGGTCTGACAAGGGTTTGAAGTTCGCGCTCAACTTGTTCGGCTGTGCGCCAGGAGCCGACCTTGACCCATCAGATGCTCAACCGCCGCTTGCGACCCTGAGTCGTAGTCGTGAGCCATATCAGTGTGGAGCCGCCCACGACGTTACAGCGGACCCAAGGACGGGTACTTTGAAACACATAAAATTCTTCGATTGAGGCATGTATTTTGATCAAATTATGGGATCGGCGCTGATGCAATAGCTCAATGCTAAGCTATGCATAGTTGCAAATGATGTTGCAGCTTTGCGGTGGCTCGATGTACTCATTCAACTGTGGCTCGGTTGGGTGCTCGTGATGCGACCAAGCGAGCAATTTGGGGAGGGCTTGTCATGAAGCTTGTCCTTGTCGCTTTCGGTTTCTTCGTGGGCTTGATCGCTTACCTCCCAACCGAGGCGAGTGCAGTCGTCTGCGCCAGAGGCGTTTACCGGGGCGGATGCGTCGGCCCCCAGGACGCGGTTGGCATCCGACGCGGCATCTATGGACCGCGAGCCGTGGGTGTTCGGCGCTGATAAGGCCCAGCTGAACGATCGGCATCTGTGCTCGATGTAGAATTCACCGGGTCATACAGCTACGTCATTTCTGCTGGAGGCCGGCATGACTGCCACGCTGAACCCCGCCGCCCCTCATCATCTGCCACCGTTTATCGCCGCCCCTGGTGAAACGGATATCCTCACGACGGCTGCAGCCGTGATCCTCGTTCTCGCTACCCTTGCTGTCGGGCTCCTCTTCCTGCGCCTGCACACGCTGCCCGAGCGGATCGCCCATAAGAGCCATAAGCTGCAATTCGAAATCGTCGCCGTATTGGGCCTGCTGGCCCTCTTCACGCACGTGCATCTCTTCTGGGTGATCGGCCTGCTGCTCGCCCTGATCGATATCCCCGATTTCGGAGGAGCGCTCAGCCGGATGGCTCGGGCACTCGAGCGGATGGCAGGCATCCCTCGTGCCGAGACCACCGAGGAGGCCGGCATCGTCACTTCCCTCAAGATGCCGACGCCCTCGTCGCGGTCCGGGCCGAGAGTTGTACCGACGAACACGGGAAGCTGACCATGCTTGAGCTTCTGCTCTGCTCGGTGCTGACGGTGCTCCCGGACTACCTCTACCGGCGTTTCGCGGAAGGGAAGCGGATCGGAAAAGAGATCACACTCTACTCGATGTGGTTCGAACTGCGCTGGGGCATCATCACATGCCTGATGCTTACGGTCGGCTTGATAACGGTAATATTTTATTATCACCCCTCTACAACAAGCGCTACTCTCTATTTCAGGACCGTCCCCATCGCTCCTGAGATCAGTGGGCGAGTTGCACAGATCTACGTGAGTGGCGTGAGCAGCGAGGTCAAGCAGGGGGCGCCGATCTTCAGGCTCGACAGCTCGACTCAAGAGGCAGCGGCCGAGGCGGCCCGTCGCAAGATCGCGGAAGTCGAGGCCAGTATGGTATCGGCCAGAACCGACATCGCGGCAGCCGACGGCAAGATCCAAGAGGCAGCGAGCGCCGTTCAACAGGCCGTCGACGAACTGGAAACCAAGCAGGAGTTGAACCGGCGCAACGCCGCCATCGTTGCGCCGCGCGAGATCGAGAAACTGCAGAACCTCGTGAAAGGCCGCCGCGGTGCGTTGGCGGCAGCGACTGCCGCCAAACAATCGGCCGAGGCGCAGATATCCAGCCTACTTCCCGCACAGAAGGCGAGCGCCGAAGCGGCTCTCGCGCAGGCCAAGGTGGAACTTGCCAAGACCATCATTCGAGCTGGCGTGAGCGGACGGGTGGAGCAGTTCACGCTGCGGGTCGGCGACATCGTAAACCCACTCATGCGCCCGGCCGGTGTGCTGATCCCGGACGTCTCCGGGCGCAGAACCGTCATCGCGGGCTTCGGACAGATCGAGGCACAGGTGATGAAGGTTGGTATGGTCGCAGAAGTGGCCTGCGTGTCGAAACCATGGACCGTCATTCCCATGGTGATAACTGGTGTGCAGGACTTCATCGCCGCCGGCCAGTTCCGTGGTGGCGAGCAACTGATCGATCCTCAGCAGGTCGTGCGACCAGGGTCCATCCTCGTCTTCCTCGAGCCACTCTACGATGGAGGCCTCGATGATGTGGCTCGTGGCAGCAGCTGCATCGCGAATGCCTATACCAGCAATCATGACTTGATCGCCTCCGGCAGCGTGGGCGGGTTCAAAAGCTTGATGTTGCACGCGATCGACGCAACGGGACTCGTGCATGCAATGATCTTACGTATGCAGGCACTGATACTTCCAATCCGAACTCTCGTTTTCAGCGGACACTGAGACAGCAATGCTTCAATATATGCCAATTTTTAAATGCAAATTGGATATACAGGATATCTGCTATCTTAGATAAGATATTCCGTGGCGCCCTCCCGAAAAGCTTCCGCTTTTGGGGTAACAGCAGCCACTTCCGGCGGCTCGGCACGCTGCCGGCTTCACCGAGGAAGTGGCGCAGGGCTATGCGGTGACCGAAGGCAAGCCCATCCCTCATGGAAAGACCGCCCGGGACTTCGTCGGATCAGACGGTGTCAGGACATCGCCGTTCAGGGTAGGCCGGCTCTATCGGGATCGGGGCGCCTGTCTGTCACATCGTTCCCGCCTCTGGCGCCTGAACTGCCATACGCCTCGCGATCGTAAGCGCGCGTCACGGAGGGCGAGCCGATTCCGGCTCGCCCGGGGCCGTGGCGGTGGAACCGTTTGAGGCGGCCGCCGCCCCCGGCGAGAGGAGCGACGTCGACCGGATCGTGCTGCTGTCCGGCCTCGCCGCCCTCCTGATTCTGCCGGCCCTGCTCGCTCTGCTCTGACGCTGTGCGTCCGTGAGATCCGACCCGCCGCGCGGAGCCGTGGCCGGCCCCGCCTCAGGGCGAGAGTGGGGCCGGCCGGGTGAGGCCGGCCTTGCGTGCCAGCCGCTTGCGCAGGTCGCTGAGCGGCCCCCAGAACAGGAGCAGCAGGCCGACGACCATCAGGGTCGAGACGAGGCCATTCGAGAAGAAGACGGACAGGTCACCGCCCGAGCCGAGCAGCGCCTGCCGGAAGGCGTCCTCGGCGCGGTCGCCGAGGACGAGCGCGAGCACCAGGGGCGCGAGCGGATAGTCGAGCTTCTTGAAGATGTAGCCGACGACCCCGAAGACCAGCATCAGCCAGATGTCGAAGCGCGAAGATTCGACCGTGAAGGCGCCGATGGCGCAGACGACGAGGATGATCGGTGCGACGAGCGCGAAGGGAATGCGCATGATCGCGGCGAAGACCGGCACGGTCGCGAGCACGATCAGGAGTCCGGCGAGGTTGCCGAGATACATCGAGGCGATCAGGCCCCAGACGAATTCCTTGTTCTCGACGAAGAGCAGCGGCCCGGGCTGAAGGCCCCAGATCATCAGGCCGCCGAGCAGCACCGCCGCGGTGGCCGAGCCGGGGATGCCGAGCGCCAGCATCGGCAGCAGTGCCGAGGTGCCGGCGGCGTGCGCCGCGGTCTCGGGGGCCAGCACGCCCTCGATGTCGCCGCGCCCGAACTGTTCCGGCTGGCGGGAGAAGCGCTTGGCGAGGCCGTAGCCCATGAACGAGGCCGCGATGGCCCCGCCCGGGGTGACGCCCATCCACATGCCGACGACCGACGAGCGGATCAGCGTCGCCCAGTAGCGCGGCAGGGAGGCCCAGGTGCGCAGGACCACGCCGAGATCCATGGCGGCCCGCTTGCCCTTGAAGTGCAAGCCCTCCTCGATGGTGAGCAGGATCTCGGAGACGCCGAACAGGCCGATCACCACGACGAGGAAGTCGAAGCCCTTCATCAGCTCGGGCGCGCCGAAGGTCAGGCGCAGGTCGCCCGAGATGGTGTCGAGGCCGACCGCCGCGAGGAGGAAGCCCAGCGCCAGGGAGACGACGATCTTGGCCTTGTTCTCCCGGCCCATGCCGACGAACGAGCAGAAGGTAAGGAAGAAGACGCCGAAGAATTCGGCCGGGCCGAAGCGCAGGGCGAACTTGGCCACCAGCGGCGCCACGAAGGTGATGAGCACGACGCCCGAGAGCGCACCGATGAAGGAGGCCGTGAAGGCCGCCGTCAGCGCTTCGCCGGCCCGGCCCTGCTGGGCCAGCGGATAGCCGTCGAAGGTGGTGGCGACCGACCAGGCCTCGCCGGGAATGTTGAACAGGATCGAAGTGATCGCGCCGCCGAACAGGGCGCCCCAGTAGATCGACGACAGCAGGATGATGGCCGAGGTCGGGTCCATGCCGAAGGTCAGCGGCAGCAGGATCGCGACGCCGTTGGGGCCGCCGAGGCCCGGCAGCACGCCCACCACGATGCCGAGCAGCACGCCCACCACCATGAACAGCACGTTGTGCCACGTGAGCGCGACCTGGAAGCCGAGCAGGAGCTGGTTGAGGTCGTCCATGACAGTGTCTCCGCCGCGGGCCGGTCAGGTCAGTAGCCGAGGAAGGCTTCGATCGGTCCCTTGGGCAGGGGGACCCGGAACTGCAGCTCGAACACCCAGAAGGAGATGAGCGGCACGAGCACGACGGCGAGCGCGGTCTGCCACCAGCGGAAATCGCCGAGCATGATCATGAATAGAGCCATGAACAGCGCCGAGGCGACGTAGATGCCGAGGAAGGCGATCGCCAGTACGTAGAGGAACAGCGGCACGAAGACCTGGGCCACGAGCCGGAGCTGGCCGTAGGTCACGAAGACGCTGTCCTCCCGCCGCAGGGCGCTGACGAGCGCGGCGATGGCCGCGATGCCCAAGATCGCGGCGACCCGGGCCGGGAAGAAGCCGTTCTCCGGCCCGTTGTCCCAGCCCGCACCGCGCTCGTAGGAATCCCACAGGGCCAGCGCGGCGAGGCCGAGCAGCAGCAGCGCCACGACGATCTCGACGGCGCGGCGCGACAGGCCGCGCTCGGCAAGCGGGGGGGAGGCTTCGGTCATGATGGGCGTTTCCAGAACAGGTGTTCGCCCCGGCCGCGCCGCCCACCGGCGAAGCGGCGGGCGGCGGGGCCGGGAGCGGGCTCAGTTCGTCGCGATGAACCCGGCCTTGGTCATCAGCTCCTTGTGCTTGCGCTCGTCCTCGGTGAGGAAGTCGACGAAGCTTTGGCCGGAGCGGAAGTCGGGCACCAGCGCGTTGCGCTCGAGATAGGCCTTCCAATCCGGGGTCTCGGTGACCTTCCGGAACAGCTCGACGTAGAAGGCCTGCTGCTCCGGCGTGACCTTGCCGGGCATGAACATGCCGCGCAGCATCTGGTAGGTGACGTTCATGCCCTGCGACTGGCAGGTGGGGATGTCGGACCACGCCATGTCGGCGGTGACCTTCTGGGAGTAGTCCATCGGCTTGTCGGAGAAGGCGCAGAGCGGCTTCACCGCGCCGGAGCGCCAGTTGGCGACCTCCTCGGCCGGGTTGTTCATGTTGGCGTCGATGTGCCCGCCCGCGAGCTGCACCGAGGCCGGACCGCCGCCCTGGTAGGGCACGTAGGTGATCTTCGTGCCCGTCGCCTGCTCCATGGTCACGGAGATCAGATGGTCCTCGCGCTTCGAGCCGTTGCCGCCGGTCTTGAGCGGCGGCTTTGCGGCCTTGGCGGCCTCGATGAAATCGCCGGCGGTCTTGTAGGGCTTCTCGCTGTTCACCCAGAGCACGAAGGCGTCCTGCGCCATCATCGCGATCGGCGTGAAGTCCCGCCAGCTCACCGGAAGCTTGGTGGAGAGCGGCGTCATGTAGATGCCGCTCGAGGTGGTGATGAGCTTGTGGGGGTCGCCAGCCGACTTCTGGATGTCGAGCATCGCCTCGCCACCCGCCGCGGCGGGTTTGTTGACGATGATGACCGGCTGCTTGACGAGGTTGTTCTTCTGGATCGCCCCCTGGATCGTGCGCGCCATCTGGTCGGAGGATCCGCCGGGCGGGAAGGGAACGATGATCTCGATCGGCTTCGTCGGCTCCCAGGCCTGTGCCGAGGCAGCAGACAACAACAGGGCCGCGATCGCGGCCTGCACGGCAACTCTCATGGCGTTTCCTCTCGCAGTGCTCTTTGCGGCACGCGGTCCGTTCATCTTGACCTCGACGGCCAGCCTACCGCACCGAAGGCCCCACGACGAGGCCGTTCGGATGGATGAGCGCTTGCCGGCACGGTCCGCGAACCGTCGAAAACCGGAGATCGAGAGGCGCAGCCTGGACCTGGGCTGACGACCAGCGGAACTTTGAATTATATCGCAGGGCCATGCAAGCGGATTGATATGAATTATGCACGCACATTCGGCGCGGCCCGGTCGAGCGAACGGCTTCGGGATGGCCGGCACCCGGGATCGAATCGAACGGGCCGCGATCACGCATCTCCCCATTCCTTCCGCTGCACCATCGGCCTGCCGTTCCTCCGGAGCCGCGGGGTCGAGCGGGCTTCATACCGACGCGACGGGCATGGGCAGCGAACACTGCACAAATCCAGCGACACCATCAAATGATATGCGAACGAGCCAAAGTCCATCAATTGATAGGACAGAA
The DNA here is from genome assembly GCF_003201865.1 of Methylobacterium sp. B4. Taxonomy (GTDB): domain Bacteria; phylum Pseudomonadota; class Alphaproteobacteria; order Rhizobiales; family Beijerinckiaceae; genus Methylobacterium. The sequence continues at coordinate 28,332 of NZ_QJJJ01000023.1, read as the reverse complement.
TTAAAGATCATGCGTGCGGACGGCTAACTACATTTTAAGTCTGTTTCTGCTCTGTGTGAGGGATCGGCCAGCCCCATCGGTCCCAGAATTATGCGCATTTCTCTCAAGACCATCCTGATCGGTGCGATCGGCCTCCTCGCACTCTCGGCCGCGGCCCAGGGTGTGATGAGCGCCGTCAAGCTCTCTTCCATCCAGCGCGAGGTGACACAGGTCGCGACGAACTGGTTGCCGTCGGTCAACGCCGTGAACACGCTGAGCACCGGCACGCGGGACATGCGGGTGAAGCTGTACCGGCTCGTCGTCACCTCGGACACGCCCCAGGCGCTCGTCGACAACGAGAAGGGCCTGAAGGTGTCGATGCAGAATTTCGACGAGTTGCGCCGCACCTACGAGCCGCTGATCGCCAGCGCCGAAGAGAAGGCGATCTACGACGGGTTCCTTCCCCTCTGGACCCGCTACATGGAGAGCCAGCAGAAGGTGCTCGATCTCATGAGGGCGGGACAGAAGGCGGAAGCCCTGGCCCTCACCACGAGCGCGGGGATGGCCGACCTGAACAACGGCGCCGTCCGGGCTCTGCAAAAGGCCGTCGACTTCAATCGCGACGGCGCGAAGCGCAGCGCCGAGACGAGCATCGAGAGCGCCGATTCGGCCCTGCTGACCGCCTACGTGTCGATGGCGATCTCTTTCGCCGCCGCGGTCGGCGCGATGCTGTTCAGCCTCTTCGGGATCGCGCGGCCCATCGAGCGCATGACGGGCACGATGGGGCGGCTTGCCGGGGGCGACATTTCCGTGGCGATCCCCTCCCAGGGCCGGCGTGACGAGATCGGCGACATGGCCGCCGCCGTCGGCGTGTTCAAGGACAACATGATCCGGACCCAAGCGCTGGAGAAGGAGACCGAGGTGGCCCGGGCCGGCGCGGAGGCGCAGCGCAAGGCGGCGATGCACGAGATGGCCGACCGCTTCGATGCGGCGGTGGGCGGCATCGTCGGCCGGGTCTCCTCGGCGGCCGCCGAGTTGCAGGCCACGGCGCAGAGCATGAGCGGCACGGCCACCCAGACGGCCAGCCAGTCGACCAGCGTGGCGGCGGCCGCCGAGGAGGCCGCCTCGAACGTCAACACCGTCGCCGCCGCGGCCGAGGAACTCGGCTCCTCGGTTCAGGAGATCGGCCGCCAGGTCAGCTCGTCCGCCACCATGGCGCACGCCGCCGTGCAGGAGGCCTCGCAGACGGCCGGCCTCGTGCAGCAGCTGAACACGGCGGTCGGCCGGATCGGCGACGTGGTGACGATGATCACCAGCATCGCGGGCCAGACCAACCTGCTCGCGCTCAACGCCACCATCGAGGCGGCGCGGGCGGGCGAGGCCGGTCGCGGCTTTGCTGTTGTCGCGGCCGAGGTGAAGGAACTGGCCAACCAGACCGCCCGGGCCACCGAGGAGATCGGCGATCACATCAGCCAGATTCAGGGCTCGACCAGCCAGGCGGTGGCGGCGATCGGCAGCATCACGGCGCGCATCCAGGAGATCAGCAACGTCTCCACCACCATCGCCGCCGCGGTGGAGCAGCAGGGCGCCGCCACCCAGGAGATCGTGCGCAACGTGGCTCAGGCCGCCATGGGCACGGGCGAGGTGACGAGCAACATCGCGGGCGTCGCCGGTGCGGCCGAGGAGACGGGGGCCGCCGCGAGCCAGGTGCTGGCCTCGGCCTCCGAGCTGTCGCGCCAGTCGGAAAGCCTCGGCACCGAGGTCGACCGCTTCCTCGCCACCGTGCGCGCGGCCTGAGATCCCGCGACTTCGGGCGCTGCCATCCGGCCCGCCCGAAGTCGCAGGGAACGGCGTTCGCGTCAGGCGGCGTCCGCTCCGGCGTAGGAGCGGCAATGCTGCAGGTAGCCGACTTCGTGGCGGCCCGCGAGCTCGACCACGCTCGACCAGAGCCAGGACGGCGCGCCCTCCCCCTCCGCCTTGCCGCGCGTCACCGCGCGCCGCCACTCGGCCCGAACCGCCCGCTCCATCTGCCGCCCATGGGCCGTGCCGACCACATGGGCGAGGTAGCGCGCCGCCTGCACGGCCTCCTCGCGTCCGAACTGATCGACGTCGAGCTTGAGATCCTGCGGCAGCAACTCGCGCATGACGATCGGCTTGCCGAGGAGCCGCACCGGCAGCATGCGCTCCCCTAGGTTCGGCGAGAGCGCCCGCGCACCGGCCACGACCCGCTCCGCCGGATCGTCGGGCATCCGGACACCGGGGGCCGGGGGCGCGGCCGCCGCGACCGCTTCCTTGAGATCGACCAGGGCGAGCCGGCGCTTGCCCTCCTCGGCGTCGATGCGCACCAGCGCCGCGTAGCGCAGGAAGCCGAGCGAGCTGCAGCCCTTCATCCAGTAGGCGGCATCGATCAGGCGCATCTGCGCCCCGCCGTCGCGCCCGTTGAGGGCAAGGACGAGTTCGCGCACGGCGTCCTGCGCGAAGAGCGCGTCGAGGGCCGCGCGCTCCTCCGCGTCGAGGGCCCAGAAGCGGCGCCCGAGGGGGATCGACGGCTCCACATCCTTGAGGCGCTCGCGGGCGAGGTGCTTCCAGTGCCGGCCGAGCGCCCGGCGCCGGACCGTGCGCACGGCGTCGGGCTCGGCCGGGGCCGTGCGGTCGGCCTCCCCATCCGGCGCGGCGAGGCCGGCGGCGTAGCCCCGCACCATCTCCTCCAGCATCCGGGAGGTCACGATGCCGGGCAGGTTGGAGCCGCGCGCGGCGCTCGCGAGCGACAGGCCGAGCCGGACGAGATCGTGGGCCGGGTTGCCGATCACGGTCTGGTCGAGGTCGCGGATCTGGATCGCGACCTGCCCGTCCGCGTCGGCAAGCGGCCCGAGATTGCCGAGATGGCAGTCGCCGCAGATCCAAACCGGCGGCCCCTCCGGCAGCGTGCCCCGCGGCAGCCCGTCGAGCCATTCGTAGAACTTCAGGGTGTTGCCGCGGACATAGGCATGAGCGGATTTCGCCATCTTGAGCGCCCGTTGCCGTTCCAGAACGGATTCGCGCTCCGCCCGATCCACCGTTTCAACCGCAGCCATCCGATCCTCTTCGTCCCGCCTCCGGCCCGGCCCGGGTCCCGGCCGGACGACGGACAACGCCGGAGGCCGCCCCCGGCTCACGCGGCCGAACGTCTCTGGTGTGGATGATTTCCTTCGCCCGAACGTGCGGCCGCATCACCGCGCGTCGCGCGAGGCGGCCGTGAAACGGGCGCCCGAGGCAGGCAAGGCGGCGTGGAGGCCCATGCCGGCGAGCATCGCGAGGACGAAGACGGCGACGGGCAATGCCCCGGTCGAGAGCGCCGCCACCGCCGGACCCGGGCAGAAGCCTGCCAGGCCCCAGCCGATTCCGAACAGGATCGCACCGAGAATCAGCGGCGGATCGATCCGCGTCTTCGTCGGTTCGTGGAACCGCGCGTCGAGGGCCGGGCGGCGCAGGCGCCGGGCCAGGGCATAGGCCGCCGCCGAGACCGTCACGGCCCCGCCGAGCACGAAAGCGAGGCTCGGATCCCAATCGCCCGCCACATCCAGGAAGCCGCGCACCCGGGCGGGATCGAGCATCCCCGACAGGGAGAGCCCGAGCCCGAACACGAGTCCGGAGCCCAGGGCGACCGCGGGGCGAAGCCCGGCGGCGAGGCGCGCGCCCGCGCTCACGACAGCACCCGGACGAGCGTCACCGTCAGCACGCCCGAGGCCAGGAAGGTCAGCACCGCCGCGAGCGAGCGCGGCGAGAGCCGGGCGAGGCCGCAGACGCCGTGGCCGGAGGTGCAGCCCGAGCCGAGCCGGGTGCCGAACCCGACGAGGAGGCCTGCCAGCGTCAGGATCGGCAGGGACGCCGCGATCCGCATCTGCGGCCAGGCGCCGGTCAGTCCCGCGAAGGCGACCGGTCCGAGCATCAGCCCGAGGAGGAAGGCGCCATCGGCGAGCCAGCGCAGGCCGCCGGGACGGCCGAGCCCGGCGAGGATGCCGCTCACCCCGGCCACGCGCCCGTTCAGCAGGATCAGCATCGCGGCCGAGAGGCCGATGAGAAGGCCGCCGGCGAAGGACGGCAGGTAGGAGAGCATCGCGCGTGCCCTTGCGAGGCGGTGTCGGGGCGGCAAGCCCCCGCTTCCGACCGGCCTAGCGCGGGTGGAAGCGTGGAACAAGACTTGTCAAACGAGGCTCTGTCGATAATTATCAAATTACAACAATGATTTAGCAAAGATAATGCTCCCTTTCGCCCCAGACACGCAAGTATTTTTCTCCCCCGCCCCCTCGCGGGCGGAAGGCTCTTCCCAGCCCTTCCCGCGGACCTTCCCGCGGACGCGTCCGGGCGAGCGGCGCGCGTCCCGGCCAACCGGGGATCGTCACGGGATCCCGGCATCAAGGACACCATCATGCTGACTGCGACGATGCTTCCGGGCGATCAGGTCGTGTTCGATCGGCTCGACCTCGCCGAGACCCTCGGGATCTGGCGCCACGCCCGGGGCCGGGTGGTCGGCATCCACGGGCAGGCGGGCCGCGCGACGATCGACGTGAAGTTCGACGGCCACGACACCCTGCAGAGCTACCTGCCGGACCTGTTCCGGCGCATCTCCTGACCCGACCGGACCGCCCGACGATGCACGGCCACGACGAGCGCCGCGATGCGGCCGGCTGGGGCGCGCCCCGCCCCCTGCCCGAACTTCCGGCGCTGGCGATCACGCTGCCGCTGCGCGCGACGAGCCGCAGCACGGCGGAGACCGACGTCTGGGCCGCGATGCGCGCCGAGGCCGAGGCTGCGCTGATCGAGGAGCCGCTCTATGCCGGCCTCGTACAGGCGACGGTGCTCGACCAGCGCGGGCTGGCCGAAGCGCTCGCCTACCGCCTCGCCCACCGGCTCGGCGACGGCGACCTTTCCCGCCTGACCATGCGCGACCTCTGCCTCGCCGCCTTCGAGGCCGACCCGCATGCCGGCGCCAACGCGGTGCGCGACCTCGTGGCGATCCGCGAGCGCGACCCGACCTGCCGCCGCTACATCGACCCGTTCCTGTTCTACAAGGGTTTTGCCGCGCTGGAGGGCTACCGGGTCGCGCACTGGCTCTGGCATCAGGGCCGCGCGACGCTGGCCCTGCACGTCCAGAGCCGCATCTCCGAGGTGTTCGGCTGCGACATCCACCCGGCGGCGCGGATCGGCTCGGGCGTGTTCATCGACCACGCCACCGGCGTCGTCATCGGCGAGACCACGGTGGTGGCCGACGACGTTTCGATCCTCCAGTCGGTCACGCTCGGCGGCAACGGCAAGGAGAGCGGCGACCGGCACCCGAAGATCAGCCGCGGCGTGCTGCTCAGCGTCGGCGCCAAGGTGCTCGGCAACATCCGGGTCGGCGAGGGGGCCAAGGTGGCCGCCGCCGCGGTGGTTCTGCACGACGTGCCCGCCCACACCACCGTGGCGGGCGTGCCGGCGCGGGTCGTCTCGCGCCTGCGGGCCGATGAGGAGCCGGCACAGAGCATGGATCAGTCCTTCGTCGGGTACGGCGACGGGATCTGAAGGAGGCCGCTCCGGCCTGCGGAAAATCATTCCGCGCAAGGACGTTCCATCGATTTCCATCAGTGGAAGTGGATGAAGAAATATTTTCTATAAAAATATCGATATATGCAATCACAGCATCGATAACACAGTCTACAGAAAGAGCCTTATTGCCTTTTGTCGGAAAATTGGAAAATTATTCCGTTGACTCGCCATCATCGCGACGCCTAGACATCAGGTGTTCGGGCGCCTGAACCCGCCGGAACGGATCTCGACCAATATTGAAACGCGCACGCGCAAGTCTAGCGCGGTACGGAGTGGTCCTCGATCCACGCCGTGCCGGCGGCTGCCTGCCCGTGAGCCGGACACGCCGTCCTGGGCGCGGTCCCGCGCCGCGCCGGCCGATAGACCGCCCCCTGCAACGACCAAGGAGACGACGAGCGATGAGTGGACCGGGCCTGAGCGTGAGCGCATCCGCTGCGCGCAATCTAGCGACCGCGACCGTCACCTCGGTCCAGAACGTCGCCAACACTCCGCGCTTCCTCCTGCGTCTCCTGCCCTTCGTCGACGTCGCCGGCGGCGTCTACCGCGTCAACCGTCGCGCCGTGGTGCTGGCCAAGCCCGGCCGCATCGATCTCAGCGCCGAGGACAAGTGCCGCACGGTCCGTCCCGGCTCGCTGCGCGCCGTGCCGCTGTTCAGCCGCCTGGGCGATGCCGAACTCGCCGCGCTGGCGGGCAAGTTCACGCAGACGCAGCACAAGGCCGGAGACGTCATCGCCGAGGAGGGCTCGTCGGGCCGCAGCCTCGTGGTGGTGGCCGACGGCACCGTCGAGCTGACCCTGTCGGGCCCCTACAAGGGCCGGCTGCGCCAGGGGCTCGCCACGCGGGGCGACTATTTCGGCGACGACGCGCTCGTCGGCGAGGCCGGTCCGGCGCCGGCCGTGAAGGCGCTCTCGGCGGTGACGCTGCTGACCCTCGACCGCGCAGCGATCGAGGATGACGGCATCCGCTCGCGCATCGGCCAGTACCAGGAGGAGCGCGACCGCCTCAAGGGGCACACCAACTCCCACGGCGAGCAGGGCATCGAACTCCTGGCGGTCCATGCCGGCGAGCCGCGCCTGCCGACCACTTTCGTCGATTACGAGATCGACCCGCGCGAGTATCACCTCTCGACGATCCAGACGATCCTCAACACCCACACCCGGGTCACCGACCTCTACTCCAACGAGATCGACCAGTTGCGCGAGCAGATCCGCCTCACGGTCGATGCGGTGAAGGAGCGCGAGGAGTGGGAACTCCTGAACAACTCGCAGTTCGGCCTGCTCGGCGAGGTCGCCGGCCGCCAGCGCATCCCGACCCGCTCGGGACCGCCGACCCCGGACGACCTCGACGAGCTGCTGACGCTGGTCTGGAAGAAGCCCGCCTTCTTCGTGGCGCATCCGCGCGCCATCGCCGCCTTCGGCCGCGAGGCCACCCGCCGCGGCGTGCCGCCGGTCGTCGTCCACCTGTTCGGCGCGCCCTTCATGACATGGCGCGGCGTGCCGCTGGTGCCGAGCGACAAGCTGCCGATCGACACCGATCCGGTCACCGGCGCCCAGACCACCTCGATCCTGCTCCTGCGCGTCGGCGAGGGCGAGCAGGGCGTGGTCGGCCTGCAGAAGTCGGGCGTGACCGGCGAGATCGAGCCGGGTCTGTCGGTGCGCTACATGGGCACCAACGATCACTCCATCGCCTCGCACCTCGTGACCCGCTACTTCTCGGCCGCCGTGCTGGTCGAGGATGCGATCGCCCGCCTCGATAACGTGCTGCTGGGCAACTACCATGACTACGCCTGACGCACCCGTTCTCGGTCTTCCGACCGGCAGCGCGGGCGAGCTGGCGCATGCCGATCTCGTCGGGCGCCTCGCCCGCGAGATCTACGGCCAGGGACAGGCGGCCGGCGCGCCGTTCCAGCCCCACCTGCCGCAGACGCCTCAAGTCCCCGATGACTTCGGGCGAGGACCTGGGCTTGAGAGCCTCCCCACCGGTTCCGGGCAGCCCGCACTGCCCGGCGTTGCCCTCGGTACGCCCTCCGTGCCGTCGGGCGCGCTGCCGTCGGGCTTTCAGCCCGACGTCTCGGCCCAGGCCGCGCGTTCCTTCGGGGCGCCGCCGGTCGGCCTGCCGGGTCTGACCGGCCCGTCCCACGCCAACCTTTTGGGCGCGACGCCCGCGCCGACGAGCGCGAACGTTTTCGACGTGGCGGCGATCCCCGCGGTGTACCCGTTCCAGAACCAGAACCGGTTTCCGGAGTACTTCGTGCCGAGTGTGCCCGACGTGGCGGCCGCGATCCCCGGCGGCCCCGACCTGCACCGCCAGATCGCGGACGACCATCCCCGCGCCAACGGCTTCGCCCACGCGCTGGCGCCGCACCTCGTGCCGCGCGATCCCGGCAAGCCCGGCGGCGACGCCGCGCAGGAGCATTTTTCGCGCACCGGCCAGCTCTCGCATCCGCGCGGATCCGCCCCCGACAACACGAGCGATTACTACTTCCTGAGCCCGGCCCCGCCGCCGGTGCGGGGCAAGAAGAGCGCCGCCCAGCCGCGAGTCGAGCCGTCGCGCCACGAGGGTCCCGCTCCGCGGGTAACCTCGCACGGATCGGTCCCGGCCGGCCCGCCGTTCGATGTCGAGCACGTGCGAAAGGACTTCCCGGCGCTGCACCAGAGCGTGAACGGGCATCGGCTCGTCTGGCTCGACAACGCGGCCACCACCCACAAGCCGCAGAGCGTGATCGACGCGACGAGCGAATTCTACGGCCGCCACAACTCGAACATCCACCGGGCCGCGCATACGCTGGCGGCGCGCTCCACGGACCTGTTCGAGGGCGGGCGCGAGAAGACGCGGCGCTTCCTCAACGCGCCCGCTAAGGACGACATCGTCTTCCTGCGCGGCACCACGGAGGCGATCAACCTCGTCGCCAACTCCTACGGCCGGACGAATGTCGGCCCGGGCGACGAGATCATCGTCTCGACGATCGAGCACCACGCCAACATCGTGCCCTGGCAATTGCTGGCGCAGGCGACCGGCGCGACCATCCGGGTGATCCCGGTCAACGACCGCGGCGAGATCATCTTCGAGCAATACGCCGCCCTGCTCTCGGGCCGCACCAAGATCGTCTCGGTCACGCATGTCGCCAACGCCCTGGGCACGGTGAATCCGATCCGGGAGATCATCGCTCTGGCCCATGCCTACGGCGTGCCGGTGCTGGTCGATGCAGCGCAATCGACGCCGCACATCCCGATCGACGTGCAGGCGCTCGACACCGATTTCCTGGTCTTTTCCGGCCACAAGGTGTTCGGGCCGACGGGCATCGGCGCCCTCTACGGGAAAAAGCACCTGCTCGAGGCGATGCCCCCCTGGCAGGGCGGCGGCCACATGATCGAGGACGTCACCTTCGCCAAGACCGTCTACAAGGGTGCGCCGGAGAAATTCGAGGCGGGCACGCCCGACATCGCCGGTGCGGTCGGTCTCGGCGCCGCGCTCGATTACCTGGAGAGCGTCGGCCTGCCCGCGATCGCGGCCTACGAGCACGACCTGCTCGACTACGCGCAGGAGGGCCTGGCCGAGGTGAAGGGCCTGCGCCTGATCGGCACGGCGCTCGACAAGGCGAGCGTGATGTCCTTCACGGTCGAGGGGCTGAGCAACGAGGCGGTCGCCCACCACCTCGATTCCCTCGGCATCGCCGTGCGTTCGGGCCATCACTGCGCCCTGCCGGCCCTGCGCCGCTTCGGCGTGGATCAGTCGGTGCGCGCCTCGCTGGCCTTCTACAACACGCGGGAGGATGTCGATCTCTTCCTGCGCGGGCTGCACACCCTGCCGCGGCCCTGAGGCTGCGACACCGCGCACGCATGATGGCGTGGACGGGTCGGCGATGAGGCAGGATCATCGCCGACCGGAATGCCGGACAACGCCTGGTCCGCTCGGGCCCGAGGAGCCTGCTGCGAAGACGCCCCTCGTGTGCAGACCTATGTTGCGGCGATCGGTATTCGTTCCCGCCTTGAGTCCGCTATGCAATATCGCGACGCGCGCGGCGGCTGATTCGAGGTGCACCATGACGTGGCCGGCAGGATGGCGAAGCAATCGCCGAAGCTTCGAGATGGCCGAGATCAGCACGCGCCACATGACGCAGGTCATGGCTGACGCCATCGGACAGGTGCTGACCAACCTACCCTCCGACCAGCGCCAGAAGGCCTTCTTCCTGATCGGTGCAACGGCCATCTGGTCTGCCGAGCAAGTGAAGGGCGATTCCTCTGAACTTGTGAAATCTGTCATCCGGCAAATGGCGCATGCCCATGTCGAGCATGCGCTTCAGGCGATCGGAAAGAAGCTCGGCCTCAGCCTGCCCGATGTCCAAGGGGATGGCACCAAGCGGCATTGAAGCCGGAATCCTGCGCTCCGCCCGGGCGGGGCGTTGCGCGGAGAGGACGCCGAACTCCGTCATCACCGCGCACTTCCGACGGTTCCGACCGGCTCGGGCCTTGCCGTCGCGACAGCCCTCAGAGCGGCCGGCCCGGCACCTTGGCGAAGAAGGCGCCGACCGCCGCGAGCGCCCCGAGCAGCAGCAGCAGCACCGACAGGTACTGCATCGGAATCCAGAACAGGGTGTGGCGTGAGCGCAGCACCACGGTCTGTCCGGTGCGCGGATCGACGAGTTCGCGGTCGGGGCGGGCGTTCAGCCGCGTGCCGACGACCCAGTTCAGGGACGCCGCGGCGAGCCAGACGGCGACGACGCCCGTCGGCGTCGGCACGCCGATGCGCGCGAGCGCGGGATCGAGGAGCACGCTGAGCACAAGAGCCACGCCCGCGATCAGCACGGACAGCACGCCCCAACCGGACCAGATGATCATTGTCGCTCTCCTCCATCATAGCCACGCGCTTTTGGCCACGCGCTTTCGGCCAAGCGCTTCTGGGCCCGCGCTTTGCAGCCCGTTTCCCGCCACCGGCAGCGTCCCGGCCCAGGCGTCGTGGACCGCGCAGACGCGATTTCGCCGCCGGACGAAGGGTGCAGGACCGTCCATGAGCCATTTTCGCATGATCTACGAGGGCACGGCCTACGCACCGGCGATCACGTCGTCCATCCGGGCGAGCCGCCGCAGCACGGCCTGACCGGCACCCTGCGCCGCTGATCCGGCCGAGAAAACCTCTGCGGCGTCATCCGCCGGGTTCTTCCTCCACCGCGCTCGCGCCGGCGGGCGTCAGCGCCTAGAACGCGTCACGACCGCCCGTTCACGGGCGCGAGAGGAACTGACGGAATGGACATGCAGGCTCCGCCCAGCCACGCGGCGCCGCGTCTGGTGCCGCCGGTGCCGGTCCCGCCGGAGCGGGAATTGCCGACGCTGCGCTTCATCGCGGCCATGCGCACCAACGGCATCGGCTGCTGGCCGGCCGCGGCCTACGAGACGCCCCTGCGCCGCCGCCGCCTGCTCGGGCGCACGCGCTTCACCGTCAGCGACCCGGACGCCGTGCGGCGCGTGCTCGTGGACAACGCCAGCAACTACGCCCGCACCCCGATTACCATCCGCGTGCTGCGGCCCATGCTCGGCGACGGCCTGCTCATCAGCGAGGGGGCAGCGTGGCGCCACCAGCGGCGCACGCTGGCCCCCGCCTTCACCCCCCGGGCGGTGGAGATGCTGGTGCCCCACATCCTCTCGGCCAGCGACGAAGCGGTCGTCGCCCTCGAACGCGAGGCCGCCGCCGGGCCGGTCGATCTCTTCACCGCGCTCCAGCGGCTCGCCCTGGAGATCGCCGGGCGGACCATGTTCTCGGTCGGCACGGCGCGCCACGGGGCGCGGCTGCGCGGCTTCCTCGAAACCTATGCCGGTCGGCTCGGGCGCCCGCATCTCAGCGACGTGGTGGTGCCCCTGCGCTTCGCCACGCCGCTCGACCGCGCCCGCGCCCGCTTCCGGCGCGACTGGGTGGCCTTCCTCGACACCGTGATCGCCGACCGGGACCAAGGTCAGGAGGAACGATCCGGGGGCGAGGCGCGCGACCTCCTCGACCTGTTGCGCGCCGCCCGCGATCCCGAGACGGGACGCGGCTTCTCGCACGAGGAACTGCGCGATCAAGTCGCCACGATGATCCTGGCCGGGCACGAGACCACGGCGGTGACCCTTCTCTGGGCCTGCACCCTGCTCGCCCTCTCGCCCGAGACGCAAGAGGCGGTGGCTGCCGAGGCGGAGCGCGCGGACAAGCCCTTCACCCGCGCGGCGATCGAGGAGACGATGCGGCTCTACCCCCCGGCCTTCGTGCTGGCCCGCCGCGCGCTCGGCCCGGACAGCCTCGCCGGGGAGGCGGTCGCCGCGGGCGACAGCGTGACGATCTCGCCCTGGCTGCTCCACCGGCACCGCCGGCTCTGGCAAGACCCCGATGCCTTCGATCCCGGCCGGTTCCTGCCCGGGGCGCCGCCCGTGCCGCGCTTCGCCTACCTGCCCTTCGGGGCGGGGCCGCGGGTCTGCATCGGCGCGGCCTTCGCGCTCACCGAGGCGACGCTGGCACTGAGCCGGATCGTCGGACATTTCCGGCTCGCGCGGGCGGATGCGCGCCCGGTGCTTCCGGCCGCCGTGGTGACGACGCAGCCCGACCACGCCCCCGCCTTCCGGCTGACGCGGCGATAGAGCCTCGTCCCGAACAGTGGCCACCGGCGCTCGAAAAAAGACGTTGCAAAACAAGGGGCCGGCGCGGCCGGTCAGGTACAGCGCAGGTCGATGTCGTGCCGGGCGAAGCGGTCCGCGAAGGGCTCGGGCGGGGGCCGGTCGGTCACCACGGTGAGCGGCGCGGCGAGGTCGAAGGTCTGAAGGCTGGCCTGACGCCCGAACTTGTGGGAATCGACCAGCAGCACCGCCCGCCGGCTCTGGCCCCGCAGCGCGCGGCGCAGGAACGATTCGTGCTCGTCGTAATCCATCCAGCCCTGCGCGAGGTCGCAGGCGGCGATGCCCATGACCGCGAGGTCGAAGACGTGCCGCCGGACGTAGTCCACGGTGTCGTAGCCGACGAGCGCGTTGTCCTTCGGCCGCAGCGTGCCCGGCGTCAGGTTGACCCGGACCGGACTGTCGGCGAGCAGCAGGGCGAGATCGACGGAGTTCGTCGTCACCGTGAGCTTGCGGGTGGTCAGGCGCCGGGCGAAGGCGAGCGTGGTGGTGCCGGTGTCGATGAAGAGCGACATCCCGTCCTCGACGCACCCTTCGGCGAGGGCAGCGATGCGCCCCTTCTCGCGGCTGTTGAGCCCGCTGCGCTCGACCGGGGGACGCTCCTGATCGAGGCGCGGCAGCACGGCGCCGCCGTGGATGCGCCGCAGCAGCCCGCGCTCCTCCAGCATCTTCAGGTCCCGCCGGATCGTCTCGTCGGAGACCGCCAGGATGGCGGCGATGCTGGTGACGCCCACGCGCCCGGTCTGGGCGAGCTGCGAGAGGATTTCCTCGTGGCGATGATCGGTCAGCATTCCGGCCCTGTCCCCGTTCGGGGCCAGGATAGCGCCGCAACCGCAGAATGGTCGCGCACAATTTCGGCCGGTGCCAGGGGGTCGTACGGTCAGGGGTACGGGAGACGACGCGCCTTGCCCCGGGGAGGCAAGGCGCGTCGCCTTCATCGCCGGGACGAAGCGCTCAGACCGTGAGGGCGGGCGCGCGGCGGTGATGCGTGGCCTGCTCGTAGGCGTAAGCGCAGGCGAGCAGGTCGCCCTCGCTCCACATCCGCCCGACGAAGATCAGGTTGAACGGCGAGCCCGAGGCGTAGGCGCCCGCCGGCAGCGTCACCCCGGGCAGGCCGGCGATGTTGATCTCGCAGACCGTGGTCTCCAGGAGGGTGCCCGGTCCGTGCAGGGGCGGCAGCTCGGCCCGCATCTGCGGGAAGACCAGGGCATCGAGCCCGTTCTCCGCCATCACCCGGTCGAACAGCGCGAGATAGGCCTCGCGGGCGGCCAGGAAGTCGGAGAGGTCGGGCGGGCTCGCCGGGTCGGCGAGGCAGGGGGCGAGCCCGCGCAGGTTCGTGATCGGATGCAGCACGCCGCCCGGCGCGAAGGCGTCCTCCGCCTTGGTGGCTTCGGCGAAGGCGGCAAAGCTCCGGATCGCCGCGTCCGGCCCCATCCGCTCCAGGTAGAGCTGGAGGTCGTAGGGCGCGGATTCGAAGCCGCGGGCGTCGAAATAGACGAGGCCCGGCGTCGGCGCGGCGATGGTGGAAAAATCGGTGCCGGCGAAGGGGTCGGCCACCAGCGCCGCCCCGGCGGCGGTGAGTTCCTCCTGCGCGCGGGCGTAGTGGGCAGCCGCCTCCTCCGAGAGCGGCAGGTCGCGCCAGCCCGGCCCGTACAGGCCGAGGCGCTTGCCCGCCAGCGCGCCCGCGTCGAGGCCCGCCGCGTAGCCGCCCGCCGGACGCTTGCCGATGCCGGCCACGGTCTTGGGGTCGGCCGAGGAATAGCCGGCGAGCGCATCGAGGGTGAGGGCGGCGTCGCGCACGCAGCGGGCGATCGGCCCGACCACGTCGCGGGTGCTGCCGGCCAGCGGCATCACGCCCGCATTCGGCACGAGGCCGAAGCTCGGCTTGATGCCCACCAACCCCTGCGCCGAGGCCGGGTTCTGGATCGAGCCGCCGGTCTCCTCGGCCAACCCGAGGACGGCGAGGCTCGCGGCCACCGCCGTGGCGGTGCCGGCGCTGGACCCGCCGGGGATGCGGTCGGGTGCCGCCGGATTGAGCGTGGGGCCGGCCCAGCTGTCGTTGGCGTGGCTGCCGGTATGGCTCAGCACCGGGACGTTGGTCTTGCCGAGGATGACGCAGCCCGCCTCGCGCATCCGCGCGGTCACGGGCGCGTCGGTGGCGGGGATGAGGTCGATGCCGCCGGCGGCCGCGCAGAGGAAATGCCAGCCGCCGGTGCTCGGCAGGCCGGCCATGTCCATCGTGTCCTTGATGACGACGGGCACGCCCGCGAGCGGCCCCAGGGCCTCGCCCGCCGCGCGTCGGGCATCGATGGCGCGGGCCTCCTCGACCGCCCGCGGATTCATCACGATGAGGGCGTTGTAGCGCGGATTGTAGGCGGCGATCCGCGCCAGGAAGGCCTGCGTCAGCGCCTCCGCCATGACGCTTCCCTCGGCGAGGGCCTGCTGAACGTCCGCGACCGTCATCTCGATCAGCTGCGCCGCCAGCGCATCCTCGGCGGCGACGGGCACGGAAAGGGCTGTCTGACTCATCGGGCTCTCACACTTCGCACATCTTTCGACGGCGCGGGGCCATCCTCTCGAAGAGGATCGCCCGACACGGGGCCGCCGCCGGCCTTCGCGGCCGGCCCGCACGATCACGCAAGGCACATGCCACGAAAGCCACAAATCCCGCACCGCTTGTGCCGGCTTCCGACCGGCGCGGGGAGGGCAGCGGGGACGCAGGGTCGGCCGGCCTGAGGTCGGCCCGCGCGAAATGCCGTCGTCGTTAACCGGCCCTTAAGCGCTTGATCCCCTCGTTTGAGGGGCAGGATTGCCAATCCCGGCACCCTGCGGTCGGCCAGCCGTGTTGGCGGAGACCCGCATGCCGGATTCCTTGCGAATCTCGCTCAAGGTGCTGAACGCGACCCAGCTCGCCGCGATCGCGGCGGGGGCGCTCCTGCTCGCTTGGCTCGGGACGGTCGCCCTCGGCACCGGCACGGGGCCCGCGGCGGAGGGTGGGCGCGGGACGGCGCTGGCGGCCGCGCGCGCCTTCGCCGAGGCCGTGGAGGCCGAGCTTCACGGCAGCGTCGGGCACGCGCGCAACGCCGCGCTGCTGCTGCGCCCCGACGATCCGGCGCTCTCCGAGGACGAGCGCACGGCCTTGCTCGGCGACTGGCTCGCCCTCAATCCGCGCTACCACGATGCGGCCCTGATCGGCCCGGACGGGAGCGTGCGGGCGGCCGCCGACCGCCGCCGCGTCGGCACCAGCGTCGCGCGCGAGCCCTGGTTCGCCCGGGCCCGCAACGCCGAGATCGTCGTCGCGACCGGCGGCGGCGAGACGGCGCCCCTCGACATCGCCGTGGCCCTCGGCACGCCGGGCCGCTCCGACCGGATCCAGCTTCGGGCCGGCCCCGACTTCCTCCTCGCGATCGGCCCGCGCGTGCGTCAGGCGCTCGCCCTGCCGGCCTCCGTGGCCTTCGCCGTCACCGGTGCCGACGGGCGGATGCTCGCGGGCCAGCCCTCCGCTCCGGCGGGCGGGCGGGCCTCGGCCTCCGTTCCCGTGCAGGGTGGGCGCGAGCTGGGCAGCCCCGGCTGGCTGGTCACCGCGTCCGCGCCCGCGGTCGCCGCGCCGGCGCTGTTCCCGGATGCGCGTCTCCTGATGCTGGCGCTCGCCGTTGTGCTGGCCGCGGGCCTGATCGGCTACGCCCTGGGCGGGCGGGCGGCGCAGCCGCTCGAGCGTCTGGCCGAGGGCGCGGGCGAGCCGGACGAGGCCGCCGCCTCGCCCGTGCGCGAGATCGCGGCCCTGACCCGGACGATCGCCGGTCGCTCCCAGAGCACCGATGCGGCCCTGGCGCTGGCGGGCACGGGCCTCGACCGCATCAAGGGCCGGCTCCAGACCTTCGAGGCCATGTCCGGCTGGACCTGCTGGGAGATCGACCCGGAGACGCGGCAGGTGGTCTGGTCGGATTCCGACAGCACCGGCATGCCGACCGCCTCCGACCACGCCACCGACCTGTCCGATCTCGCCGAATGGTTCGAGGCGGACGATCGTCCCCTGCTCGACCTCGCCCTCAAGGCGGCGCGCGACGCCGACGGTCCCCACGACGTGGTGCTGCGTGCCCGCGCCGACGGCGAGGCCGTCCCGGGAACGGAACGGCGCGTGCTGGTCCGCTTCCTGCGCGGGGCCCGGGACGGCAGCCGCATCCATGCCCTCAGCCGGGCGATCGAGCCCGGTCTCTCCGAAACGCCGGCCGGCCTGAACGAGCGGCGGCGCAACGTGGTCCTGCGCCGCGTCACCGACGGCATCGTCCACGACTTCAACGACGCGCTGACCGTCATCCTCACCAATCTCGGCCTCGTGCGCCGCCGCCAGGGCCTCGACGCCGAGCAGGCGCGCCTCGTGGACGCGGCCCTCACCGGGGCGCGGCGCGGCGCTGCGCTCACCCGGCGGATGCTGAACCTCGTGCGCGGCGAGAGCGACGCGCTGGCCGAGAGCGATCTCGCCGCTTCCGTCGAATCCGCTCTCGCCTTCATGCAGGCCAACGTCCTGCGGGACGTACCGGTGATCAACCGCATCCCCGGCGCGCTGCCGCGGGTGCTGTGCGCCGAGCGCATCCTCGAAGTGACGCTGCTCAACATCGCCTTCCACTTCCGCGACCACGGGCTGCACGGCTTCGCGGTCGGCGCCGCGGAGCACGTGGCCGAGGCGGAGACCGGGTTCGGCCTGGCCCCGGGGGCCTATGTGCGCCTCCTCGTCGCCAGCGGGCAGCGCGTGCCGGGCACGCAGGCGGACGTCCCGGGCCGGCGCGCCCTCGAAACCGTGGCCCGGCTGCTGGCCGAGGTCGGGGCGGGCTGGCGCCTCGTCTCCGACGGCACGGGCGAGGAGGCCTTCGTCGCCGAGATCTGGCTGCGGGCCGCGCCGCGGGCGGCCTCGGAGCCGGTGGTCTGGCAATCGCCCCTGAGCATCCTCCTCGTCGAGAGCGACGGCCTCGTCCGGACCAGCCTCGCCGAGGCCCTGTCCGATCTCGGCCACCGCGTCGTCCAGGCGGCCTCGGGCGAACACGCCCTCGACCTCCTGCGCGAGGACGCCGCCTTCGACGCCATGGTCGCCGACCAGTCGATGCCGGTCATGACGGGCCTTCAGCTCGCAGCGACGGTGGTCGAGCGCTACCCCGAGATCCGCATCATCCTGGCGAGCCCCCACGGGCAGCTCCCGGCGACCGCACGGCAGTTCCTGCAGCTGGACAAGCCGTTCCGCCCGGACGACCTCGCGGCCGTGCTGAGCGCGGCAGCCCCGCAGGCACGCGCGGCGTAAGAGGGTTCCTCCCCCCGCGGCGGAGACCGGATGCATTCGCAGCCGGTCCTGGCCCCGCTTCCGAAGTTCTGAGCACCGGCGGAAATCGCCTTTTCGCGGTTTCGGGAGCCTCTTGTTAACCGTCAGCTTGGATAAATCGGTGCGTAGCGTGTGCGTATCCGAGGTTCGAATGGCTGTGGTCTCACGCCAACATCGACGGTATTCCGGGAAACCTTGCGTCCTGGTCCTCGGATTGGCAGCCGCTCTCGGCCTGTCGGCTCCGGCCGCCGCCGCCGACCTGCCCGCCGTCTCCGCGGGCACCGACTGGTACACCGGCGCGCCGCAGCAGGCGGTGGACGACAGCTGGGCGGTCGCCGTCGACGGCTCGACCAGCGTCACCTCCAACAGCTCGGCCTTCGGCTCCGTCACGGTCACGACGGCCCTGGGAAGCCCGCCGACGGTGAGCGGCGCCCGCGTGCGCATCGAGGGCGTGGCCGGCACCTACTCCTATCCCGGCCAGGCGGTCGGCGCCCGCGTCACCGGCTACCAGCAGGAGGGCTCGGCGCTGGCCGGCTACGAGTGGATCTGGCGGGACGCGGCGCTGGCCGGCTACATCGGCTTCAACGTGCGCAGCAACCAGCTCTCGATCGCCGATCCGGGCAACCCGGTGGTGGGCACCGGCGTCGGCCTGAAGGTCGCCGGGAACTTCTACGCCAACCCGACCGACCGCACGATGGTCTCGGCCTACGGCTCCTACTCGACCAAGTTCAACGCCTACTATTCCCGCTTCCGCGTCGGCTACATGGTCGCCGACGGCGTCTATATCGGTCCCGAGGCGCTGTTCCTCGGCGACGACTTCTTCCGCCAGTACCGGGTCGGCGCCCACCTCACCGGGCTGACCTTCGGCCCCGTGCAGATGTCGCTCGCGGCCGGCTACGTGAAGGACCGCATCCAGGGCACCGGCTACTATTCGAGCATCGAGGCACGGGCGAACTTCTGATGCGGGGCGGCCTTGCCGCCCCCCCGTGCCGAGGCTGACGATCGAAGGAAGACGGGCTCTTTGGAAAGATCATTTTCTCATATGCAACTTATCTTTCAATGATCTTTCCCGGTGAGTGGATGATGTTTCCGCAAGCGGAACAATCCGTCACAGCGCAAAATCAACCTTAGTCGGATAGCGACGCGATGGCTGCGTGAACCCACCGGGAAATTGTCGTATTTCAATGATGGTCCTGGTGGCGTCGCAGGGGTGGCGGGTGTGATACGTGCGCTTCGGTGGCTGGCCTGGATGGGGACGACCGTCGCCGGTCTCATCCTGCTGAGCCAACCGGTCGGGACACAGAACCAGCTCGCCATGAGCCTTGCCGCCATGGCGGCGATGATCGTGCTGTGGCTGTTCCTCGACGGGCCGCGCACGCGCTTCGTGTTCCTGGCGCTGGGGAGCCTCGTGGTGCTCCGCTACATCCTGTGGCGGGTCACCGACACGCTGCCCTCTCCCGGCGATCCGGTCAGCTTCGGCTTCGGGCTGCTGCTGCTCGTGGGCGAATTGTACTGCGTCTTCATCCTCTTCGTCAGCCTGATCATCAACGCCGACCCGCTCAAGCGCCGACCGCCCCCTGCGGCGAACGCCGCCGCGCTGCCGACCGTCGACATCTTCGTGCCGAGCTACAACGAGGATGCGGCCATCCTGGCGATGACGCTGGCCGCCGCGCGCCAGATCAACTACCCGCCCGACAAGCTCACGGTCTGGCTCCTCGACGACGGCGGCACCGACCAGAAATGCGCCGACGCCAACCCGGACAAGGCGAGGGCCGCGCAGGAGCGGCGGCGCGACCTTCAGGCCCTGTGCGACGAACTCGGCTGCCACTACCTCACCCGCGCCCGCAACGAGCACGCCAAGGCGGGCAACCTCAACAACGGGCTGGCCCACGCCACCGGCGACATCGTCGCCGTGCTCGATGCCGACCACGTCCCCTTCCGCTCCTTCCTGAGCGAGACGGTCGGCTACTTCGCGGAAGATCCGAAGCTCTTCCTGGTCCAGACGCCGCACGCCTTCCTCAATCCCGATCCGATCGAGCGGAATCTCAAGACCTTCGACCGGATGCCGTCGGAGAACGAGATGTTCTACGCGGTGACGCAGCGCGGGCTCGACAAGTGGAACGGCTCGTTCTTCTGCGGTTCCGCGGCCCTGCTGCGCCGCACGGCCCTGGACGAGGCCGGTGGGTTTTCCGGCATCACCATCACCGAGGATTGCGAGACCGCCTTCGAGCTGCATTCCCGCGGCTGGACCAGCGCCTATGTCGACAAGCCCCTGATCGCCGGCCTTCAGCCCGAGACGCTGACGGCCTTCATCGGCCAGCGCTCGCGCTGGTGCCAGGGCATGTTCCAGATCCTGCTCCTGAAGAACCCCGCGCTGCAGAAGGGGCTCAAGCCGATCCAGAAGATCGCCTACCTGTCGAGCATGACGTTCTGGTTCTTCCCGGTGCCGCGGCTGATCTTCATGTTCGCGCCGCTGCTGCACATTTTCTTCGATCTGAAGATCTTCGTAGCCAGCGTCGACGAGTCGATCGCCTATACGGCGACCTACATCGTCATCAACCTGATGATGCAGAACTACGTCTACGGAAAGTTCCGCTGGCCCTTCGTCTCGGAGCTGTACGAGTACGTCCAGGGCCTCTACCTCTCGAAGGCGATCGTCTCGGTGATCTGGTCGCCGAGGAAGCCCACCTTCAACGTGACCGACAAGGGCATCAGCCTCGATCACAACCATCTCTCGTCGGCCTCGCTCCCCTTCTTCGCGGTCTACGGCCTCCTGGCCATCGGCTGCGCGGTGGCCGCGTGGCGCTACATGTTCGAGCCGGGCGTGACCAACCTGATGCTGGTGGTCGGCCTGTGGAACTTCTTCAACCTGCTGACCGCGGGCGCCGCGCTCGGCGTCTGCGCCGAGCGCCGCCAGTTGGAGCGGACGCCCTCGCTCGCGATCAACCGACGCGGCGGACTCACCCTCGGCGGCCGGGCGGTCGACGTCTCCATCGAGCGCGTCTCGGCCGAGGGCTGCAGCGTCCGGCTGCCGGCCGCCCTGGCCCCGCCGGGCGTCGGCAAGGGGAAGCTCTCGGGCGCGCTGAGCGTCGTGCCGGTGGCGGGCGCGCGGGCCGCGGGCGCCCTGCCCGTCACCCTCGAAGGGATCGAGCGCGACCGCGACGCGGTCTTCGCCCGTCTCAGCTTCGGCCGGCTGAGGCCGCAGGATTACGTGGCGCTCGCCGGCCTGATGTACGGCGACGCGGAGGCGATGCGCCGCTTCCAGATGCGGCGGCGGCGCCACAAGGACATCCTCACCGGCACCCTGCAATTCATCTGGTGGGGCCTGTCCGAGCCCGTGCGCGCCCTGCGCTACGCCTTCGCCGCCGACGCGCGGCCGGCGCTCGCCGCCGCCACCGGCGAAACCTCGCCGATCTACGACGCGCCGGAACAGGCGCCGACCGGGACGGGCCTGCCGGAACCGCTGCTCTACCCGCCCGCCCCACGTCCGGTGGCCGCGGAGCCTCGCGAGCCGGCGATGTCCCAGGCCGCGGCTCACGCGGCCTCTTCGTCCCCGCTCCCGGCCCAGACCCCGCCCCCCGGGCAGATGCCGGCCCGCGCCTCGAACGACTGGGTGCGGATGATGCTCGACTACGAAAACGAGCGTGCCCTGTCCGGCCAGGCCGGCCGCGGCACGGGCACGGCGTGAGCGCGATGCCCCTGCCCTCCCGAGCCGGGCGCGTTCGCCCCCTCCCGTTCCTGGCCGCTCTCGCCCTCGCCTGCGCCCTCGCCGCCGGCGCGCCGGTCCGGGCACAGAGCTTCCTCGGGACGGGTCCGGCCGAGCGGCTGACGGTTCCCCCGACCGGGGATGCCCTGCGCCCGCAGGCCCGCCCACCGGCCGGCCAGCCCCCGGCGGGGGGACCTCCCGGGGCCGGCGCGCCCGCCCGTCCTCCGGCGGCCGAGACCGACGCCGCCCGCCGCCCCTCGGTCCAGGCCACCATCGCCCCGGCCCGGCGCCTGCCGGCGGGCACGCGGGGCTTTCGCCTCTCGGGCGAGGAGGACGGGCTGCAATATCCGGTCTACCTCACAGAGGGGCAGGCCCGCGGCACGGCGCGGCTGCGCGTCTCCTACCTCTCGGCGATCTCGGTGGCGCCCGAGGTCTCGGAGCTGTCCGGCCTCGTCAACGGCACCAAGGTCGGCTGGACCCGGATCCAGGCCCCCGGCGCCGTCAAGGTCGTGGAGTTCGCGATCCCCGACGGGGTGCTCAAGGGCGGCTACAACGCCGTGACCCTGACGGCGAGCCAGCGCCACCGGGTCGATTGCTCGATCGACGCCACCTACGAGCTGTGGACGCAGATCGACCCCTCGCGCTCCGGCCTCGTGGTGGCGCCGGCCCCCGACCTCGAACTGAAGTCGCTGGCCGCGCTGGAGCCCGACGAGAGCGGCGCGCTTCCCGTCGGCGTGCTGCTCAACGAGCGGCCGAACCTGCCGCGCCTCGAGCGCATGATCGGCGCGGTGCAGGCCCTGGCCCTGGTCGGCCGCCTCGCCCGGCCCGCGGTGACGTTCGGGGGTCCGCTCACCGGCCGCAACGGCGTCAACCTCGTCGTGGGCACCGCGACCGAGATCCGCGGCACCGAGGGGGTCGACGACCTCGGCCCCATCACCGGGCCGCGGCTCGCCCTGCTGCCCCCGCGGGGCAACCGCGTGCCGACCCTGGTCGTGTCCGGTCAGGGTCCCGACGACGTGCGCGCGGCCATCGCCCAGCTCGCCGCCCTGGGCGATCCCGGCGGCAGCACGGCGGGCACCACGCTGGCTCCCCTGGTGCGGGGCTACGAGGTGCATGGGGGCGAGCGCCTCGACCTGGAACGCCTCGGGGTCGCCACCCGCGAGTTCAACGGGCGCCTGCTGCGCACCCGGTTCGAACTCCGCTTCCCCGCCGATTTCGTGCCCGCCGACTACGGCAAGGTGATGCTGCATCTGGCCGGCGGCTACGCCGCGGGGCTGGATTCGAGCGCCCAGATCGTCGTCGACATCAACGGCCGCAACGCGGCGAGCGTGCCGCTGCCCTACACCCGGGGCGAGGTGTTCGACGATCAAGCCATCCCACTGCCCTTGAGCCTGTGGCGGCCGGGCCTGAACCGCGTCGAGATCAGCGCGCAGCTGCCGAACGCCTCGGACAAGGTCTGCGACACCCTCTCCCCGGCCGCGCGCCAGCCGCGCTTCCTCTTCCTCGACCGCACGCGCCTCGAGATCCCCGCCCTGGCGCGGGCGGTGCGCAGCCCCGACCTCGCCGCGGTCAAGGCCGGCGCCGTGCCCTTCGTCGCGCCGGGGCCGCGCCCGCGCCTCGTGCTGCCGACCACCGACCGCGACACGGCCGACGCCGCCGCCACCCTGGCCGCCCGGCTCGCCATTGCCGCCAAGCGCGTCATCGATTTCGAACTCGTCTCGGATGCGGGCGGCACGGAAGGGCGCGCGAGCCTCGTGGTGGCGCCCGCCCGCGCGCTCAACCCCGTCACGATCCAGTCGGTCGGGCTCGACCCGGAGGAGATCCGCCGGGTCTGGGGCGGACGCGCCGAGACCGTGGCCACGCCGGGCCCGTTCGGCGCCGAGGGCGTGCTGACCCTCGACCGGCTGCGCCGCGACCTGCCGATGCGCTGCGCCCTGCCGCCCGCGGCGGTGCCGGTCAGCGTCGCCGCCCCCGCCGCGCCGCCCAAGCCGGATCCCGCGACGCAGCCGCCGCCGACCGCGGCGGCGAACGCGCCCTCGGGCGCTCTGGCCACCGAGGCGGAGATCCTCGCCCGCTGGGATCAGGCCCTGTCGGGCTCGGCCTTCGTCCCAACCGTCCTGCGGGAAGGCTGGAGCGGGCTCGCGAACCGAGCCCTGAAGCTGCGCGACGACGTATCGGGCCTGGTCGAGAAGCCGGCCGGCCCCTCGGTCTCCCTCGACCCCCGCGCCTCGCTGATCATCGCCGAGGGCAGTAGCGGCCATGCGCTCAGCGACAGCACCGTGCTGGTCACCGCCCCGAACCCGTCGATGCTCAAGGCCTCCGTGTCCTGCCTCGTCGACCCCGTGGTCTGGACCCGCCTCGTCGGGCGGGCCGCCTTCCTCGACGCCTCGGACGGCACCCTCACCACCGTCGAGCCGGATCACGTCGCCCTGATCGAGACACGCGCGTGGTCGCTGCCGAACTTCCGGCTGGTCTCGGCGGCCTGGCTCTCGCTCAACCCCGCCTCCTATGTCGGCATGACCCTGTTCATGGCCCTGTGCCTCGGCCTCGCCACGACGGGCCTCGTGCGCCAGCTCGGCCGGAGGAACGATTGATGCAGGCCTTCCGCCCCCCGCGCCGGCCGCGCCGCCTGCTCCTTGCCGCCGGCCTGCTCGCGGGCTCGGCACTCGCCGCCCTGCTCGCCGCCGCGCCCGTCCGGGCTCAGCCGGTTCCGACGCCGCAGACCGCCCAGCCCCCGGAGGCCGCCACGGTGCCCCCCGCCACCGCCCTGCCGACGCAGCCGCGAGCCGAGAGCCCGGCCCGCTCCGAGATCGGCCTGAGCCTCGCCAACACCCTCGGGGACGATGCGGGATGGCGCGTCTACCGGGCGCGCTTCGTCACGGAGCAGGGCCGGGTCGTCGACACCGCCAACGGCCTCATCAGCCACAGCGAGGGCCAGGGCTACGGCATGCTGCTCGCGGTCGCCGCCGGCGACCGCCCCGCCTTCGAACGGATCTGGGGCTGGACCCGCGCCAACCTGATGGTGCGCTCCGACGAGTTGCTGGCCTGGCGCTGGTCGCCCGACCATCGGCCGGCGGTCGCCGACATGAACAACGCCACCGACGGCGACATCCTCGTCGCCTGGGCGCTCACCGAGGCGGCGGAGGCCTGGGGCGAGCCCTCCTATCGCACCGCGGCGCGCCGCATCGCCGTCGAGTTCGGCCGCAAGACCATCCTGTTCAAGGATCCGCACGGGCCGGTGCTGCTGCCCGCCGTCGCCGGCTTCTCGGCCCGCGAGCGCGCCGACGGCCCCCTGATCAACCTGTCCTACTGGGTCTTTCCCGCCTTCCAGCGCCTGCCGATCGTGGCGCCGGAATACGATTGGGCCTCGCTCGTCCGCAGCGGCCTCGATTTCCTGCGCCAGTCCCGGTTCGGGCCGAGCAGCCTGCCGACCGAGTGGATCTCCGCCAAGGACGCGCTGCGGCCGGCCGACGGCTTCCCCGCCCTGTTCTCCTACAACGCGATCCGCGTGCCCCTGTACCTGGCCTGGGCGGGCGTCGGACGTCCGGAGGATTATGCGCCCTTCAAGGCTCTCTGGGGCGGAATCGACCGCGAGCGCCTGCCGATCGTCGACACCAGGAACGGGCAGCCCGTCGAGTGGCTCAGCGAGGTGGGCTACACGGCGATCCCCGCCATCACCGCCTGCGCCGCCGACGGCACGTCCTTCCCCGAATCCTTAAGGACGGTGCAGGACAATCAGAACTACTATCCGACCACCCTCCACCTCCTCGCGCTGGTGGCGGCCCGGATGCGGTATCCGTCATGCGTGAAGTCCTGATCCCCCTCACCGCGCTGCTGCTGGCCGGCGCGGGTCCCGCCGCCGCCCAGGGCGGCGCTGAGTCGGCTCCGCGCCTCGTCTACGGCGACGGCGCCCGCGCGCCCGCGATCGTGGTCGATCCCGAGACGGGCGTCACGCCCGGCATGGTCGACGAGAGCGCGCTACGCTACTACGCCTCGCAGAAGCAGACCGCGCGGATGAAGGCCGAGATCGCCCGGCTGAAGCGGCTCTATCCCGGCTGGAGCGAGCCTTCCGACCTCGACACCCTGCAGCCGAGCCCGCCCGAGGAGGCGCCGCTGTGGGATCTCTTCACCGCCGGGCGCTTCCCCGACCTGCGCGCGGCCATCGCCGCGCGCCGCTCCCTCGAACCGAACTGGCAGCCCTCGGAGGAGCTGGCGCGCAAGCTGCGCCGGGCGGAGTTCCGCAACAGCATCAAGATCGTCTCCGAGAAGAACGGTCCGGGCAAGAATGATCCGGGCAAGAATGCCGAGGAGGTGGTCGCGCTCTATCGCGCCGATCCCAGCGCCCTCGAACCGACCGACGTGGAGAGCGTCTGGATCATCGCGGACGCGCTCGCGGCGACGGGAGCGAGCGAAGACGCCTACGACCTCTACAAGTCGGTCCTCGACGGCAGCGCGGATGCGGGCGCGCGCCTCGCCACGATCCAGAAGGCGATGAGCCATCTCAAGATGGATCAGGCCGAGCGGCTGATCGCCATGGGGCGCGCGGGCCAGGAGGGCGCCTCCGAATTCGACGCGATCCGCCTCGACATCACCCGGGCGCGCATCGCCGCCTTCCTGCACGACGAGCCGGCCCAGACCCCGACGCTGGCCGACCTCACCGCCTTCCAGACCTACGCCCGCAAGAGCGGCGACCCGAGCCAGACCGGCCTGCTCGGCTGGTACGCCTACAAGCGGCGCCAGTTCCGCGAGGCGCTGGAATGGTTCAAGCTCGCCATCGCCCGCGGCGGCGATGCCATGGTGGCCCACGGCCTCGCCCACACCCTGCGCGAACTCAACATGCTGCGCGAGGCGGAGGAGGTGGCCTACGCCTGGCGCGACCGCTTCGTCGGCAACGAACTGCTCTTCATCGACGTGCTCGAACGCAAGCTGACGCAGGCCAATCCGCCCTTCATCGAGCCGGCCCGGATCGAGCGCTACGCCAAGGTCGTGATCGCCAGCGCCTCCGGCGAGGGCGCGCAGGGGCTCGCGTGGTACGCCTACAATTCCTGCCAGTTCGACACGGCGCTCGAATGGTTTCAGCGCGCCGTCGCCTGGATGCCGAGCGAGACCACGGTGTTCGGCTATGCCCTGACCCTGCAGCGGCTGAAGCGCCAGCGCCCCTATCTCGAGGTCGTGAACCGCTACGACGGCTTGTTTCCGAAGGTCGTCGACATGCTGTTTCGCGAGGAGACCGGCGGGCCGCCGCTACCCTGCGCCGCGGCCCAGCAGCCACCCGCGTCCCCGGCGCGCCCGCCCGCCGCCCGGGCGGAGGCAAAGCCCGAAAGCCCCTCCTACGGCCGGGTGCCCCGACCGGATTCGGCCACCGTCGGCGCCCGGGCCGAGACGCCGCCGGCGGTCCAGCGCAACGAGTTCCCCCTCGCGGTGGCCCTCGACAATCCCCTGCGCTACCCGCCCGCCTCGCTGCAGCGCGCGCTCTCCGAACCGGTCGCGCCCGGCAGCTATGCCCGCGAGCCCTCGACGGCGCGCCCACCCCTGGTCGCGCGGCGCGTCAACGGGGCGGGACCGATGCCCTACGAGCGCTACGGCTTCGCGCTGCTGCCGGGCTATAACGGCCTCGACAAACCGGAGACCCTGGGCGCGCCGCCGCCGGGCACACTCTGGCAGGACCAGCAGGCGGAGCGCGGCCGGGGTGCGTCCCCGGAGAACGACCGCTTCTCCGTCCCCTCCCGCGTCTCCACGGGCGGCGGATCGACCGGGAAAGGCTTTTAGTGCGTTCGCGTGTCCCCGGCTCCCTCGCGGCGGCCTTCGCCCTTCTCGCCGGCCCGGCCCTGGCCCAATCCGCACCTGCCCTGCGCCTGCCCGGCGCCGGGCCGGTCGCCGGCGTCGTCGAAACCCGCCTGCGCGACGGCTTCGATCAGCGCATCCGCTTCGAGGGCGGCGACGGCCGCAATCATGCCGAGGTCGCGTTGCGCAACGAGACCGGGGACCTGCTCCTGGCCTTCCCGCCGCGGCTGGCCAAGCCGAGCCAGTTCGGCATCGAGAGCGAGATGGCCGTGCGCTTTCCCGGGCAGGTCATGCGCGCCGTCGCACCGCGCCGCAACGGCTACGGGCCGGTGGGCATGGCGCTGAGCGCGGAGTGCCTCTACGCGTGGCAATGGTTCGAGCGGCCGAGCGCGGCCCAGCGCGTCGCGAGCCGGGGCGGCTTGCTCGACACCCTCGCGCCCACGTCGGGGCGGCGCGCCCTCTCCCTCCGGATTCGGCTGTGCCGGACGGCCCAGGCCAGCCTCGACGATCTCGTCGCCGCGGTCGAGCGGATGACGATCGCGCTGCCCGGCGAGCCGGGTGCGGCGGGGCGCCCCGGCCGTGCCGGACCCCGTCCAGCCCTCGTCCGGCGCCCGCCGCCGACGCGCGCACGGCAGGCCGCGCGGCCCGCTCCGCAGGAACCACCGCCGGCCGCCACGCCCCAATCCGCTCCGACGCCGCCCCCCCAGCAGGCCGCGCCCCCGGCCCGGCCGCAGGTCCCAGCACCGCCCGACAGCGCCGGTCGCCGCTACATCGCGCCGCCGACCCCGGAGGGAACGCCGCCCGCATCGCCGCCGGAGGCCGGCGCAGCCGCAGGCGGCGCGCAGCGCTTCATCACCGGCGTCCCGAAATCGGGCGAGGCCTCCGGCCGCGACCTGATGCCGAGCCCTGCCCCCGGCCGCTCGACCGGCGAGAGCCTTTCGCGAGACCTCCCGCCTGAAGCCTACCGCCCCGCTCCGGACCGCAGAGGCCCCTGACGACGCGAAAGTCGACGTAAGACGGTTCGGCGACGACCGGCTCGTCCTCATGCACACAGCATCTATCTCCGCATTGGACGCTCGACCGGACTTTTTGCCATTACGTCCTCGCGAGGCGACGCCGACGCGATCCAGGGCGCGGCGCTTCCGGACTGATCGTGCCTGGATAAGCCCCCTCCCCTCTCGCGGGGCGTGTCGGCCGGGCTCGGTCCGGCGGGTTGCGCGTGTTCGCGGGTTTCGATCCGCACAGGCCTGGGGTGGCGCGGCCTGATCTGGCCTGGCTTGGCCCGGCTCAGCTTGGCCCATGCGCGGTTTAGCGGCGTGGTGTGGACGCGGCGAGGCCCGCGCGGGGTT
>NZ_QJJJ01000022.1 GCF_003201865.1 Methylobacterium sp. B4 | reverse complement strand
TTGGTGATCGCCGCCGTCAGCGAGGTCTTGCCGTGATCGACGTGCCCGATCGTGCCGATGTTGCAGTGCGGCTTGGTACGGGAGAACTTTTCCTTACCCATCAGGGCCTCCTAATCGTCAGTGTCGTGGTTCGAAGAAGCGTTCGGCGCCCGCCTTAGGCGTACTTGGCGATGACCTTGTCGGCCTCGCCGCGCGGCACTTCCTCGTAATGGTCGAACTGCATCGTGAAGTTGGCGCGACCCTGGGAGAAGGAGCGCAGCTGGTTCACGTAGCCGAACATGTTGGCCAGCGGCACCATCGCGTTGATGACGTTGGCGTTGCCGCGCATGTCCTGGCCCTGGATCTGGCCGCGGCGGGAGTTGAGGTCGCCGATGACCGAGCCGGTATACTCTTCCGGCGACACCACCTCGACCTTCATCACCGGCTCCAGCAGCACCGAGCCGCCCTTCTGCAGCGCCTCGCGGAAGGCGGCGCGGGAGGCGATCTCGAAGGCGAGCGCCGAGGAGTCGACGTCGTGGTAGGCGCCGTCGATCAGCTCGACCTTCACGTCGACCACGGGGAAGCCGGCGAGCACGCCCGCGCCGAGGACCGAGTTGAGGCCCTTCTCGACGCCGGGGATGTACTCCTTCGGCACCGCTCCGCCGACGATCTTCGACTCGAACGAGAAGCCGGCGCCCGGTTCGTTCGGCTCGACCACGAACTTCACCCGGGCGAACTGACCGGTACCACCGGTCTGCTTCTTGTGGGTGTAGTCGATCTCCTGACGACGCGTCAGCTTCTCGCGATAGGCGACCTGCGGCTGGCCGATATTCGCGTCGACCTTGTAGGTGCGGCGCAGGATGTCGACCTTGATGTCGAGGTGGAGCTCGCCCATCCCCTTGAGGATGGTCTGGCCCGACTCCTGGTCGGTCGAGACGCGGAAGGACGGGTCCTCGGCAGCCAGCTTCGAGAGCGCGATGCCGAGCTTCTCCTGGTCGGCCTTCGACTTCGGCTCGACGGCGATCTCGATGACGGGCTCAGGGAACTCCATCTTCTCGAGGATCACCGCGTCCTTCGGATCGCACAGCGTGTCGCCGGTGCGGGTGTCCTTGAGGCCGGCCAGAGCGACGATGTCGCCGGCGAAGGCCTCCTTGACGTCCTCACGGTTGTTGGCGTGCATCAGGAGCATGCGGCCGACGCGCTCCTTCTTGTCGCGCGACGAGTTGATGACGTTGGCGCCCGACTCGACCTTGCCGGAATAGACGCGGCAGAAGGTGATCGTGCCGACGTGGGGATCGTCCATGATCTTGAAGGCGAGCATGGAGAAGGGATCGCTGTCGGTCGGGTGGCGAACCACCTCTTCCTCGGTCTTGAAGTCGAGTCCCTTGATCTCGCCGCGGTCGGCGGGAGACGGCAGGTAATCGACGACCGCGTCGAGGAGCGGCTGCACGCCCTTGTTCTTGAAGGCCGAGCCGCACAGGACCGGATGGAAGGCGCGCAGCTGCACCGCCTTGCGCACGAGCTTGCGCAGGGTCTCCTCGTCCGGCTCCACGCCGTCGAGGTAGGCGGTCATCGCGTCGTCGTCGAGCTCGACGCAGGCTTCGATCATCTTGGTGCGATATTCGACCGCCTGATCCTTGAGGTCGGCCGGGATCTCCTCCTCGGAGAAGTTGGCGCCGAGCGCCTCGCCCGACCAGACGATCGCCTTCATCTTGATGAGGTCGATGACGCCCTTGAAGCTCGACTCGGCACCGATCGGCAGCTGGAGGCAGACCGGCTTGCCGGCGACGCGGCTGATGATGTCGGCGACGCACTTGAAGAAGTCGGCGCCGATCTTGTCCATCTTGTTGACGAACACGACGCGCGGCACGTCGTACTTGTCGGCCTGACGCCACACGGTCTCGGTCTGCGGCTCGACGCCCTGGTTGCCGTCGAGCACGCACACCGCGCCGTCGAGCACGCGCAGGGAACGCTCGACCTCGATGGTGAAGTCGACGTGACCGGGGGTGTCGATGATGTTCAGGCGCTTGTCGCGCCAGAAGCAGGTGGTCGCAGCCGAGGTGATCGTGATGCCACGCTCCTGCTCCTGCTCCATCCAGTCCATGGTGGCGGCGCCCTCATGGACCTCGCCGATCTTATGGGACTTGCCGGTGTAGTAGAGGATCCGCTCGGTCGTCGTGGTTTTGCCGGCATCGATGTGGGCCATGATGCCGAAGTTGCGGTAGTCCTCGATCGCATGCGTGCGGGGCATCGGGGTCTCTCCGGGAGAAAGCGGGCTTGGAGCGCGGCCCGGTGGCCGCGCTCGACAGGCGAATTACCAGCGGTAGTGCGAGAAGGCGCGGTTGGCCTCGGCCATCCGGTGGGTGTCTTCGCGCTTCTTGACGGCGTTGCCGCGGTTGTTGGCGGCATCGAGCAGCTCGGCGGAGAGACGCTCGACCATGGTCCGGTCGTTGCGGCCGCGGGCGGCCTGGATCAGCCAGCGGATGGCGAGAGCCTGACGGCGCTCGGTGCGGACCTCGACGGGGACCTGGTAGGTCGCGCCGCCGACGCGGCGGGAGCGGACTTCGATCGCCGGGGCGACGTTGTCGAGCGCGGCGCGGAACACCTCGATCGGATTGGCGCGGGCGCGGCTCTCGACGAGGTCGAAGGCGCCGTAGACGATCCGCTCTGCGGTCGACTTCTTGCCCTCGTACATGATCGAATTCATGAACTTGGTGAGGACGATGTCGCCGTACTTGGCGTCCGGAATGATCTCGCGCTTCTCGGCTGAGTGACGACGGGACATTGTTCAGACTCTCGAAAAACTGGCTTTAAGCACCTCGCGCAGGCCGCCTTGAGCTTGACGCCGGCGACATCCTTGCGAGGCCGTGGAAATGGCCGTCCGAAGAGATCTTACTTCGGACGCTTCGCACCGTACTTCGAACGGCGCTGCTTACGGTTCTTCACGCCCTGCGTGTCGAGCACGCCGCGCAGGATGTGATAGCGCACGCCCGGAAGGTCCTTCACGCGGCCGCCGCGGATCATGACCACGGAGTGCTCCTGAAGGTTGTGGCCCTCACCCGGGATGTAGCCGATCACCTCGAAACCGTTGGTCAGGCGCACCTTGGCGACCTTACGCAGAGCCGAGTTCGGCTTCTTCGGGGTCGTGGTGTAGACGCGCGTGCAGACGCCGCGCTTCTGCGGGCAGGCGTTGAGCGCCGGCACCTTGTTGCGCGCCTTCTGCGCCTTGCGCGGCTGGGCGATCAGCTGGTTGATCGTCGGCATCCTGTGCCCTCTTCATCCGGCCGCGCTGGGCGGCCACCGTCTGAACCTGTCGAAGCCCCTTGCGGAGCGGCAGAACCGCGAGCGAGCCCGCGACAAAACGAATAGCGCCAGAGGCCGATCAGGGCCTTTGGCGATGGTGAGGCAGAGGATCACGCCGTAAACGACGCGTTCTTACCCGCTGATCTGACGAGTACGTCAGGGTGTGATGCCGGTATCGGTCTGACGACGGTCGCCGAAGCCCGTGGCTTCGACCCGAAAGCGACTCTCGATCCACCGGAGTGGCGCGCTTCTACGCGGGAGGGTCGGCTCCGTCAATGCCCGGAGAGGATAAAGTTCGATGAACGCGCCTGCGGTCGTCGGCCGAACCGATGCCAAGCTAAGCCGCAGGCGAAACGTCGCTATTCGGCGGCATTCGGGAGGCGGAACGCCTCGATTCCCCGCCGCTCCGGATTGATCTCGGCAAGCGCCCGCTTGGCGGTTTCCAGCGGGTGCTCGGCCTCGATTCGGACGGAGGCGAGATCCGGGCTCTTGTAGACGGTGACGACGGTATCCATCACCTCGGTCAGGGTCGTGCGCTTGTCTTCCGGCGCGGCGATGAGGAGTTGCAGGCCCCAGGCGCGGAAGAGATCGACGAGCGACTGGCTGTTGCGCACGTCGAGCTTCGAGAAGGCTTCGTCGAGAAGGCAGAGTCCGAGTCCCGGCGTCTCGTCGCCGGGACGGTCGCCAGGATAGTAGGCCGAGGCCATGGAGGCGGCGATCGCCACGTAGAACGGCGCCTGCGCCTCGCCCCCCGAACCGCGCAGCGCCCGGCTCGACAGGGTGGTGCGGTTGCCCGCCCGGTCGCGCATGCCGATCTCGTAGACGAAGTAGTTGCGGTAATCGGCCAGCCGTGCCGCGTTCTCCTCCCCCTCGATCAGCGCCGTGATCTCGGCGAGCGCCGCGGCGAGCGGCCCCTTCTCGGTCCCGTCCTCCGGCCCCGGCAGCACCGCCTGCGCGGCGTCCGGCGAGCGGGCGACCTCGGTGGCCAGTGCGTGGACGGCGGCGTAGCGCCGGTCGACCTCGGCCTCGAAGGCGTAGGTCTGGCCGGTGAAGGTTTGCGAGGCGAGGCGCTCGTTGAGCGCGTCGAGGCGGGCGCGCATCCGCTCGAACTTGTCGGCGAGGCGCGTCAGCAGATCCTCGGTCATCAGGCGGCGCATCTCGGCCTCCGCCCGCAGGGACTGGTCGCGGTAGCGGCGCAGCTCGTGGCCGGCCACCTCGTCGCGCTCGCGCATCGCCCAGGCATAGCCGAAGGAGGCCGGCTGCTCGGCCGAGCCCAGCGGGTTCTCGACGCGCCAAGCGGCGCAGTACTCGGCAAGATCCCGCTCGGCGGCCCGGCCCTGGTTGCGCACGCTGTCGGCCGCTTCGCGGGCGGAGGCGCGGGCCTGCGTGGCGAGCGAGGCCAGCGCCTTCGCCTCGAGATCGGCCCGGTCGGCCCGTGCCTGAGCAATGCCGACCACCGTGTCCGGCACGTCTGCCGGCACGGAGTCGGTGAGGCGGATACGGACGGTGTCGCCGGAGGTCCAGCGCTTGAGCGCCGCGCGGTAGGCCAGGAAGGCGGCGCGCGCCGCCTCGCGCCCCTGCACGACCCGGGCCTTGAGCCCCGCCTCCTCGGCGAGCAGGGCATCGCGCTTCGGCTCCAGCACCTGCACCAACTCGGTGAGATAGGCGGAGCGCTCCTTCTGCAATTCCTTCAGCTCGGCCTCGATCACGCCGGCATCGGCCCGGGCGACCGTCTCCTGCTCGGTGGCGAGGCTGCGTCGGCGGCCCTCGATCGCATCGGCCTCGGCGCGCAGGGCCTCGACATCGACCGGCGCCTCGGCGAGCCGGCTGCGCAGGAGCGCGGCGATGCGGGCGGCCTCGCGCATCACCGTGGCCTCGGCCCGCAGGGTCCGCGCCTCCTCGCGAGCCTCCTCCAGGCGGCGGCGGGTCTCGGCGGTCGGCCCGCGCTGGCCGCGCGTCATCATCAGCGGCACGGGACGCACCACCGAATAGGCCATGCCGGAGGTCGAGCGCCCGCTCGGCGCCACCGCGCGACTCATGTGCCGCAGCGCCGCGTCGTCCGGGGCGAGGTCGTAGCCGCCGAGCCGGGCGGCGAGGAAGGCTTCCGCATGGTCGCTCTCGGTCTCGATCAGGCCCATCGGCCCGTCGTCGAAGCGCCGCGCCGCGCGCCGGGCCGTGTCGGTGGTCTTCACCAGCAGGCAGCGGAAGAACTGGTTTTTTCGCGACTCGAGCAGAGCGAAGGCGCGGTCGAGCCGGTCGGGCTCGACCACCAGGGCTTCGCGGGCGCGGCCGAGGAGGCCTTCGAGCGCCGGGCCCCATTTCGGATCGACGATCTCGGCAAGCTCGCAGATCGGCGCCGCCTCGATCCCGAGCCGACCCAGTTCCTCGCGAAAGGCCTCCGTGTCGGAGGAGAGGCGCGCGGAAGCGGAGCGCCCGGCATTCACCTGCGCATCGAGGCCCCGCACCTCGTTCTCGCGCTCGCGCGCTTTGAGGGCCAGATCCTCGGCCTGCTCCTCCAAGGCATCGCCGATGTCGGGCAGGGTCGCGAGGCTGTCGAGCAGGCCCTTGAGCGGCCCGTCGGCGCGCAGACTGTCCTCCGGCGGCGCCTCCCGGCGCAGCCCGGAGCGGGCGCAGGCCTCGACGATGCGCGCCGCACCGAGATCGATCCGGCGCAGAGTGCCGCCGATCGCGCTGAGACGCCCGGCATCCTGCACGAGGCCGATGATTCCGGCGAGGCGGTTCGCCAGATCGCGCCGGTCGCGGGCGACCATGGCGAGGCCGGCATTCGAGGCGGCGAGCCGTGCCTCCGCGGCGCTGCCGACGATCATCGCCTTGCGGGCGGCGATCTCCGAATCGATCTCGCGCACGAAGCCCTGGCTCGTCGCCACGCTCTCGCGGGCGATGCGCAGGCGCTCGCTCGCCTCGACGAGCAGGCGGCGGGCCTCGGCGTGGTCGAGGATGCGGCGGCGCAGGTCGGCGCCGGCCGCACGCATCTCGTCGAGGGCGGCGGTGAGGCTCGCCCGCGCCCAGCCCTCGTAGCGTTCGCAGATGCGCGAGAGATGGGCGAGGCGCTTTTCCAGCTCCTCGATGGTCTCCAGAAGACGCCGCCAGGTCTCGATCGACTGGCGGATGCGGGCGACGTCGAGCGGCTCGGCCTCCAGGACGAAGCTGCGCACGAAGGCGCTGGTGTCGAAGATCGGCTTGAACGCCACCGCGTTGGAGAAGGTGCGCAGGAACTGGCGCGGGTCGGGCACCGCCGCGCCCTCGCGCAGTTGCGCCAGGACCGCCGCGGTGAAGCGCTCGCCGGAGGTGCGGAACTCCTCGAAGCTGTCCGCCCGGCGGCGCAGGTCGGCGGCGACCTCGGTCCAGGGGGCGACGAAGCTGCCCTCTTCCGTCTCGCGCACGTAATCGCCGATCTCGAAGCGGTGGCCGACCGCGATGAAGCGCGAGAGCGTCTCCTCCTTCGGCTCCTCGGCGCGGGCGGCGAGCGCCAGCCCGACGGTCACGACGCGCCCGCTGGCCGCGTTCTCGAACACCAGGGCGATGACGGTCTCGCAGGCCTCCCGGGTCGGGCGTCCGCCCTCGGCCGGGTCGCTGATCCAGCCGAGGCAGTAGTCGCGCACGGTGCGCGCGCTGCGGCCCGAGGCGGAGGCGTTCAGCGCCAGCCGGCTCGCGTTGTTCCCGGCCAGCACGGTGCCGACGGCGTCGAAGATCGTCGACTTGCCCGCTCCCGTCGGACCGACGAGCGCGGCCGCCCCGCGAATCCGGATCTGCTCGCGCCGGATGAGGTACCAATTCGAAATCGCGATGTCGGTGAGGCGATACACCGGCCCGGCCGCCAGTCCCTGAGGTTGAACGAGAGCCAGGGCAATGGACGCTGCGACCCGCACACGCAAGGGCGGGAGCCCTCGGCCCTGGACCGACCTCGGCTCGAGCCGGGGGATTTCGCGACGATCCTCCGGAAAATTCGACTTCGTACGCGTCGAGGGCCTGCCGAGCGGCCACGCCTCACCGAAGCGTGACTTGACGATACGAGACCCGAATGACCGAAGCGGGCGGCATCCCGACGCCGGCGCTTCGCCTGTCCGCAACCTCGCAAGTCGAGCCGCGACGGCAGGTTCATGCAACGCCTCCGATGACGGTCCGGCCGGGGCGATTACGTATTTTGCCGCGGCCGGACGCGGTCGATTCTCCCTCAGACTCAACGGGTTCCGTGTCATATGGCCAGGGTGCACGCCGTCAGCCTGGAAACGACCGTTCCGATGCCCCCCGCCCGTCCCCGTCTGTCCTACGGAATCGGACTCGTCCTCCTCTCGACCGCACTCTGGGGAACGGCCTCCTGGCTCTCGGGACACGTGATTCTGTTCTGACGTCGCGAGCTCGGTGAGCGATGAGTAGAGATCATCGCCGAAGGCTATCAGACATCCTTCCTGTAGCCGAGATAGACGCCGCAGACGAACCCGCCCTGCAACGCGGTCAGGCTGGCGAGCAGCATCAGCCCGTCGATCAGCAGCGATTGTTCGCCGTGAAAGTGGTAGGCGATACGCACAATCACCACGATAAAGCTTGCGGCGGCAAGCACTCCCCAATGACAGAATAGTCCGATCAGCACCCCAGCGATGATGAGAAATATAATCGCCAACACTTGATCACGACCCTATTCTGCCAGCTACGAACAGGGCGGCTCGTAGATGGAGGTTTTCCTCAAGGTACTGCCGTTTTGGGGGACGCGCAAAGGCGCATAAGGCGTAAAAACCGGCTCATTCTCCCCCTTCCACTTCGCGATCCGTCATGGTCAGAGAAGCCGGTCGCTGCCTGGCCGCAACGGGGACGGTGAACGTTCCTGTCACGATCCACATCGCTGCCATCGCCATGCCCGATCCCTTGAACCGACTTGCCGACGAAGCGTCCGCCCGGCTGCCACTCTTCGACGATCTGCCCGCGGGAACCGTCGATCGCCTCGCGGCCCTTGGCTTCGGACGCGGGTTGCTGACGGCCGCGATCCGGGCGCGGCTCCGCAAGGCCGGTTTTGCGGATATGGGGGCACTGGCGCTCGCGACGCCGGCCGACCTCATGATGGTGCGCAAGATCGGCCCGGTGCGGGTCGAGGCCATCCGCGCCCATCTGCTCGGCGAACTCGCCCGGCTCGTTCCGGGCGCGAGGGCGGCCCACGACAGGGATGCGACCGACCGGCGGCGCCTGGATCGGCTCCGTGCCGTGCCGGTGGAGCCGGCCCTGCTCGGTCGCGCCCTCGTCGAACGGTTCGGCCCGGCCGGGGCGACCTGGGCCGATCTCGCCTCGCTGCCGCGCGCGCAAGCTCTGCGGGCACTCGGGATCTCGGCCGCGGATCTTGAGGACTTCGTCTCCGCTCTGGCCCGCGCCCTGCAGCCGGACCGGCCCGGTCCCCTGCCCGCCGGGACGACGCGCGAGGACGACGCCCGGGAAGCGATGGCTGAGCCGGACCGCGCCGAGATTCAGCGGGAGCGGGACCGCGAATGGGACGAAGCGGCGCCCGCGCGATGTCCCGGGCCGGGTCGGACCGATTGAGCCAAAGGCGGTCGGCACGACCTTTTATCGTCGCGACGACAGGGTGCGCTTCACGCCGCTGCCCGCTTGTCGTGACGCGCGCCCCCGAAGCCGTCTTCGCTTCGGCGGAATGCGCGAGGGAGCTGCGCCCGACCACGTCGGGTCGGGACGCATCTCTAAGCCCTTATTGCGCCGCGCTTTCTTCCGACGAACCGGTGTCCACTTCGTCGGAAAGCGCGCTAGCGCCCGAAATTCCGGGCGAGCCAAGGGCCCGCCGCGGAAAGATCGGCCTGCGACAACCCGTGGCCGGCCGGGTTGACCGTGTGGGTCACCCGCGCACCGGCCCGTTCGAGGCCAGCCGCGAGCCGTTCGGCGTTCTCGGCAGGGACGATCGGGTCGAAGGCGCCCGAGAGCAGCAGCACCGGGCGCCCCACGAGATCGGCCGGCGGCGCCTCGGCGAGCGGCACCATCGCGCGCAGCAGCACGGCGCCCGCCAGCGCCTCCGGGTGCAGGAGCAGGGTCGCAGCGGCGATGTTGGCGCCGTTCGAGAAGCCGACCGCCACAGGCGCGGCCAGACCGTAAGCGACGCGCGCCTGCGCGACGAAGGCGGCGAGGTCGGCTGCCCGGCGGCGGACATCCGCCTCGTCGAACACGCCCTCCGCCAGACGCCGGAAGAAGCGCGGCATGCCGTTCTCCAGGACCGGGCCGCGAGGCGAGAGCAGCGCGGAGCCCGGCGAAAGGGCGCGACCGAGAGGAAGCAGGTCGGCCTCGTCGCCGCCCGTGCCGTGGAGCAGCAGGAGCGGCGGAGCGGCCGGATCCGGGCCGGGCTCGAAGCGGTGGACGAAGTCCGGTGCGAGGCTGTTCGTCATGACGATCTCCCGATTTTCGACGAGGGCCGGCCGCCCGGATCTCTCCGGGCGGCCGCAGGACGCGTCAGGCGACCTTGGGCAGCACCGCCTCGATCTGCCCGCGATGGGGTTCGAGGAAGGCGGGCAGCTTGAGCGCGCGGCCGAGTTCCGCCGCAGGCTCGTCTACGGCGAAGCCGGGCGCGTCGGTGGCGATCTCGAACAGGATGCCGCCGGGCTCGCGGAAATAGACCGAGCGGAAGTACTGCCGGTCCCGCTGCTCGGTGACGGCGAGGCCGTGCCGGTCGCGCAGCCGCTCGGCCATCGCCTCCTGCGCCGCGTCGTCGGCAGCCCGGAAGGCGATGTGGTGGACGGACCCCGCCCCCTGACGCCCGGGCAGGAAGTCGCCGACCTCCCGAAGCGTCACGGCATTGCCCAGCCGCGCGCCGCCCGCGAGCCGGATCTGCGTCCCCTCCTGGCCGACCCGCTCGAAGCCGAGCACGTCGGTCAGGATCGCGGCGGTGGCCTCCGCCTGCCGCAGGAGCAGGGTGGCGCCGTGCAGGCCGCGGATCGCCTGATCCGGGGCGATGCCGTCCGCGGCCCAGGCCGGCTCACCCTCGATCCCGTCGATGCCCACCAGCGCGAGCGGCATGCCGTCGGGATCGCGGAAGCGCAGCTCCGTCTCGCCGAAGGCCACGCTCGGCGCCTCGTGCGCCACGCCTAAGGCGACGAAGCGGTGCGTCCAAGCGCCGATCGAGCCGCGAGGCACGCGGAACGCGGTCTGCGAGACCTGACCCACGCCGACCCGGCCGGGGGCGGCATGCGCGATCGGGAAGAAGGTGAGGATCGTACCGGGCGCACCCGCCTCGTCGCCGAAGTAGAGATGGTAGGTGCCCGGATCGTCGAAGTTCACGGTCTTCTTCACGAGGCGCAGACCGAGCACGCGGGTGTAGAAATCGACGGTGCGGGCGGTGTCGCCGGCAAAGGCCGTGACGTGGTGGATGCCGTAGGCGCTCATGGTTCAGGTCTCCCGATCCGGGGCGCCGCGAGGAGGATCCGCCTCCTCCGGCTGCCGGTATGAGAGCAATCTGGCCCTTGCCTTCCCGCTTGAAAACGGAAACGATCGAAACACATCGTTTCCAGAGTCTGCCGATGGCGCGCCTTCCCGATTTCGAAGCCTGGGCCGTGTTCGCGGTCGTGGCCGACACGCTCTCCTTCGCCCGCGCGGCGGAGGAACTCGCGGTCTCGAAGGCCACCGTCTCGAAGGCGGTGTCGCGGCTGGAGCTGCGGCTGGGCGCCCGCCTGTTCCACCGCACCTCCCGTCGCCTGTCCCTGACCGAGGCCGGCCGCACGGCGCGCGACGACGCGGCCGGGCTGCTGGCCGCGGGCGAGGCGGCGGAGGCCCGCGCCCGCGATGCCAGCGGCGCCCCGCGGGGGCGCGTGCGGCTCGCCGCGCCGATGTCCTTCGGCGTGGCCCATCTCGCACCGGTCCTGCCGGACTTCCTGGCCGCCTATCCCGAGGTCTCGGTCGATCTGCACCTGTCCGACGAGCGGGTCGATCTCGTGGGCGGCGGGTTCGATCTGGGCCTGCGGATCGCCGCGCTGCCCGATTCCTCGCTGCGGGTGCGCCGGCTCTGCGGCGTGCGCCGCTCGCTCGTGGCGACGCCCGCCTATCTCGACGGGCACGGGCGGCCGGCACAGCCGGAGGATCTCAAGGCGCATGCCTGCCTGGGCTACGCCTACCTGCCGACGCCGGACCGCTGGCACTTCTCGAACGCGGCCGACGAGACCGTCTCGATCGTGCCCGAGGGCCCGTTGCGGGCCAACAACGCCGACGCGCTGGCGCCCGCCCTGCGGGCCGGGCTCGGCCTCGCGGTGCAGCCGGACTTCACGATCTGGGAGGATCTGAAGAGCGGGCGCCTGGAGCGGGTGATGCCGGACTGGCAGCCGCCGCCCATCGCCCTCAATCTCGTGATGCCGCCCGGCCTGCCGCGCCCGGCGCGGGTCTCGGCCCTGATCGGCTTCCTGGAGAAGGCCTTCTCGGAGGCACCCTGGGCGCAGCCGGAGACGGCCGGTCAGGCCCCCCTCCCCTCCCCGGCGGAGGCCCAGGCCCTGACCTGATCCATCCAGGCATCCGGCGAGAGCACCGTGATGCCGGGCATCAGCACCAGCGGCGTGACCCGCTCCGCCCGGTCGCGCTCGCCCAGCCGCAGGGCGCCCTTGCGGGAGAACAGGCGCAGGATCTCGATGAGCCGCGCCTCGTCGGGCGGATCGGTGCGGGCGGCGGAGCGGATCGCGTCGGCGATGTCGTCGGTGGTGCATTCCACCGTGCCGTCGGTGGAAACGCGGTGGTCGCGCAGGCCCTCCTCGTAGGCGAGCCTGAGCGCCAGCAGCACCAGGGTCTCGTCCTTGCGTAGCCGCTCGCCCTGGGCGTCGTGGCGCACGCCGTCCGGCGGCAGGGCGAGAAAGACCATCTGGTCGCGATGGGCCACCTCGAACCGGTAGCCGAGGCAGGCGAAGTAGTCGCGGAAGAACGGCGCGTAATGCCGGGCGAGTTCGTAGGAGCGTCCGATCCCCGTGCTGGCCGCGTAGATGCACTGGCTCTTGAGCAGCACCTGCAGCGCGCGGATCAGCTCCTCCTCGTTCGGGGCAGCCCGGCCGGGCGGAGGCGGCTCTTCGCCGTCGAGGATGGCGCGGAAGGGTTCGAGCATGTTCGTCCGTTCAGCCTGCTTTGCCGGCTCCGCGCCGGGCGGCGGCGGCCGGAACGCGCTCGATCAGGAAATCCGGGCAGTCGAGCCAGCCGTTGGAGACGCGGCCCTCGACCCGGGCGACGCGGTAGCGGCTGCGCAGCAATCCGTCGAACAGCACATCGATCTCGCGCAGGCGCTGGAAGACGACGAAGCCGTCCACGCCGTCCACGACGATCTCGGAGCCGCGCAGGGTCTTGGCCCCGCCGAGGCGCGCATCGAGATAGGCGGCGATGCGCTCCGGCGTGACGGTGATGCGGCGGCGGAATTCGTCCTTGGCGGCGATGAAGGCCTCGATCGCCGGATCGACATCGATCTCGGGCAGCGGCTCGAACTCGATGATCCGGCGCGGCAGGCGCGGGTTGGTGAGCTGGGGCGGGCCGATCGGCGGGCGCAGCAGCGAGATCTGGGCCGCGGGCATCCCGGCAAGGTCGTCCTCGCCCGCACCCACCGCGCGCAGGGCCGCCGCCGCCCGCTCGATCCGCGCGGAATCCCGGGGATCGCGGTAGCGCAGGGCGGCCGAGATGCGCCGTTCCAGCCGGGTCACCACCTCGGCCACCGCGTCGAGATGCGGGTCGAGCCCCTCGAAGATCGAGAGGATCTCGACGAGGTCGGTCCGCACCATCCGCTCGGCGGCGGCCTTGTCCGCTGCCCGGCCCTCGCGCAGGTTTCCCTCGGCCAGCGCCCGCAGCGTCAGGGGGTCGCGCAGCGCCCGGCCCGCCTCGCGCACGATGCCGGAGCGGAAGCGGAACGGATTGAAGCGGGTGTGCAGCGTCCGGTAGTCGGAGACGAGGTGGCGCTCGACGAATTCCTCGAAATAGAGCCGGAAGGCGGCGCTGAGGTCCGGCTCGCGCAGGATGCGCTCTTCGAGCTTGCGCATCGCACCGGCGAGACCCCGCAGATGTCCGAGGAAGGTGCGCGAGGCCTTGGCCGCGTTGCGCAGGGCCTCGGAGCGCTCGGCGGGGCTGGCGATGGCGCTCTCCAGCGCGCTCAGAACCTCCAGCACCGCGCCGCCGTAGGAGCGCGTCTCGCCGCGCTCGATCCGGGCCAGCTCCTCGATCAGCAGCCGCGCGTCCGGGTCGAAATCGACCACCGGCACGTAGCGCTCGCGCCGCTCCACCAGCCAGCCGGCCTCGATCAGCCGCCGGTAGACCGCCGAGCGGCGCTCGACCGGATCGGCGGGCGTCGCCTCGTCGTCGGCGATCTCGGCCTGGCTCCAGCCCGCGGAGAAGTCGCCGATGGCGGCCAGAAGCTCGCTCTTGCGTAAGGGCTCGGCGGCATCGCCGAACACGCGCGCGTGCAGGTGCAGCAGCAGCGCCGCGTTGAAGGCGCGGCTCGGCGAGGCGAGCGGGCGGAAGAGGTCGTCGGCGAGATGGGTGAAGAGCATGGCGGGACGGGCGGAACCACAACCCGCTCGGCCGCCGCCGGTCAATGCTCGCGTCGCGCTCCTCCCGCATGCATCGACCCATGCATCGTCCGGCGGATGCGGCCGTTGTTCCGATGCCACCGCCGAGGAGCCCCGAAACCATGCGCATCGAGACCGTCTTCCTGTTCGACCTCGACGGCACGCTGGTCGACAGCGTCTACCAGCACGTGCTCGCTTGGAAGGAGGCACTCGACGCGGAGGGCATCCCGCTCTCGGTCTGGCGTATCCACCGCAAGATCGGGATGAGCGGCGGCCTGTTCACCAACCAGCTCCTGCGTGAGACCGGGCTCGCCATCGACCCCGAGCGGATCGACCGCCTGCGCCGTCTCCATGCCGAAGCCTATGGGCGGCTCTCGAAGGGTGTCGTGCCGCTGCCCGGTGCCAAGGAACTGCTCGCCACGCTCACCGAGAACCGCATTCCCTGGGCGATCGCCACGAGTGGGCGCATGGAGACCGCGGGCCACAATCTCGCGGCGCTCGGCGTCGATCCCGGCCAGGTACCGGTGGTGACCCGCGACCTCGTGAAATACGCCAAGCCCGATCCCGACCTGTTCCTCGCCGCCGCCGAGCGGCTGAACGCGCCGATCGAGCACGCGGTGATCGTCGGCGATTCGATCTGGGACATGCTGGCGGCCCGCCGCTGCCGGGGCCTCGGCGTGGGGCTGCTGTCGGGCGGCTACGGCACGGAGGAGTTGGAGCGGTCCGGTGCCGTTCGGGTCTACGACGATCCGGCGATGCTGCTGGGACACCTCGACGAAGTCGGCGGGCGACGCTGAGGCGCGATCGCTCTGTACGGCCAAGATTAGGCCCCGACAGGAATGTGGTCACAATGGCTCGAGGGCCCGGGAGCCGAGCCTGACGATTGGATGAACGGATCTTTGCACCTTCGTTCATGCGACAGGACATAGCGTGACCTTCATCACATCGGGAGTGAACCGATTCCAGGGTGTGCTCGTTGGGGTGCCATTGGATCGGCGATCCACCGCAATCGGAGAACCTTGATGAAGAAGCTCGCAATCCTGTCCGCCGTGGCCGTGCTCGGCGTGGGCGCCCTGTCCTCGACCGATGCCGAGGCCCGCTGGCGCGGCCGTGGCGGCGGTGGCGCGATTGCGGCCGGGGTCGTCGGCGGTCTCGCGGCCGGCGCGCTTCTCGGTGCCGCCGCCTCGAACAGCTACGGTTACGGCGGCTACGGCTACGGGGGCGGTTACGGCGGCGGCTACGGCTATGCCCGTCCGGTTGCCGGCTATGGCTACGGCTACGCCCGTCCCGCTTACGGCTATGGTTACCGCAACGTCGGCTATTACGACGGCGGCTACTACGCCCCGCGCCGCGCCTACGGTGGCTATTCCTGGGGCGGCCCGGCCTACGATTACGGCTACGGCTGGTAAGATCCTTCTTCGTCACGTCGCTGCGTGACGGCACGGCCGCGCTCCTCCGAGGGGCGCGGCCGTTTCGCGTTTCAGGCCGCCGCGTCGCGCGCCGCGATGGTCTCGGACCAGATCACCGCGCGGCGGGCCATGCTGATGTGCTGGCGCTCGTACATGCGGCCCTCGACCTTGATCGCCGCGCGCTTGGCGTTCTCCGGCAGGTTGAAGGCGTCGATCACGAGCCGGGCGCGGCGCACCTCCTCCTCGGTGGGCGCGAAGGACGTATTGGCTGGCTCGATCTGGTTGGGGTGGATCAGGGTCTTGCCGTCGAAGCCGAGGTCGCGGGCCTGTCGGCACTCCTCGCGGCATCCTTCCGGATCGGAGATGTCGTTCCAGACGCCGTCGAGAACGATCAGCCCTTCGGCCCGTGCGGCGGCGAGCGTGAACATCATCCAGGGCAGCATCGGCACACGGCCCCGCACCAACTGCGCCCAGGTGTCCTTGGCCAGATCGTTGGTGCCGAGCACGAAGCAGGTGAGCCGGTTGCGGCGGTCGCGGCGTGCCTTGGCGATGTCGTGGATGTTGAGGATCGCCGCCGGCGTCTCGATCATCGCCCAGATGGCGATGGATTCGGGCGCTTCGAGCGCTTCGAGGGTGTCGGCGATGCTCTCGAGCACGGCCGGCGAGGACACCTTCGGCATCAGGATCGCGTCGGGCTTGGCCTCGATCGCCGCGCGCAGGTCGGCATCGCCCCAAGGGGTCTGCGGCGCGTTCACCCGGATCACGAGCTCGCGATGGCCGTAGCCGCCGCCCTTCACCGCTGCGCAGACCTGCTCGCGGGCGCGCTCCTTCTCCTCGGAAGCCACCGCATCCTCGAGATCGAGGATCAGCGAATCGGCGGGCAGCGTCTTTGCCTTTTCGAGGGCGCGCGGGTTCGAACCCGGCATGTACAGAACGCTGCGGCGCAACCGCAAATCGGACATCGCTCTTCTCCTCGACCGTGGGCAGTTGCGGGGTGGGTTGAAGAGCCCTCCGCCCGTCCACCCTCACTTTGTATGCATAATACGAAAAATCCGGGTCGAGTGGAAGCGACCGGAAGCGGGGCTACTTAACCGCGTGTGCCCGGCGACCGCCAGAGGGCGCATTTCCCGTATGACCGGAGTGATCCCGATGCCCCTGCTGCGCTTCGATCTGATCGAGGGCCGGACCGATGACGAGTTGAAGGCCCTGCTGGACGCGGC
This sequence comes from Methylobacterium sp. B4, assembly GCF_003201865.1. Lineage (GTDB taxonomy): Bacteria > Pseudomonadota > Alphaproteobacteria > Rhizobiales > Beijerinckiaceae > Methylobacterium. The sequence goes on along the minus strand of NZ_QJJJ01000022.1, from coordinate 52,951 downwards.
CCACGCGGCGATGCTCGAAGCCTTCCAAGTCCCGCCCGGCGACCGCTACCAGATCGTCACCGAGCACAAGCCCTCGCGGATGATCGTCGAGGATACCGGGCTCGGCATCCCCCGCACGCGGGACGTCATCGTCGTGCAGATGATCACCCGGCCGCGAGGCCGCGAAAAGAAGGAGCTGTTCTACCGCCTGCTGACCGAGAAGCTGGAGGCCGCCTGCGGCATCGCCCCGTCCGATGTCATGGTCTCGACCGTGGAGAACACGGACGAGGATTGGTCCTTCGGGCACGGGCGGGCGCAGTTCCTCACCGGAGAATTGTGAGGGCGGACGCCCCCTCGGCTACGAGCCACTCGACGAAAGCGGTGAGCGCGGGCGATTTGTCGGCGTCGTAGGGCGTCAGCACGAAGTAGCCCGGCCGCGCGACCCGGATCTCCGGGAAGGGCACGGCGAGCCGGCCGTCGGCGACGGCGCGCTCGAGCACCGGGAACGGCCCGATGCCGAGGCCGCCGCCGTCCTCGATCGCCTGGAGCGTCACGAAGAAATGGTCGAAGACCCGGCGACGGACGCCGCCGGGCCGCGGCATCCCGGCGGCGGCGAGCCAGTCGGGCCAATCGCCCGGCCGCGTCTCGGTGCCGAGCAGAACGTGGCCTTCGAGGTCGCGCAAGGCGGAGAGCGGCCTGCGCGCCAGCAATGCGGGGCTCGCCACCAGGGTGTCGGCCTCGTCCAGGAAGGGCACCGCGCGGTGCTGCGGCCAGGGCTCGGGACCGCGCCGGATCGCCAGATCGAAGCCGCCGCGCAGGGCGTCCTGCAGCGACGTAGTGGTGGTGACCGCGACCTCGGTGCCGGGACGCGCGGCGTGGAAGCCGTCGAGACGCGGGATCAGCCAGCGCATGGCGAAGCTCGACGGCGCGCTGACCTTGAGAACCCGCGGCGCCTGCGGCCGCCCGCAGGCCTCGGCCGCCGCCGTCAGGCGGTCGAAGGACAGGCTGATCTCCTGCGCGAAGACCCGGGCCGCCGGCGTCGCCACCATCCGGCGCCCGACCCGCACGAACAGGCGCTGGCCGAGCCAACCCTCCAGGGCCGCGATCTGCCGGCTGACTGCGCCGTGCGTCAGCCCGAGTTCAAGCCCGGCCTGCGCGTAGCTCCCAGCCCGGGCCGCGACTTCGAACACGTGCAGCGCGTGGAGCGGCGGCAGGCGGCGCATTCCGGTCCTCCTTGCAAACCGTGAGGATAGCGCACAGAACCCGTGAGTTCAGCGAGTCTCATCGCGCAGAGCTCACGCATTTAGAAGAGCCGGACATCGCAAGCCGGAGTCGTTTCGCGTGAGCCAAGCCGCCTTTCTGGTCGAATCGCCCTCCGGGACGGACGCACGCAGCCTGCGGCGGCGCAGCCTCGGCGGAGCCTGCCTCGCCCACGGGCTTCACGACGGCTACACCGACCTGCTCTATGTGCTGCTGCCCGTCTGGCAGGCGGAGTTCGGCCTCGGTTATGCCGGCCTCGCGGTGTTGCGGAGCCTCTACTACGCGACCATGGGCGGGCTGCAGGTGCCGGCCGACCGCTGGGCGGCGCGGCTGCCGATCCGCGTGAGCCTCGGCCTCTCGACCCTCGTCGCCGCGGCGGGTTTCGGCGTGATGGCACTGAGCGGCAGCCTGACCGGCCTGTGCTGCGGACTGGTGCTCGCTGGCATCGGCGCGAGCATCCAGCACCCGCGGGCCTCGCTCCTCGTGGCGCAGGCCTATGGCGGCAGCGCCCGCGGGCCGCTCGGCATCTACAATTTCGCGGGCGATCTCGGAAAATCGCTGTTTCCCGTCTTGGTCGCCCTGCTGCTGGGCCTGCTCGCATGGCGGCCGGTCGTCGGGCTGATGGCGGGAATCGGGATCGCCGTGACCCTGGTCCTGGCCGGGCTGCTGCCCCCCGGCGGCCTCGCCGAGGCCGGCCCGCGGGAGCAGCGGGCAGGAGGCCGGAACTCGGGCTTTGGCCTGCTGATGACGGTCGGCGCCCTCGACACGGCCACGCGGATGGGAACCCTGCTGTTCCTGCCCTTCCTGCTGGAGGCCAAGGGCGGCACGGGCACGACCACGGGGCTCGCCCTCGCCCTGGTCTTTGCCGGCGGCGCCTTCGGCAAGGCGGTGTGCGGCTGGCTCGGGGACCGCCTCGGCGTCCTGCCCTGCGTCGTCGCCACCGAGACGGCCACCGCCCTCCTCGTCGCCACGCTTCTCGTTCTGCCGCTCGGGCCGACGCTGTTCCTGCTTCCCCTCGTCGGCGTCGTCCTCAACGGCACCTCCTCGGTGCTCTACGGAACGGTGCCCGACCTCGCGCCGCGGGGCGAAGTCGGCCGGGCCTTCGCCCTGTTCTACACGGCGGTGATCGGATCGGGCGGTCTCGCACCCATCGCCTACGGCTTCCTCGGCGATGCGGCGGGACCGGCGGTGGGCCTGCTGGCCGCGGCCGGAACCGCGCTCCTCACGGTGCCGCTGGTGCTCGGTTTGCGCCGGCCGCTGGCGACCGCTGCTCAGGATCGAGCAAGAACAAGCGCGGCTTGAACGGACGATTCCCTCGTCCGGCCAAGGTTTACCCGCAACATCAGGTCAACCTTTCGTCAAGATCCACCGCCAAGGGCGTCCCTGCACTTCTCTTCGAAGGGACGAACCGGATGCGAAAGACCTGCCTGGGCGCCTGCCTCAGCCTCGCGCTGCTTGCCGGCCTGTCCGCCCCCGCGCAAGCGGAGAACCGGACGGCGATGGGCGTCGGTGCGGGCGCCGTCGCGGGCGCGCTCGTGGCGGGACCGGTCGGCGCCGTCGTCGGTGCGGTGGCCGGCGGCGTTCTCAGCTCGAACAGCGGCGCCCGGCCCCGCTCCGCGCGCCGGGGGCGTGCCGCCCGGCGCCAAGCGCGGGCCGTCCCGCGCCGCGCCGCCATGGCCGAGCCTCCGGTCCGCGCCTCCCGCCCGGAGATCACCCGGGCCGAGACCACCGGCAGCACGGGCGCTTCCGCGGCGACCCGTTCCGGCTGGAAGGACCCCCGCTGAGGTCGCGGCGACTGTCGCTTTCGCATCACAGTCAGGGAAATGCGCAAGCGTGACCGGTCCGGCGCCATTTTCATGACCGAATGCGGCGCGCAGGATCGAAGCCATGCAATCGTTCGAGAGCGAGGAAGCGATGGCTGATCCGAGCGCCGACACTGACCGAACGGACCGACTGCAGGCGGCACCCCGCATCGAGGGGCTCTCCGTCGGAAAGGTGACCAAGGGTGTCGCCTACGCGATCGGCAAACGCCTCTCGGTCGAGAAGGACGGCGCCCTGCCCGACCGCCTCGCCTACCTCGTGGATCGTCTCCAGGCCGGCCCCCTCGGCCGCACCTCCCTCAAGCATCGTCGAGTTGCCTGAATGTCCAAGTTCGAACGCGCCCTCAACGACGCCAACGTGGTCCCCTTCCCCGCCGCCGCCGCGGACGCCGTGGCCGACGAGAACGTCGCCTCGATCATCGAGGTGCTTCAGGACCAGCTCAAGCTCGCCCGCGAGGGCAAGCTGCGCTCGGTGGCCGTAGTCTCGGTCTCGAACGACGGCAGCGCCATCGGCACGCAGTGGTCCTGCGCCCACGGCGACGTGGCGAGCCTGATCGGCAAGCTCACCGTACTCTCCCACGACATGATGGCCGCCCGGAACTGAGTTCTCCCCGGTCGCGTGAATGAGAAAAGGGCCGGCGGTGCATCCGCCGGCCCTTTCTCGTTTTTCGCTGTCGGGATGAGCGCCCAAGCCTTGCTTGCGGAAGCGACCCGGGCACCGCGTCGGTGCCCGGGTCGCCCCGAGGTTCAGACCAGTCCGAGCTTCTGCGCCAGTCCGATCCGCTGGAGCTTGCCGGTGGCGCCCTTGGGAATTTCGTCGAGGATCAGGATCTTGGCGGGCACCTTGAAGGCGGCCAGACGCTCCGAGGCAAAGCCGCGGATGTCCTTTTCGACCGCCTCGACGCCCTCGCGCAGCACGATCGCGGCGGCGACATCTTCGCCGAGCTTGTCGTGCGGCACGGCGAAGGTGACGCATTGGGACACCGCCGGGTGATCCATCAGGACCTCGTCCACCTCGCGCGGGGAGATCTTCTCGCCGCCGCGGTTGATGATCTCCTTCAGGCGCCCGGTGATCGAGAGGTAGCCCTCCGGCGACAGCACGCCCTGGTCGCCCGTGCGGAACCAGCCCTGCCGCGTGAAGGCGTCGGCATTGGCCTTGTCGTTGTTCTCGTAGCCCTTCATCACGTTGTCGCCCCGGATGACGATCTCGCCGGTCTCGCCGGCGGGCAGCGGCTCGCCGTCGTGATCGACCACGGCGATCTCCGGACCGGCCGCGAGGCCGACCGAGCCGGCATAATGGGGCTTCGGCGGCAGCGGGTTCGAGGCCATCTGGTGGGCAGCCTCGGTCATGCCGTAGGCCTCGATCACCGGCGCGGAGAACGTCTCCTCCAGTTCGTTCATCACCTGCGGCGGCAGGGACGAGGAGGAGGAGCGGATGAACCGCAGCGGGTTCCTGGCGATGGTCTCCTTGTTGCGGGCGGCGCGGCCCAGGATCGCCTGATGCATCGTCGGCACGCCGGTGTACCAAGTGGGGCGCACCTCATCCATCCAACCGAAGAACTTCAGGGCATTGAAGCCCGGCGTGCAGGAGACCTGACCGCCCGCCGAGAGCGGCGCCAGGATGCCGGCGATCAGGCCGTGGATGTGGAACAGCGGCATGATGTTGAGGCCGCGATCCTCCGCCGTGAACTGCAGAGCGGTGCGGATGTTGCGCGCCGAGGCGCAGACGTTGCGCTGCGTCAGCGGCACGATCTTGGGCCGCGAGGTGGTGCCGGAGGTGTGCAGCACCAGGGCGATGTCGTCCGCCTCGGCGCGGCCGCCGCGGGCGGGCTCGCTCGTCGCGTCGTCGGCAAAGTGGAGGGTGAAGCTGCCCGCGCCCTCTTCGGGGGCAGGCCGGAGGCGGGCCACAGGCACGCCGAGCTTCTCCGCGACCGCGATCGCGGGCGTCTCGGAGCCCTCGGCGACCAGCAGGAGCTTGGCCCCGAGGTCGCTCATGTAGAATTCGAACTCGTCGGCCTTGTAGCTCGGGTTCAGCGGCGCCGAGGTGGTGCCGGCGGCCACCGCGATGAAGGCGCTCGCCATCTCGGGTCCGTTCGGCAGCACGATCGCGACGCGGTCACCACGGCCGATGCCGCGGGCGTTGAGGTCGGCGACCGTCCGCTCGGTCAGCGCGCGCAGGGCCTGGAAGCTCAGCGGCACGCCGCCGGGGCTCGACAGGGCGGGATCCGCGTCGGCGCCGGTCTGGATCAGCTCGTGGAGAGTGGTCGCGGCCACGTTGGCCTCCTTGGACTCGACGGGGGGAAGGGCGGAAGTTTCGGGCAGAAGCATCGTCACGCTCCCTGGATCGCGAGGCGACCCTGAGCGCGCTCCAGGCTCTGGGCCAGCAGCCGCATCAGGGCGAAGACGGTGTCGATATGCGGGGTCGGCGTGTTGGTGAGACGGCCGAGCTCGATCACGGAGCCGACCAGCGCCTCCAGCTCGATCGGGCGGCCTGCCTCCACGTCCTGAAGCATCGAGGTCTTGTGAGGCCCGACCTTCTCGGCGCCCGCGATCCGCTTGTCGATGCCGAGCCGGAAGGTGACGCCGAGCTTGTTCGCGATGATCTCGGCCTCGCGCATCATCTCGGCGGCGATCGCCCGGGTGTCGGGGAAGCGGCAGATGTCCTCGAGCGTCGCGTGGGTCAGCGCGGAGATCGGGTTGAAACTGAGGTTACCCCACAGCTTGAGCCAGATCTCGGCGCGGATGTCGTTGGTGACGGGCGCGCGGAAGCCGCCCTTGGCGAGCCGCTGGGAGAGGGCGAGCACCCGCTCCGACTTCGAGCCGTCGAGTTCGCCCAGGCCGAAGCGGTTGCCCTCGATCACCTTCACGGTGCCGGGGTCGGTGAGCACCGTGGCGGGGTACACCACCGAGCCGATCACGTGCTTGGGGTCGAGGTTGTCGGCGATCAGCCCGCCGGGATCCGCGCTCTCGAGTCGGGTGCCGGCATACTCGCCGCCATGGCCGCCCATGAAGTACCACCACGGGATGCCGTTCTGCATCGTCACCACGACGGTGTCGGGGCCGATCAGGTGCTTCAGATCCGCGGCGATCGGGCGGACCTGATGCGCCTTCACGGTCAGCAGCACGACCTCGTGCACGCCCGCCTCCTGCATGGAGCGGGTAGCCTTGACGGACTTGGAGTGGATCTCGGTGCCGTCCTCCTCGATCAGCCGCATGCCGTCGGCCTTGATCGCGTCCGCGTTCGAGCGGGCGATGAAGGTGACGTCCTCGCCGGCCTCCGCCAGCCTGACCCCAAGATAGCCGCCGATGGCGCCGGCGCCGACGATCGCGATGCTCATGTCTCTCACCCGTGCTGCGTGTCTCGCTCCGCCGGCAAAACCATCAACGCCCCTCGGGGCCAGTTTCGTCCGGACGCGGAGGCCACGTTCTCGTCAGTTGTCGTCTACTCGAACCGATTCGACAGCGTACCGATTCCGTCGATCACGATCTCCACCGTGGCACCCTTGGGGATCGGCCCGGAGCCGACCGAGGTGCCGCAGGCGATGACGTCGCCCGGCTCCAGCGTCATGCCCTGCGAGAGCTGGGCCACGAGCCGCGCCACCGGGATCAGCATGTCGCTGATGGGAAAGCTCTGCCGCTCGCGCCCGTTGACCAGGGTGCGCACGGTCAGCGTCGCCGGATCGAGCCCGGTGGCGATGACCGGGCCGAACGGGCCGAAGCCGTCCAGCCCCTTGGCCCGGGCCCATTGCGTGAAGCTCGCATCCGCCTTGAGGATCGCGGCGGAGGTGACGTCGTTCACGCAGGTGAAGCCGAAGACGTGCTGCGTGGCCTCCTCCTCGGTGAGGTCGCGAGCGCTCTTGCCCGGGACCGCGCCGATGACGATGCCGAGTTCACCCTCGTAGAGCGCCCGGCCCGAGGCTTCGGGCACCGCCACCACCGCACCGGAGGGCCGGTAGGTGTTGGCGGGCTTGATCAGGAACAGAGGCGCCTCGGGCCGGGAGAGGTCCAGCTTCTCCATGAGCCCCCCGAAGTTGTTCCACAGGGCGATCATCTTGGTGGGCCGGCAGGGCAGGTCCAGACGCACCGCGTCGAGCGGCAGCACCTGCCCCGTCGGGGCGTTCCGACCGAACAGGTCGCCCTCGCAGACCTCGATCCGGTCACCGTCGAGCCGGCCGAAGCCGTGCTCGCCATCATGGATGAATCCGATCCAGCGCGTCACGGCTGCGGTCCTCACTGGCTGCGGGCGACGAAGCGGGCGCGCATCGGCTTGAGCACGAAGAGCGCGAGGAAGCCGGCGATGAAGGCCATGCCCGAGGCGAGATAGAACACGTTCTGCCAGGAGCCGGTCGCGGTCTGGATCGCCAGGAAGGCGGGCAGCATCAGCGAGGCCGTGCCCTTGGCGGTGTAGAGCAGGCCGGCATTGGCGGTGGCGTTCTTGTCGCCGTAGGTGTCGGCGCAGGTCGAGGGGAACAGCGAGTAGATCTCGCCCCAGGCAAAGAACACGAGACCGGTCAGCAGCACGAAGGCCATCGGCGAATGGGCGAACATGCCGAGCGCCAGGATGCCCGCGCCCTCGACCATGAAGGCGAGGAACATGGTGTTCTCACGCCCGATCCGGTCGGAGATCCAGCCGAAGACCGGCCGCGTCACGCCGTTGAGGACCCGGTCGATGGTGAGCGCGAAGGTCAACGCCGGCAGGGTCAGGCCCATCAGCGAGACGGGGATCGAATCGACCTCGAAATCCCGGGCGATGGGCGCGAGCGACGCAGTCGCCATCAGGCCGCCGGCGGCCATCATCACGAACATCGCGTACATCAGCCAGAAGACCGGGGTACGCACCATCTCGGCGGAGGAGTACTGGCGGCGACTCGTCGCGTTCGGCGAGACGCGCCCGGCGAGCATCCGCTCCTTGTAGGCGGCACTCGGCGAGGAGAGCAGCAGCGCGGCGACCATCACGACGATGCCCTGACCGAGGCCGAAGGCGAGGAAGGTCTGCTCGTAGCCGCTGTCGCGGATCATCGCGGCGATCGGGATCACGGTGAGGGCCGAGCCCGCACCGAAGCCCGCGGCGGTGAGGCCGGCGGCGAGGCCCCGGCGATCGGGGAACCACTTGAGGGCGTTGCCGACGCAGGTCCCGTAGACCGCGCCCGCGCCGATGCCGCTGATGGCGGCGGCGAGATAGAGGAACCACAGCGAGTCGGCGACCGAGTTCATCGCCCAGCCGATCGCACACAGCGCACCGCCGAACAGCGTGACGACCTTCGGGCCGTACTTGTCGACGAACCAACCCTCGATCGGCACCAGCCAGGTCTCGGTGAGAACGAAGATCGTGAAGGCGATCTGGATCGCCGGCTTGCCCCACTGGTACTTGTCGTTGATCGGGTTGACGAACAGCGTCCAGCCGTACTGCAGGTTGGCGATCATCGACATGCACAGTACACCGAGGATCAGCTGCCCCCAGCGTCCACCGAAGGGTGAATCACCGGAGGCTGCGGAATAAGCGCCTGCGCCGGGCAATGGATCGGCGGCTTCAACGGCCATGGGGCGGACCTCAATCTCGACTTTTCTTGGCATGCCGGACTTCGTGTCCGGGCGAGCCTTTATGGAATTTTGGATACCGCATACGTAACCGGTCGGGCGCCGGACTCTGACAGGAAAATATTTGGCCGCTGCGCAGATATTTTTTGAACGTCAAACTCGTAATGCATTCATTATGCGGGCAGGTGCCACAGCACACCCCGTAACATAGGATTGGAACCAAGCCGTCCGCCCATCGTTCAGCTTGCCGAGCGCGCCGGCGAGCGGCGCAAGTGATCACAGCGGAGACGAGCGATGAGCAGCACCACCGACAAGCTCAAGGGCATCGCCAACGAGGCGGCCGGCAACATCAAGCAGGGCGTCGGCAACGTGACCGGCAACGAGAAGCTGCAGGCCGAAGGCAAGGCGCAGGAACTCGAGGGCAAGACCCAGCGGACCGTCGGCGAGGCCAAGGACGGCGTCAAGAACGCGGCGGACGCGGTCAAGAACAAGCTCTGAGGATCGTATCGATCACGCTTCGCGAGAAGCACGACGGCCGGAGCCGCACCCGACCGGGTGCGGCTTCTTCGTTTCGGGGTCCGGGACGATGCGCGGCGCGGCGAAACCCATTTTCACGAGACAGGGATCGGCCATGAACAGGGACCGGATCGAGGGCAACATCCGCAACCTCAAGGGACGAGGCCGCACGGTGCTCGGCGCCGTGTCGGGGCGAGCCCGGCCGCAGGTGGAGGGCGCCTACGAGCAGATCGCCGGCGTGGCGCAGTCTCGCTACGGCCGCACTCGCGAGCGGGCGGAGGAGATCTACGAGGAAGGCTACCGTTTTGCCGACGAAGCGGCCTCCCGCGGCCGGCATCTGCGCGACGAAGCCCAGACCCGCGGTCGCCAATATCGCGACGAGGCGCACCGGCGCGGCCGGGCCCTGGCCAGCCGCGCCGACGAGAACCGCGGCACGACGCTGGCCCTCGTTGCCGCGGCGGCCTTCGGACTCGGCTGGCTGGTCAGCCGCCGATGATCACGACCCGGCGGGGGCGGGCGGCGGTGGGCGCCCGCTCCCGCTTCCCTTCCGCCCTGGTGTCGTAGAGGACATGATCGGCGCGGCCGAGCACGGCTTGGCGCAGCCGCTCGGTCACGTCCTAGTCGATGCTGCGGTAGTCGCAGACCGCCCCTCCGCATCGGGCGGCGTACCGAATGTGCTCGCAGGAGGCTGGGTCACGGCGGTCAGATCAAGCTGAACCCGGACAGGTTGCGCGGATTTACAGGGGTTTTGAATAGTGAGCGGGTGATGCCGTGCGGGCCGGACAGCGCGAAGTGAAGCACCGCCTCGGTCCGCCGCCGGTTCGTTCGAGGCGCTGCGGTCATGACAAGGTCCTGGCGCGGAGGCCGGTTTCCGCTATCCCAGACCCGCATGCCCCGCGTAACGGCCTACCTTCAGGGCTGCCCAATCGACTTCGCCTTGTCCCGAACCGGACCGTCATCCCGGTCGAGCCGACACCCCGAGGACCAGACCATGCCGGCGCGATCCTGGCTCGACCTGACGACGGAGGAGATCCGCGCTCGTGACATGAGCCGGACCATCGCCGTGCTTCCGGTGGCGGCGGTGGAGCAGCACGGACCGCATCTCCCTCTGGGTACCGACACCTACATCGCGGCCGGGTATCTGGAGCGGGTCGCGCGGCTCGTGCCCGAGGGGCTCGACGTGCTGCTGCTGCCGGTCCAGGCAGTGGGCAAATCCGATGAACACGACGCGTTCCCCGGCACGCTGACCCTGAGCGCCGGGACCGCCCTGGCCGCTTGGACGGAGATCGGCGCCGGCCTGCACCGGGCCGGCTGCCGGAAACTCGTGATCGTCTCCTCGCACGGGGGCAACAGCGCGCTCATCGACCTCGTGGCCGGCGCGCTTCGCGATCGGTTCGGGATGGTCGCGGTGACGACTTCGTGGAGTCGGCTCGGCCTGCCCGAGGGTCTGTTCCCGGCCGACGAGATCCGCCACGGCATCCATGCGGGCGGCATCGAGACCGCGCTGATGCTGGCCCTGCGCCCGGATCTGGTGCGGCGGGAACAGGTCGCGGATTTCGAGCCCAGGACCCTGGCGATGGAGCGGGACTTCACGCTGCTGCGGGCCGGCCGCCCGGCGGCCTTCGCGTGGAAGACGCAGGACCTCCACCCTTCGGGAGCTCTCGGCGACGCCCGGCTCGGCACGGCGGAAGCGGGAGAGACCGCCCTCGCGCACGGCGCAGGTGCCTTCGTCACCCTGCTCGGCGAGGTGGATCGCTTCGAACTCTAGCGTCGCGTCCGAAAAAGGGGTTCCGGACCGGGACCCCTTGACCCGGCTTCTGCTTCGCTCGTCGGCGCGGGTTGGCGCCCGGTCAGAGCGGCAGGGCCGGTTCGAGACTGCCGGCGGGGTCGAGCACCCGCTCGCGGAGGCGTTGCGGCCCGAGTGTCATTGCGAAGAAGTCGTAGTCTCCGTGCCGCTCGTTCGCGAGCAGGAACTGGAAGTGCATGCGGAAGGGGCGGAAGCGCACCCGCCGGTAGGTCTCCGGACTCAGCACGTCCCGGAAGCGCGCCGAGCGGACCAGGGGATTGGCGACCGGCCGTCCGCAGAGGCCGAGATCGAGATGGCGCAGTGGATTGAAGCCCGGGAAGTTCATCCAGTCCTGCGGCGCCTGGAAGTCGCACCAGACGATGCGCCGATCCGTGACGAGTCCCGTGATCTCCGCCCGCAGACGGTCCGCTTTCGGCTGGAGGGCGACGAGGGGCAGGCCCGAACCCAACGTCACCAGCGACAGGCTCGCCCCCGACGCGCCGAGTTCGGAATCGCGGGCGAGCAGGCGGGCTGCGACCTCGGCCGCCGTCAGCCCCCCGGAGGAATGACCGACGATCATGATCTCGTCGGGCGCTTCGCCCGCCGCAGCCCGCGCCGCGAGGCAGGACTGAACGTAGCCCGCGAAGGCCTCGAGGCGCTGCTCGTAATCGGGCCGTCCGCCGCGGCCATGCTGCCAGTTGAAGACCCAATCGTTCAGCAACTGCCAGAAGAAGATGCGATTGAGGAAGGCTTCGATCGCCTTGATCCAGAGGATGCCCACCGCCACGGCCAGCGGGAGCGAGACCCAGATGGGCAGTCGGAGGCTGTGGCCGAACCAATCCCCGAGATGGGCGTAGACCGCGACCCCGATGGCGGCGGAGGCGAGGGTGAGGAGCGCCACCATCACGAAGGGGTAGAGGATGACGTTGCCGTACTTCCAGTTCAGCCGGTAGAAGCGGAACAGCAATCCGGTCGAGATGGATTGGAGCGTCCCGATGACGAGGAGCGCGACGCTGACGAAGCGGGAGCGGGCGAAGTCCCGGGCGACGATGTCGTCCCACAGCAGAACGTCGTAGCGGGTCTCGGCCCCCTGCCCCTGCTCGGGCGCACTTACGGTCCAGCTCTGCACGAGTCCGTCGCCGCTCAGCTGCGCGCAGGAGATCGCCCGCTTTCCGACGCCGAAGCGTTTGATGTAGCGGGCCCATTCACGCACGAAGAGCAGACGGTAACGGGTCCGCGCCTCCGGATCGTATCCCGGAACATAGAAGACGTGCCGGCGCCTGACCGGCTCGCAACGCGCCTCCTGCAGATCCGGCGGCGTGAAGCTCAGCGACTGTTCCATGCGTCCGAGTCGCTTATCCGAATTGGGAACCGTGGGAAGCATCGAAAACTGCAGAGGCTTTGCAAGATGAGCATCGCCGACTCCCCTCCTGCACCCTCATAAGTTACCAATCCAGAATTTCCATCCGGCCGGGAACGGGAAAGACCGCGTTGTCCAAATCCAAGATCACGATCGCGGGACCTTGGGGAAGCGACGCTCTGCCAGATGCCTGAAGCCGAGTGCCCATGGGCCGGTCCACCGCACCCGGCAGAGGCGGGACGGGTGATGGCGCCGACGAAATCGCGCCGACGAAATCTCGGAAGGATAGGTTCGGATGTTGGAGGTGGTGCCGGTTGCGGGACTCGAACTCGCGACCTACCGCTTACAAGGCGGGTGCTCTACCAACTGAGCTAAACCGGCTCACCGCAACCCGCTATCAGCCAGTTCGGGACGGCGCAAGCGTGGGAATGGATGCGCGGCACGCTCGTCACGGTCTTCGCTCAAATATTGTGCGCAATTGATCTTCGCCCGACCCCGGAAGATCAGCATTGAGACCGAGCCCAGCCGGATTGTCGGTCTCAAAGCATGGGGCGGTCCAGTATCGGGACGGTGGACGGTCGGATGCCGCTCAGGCGGCTTCGGGCTGTGCCCGGAGATCCCGCCGCTCATCGAGCGGGGCGGCGAGCAGCCTGGATCGGCGCGGTTTCATCGTGTCGGTGAAGCGGGCCTCTGCCTCCGGGCGGCCGAACAGGAATCCTTGCAGGTCCAGGCCGCGCTCCCGGGCGAGGAGCCGCCGCTGCTCCTCCGTCTCGACCCCCTCCGCCGTGACTGCAAGTCCGAGGCTGCGCGACAGCCCGATGATGGCGCGCACGATCGCGGTGGATTGCGGGTCCTGGCCCAGGCCCCGGACGAAGCTGCGGTCGATCTTGAGGCGGGTGAGCGGGAAGGTGTGAACGAAGCTCAGGGACGAGTAGCCGGTGCCGAAATCGTCGAGCGCGATCATGACACCGAGGCCGCGCAACTGCCGGAGCAGGCCCAGGGTGAGATCGCGGTTTTCCAGAACCGCCGTCTCGGTGATCTCGATCTCGAGGCGGTGGGGCGCCAGACCGCTCTCGGCGAGCGCCCGCTCGACCGTGCGGATGAAGCATGTGTTGCGCAGCTGCGTCGCCGAGACGTTGACCGCCACCATGAGATGGGCAGGCCAGCGGACGGCCTCACGGCAGGCCTCGGCCAGAACCCAGGCGCCGAGTTCCGGCATCAGGCCTGCCTCCTCGGCGATCGGAACGAAATCGGCGGGGGAGATCGGCGCGCCGTTCGGGCGGTTCCAGCGCAGCAGCGCCTCGAAGCCGATGGTCGCGCCGGTCCGGGCCCGGACGACCGGCTGGTAGTGGAGGACGAAGGCGCGGTCCTCCAGCGCCCGGCGAAGATCGGCCTCAAGGCTCGTCCGCGCCGCCGCGCGGTCGCCCATCGCCGGATCGTAGAAGGCATACCGGTTCGGCCCGCTTCGCTTGGCTTCGTAGAGGGCGAGGTCGGCGCTGCGCAGCAGCGTGTCGGGATCGGTCCCCGCCAGCGGGAACTGGGCGATGCCGATGCTGGCACCCACCCGCAGCGACAGCCGTTCGATCGCGTAGGGCTGGTTGAGGGCATCGAGAACCCGCTGGGCCGTACTGTCCGGCCCCTGCGCGTCGGCGAGCCCGATCATCAGGGCGAACTCGTCGCCACCGAGCCGCGCCACCACGTCCGGCGGACGCACCGCGCGCCGGAGCCGCCCGGCAACCTCCTGGAGCAGCCTGTCGCCCACCGCGTGGCCGAACGTGTCGTTGATCGGCTTGAAGCGGTCGAGATCGACGTAGAGCACCGCGCAGGGCTGCCCGGCTTCCGAGGCGAGCCGCGCGCTCAGCACCTGATGGAGCGTCGCGCGGTTGGGGAGGTCGGTCAGCGGATCGTGCCGGGCGAGGTGCCGGATCCGCTCCTCGAAGCGGCGCCGCTCGGTCACGTCGGCGAAGGTCGAGACCCAACCGCCATCCGCCAACCGCCGGGTCGTGACCAGCAGGATGCGATCCCGGTGCGCGATCTCCGAGACCGTCGGTTTGAGCAGGTCGAGATCGGGCCGCAGGTGGTCCGTCACGTAGCTGGTTGCGGCGGCCTCGTTGAGAGCGTCGCCCAGCACGCTCCGTATCGCCGCGCCGGTCAGCACGGCGCGGCCCGGCCGCAACAGAACCTCGTGCATCCGCTCGTTGGCGAGCACCACGCGCCCCTCAGCGTCGATGAGCGCGAGGCCCTGGGCCATGTTCGACAGGGCGAGATCGAGGTTGGCGAGGGCCGCTTCGAGTTCGACGGTGGCGGCCCGCCGCTCCGTGCAGTCGCGGATGATCTTGGCAAAGCCGATGAACAGGCCCTCGTCGTAGAGCGCGTCGATTACCACGTGCGCCCAGAACCGCGTGCCGTCCTTGCGCAGGCGCCAGCCCTCCGTCTCGAAGCGGCCGGTTTCCCGCGCCGTCCTGAGACCGGTCTCCGGCCATCCCGCCGCTCTGTCCTCGGAGGTGAAGAAGCAGGAGAAGTGGCGTCCCACGATCTCGTCCGCGGCGTAGCCCTTGGTCCGCTGAGCACCAGCGTTCCAATTGGCCACCGTCCCGTCGGGCGACAGCATGTAGATCGCGTAGTCCGCCACGCCTTGCCCCAGCAGGCGGTACATGATGTCGGCGTCGTCTGTGCGGTTCGGCATCATCAGCCCAGGAAGCCTTCCTGAACACGACTGGGAACCTACAAAAGTTAATTCTTGTTGCTTGCCAAATCGACACTGGAGGAGCCGACGGCACGTGCGATTGCGACACTCCCTGCCCTGAGGTTGCGCCGGAACGACGGAAAGCAACCCTCTCTTCTTGCCACCCTCGATCCGTGGATCGACCGTGAGTCCGAGAGGTGACGATCGAACATCCCGGAACGCGCGATCAAGATTGTGAGAGATGCCCGGGATCTTACCACCAAGCGCCGGCGCAGGTTCGATATCGCCCGTCTTCTCGGGCGATTCGCAGCCTTCAGGACCGGGGTCGATAGGAATACGCTCAGTGCCGACGCTCTCCAGCTTGCCGCGAAGCGATGCCGAACCGCGCCCCTATACGAGTGAGCCGGACGGCCTCACGCTAGCGGTGCGCCTGACGCCGAGGGCGAGCCGCACCGGTCTCGACGGCATCCGGACGGAAGTGGACGGGCGGCCGCTCCTCGGCCTGCGGGTCGCGGCGCCGCCGGTGGAGGGCGCGGCGAACGCGGCGCTCATCGCGTTCGTGGCCGGGAGCCTCGGGCTGCGAAAGGCGGAGGTGACGGTCGTCTCGGGTGCGGCCTCCCGGATCAAGCGGCTGCACCTCGCGGGCGATGCCCGCGATCTCGCCCTACGGATGGAGGCGTGGCTGGAAGGCGCCCTCAAGCAGCCTTGAGACGCTCGGCTATGGCGACGGCTTGCGCGAAGGCGGCATCGGCGTCGAGTTCGGTGGTGTCGAGCACCACCGCGTCCTCGGCCGCCTTCAGGGGAGCGGCGGCCCGGCTCGAATCGCGCGCGTCGCGGGCGCGGATGTCGGCGAGGATCGCAGCGAGCGTCGTCTCCTCGCCCCGGCCGAGCAATTCGAGATGGCGCCGGCGCGCCCGCTCCTCGGGAGCGGCGGTGATGAAGAGTTTGACCGGCGCCCCCGGGCACACCACCGTGCCGATGTCGCGCCCGTCGAGGACCGCGCCCTGCGCGCCCTCCGCGAACTTCCTTTGCCAGGACAGCAGCGCGGCGCGCACCTCCGGCACCGAGGAGACCCGCGAGGCCGCCTCGCCCATGGCCCGCTCACGCAAGCGTGGGTCGGAGAGCCGCTCGGCCGAGAGAGCGCCCGCCGCCCGTGCCGCCGCGCCCCCATCGTCGAGATCGGTACCCGCATCGATCAGGGTGAGCGCCACGGCGCGGTAGAGCAGCCCCGTATCGAGATGGGGCAGACCGTAATGCAGGGCCAGCCGCCGGGCGAGGGTCCCCTTGCCCGAGGCAGCCGGGCCGTCGATGGCGATGACGAGGGGGCCGGCGTGACGGCCGGTGCGACCCGAGTTCATGCCGCCGCCCCGTCCTCGATCCGGGCGCCGAGCGCCAGCATGGTCGGCCGGAAGCTCGGGAAGCTCGTGGCGATCATCGCCCCGTCATCCACGGTCACGGGGTTTCGCGTCGCCAGCCCCATGACGAGGAAGGCCATGGCGATGCGGTGATCGAGATGGGTGGCGACCGTGCCGCCGCCCGCGGGCGCCGTGCCGTCGCCCGTGACGATCAGGTCGTCGCCCTCGACCGTATGGGCCGCGCCGTTGGCGGCGAGGCCGGCGGCGACGGCCGCGAGCCGGTCGGATTCCTTGACGCGCAGTTCGTGCAACCCGTTCATCCGGGTCGTGCCCTCGGCGAAGGCCGCCGCGACGGCGAGGACGGGGTACTCGTCGATCATTGAGGGCGCCCGCTCGGCCGGAACCGAGACGCCCTTCAGCCGGCTCGCGCGCACTCGCAGGTCCGCGACGGTCTCGCCGCCCTCCTCGCGCTCGTCGAAGCGCTCGATCTGCCCGCCCATCTCGATCAGCGTGGTGATGAGGCCGGTGCGCAGGGGATTCATCATCACGCCGCGCAGCGTCACGTCGGAGCCCGGCACGATCAGCGCCGCCACGAGGGGGAAGGCCGCCGAGGAGGGATCGGCCGGCACGACCACGTCGGTGCCGCGCAGGGTCGGCTGGCCGGTGAGCGCGATGGTGCGGCCGTGGCCGCCCTCCCCCGAAGGCGTCACGGCGACCTCCGCCCCGAACAGGCGCAGCATCCGCTCGGTGTGATCGCGGGAGGCTGCGCCCTCGATGACGGTGGTGGTGCCCGGGGCATTGAGGCCGGCAAACAGCACCGCCGATTTGATCTGCGCCGAGGCGACGGGCAGTTCGTAACGGATCGGGATCGCCTCGCGGGGCCCCTTCAGCGTCAGCGGCACGCGCCCGCCCTCGGCCTCCGAGACGACCTGCGCGCCCATCTTCACGAGCGGATCGAGGATGCGCCGCATCGGCCGCTTGCGCAGGGAGGCGTCGCCGTCGAAGGTCGCGGTGACCGGCTGGCCGCCGACCACGCCCATCATCAGCCGCGAGCCGGTGCCGGCATTGCCGAAATCGAGCACGTCCTCGGGGTCCTGCATCCCGCCGATGCCGACGCCGACGACGCGCCAGCGGCCCTCGCCCTCGCGGGTGACACGGGCACCGAGGGCCCGCGCGGCGGCGGCGGTGCGCAGCACGTCGTCGCCTTCGAGAAGGCCCTCGACCCGGGTCTCGCCGATGGCGAGCAGCCCCAGGATCATCGCCCGGTGGGAGATCGACTTGTCGCCGGGCGGCTTCAGAGACCCGTGCAGGGGCCCTCCGGAATGCGCGGTGACGGGCTGCGGTTCGGAATCGTGCGACACGGGACGGGTCTGGGGCTCACGCTCTGCGCCAGGGCGCTCCGGCGCCGACGGGACGACGCGGACCGCCCGCCGGAACAACCCGGTGCGACGGGCGCCCGTTACCATGCGAAGGCCCCCGCGTCATCCGCAAGCCCGGCGGGGACCCGAGCCGCCGACCGCCGTTTCGTCCGCATCGGCGCACCGCGCGGAGCCGCCCACAGGCCGTGACCGCCTCTGCCACTTCGACCTTGTGCGGCCGGGAAAACCGCGCAAAGACCCCGGTCACCCGCGCTTGAAGCTCGACTTACCGAAACATATGTTTACACCAGAGATATGACGCCCGTGAATCAGTGCCTGCGCAAGGTCGGTCACGTATCTGCCGGAGTCGATCCGACGACGGTCAAGCGCATCTGCGAAGCCCTCGACGAGTTGGAACGAGCCTATCGCCGGCCGAGCGAGCGCATCGTCGCTCTCGAAGCGGTGCTGCACGATTTCGGCCGGTACGGGTCGGTGAACGACACGCCCTTCCGCCGCTTCCTACGGATCAGCGTCGAGCGCCGTCAGAACAAGTGGGCGCGACACGTCTGACGGCATGCGCCATCGGCGTCCGGCCGATCGGCTTCCATCCCATCGCCCATCAGGCTGCCGCATCAACGATTGGCCCCGGCTGCCGGCGAGCCGCTCCCGGACCGCGCGTCGGCGACTTGGGGCTTGACGGCGACTTGGCGTTTGACATGGGCGGAGGCTGCGACTAACGGGGCCGCTCTCCCGGACCCTTTCCCTCCTCAATGCCCCCAGAGGTTTGCTGCCGTGGCTAGACCGGAACTCGGCGTCAAGCGCCAGTGCATGAATTGCGGTGCCAAGTTCTACGATCTCGACCGTGATCCGGCGACCTGCCCGAAATGCGGCACGATCTATCAGGTCGCCACGAGCCGGGTCGCCCCGCCGGTCGCCAGCCGGACGGAGGACGACGAGGAAGAGGACGAGAAGGCTGGCCCGGAGATCGTCTCCCTCGACGAGGCCGAGACCAGCGAGGACGATGCCGACATCAGCGTCGACGACGACGAGGGCGGCGACGACGCCAGCACGAGCACGGACGACGATACCTTCTTGGAGGAAGAGGACGGCGACGATGACGTCTCCGACCTGATCGACAACGATTCCGACAACGACGAGGAGGGCTGAGGCCCACCCCATCGGCGGCCGGCCCGCACGGGTCAGCCGCCGAACCGCTCGGTGCGGATCGCGCCGGGCCTGACGCCGGCATCGACCAGCAGGTCGGCCACCGTGCCGACGAAGCCGTTGCCGCCGCAGACGAAGGCGCGGCGCGGCATGCCGAGGCACTCGATCGCCGTGTCGATCATCACCCGGTCGATGCGCCGCCCGGCGGTCGCCCCCTCGCGGGTGAGGAGCAGGGTGAGGTCGAAGCCGGTCTCGTCGCGGGAGCGGGCGGCCAGTTCCGCCCGGGCGATGGCCTCGGAGGCGCGGCGCGCCGAGTAGATCAACAACATCGGCACGTCGGGCGCGCGCAGGGCGCGTTCGCGCACCATGGCGAGCAGGGGCACGACCCCGGACCCGCCGCCGATCAGCAGCACCGGCCCGCCATCCTGCGGCCCCCAGTCGAAGGCACCGAGCGGGCCGCGCAGCTCGATTTCGTCGCCGACCTCGGCTGTGTCGTTGAAGAAGCCCGAGACCTCGCCCGCCTCCAGCCCCTCGATCATCAGTTCGAGGCCGGCGGGATCGCCGGGCGCCGAGGCGATGGAGTAGCTGCGCTGCGCCTGATAGCCGTCGGGTGCGGTCAGGCGCACGTCGACGTGCTGGCCGGCCCGGTGGGGCCGCTCGAAGGGCGTCGGCAGGGGCGCGAATCGAAAACTCTTCACCCGCGGCGTCACGGGCGCGATCGACCGGATCGTCGCGGCGCGCCAGCGCGAGGGAGCGCCGCCGCTCACGGGGCGGGTGTCCTCAATCGCCACTGAAGCGCTGCTCGCGCCAGGGATCGCCGTACATGTGGTAGCCGCGCAGCTCCCAGAACCCGGCCTCGTCCCGCTCCGTGAAGCGCAGGCCCTTCACCCATTTGGCGCTCTTCCAGAAATAGAGATGCGGCACGAGCAGGCGCGCCGGACCGCCGTGATCGGGCGGGATCGGCTGGCCGTCGTAATGGGTCGCCACCATCGCCTTGCCCTCGGTCAGATCCGCGACCGGGATGTTGGTGGTGTAGTCGTCGTGGCCTTCCGCCAGCACGAAGCCCGTGGGCGCCACGAGGCCGGCCGCCGCTAGGACGTCGTCGAAGCTCACGCCCTCCCAGGCGGTGTCGAACTTCGACCACTTGGTCACGCAGTGGATGTCGCCGCGCCAGCGGGTGCGGGGCAGTTCCGCGAACTCCTCCCAGTTCCAGCTCGCCAGCGGCCGGGAACCCTGACGCAGGGTGAAGCGCCAGCCCTCGGTCGAGACCCGCGGCGTCGGCCCGAGCTGGAGCACGGGAAAGTCGTCGGTCAGATACTGGCCGGGCGGGAGCCGCTCGCGGATTCCCGCCTCCGGGGGCCGCCCGGTGAAGCCTCGCGTCGCCATGCCCTTCTCCGTCGACCCTTCGTATCGGCCTCGAGGCCGACATTCTTGCCGCAACGCCGCTTCGTCCGACAGGCCCCTCAGGCGCCGCAAACGGGGCTTGCCCCCAAAGCGTTCCCGCGTCCCGGCCATGCTTTGCCGGCAAGCGGCGGCGACGCAACCCGTCCGGCAGCGCCTCCCGGGAGCCGCAATCAGGCCGGCCGGGGCGGATCGGACCGCGGAAGCCGCAGGATCCGGGGCCGCCAGATGCCGAGCACGACGTTGACCACCGCGACGGCGAGGATCACCCAGAGCGTGTTGCGCTCGGCCGCGAGCGCCCCGGTAAGGGTAGCGGGGTCGAGCTGCCCGGCGAGGGCGGCGGCGCTGCGGCGGGCCTCCTCCTGCATCGGCCCCTGGATGCCGACGAAGCCGCCCTCGAATACCAGCACACCGGTGGCGAGCTTGACCCAGGCCCAGCCCGCCTCGCGAAACCCCGGGTGGAGCGCAACGGCCAGCAGCCCGGACACCAGCGTCAGGCCGAGGGAGGGCAGGAAGATCCAAGTGGCGACCGCCCCCATCGCCCCGCGCATCAGCGCGTAGCCGGCCAGCGAGGACGGCGGAGGGGTCAGGCTCAGGAGCACGATGAAGCAGGCCATCGCTCCCATCAGCCCGACCGCGCCCATGGTGTGGAGAAACTTGAGAAGGCGTCGCATGTCCGGTGCGCCCCGCCCTGGCCTTCGTCTCGAGGATCGGAGACGCGACGATCGTCCATTGTAGACGCGATGGCGGACAGGGGGCGAGGGCGGGCCGGCACAAGCGTTCGTGAGCCAGTTCTTCTTTAGAAGAATGACAAATTGTTGTCTGATCGCAACGCCTTACATGCGATGGGCAGCATCCCGGGAAATCGTTGGGCGGACGCTTGCCGTTACAAAAACATCCTATGTAAAGGCCCCCGACCGGTCATGGAGCGCCGGCTTCGGATCGGAACGGCGATGGGCAAGGCAGCGCGGGGAACGGATCGCCGCGACGGGGACGGAGCCGTCGTTCTCCTCGCCCGAACCGGCTTGTCCATGGCTCTTCTCTCGGCCTGGCCGCTGGGCCTGCGCGCGCAGACGGTCGCGCCGGAGGCGGGCGAGACCGTCCTGTCCGAACTCTCGGTGACGGGCAGCGGCGAGCGGGCGAGCGGCCCGGTGGTCGGCTATCGGGCGACGCGCTCGGCGAGTGCCACCCGGACGGACACCGCCCTGCGCGACGCGCCGCAATCGGTCCAGGTCGTACCCCGCGAGGTGCTGGTCGATCAGCAGGCGGTCCGCCTCACCGACGCGCTCACCAACGTCAGCAACGTTCAGCCGGCGGGCACGATCCAGGGCCGCTCCGACACCTACATCCTGCGCGGCTTCCGCACGCAGACCTACGCGATCGACGGCCTGCTGATGAACCCGGCCAACTCCTTCCAGCCGACGCAGCGGGATCTCGCCAATGTCGAGCGGATCGAGGTGCTCAAAGGCCCGGCCTCCGTCCTCTATGGGCAGGGCGATCCCGGCGGCCTCATCAACATCGTGACGCGCCAACCGACCTTCACGCCCACCGCCGACCTCACCGTGCAGGGCGGCTCCTACGGCTTCCGGCGTGTGCAGGGCTCGGTCTCGGGAGCGATCCCGAGCGTGGAGGGGCTTGCCGCCCGCTTCAGCTTCGGCACGCAGAACGACGCGACCTTCCGCGATTTCGGCGGCCCGGAGAATTCCCGCCACTTCTTCGCGCCGGCCTTCTTCTGGAATCCCGACCCGTCCACCCGCGTCTACCTCAACGCCGAGTTCAGCCGCCAGCACAGCCAGTACGACGAAGGCCTGATCGCTTTTCGCGGCCGGGTCCCGCTCGACAACATCCGCCGCTACTACGGCGAGCCGTGGTCCCGCTATTACGGCGAATCGAACATGATCACGCTGCTCGCCGAGCACGACGTGAACGAGAACCTGACCCTGCGGCAGGCCATCAACGGCCAGTGGGGCGCCTTCGACGCCCTGGCGACCCGGGCCACCGGCGTCAACGCCGCCGGCACCACGGTGACGCGCCGCCTCACCGAGACCGACTCGATCTACCACTCCATCGACAGCCGGACCGAGGCGCTCTGGCGCTTCGAGGACCCGTTCGGCTTCCGCCACACGGCGCTGGCCGGTTTCGAGATCGTGGACGGCTTCCGCCATCCCCTCACCACGCAGGGAGCGGCGACGTCGGTCTCCTTCCTCAACCCGATCCGGGGGTCGGTGCCGCAGATCGGCACGCTCACCCTGCAGAGCGACCTGCGCCAGAAGCTCCACCTGTTCGGGGTCTACCTGCAGGACCAGATCGAGTTCTTCCCCGGGCTGCAGCTCGTGTTCGGCGTACGCCTCGATACCGCCAACCAGCTCTACTTCCAGCGCACGCCGACTACGCGGGCGATCCCGCCGGAGCAGAATCTCACGGGCACCTCGCCGCGGGTCGGTCTCGTCTGGCGGCCGCTGGAGCCGCTGACGCTCTACGGCAGCTACACGACCTCCTTCACGCCGCAGACCGCCAACGTCCTCGACGTCGCGACCCCGCCCCCGGAGACCGGCGAGCAGGTGGAGGTGGGCGCCCGCTTCGACCTGATTCCCGACCAGCTCACGGTCAGCGGCGCTGCCTTCCGCATCCTGCGGGCGAACGTCGCCGTCGCCGATCCGGTCAATACCGGCTTCTCGATCATCACCGGCGAGCAGCGCTCGCAAGGGTTCGAGGGCGACATCGCGGGCGAGATCCTACCGGGCTGGAAGGTCATCGGCGGCATCGGCTACCTGGATGCGACGGTGACGAAGGATTCGACGGTCCCGGTCGGCAACCGCCTGCCCGCGGCGCCGGTCTTCAGCACCAGCCTGTGGTCGACCTACCAGTTCCAGGCCGGCCCCTTCCGGGGCTGGGGCTTCGGCGCCGGCGTCACCTATGTCGGCGAGCGCTTCGGCGACATCACCAACACCTACAAGGTCGGCGCCTATGCCCGGCTCGATGCGGCCCTGTTCTACGAACTCGACCCGACCTGGCGCTTCGCCGTGAACGGCCGCAACCTGACCGACCGGCGCTACATCGAGCAGCCCTTCAATCAGTTCAACAACCTGCCCGGCGCCCCCCTGACGGTGCTGGCCAGCCTGACCGCACGGTATTGAGGACAGCCGAGATCGGATCTCCCCGGAGCGACATGCCGCGCGCCCTCCCCTCCCTCCGCACCCTCTTGTTTCGCCTGCACTGGGCGCTCGGCCTCACCGCCGGGCTCGTGCTCGCGCTGATGGGCGTGACGGGGGCGCTGATGAGCTACGAGGAGGCGGTCATCGCCACCGCCAACCGCGACCGCTTGGCGGTGGCGGTGCGGGACGGGCTGCCCGGCCTGGCGCCGGGTCCGCTGGCGGCGCGAATCGAGGCGCAGGCGCGGGAGGCCGGGCAGGAGCGGCGGGTCGCCGCCCTGACCCTGGCGAACGATGATCCGGGCCGGAGCGTCGTGGCCCGCTTCGCCCGGCCGCGGGCGGGCGGCGAGCGTCCGCCCTCGGTCTACGCCGATCCCTACGACGGAACGGTGCTCGGCCCCATGCGGCTGGAAGCGGCCTTCGCCACGGTGGAGCACCTGCACCGCTGGCTGCTGATCCCCGGTGAGGGCAAGGGCTGGGGCCGCACGCTCACCGGAGCCTGCGCCCTGGCCCTTCTCGTCTTCCTCGGCAGCGGCCTCTTCCTGCGCTGGCCGGGACGGCACGGCTGGCGGGTCTGGCTCCGGCCGAACCTCGCCCGGCCCGGCCGTGCGCGCTGGTGGTCCCTGCACGCGGTGATCGGCACGTGGCTGCTGCCGGTCTATGCCATCCTCGCCCTGTCGGGGCTGTGGTGGTCCTACGAGGGGTATCGCGCCGGCGCCACCTGGCTCCTCACGGGGCAGTTTCCCGAGACGCGCCCCGCCGGGCGGATGCCGGAACGCAAGGCCCCCGACCTCGGCCCCGACGGTTCACCCGCCGTCGATGCGGCCTGGGCGGCCTTCTCGGCCACGCACGCGGCACGGCTCGTCACCGTCACCCTGCCGGCACCCGAGACGGCAACGATCCGCATCCGCTGGCACGCCGCGGAGGGGAGCCCACGCAACGAGGCCACCTACGACGCCCGAACCGGCGCGCTCGTCACCGACCGGCGCTCCGACGAAGCGGGACTCGGCACCCGCATCGCTCAGAACATGCTGGAGGTGCATCGCGGCCGCTTCTTCGGCGCTCCCGCCGCGCTGCTGTTCTGCCTCGCCGCCCTGGCGATGCCGGGGTTTTTCGCGACCGGCGCGACGCTCTACTGGCTGCGCCGCCGGGCGCGGCGGCGTCGGATCGCCGAGAATCCGGCGCGGTCGGTGGAAGCGGTGGGACGGAGCTGAAGGATCCGCCTACCACACCCCGACGACCTCCTTCGGAAAGCGCAGCGAGAAGACGGCGCCCTGGCCCGGCCCCTCCGAGACCGCCTCGGCCCGGCCGCCATGCAGTTCGGCGATGCGCTTGACGATGGAGAGGCCGAGGCCCGTCGAGCCCTCGCCGCCGGTGGGCTTGGCCGAGAGGCGCTGGTAGCGGCCGAACAGGCGGCCCGCATCCTCGGGTGAGAGGCCGGGGCCATGGTCGGCCACCGCGCAGACGTAGTCGTCCCCCTCCACGCGCACGCCGATCGTGATCCGTCCGCCGGGATAGGAATATTTGATGGCGTTCGAGACGAGGTTGTCGAGGGCCTCGCGCAGGCGTTCGGCGTCGCCGCAGAGGTGGAGCGGCGCGGGCAGATCCGTGACGAGACTTTGCCCTTTCGAATCCGCGAGCGGCCGGTTGGCCTCGCAGACTTCCCGAGCGAGACCGGCGAGATCGACGGGCTCGCGCCGCAGGGTGATGTCCAGGGCATCGTTCATCGCGTCGGCCATGAGGCTGTCGATCATGCCGATCAGGCGCCGGGCCGAGGTGCGGATGTGCTCGACCTGGCCCACCATCGCCGTGCGCGCCTCCTCCGGCCCGGAGGTCGGGCCGGAGCGCAGATCGATGAGGTCGGCGAGCATCTCGGAGCGTCCGAGGATCACCGCGAGCGGGTTCTTCAGGTCGTGGGCGATGGTGCCCAGGATCTCGGTTTTGAGGCTGTTGGCCCGGCGCAGGTCGGAGCGCTGCATGTCGAGGCGACGGTTGGCGCGGATCAGCTCGGCGGTGCGCTCGACGACGCGCTGTTCCAGGGTGACGTTGGCGCGCTGCAGCCGCTCGTAGAGGATGACGTTGTCGAAGGCGACCGAGAGGCGGCCGGTCAGCAGGGTGATCAGCGCGCGGTCCGTGTCGGAGAGCGGGCGGTCGGTGTCGATGAGCGCGACGATCTCGCTGCCGCTCGCCGTCTGCACGTAGAGAGTGGAGAAATGGTCGCCGAAGCTGTGGCAGCGCGCGGCGAAGGCCTGCTCCACCAGGGGCTGGATATCGGGGTCGAGCGGCCAGCCGGGCTCGCGGCCGACATAGCCGCCGTAGAGTCCCGCCCCCGCCAGTACGCAGTAGCCGGGCTCGGCGGTTTCGAGAACCTCGCCCTCGCGCAGCACCAGGATGCCGGCGCAATCGACGTTGAGGAGCGAGGCGACCTGGGTGAGTACGCCCTGCGCGAGGCGCTGCATCGACTTGTGATCGAGCAGCATCGGTGCGGCGTCGATGATGATCTCCAGGCCCCGCCGGGTCTCGTCGAGCCGGCGCAGCTGCTGATAGGCCCTCAGCGCCGCGGTCAGGCTGGTGAAGAGCTTGTCGGCGGTGAGTTCCGTCTTCGCCTTGTAGTCGTTGATGTCGTAATCGACGATGACCCGGCGCTCCGGCGCCTGCCCCGGCTGCCCGGTGCGCAGGATGATCCGGACGGTCTCCTCCTTCAGCTCGCGGCGGATGTAATCGACGAGGCGCAGGCCCGCATCGTCCGTCTCCATCACCACGTCGAGCAGCACGATGGCCACGTCCCGCCGCTCGGCCAGCAGCGCGCGCGCCTCCTGCGCCGAGTAGGCGGAAAGAATCTCCAGCCCCCGCCCGTCGAGGACGTAGCCGGCCAGCGCGTAGCGGGTGCCCTCGTGGACGGCCGGGTCGTCGTCGACCACCGCGATGGTCCAGTTGCCGGAGCGGGCCGGCTGGCCGGGCTCCTCGTCGGGGATGAGTTCGAGCCGGTCGTCATCCATCGCCGCAAAGGTCTCCCAAGATCCTGCGCCTTCCTTCCCTGCAAGCCGCCGGTGAGGGTGCCGCTCCGGAAGGGATGCGAAGCGGATTAGCGGAGATGGATAAAGAAATCTTTCTGAAAGGCGCCGCGTCTTTACACCGTGTCCGAGAAATCGAACGGATTCGGATTCAGCACCCGCACGTCCGGAAAGCAACCACCGGGCGCAGGAGAGCCGTTGATCGCGTGTCCGTCAGCGTCGCCAAGTGGGAAAGGATCGGGCATGGTCGCGATGAAAGAGTTCGGACGACGCTTCGATTCGGGAGAAGCTTGGAGTGAGCAGGCGCGCGGTGTCATCGGTCCTGGAAAGATCCGCGCGATGACTGGATCGGGTCCCCACATTGCCGTCGTGGACGACGAGGCGGATGCCCGCGCCATGGTCGGCGATTACCTGCGCCTGCACGGCTTCGACGTGACGCTGTGCGAGAGCGGACGGGCGCTGCGGACGCATCTGGAGGCGCGCACGCCCGACCTGATCGTGCTCGATCTCAACATGCCGGAAGAGGACGGCCTCTCCATCGTGCGGGACCTCAAGGCCCGGAGCCGCATCCCGATCATCATGCTGACCGCCACCGCGAGCCCGATCGACCGGGTGGTGGGGCTCGAACTCGGCGCGGACGACTACCTGCCAAAGCCCTGCGAGTTGCGCGAACTCGTGGCCCGCGTGCGCTCGGTGCTGCGCCGGGTGCAGGTCGAGCCGGCGGTCCCACCGGCCGCAAAACCCGAGACGCCCTCGCGAAAGGTCCGGTTCGGCACGAAGTGGCTCGAACTCGACGCCCTGCGCCTGCGCGACGATGCGGGCGTGGAGCAGCCGCTGACCCGCTCGGAATTCGACCTCCTCAAGGCCTTCGCCGACCATCCGAAGCGGGCGCTGTCGCGGGAGCGGCTGCTCGACCTCGCCGATGCCCGCGACCCGGACGCGTTCGACCGGGCGATCGACGTGCGCATCAACCGGATCCGCAAGAAGGTGGAGCCCGATCCGGCCCATCCCCGCTACATCCGCACCGTACGCGGGCTCGGTTACATCTTCCGGCCCGACGGGGATTGAGACCGCGCGAAACGCTCGCGGCGCCGTCGATGCGAGGGCGTCCGCGACCGGGCGTTTCTCGAGAGAGACCGGGCCGGAGCGAGCGATTGTTTCGTCCTCCGCGCGGGCCACGCAACAAACTCCCCTTCATCCCCTGATCCTGTCACCGGCGACGCAAAACGCCGGATACGACCCGCCTCTACAAGCCGTCTCAACGAAGGCGGCGGAAGCCGGAGGGGGAAGTCATGCAGGGATTGGTGTCGATGTTCGCCGCGAGCGCGGTGCTGTCCGCGGGCCTCGTCGCCGGTCTGGCCGCGGCCGATGCCTCCTCCGGTCCCACCCCCGCGGCCGTGGCCTGGAACGATCCGCCGGCGCGGGCGACGAAGCCCGCTCCGAGCGCGACGAACCCGGCCGCCTGCGCCCCGTCCCCGTGGCCCACCCGGCTCGCCGGCTGCGCCGCCGACGGCCGGCGCGTGCGGGTGATCGCACTCACGCAGCCCTGAGGGAGGCCGCCATGCCGCATTTCTCCAAGGACCTGCTGGATTCCCGGCCGGACGCGCTCGACGCGCTGCGCGAGGTGCTGCACGGGCGCCAGAAGGGCGGACGCACGGGCCAGCCCCGCCCGGCCACGCCGCCCAGCGCGGAGGAGCGCTTCGGCGTCGCGGCGGGGGGCCGCGCGGCGCCGGTGCGCAAGCGGCGCCCGTCCGCCCTGGCGCGGACCTGACGCGTCCCGCCCGGCAAGGATGCCGAAGCCGCGCGAGTCGCGCGCAAAAGCCTTGTCCCGCGGCGCTTTTCCGGCAACGATCCCGCCTTATCGAAGGATGCTCCCGAGGGAGCCCGCTGCGGGGCGAGGATGCGGGTCGGGCGGAAGATTGCCCTGGTCGGCGGAGTCCCGATCCTCGTCGCTGCGGCCATCGCCGCGGCGGGCTGGTTCCTGCTCGCTCAAGGGGAGCGCGCCCGGTCCGGCGCCCTGCTCGCCGCACGGGTCTATCACGACCTCACCCTGGCGCGGATGGTGCGCGACGACTACGCCGCCCGCCCGGACGCCCGAGCGGCCTACGAGCGGCAGTTCTCCGACCTGACCGACCGGGCCGGACGGGGCCTCGACACCCTGCGCAGTCAGGCCCGCACCCGGGGTCAGGCCGAGCGGGCCGCCTCCGCCCGGGCCTCGCTCGACCGCTCCGTGGCACGGATGCGGGATTTCGTGGCCGTCACCCGCGAGAACGACGCGCTCATCGCCGAGATGGGGCGGCGCGCCACCCGGTTGACCGACCTCGCCGAGCAGGCGCGCCAGCGACAGCAGGCCTCCAATGTCGACCTCGCCTGGACCCAGAATGGGAAGGTGAACCGGCTGCGCGCGACCCGCGACGTGGTCATGGGTCTCAATGCGCTCCTGATGGCGGCGGGCCGCCTCGAGCGGGCGCAGGCACGGGCCGCGGACACCGCCGCCGAGGCCGTGCGCGCCGAGCGGACCCGCCTCGTCCATGCCGGCGGCGATCTCGCGGCCGCCCTTCGCACCACCTCCCGCGAGGCGGAGGCCGCCGAGATCGAGACGGAGATCGCGGCCCTGGCCGACGCCCCGCAGACGGATGCGGCGGCCCTCGAGCGGCTGACGGAATGGGGCGAGCGCCTTCTCAAGATCGTGTCGTCCGAGCAGCGCACCCTGGACGACGAGGTCGCCCAGCTTCTCGCCTACTCCATCGAGGCGGGCGCGACGGAGCAGGCCGCGCAGAACATCGGCATCACCACGCTCAAGCTCGGCCAGCGCACCGCCGATGCCCTGATGCGCCGCGACGTCGACGCGGTCTCGTCCCTGATCGGCGAGGGCGAACGCCTCGCGGCGAGCGCCCGCGCCCTGCCGATCTCGCCGCTGATCCAGGCCGACATGGTCGAGGCCATCGACGGGTGGCGCGAGCGGCTCGCCACCACCATCGGCGGGCTCAAGCGCCAGAACGCGATGATCGCCGAGATGGACGGCCTGGCCGCGAGCACGAGCGAGGCCGCCCGCGCCCTCAACGACGACGCGGTCGAGGATGCGGACCGGTTCGGCGCCTTCCTGGGACAGCTCCTCCTCGCGGGGGCGGCCGTCGGCCTGCTGCTGGGCGCCTTGGCGGCGCTGGCGGTGGCGCGCTCGATCCTGGTGCCGCTGCGCCAGCTCCAGGGCGACATGATCGCGCTCGCCGCCGACCCGAAGGCGGCGGGGCTCTCCGGCACGCAGCGCACCGACGAACTCGGCGACATCGCCCGGGCTACGAACTTCTTCGTCACCGAGATCGGCCGGCGCGAGCGGGCGCTGCGGCGGGCGAAGGATCAGGCCGACACGGCCCTGCAGGACCTGCACCGGGCGCAGGACGACCTGATCCGGGCGGAAAAACTCGCCTCGCTGGGGCAGCTCGTTGCCGGCGTCGCCCACGAGATCAACACGCCGCTCGGCATCGCGCTCACCACGGCGACGCTGGTGCGCGACGAGACCCGGATGTTCCAGTCGGTGGTCGCGGCCGGCACCCTGTCGCGCTCGCGCCTGACCCACTTCATCGACCGGGTGGGCGAGGGCACGAACCTGCTCTGCGCCAACCTGACCCGGGCCGCCGACCTCGTCCACGGCTTCAAGCAGGTGGCCGTGGACCGGGCCAGCGACGAGCGCCGCAGCTTCGACCTCGGTGTCTGGCTCGACGAACTGCTTGCGAGCCTCCAGCCGATGCTGCGCAAGGGCGGCCACCGGATCCGGCGGGACTGCCCGCCCGACATCGTCGTGGACACCTATCCCGGCGTGCTCGCCCAGGTCGTCACGAATCTCATCACCAATGCGGTGGTGCACGGCTTCTCCGGGGCCGAGCGGCCCGGCACCATCACCGTGCGGGTCTCCCCCCTCGACGCTCTCGTCCGGCTCGAAGTCGTCGATGACGGCGGCGGCATCGCGGGCGAGAATCTCGGCCGGATCTTCGATCCGTTCTTCACCACGGCCCGCTCGCGCGGCAGCACCGGCCTCGGGATGCACATCGTCCACAATCTGGTGACGGCCAAGCTGCAGGGGCGCATCACCGTCGAGAGCGAGCCGGGCCGCGGAACGCTGGTGCGGCTGGATTTTGCGCGCGAGCCCGGAGGGACGGAGCGGCCTGCCGCGTCCCGTCCCACCGCCGGAGCGCAGGCGCGATGAAGCGGTTCCTTCACGCGCGCGCCGCGCTGTTCGCCGCCCTTTCCGTCCTCTTGGCCGGAACGCTGCCGGGACAGGCGCGCACCCTGGTCTACTGTTCGGAGGGCAATCCCGAATCCCTCGATCCGGGCCGCGTCACGACGACCACGGCGATGAACGTGACGTGGCAGATGTTCAACAATCTCGTCGAGTTCGTCCCCGGCACCACGGATCTGCGGCCGGCGCTCGCCGAGTCCTGGCAGATTTCGGATGGCGGCCGGACCTACGACTTCACCCTGCGCGCGGATGTGCGCTTCCACGCCAATGCCCGGTTCGTGCCGAGCCGGCCGCTCAATGCCGACGACGTGCTGTTCAGCTTCCGCCGCCAGTGGCAGCCCGACCATCCCTATCACCGGCTCGGCGGCACCTTCGCCTATTTCCGCGACCTCGGCCTTCCCGGGCTGATCGAGGGCATCGAGCGGCTGGACGAGCGCCGGGTCCGATTCCGGCTGAAGGAGCCGGACGCGACCTTCCTGCCGAATCTCGCCCAGGCCTTCGGCGGTATCCTGTCGGCGGAATATGCCGAGCAACTCGCGGCCCGGGGGGCGCAAGAGGAGCTCGCCCGCGCGCCCGTGGGAACGGGCCCGTTCCGCTTCGTCGATTACCGTCCCGACCTCGCCGTGCAGTACCGCCGCTTCCCCGAATACTGGCGCGAAACGGCCGCCGCGGGGAGCGGGTCGGTCGAAGGCCTCGTCTTCTCGATCACGCCGAACGCAGCCGTGCGCCTTACCAAGCTGAAGGCGGGCGAGTGCCACCTGATGGCCTTTCCCGGCACGGCCGATCTCGAGGCGGTGCGCACCGACCCGAACCTCGCCCTGCTCTCGGCCGAGGAGCTGAACGTGGCCTACCTCGCGCTCAACACCACCCGGCCGCCGATGACGGACCTACGGGTGCGCCGCGCCGTCAGCCTCGCCATCGACCGGCGGGCCATCGTCGAGTCCGTCTACGGCCCGGCCGGCACGATCGCGCGCAATCCGTTGCCGCCGGGAAGCTGGGCCTTCCATGGCGGGCTGCCCCAGCCCGGCTTCGATGGCGAAGCGGCCCGGCGCCTCATGGCCGAGGCGGGCTTTCCCGACGGGTTCGAGACCGACCTGTGGTTCCTGCCGGTCAGCCGGCCCTACAACCCCGACGGCCGCCGGGTGGCGGACATGATCCGCGCGGATCTTGCCCGAATCGGTATCCGCGTACGGCTGACGACCCGCGGCTGGAACGAGTACCGGGCGGCGCTCTACGGCGGCGAGCCCACGATGATGCTCTACGGCTGGACCAGCGACAACGGCGACCCCGACAACTTCATGAACGTGCTGCTCGGCTGCCGGCCGGCGGCCCCGGGCGGGGCCAACCTCGCCCGCTGGTGCGATCCCCGCTACGACGCGGCCGTGCAGGAGGCGCGCCGCACCGACGACCGGGACACACGCACCCGGCTCTACCGCGAGGCGCAGACGCTGTTCCACGAGGCCTCGCCCTGGGTGCCCCTGGCCCACACCGTGGTCCACATGGCGGCGCGGCGCGGCGTCGCCGGCTTCCGGATGGACCCGCTCGGGCGCCATCTCTTCGAGGGAGTGACGTTGAAGGAGTAATGTTTCGCATTGCAGCGCAGCGTCATACGCTGCGGTGCAGTATGTCATATATTATCCATTGACGCGTTCGCATGGATGCCACGCTCAGGCGATGGGTTGCATGCCGGCCCGTCAGTCGCCAGATGTGCCCCTTCCATCGCGCCGGCATGCCTTGCGTGAGCCATAGCCTGTGCGTTGCAGTCGGCGGCTCGGTCCGGTGGGCGGGATCGTGACGGTCGCGCGGCTTCGGCCTGGGCGCAGGCATTCACGTGGATCGAGGCGGGCGTCGGAAGGGGACGAGAAGTGAGTGAGGCCATGACCGACGCGGCCGATCAAGAGGCGGACTTCCTGAACGAGTTGGGCCGGCGGGTTCGCCATGCCCGAACCGTTCGCGGTCTCTCGCGCAAGCTGCTCTCCCAGGCCTCCGGCCTGTCCGAGCGCTACATCGCCCAGCTCGAGAGCGGCCAGGGCAACGTCTCGATCATCCTCCTGCGGCGTGTCGCCAACGCGATGGGCATGCGCCTCGACGACCTCGTGTCCAGTCAGGAGACCTCGTCGGACTGGCGGGTGATCCGCGACCTGCTCGATCAGGCGACGCCCGACCAGATCGTGCTAGCGAAGGCGGCCCTGGCGGGATCGGCCGGCGCGGAGGCACGGGCGATCCGGCGGCGCGTGGCCCTGGTCGGCCTGCGCGGAGCCGGCAAGTCGACCCTCGGGCGGATGGCCGCGGCCCATCTCGGCTGGCGCTTCGTCGAGCTGAACACCGAGATCGAGCGCGAGAACGGCCTTTCGGTGCGGGAGATCTTCGCGATCTACGGCCAGGAGGGCTACCGGCGCCTGGAGCAGAAGGCCCTGCGCGGGCTCGCCGAGCATCCCGGGCCCATGGTGCTCGCCACCGGCGGCAGCATCGTCGCCGAGCCCCTGACCTACGATCTGCTGCTCTCGTCCTTCTACACGATCTGGCTTCAGGCCCGGCCCGAGGAGCATCTGCAGCGGGTGCGCGAGCAGGGTCATGTCGAGGGCAAGGGCGATCCGTCCTGGGTGCTGGACGACCTGCGCGCCGTGCTGATCAGCCGCGAGCCGCTCTACGCCCGCGCCTCGGCGGTGGTGGACACCTCCGGCGTGCCCGTCGAGACCATGGCCGCGCGCCTGATCGACGTGATCGAGAACCGCTTCAGCGGCAACGACAACGGCGGCACGCGCCCGGCCGCGTAAGGCCGACGCGGCCGGCCCACGACCTCTTGATGCAGGGCGGACGCAGCCCAAGCTGTAAGGCTTGACGCGGCGCGGGCGGAGACGAAACTCTTCGCCCAGACCGTTTTCACGACGTCCGTCATGCCCCCATGCGCCGTCCGGCGATGGATCCGGTCTCGTTCCGGTCCGCTCGCGGGGGTGCACCGTGATTGGTCCGCGACGCCCCGGCGTCGCGGCGTCAGGCCGGAGGGACAGCCGGCCCATCCGTCGAGGAGGAATGCATGTCCGCCAGTCCTGCGCTCAGCCCGGCCTCCGGGCGCGAGGCGATCGCCGGCGTCGTCGATCCGCTCTGGACGCGCGTGCGCAACGAGGCGGAAGCGGTGGTACGCGACGAGCCGCAACTCGCCTCCTTCTTCGTCGCCACCATCCTCAACCATCCGACCCTGGAGGCGGCGGTCGCCCACCGGGTCGCGACCCGGCTGGGTCACCCCTCCCTGTCGACGGAACTCGTCGCCCACGGCTTCCACGAGGCGCTTCAGGACGACGCCTCCATCGGCCAGAGCATGCGTGCCGACATCCTCGCGGTGATGGACCGCGACCCCGCGACGACCCGGGCGCTGGAGCCGCTGCTCTACTTCAAGGGCTTCCACGCGATCCAAGCCCACCGGCTCGCCCACTGGTACTGGGGCCAGGGCCGGCGCGACCTCGCGCTCTATCTCCAGAGCCGGTCCTCGGAGGTGTTCCAGACCGATATCCATCCCGCAGCCCGGATCGGGCGCGGCGTGTTCTTCGATCACGCCACCGGCGTCGTGGTGGGCTCGACCGCGGTGATCGAGGATGACGTCTCCATCCTGCACGCGGTGACCCTCGGCGGCACGGGCAAGCACGGCGGCGACCGCCATCCGAAGATCCGCCGCGGCGTGATGATCGGCGCGGGCGCCAAGATCCTCGGCAACATCGAGGTCGGGGCCTGCGCCCGGGTCGCGGCGGGTTCCGTGGTGCTGCGGCCGGTGCCGCCCCACACCACCGTCGTCGGCGTGCCGGCCCGCGTCGTCGGCGCCGCCGGCTGCGCCGAGCCCGCCCGCTCGATGGACCAGCTCGTGGCGATGAGCGAGTTCGTCGACATCGCCGGGGGAATCTGAGGCGGTCCCGAGGACCGCTTTCCCCGCACGGATCCGGCGCCTCGGCCCGGAAATGGTCAGGAAATGGGATGGGCGTGAGGGGACGGGCCGCTTGCCTGCCCTGCCCCGACGTGGCAAGCCGCCCGGCACCATCCGAAGCCCCACCTACGCTGCTGCCGGAACCGCTTGTCCCGGCACGCGGCGCCTCGCAAAAAGGTTGACGGCGTGACCAAGACTGAAGTCGCCAAGCTGCAGGATTACCTGCGCCGCAAGTTCGCCAACGCCAACATCCGCGTCGTGGCGATGAAGACGGGTGATTCCGCCGAGGTCTTCATCGGTGACGAGTCGATCGGCGTGCTCGCCGACGACAAGGAGGACGGCGACGATTCCTTCACCTTCCGCATGGCGATCCTCGACATCGACCTCGAAGAAGACGCCTAAGTCCCGCGCACGCCGCCCCGGCCCCGCATGCCTGTGGGCGGCGTTAGCGTTAACGAAACGTCTTTCTTAACAAGCCGTAAACGATCGGTCAGACTGCGCGTCATATCCTGAAAAGGAGTGCCGAGCGCGTCATGACCGTGAGCCCGTCTTCCCTCGAATCGATCCAGGCGCTCATTATCGGTCTCGCGCTGTCGGGGCTGCTGGCGAGCGCCTTCGAATACGCCACCAACCGGCGCGCGAGCTTCCGGCTCCTGGAGGCCGGCGGCGTCTCGGCCATCGCCGCCCTGCCGGTGCTGGCCTTCGGCGCGCCTTTCATCATCCTGCGCAACACCCTGCGGGGGCGGCGCCTGGAGCGGCGGCCGATCCCCTTCGTGATGATCGCCACGATGATCGCCTGCGGCTGGAGCCTGCTCTCGGGCCACGTCGCCCTCGACATGGCCCACCTGCTGACGGGCCTCTGAGGCGCTACTGGCGCACCCACATCACCCGGGCCATCCAAGCGACCTCGGCCAGCGGCACCGTGCGGTCCTCGTGCTCCGGGTTGAGCGAGGCAAGCTCGACCGTACGTGCGGTGCGGCGGCGCAATTCCTTGGCCAGCACCTCGCCGCTGTTGAGCCGGGCGACGATGCGGTCGCCCTTGCGGATGCTGGCGGCCGGCGCGACGATCAGCACGTCGCCGTCGCGGTAGAGCGGCATCATCGAATCGCCCTGCACCTCCAGGGCGAAGGCGCGCTCCTCGCCGAGATCGGGAAACTCGATCTCCTCCCAGCCCGGGCCGCCGGTGGGCATGCCCTCGTCGGTGAAGAAGCGTCCCGATCCGGCCTGGGTCAGGCCGATCAGCGGCACCGTCGCCGCCGCGCGCGCCGGCCCCTCGCGCGAATCGACCAGGCGCAGGAAGTCGTCGAGGCTGGCTCCCGTCGCGGCGAGGACCTTCGAGATCGACTCCGTGGAGGGCCAGCGCTTGCGCCCGTCGGGCCCGACGCGCTTCGAGCGGTTGAAGCTCGTGGCATCGAGGCCCGCGCGGCGGGCCAGCCCCGAGGCGGAGTAGCCGTAACGTTCGGCCAATCGGTCGATGGCAGTCCAGATCTGCTCGTGCGACAGCATGGCGGCCTCGGCCCGGCGCGTCTGCCGTTGAGACATACGGCCTAGTGATAGGAAACTAGAACCCGCTCGACTCGAACGCAAACGGAAGCGTCCCGGGCGGGCAATGTCGCATCCGGGCGCTCCCGGGTGAAGGCATCGCCCGGCAAATTTCCTGCCGCACGCGAATGGTTGCTGCGCAGGCGACCGCGCCCTATCGCTCGCGCAGCTGCCCCGGAGAGACTGCAAGGGAGACCGAATGGCCCTCGTCTACAAGATCTGCCCGCGAAGCCTCTGGCAGGAGGCGGAACGCCTCGGCCGCTTCACCGGCGCCCCGGTCGACCGCGCCGACGGCTTCATCCATTTCTCGACCGCCGAACAGGCGGCCGAGACCGCCGCGCGCCACTTCGCCGGGCAGGACGACCTGCTGCTCGTCGCGGTGGAGGTGGAGGCCCTCGGGGACGCCCTGCGCTTCGAGCCCTCGCGGGGCGGAGCGCTGTTCCCCCATCTCTACGGCGATCTGCCCTTGCGCGCCGTGCGCTCGGTGAGCGACCTGCCGCTCGGGGCGGATGGGCGCCACGTCTTCCCGGAAGGGATACCCCAGGCATGATCGAAGCCCTCTTCCCCCTCGCCCGGCCGCTGTTGCACGGGCTCGATGCCGAGACGGCGCACGATCTGACGATCCGCGGCCTCTCCCTGTTGCCGCCGCGCCGGCCCGAGGCCGACGATCCGGCGCTGGCCGTCGAGGCGTTCGGGCATCGTTTCCCCAACCCGGTCGGCCTCGCCGCCGGCTTCGACAAGGGGGCACGGGTCGCGGACGCGCTCCTCGGCCTCGGCTTCGGCTTCGTGGAAGTCGGGGGCGTGGTGCCGCAGCCGCAGCCCGGCAATCCGCGCCCGCGGGTGTTCCGGCTGACGCGCGACCGGGCGGTCATCAACCGCTTCGGCCTCAACAGCGAGGGGCTCGACGCCGTGGGCGACCGCCTGAGGGCGCGCGCGGGCCGCGAGGGCATCGTCGGCGTCAACATCGGCGCCAACAAGGAATCGCAGGACCGGCTTGCCGATTACGTCGCCTGCACGGCGCGGCTCGCGCCGCACGTGGCCTTCATCACCGTCAACGTCTCCTCGCCCAACACGCCGGGCCTGCGCGACCTCCAGGGGGAGGCCTTTCTCGACGACCTCCTGGCCCGCGTCGTCGCCGCCCGCGACGAGAGCGGGTCACGCGCCGCGGTGCTGCTCAAGATCGCCCCCGACATCGCGCTGGAGGGACTCGACGCCATGACCGCCACGGCTCTGCGCCGCGGCATCCAGGGCCTCGTGGTCTCGAATACCACCGTCGCCCGTCCCGCGACGCTGGCCGAAGCCACTCTCGCCCGCGAGACCGGGGGCCTGTCCGGCCGGCCGTTGTTCGGCCCCTCGACGCGGCTGCTGGCCGAGACCTTCCTGCGGGTCGGCGACCGCATTCCCTTGGTCGGCGTCGGCGGCATCGACTCGGCGGAGGCGGCCTGGACGAAGATCCGAGCCGGCGCGCGCCTCGTCCAGCTCTACTCCGCCCTCGTCTACGAAGGACCGGGCCTCGTCGGCACGATCAAGCGCGGCCTGCTTCAACGGCTGAAGGTGGAGGGATCGACCGGTCTCGCCGCCATCGTCGGACGGGACGCGGCGGCGATCGCGCGGGGTGCCTGAACCGAAACGGCACTCTGCGTCCAGCGCCGGAAATTTGATGCAATGCACCAAAATTCCGGCTGCTTGGCCCCCATGAATAGTGCTGCCAAGGCTTGAGCCATTCCAGAAACGGGACCCTTCTGGAATTAAGCCGAGCTGTCCTGCGTATTGCGAATGCCTCCCCCGCCTTCGACCGCGCATCAACTCGCAGCCGCGAGATGATATTTACGGGAGACAAAATCCGACACTGCTCACCCGCCACGGGGGCGACGCGGTGGGCGCGGATCGTCGGCGACATCCCTACATCGCGAAGAAGGCCGGGCTCTCGGATGGACCGATCGGAAGGCTTGACCAAGCGCTCCTCCGCTGCGGGCGGCTGGGGCGCGCTGAAGAGCTGCGGCAAGCACCTCCTGGGCAGCCGGGCGCCGCTCTCGGGTGCGCGGGCCCTGCTCTCGGCGAACCAGCCCGACGGCTTCGACTGCCCCGGCTGCGCCTGGGGCGATCCGGCTCACGGCTCCTCCTTCGAGTTCTGCGAGAACGGCGTGAAGGCGGTCTCCTGGGAGGCGACCGACAAGCGCACCCCGCCGCGCTTCTTTGCCAAGCACACCGTCGCCGAGTTGCGCGGCTGGACGGATTACGCCCTGGAAAGCCAGGGCCGCCTGACCCATCCGATGCGCTACGACGCCGACAGCGACAGCTACCGGGCCGTGACCTGGGAGGAGGCGTTTGCCGAGATCGGCGCGACCCTGCGCGGCCTCGACCATCCCGACCAGGCCGAGTTCTACACCTCCGGCCGCGCCTCCAACGAGGCGGCCTATCTCTACCAGCTCTTCGCCCGGGCCTACGGCACCAATAATTTCCCCGATTGCTCCAACATGTGCCACGAGGCGAGCGGCATCGCCCTCACCCAGGCCATCGGCATCGGCAAGGGCACCGTGCTGCTCGAGGATTTCGAGAAGGCGGATGCGATCTTCGTCGTCGGCCAGAACCCCGGCACCAACCATCCGCGCATGCTGGGCGACCTGCGCCGGGCCGCCGAGCGCGGCGCGCGGGTCGTGGTGCTCAACCCAGTGCGCGAGCGCGGGCTGGAGCGCTTCGCCGACCCGCAGAACAGCGTCGAGATGCTGCGCGGCGCCAGCCGCCCGATCGCCAGCCACTACTACCAGCCCAAGCCCGGCGGCGACATGGCCGCCTTCCGCGGGATCGCCAAGGCCGTCTTCGCCCGCGAGGCGGCGGCCCTTGAGGCGGGCAAGCCGTCGCTCCTCGACCAGGCCTTCATCGCCGCGCATACCAGCGCCTTCGCCGATTACCGCGCGGCGGTCGAGGCGACGGAGTGGGAGGCGATCCTCGACCAGTCCGGCCTGACCCGCGAGCAGATCGAGACCGCGGCCGAGGTCTATCTCGGTGCCGAAAAGGTCATCGCCACCTGGGCGATGGGCGTGACCCAGCACCGCCATTCCGTCGCGACCATCCGCGAGATCACCAACCTGCTGCTCCTGCGCGGCCATATCGGCCGGCCCGGCGCCGGTTTGTGCCCGGTGCGCGGCCACTCCAACGTCCAGGGCGACCGCACGGTCGGCATCAACGAGAAGCCGCCCGTCGCGCTTCTCGAAGCGCTGGATCGCGAGTTCGGGCTCGGCGCGCCGCGCAAGCACGGCCACAACGTGCTCGGTGCCATCGGCGCCATGCTCGACGGCTCGGCCAAGGCTTTCATCGGCCTAGGCGGCAACTTCGTGCGCGCCACCCCCGACACGCGGCTGGTGGAGAAGGCCCTCGCCGGCTGCGAACTCACCGTCCACATCGCGACCAAGCTCAACCACTCGCACCTCGTGCCGGGGCGGATCGCCTACCTGCTGCCCTGCCTCGGGCGCACCGAGATCGACCGCAACAGTCGGGGCAAAGTGCAGATCGTGACCGTCGAGGATTCGATGAGCATGGTCCACGGTTCGGGCGGCATCAACCGGCCCGCCTCGCCGGAACTGCGCTCGGAGATCGGCATCATCGCCGGCATGGCCGCGGCGACCGTCGGCTCGGAGCGGATCGACTGGGCGGCGCTCGCCGACGATTACGACCGCATCCGCGACCGGATCGAGCGGACGATCCCGGGCTTTGCCGGCTTCAATGCCCGGGTGCGCCGGCCGCGCGGCTTCATGCTGCGCAACCTCGCCGCCGAGCGGGTGTTCGAGACCGCGACCGGCCGGGCGGGCTTCTCCAGCGGCCCGCTCCCGGTCGCCACCGAGCACCAGCGCGCAAGCACGCAAGCGGACACCTTCGTGCTGCAGACCTTCCGCAGCCACGACCAGTACAACACCACGATCTACGGCCTCGACGACCGCTACCGCGGCGTCTACGGCGAGCGTCGGGTGGTGTTCGCGAACCCGGACGACCTCGCCGAGCTGAAGGCGCGGGCGGGCGAGCGGGTCGATCTCGTCTGCGTCCACGCCGATGACGGCGTCGAGCGGGTGGCGGAGGATTTCCGCCTCGTGCCCTTCGACATGCCGCGCGGCTCGCTCGCCGGCTACTATCCGGAACTCAACGTGCTGGTGCCGCTCTCGGCCTTCGGCGAGTTCTCGGACACCCCGACCTCGAAATCGGTGCTGGTCCAAGTGCGCGCCCGCGCGGGCTCCGTGGGGAACGCCGCGTGAGCGCGCCTGCCGCCGACGCCGAGACCTTCCTGGC
Source organism: Methylobacterium sp. B4 (assembly GCF_003201865.1). Lineage (GTDB taxonomy): Bacteria > Pseudomonadota > Alphaproteobacteria > Rhizobiales > Beijerinckiaceae > Methylobacterium. The sequence goes on along the minus strand of NZ_QJJJ01000022.1, from coordinate 12,586 downwards.
CGCGACCGACACGCTCGCGGCGCTCCGGCCGGAATTGAGCCTTCTGGAGGCCGGCATCCTCGCCGGTCTGCATCTCGGGCTCGCCGAGGACAGCCGCAGCTTCGCCCGCATCTTCGGCGTCGAGCACGCCCTGGTGCTGCGGGCGGTCGAGGGCCTGTCGGCGGAAACCCTCCTGACCGTGACCGCCCGTGACGGCCGCACCCAGCGCACCCGCTACGCGGCGAGCCCGGCCGGGAGCGCCGTGCTCACTGCACTGGCAGCCTAGAACCGCGCGGTCAGGAACAGCCGCACGTTGCGGCCCGGCAGCACCACCTCGTCCTTGCGGAAGGAGGCGGCGTTGCGGATCACGTCGTCGAGCAGGTTGGTGCCGCGCAGGCCCAACGTCACCTCGCTCAGGCCGTGGACCGCCGGATCGAGCGGGCGGCTATAGGCGATCTCCGCCTTCAGGTCGTTGTAGCCGGGCGTCGATGTCTCCAGCGCGGCGGTCTGCGTCTGCGCGAAGGCGTGCAGCAGGCTCACCTGCGCGAACCAGCCATCCGCACGCAGGAAGACGCCGCCGCCGACGCGGTGAGGCGGGATGCGCGGCACGAAGCTGCCGTCGTCGAACTGCGCCCGCACGAAATCGTACTGAGCGCTGATACCGGCAAAGCCGTCGCCCACGGGCACGAGATCGAGCTGGCTGCCGATCTCGGCGCCGAAGAAGGTCGTGTTGGCCTGAGAATAGACCACCTGCCGCAGATCCCCGCCGCCGATCCCGCAGTTGCCGAAGGTGTCGCCGCAGGTGAAGCCGGTCAGGCGCTTGTAGACGAAGCCGGTGTAGCGCGTGACGTAGCCGGTCGCGTCGAGGCGGAAGGGGCCGTCGGCCCGACGCAGGCCGACTTCGACGGTGCGGGCCCGCTCCAGCTTCAGGTTCGGGTCGCCGATCTCGAAGGTGGCGGAGGCCTCGTGCGGCCCCCGCGAGAACAGCTCCGGCGAGGTCGGCGCACGCTCGACATAGGAGCCGGTGAGGCTCGCGACGAAACCGTGCGGCAGGTCCTGAAGCGCGCCGAAGCTCGCACTTTTCGGCGCGAAACGGCGCAGGCGGCGGGACTCGGCCGGTTCGTCGGCAGGACCGTTCGGCAAGAAGTCCGACGGGAACAGGGCCTGGGTGCCGGCGACGCGGTTGCCCTCGATGCGGCCCGCCGCCTGAAAGCGCAGCCCGCCGCCGAGCGCCAGTTCCTCGAACAGGTACGCGGCCTGCACCCGCGTGTCGGTCGGGCGCAGGAGGCCGCCCTCCGCCCCCGAGATCCGGAGCTTGCGCCGGTCGGCCTGGAAGCCGAACGAGCCGGTCAGGGTGCCGAGCGCCGTCGCGACGGGGACGTGATCGAGTTCGATCCGCCCCTCGACCGCGCGATTCTTGAAGACCGCCTCGATGTCCTCGACGCCGTTCGGGCCGGTCCCGAACTCGTTGTGCCGGTAGTTCGAACCGCCGGCCCAGAAGCGGATCGCCGCAATGGGTCCCTCCAGCGGCCGATACTCGCCCCGGGCCTGAAGCTTGTCCTGCGTCGGGTCGAGGCGGGTGCGCTGCGCGGCCGAACCGAGGCCGGGAATGCCGTAGACGGAATCGAAGTGGCTGAAGGACAGCCCGACGAAGCCACGATCGAACAGGTAGGACGTGCCGAAGGCGCCGCCCTGCGATTCGTTGAAGGAGTTGCGCTGGATGCCGAGCGGCGTGTTGTAATCGTCCGCCGCGCTCTTGAAGGCGTCCGCGTGGACGGCGACGTTGCCGCTGCCGGCATCGACCGTGGCGGCGAGGTTGCGGCCGTTGTCGACGGCCGAATAGCCGGTCGTCACCCGACTCGCGACGCCGCCGACGGGGATGCTCGTCGGGATGCGATTGTTCTCGACCGAGACCACGCCGCCGACGGCCTGGGAGCCGTAGCGCAGACCCGCCGGCCCGCGGATCACCTCGATCCGGTCGTTGATCAGCGGGTTGATCGGCACGGCGTGATCCTCGCCGAGATCGGACATGTCCTGCACGCCCGTACCGTTCTCGAGGATGCGGACGCGGTGGTTGTCGAGGCCGCGGATGATCGGCCGGGAGGCGGAGCCGGGGGCAAAGGTGGAGGCGGAGAGGCCGGGCTTGTCGAACAGCGCTTCGCCCAAAGAGGTCGGCTGCGCCCGGGCCAAATCGGCTCCGGAGACGACGGTCACCGTCGAGAAGCGGTCGGCCACGACCGGCAGGATGCCGGGCGGCGTGCCGTCACCGCTGCGCCGGGCCGGCTTGTCGGCGGTCACGCTGATCTCTTCGAGGGAAACCTCTTCGGCCTGGGCCGGCGAGACCGCCAGACCAAGCACGCCGATCCGCGCCCAGCGCCGAAAGCCATAGCGCCTCCTCGACATAAGACCTCCGACTCCTCTTTATAGCTCGTGCTATAATTCGGAGCTTGGCCGTTGTCGAGTCGCGATCGGGCGCCGACGGGCTGGTACAGGCCCGACGGCCGAGGCCGGTTCTCGAAACGCGAAGCGCGCCGTCCTCGGGGGAGGACGACGCGCCTGAAGGAGGTTCGCGGTTGCGGCGCCTCAGTAATCCTGGGCTTCGGGCTCGACCAGGATCTCGCGTTTCCCTGCGTGGTTGGCGGGTCCCACGAGCCCCTCGGTCTCCATGCGTTCCATGATGGAGGCGGCGCGGTTGTAGCCGATCTGCAGGCGGCGCTGGATGTAGCTCGTCGAAGCCTTCTTATCCCGCAGCACCACGGCCACCGCCTGTTCGTAGAGGTCGGCGCCCTCCCCGCCGCCGAACTGGCCGGCATCGAAGACGGGGCCGTCCTCGGACGCGGCACCGCCGGCGGCGATCTCGCCCTCCTCCGCCGTCACGGCTTCGAGGTAGGAGGGCCGGCCCTGGCGCTTGAGATGCGCGACCACGCTCTCGACCTCGGAGTCCGAGCAGAACGGCCCGTGCACGCGGGTGGTGCGTCCGCCGCCGGCCATGAACAGCATGTCGCCCTGGCCCAGCAGCTGCTCGGCGCCCATCTCGCCCAGGATCGTGCGGCTATCGATCTTGCTCGTGACCTGGAAGGAGATGCGGGTCGGGAAGTTCGCCTTGATCGTGCCGGTGATGACGTCGACCGAGGGCCGTTGCGTCGCCATGATCAGGTGGATGCCCGCCGCCCGCGCCATCTGCGCGAGGCGCTGGATCGCGCCCTCGATGTCCTTGCCCGCCACCATCATCAGGTCGGCCATCTCGTCGACCACGATCACGATGTAGGGCAGCGGGTTGAGGTCCATGACCTCGTCCTCGTAGACCGCCTCGCCGGTGGAGCGATCGAACCCGGTCTGCACCGTCCGGGTCAGGGTCTCGCCGCGGGCGCGGGCCTCTTCGAGGCGCGCGTTGAAGCCGTCGATGTTGCGCACACCGACCTTCGACATCTTCTTGTAGCGCTCCTCCATCTCGCGCACGGCCCATTTGAGGGCGATGACCGCCTTCTTCGGATCGGTGACGACGGGGGAGAGCAGGTGCGGGATGCCGTCGTAGACCGACAGCTCCAGCATCTTGGGATCGACCATGATCAGGCGGCACTCCTCCGGCTTCAGCCGGTAGAGGAGCGACAGGATCATGGTGTTGATGGCCACCGACTTGCCCGAGCCGGTGGTGCCGGCCACGAGCAGGTGCGGCATGCGGGCCAGATCGGCGATGATCGGCTCGCCGCCGATATTCTTGCCCAGGCACAAGGCGAGCTTGTGCTTGGTCTCGACGAAGTCCTCAGATGCCAGCAGCTCGCGCAGAAAAACGGTCTCGCGCTTGGCGTTCGGCAGCTCGATGCCGATGGCGTTGCGGCCGGGGACCACGGCGACGCGGGCGGAGACGGCGGACATCGAGCGGGCGATGTCGTCGGCCAGCGCGATCACGCGGGAGGACTTGGTGCCGGGCGCCGGCTCCAGCTCGTAGAGGGTGACGACGGGGCCGGGGCGCACGGCCAGGATGTCGCCGCGCACGCCGAAGTCCTGCAGCGTGGCCTCCAGCATGGTGGCGTTCTGTTCGAGCGCCTCCGCCGAGACCTCCGAACCCGGCGCCGCATCGCGCGGACGGGCGAGAAGTTCGAGGGCGGGAAGACGGTAATCGCCCGGTTCGCGCCGGGGCTCGGCCGGCCGCGGCCGCGCCGGCGCGGCCTGCGGCAGCGGGCGCGACACCCGCGAGGCCGTCTCGGCCGCCGGCCCGCCATCTTCGGCGGGAGGGGCCGCGGCGCGGATCGGGGAAGAAGGGGCAGCAACGTCCTCGCCGGGCTCCTCGTCGAACAGCGGCTCGCGCCGGGCCCCGGGGACGGCCCGCTCGCGGGCCTCGGGCGCCCAGGGCGCCTCCTCCGGATCCGTGAAGGCGCGGCGGGCGGCGAGCGCGGGCGAGGCGCCGGCATAGGCGAGATCCTCCGCCCCGTCGGCAGGCGCCTGCCAGGATTCGAGCCGGCCGCGGATCTTGGCGCGGCCGCGCATGACCGCCTGCGCGAGGGCGCCCAGCGAGAGGATGCCGAGGCTCGGCTCGTCGGCATCGTGGCGCTCGTCGTAGGCCGAGACACAGGTGGAGCGGGCGGCGGGACGCGGGGCGCCGTAGGGTGCCTCGTCCTCCTCCTCGAAGTCGGGCTTGGTGACCCGGCAGGCGGCGGTGAGGCTGAGGATGGCGATGCCCGCGAACAGGAAACCGGCGAAGCTCGCGAACGGCCCGATCAGCATCCGCGTACCGGCCAGCAGCGCGTCGCCCGCCACGCCGCCCATGCCGGTAGGCAGCGGCCAGCGGGAGGTCGGCGGAAGGGCGCCCGCGACCGCGCTCACGCAGAGCACGCCGACGAACCAGAGGACCATGCGCAGGCCGCCATGCGGCAGGTCGCGCTCGCGCATCAGGCGGATGCCCCACAGGACGGGCGGAACCGCGAGCGCGATCGAGCCGAGGCCGAGGAGCTGCATGGCGAGGTCGGCCACGACCGCGCCGGGGCGCCCGAGCACGTTGTGGGCGCGCTGGTCGGTGGCGTGATTGAGACTCGGATCGTCGATCGACCAGGTCGCCAGGGCGACCGTGAGCGCGACGGCGCCGGTGAAGAGGATCAGGCCGCCGCACTCCGTCAACCGCTTGGCCAGGAACGGCCGAAGACTGTCGACGAACGTGTCGTAGGGCGACGCGGAGCGGCGGAGGGAACGCATTCGCAAACCGGTCACGTGGCAACGGTCCGGTAAGGCTAACGCCGGGCGGTTAACGGGGGGCTAAGGAAAAGCCCTCGCTCGACCAGGCCGGATTTTGCTCAAAAAAATTCTCGCGAAGACAATGACTTGGCGCGGGCGCCGCGAAGATATGAAACGCGAAAGGCCCCGGATCTCTCCGGGGCTCTCGCAGCGTCGCGGTGTCTGGCCGGCTGGGACGTCTCAGAAGGTGAAGCCGGTCTCGACCAGGTAGCGCTCCTGCGACCGCTTGGTCCCGTCGCGGCCGAAGCCGAAGCCGGGGGTCACGTCGTAGGCCTGGACGGTCGCGAACTCGCCGCGAACGAAGTAGCGGTCCCAGGTGAAGGTCGGCGTGATGGTGAAGGAGAAGGCCGAGCTGCCCGGGCCGTAGAGGACGCTGGTCGAGCCGGAGCCCGAGAGAATCCCCGGCGTGCCCGACTGGGCGATGTATTCGAGGCGGCCGGCCAGGCCGAAATTGTCGGTGAAGGTGTAGCCGGCCAGGATCGCGCCGCCCCAGGTCTCGGCGCCCGCGATCGGGGAGAAGTAGTTATCCTTCTGCGCGACGTTGGTATACTGGAAGTACGGCGAGACGATCCACGGGCCGTTGGCGTAGGTGTAGTTCACGCTGATGATGCTGCTGTTCTGCAGCGAGTTGATCGTCGCGAACTGGAAGCGCGGGCTGCGGGTCGAGGCGTCGAAGTCGCTGAAATGCGTGCCGCCGTTGATGCCGATCGTGTTCGAGTCGTTGAGCTTGTAGGTGGCAAAGCCCGTCACCCAGTTCAGCTCGCCGGAGTAGAAGCCGTCCGTCACGGCGAGCGCCGCCGCGAACGGGCCGCTGGCGTAGTTCACCTGGACGCCCTGGTTGATGAAGTTCTCCTGGTTGAAGACCAGACCGCGGGAGATGTTGAGGTTCTGGTAGGAGAACAGCAGCTCGGAACCGATGTTGGTGAACATCCGGCCGGCCTGGATCGACCACTCGTCGTTGATCTGCCACTTGCCGAAGGCCACCGGGATCGGGCCGAACAGCGATTCGGTCTGCTCGAAGGACGAGTAGAGCGGCAGGCCGAGCGCCGGGATCGAGTAGAGGCCGGCATGGACGTAGAACTGGAGCGGACCATCGGCCTTCTGGATCCAGCCCTGAAGGTTCGAGAAGTCGACGCGGCCGAAGCGGTCCTGGTCACCGCCGGGCGACAGGATGCCGAAGGCATTGGTCTGGGTGTAGGCGAAGCCGGTGACCGCGCCGCCGACATAGATGTCGCCGATGCCGGTGACGAAGCAGGCCGGGTTCGGATTGGCCTTGATGAGGCCGCCGAAGGTCGGGGTCGAGATCGCGGCCTTGCAGTGTTCTTCGACGATCACGGGCGCCTTGGCGGCAGGCATGTCGGCCGCGAGAACCGGCATGGTGGCGACGCTGGTGAAAGCCGCGCCCGCGGCCAGAATTTTGGTCTTGATCGTCATTGTGGTTCAGCCCCGCACTTCGATACGGCCAAGGTGCCGAACTCGGGCGTTCACCGCAAAATCAAGTTTTGCGCACTTGCCTATTTTGGAGGCAATTTTGCGCTGCGACAACCTTAGCCAGGAGATTGTTGCAAGAAGAGCACGCTCTAAGTCGTGTCCCGATCAATCGTCCCGCGCGACGGACAGGATCTCTTCATCCCTCGTTAGGATCTCGGGCGCGGCAAAGCCGAACTGATCACGGAAACTACCCGATGCCGTTGCATCCGGGGGTCGTCGTCCATCCGGCCTCCGCCTGCGAAAAGGGCCCCGGCGCGATACGCCGAGGCCCCGTTTGCGCGGCCCGCCCTGGTGGGCGGCCCGGTTCTCAGTAGTTGTAGGCGCGCTCGCCGTGATCGGCGATGTCGAGACCCTCGCGCTCCTCCTCCTGCGTCACCCGCAGGCCGATCGTCAGGTCGACGAGCTTGTAGAGGATCGCCGAGCCGATGCCGGACCACAGGATGGTGAAGCCGACCGCCTTCGCCTGGGTGATGACCTGGCTGACCATGTCGTAGGAGCCGAGGACGAGCTCACCGGGCTTGGTGGTGTAGTCGGGGATGCCGGCGCCGCCGAGGTCGGGCGAGACCAGGATGCCCGTGGCGATGGCGCCGATGATGCCGCCGACGCAGTGGACGCCGAACACGTCGAGCGAGTCGTCGTAGCCGAGCGCATTCTTCACGGTCGAGCACATCACGAAGCAGGCGGCGCCCGCGACGAGACCGAGCACGATCGAGCCCATCGGGCCGGCGAAGCCCGCGGCCGGCGTCACGGCGACGAGACCGGCGATGGCGCCCGAGAGCATGCCGAGCAGCGAGGGCTTGCCCTTGGCGGCCCATTCCACGAACAGCCAGGACACGGCCGCCGCGGCGGTGGCGACGAAGGTGTTGATCATGGCGACACCGGTGGTGCCGTTGGCTTCGAGGTTGGAGCCGGCGTTGAAGCCGAACCAGCCCACCCAGAGGAGCGAGGCGCCGATCGTGGTCATGGTCAGCGAGTGCGGGGCGAGCAGGTCGCGGCCGTAGCCGATGCGCTTGCCGAGCATCAGGCAGCCGACGAGGCCGGCGATGCCCGCGTTGATGTGCACGACGGTGCCGCCGGCGAAGTCGAGGGCGCCCCACTGGAACAGCTTGCCGGCATCGGCCAGCACGGCGTCGTAGTCGGCTTTCGCGGCGGCATTCGCCTCACCGCCGGCGGCAGCGAGCTTGCGCGCGGCGTCGGCGAAGACGTCCGGGCCACCCCAGTACCAGACCATGTGGGCCATCGGGAAATAGATCAGCGTGACCCAGAGGATGGTGAACACGACGAGCGCCGAGAACTTCATCCGCTCGGCGAAGGCGCCGACGATGAGACCGGGGGTGATCATCGCGAACGTCATCTGGAAGCAGATGTAGACGTATTCGGGGATCACGACGCCGTTGGAGAAGGTGGCCGCCACCGAGTTGGCGTCGACGCCCTTGAGGAAGGCCTTGGAGAAGCCGCCGACGAAGTCGTTGAGACCGCCGCCGTTGGTGAAGGCGAGGCTGTAGCCGTAGGTAACCCAGAGCAGGCAGACAATGCAGGCGATGGCGAAGACTTGGGTCAGCACCGAGAGCATGTTCTTGGTGCGCACGAGGCCGCCGTAGAACAGCGCCAGACCCGGGAGGATCATCAGCAGGACGAGGACGGTCGAGAGCAGCATCCAGGTGGTGTCGCCCTTGTTCGGAACGGGCGCGGCGGGCGCGGCCTCGACCGTCGGCCCCTGCGCCAGGGACGGCTCGACGAGGAGGAGGCCGAGCGCGGCCCCTCCCAGGCCGAGCGCGAGAAGGTTACGTAGTTTCATGGAGAGGAAGCTCCTGATCGCAAGGCGTCGAGCGTTGTGGAGAAAGGGTTGCGGCGCGGGCGCGCCTCGCCGGATGGGATGAGGGTCCCGGTGACGGCGGCGGACGAGGCCGGCGCGGGACGAAGATCTCAGAGCGCGTCGGCGTCGGTCTCGCCGGTGCGGATGCGGACGGCCTTCTCGAGCGGCATCACGAAGATCTTGCCGTCGCCGATCTGGCCGGTGCGGGCGGCCCCTGCGATCGAGTCGATCACGCTGGTCACGAGGTCGGCCGAGACCGCCACCTCGATCTTGAGCTTGGGCAGGAAGCTCACGGCGTATTCGGCGCCGCGATAGATCTCGGTGTGGCCCTTCTGCCGGCCGTAGCCCTTGACCTCGGTCACGGTCAGTCCGTGGACGCCGATACCGGTCAGGGCGTCGCGAACCTCCTCCAACTTGAACGGCTTGATGATCGCCATCACGATTTTCATGGGCGGCGCCCCCTTTGTTCTGCCTTCCCACCGCCGGCCGCGCACCGGCCGAGACCCAGCGGTTGCGCACGATCGGAATGATCCTGCGACCGGGCGCCTTCATTCAAAGACCGTGCCAAGCGGAACCTTTTGCCCAGCCGTGCTTCTGCCCAGAACCTGAGCGAGCTTCGGCCAGTTTCCGGGCAGCGCGCGCACGAAAACTGCCCATCAAAGAGGCAATCAGGCGCTTTCGGCGTCAGAAAGCAGCTCGGCCGATGGCTTCGGGCGAGCCTGCCCGATTTCGGTCACCCGCGGCGGCGGCGGATCAGGCCTTCCTGCGCGACGGAAGCGACGAGGCGGCCCTGCTCGTCGTGGAAGGTGCCGCGGGCAAATCCGAGGGCACCGGAGGCGGTCGGGCTGTCCTGCGAGTAGAGCAGCCAGGAATCGGCCCGGAAGGGGCGGTGCAGCCAGAGGGCGTGGTCGAGGCTGGCGGACTGGATTTCGGGATCGAACACCGTGCGCCCGTGCGGGATCAGCGTCGCGTCGAGGAGCGTCATGTCCGAGGCGTAGGCGAGCACCGCCCGGTGGATCGCAGGATCGTCCGGCAGGGCCTTCGTCGTGCGCATCCAGACATGGTAGCGGGCGGGCTTCGGCCGGCGGTCGCGGTAGCGCTCGGTCTCGACGGGGCGCAGCTCGATCGGCCAAGCCTGCGTGAAATAGGCGAGCATCGGCTCGGGCACGATGGTGCCCTCCTCGCGGGCGAGGGTGCGCGCATCGGCCAGCGAATCCGGCCCCGGCACCTCGGGCCGCTCGGCGGCATGCTCGACGCCCGCCTCCGCCTCGTGGAAGGACACGGACATGGCGAAGATCGCCCGCCCCTTCTGGATCGCCTTGACCCGGCGGGTGGTGAAGCTGCCGCCGTCGCGGATGCGCTCGACCTCGTAGACGATCGGAATCGACGGATCGCCGCCGAGCAGGAAGTAGGCGTGCAGCGAGTGGGGCGGGCGGGCCACTTCCACCGTGCGGGAGGCGGCCACCAGCGCCTGTGCCACCACCTGCCCGCCGAACACCCGCGGCCAGCCGATGCGGGGGCTGACGCCCCGGAACAGATCCGTCTCCAGACGTTCCAGATCGAGGATCGCGAGGAGCGCGTCGACGGGATCGGGCATGAGGGCTTCGCTGCGGCTTTCGAGACGGATCGGCGCACGCCCCCGGGCGAGGCGGCACGCGGGGGAGATAGCAGCCCGGCCGCGCGCTGCCACGCCGGTCCCGCCTCCCCCGATCGCGCCGAGCCGATCGTACCGGCCGCGACGGGATGCGGGCGGGCGGCAAGCAGGCTATCAGAGGCCCCCGCCGTGCCGCCCGCGCGCACTCAGGCCGGGAGCGGAGGGAGAAGGAGGCGTCATGAGCGCAACGGATCATCCTCCCCGGGGCCGCCGTGCCGGGAGCCGCAGCCTGCTCGTGGCCGGCGCGGGCATCGCCAGCCTCACCCTCGCCGTCGCCCTGAAGCGGGCGCATGGGCCCGCTCTCGATGTGATCGTCTGCGATCCGGGGCTGGAGGCGGGCGCCGTGCGCCACCGCGGGCGCGCCTACGCCGTCGCGGCGGGACCGCGCCGGATGTACGAACAACTCGGCCTGTGGCCCCGGATCGCAGCGGCGGCGGAGCCGATGCGCCGCCTCGTCATCAGCGACAGCCGCGTCGGCGATCCGGTGCGCCCGGTCTTCCTCACCTTCGGCGACGGGACCGAGGCGCGCGGCGAGGGCGAGCCCTTCGCCCACATGGTCGAGGCCGAACCCCTGGTCGGCGTGCTGCTCGACGCGGCCCGCGAGGCGGGCGTGCGCCTCGTCGCGGCGGGCGTGCGCGCCGCCGTGCCGGGCCCCGGCGCAATTCGGGTCAGCCTGAGCGACGGGAGCGAAGCCAGCGTCGCCCTGGTCGCCGCCGCCGACGGGGCGCGCTCGGCCCTGCGCGAGGGCGCGGGCATCGGCTGGGTCGGCTGGTCCTACCCGCAATCGGGCATCGTCGCGACGATTCAGCACGCGCGCGACCACGAGGGCCGGGCCTTCGAGCACTTCCTACCGAGCGGTCCCTTCGCGATCCTGCCGCTGGTGGCCGGCGGCGAACTCGGCCACCGTTCCTCCATCGTCTGGACCGAGCGCAGCGCCGACGTGCGGGCCCTGCTCGGCGGGGACGCCGCCGAGACGCTGGCCGAGATCGAGCGCCGGTTCGGGGCTGAACTCGGGCGGATCGCGCTGGAGCACGGCCCGAGCGCCCACCCGCTCCATCTCGGCATCGCCCGCAGCTTCCGGGCGCCGCGCCTCGCCCTCCTGGGGGATGCCGCCCACGTCATCCATCCGCTGGCGGGACAGGGGCTCAATCTCGGCCTTGCCGGCGCGGCGGCCCTTGCGGAGGCGGTGACCGGCGCCCTGCGGCTCGGGCTCGATCCCGGCGCGGACGCGGTGTTGCGCGGCTACGAGCAGGCCCGCCGGTTCGACACGGTGGCGATGGCGGCGGCAACCGACGGGCTCAACCGCCTGTTCTCCAACGACAGCCTGACCTTACGCCTGACCCGCGATTTCGGGCTGGGCCTCGTCGACCGGATGCCGGGTCTCAAGCGCTTCTTCATCGGGCAGGCCTCGGCCCTGAGGGGGCAGACCCCGCGGCTGCTGCGGGGCGAGGCTCTGTAGGAACCGATCGACCATCGGCGCAGTCCGCAAGCCTTCTCGATCGGGCGGTTCGGGTCGCAAGCTCGGGTCGCGATGAGCGACGTCACACACGCCCAGGCCGGCCTCATGCGACGGCTCCGCTGTCCGCTTCGAAGACAGAGGCGACGGCGGCAACGAAGGGAGGCGGCCTGCCGAACCGCCCCCCCGCGTGAACTACGGTACCCCGATAACCTTGACTAAGATCATGGCTTTCACGCCGGCAAGAACCAGTATGAGGGACGAAATCACCGCCACATCGATTCTAGAAAAATTGCGCGAGAGCATGTGGCTACTCTCCGATTTCATCGGACATGCTTCCCTCCGCCAAATTCGATGTCGCATAGTTTATGTATGAGAGACTGAAGAGGATGAGACCTGACAGCAACGGCATCGTGGTAGGATAAAGCATGTGTCCTCGTTATGCGCGATAGCCAAGTTTTCGAGACGAACGAGACTGACAGAAGCCCTTGTGAGCGCAATTGCACTCAGCGCAACCTCGTCATGAAGGATTAAGTCGGACACCAACGCCTCCGGGCCATCCCGGCGGCGCGTAACACAAAGACGGAGTCGACTATTTTAATCCGACATATTTATTTTATATTCGGTGGATTATTTTGAAATCACTTGCGTAAGAAATTTTACACCGTTGGTATATTGTACACCTGACATCATTATGCATGATGCCGCTCGGTCAACATCAGAAACGACTAGGGAGTAACCGGATGGCTTCCCAACCGGCCGAGCCGCAGGCGCGCCAGGACGCGCCTTTCGACGCGCCCTCCGCCAAGTGGTGGCAACTCGCCTTCGGCGTGCTGTGCATGGCCATGATCGCCAACCTTCAGTACGGCTGGACCCTGTTCGTCGACCCCATCGACCAGCAGCACCACTGGGGCCGCACCGCGATCCAGTTCGCCTTCACCATCTTCGTGGCCACCGAAAC
>NZ_QJJJ01000021.1 GCF_003201865.1 Methylobacterium sp. B4 | reverse complement strand
GTTTCGGTGGCCACGAAGATGGTGAAGGCGAACTGGATCGCGGTGCGGCCCCAGTGGTGCTGCTGGTCGATGGGGTCGACGAACAGGGTCCAGCCATATTGGAGGTTGGCGATCATGGCCATGCACAGCACGCCGAAGGCGAGTTGCCACCACTTGGCGGAAGGCGCGTCGAAAGGCGCATCCTGGCGCGCCTGCGGCTCGGCCGGTTGGGAAGCCATCCGGTATCTCCTCAAAACGTCTGTGATGCCTGGCCGGTCGCTCGGCGAATCCGGCAGGACGCTCTCTCAAGGTGACGAGGACAGGATCGTGAGCGCGCGGCGGCGCGGCCCTCCGCGGAGGGCGAGCGCGGCGGCGGGCGCCGTCCGATCCGTCAGGCGGGGTCGGGGAACGGGCCCCGTGCCGGACGCGGTCCGGCACGGGTTGTCGATCCGTGGGAGGTCGGCCGGACAGGCGGTCCGGCCGAGGGCCGTTCTCAGTGGGCGGCGGCCGGCTTCGCCTCCGCCGCCGGGGTCGCCGGAGCCCGGGTATAGGCCTGACGCATCGGCTTGAGGACGAGGACCGCCATCAGCGCCGCGAGGATGTTGAGCGCGGCCGCCGCCAGGAACACGGCGTGCCAGCTTCCCGTCATCGTGGTGAGGATGCTGGTATAGGGCACGATCAGGGCCGCGGTGCCCTTGGCCGTGTAGAGCAGACCCGCATTGGTGGCCGCGTACTTGGAGCCGAAGGTGTCGCCGCAGGTCGCCGGGAACAGCGAGTAGATCTCACCCCAGGCGAAGAAGACGAGACCGGTCAGGATCACGAACATGATCGGGTCCTGGCCGAACTGGCTCAAGAGGTAGATGCCCACGCCCTCGATGCCGAAGGAGAGGAACATCGTGTTCTCGCGGCCGATATGGTCGGAGATCCAGCCGAAGAGCGGACGCGTCACGCCGTTGAGCACCCGGTCGATGGTGGCCGCGAAGGTCAGGGCCGGCAGGGTGATGCCCATGAGGCTGACCGGCACGTCGGCGATGTGGAAGTCCTTGGCGATGGGGCCGAGCTGGGCAGTGGCCATCAGGCCGCCGGCCGCCATCATCACGAACATCGCGTACATCACCCAGAAGATCGGCGCGCGCACCATCTCTCCGGGGGTGAAGTCGCGCTTGCTCTGGCTGACGCGGGCGATCTCGGGCACCTGGCCCTTCTTCGGGGCGAGCAGGAACAGGGCGATCAGCATCACGACGAGGCCCTGGCCGATGCCGAACCAGAAGAAGGCGTGCTCGTAGCTGTAATGGTGGATGACGGCCTGGATCGGCACCACGGTGAGCGCCGAGCCCGCGCCGAAGCCCATAGCGGTGAGGCCGGCGGCCAGACCGCGGCGGTCGGGGAACCACTTGAGCGAGTTGCCGACGCAGGTGCCGTAGACCGCGCCCGCGCCGGTGCCGCCGATGACGGCGCCGAGATAGAGCATGGTGAGCGTGTCGGCGTAGGCGTTGATCACCCAAGCCAACCCGCACATCAGGCCGCCGGCGAGCGTGACGACCCGCGGGCCGTACTTGTCGACGAACCAGCCCTCGATCGGAACGAGCCAGGTCTCGGTGACGACGAAGAGGGTGAAGGCGACCTGGATCGCGGCGCGGTCCCAGCCGTGCCGCTCTTGAATCGGGTTGACGAAGAACGTCCACCCATACTGCATGTTGGCGATCATGCACATGCAGATGATGCCGAACAACAGTTGTAGCCAACGGTTCGTGGGCGCCGAAGCGCCCGTCGTGGATAGATCGGTCATGGACGTATCTCCAGAATAGCCCGATTTTTCGAGCTTTTTTGATCGTGTTTTTGTGGGTCTGATCCTCTGTCATCGCGGACGTTGCCGGATGCTTGCAGAGGACTTGAAGCCTGCGGACGGCTCGAAGCGCAGTCTTTCGTCAGGTCACCGGTCCTGACATCACCTCCCTCGTCGATGCCGGCCGCTTCGAGCCGGTGGGATCACGGGACGGGCACCGGGCCCCGAACGGGAGGCGGGATCGCGCACGATCGGGCCTGGCGTAGAGGGAACGGGCGGACTGGCGGGTCGATCCTGCAGACCACCCGTCGGCGGGCGGCACCATAATTCAAAAACCAGAATTGACAACAGGTATGTTGTATACCAACCTCCTTTCATGAGTGCGCCCCGGCCGAGAGGCGCGCCGTTGGAGGAGCGCCGTGTTCACGACGATGCGCCGAAAACCGGACGCAGGCGGCGTCCGAACCATTCAGCGGGACCGCTCCGTGGCCGAGGCCACGCAGCTCCTGGCCGAGCCGGGCACGGGCGCGCTCCTGGTCGTCGAGGACGATGCCGAGGCGAGCGTGGTCGGGCTCCTCACCCAGCGCGACATCTTCCGCGCCGTGGCCGCCGAGGGTCCCGAGGTCTACAGCCGCTCCGTCTGGCTCATCACCGACCGGGATTTTCCCGCGATCGACATCACGGCCTCCACGCAGGAGCGGCTGCAAACCTTCTGCGAGCGGCGGGTCGATCACATCGCGCTCATGGAATCCTGCCGCGTCAGCGCGATTCTGAGCATCTGGGATTGCGCGGGCGAGGCGCGGATGGCGGCCAGCCCGCCGGCTCCGCCACGGCCGTGAGAGTTCGCGCCGGGTTGCCGAAGGTGATGGCAAGGCCGGCAGGAAGCGTGCAAGGTGCGCCGAGCGTCGTGAGCGAGATCTCCGCCGCAGGCTGGAAGAACTAGTCCGTAGAAGGCGTCCGCCATGGAAACCCCCTTGAAGCATCTGACCGTCGTCGAGTGCCCGGTCGTTTTCCCCGGGGAGAACGAATTCGGCTCCTCGAGCATCGACATGCTGCCCCGCCTCGGCATCGCCGGCGGCCTCGAGAGCCGGCACATCCGCGTCCTCGACGAGCGGATCATCGCCGTGTGCATCTGGCGCAGCGCGTTCTGCGCCAAGCTGTTCTTCGACGCCGCGTGGCACGAGCGGGCCGCCACCCTCTGGGGCGAGGCCTACCAGCTCCGCTTCGAGGAGATCGAGAACGCCTCCGCCGCCTGAGCCGAGCGGGAGGGCGGCGCGATGGAACCGGCCGCCCCACCGTCGGGCGAGGCGCGGGACGCACCGGCCTTCCACGCCTGGAATCCGGGCCTCGAACCCGGCCTGCCGCGGGCCATGCGCCCGCTGGCCACGGTGTTCCGGCCCGAGAACGTCGCGCTGCCGCTGGCCGAGATCCTCGAACTCTCGGATCTGAGCGGCTTGCCGGCCACGCAGCTCGCCCCCTTCCGGGCGGAGCGTCTCGTGGTGCACGAGACCCTGATCCGGGTGATGGCCGACGTCTCGGTCCCCGTGGGCGAGGTCTATGCCGACCTCGGCCTGAATTTCCGGCGCATCGTCACCACGCTCCTGCGCGAGGGCGTCAACGCGCGGCTCGCCGCGGTCTCGGCCGAACTTGAGGCGGTGCGGGCCGAGGCCGACGCCGTGCTGGATCGCGAACTCGCGGCCCTGTTCGACGAGCCGCCCGCGCCCGCGACCGAACCCGCCAGCGGCTGGGGCGGATTGCGGCGCCTGCTCGGCGGCCGCGAGGCCCCCTCCCCCGCCCCGTCGGGCGACTTCCAGAGTCGCGTCCTCGCGCGCCTCGAAGCGCGCTGCGGCGCGTCCCAAGAGACCGAGAGCCTGGAGAGTGCCGCCCGCGAGGCCCTGCGCACGGTGTTCGGCCACGTGATCGCCCGCCAGGGCATGCTGATCCGCGACCGGGCGCTGCTGCGCCGGCTCGCCGGAATCCTGGTCACGAACCGCTGCGGAAGCGACCGGATCGGCGCGCTGATCGCGCCCTGGATCGAGGCGGTGGCCGAGGCTCAGGGCTATCATCGGCCGGCGCCCCAGGGGCGGCCGGTGGTGATGAACGTCAAGGGCGCCTCGGCCTCGGGCAAGAGCACGATCCGCCCCTACCAGCGCGACCTCGCCGGGCGGATCGGTGCGGACTGGCAGGACTTCGCCGTCGTCACCCCCGATGTCTGGCGCAAGTTCCTGCTCGACTACGACAGCTTGGGACCGGCGCGCCGCTATGCCGGCCCGCTCACCGGCCACGAGGTCGAGATCGTCGATGCCAAGCTCGACCGGTACATCACCCGCAAGGCCGCCGCCGGCCGCCTCTCGCACCTGCTGATCGACCGCTTCCGCTTCGACAGCTTCTCCACGGAGGCCGACGGCGCCGGGCAGCTCCTGACCCGGTTCGGTCAGCACATCCACCTGCAATTCATGGTGACGCCGCCCGAGGAGACGGTGGAGCGCGCCTGGAAGCGGGGCGAGGAGTTCGGGCGCTACAAGGCGGTCGAGGATCTGCTGGCGCACAACGTCGAGGCCTTCACGGGCATGCCGCGGCTGTTCTTCACCTGGGCCCTGCGGCGGGACCGGACGGTGTTCTTCGAATTCCTCGACAACAGCGTGCCGAAGGGCGCGCGCCCGCTCACGATCGCCTTCGGCACGAACGGCGCGATGACGATCCTCGACGCCCGCGGCCTGCTGGCGATCGAGCGCTACCGCCGGATCGACATCCGCGCCCACGCGGCGACCGAGGTCTATCGCGGCGTCGACGGGACCCCGGAGACGGAGGCCGGCTTCCTGCGGGAGGTCCTGCGGCGGCTGGCGGTGGTGCGCTTCGCGCGCCGCGAGACGGGCCGCGTCTTCGCACGCTTCGAGGGCGGGCGCCTCGTCGCCCTCGACCGGGCGGGTCTGGCCGAGGCGCTCGGCGAGCCGGAGACCGCCGGCGCGCTGGGCACGGTCGGCCTCGGCCCCGAATCCGGCGACCTGCCAAAGATCCACGAAACCCTCGTGCCGTCGGAGACCTCGACGCTCGGCGCGTGGGGTGAACAAACCGTCCGCGATCCGTCCTGACCGGCCGGACATGCTGCATCGCGAGATCGTGACGGGGGAGAGGGCAGGTCCAGGCACCCGCCGCCGGACGCAAGAGAAAGACCCAGCTTCGCGGTCAGATCGCCCCGGATCCCGCCGAAACATGCGCCGGGCGCCTGTCGTCGCTTGGCATTCTGGACTTCATCTCACGGGCGGACGAAGATAGGTCGGCGATGTTTGCACCGCACCATCATGGGTGCGGCATCGCTTCGGAGACAACCATGCTCGCCACCTGGCTCGCCGCGCTCCTGTTCCTCGTCGCCCTGCAGGCCCTGCTCGTCGTCAAGCTGGCCGACCGGCTGACCGTCTCGGACACCGCCCAGGACCAACCGGACCGCCGGACGACGGGTGCGAACGGTCGCTACGCCCAAGCCGCCTGAGACACGCTCCGCTCGGCCTGTTGCGCCGAGACGCGTTCGATCTGCGCCACGCCCCTTGCCGCGAACCGCGCGGTTCCAGCCGGATCGAGAGCGGCGATGGCGCAAGGCGTCGCATCGCGAAGAGCCTGACGCTCGGCGTCGGAAATCTCTCCGAACGCTTCGGCGAGAAAAGCCAGGGCGTCATCGGCCATCATCGCTTCCTCCGCTTGCCGGCTCGTACGGCGAAAGGTGCCGCATCCCGTCCGATACGGCCTTTGGTATTTGGCATACCAGATGTCGGAAATCAAGTTCCGGACGATGCGGACTACGGCAGGATAGTGCCGCAACCTACTCCGCCGCGTAGCGCTGCACGGCGCCGACGGCGCCCGAACCGAAGATGTCGCCGATCTCGGCATCCGAGCATCCCAGCACCTGGCGCAGGATCTCGTCGGTATGCTCGCCGAGCAGGGGCGCCCGGGTCACCTCCGTGGCGCTGGCGGAGAGCTTGATGGGGTTGCCCACCGTCAGGTAGGCGCCCCGGGTCGGGTGCTCGACCTCGACCACGGTGCCGCTCGCCCGCAGGGTCTCGTCCTCGGCGATTTCCTTCATGGACAGGATCGGCCCGCAGGGGATCTCGTAGGCGTTGAGGATGTCCATCGCCTCGAACTTGTCGTGCTTCATCGTCCACGCCTCGATGCGCGTGAAGATCTCGTTGAGGTGCGGCAGGCGGGCCTTCGGCGTCGCGTAGGCCGGATCGGTCTTCCAGTCCGGCTCGCCGATGATGTCGCAGATCGGTCCCCAGACCGCCCCTTGCGTGATGAAGTAGAGGTAGGCGTTGGGATCTTGCTCCCAGCCCTTGCACTTGAGGATGCGCCCGGGCTGGCCGCCGCCGGAATCGTTGCCGGCCCGCGGCACCGCCTCGCCGAAGGGGACGCCCTCGCCGTACTGGCTGTACTCCATGAGCGGGCCGTGGCCGAGGCGCTGCTGGTCGCGCAGCTTGACCCGGCAGAGGTTGAGCACCCCGTCCTGCATGGCGCAATCGACCCGCTGGCCCTGCCCCGTCTGGGTGCGCTGGTAGAGGGCGGTGACGATGCCGAGCGCCAGATGCAGGCCGGTGCCGGAATCGCCGATCTGCGCGCCGGAGACCATCGGCAGGCCGTCGCGCCAGCCCGTGGTGGAGGCCGCGCCGCCGACGCATTGGGCGACGTTCTCGTAGACCTTGCAATCCTGGTAGCGGCCGGGACCGAACCCTTTCACGGAAGCCAGGATCAGCCCCGGATTGGCCGCCTGGAGCCGTTCCCAGGTCAGTCCCATCCGGTCGAGCGCGCCGGGCGCGAAGTTCTCGACGAGCACGTCGCACTCGCCGATCAGCCGCCAGAGCACCTCGTTGCCCTTGGGGTTCTTGGCGTCGAGCGTGATCGAGCGCTTGTTGTGGTTCAGCATCGTGAAGTAGAGGCTGTCCACGCCGGGAAGGTCTTGAAGCTGCTGGCGCGTCGCGTCGCCGGCGCCGGGCCGCTCGACCTTGATCACGTCCGCCCCGAACCAGGCCAGCAGCTGCGTGCAGGTCGGCCCCGATTGCACGTGCGTGAAGTCGAGGATGCGAACGCCTTCGAGAGCCTTGCTCATCCGCAGGTCTCCTCCCCAGGAGAGATGGATTGTCCGCGTGCGCGTGACCCGTCCGATGGCGTCGGCCGAGGGCGCCGGGAAGAGCGTGGCGGTGTCTGGAAGCTCCCGCGAGCCAGGGCGCGTCTGTCGAGAAACTGCCCTGCGCCCGGCGAATACCCGCCGGCATCGACTCTTCCGATGTAATCTGGCATACCAGATGCCAGAGGTCAATAAATTGGGGATGGGCCGGAGCCGCATGGGGACGTGAGCGGATTTCGGGGCAGAACCCGGACGCATGAGCGAGGCTGCCTTGCCTTCTGCCAAGCTAGGCGCCATGCTCTCACGGCACGATGCTTCCACCTCCGGACTCGTATCTCCGTCGGCATCAAGGTCGATCCGAAGCGATGGAAAATTTCTCGATCAAGCCGATCGTACCGGCAACGAGCCTGCGGACCCTGGCCTACGAGGCCCTGAAATCCGCCATCACCAACATGGACATCTACGGCCAGACCGGGGATGTCCGCCTCGACGAGCGCGGCCTGTCGCAGACGCTCGGCGTCTCCCGCACGCCGATCCGCGAGGCGCTGACGGTGCTGGAGCAGGAAGGCTTCGTGCGCAACGAGCCCCGGCGCGGCGTCTTCGTCGTCAAGAAGACCAAGCGTGAGATCGTCGGCATGATCCAGGCCTGGGCGTCCCTGGAGAGCATGGCCGCGCGGCTCGCCTGCAAGAACGCCTCGGACGAGGATCTGGCCTGCCTGCGCCGCTCCTTCCCCGAATTCTTCGAAGGCAGCCCCTCCGACCACCTCGACGAGTACTCGGAAGCCAATATCCGCTTCCACCAGAAGATCATCTCGCTGGGCCACAGCGAAGTGATCAAGGACCTGACCAGCAACCTCCTGATGCACGTGCGCGGCATCCGCAACACGGCGATGCGCCAGGGCGACCGCGCCTCGAAGTCGATCGAGGAGCACGTGCAGATCATCGAGGCGCTGGAGGCCCGCGACGCCGAGCGCGCCGAGCGCCTCGTGCGCGACCATGGGCTCGGCCTCGCCGACCACGTGCAACGCTACGGAAACCACCTCGTCTGATCTCTCGGCCGCGGGAGGCCGGAGGCCGCCCGGCCCCGGCTTGGCGCCGACGGATGGCCGGTGTCGGACCGCGCGATGATGCCGCTGCGGCCTGCCCCCTCGTCGCGAGCCGTCGGGGGGCGCTGCGAGGCTGCCTCGCCCAGCCGTGACGTGGGGTCACACACGGGCCAAAGCGACTTTTAATTCCATGCCCCTCCGGTTCCTGAAGGGTTCGTTCATCGAGCGTTCCTAGAGCCTCGGCGATGGTGCGGGCTTCAAGCCTGGCCGTTGGGCTCGCCCCTCGAGTCCTCCACGCCGCCGACGCCGGACAACGCCCTTGAAGATCGCCGTCATCGCCCATCTCAAGTTCCCGATCGGCCAGCCGTACCTCGGAGGGCTGGAGATGCACACGCATCATCTGGCCGGGGCGCTGCGCCAGCGCGGCCACCGGGTCACCCTGTTCGCCTCGGAAGGCTCGGATCCGTCCCTGGTCCCGCATCCGGTCTGCCCGCCGACCGGCGACGCGCTGGGCGATCCGGAGTTGTGCGAGCGGATCGAGCGCGCCGAGTTCGAGGCCTACGAGCGCATCATGGAGGCGGTGGCCCGCGGCGGCTTCGACATCGTGCACAACAACAGCCTGCACGACCTGCCGCTCCGGGCGAGCAACGCGCTCTCCACGCCGATGACCACGGCCCTGCACACGCCGCCCTTCGAATCCCTCGCCGCGGGGGTGCGGGCGGCCAAGCCCGGCATGATCTTCGCGGCCGTCTCGCCCTCCCTGGCGCAGGAATGGCACGACCTCGTGCCGGAGGCCCGCATCGTCGGCAACGGCATCGACCTCTCGACCTTCGCCTTCAGCCCGGAGGCGGACCCGGCCGGCTACGTGTTCTGGAGCGGGCGGATCGTGCCGGAGAAGGGCACGCATCTGGCCATCGACGCCGCCCGCCGCGCGGGGCTGCCCCTGCGCTTCGCCGGTCCCAAGCCCAATCCGCGCTACTGGGACGAGTGGATCGCCCCGCGGCTCGGAGAGGACGTCGCTTACGTCGGTCATCTCTCCCATCGCGAACTGGCCCGCCAGATCGGCGGGGCGCGGGCCGCAATCGTCTCCCCCCGCTGGGAGGAGCCCTTCGGCCTCGTCGTCGCCGAGGCCCTGGCCTGCGGCACGCCGGTCGCCGCCTTCGGCCGCGGCGCCATTCCCGACATCGTCGACCGCCATTCCGGCGCGCTCGCCCCCGCCGATGACGTGGCAGCCCTGGCCCGCGCGATCACCCGCGCCGTCGGCCTCGACCGCCGGGCCTGCCGCCGCCGGGCCGAGACGCTCTACGACGCGCAGGTGATGACCGACGGCTACGAGGAACTCTACCGCGAAGTGCTGGCCGGCGCCCCCGCCAACAGCACCCGCGCGCCCGTCTTCGAACGCCCGGCGGCCTGAGATGAACGCCAGCGCCGGCCCGGCCGTCGTCTGCATCCCGGCCCGCAACGAGGCCGAGCGCCTGCCGCGCCTGCTGCGCGGGCTGGCGGCGCAGGAGGGTTTCTCGGCGGCGGCACCCCTGCGGGTCGTCGTCGTTGCCAACAATTGCAGCGACGGCACGGCCGAGAGCGTGCGCGCCCTCCAGGCATCCGGCCGCGTCGGCGGCCTCGTGCTTCGCCTAATCGAGATCACCCTGACCGGGGCCGAGGCCCATGTCGGCACCGCCCGGCGCCACGCCCTCGACGCCGGCGCGGCGTGGCTGGAGGCGGAGGGTCACCCCGACGGCGTGCTCCTCACCACCGATGCCGATGCGCGGCTCGCGTCCGGCTGGGCCGCGGCCAACCTGCGCGCGCTTCAGGGCGCCGAGATCGTCGGCGGGCGGCTCGTGATCGACGACGAGGGCGAGGTCGATCCCGTGCTCGCTGCCTTCCATGCCCGGGTCGAGCGCTACTGGTCGGGCGTGCGCGCGCTCGAAGACGCCCTCGATCCACCGCCCCACGACCCCGCCCCCCGCCACGGCGACCATACGGGCGGAAGCCTCGCGCTGCGCGCCTCGCTCTACCGGGCAGTGGGCGGCCTGCCCGCCCTTCCCCGCGGCGAGGACAACGCCCTCGTCGCCGCCGTCCAGCGGGCGGGTGGGCGCCTGCGCCACTGCCCCGCGGTCTCGGTCCTCGTCTCCGCCCGCACCGCCGGCCGGGCCGAGGGCGGCATGGCGACCGAGATGCTGCGCCGCGCCCGCGTGGTGCGCGCGGGCGCGGCCTACCGGCTGCCGGTGGCCGCCCATTGGCAGCGGGTGATCCTGCGCCGGGCCGCCCTGCGCCGCGCCTATCGCGAGGGAGCCGCGCCGTCGGCGCTCCAGGCGCTCGGCCTCGCAGCGGAGGATCTGGCCGCCATCGACCTCGCCTCCTGCCCCAACGACATCGCCTTCGTGGAGCGCGCCCATGCCCGCCTGGAGGCGCGGGACGAACCCGCGCCCGAATGCGGCCTCGACGCGGCGCTCGCCGATCTCGACGCGCTCGCGGCCTCCCTGAGGCGGGACGCGGCGGCGTGACGCGTCCGGTCGGCTACTACGTCCACCACCAGGGCGCGGGGCACTGGCAGCGGGCGGTGGCGGTGGCCAGGGCTCTGGAGACGCTCGGCCGTCCCTGCACGCTGATGGGCACCCTCGCGGGCCTCGACACCGCAGCGGCGCCGGGCCCCGTCCTCGACCTGCCCGACGACCGCCTGGACGCTGGTTTCGACGGCCGCGACGGCGCCGCCGAACGACCCGAATGCCTGCATTACGCGCCGCTCGGCCATCCCGGCATCCGGGCACGGATGGGGCGGATCGCGGCCTGGGCGGCCCAGCACGATCCGGCGCTGATGATCGTCGACGTCTCCGCCGAGGTGGCCCTCCTCGCCCGGCTGCTCTCCGTGCCGAGCCTCGTCGTGCGCCTCTCCGGCACCCGCACCGACCGGCCCCATCTGGAGGCCTTCCGGGCCGCCTCGCGGCTGCTCGCGCCCTTTCCCGAGGCGCTGGACGGCGGCGCGGTTCCGGACTGGGTGCGCGCCAAGACCCTCTACGGCGGTTTTTTGGGGACAGCGCCCGCGACGGCGGCGACGGACGAGGACGGGCGCATCGTCGTGGTCTTCGGCCGCGGCGGCGAGGGCGGTGCCCTCGGTCCTCTCGTGCAGGCGGCCGCGGCGGTGCCCGGGCGCGACTGGCACGTGCTCGGCCCCGTGAGCGGCACCGGCGCGATCCCGGCCAACCTGCATCTTCACGGCTGGGTCGCGGAGGTGCGCCCGCATCTGGCCTCGGCCGCCCTCGTCGTCGGCGGGGCCGGCGACGGGCTGGTCACGGCGGTGGCGGCCCTGGGCAGGCGCTTCCTGTGCCTGCCCGAGCCCCGCGCCTATGCCGAGCAGGAGGCCAAGGCCGACGCCCTGGAGCGGCTCGGCGCGGCCATCGTCCATCGCGGCTGGCCGGACGCGCCCGCGTGGCCCGGCCTCGTCGCCCGCGGCCTCGCCCTCGATCCGGGCATCGTCCGGTCGCTGGCCGAGCCCGATGCGCTCGCGCGCACGGCGGCGGCCATCGAGGCGATGTGCCGGGAAGCGGGCTGATCCGCCCGGGAGTGCGCGTCTCGAACGGTCGAAGCCCATCGGGGTGACGATGCAAGGATCGGCAAACGACCTGTAGCGCAGGCAGGCGATGCTGCTCGAACCGAGCCGGGCGTGATAAGCCGCGCGGGTGAGCGACATCGACCTGCACGATCTCTCCCGGGTCTACGGGCGCGCATTCGCCGGCTGCGAGTTGGTCGTCCCCGGCGTCAACCGGACCTACCGTCTCGTCGGGGGCGGCGAGGTCTACTACTTGCGCCTCTATCGGCCCGTCGGCCGATCCCCCGCCGAGGTCGCGTTCGAATTGCGCTTGCTGCGCGAGGCCCGGCCAACCCCAGGCATCGACGTGGCGCGACCGATCCGCCCCGTCGACGGGGCGGATTGCGTGCAGGTCCCGTTCGGCGGTGTGGGCCGCACGGCCGGCCTGTTCGAGGCCCTCGAGGGCCGGTCGATCACCAACGAGCCTGAGGACGTGGCGCTGTTCGGGTCGGCGCTGGCGAAGCTGCACCACGCCCTTGCCGGGATCGACGGCGGCGGTGCGCGTCTCCTCGACCCGGAGGCACTGTACGCGCACGCCGCCATGGCGCTGACCCGCATCCCCGGCAGCGAGGCCGCGCGGCGCGCTGTCGACCGATGCCGGGCGGAGCTGCTCGGCGATCCTGCGGCGCACGGTTTGCCGTCGGGACACTGCCACGGGGACGCCCGGCTGGCCAACGCCGTCGTCCGGGACGGCGCGGTGGGCTTCTTCGACTTCGACGATTGCGGCTACGGCCCCTATCTGCTCGATCTCGGGACCGCGGCCTGGCATTTCACGGTCGGTGATCCGTCACGGACGGGGGCGCTCGTCGCTGCGCTTCTGAACGGCTACGACAGGCAACGCCCGCTCTCCCGGGCGGAGCGGCGCGTCTTGCCGCACTACGTGAAGCTTGCCGAGGTGCGCGCGCTCCTCTTCCTCGCCGAATTCTGCACACTCGCGGACGGGCTGTGGCCGCGCGTCCTCGACCGAGCGACGAACCTGCTGGAGCGCGAATTGACGCTCTGACGCCGCCCGACCGGCGCGGGTGTCGGTTGCCCAAACCGAGCAGCTTTTTGACTTAGTCCGGCAGCGCCGTTCGGGGTGAGGGCTCCGTCACGGCTCGCTCGTCATGCCCCGGGCAGGTCGCCCGTCTCGTGGTGCGGGGGCCTGACGCGCCGCGCGTGACTGACGTGTCGGGGAGCGTTCCGGTGCCGTCCCGCGTGATGCCGCTTCGCTCGTTGAGGCAGGCATTGCCGAAGGTGCTCGCCCGCTTCCCCGAGTCGCGCGGCGGCGAGCCGTCGTCCGTTCGGCGCGATCTCCCTTCCCGCGGGCTCGACGGTCAGCGCCCGGGCGTGAAGCTCGGATCGCTCATGCGGCGCAGATCTTCCGGCAAGATTTCCGCCTCGGCGGCCTCGACCGGCTCGCCGCCGGACGATGCGGAGAGGTCGCGCCCCTGGATCGGCGCGCTCAGGCTCCTGATAAGGTCCGAAGTGAAAGCCCGAAGCGATCGAGCGGATGCCACATCAGAACGGCCGCTCCGGCGGGACGCGGGCGGCGGCGATCTCGTCGGCCGTGGGGGTGCGCAGGAGGGTGAGGTCGGGCTCGCGGCTCTCGCCGATCAGGCCGAGGCGGGCGAAGGCGTCGAGCCAGCCGTCCATGGGCCAGATCCCGTGCCGGGCACGGAAGCGGCGGGCGTTGCGCACGATGTCGGCGAAGTGCTGCAGCGGCGGGTCGCAGGAGAGGTGGTGCTGATGGAAGGCGGGCGGCGCGCCTGCGAGCAGCACCGGCACGCCGAGCGCGGCCGCGCGGAAGGCCAGATCCGTGTCCTCGGCGCCGTAGCCGTCGTAGCCCTCGTCGAAGCCGCCCAGCCGGTCGTAGGTCGAGCGCCGCACCGCGAAGGCGAGCGACCAGAACAGGCCGGGGTTGTCGGTTTCCGCCACGCCGCCCTGCGGGAAATCCCGGGCCGGATGGAGGATGCCGGCCTGCATGAGGTCGGCCTCGCGCCAGTCGTCGCGCACGGCGCCGGCCGGCAGGTAGCGGATCGGTCCGCAGACCAGAGCGTCGTGTTCGAGGGCCGCGGCGGCCAGCGCCGGAACGAGGCCTGCGGAGGGAATGCAATCGACATCGAGGAAGACGAGGATGTCGCCCCGCGCCGCCGCCCGGCCGGCGTTGCGCGCAGCGGCGAGCGGCAGGCCCGCGCTCGGGAAGTCGATCCGGCGCAGCGGGAACGGCGCCTCCGGCAACGGCTCGGGAGCGGGCCCCATCTCGACCACGACGCACTCGGCCGGGGCCGGTCCGCGGGCGAGTCCCTCGATCAGGCGCGCGAGGTGGGCGTCGCGCCCCTTGTTGAGCGTGACGACGCTGGTTGTGCTCACAGGTCTTGGTCCGGGGCCGCGCTTCGTTCGCGTCTCTCCTGACAGCCCCAACCTGAAACCCGGATGAAGGCGGCGCCCGTCAGCGCAGGGCGATGTACCACTCGTGGGGACCGCAGAGCCGGTCGATCATCGCGGACTCGAGCTGGAAGCCGGAGGGATCGTCCTCGATCAGGCCGGAGACCTGCGAAGCGTGCGCCTCCACCGCCCGGCGCTTGGCCGCGCGCTCGTCCTCCACGGCCAGGCGAAAACCCTCCGGCGCAGGCCCGACCTCGCGCTCCGGGGGTAGGGTCCAGCCCCAGACCGGGTAGGCGTAGGCCGTGACACCGGGCAGCCGGGCGCGGGCGAGATCGACGAGGGCTGCCGAGGCGGTGTGGTCGCAGTGCGGATCGTGCCGCCAGGTCACGAACAGGGCGCCGGCCCCCGCCTCTCGGGCGATCCGCGCGATCTGATCCGCCGCCGCCTCGGCCTGCGCGCCCTCGCTCGGCACGCCGCCATCGGGCAGGCGCAGGAAGCGGACATGCTCGGCGGCCAGGCCCAGTTCGGCCATGGCCTTCACGGTCTCGGCTTCGCGCAGGTCCCGCAGGCGGCCGTGGGGATAGGCCTTGGAGTTCGGGTGCGAGCCGCAGCCGTCGCTGACGATGACGACGCGCACGGCGCGGCCGTCCCTCAGGGCCTGCACGATCAGCCCGCCGCAGCCCAGGCTCTCGTCGTCCGGATGCGGGGCGACGACGACGAGGCCGCGCCCCTCCGGCACGAGGGTGGCGAGGGGGGCGACGGGAAGGGCCTTCACGGCCTCGAGGAAGGCGTCGGCGCGCATGGCTCCTCCTGGATTCGATCGGCGCTGGACTCGAACTCCGAACGCGCGGGAGAGCGCTATCGACCCGGCCCCGCCGGAGCAACCGACAAAACGGCCGGCCGGCGACGCTCACTCGCCCGGTGACGGCTCCGGCAGCAGGGCCTCCGTCCGGCCCCGCAGGGCCTGGATGCTGCGGTAGCCGACCGAGGCCGCCACCTGGCGCGGCGCCCATCCGTCGGCGGCGAGCGCGAGCGCCCGCACCACCCTGGCCCGCGCCCGCCACTGCCCGAAGGTCAGGCCGGTCTCGCGACGGAAGCCGCGCGTCAGGGTGCGGCGGCTGAGGCCGGCGCGGTCGGCCCAGGCGTCGAGGTCGAAGGTCGTGGCCGGGGCGTCGATGAGGCCGAGGCAGATCCGGCGCAGGCGCGCGTCGCTCGGCAGGGGCAGGGTGAGCTTGGTCTCCGGCGCCCGGCGGATCTCGTCGAGCACGAGCGCCGCCAGGTGGCCGCCGCGCCCGGCCTCGTCGTAGAGCACCGGCTCCCCCGTGAGGGCCGCCAGCGCGGCGGCGAGCAGGGGCGAGACCTCGATGACGCGGGCGCGGATGGGAAAGCCGGAGATCGCCTCGACCGCGAGATAGGCCGAGCACATCGAGACCGCGCCGTGCATCACCACCGCGTGGGGCAGGCGCGGCGGGATCCAGAGGGCGTGGCCCTCCGGCACGACCCAGGTGCCGTCCTCGGCGGTCGCCATCATCAGGCCGGCGGTGGCGTAGAGCAGCTGCGCCCGCGGGTGGAAGTGCCGCTCCGTGCGGCTGCCCGCGGCGAAGGTCTTGGGCATCACCGCGACCGCGCGCGGGACGGTCTGGTAATCCTCGGCCCGGATCGAACGCATGGGGCTGCCCGTCCATTTTGGCCCGATCGCGTACACCTTCGGCCCGACGGCGTGCAACGGGTCAGGTAGGGAGAGGACAGGCTAACGGAGATGCCTGCCCCGATGGACGCCGAAACCCTGTCCCGCCGCACCTTGCGCTTCGTCAACGTGGCGCATGCCCTCGACCATTTCGTCCTGCTCATCTACCCGACCGCCGTCATCGCCATCGCGGCGCAGACGGGCCTGAGCTACGGCGAACTGATCGGGCTCGCGACCGGGGCCTTCGTCGCCTTCGGCCTCTGCTCGCTGCCGATGGGCTGGCTCGCCGACCGGTTCGGCCGGCGCAACCTCCTGGCGGTCTTCTTCTTCGGATACGGCCTGTCCTGCCTCGGCGTGGCGAGCGCGGCGAGCCCGACCGCCTTCGCGGTCTGGCTCTGCGTGCTGGGGCTGGCCTCGGCGATCTACCACCCGGTGGGCTCGACCATGCTGGTCACCCATGCCCGACGGCTGGGCCGCGATCTCGGCGTGAACGGCGTCTGGGGGAATGTCGGCGCGGCCACCGCCTCGGGCGTCACCGCCCTGCTCGCCTCCGGTTTCGGCTGGCAGGCGGCCTTCCTCGTGCCGGGCCTGTTCTGCCTGGCCTGCGGCGCCGCCTTCGTGGCGATGGTGCCCGGCGACGGCGAGGGGGCCGGCGGCCGGGCGGGGGGCGCCCCGCTCATCGCCGTGGCGCGCCCGCTCCCCCTTCTCGTCGTGTTCGCCTTCGCCATCATCGCCGGCGGGATGACCTTCAACATCACTACCATCGCCCTGCCCAAGGTCGTGGACGAGCGCGTCGGCGCAGGCCTTCCGCTCAGCCTGATCGGATCGGTGGCGACCCTCGTCTTCGCCTTCGGCGCCCTGACCCAGCTGGCGATGGGGCGGCTGATCGACCGCTACAGCCTGCCGACCCTGTTCCTGGCCCTCTCCGTCCTGCAGCCGCTCGGCCTCGGGCTGGCGGCCGCGAGCACGGGCCTGCCCTTGCTCGCCGGCCTCGTGCTGACGATGGCGGCGCTCTACGGGCAGGTGGTCATCAACGACGCGATGGTGGCCCGCTACGTGCCTGCCGCCTACCGGGCCAGGGCCTACAGCGTGCGCTACTTCCTCGGCTTCACGGTGAGCGGTTTCGTGGTGCCGATGATCGCTGTCCTGCACGATCGCGGCGGTTTCGGGCTGGTGCTCGGGATCGCGGCGTGTTTCGGGGCCGTCATCGTCGCGGCGGCGCTCGGCTTCTTCGCGCTCACGCGCAGGGACGCATCGCGGTCGCTCGTTCCGGCGGAGTAGCCTGAGAGGCCGCGACGCCGACCGGAATCACGCCGCGCGGGCGGCGCGATAGCGTGCAAAACCCTTGGCGCGCAGGTCGCAGGCCGGGCAGGTGCCGCAGCCGTAGCCCCAGTCGTGGCGCTGCCCCCGCTCGCCGAGATAGCAGGTGTGGCTCTCCTCGACGACGAGATCGACGAGGGCGCGCCCGCCCAGTTCCTCGGCCAGCGCCCAGGTCTGGGCCTTGTCGATCCACATCAGCGGCGTGTGCAACACGAAGCGGCGCTCCATGCCGAGGTTGAGCGCGACCTGCAGCGCCTTCACCGTATCGTCCCGGCAATCGGGATAGCCGGAATAGTCGGTCTCGCACATGCCGCCGACGATGTGGCGCAAGGACCGGCGATAGGCGAGCGCGGCGGCGAAGGTGAGGAAGGCGAGGTTGCGGCCGGGCACGAAGGTGTTGGGCAGCCCGTCCCGGGTCAGCGCAATCTCGCTGTCGCGTGTGAGCGCCGTGTCGGAGATCGCGCCGAGCGCGGCCAGCGAGAGCGTGTGGTCGGGCCCGAGCCGCCGTGCCCAGGCCGGGTCGAGGGCGGCCATGCCCCGGCGCAGGCCCTCGCGCCGGTCGAGTTCGACCCGGTGGCGCTGGCCGTAATCGAAGCCGATCGTCTCGACGCGGGGGAAGCGGTCGAGCGCCCAGGCGAGGCAGGTGGCCGAATCCTGGCCGCCGGAGAACAGCACCAGGGCGCCGGAATCCCGGTCCGCCTCCGCCGCCCCGCCCGCTTCCGGCATGGTCAGTCGCCCTCGTACTCGGCCCAGGAATAGGGCGTCTCGAAGATCCGCACGCTGGAGAGCCCCGGAATGGCCGGCTTGGCCCGATGCCAGATCCAGGCCGCGATATGCTCGGCGGTGGGGTTTTCCAGCCCCTCGATCTCGTTCAGGCAATGGTGGTCGAGCCGCTCCAGGAGCGGCGCGAAGGCGCTCTCGATGTCGTAGAAATCGACGACCCAGCCGCTCGTCGGATCGACCGCGCCGGAGACCGTCAGCTCCACGCGGTAGGAATGCCCGTGCATGCGGTGGCAGCGATGGGTCTGCGGCACGTTCGGCAGGCGGTGGGCCGCCTCGAAGGTGAAGGCCTGGGTGATCTTCATCGCGGGATCTTCACGAGGTCCGGAACGGTCCTGCCGCGGACAGCGCAGCGGGTTGACGGCGGCCGGCGGGCGCACCGAGATCGTGGATATGTCACCACATCGGCCGAAATGCACCCTCTATCCGGTCTTTGCGGCCGCGAGCCCGCGCGCGGTGATCTACCGGCGCGGCCCCTCGAACCAGACCTGCCTCATCGCCTGGAACCGCTCGGACGATTCTTTCGAGATGGGGCAGTGGTTCAAGGGGACGGTGAAGCCGGCCTGATTCACCGATCCGCGCTTCGGGGCCGGGAACCGGGAGCTTCCTGCCGCCGCTCGACTGGGTGAGCCGTGAGGACCGGCGGCGGCGCCGGCCGATGCGCTCGAGCGCTTTCCGACGAAGCGGACACCGGTTCGTCGGAAAGCGCGGCACAACAAAGGCTTGGAGATGCGTCCCCACCCAACGTGGTCGGGCGCAGCTCGAGGGCCGCTCGCGGATCGACCGGACCGGCTGACGGGTGCCGGCTCAGCGTTTGCGGATGGGCCGGAGCGGACCGTTGAAGGGGCCCGGCTTCATGCCGTGTTCGCGGGCGCGCTCCCCGATCAGCGCCTGGCCGCCCAGCAGGGAAGCGATCGGCGCGGACTGCATCTCGACGCTGTTGAGGGCCCGCCCGATCTGCCGTCCCTCCCACCAGAATTCGGCGAAGAGCAGGGCAAGGAGCCCGAGCAGCCCCCAGGTCATGAGATCCCAGCCGAGAATGTAGACGCCGTAGGGCGGCGACAGGGCGGTCCCGAGACGCCCAAGGCCGATCGCCGCCGCGAATCCGAGGACGAGGATCAGGGGCAAGCGGATCGTCAGGCGCCGGTAATGGCGCAGGGCGAGGTTCAGATCCTCGATCGAAGAGTGATCGAGGCTGAGCGGCGCGGGGCTGTGCGTCACAGGCGGGTCCTTCGGCACGTCCGGGCGGCCTGAATCGATTCGGCATTGCCCGCGCGGACCGTGGCCGAGGGCTGGGGTGGAGGCAACCGCCGGCCCGGTCCCTCTCCCGGTCCCTCTACGGAATTCCGATGATCTTGTGCGTCTGGAGCGAGAGGCGCCAGCGGGCGTCTCCTCGGCAATAGGCCACCGCGGCGGCGGTGTTGGCGGCGGCCTGCGGGCCGTCCATCGGCTGCAGGAAATGATGCCGGAAGGGCAGATCCGAAAACCGCTCCGGCGGGGCGTCGGCCTGCGGATAGACGAGCTTCAGCTCGTGGCCGGAGGTCTGGACCAGCCGGTTGCCGGCCTTGGGGCTCACGCAGATCCAGTCGATGCCGGGAGGGGCCGCGAGCGTACCGTTGGTCTCCACCGCGATCTCGAAGCCGTTTGCGTGGACCGCCGCGATCAGCGCCTCGTCGAGTTGCAGCAGGGGCTCGCCGCCGGTGAAGACGACGTAGCGGTTGGCCACGCCCCCGGCCCAGGTCGCGGCGATGGCGCCGGCCAGCGCCGCGGCATCGGGAAAGCGCCCGCCGCCCTCCCCGTCCAGCCCGACGAAGTCGGTGTCGCAGAAGCGGCAGGCGGCCTCCGCCCGGTCCTCCTCGCGGCCCGACCAGAGATTGCAGCCGGCAAACCGGCAGAACACCGCCGCCCGGCCCGCCTGGGCGCCCTCGCCCTGAAGGGTGTGGAACAGTTCCTTGACCGCGTAGGACATCGAATTTCGTTTCGCGTACCGTGCCTTGCCCTTAACCCGAGTGATCCGCCGCGCCAATGCGACCGGTTTTTCTCAAGTTCGAGCGCCCGCCGCGGTGCCGAACGCGCCGCCTCTGCCATGCTCTCGCCACGGAGGGCACGTTGATGGCGTCGTATCCTCGATCCGAACCGGCCGGGCGCTTCGCTCCAGGAACCTCCGGCCGCGGCACCGAAATCCCTCCTCTGCGGCGTCCCGCGCCCTCACACCCTTTCGAGATTGGCCCGATGGCGATGCGTGTTTGGGGACGGCTGATCGGCTCGCTGGCGGCCCTCGGCCTGATGGCCGGGACGGCGGCGGCGGTGACCGCGCCGATCCTCGTGGTGGAGGCCGAGTCCGGCAAGGTGCTCTACAGCCAGGGCGCGACCGATCCCTGGTACCCGGCCTCGATCACCAAGCTGATGACCACCTACGTCGCCCTCGACATGGTGCGCCAGGGCAAGGTCTCGCTCGACACGCTGCTCACGGTCTCGCCCGCGGCCGCCGCCGAGCCGCCCTCGAAGATGGGCTTCAAGCCCGGCACCCAGATCACCCTCGACAACGCCCTCAAGATCATCATGGTCAAGTCGGCCAACGACGTGTCCTGGGCGATCGGCGAGGGGCTGGCGGGCTCCGTCGAGGGCTTTGCCGACATGATGAACGAGACGGCCCATCGCATCGGCATGCGCGAGAGCCGCTGGTACAATCCCAACGGCCTGCCCGAGCCGCGGCAATGGACCACCGCCCGCGACATGGCGATCCTGGCCCGCGCGCTGATGCGCGACTTCCCCAACCAGCAGGGCCTGTTCTCGATCTCGGCGATCCAGTTCGGCAAGTCGGTGATGGCCAACCATAACGGCCTGCTCGGGCGCTATGCCGGCGCCGACGGCATGAAGACCGGCTTCATCTGTTCGGGCGGCTTCAACGTGGTGGCGAGCGCGACCCGGGGCGGACGCCGGATCATCACCGTGGTGATGGGCCAGCCGAGCGCCCGCGAGCGCGACATCAAGGCCGCCGACCTGTTCGATTACGGCTTCGGCCAGTCCGCGGGCTGGACCGCGCCGACGCTCGAATCCCTGCCGGCCTCCAGCATCGCCGCGCCGCCGGACATGCGGCCCTACATCTGCGACAAGCGCAAGCCGATGCCGGTGGACGAGGGGCCGGGCGCCCTGACCGCCAGCGGCCCGACCGTCGACGGCGCGGCGACGCGGCTGCTCGGCTCGGCCACGCCGGACGCCTCCAACCTCGCCTTCGCGGCGCTCAGCAGCGCCAACGTGCGCGGGCGGACCCTGCCGCCGCGGGCCCCGCTCCAGCCGGTCGCGGTCTGGATCGGCGCCAGCCCCACCGAGGGCGCGATGGCGCTGGCCCGGGAGGAGCAGGAGGCGCAGGCCTCGAAGCAGGCGGCCAAGCAGGCCGCGGCCGAGGCCGCACAGCGCAAGCGCGCCGAGGCCAAGGCGGCCAAGGATGCCGCCCGCGAGGCCAGCAAGCAGGCGGCGTCGGAGAAGGCCGCCAAGGCCCGCGCCGCCGCGGTGACCGCGCCCAAACCCGCCGCGAAGATCGCCGGCAAGGACAAGGCGAGCGACAAGGGCGTGCCGGCCGCGACCAGCGCCTACACCTCGGTCGACTCGGCCGCCAAGCCCGCTGCGAAGCCGGCCCACAAGCCCGCCGCCAAGAAGACGGAAGCCAAGAAGCCCGAAGCGAAGAAGCCGGAGCCCAAGCCCGCTGCCAAGAAGGCGGACAAGAAGGGCAAGAACGACGAGTCGTAAGGGGTTTTTTCGGGCGCCCGGCACCGTCATATCGGGGCCGAGACACAGATTGCGACCCGACGATGCCCCAGACCGAACGACCCGGCCGCCCCGAGCCGATCCCGCTCACCGTCCTCACGGGCTTCCTCGGGGCAGGCAAGACCACCCTGCTCAATCGCCTGCTCGCCGATCCGGCGCTCGCGGACACGGTGGTGATCGTCAACGAGTTCGGCGAGATCGGCCTCGACCACCTGCTGATCGAGACGGTCGACGAGGGCATGATCCTGCTCGGCGCGGGCTGCCTGTGCTGCACCGTGCGCGGCGACCTGATCTCGACGCTGGAGGATCTCCTTCGCCGCCGCGACAACGGGCGGATCGGCCCGTTCCGCCGCGTCGTGATCGAGACCACGGGGCTCGCCGACCCGGCCCCGATCCTCCACGCGCTGATCTATCACCCCTATCTCGCGATCCGCTTCCGGCTGCAGGGCGTCGTGACGGTGGTCGATGCGGTGAACGGCTCCGGCACCCTCGACGCCCACGGCGAGGCCCTGCGGCAGGCGGCGGTGGCCGACCATCTCGTGCTGACCAAGGCCGACCTGCCCGGCGCCGAGCCCGAGGCTTTGCGCCGTCGGCTCTCCGGCCTCAATCCGGCGGCCGCGATCCACGGGCCCGACGTGCCGGCCGAGCGCCTGCTCGGCGGCCTGTTCGGCCTCGACGGCAAGGATGCCGACGTGCGGGCCTGGCTCGGCGAGCCCGACCATGACCATGGGCACGACCACGCGCACGGCCACCACCACGATCACCATCATCACGACGTGAACCGGCACGACGCGGCGATCCGCGCCTTCCACCTGACGAGCGACGAACCGGTGCCGCGCCCGGCCTTCGAGATGTTCCTGGATCTGCTGCGCTCGGCGCACGGACCGAAGCTCCTCCGCCTCAAGGGTCTCGTGGCGCTCGCCGACGATCCCGAGCATCCGGTCGTGGTGCACGGGGTGCAGCACGTGGTCCACGCGCCCGTGACGCTCCCCGCCTGGCCCGACGCGGACCGCCGCTCGCGGCTGGTGCTGATCGTGCGCGACCTCGACCCCGCCTTCGTGCGCCGGATCTGGGACGCCTTCCTCGGCAAGCCGGCCCTGGACACGCCGGACCGGGCGGCGCTCACGGACAATCCGCTGGCGATCCCGGGGGGATGAGACCGTTTCAGCTTGATGGCCGCAGCTTTCACCTCGAACCGTCATCGCGAGCGTGAGCGAAGCGATCCAGGGGCGCGACCTCTCCGGATCGTTCGGAGCGCTGGAGGACTTCGGCTCCGCAGCGCCATGACGATCCGAGGCGATCAAGTGGAAGCGGTCTGAGACCAGTTCCGGCTGATGCGCTCAGGCGCGTAGCGCTTTCCCTGGATCGGTCGCGCTCTGGATCGCTTCGCTGACGCTCGCGATGACGGCGAGGCAGAACCCGCGCGGTCATCGCGAGGCGACGCGGAGGCCATCGAGCGGATGGACATCCATAGATTGCATGAATAGGATCACTGCACGCGACGACCCCGAGGGCGATCCATGCGGCAGCCCGCCGTCTACATCATGGCGAATGCGCGCAACGGAACGCTCTATACGGGTGTCACTTCAAACCTTCCGCGACGTGCGTACGAGCATCGGGAAGGTCGGATGGCAGGCTTCACGGCGCGTTACGGCTGCAAGCTGTTGGTCTGGTATGAGGCCTACGAGACGATGATCGACGCCATCGCCCGCGAGAAGCAGATCGAGGCAGGCGCGAGAAGCAGGAAGCTCAACCTGATCGAGGCGCTGAACCCGGGTTGGCGTGATCTCTACCCCGATCTCGCCTGATTCTCCGACGGCGGATGCGAAACGCTACTCGTCCTCGCCGAACCGGTCGGCGAGCAGCGCCTGAATCGCGTCGAGGGCGGGCTCCGCGTCGTCGCCCACGGCGACCACGGCGATGGTGGTGCCCTTGGCGGCGCCGAGGGTCAGCAGGCCCATGATCGAGCGCCCGCCCACCGTCTCGCCGGCGCGCGTCACGGTGACGGCGGCGCCGAAGCGCTCCACGGTCTGCACGAACTTGGCCGAGGCGCGGGCGTGCAGGCCGCGGCGGTTGACGATCGGCAGGATCCGCACGAGGCCGCCCTCGGGGATCTCGGGTTGCGGCTCGACCTCGCCGTCCAGGCTCTCGCTCATCGTCCCTCGCGCTCGCTCCCCTGAGGATTCGCCGGCGACGGCCGCCCTGAGAGGCGCGCATCGTCCGGGTCGGGGACGGATGTGGTTAAGCCGTGAGCGGGGCGAAGGAAAGGCGGGGCGGCGGCGCGAAGGAGCCGACTTGCCCGCAAGCTACGTACCCAGAAGCTACGTGCCCAGATGCTACTTGCCCGCAAGAACCCGCGAGGCGACGTTGATGTACTTGCGGCCCGCCTCCTGCGCGTGGAGCACGGCATCGCCGAGGCTCTCGGCCTCGCGCACGCTGGCGAGCTTGATCAGCATCGGCAGGTTGATCCCGGCCACCACCTCGACCTGCCCGCCATTCATGCAGGACAGCGCGAGGTTCGAGGGCGTGCCGCCGAACATGTCGGTCAGAACCACGACGCCCTTGCCGGAGTTGACGCGGCAGACCGCGGACATGATGTCGCCGCGGCGCACCTCCATGTCGTCCTCCGGGCCGATCGTGATCGTCTCGATCTGCTTTTGAGGGCCGACGACGTGCTCCAGGGCGGCCTTGAACTCGGTCGCCAACAGGCCGTGGGTGACGAGCACCATTCCAATCATCGAAGCGTGGTCCAACGCCCTGTGAGCGGAGACGCCATCTTGTGCAGCGCAAGGTGAAGCGCAAGCGGATCGCGGCGTTTTGCGTAACGCGACGGCCTCACCATGACATGGCGGTGGCAGCCGCGCTACACGTCGCGGGCAACACCGGGCACGAGAGCCGCCGGGTGCGTCCGCATTGCCACGCCGGCTTCGAGTGCCTCGCGAATCAGGTATTCCCGGGGATGGCGCGGATCAAGGGCGAGGCGCGGGACTGCGACGCCGAGGAGCAGGGCCGTCTGGCCGGCGCCCGGCAGGCGCTCGGCCTCGGCCACGAGATCGACCACGAGGCGCAGCACCGCCGCCGGAGCGTGGGCCGCAAGGCGGCGGATGCCGTGGCCGCGGATCTCGATCAGCCCGGCCAGCGCCGGATGGGGCCGGGCGATCAGGCGGCCGTGGCGCGCCTCGAGCCGGATGCGGTCGTCGCCGACGAGGCGGGCGTGGC
The DNA here is from genome assembly GCF_003201865.1 of Methylobacterium sp. B4. Classification (GTDB taxonomy): domain Bacteria; phylum Pseudomonadota; class Alphaproteobacteria; order Rhizobiales; family Beijerinckiaceae; genus Methylobacterium. The sequence goes on along the minus strand of NZ_QJJJ01000021.1, from coordinate 47,727 downwards.
GGCCCTCGAGGCCGGCGCGGTCGAGCAGGGCGAGGCAGAGGGCGGACTTGCCCGCCCCCGACGCTCCCCGGACCAGCACCCCGGCCTCGTCGAGGAGCACGCAGCTCGCATGCACCGTCTCGTGTTCCAGCTCTCGCCGTGGCGCGCCGCCCGGCGCCTCGTCGCTCATGCGGCGAGGTCGTCGCCGTAGCGGTCGGCCCGGGGGGCCACGGGCAGGCGTACGATGAAGCGGGCGCCGCGCACGGTCGGATGCCCCTCCTCGTCGGCCGGTCCGGGGCGGTTCTCGGCGCGGATCGAGCCGTGATGCGCCTGGATGATCTGTCGCGAGATCGACAGGCCGAGCCCGGAATTCTGGCCGAAACCCTGCTCCGGCCGGTCGGTGTAGAAGCGCTCGAAGATCCGCTCCAGGGCGTGTTCGGGGATGCCCGGCCCCTCGTCCTCGACCACGAACTCGACCTCGTGCTTGAGGCGGCGCAGGGCCACCCGCACCTTGGCGCCGGGCGGCGAGAACGAGCGGGCGTTGTCGAGCAGGTTGTTGACGACCTGCCCCAGGCGGCTGTCGTGGCCGATGATGCGGAACGGGTCCTCGATGTCGCCGGCCGGCCGCTCGATGTCGAACTGGATCACCGCCGCGTTGGCCCGGCGCCGCTCGTTGGCGACCGAGACCACGGTGGTGAGCAGCTTGCCGAGATCGACGCGGCGCGCCTCGGCCCGGGCGAGTTCGGCGTCGAGGCGGGAGGCGTCGGAGATGTCGGAGATCAGCCGGTCGAGGCGCCGCACGTCGTGCTGGATGATCTGCATCAGCCGGCCGCGCGACTCGTCGGTACGCGCCAGCGGCAGGGTCTCGACCGCGCTGCGCAGGGAGGTCAGCGGGTTCTTCAGCTCGTGGCTGACATCGGCCGCGAAGCTCTCGATGGCGTCGAGCCGCCGGTAGAGCGCCTGGGTCATGTCGCGCAGCGCGCCGGAGAGATGGCCGATCTCGTCAGTGCGGTTGGTGAAGTCCGGGATCTCCTGGCGGGACTTGATGCCCCGGCGCACCCGCTCGGCGGCATCCGCCAGCCGCCGCACCGGCCCGGCGATGGCGCCCGCGAGCAGGATCGACAGGACCAGCATCACGGCCGCCGCGACGAGGAAGACCTGGAGCAGGCCGAAGCGCTCCGAGGCGATCACCCGGTCGATGTCGCCGCCTTGCGTCGAGACCATCAGCACGCCGCGCACCGAGCCCGCCCGCTGGATCGGCACCGCCACCGAGACGATGGTCTCGCCGCGCTCGTTGCGCCGGGAGATCGTACCGCGCGAGCCGTTCAGCGCCGCCTGGACCTCGCGGAAGGCGCGCCCGTCCTGGGGACCGGCATCCTCCTGCCCGTCGCGCTCGCTGACGACGAGGCCGAGGATGCGGGTGCCGAAGGTGTCCCAGATCCGCTCCAGCACGTTGGGCTTCGGGGGCCGCACGGCGCCGGGCTCGCCCCGGGCGATGTCGCCGCGGGCGTAGAGCGAGCGGGTGTCGAACAGGAGGCTGCCCTCGCGGTCGTAGACCCGGGCGCGGTTGCCGGTCGGCGTCACGAGGCGCCGCAGCAGGGGGGCCACCTTCTCGGGGTTGAGCGAGAAGGCGAGCGAGGCGGGGTCGTCCTCGAAGTCCCGGCCCTCGCCCGCCTGCTGCTGCAGCAGCTTGTCCGGATCGACCCGGATCGTGTCGGTGTCGACGGAAGCCTGGGCGGCGATGGCGCCGGCGATGATGTCGCCCTGGATCAGCAGGCTCTGGACCCGCGCCTGGATCAGGCCCTGGCGGAACTGGTTGAGGTAGAGGAAGCCGAACAGCAGGACGATGAGCCCGACGAGGTTGAGCACCACGATGCGGCGCGTCAGGCTCGACGAGGCGCGCTGCCCGACCGCGTTCCACAGGTCGCGCGGCCAGGTCAGCGGCGATCGCTTCAGGGAACGGACGAGGCGCGAGAAAAAGCGCGAGAGGAAGCCGCGGCGGGCTCCGTTGCCCTCCGAGTCGGACGGGCGGAACAGGGGGGCGAGCATCGCTGAACGGGATTTTTTACGGATGCCGGCTCCTAGCCTTCCTTGAAGCGGTAGCCGACGCCGTAGAGCGTCTCGATCATGTCGAAGCTCTGGTCGGTCACCTTGAACTTCTTGCGCAGCCGCTTGATGTGGCTGTCGATGGTGCGGTCGTCGACGTAGACCTGATCGTCGTAGGCCGCGTCCATCAGGGCGTTGCGGCTCTTCACGACGCCGGGGCGCTGGGCCAGCGCCTGCAGGATCAGGAACTCGGTGACGGTCAGCGTCACCGGCTCGCCCTTCCAGGTGCAGGTGTGGCGCTCGGGGTCCATCATCAGCTGGCCGCGCTCCAGGGAGCGGGCGGCGGCATCGGCTTCGCGGGCGGCCGCACCCGGCGTGGTGTCCTTGGGAGCGAAGCGGCGCAGCACCGCCTTGACGCGCTCGACCAGCAGGCGCTGCGAGAACGGCTTATGGATGAAGTCGTCCGCGCCCATCTTCAGGCCGAACAATTCGTCGATCTCCTCGTCCTTCGAGGTGAGAAAGATCACGGGAAGGTCCGATTTCTGCCGCAGGCGCCTGAGAAGCTCCATTCCGTCCATGCGCGGCATCTTGATGTCGAAGATGGCGAGATCGGGCGGAGAGTGGCGCAGGCCGTCGAGCGCCGAGGCGCCATCCGTGTAGGTCTGGATGCGGTAGCCCTCGGTCTCCAGCGCGATCGAGACGGAGGTCAGGATGTTGCGGTCGTCGTCGACGAGGGCGATGGTGGGCATGCAGTTTCCCTGACTTGACGGCGCGGCACGTGTGCCGCCCCTGGCGCGGCCCGCGACGGCCGAGCACGGCACCCGCATCCGGGTGGCCGCCATCTGTCGCGGAGGGTCTCGTCCTTTACGACCATCGTTCGAAAAAAGCGAGCGGGCGGTTAAGCTTGGCCGTATTGGGCCCCTGAAACCGAAGGCTCGGAAGGGGACGCGTGTGGACAACGCGCCGTGCCCCTTCCGTCTCCCTGCCCGCCTCCTTGCCCTCGTGCCGGGGGCCCGCACCGGGCTATGCTCGGGCCGCGATTCCAGCGCGACGTCCGGATTGGGGAGCCCATCATGTCGAACGCCGAGACGCCGCCTGCCCAGGAACGGCGCGGGCCGGCCCAGCCGCTGCCCGCGGCACAGGCGCCCTTCGACGCCATCGGGCTCGCGCGCCAGCTCCTGCGCGGCGTGCGCTCGGGGGCGCTCGCCACGATCGACGCGGCCGACGGCACGCCCTTCGCCTCCCTCGTCACGCTCGCCACCGACAGCGACGGCACGCCGCTGATGCTGCTCTCGCGCCTCTCCGCCCACACGCGCAACCTGGACAAGGACCCGCGCGCCTCGCTGCTGTTCTCGGTGGGCGGCAAGGGCGATCCCCTCGCCCATCCCCGCCTGACCGTGACGGGCCGCGCCGCGCGCTCCGAGGAGCCGCGCATCCGCGAGCGCTTCCTGGCCCGCCATCCGAAGGCGAAGCTCTACGCGGACTTCCCCGATTTCGGCTTCTTCACACTTGCCCCCACGGCGGGCCACCTCAACGGGGGTTTTGCCAAGGCGGCGACCCTCACGCCCGCGGAACTGCTCCTCGACCTGACCGCCGCCGCGGCGATCGTCGCGGGCGAGCGCGGCGCCGTCGAGCACATGAACGCGGATCACGCCGACGCGCTCGCCCTCTACGCGGCCGGCGCGGGCGAGGCCGGCAGCGGCTGGCGCCTGACCGGGCTCGACCCGGAGGGGCTCGACCTGATGGCCGGCGAGCGCACGGCGCGGGTCACCTATCCCGAGCCCGTGCACGACATGGGCGCCTTGAGAAAAAGCCTCGTGGCGATGGCCGCCGCGGCGCGGGCCGGCGCCGCGCAAGGGGATGCGCAAGGGGATGCGGACAGCGCCGCAGCCCGGCCCGACGAACCGGCCTGAACCCTTTCGAGGGAGCGCGGCGCGAGGACGGAAGCCTCCGCGGCGTCCCCCCGCCTTGGCGCGACCGCCCGCCGCTGCTATCTCCCGGCCCGGCCAATCCCGATAAACCTGCCGTGCGCCGCGTCAGCCCCGCGACGGGACCGCCGTGCCGGAGACCCCGATGACCACCCGCACCATCGACAACATCCGCAACTTCTCCATCGTCGCGCATATCGACCACGGCAAGTCGACGCTCGCCGACCGGCTGATCCAGACGACCGGCACCGTGGCCCTGCGCGACATGAGCGAGCAGATGCTCGACTCCATGGATATCGAGAAGGAGCGCGGCATCACCATCAAGGCCCAGACCGTGCGGCTCGAGTACCGCGCGGAGGACGGCAAGGATTATGTCCTCAACCTGATGGACACGCCCGGCCACGTCGACTTCGCCTACGAGGTGTCGCGCTCGCTCGCCGCCTGCGAGGGCTCGCTGCTGGTGGTCGATGCGAGCCAGGGCGTCGAGGCGCAGACGCTCGCCAACGTCTACCAGGCGCTCGACGCCAACCACGAGATCGTGCCCGTCCTCAACAAGGTCGATCTGCCGGCGGCCGAGCCCGACCGGGTCAAGGAGCAGATCGAGGAGGTGATCGGTCTCGACGCCTCCGAGGCCGTGCCGATCTCGGCCAAGACCGGCCTCAACATCGAGGCGGTGCTGGAAGCCATCGTCAAGCGCCTGCCGGCCCCGAAGGGCGACCGCGAGGCGCCGCTGAAAGCCCTGCTGGTCGATAGCTGGTACGACGTCTATCTCGGCGTCGTCGTGCTGGTGCGCATCATCGACGGCGTGCTGAAGAAGGGCATGACCATCCGCATGATGGGGGCCGACGCCGCCTACGGCGTCGATCGCATCGGCGTGTTCCGCCCGAAGATGGCCGATATCGGCGAACTCGGCCCCGGCGAGGTCGGCTTCTTCACCGGCTCGATCAAGGAGGTGGCCGACACCCGCGTCGGCGACACCATCACCGAGGACAAGCGCCAGACCACGCAGATGCTCGCGGGCTTCAAGGAGGTTCAGGCGGTGGTGTTCTGCGGCCTGTTCCCCGTGGACGCCGCCGACTTCGAGTCCTTGCGCGGCGCCATGGGCAAGCTGCGGCTCAACGACGCCTCGTTCTCCTACGAGATGGAAACCTCGGCCGCACTCGGCTTCGGCTTCCGCTGCGGCTTCCTCGGCCTGCTCCATCTCGAGATCATCCAGGAGCGGCTGGAGCGCGAGTTCAACCTCGACCTGATCTCGACCGCGCCGTCGGTGGTCTACCGCCTGCTCATGCGCGACGGCGAGCTCAAGGAGTTGCACAACCCGGCCGACATGCCCGACCCGATGAAGATCGAGACGGTCGAGGAGCCGTGGATCCGCGCCACCATCCTCACGCCCGACGAGTATCTCGGCGGCGTGCTGAAGCTCTGCCAGGACCGGCGCGGCATCCAGATCGACCTCAACTACGTCGGCAAGCGCGCCATGGTCGTCTACGACCTGCCGCTCAACGAAGTCGTGTTCGATTTCTACGACCGCCTGAAGTCGATCTCGAAGGGCTACGCCTCGTTCGACTACCACGTCTCCGACTACCGCGAGGGCGACCTCGTGAAGATGTCGATCCTGGTCAACGCCGAGCCGGTGGACGCGCTGTCCATGCTCGTCCACCGCACCCGCGCCGAGAGCCGCGGCCGGGCGATGTGCGAGAAGCTGAAGGACCTGATCCCGCGCCACCTGTTCCAGATCCCGGTCCAGGCGGCGATCGGCGGCAAGATCATCGCCCGCGAGACGATCCGGGCGCTGTCCAAGGACGTGACCGCCAAGTGCTACGGCGGCGACATCTCGCGCAAGCGCAAGCTTCTGGACAAGCAGAAGGAAGGCAAGAAGCGCATGCGCCAGTTCGGCCGCGTGGAGATCCCGCAGGAAGCCTTCATCGCCGCGCTGAAGATGGACGATTGAGGCGAGCGCGGCCGGATCGCTTCGCCCGACGGTTCGCGAGGGCGGACGGCACGATCGCCGCCGTCATTGCGAAGCGAAGCTGAAGCAATCCAGCGCACGCCCCGTCCAGAAATGTCGCGCGGCCGGATCGCTTCGCCTGCGCTCGCGATGACGCAGGGCGGACGGGACGGATCGCTCAAAGCCCACGCCGCCCGAGGTGCTGCGGAGCCGCCAACGCGTTCCCCACAAACCACGCTTGAAAAAATTCCCGGGATCGCTTTCAGCCGGCGCGTCTTGTTTCATTTGTAAGAAACCTTCGCGTCATACCCCCGTCAAGCCGCCACGGTAACGGCGTAATTCGGGAGCTTCGGTTGCGCGCAAGCGAAAGCCGAATCAACCGGCACGCGGCGCGCCCGTCGTGGATCGAGGCGTTGGGTCGAATCGGGATCGAGACGCAAATGGGCGGGGCGCACGAGGAAGATCTGACGCCGCGGGCGGTGCGGCTGCGGACGCAGTTGCTCGTTGCCGCCGTGCTGTGCGCGGGGGCGGGGGCGGCCCTGTGGTACGGGCGACCCAAGGAGGTCGATGCGGCGGTGCCGTCGCCGGCCGCGATCACGACCGCGACGCCGGGCCGCTTCGTGCTGAGCGAGAGCCAGCTCGCCACGGTCACCACTGTCGCGGTGCAGCAGCGGCTGTTCTACGAGGACATCGCGACCGAGGGGAAGATCAGCGTCGACGAGTACCGGGCGACGCCCGTGTTCTCGCCCTATGCCGGCAGGGTCATCACCATCTTCGCCCGCTCCGGCGAGCAGGTGAAACAGGGTGACAAGCTGTTCTCGCTCCAGGCCAACGAGATGGTCCAGGCGCAGAACGACTTCCTGGCGGCGCTGAACGTGCTCAACAAGTCGCGGTCGCAGCTCTCCTACGCCACCAACACCGAGAAGCGCCTGCACGACCTCTACGATTCCCGCGTCACCACGCTCAAGGAATTGCAGACCGCGCAGAACGACCTCGCCACGGCGCAGAACGACGCCAAGACCGCCGAGGTCGGCCTGGAGGCGGTGCGCAACCGCCTGCGCATCCTGGGGCTCGCCGACGACGACATGAAGGCCCTCCAGACCAAGGGCGCGATCAACCCCGAGACGACGATCTACGCGCCGCTCTCCGGCACCGTGATCCAGCGCAAGATCGGGCCGGGCCAGTACATCAACACCGGCGGCTCCGACCCCTCCTACGTGATCGGCGATCTCGGCCGGGTCTGGATCGTGGCGCAGCTGCGCGAGACCGATGCGGCCAAGGTCGATCTCGGCGAGCGCATCCGCTTCCGCACCCTCGCCTACCCGAACCAGATGTTCGAGAGCCGGATCAACTACATCGGCGCCTCGGTCGATCCGGCGAGCCGCCGCATCGTCGTGCGCGCCGAGGTCGACAATCCCAAGGGGCTCCTGAAGCCCGAGATGTATGCCAGCGTCCACATCATCAACGAGCGCGAGACCGTCTCCCGCTCGGTCCCGCGGCAGGCGGTGATCTTCGAGGGCGACAAGGCGCGGGTCTGGGTGATCGGCGCCGGCAACACGGTGGAGAGCCGCCCGGTCAAGGCCGGCCTCGTCGACGGCAACGACATCGAGATCACCGAGGGTCTCACGCTCGGCGAGCGGGTGATCTCGAAGGGCGCCCTGTTCATCGACGGCATGACCGACCAGCAGGGCTGAGCGACCGGCCCGCCCGCGGGCCGCCGGCAGGCTCTCCGAGACAAGCAGCAATCCGAGCCGGGGCTCCCGGCCGCGCCGCGACGGCGCGAGGTTTGGATCCGATCCCATGAACGGCATCGTCGCGCTCGCGCTCAGGCAGCGCCCCCTCGTCATCCTGGCCTTCGTGCTGTTCGTGGTGGGAGGCTTGGCCGCCTTCCAGAACCTCAACATCGAGGCCTATCCCGACCCGACCCCGCCCATGGTCGATGTCGTGACCCAGACCGACGGCCTCTCGGCGGAGGAAATCGAGCGCTACGTCACGATCCCGATCGAGCGGATCACCTCGGGGATGCCGAACCTCCGCCAGGTCCGCACGATCTCGCTCTACGGCCTGTCCGACGTGAAGCTGCAGTTCGGCTTCGAATTCGATTACCTCCAGGCCGAGCAGCAGGTGCTGAACCGCCTGCAGCAGCTCGACCCGCTGCCCGCGGGCGCCAAGCCGACCATCTCGCCGATCAGCCCGATCGGCGAGATCTTCCGCTACAAGCTCACCGCGCCGGCCGGCTACAGCGTGCTCGATTTGCGCACGCTCCAGGAATGGGTGCTCAAGAAGCGCTTCCGCGCGGTGCCCGGCGTGATCGACGCCATCGGTTGGGGCGGCAAGACCAAGACCATCGAGCTCTCGGTCGATCTCGACCGGCTGATGGCCTACGGCCTGACCCTGTCGAACGTCGTCAAGACCCTCAACGACAGCAACCTCAACGTCGGCGGCAACCGGGTCGCCATCGGCGGCCAGTCGGCGGTGGTGCGTGCGGTCGGCCTGATCCGCGACGTGGACGACATCAACGGCACCGTGCTGACCCAGGTCGGCGGTGCGCCGGTTCTGGTCAAGGACATCGCCACCGTCACCATCGGCCACCAGCCGCGGCTCGGCATCGCCGGCATGAACGACGAGGACGACATCGTCCAGGGCATCGTCCTGATGCGCCGCGGCGAGAAGAGCACGCCCTCCATCGAGGCCGTGAAGGCGGAAGTCGCCAAGATCGAGGCCGCGGGCATCCTGCCGCCGGGCGTGAAGATCGAGCGCATCTACGACCGCGCCGACCTCATCGCGGTGACCACCCACACCGTGCTGCACAACATGGTGGTCGGCATCCTGCTGATCCTCGTGATCCAGTGGCTGTTCCTCGGCAACCTGCGCTCGGCGCTGATCGTCGTGGCGACGATTCCCTTCGCCCTGTTCTTCGCCGTCGTCATCCTCGTGGCGCGCGACGAATCGGCCAACCTCCTCTCGGTGGGCGCGCTCGATTTCGGCCTGATCGTCGACGGCACCGTCATCATGGTCGAGGCGATCTTCCGGCGCCTGTCCGGCCACGGCATCCCGGGCTATCCGCCGCCGGGGCTCGACGCGAAATCGGGGCGCATCGCGCTCGCGGCCGGCGACGTCAGCCGCTCGATCTTCTTTGCCGCGGCGATCATCGTCACCGGCTTCCTGCCGCTCTTCACGCTGACCGGCGTCGAGGGCCACATCTTCGGGCCGATGGCGACGACCTACGCCTACGCCCTGCTCGGCGGCCTGATCGCCACCTTCACGGTGACGCCCGCGCTCGCCGCCTACCTGCTGCCGGCTCATATCGAGGAGAAGGAAACGATCCTCGTGCGCTTCCTCGACCGGATCTACCGTCCGGCGGTGCGCGCGGCGCTCGGCGCCCGCCTCGTGACCGCGGCCCTCGTGGTGCTCGTCGGCGTCGGCGTCGGGGTGGCCGCGCGCAATCTCGGCTCGGAATTCCTGCCCAAGCTCGAGGAGGGCAACCTCTGGGTCCGCGCCACCATGCCAGCGACGATCTCGCTCCGGGAGAGCAACGGCTACGTCAACGAGATGCGCAAAATCATCGCCTCGTTGCCGGAGGTCGAGCGCGTGGTCTCCCAGCACGGGCGGCCGGATGACGGCACCGACGCGGCCGGATTCTTCAACGCCGAGTTCTTCGCGCCAATGAAGCCGCTCGACCAGTGGCGCCCGGGCGTGGACAAGGAGAAGCTGACCGAGGAGATGCTGCACAAGCTCCAGGCATCCTTCCCCGGCGTCGACTTCAACCTGTCGCAGTACCTGCAGGACAACGTCGCCGAGGCCGTCTCCGGCATCAAGGGCGAGAACTCGTTCAAGATCTTCGGCAACGACCTTCAGAAGCTCACCGACAGCGCGAAAAGCGTGATGAAGGTGCTCTCGACGATCCACGGCGTCGAGGATCTGGCGGTGTTCCAGTCGCTGGGCCAGCCGACCATCGAGATCGACGTGGACCGGGTGCGGGCCGCCCGCTACGGCCTGACGCCGGGCGACATCAACACCACCGTGCGCACCGCCATCGGCGGCGACTCGGCCGGCGACCTCTACGATCCCGGCTCCGAGCGGCACTACCCGATCATGGTGCGCCTCCAGCCCCAGTTCCGCCAGAGCATCGAGGCGATCGCCAACCTGCGCATCGCCGGCCAGAGCCCGGCGAGCGGCGCTCCCGTGCAGTTCCCCTTGAGCGCGGTGGCGCGGGTCGAACTCGTCTCGGGCCCCGCCTACATCTACCGCGAGGCCCAGGAGCGCTACCTGCCGGTGAAGTTCTCCGTGCGCGGGCGCGATCTCGGCAGCACCATCGAGGAGGCGCGCCTGCGCGTGGCCAACGAGGTGCAGCTGCCGCCGGGCTACCGGCTGGAGCTCGTGGGCGAGTTCAACAACATGAAGGGCGCGATCGCCCGCCTCTCCGTGACCGTGCCGATCGCGATCGGCATCATCGCGATCCTGCTGTTCATGAACTTCTCGTCGGTGACGGACTCGCTGCTGGCACTGAGCGTGATCCCGATGGCGATGGCCGGCGGCATCCTGGCGCTGTCGCTCACCGGCACCTCGTTCAGCGTCTCGGCGGCGATCGGCTTCATCGCGCTGCTCGGCATCGCGGTGATGGACGGCATCATCGTGCTGTCCTTCTACAACGGCCTGCTGGCGGTGGGGGTCGAGCGCGTGCCCGCGATGCTGCGCACCTGCTACACGCAGATGCGGCCCGTGGTGATGACCTGCGTCGTGGCCGGCGTCGGCCTCCTGCCGGCGGCCTTCTCCACCGGCGTCGGCTCGCAGGTGCAGAAGCCGCTGGCGCTCGTCGTGGTCGGCGGCATGGCGCTCGCGCCCCTGCTGATCCTGCTGGTGCTGCCGGTGCTGATCCTCACCTTCTCGCGCCGCAAGCCCGCGGTGCATTCGGCGGCCTCGGACCGGGTTGCGGCGGCGCAGACGCCCGCGGGGGCGCATTGAGGGACGGAACGTTCGGACGCGGTCGATCCGCACCGCCGTCACCGCGAGCGTCAGCGAAGCGATCCGGTTGCGCGACCTGTCCGAAGAGGGCGGAGCGCCTGGATCGCTTCGGCTGCGCCTCGCGACGACGGAGCGCCGCTCATTCCGCCCGATCGAAGCCGATCGACCCCGATGGGCTGATCGGCCCTATCCCCGCCGCGTCGAGCCGCGCAGCACCGCCCGCCCGCTCAAGGTCACCTTGCGCACCGGCTGACCCGGACTCTCGATGCGCTCGAACAACAGGCGCATCGCCTGGGCGCCGATCTCGGCCACCGGCTGCTCGATCACGGTGAGGCCGGGCTCGACCAGATCGGTCCAAGGCTCGTTGTCGAAGCCCGCGAGCGCGAGGTCGGCGGGAACGGCGAGACCGAGGGTGCGCGCCGCGCGCACCGCCCCCATCAGGATCAGGCCGTTCGAGAGGATCAGCGCCTCGGGCCGGTCGGCTTGCGCGAGCCAGCGCGCGGCTTCCGCTTCCGCCGCGGCCGCGTTCGGAGCCACGGAGCGGGCGAGCGGGGTGAGGCCGGAGCGGTCCATGGCCGCCTCGTAGCCGGCCTGGCGCTCCCGGGCGGTGGAACTGGTCGAGCCGAACAGGCCGCCGATGCGGGTGAAGCCCTGCGCGACGAGGTGCTCGACCAGGGCCGAGGCCGCGGCCGGGTTGTCGAGTACCACGCTGTCATGGGCGCCGGGCAGCCCCGAGCGGTCGATGAAGACCGTGGGAAAGGACAGGCTGTCCGCCTTGAGCCCCTCCGCCGTCGCGCGGGTGGGCGCGAAGATCACGCCGGTGACGCGCTCCTCCTCCATCAGGCGCAGATACATCGCCTCGCGGGCCGGATCCTCGTCGGTGTTGCACAGGATCACCCGCATCCCGGCGGCATAGGCCGCGTCCTCCACCGCCCGGCTCACCGCCGTGAAGAACGGGTTGCGGATATCGGCCACGATCAGGCCGATGGTCTGCGCCGCCTTCGAGCGCAGGCGGCGGGCCGAGAGGTTGGGCCGGTAGCCGGTGGCACGCACCGCCGCCTCGACCTGCTCGCGCACCGCGTCGCTCACGGGGCCGCGCCCGAGCGCACGCGAGACCGTCGCCGTCGAGACGCCCGCAGCGCGGGCCACGTCGCGGATGCCGACGCTCATCGGGAGGGAAACGTTTTCATTGCCATGGCGCGGTTCTGCCACCGTTGAGCAGGGTCGACAAGACGGGATCGGCACTTTGTTGCCGAACGTAGATTGACATAGGATGTGAAAACGTTTTCATAGGCACAACACAGCACATTCGTACCCGGCGCATCGATCGGGGCGACCTCGACAGGGAGGAGAGCACGCCATGCTCGCGCAGACGCCGACCTTCGCAAACCCGCGCACCGGGCCCCGCCTGTTGGTGCGCCTGGCCGCCGCCCCCGCGAGCAAGGAGGCCGCGATCCGCGAGGCCGCCGGGCTGCTCACCGCCGCCGGCTGCATCGACGGGGCCTACGGCGCCAGCATGCTGCGCCGGGAGGGGGTGGCGAACACCTAACTCGGCCACGGCGTCGTCATCCCGCACGGCATGGTCGACGACCGCCACCTCGTGCGCGAGAGTGGGCTCGCCGTGCTCCAGATCCCGGACGGCATCGCGTGGCACGACGGCCAGACCGCGCATCTCGTGGTCGCCATCGCCGCGCAGTCGGACACCCACATCACGGTGCTGCGCCGCCTCACCCGCCTGATCCAGGACGAGGCGCGCCTCGAACAGCTCCGCACCACGGGCAGCGAGGCGGACATCGCCGCAGCGCTGACCGAGGACGCCGCCGCGCCGGCTGCCTCCGGCCCCGTCGGCGACCTGCGCCAGCGCTTCGACTGGACCGTCGATTACCCGACCGGCCTGCACGCACGGCCCGCCGCGCACTGGGTCGAGACCGCCCGCTCGCTGGCCGCGCGCATCCAGGTGCGCCACGGCGATGGGGTGGCGGATGCCAAGAACCTGATCGCGCTGCTGCAGCTCGGCCTGCGCTGCGGCGACGAGGTGACGATCTCGGCCGAGGGCGACGACGAGGCCGGGGCGCTCGCCAAAATCTGCGCCGCGGTGACGTCTCTGAGCGCCGGCGAGAAGGCCGCCGCCCAGCGTGCGGCGGACGCCGCGGCGAAGGCCGCCGCCCCGGTGGCCGGGTGGAACCCCGCCGACGCGCCGCGGGTGATGGCCGGCATCGGCGCCAGCCCCGGCATCGCCATCGGCCCCGTGCACGTGCTGGCGGCGGCCGAGATCAGCGTGCCCGACGAGCCCGAGCCGCTGACCTCCGGCGCCGACCGGCTGCACCGGGCGCTCGCCGCCACGGGCGGGCAGCTCAGGGCGCTCGCCGACGACACCGAGCGGCGCCTCGGCAAGGCCGATGCCGGCATCTTTTCCGCGCAGGGCGAGCTGATCGCGGATACCGACCTCATCACGCTCGCCTGCCAGCTCATGGTCGAGGGCCACGGCGTGGCCTTCGCCTGGAACGCCGCGGTGGAGCGGATGGCGGGCCGGCTCGCGGCGCTCGGCAACCCCGTTCTCGCCGCCCGCGCCGCCGACCTGCGCGATGTCGGCCGCCGGGTGCTGGCGCAGATCGATCCGGCCCTGAAGAGCGGCCACGACCTGCCGGACGTGCCCTGCATCCTGATCGCCCCCGACCTCGCCCCCTCCGACACGGCCGGGCTCGACCCGGCCCGGGTGATCGGGCTCGCCACCGCGCAAGGCGGGCCGACCTCGCACACGGCGATCCTGGCGCGCACGCTCGGCATTCCGGCCGCGGTCGCGGGCGGGCCCGGCCTGCTGGGGCTTCCCAACCATACGGTTGCGATCCTCGACGGCACCACCGGCCGGCTCTACCTCGACCCGAGCGAGGCCGACATCGCCTCCGCCGAGAGCTGGCGCGCCCGCCAGCGCGAGCAGGCCGAGGCCGAGGCCCGCGAGCGGGCGCGGCCGGCCGAGACCCGCGACGGCCACCGCATCGCCATCGGCGCCAACGTCAACAATCCCGAGCAGGTGCCGCTGGCACTCGACCAGGGCGCGGAGGGCGTCGGCCTGATGCGCACCGAGTTCCTGTTCCTGGAGCGGGGCGACACCCCGGGCGAGGCTGACCAGTACGCGACCTATGCGTGCATGCTGAAGGCGCTGGCGGGCCGTCCGCTGATCGTGCGCACCCTCGATATCGGCGGCGACAAGCAGGTCGCCCATCTCCACCTGCCGCGTGAGGAAAACCCCTTCCTCGGCGTGCGCGGCGCACGCCTGCTGCTGCGCCGCCCGGACCTGATGGAGCCGCAGCTGCGCGCCCTCTATCGCGCCGCCAAGGACCACGTGCCGGCGGGCGCGCCGAGAGGCAAGGACGCGCCGCTCTCGATCATGATGCCGATGATCACCTCGGTGCCGGAGGTGCTGCGGCTGCGGGAGATCTGCGAGGCAATCCGCCGGGAAATCGGCGCGCCGGAGGTGCCGCTCGGCATCATGATCGAGGTGCCGGCCGCCGCGATCCAGGCCGACGTGCTCGCCCGGCACTGCGACTTCTTCTCGATCGGCACCAACGACCTCACCCAGTACACGCTCGCCATCGACCGCCAGAACACGGAGCTGGCGCCCGAGGCCGACTCGCTCCACCCGGCGGTGCTGCGGCTGATCCGCATGACCTGCGAGGGCGCGGCCCGGCACGGGCGCTTCGTCGGGGTCTGCGGCGGCATCGCGGGCGATCCCTTCGGGGCCTGCCTGCTCGCGGGCCTGGGCGTCCACGAGCTCTCGATGACGCCCCGCGACCTGCCCGGCGTGAAGGCGCGCCTGCGCGCCGCCGACAGCGCCGAACTGAAGGCGCTCGCGGCGCAGGCCTGCGCGCAGGAGGACGCGGCGGCCGTGCGCGCCCTCGACACCCTTGAGACGGGAGAGCGCGCATGAGCCTCGTCACCCTCACCCTCAACCCGGCGATCGACCAGACCGTCACCCTCGACAGCCTCACCCCCGGCCACGTCCACCGCGCCCGCTCGGTCTGGGCCGATGCCGGCGGCAAGGGCGTCAACGTCGCCTGCTGCCTCGCCGATTGGGGCCTGGCGGTCGCCGCCACCGGCGTGCTCGGCCAGGACAACGCCGCGCCCTTCTCGCAGCTTCTCGCGGCCAAGGGCATCGACGACCGCTTCGTCTGGATTCCCGGCGAGACGCGCACGAACCTCAAGCTGCTCGACGCCTCGCGCGGCGACACCACCGACATCAACCTGCCGGGGCTCGATATCGGCCCCTCCACGATCGAGGCGGTGCGGGCGGTGCTCGCCGACCTGACCGGCCCAGGAGACCTCGCGGTGCTCGCCGGCAGCCTGCCGCGCTCGGCACCCACGGATACCTACGCCCGGCTCACCGCCGAGATGAAGCGGCGCGGTGCCCGCGTCGTCCTCGACGCCTCCGGTCCGGCGCTTGCCGCCGCACTCGCCGCCAGGCGGGAGAGCTTGCCCGACGCGATCAAGCCGAACCGGCACGAGTTGGAGGAATGGGCCGGGCGCCCGCTTCCCGAACGCGCGGACGTGCTCGTCGCGGCAAGGGAACTCCAGAGCCGGGGCATCGCCCTGGTCTGCGTCTCGCTCGGGGCGGAGGGCGCGCTGCTCGTCTCGTCCGAGGGCGCCGTGCGGGCGCTGCCGCCGCCGACGCGGGTGGCGAGCACGGTCGGCGCGGGCGACGCGCTCGTCGCCGGCCTCGTCGCCGGCCTGCACGACCGCCTGCCCCTGCCCGACCTCGCCCGCCGGGCGCTCGCCTTCGCCGCGGGCAAGCTCAGCCGCACGGGAGCGAACCTGCCGGGGCGGGCGGAGGTGGAGGCGCTCGCGCGGGAGATCCGGGTGGAACGGCTCGACTGAGCGCGTGAAAAAGCCCTCTCCCCTCTGCGGGGAAGGGTGCCTCGCGGATGCGAGGCGGGAGAGGGGAGCGACGCTTCCGGAAAGACCTGAGCCGATCCCTCACCCGACCCCTTCGGGGCCACCCTCTCCCGCAGAGGGGAGAGGGATGCGCGGCAGCGGACAGCTCGAAAAAGAATCCGAGGAGGAAACCCATGGCACAGCTTCTGGCCGTGGTGGGAGGCGGAGACCTCTCCACCCACGCCGTCCTCGCCGCCGAGGCCCTGCGCAGGGCGGCCGGGCGGCGCAACACCCCCATCGCCCTCGAGATCCGCGGCAAGGGCGCGAGCGGCAACCCGCTCTCCGAGGCGGCCATCGCGCAGGCGAAGACCGTGCTGCTCGTCGGCGAAGGCGATCTCGGCGAGGGACGGTTCGGCGCGCTGCACCGGGCGCGGGCGGCGCTCGAGGACGTGCTCACCGACGTCAACGCCGTGTTCGATCGCCTGAGCGCCGGGGCGGAGGCCCCCTCCCCCGCCGCGGCCGGCCCCAAAAGAATCGTGGCGGTCACCTCCTGCCCCACCGGCATCGCCCACACCTTCATGGCGGCCGAGGGCATCCAGGCGGCGGCCCAGGCGCTCGGCCACGACGTGCGCGTGGAGACGCAAGGATCGGTCGGCGCCCGCGACGCGCTGACGGCGCCCGAGATCGCCGCGGCCGACATCGTGATCATTGCCGCCGATACCGGGGTCGACCGAGGGCGTTTTGCCGGCAAGCGGGTCTACGCCGCGAGCACCAAGGCCGCGATCCGGGACGGCAAGGGCCTGATCGCCACCGCGCTGGCCGAGGCACAGCTTCAGCCCGCCGGCGGCGAGGCAAAGGCGGAGGGGCCGGCGCGGCCGGAAGCGGCGGAGAAGAAGGCCGGTGCCTACAAGCACCTGATGACCGGCGTGTCCTTCATGCTGCCCTTCGTGGTGGCGGGCGGCCTCCTGATCGCACTCGCCTTCGCTGTCGGCGGCATCGACGCGATGAAGCCGGAGAACGCGGGCACGCTCGGCTACGCGCTCGGCGAGATCGGCGCCAAGGCGGCCTTCGCCCTGATCGTCCCGGCGCTGGCCGGCTACATCGCCTACTCGATCGCGGACCGGCCCGGCATCGCGCCCGGCATGATCGGCGGCATGCTGGCCGCCAATCTCCAGGCGGGCTTTCTCGGAGGCATCGCGGCAGGCTTCATCGCCGGATACACGACGGCTTTCCTCAATCGTCACATCCGCCTGCATAAGAACCTGGAGGGCCTGAAGCCCGTCCTGATCCTGCCGCTGCTGGCCACCGCCATCACCGGCCTGCTGATGGTCTACGTCGTCGGCGTGCCGGTGGCCGCGATCCTCGCCGCGCTCACCGACTGGCTCAAGGGCATGCAGGGGGCGAGCGCGCTGGTGCTCGGCCTCGTGCTCGGCGGGATGATGGCGGTCGACATGGGGGGGCCGATCAACAAGGCGGCCTACGCCTCCGCCGCGGCGCTGCTCTCCTCGGGCGTCGACGCGCCGATGGCGGCGGTGATGCTGGGCGGCATGACGCCCCCGCTCGGGATCGCGCTGGCCACCCGCCTGTTCCCGTCCCGCTTCACCGCGCCGGAGCGCGAGGCGGGCGGCGCGGCGGCCGTGCTCGGCGCCGCCTTCATCACGGAAGGAGCGATCCCCTTCGCCGCGGCCGACCCGCTGCGGGTGATCCCCTCCATGGTGGCCGGCTCCGCGCTCGCCGGGGCCATCGCCCTGACCTCGGGCGTGACCCTGAAGGTGCCCCATGGCGGCCTGTTCGTGCTGCCGATCCCCAATGCCGTGACCAACGTGACGGGCGCGCTGATCGCGCTCGCCGCCGGCACCCTGGTGACCGGCCTGCTGGTCGGCCTTCTCAAGAAGCGCGCGGCCTGAACGGACGGTCGGCGCCGGAGCCTCCGGCGCCGCCGGGCCAACGATCGACCGCGGTCGCTTCCGCTTCGTCCCGGATCGCGGCCCGCAATACAATCTATGATTGATTACATGACAGGGTCCGAGCAACCGGGCCGGGAAAACGTCGAGTGAGGGGGAATGAAATGAGGGCTGGAAAGGCAGCATGGGTCGCGTTCGGCCTCAGCACCGCGCTCGCGGGCGCGGCCGAGGCGCAGGAGCCGCCCGCGCAACCGGGTCTCGCCGGGGTCCCGATCGGCGCGCCCGCCACGATCCGCCGCCCGGCCCTGCGGCGGGCCGCACGGCGCCTCCCGCCGCGGCGGACCTTCGGCGACGACGGCAGCGCGGCGGCGGCGGCCGACGTGCTCGGCCAATCGGCGACGCCCCCCGCCCTGCCGCCCGGCACCTTCGATCTCGGCAACGGCCTCTCGTTCCTGCTCAACTATACGGGACAGGCGGTCGCCAACCCGGTCGGCGGCATCCGCCAGGGCTCGGCTTATGCCGGCCAGCTCTTCTTCGGCATCGACGCCGACCTGCAGCGGCTGGCGGGGATCGCGGGCGGCTCGGTCCACGTCGCGGTCACGAACCGCCACGGCCGCAACCTCGCCGACGACTTCATCGGCAACAACACCAGCGTGCAGGAGATCTTCGGCGGCGGCCAGACCACGCGGCTGACCCTGCTCTCCTACCAGCAGAAGCTGTTCGACAACCGGCTCGACATCGAAGTCGGGCGCTTGGTGGCCAACATCAACTTCCTCAACTCGCCGATCTACTGCAACTTTCAGACAAATTCCGCTTGCGGAAACCCGACCTTCGTCTTCAAGACCTCGAACTTCACCTTCTGGCCGGTAGCGAGCTGGGGCGGGCACGCCAAGGCGTGGCTGACCGATACGGTGTTCTTCCACGTCGGCGCCTACGAGGTGAACCCGCTGCACCAGCAACCGGGCGACAACGGCCTCGACTTCTCGACCAAGGGCGCCACCGGCGCGATCGTGCCGTTCGAACTCGGCTATTCCACCACCTTCGCCAACGACGCGCTGCCCCGCAACTACGGCATCGGCGGCTGGGTCGACCGCTCCGACTACACGGACCCGGTGCTGGATGCGGCGGGCGGGCGCCGGGTGCTCACCGGGTTCTCCCCTGCGACGCGCTTCGGCCGCTCAGGGATCTATGCCCGTTTCGACCAGATGGTCTGGCGCCCCGATCCCAAGGGCATCCAGGGCCTGACCCTGTTCGGCGTCGCCATGGCGGGCACGGGGGGGGCGCTTGGTCGAGGATTACTTCCTGGAGGTCGGCGCGCTCCAGACCGGCACCTTCGCCGGGCGGCCCTACGACACGGTGGGCTTCGTCATCAACACGCAGGCCTTCAGCCCGCTGGCGCGCGGCAACATCGAGGCGGCGCAAGCCTCCCTCGGCCTGTTCCGCACGATCCCGAAGCATCAGATCATGATGGAGCTGAACTACGGCATCCAGGTTTCGCCCGCGGTCCGGCTGACGCCGAACCTGCAATACATCATCAATCCGGACCAGACCCGCTTCCCGTACTACCCGAAGAACATCCCCGACGCCTTGGTGGTCGGCGCCAAGCTCTCGGTGGACCTGTTCACCCTGGCCGGCCTCGCCCGGGGTCCGGGCAGCCCGTGAGGGGCCCCGAACGAAAAAGCGGCGCGCCTACGAAAGGCGCGCCGGCTGAGGTGACTCGCGGTCTCAGGAACGAGTCGAGATAGATTATCCAATATACCAGCGAATGTCTGTTGCCCATCGGTGACAGCGACATCTTTGCTCACACTTTCGTGAGGAATGGGTGACAGCGAAGAACGTGTCTCACGGCTTCGCCAGCGCGTCGGCGAAGGCGACGATGCGGTTGCGGGCGTAGGTGGGCACGCCTGCGCTGATCGAGCTGCCGGTGTTGAACGAGGAGTTGCCCATCAGCACCTGCACCGGAAGCAGGTTCTTGAGCACCGGCACGCGGGCATATTCCTGCTTGCGGTCGAGCACGTCGGCCTTGATGGCGAGCGCCATGTAGGTCGTCACCACGGTGCGGCCCGGGTCGTTCGGGTCCGGCTGCATCACCGCCAGGAACTTGCCGAAGCGCAGGATCTGGTTGACCCAGAAGATGGTCTGTTCGAGCCCCCCGGCCATGGGCGTCTCGATCTTGGTCAGCGCCGAGAGGCCCGCCGCCTCGGCCGGCGGCAGCACCCGCAACTCGCTCTGGAACGAGACGAATTCCGCGATCTTCTTCGAGGTGCCGAGTTCGAGCCGGTTGGCGAGCTTCACGCCCAAGGGAAGCTTGCCTTCGAGGTCGTAGCGCGACTCGATGCAGACGCCCCCCGCCCCGCACCAGGGCCGGTCCGGGCGCTTCGCGAAGGCGGCCGCCGGGTCCTTGGTCGGCGTCGCGTCCGCCGGGTCGAGCCGCTTGTGGCGGATCACCGGGTCCATCTTGGCCAGGAAGTCGATGCCGGCGAAGGCCGAGAGGTCGATGGCGGAGGGCGGCTTGGCGACGACGAAGCGGCCTTCCGCGACGTAGACCTTGAGGGTCTCGTGGCGCTGCTTGGCGACGCCGTTCACGGTCTGGGTGTAGTCGGGCTCGGTGTAGCCGGGCCAGGGGCTCAGCGCGGCGGCTTCCGCTGCCCGCGCCTTGCGCCACGCGTCGAAGGCGATCAGCCCGCTCTCCGGATTGGTCGAGGCGGCCTCGCGGTGGTCGCTGAACAGCACCGTGCCGGGCTTGAGGCCGGCGACATCGCCCGGCTTAAGGGCCGGCACGTCCTTCACCCGGTCGGAGACGATCGCCGTCGGCTTGGGAAGATCTTTGGCCGCGTCCTGCGCGCGGGCCGGCGCGGCCAGTGCGAGCGCGACGAGGAGGGCGGCCGGAAACTGCCTGGGCAAAGCGGACCTCGGATGCGTCGATGGGGGACGGCGTGAACGGGCGCGGGCTCAGTAGCCCGGGTCGTCGCCGAAGAGGTAGTCGGGATCGCGGCGGCGCTGGCGGGTGCGCCGGTCGCCGTCGTCGTCGAAGGGCGAGCCGAACGGCACCGGGTTGACCTGCCCGTAGCGGTCGCGCCCGGGCCAGGCCTGCGGCTCCTCCCGGCGGTCGCGGCGCAGACCCCAGGGATCGGCGGTCCGATCCGAATCCGGCTCGGCGCGCCGCTGGGCGAAGGGGTCGGTGCCCTCGCGGCGCCCGCCGGGCAGGTTGCCGAAGAGGTCGCCGGCAACATCCGCCCCGTCCTCGGAATTGGCATAGTCGCCGTCCTCGGCGTCGGGGCGCATGGCGTAGAGCGTCTCGCGCGGCACCAGCGCGTATTGCGTGTCGGCGACGCGCCCGTCCTTGAGGCGGAAATGCTCGATGAAGCCGCCGCCGGCCACGCGCTGGCCGCTGCGGGGCTCGATCGGAAGGTCGGCGATGAGCGCCTTCGCCTCCGGGGACGGGGGCGCGAGCGGCGTGCGCGGCACGCCGTTGGCCCAGGCGGCCTGGAAGATGGCTCGCGCGATCGGCACCGAGACGTGGCCGCCGGTCTGGCCGCGGCCGAGCGTCCGGCGCACGCCGTCGGCGTTGTCGTAGCCGGCCCAGACCACCACGGTGATCTCGTTCGAGAAGCCGGCGAACCACGCGTCGTTCTCGTTCTCCGAGGTGCCGGTCTTGCCCGCGACGTAAGCGGAGATGTTCGAGAGCGCCGCGGCCGTGCCGTGCCGGGTCACGCCCTGGAGCATGGTCTTGAGCTGGTAGAAGGCGACCCGGTCGGCCGAGCCGATCCGCACCGGCGCCTTGTCGGGCCGGCTGTAGACCGGCTTGCCGTCGCGCTCGATCGCCTCCAGCGCGTAGGCGCTCGGGCGCGCGCCCTCGTTGGCGATGGCGGCGTAGAAGCTCGCCAGATCGATCATCCGCACGGCTTGCGCGCCGAGCACGAAGGGGTAGTAGCGCTCGCACTCGGCGTAGAGCTGCGCCTCCAGCGCGATGTCGCAGACCCGCTGCAGGCTGGCGGGGGCCTTGGGCGCGATGCCGCCTTCGAGCAGGCGCGCGGTGACGAGGTTCTTCGAGAATTCGAGGCCGCGCCGGATCGTCGTCGCGCCCGAGCCGCCGCCGTCGTAGTTCTTCGGCGACCAGGAATCGCCGATGCCGCCGATGGGCGGCAGCGTGACGGGCGCGTCCATCACCAGGGTGTTGGGCTGCATCCCCGCGTTCAGGGCGGCGAGATAGGTCAGCGGCTTCAGGGTCGAACCCGGCTGGCGCACGGTCTGCGTCACCCGGTTGAGCTGGCTCAGGGGGTAGGAGAAGCCCCCGCTCATCGCCAGGATCTTGCCGGTCCGGTTCTCGAGCACGATGGCCGCGCCCTGTACGGACGGGCGCACCCGCAGGTCGGCGCGGGGGCTGCCCCTGCCCTCGCGCAGGCGTACCCGCACGGCGTCGTAGAGCTGGAGCTTTCCGCGCCCGGGGCCGGGTTCGAGGCTCGCGACGCGGCCATCGGGCAGCCCGACCCGCGTTCCGTTCTTGCCCGTCTGGAGCACCACCGCGAGCGGCCAGCGCACGTCGTAGAGCGGCGGCCGGGCCGAGAGAAGCGCGCGCTGCCAGGCGGGCTGGACCGCCGGCTTGGCGGGGGCCTTGGCCGATTTGGCGCCCTTCGTTCCCTTGGGCGCCGGCGCGGCTTCCGCGGCCGGTTCGGGTGCCGGGGTGGCGGCCTCGATGCGCTTGACGGCTTCGGCGAGGTTCAGCTCCGGCCCCTCGTAGCGGGCGCGGCCGATGCCGCGCTCGTAGGTCGAGAGCCCTTCCTGCAGCGCGCCTTCCAGCGCACTCTGCAGGCCCGCATTCACCGTGGCGCGCACGGTGTAGGAGGCCTTGGTGAGCGATTCGAGCCCGGCAAAGGTGCGCGCCTCGCGGGCCACGTGGTCGACGAGGTAGAAGCCGGAATCCTGGCGCGCGGCCTCCGGCGGCTTGATGCCGAGATCCGAGGCGAGCGCCGCGTTCATCTGCGCCTCGGTGATCGCGCCCTCCTCCTTCATGCGGCTGAGCACGTAGGCGCGGCGCTCGCGCGCCCGCTCGGGGTATTTGTCGGGGCTGTAATAGTTCGGCCCCTTTGGTAACCCGGCGAGGAGGGCGGCTTCCGGCAGGGTGAGGGCGCCCACCGACTTCCCGAACCACGAGCGCGCGGCCATCTCGATGCCGTAGGCGCCGCGGCCGAGATAGATGCCGTTGAGGTAGAGCCCGAGGATCTGCGGCTTGGTCTGGAGGCGCTCCAGGCGCGAGGCCACGATCATCTCGCGGATCTTGCGCTCGTAGGTGACGTCGTCGCCCACCGAGAGATTCTTCACCACCTGCTGCGTGATGGTCGAGCCGCCGGCCGGACGCCCCGGCGAGGCGAGGTTGCCGACGAAGGCGCGGATCACGCCGCGCTCGTCGATGCCCCGGTGCTGGTAGAAGCGCTTGTCCTCGGCCGCGACGAAGGCTTGTCGGACGAGATCCGGCACGCCCTCGATCGGCACCACGAGGCGCCGGCCATTGGCCTCGAAGCTCTCCGAATAGGGCTTGCCTGCGGAATCGAGGATCAGGCTGGCGCTGGGCAGCCGGATGTCGCGCAGGGCCTCGGCCGAGGGCAGGTCCCGCACGGCGTTGTTGTAGAAGGCGATCACCGCGCCCGGATCGAAGGGCGACTGAGCCGGGTTCTCGCCCTTGCAGAACTGCTTGTAGCTCGTGTTCAACTCGTTGAGATCGAGCCCGTGCAGAATCTTGGGCGCGCTGTCGCCCGCCACCGCACTCGGATCCTCCATCGCCGTGGTGATGAGTTCGTCGAGGTTGATGTCCTCGATGTCGAAGGACTTGCGCATGTGGGCGCAGCCGTCGCGCAGGATCGCCACGACCTCCCCGCCGTCCTTGGCGGGGTCGAACTGGGTCCGCACCGCGTCGGGCCGCGTCGTGACCTGGCTGAGGGTCAGCGCGGTCGCGAACAGCTTGATCAGGATGACGTTCATCGAGCGATTCTGAGGATCCCGGACGGGACGCGGCGGAGGGCGTGCCGACGCCGATCAAGCGGCGCACAACGCGGCTGATTTATGGACTCGCGCGCGCCGACGCCACGGGCCGGACTGCGCCGCCGTCGGGTCCGGCCGCGGGCCCGTACGACGAAAAGGGACGACCGCTTCGCGCGATCGCCCCTTGAGACGTGGCTGCGGCGGCCAGCGCGGCCGGCCGCCTCGCGGATGGCGTCTGCCTCAGCGCAGGAGCTGGAGGATGCCCTGCTGCGCCTGGTTGGCGAGCGACAGCGCCGAGATGCCGAGCGACTGGCGCGTCGACAGCGCCTGGGAATTGGCCGCCTCCTCGTTGAGGTCGGCGTTGGTCAGGTTCGATGCGCCGGTATCGAGGATGTTCACGAGCCGCTTGGTGAAGTCCTGCCGGTTCTGCACCACCGAGAGGTTCGAGCCGAAGGTCGAACTCGCCGTGCGCAGGGTGTCCGAGGCGCCGGTCAGGCTCGTCAGCGTGCCCTTGATGTCCACGTCGAGCAGGAAGTTGCCCTGGCCGTTCGTCGTCGAGCCGGAATTGCCGGTGATGGGATCGAGATCGAGGCCGTCGGCCGTCAGGTCCTGACCCTGGACGTCGAGGTTGGCGGTGTCGCGCTCGTTGAAGGCGATATGCAGCTTGTTCGACGAATCGCCGTTGCTGATCAGATTCACGCCGTTGAAGCTCGAATCCTTGGCGAGTTGCGAGATCTGGATCAGCAGGCTGTTGTATTGCTCGGCCAGCTTGTTGCGGGTCTCCACGCCCGAGATGGTCAGGTTGGCGCTGTTGCTCGCGGCCGTGTTGCCGGTGCCGTACTTGTTGGCCGTGGCGGAGCCGGTCCCGGCGGTGAAGCCGAGAGCCGTCTGGCTGCCCGTCGTCGCGAATTCGATTGCCGCGCTGGCGTTCAGCACGATCTTCTTGCCGGTCGTGTCCTTCGAGAACATCGTCGAGCCGGCCTGCGTGTTCAGCGCCGCGATCGCCGTGTCGATCGTATCGCCCGTGGCGATGGTCGCCGTCTTGCTCGTGCCGTTGACGTAGAAGGTGACGGTGGCGTTGGTCGCGGAGGTGAAGTCGTTGGCCGCGGTGCCGGTCGTGGTGATCTGCGTCGAGAGCGCTTGGTTGGCAGTCGATTTCGCCGAGTCGATCAGCTTCTGGATCGAGGTGATGCCCTGGTTGGCCGCCTGGATCGTCTGGATGCCGTTGGAGATCGAGTCGAGCAGCGAGCCGAGGTCGCCCGAGCGGCTGTTGAAGGATTGCGCGGTGAAGAAGTTGACGGGGTTGTCGAGGGCCGACGAGACCTTCAGGCCCGTCGCCAGACGGTTCTGGGTGGTCGCCGTCAGGGCCGAGGTGTCCTGCAGCGAGAGCAGGTTTTGGCGCGTGGCGGCGGAAAGCGTGACACTAGAAGACATGGGTAACAACCCCGTTCAGATCGATACCGACCCGGCATTAAGGTTAATTCACCACGCATTCGGTTGCCGTAGCGTTAACGATGCCTTCCTGATCTCAGATTCTTCGATTTTCGAACGAGAGAACGGCCGGGACAAGGTCCCGGCCGTCTCATTCACCGATGTTCGACGTCTCAGCTGACGCGATCAGCGCAGGAGCTGGAGGATGCTCTGCTGCGCCTGGTTGGCGAGCGACAGCGCCGAGATGCCCAGCGACTGACGGGTCGACAGCGCCTGGGAGTTGGCCGCCTCGAGGTTGAGGTCGGCGTTGGTCAGGTTCGCCGCGCCGGTATCGAGCACGTTGATCAGGTTCTTCGAGAAGCTCTGACGGTTCTGCACCACCGAGAGGTTCGAGCCGAACGTCGAGCTCGCCGCGCGCAGGGTATCCGAAGCCGAGCTCAGGCTGGTCAGCGTGCTCTTGATGCCGGCGTCGAGCAGGAAGTTGCCCTTGCCGTCGACGGTCGCACCCGAATTGCTGGTGATCGAGTCGAGGTCGAGACCGGCGGAGGTCAGGTCCTGCCCCTGCACGTCGAGGTTCGAGCTGTCCTTCTCGTTGAAGGCGATGTGCAGCTTGTTCGAGGCATCACCGTTGCTGATCAGGTTGGTGCCGTTGAAGCTCGAATCTTTGGCGAGCTGCGTGATCTGGGTCAGCAGGCTGTTGTACTGCTCGGCCAGCTTCTTACGGGCATCGACACCCGAAACGGTCAGGTCCGTGCCGGCGCTGATGGTATCGTTGCTGGAACCGTACTTGTTCGCAGTCGAGGTCGAGCCACCGGCAAAGCCCAGCGCGGTCTGGTCGGTGGAGGCCTTGAACTCCACGGCAGCGCTGGCGTTCAGCACGATCTTCTTGCCGGTCGTGTCCTTGGAGAACATCGTCGAGCCGGCCTGGGTGTTGAGTTCGGTGATGGCCGCGTCGATCGTGGAATTGGAGGCAATGGTCGCCGTCTTGCTGGTGCCGTTGACGTAGAAGCTGACCGAGGTCGTGCTCGAGGTGCTGGCTGCAAAGTCGCTCGTCGCGGTGCCGGTCGTGGTGATCTGCGTCGAGAGCGCCTGGTTGGCGGTGGACTTCGCCGAGTCGATCAGCTTCTGGATCGAGGTGATGCCCTGGTTGGCCGCCTGGATCGCCTGGATGCCGTTCGAGATGCCGTCGAGCAGGCCGCCCAGATCGGTCGAGCGGTTCGACAGGTTCTGCGCGGTGAAGAAGTTGACGGGGTTGTCGAGGGCGGAGGAAACCTTGAGGCCGGTGGCGAGGCGGTTCTGGGTGGTGGCCGTCAGGGCCGAGGTGTCCTGCAGCGAGAGCAGGTTCTGACGGGTGGCGGCCGAAAGCGTGATGCCGGAAGACATGGGGGCGATCCTTGTGGGTCTTGATGCCGCCCTTTTGGCGACACCCGGACCCTCCACCCCGCGCCTTGCCGAGACCTTAATCCGATCGTCGGATTGGGCTGCTTTCGCCCGTCAAACGCAAGCATCGCGCAAAGCTTCGCGATCATGGTTAAGAGAAGTTCACGGCCGCTGCCCCGTTTCGACCAATCAAGGAATCAGTAACCATGGCGCTGCGCATCGAACTCAAGCCTCAGGAACGGCTGATCATCAACGGCGCACTGATCCGCAACGGCGACCGCCGCTCGACCTTCGTGATCGAGAACCAATGCAAGTTCCTGCGCGAGAGCGAGATCCTCACCGAGAGCGAGGCCGACACCGCCGCCAAGCGGCTCTGCGTCACGCTCCAGTTCATCTACCTCGCCGACAACCCGCCGGAGGCCGAGGATCTGTTCGTGCGCCAGGCCACGGAGATCATGAAGGCCTCACCGAGCATGGGGCCCTACATCCTCGCGATCCAGGACGAACTCTCGGCGCGCCAGTATCACCGCGCGATCAAGCGCGGGCGCGAGCTGATCGCCTACGAGCGCCAGCTCCTCGACCATCTCGCGCAAAGCACCGCCGAGGGCGCGCCGCAGGGTTGAGCGGCGCCGCGCGCTTACCGGGCCGTCTCAGACGATGCCACTCTTGTCGTAGGGCCAGGGCTTGCCGAGATGGGCGGCGACCCGCGCCGCATCGGAGCCGACCGCCTCGACCGCCGCCTGCACCTGCTCCACCGGCACTTCGAACCGGCGCGCCCAGTAGGCGCGGTCGCGGGGCTCGCGCAGGACCACCTCGGCGGGGTCGCCGCTCGCCGCGCTCGTCTCGTTCGCCACCTCGTTCGCCATGCGCCGGCCCCTTCCTGAAGCGCGCCCGCGACGGGACGGCGGGCGCCGGGGGGAAGCGACGGGCGGGGCGCGAAGGTTCCGTCCTCGCCTCCGCGCCGGTCCTCCGCACCTGCCTTGAGCCCCTGCGGCGGCTCACGCCTCGCGGGGCGCGACCGACGCGGGCGGCAAGCAGCCGGTCCGGGCCGGCGCGGGGGCGATGTGGAAGGCGGCCGGGCGCCGGAACAGGACGTCGAGCCGGGTGCCGCGCACCAACCGCTCGAAGGCGAGCGGCAGCGTGACCGCCACGACGGTCACGATCAGGCTCGCGAGGCCGACGCCGAGGGCGTGATCGGGAAGCGCGAGGTTGAACTTGACGATCAGCGTGCGGGTCAGCGCCATCGGCAGGAAGAAGCCGAGATAGATCACGATGGAGCGCTCGCCGCAGGCGCGCAGGGCCGCGGTCACGGGCCCGCCCGCGCGGGTCATCAGGGCGGCGAAGGCGACGATGGCGAGCGCGCCCACGGTGCCGAGCCCGAGGCTCACCACCGGCAGGCGGGCGAGTGTCGGCACGGCCTCGATGCCCGTCGGCGTGAAGACGAAGACGGCCTCCAGCAGCGCCCACAGGGCGAGGCCCGCCAGCGCCGGAACGACCGCCCCGCGCACCCGGTCGGCGAAGCGGAAGATCCATTCGGCGAAGAGGTAGCCGCCCAGGAAGTAGACGTAGCGCTCGCAGAACTCGTCGAGCAGGTAGGGCCAGCTGCTGGTCGGCAGGATCTGCAGGAGCGCGGCGGCGGCCAGCAGCACGAGCCCGGGCACGCGGCGGTGGAGAAGCTTCGTCACCACCGAGAAGACCGCGAGCAGGTAGACGAACCACAGCGTCGAGTAAGGGACCACCAGCGCCTCGGCCAGATGCAGGCCGAAGGCCGCGAACTGGGCGCCCACCCCCTCCGCGCCCGCGACGATCGGGCCCGCCTTGAACAGCGACTGGATCACCACCCACAGGACGTAGAAATAGGCGAAGTGGACCACGCGGCGATCCGCGAACAGGCGCCAGTCGCGGTCGATCACCCGGCCGAGGAAGAGCCCCGAGAGCAGGAAGAAATCCGGGATCCGGAAGGGGCGCGCGAATTCCACGACGGTGTGCAGGAAACCCTCGCCGCCCAGCGCCTCTCCGGTGCCGAGCGTCGAGTGCATCATCACGACGAGGATGATGCACAGCCCCTTGGCGACATCGACCCAGGCGAGGCGGGCCGCCTCCTCGGGCCGCGGGCGGAGGGGCTGGCTGGCCGCCATCGTGGAGGCGGGCGCGGTCTGGAGCGCAGTCTGGGGCGCGGTCATGGGCTCGGGCCTGCGAAATCGAGCCGCCATCCTCGCTGCCGGGGGGTTAAGTCGGGTTGAGCGCGGGCCGGCAACCTCGCGGCGCGGTTAATGCCCGGACAAGACGGTCGGGCCGGTCAGCGGCGGTCGCGCCGGGCGCGGGTCATGCGGGTGGGGGCGTGGAAGTCGTCGGGCTTGTCGCGCACCCAGGCCAGGAAGCGGGCGATCTCGGGGTCGGCCCGCAGCGCCTCGACCTGTGCCAGCCGGCGGGCGATCTCGGCCTCGCTGTAGCGGGCATGGATCGCCGAGTGGCAGATCTGATGCAGCCGCACCGTCCCCCCGTGGGTCCCGCCCTTCAGCTTGGGCGTGAGGTGATGCAGGCTCTGGCGCGCGTGCCGGGGAATCGGGCGCTCGCAGAGCGGGCAGACCGGCACGGAAGCGGGCGCCGGCCCGTGGGTCTCCGGATCCTCGTCCCGCCAGCGCCGGGCGCGCCGCCCCACCACGTTCCCCTCCCACGAAACCGCCCGGCTCCGCGGGGCGCGAGGAAAACCGGGCGGAGGGCGTCGCGGCTCCCCGGCGCGGCCGCGTCACGTGCGCCGGGGCAATCCTTCGGGACGCCCGGCCCGCCTTGCCGCCGCGCAGGGTGCGCGCTACGCCAAGGCCCGCGTTATCGTCCCATCCGGAAGCCGGCCGCCCTGGCGGAACCCGGCACGCGGCAGACCCGAGGGCCAGCGACATGAAGCGGACGCCCATCGACCCGACCTTCTCGGTCGCCGGCCAGCCGAGCCTCGAGGAGATCGCCGCCCTCGGGCGGGAAGGCGTGGCGCTCCTCATCAACAACCGTCCCGACGGGGAGGAGCCGGACCAGCCCGGCGCCGCGGCCGAGCGGGCGGCGGCCGAGGAAGCGGGTCTGGCCTATCTCGACTTGCCGGTGACCGGCCCGACCCTGACCCGCGAGGCGGTCGAGCGTTTTCACGCCGCGGTCGAGGGCGCGCGGGGCCCCGTCGTCGCCCATTGCCGCAGCGGCACGCGCTCCCTCACCCTCTGGGCGATCGGCGAGGTGCTCGCCGGCCGCCTGCGCCGGGACGAGGTGGCGGCGCTGGGAGCCCGCCACGGATACGACCTCTCGGGGGCCGAGCGCTGGCTCGCCGCGAACGCGGGCTGAAGCCGAGGAGGGCCGAGGGTCCGCCTCCGGATGAACCGTCCCCGCCCGTCGAGGAACCGAGCGGGCGCGGCTCGCTCTCACGCAACCTCTTCGCCGGGAAAGCAACTCAACGTCGGGCTGGACGGAACGCAGGACACGACCCGGCGTTGCGCCATGGTACCGGAGAAGCGTCCCGCGCCGGCCGGTTCCCGCAGCGCCGACCGGCCGATTTCGCCGGTCGATCTCGAAGGAGTGGAAGATGGTGGGTTCATCCGACACGTCCGGGGCCACACCTCCCTCCGGCCCATCTGCCTCCGGCCCATCTGCCTCCGGCCCATCTCCCTCCGCCCCCCGGCCCACCGGGCCGGCCCATCTCGACGCGATGAACGCGGTGCTCGCCCGCAACTGGTGGCTCGTGGCCCTGCGCGGCGTGCTCGCCATCCTGTTCGGCCTCGCGGCCTTCCTGGCGCCCGCCGCCTTCGTGCTCTCGCTGGTGCTGTTCTTCTCGGCCTACATGCTGGTCGACGGCCTGTTCGGCATCGGCGCGGCGATCCGGGCGGCGCAGCGGCACGAGCGCTGGGGCTTCCTGCTGCTCGAAGGGCTGCTCGACATCGTCGTCGGCGTGGCGGCCTTCCTCGTGCCGGCGGCGGCGGTCTGGGCCTTCGTGCTCCTCGTCGCGGCCTGGGCCCTGCTCTCGGGCGGGCTGATGATCGCGGCGGCCTTCCGCCTCCACCCGCATTACGGCCGCTGGTGGCTCGGCCTCGGCGGGGTGATCTCGGTGTTGTTCGGGATCGCGCTGGTCATCAATCCCGGCATGTCGGCGCTGGTGCTGACATGGTGGCTCGGCGCCTACGCGGTGGCCTTCGGCGTGATGCTGCTGATCCTCGGCTTCCGCCTGCGCTCCCATCACACGGCGCAGGCGCAGCCGCTCCCGGGGAGCGACCACGCCCGAACCTCGGGCTGAACGCTGCCCGGCCCGCCTGAGGCGGGCCGGCTCCGTCACTCGCGGGCGACCCCCGGCCCCGCGGCGCTGTTGCGCCGGACCGTGACCCGATTCGGAACCTGATCGGGCTTCTTCTCCGGGCGCCAGAGCGGCACGAGGAAGCGCATCCAGGCGCGCGTCTCCTCGCCGCCGAGATTCCGCTGGGCGATGTCGCGGGTGAGCATGGTCTGAACGGTGAACGTGTCGAACGCGTAGGAAACGAGGCCGCCCATCGCGAACTGTCCCACGGGGCGATAGCCCGGCCGGTTGGTCGGCAGGTCGGTCGAGCCGAAGGCCACGGCACCGACCGCCCACTTGCCGATCCGCTTGGTCGCGGTCAGGTCGAGGTTCATGTAGTCGGAATAGTGCACGTTGGTCGGCGAATTCTCCGCCAGCATCGTACCGTAGTGGAGGTTGGCCGTGACGTTCCAGCCGTCGCCGACGTAGCTGATCGCGAAGCGCTGGGCGATCGAGGCCGACCGGAGCGCCAGGAGCGTGTCACTGGGCCAGAAACCGCCGAGGAAGTAGCTGACGCCGAGGTTGTCGTTGATCTTCCAGGCGATCTGGGCCGTCGTCAGGGGCTGGAACAGACCCGCCTGCCAGGGTCCGCCCTGCGGGCTCTGCGCGTTGAACGGAAACGACTGAAGGAAGCGCAGCTGCCCGCCCAGCACCTTCCAGGGGGTCGCCCAGAGGAAGACGACGAGATTGTTGTTGCCCTGATTGTCCCGCGGCCGCGTGCTGCGCTCGGCAAAGCTCGTCGTGATCGCCATCTGCACGCCTTCCGGGACCTGCCAGCCCGTCGGCAGACCGATGGTGATACCGGGAAGGGCAGCGGAACGAGCCAGGGCCGTGCCGGGCATCACGGCCAGGCACGCGAAGGTGGTGGCCAGCGCGGCGCGGCGCGCGTTCTGTCCAGATTTCAAGTCGGTTCCCCCGAGATATCGCGCCTGGGCCGCCGTCCTCGGCCGGGCACGCTTGGCTTTCGCGCCTCTTTCTTGGCGAGACGGATGGGAGGGGACCAGCCGAGCCGAGGCTCATCAATTGATAGATTACAAGACTTGTTACGATTTTAATGCAAAAACAACAGAATAAAAATATCTGCAAATCTTCGATAATCGAGGGATTAAAATCTTTCCTCAGCCCGATGCAGGCAAGAACCCGGTAAGGGCATTCCGCGCTGAAGTGAATGCCGCCTCGATAGAAAGCAGAGTGCCGCGAGCCGGCCCCAGGCCGGGCGGAACGGAAGCCGGGCGCCGCCCAGTCAGCGTAAGGGCCGATCGCCGATCGGCCGGAGGGGCGTGATCCTGTCGGACTCGGCCGACGGCGGCACCGCGGGCGTGTCGGCCGGTGCGGGCCGCCGAGACGGCCCGGAACCGGTCAGGCCATCATCGCCCGCGCCGCGTCGGCGTCGGCGAGCGGACGGCCGAGGAGGCGGGCGCCCTCCGCGGCGCGGCGGATCTGGGCGGCGTTGTTCTCCGCCGGGCGCCCGTCGGGGCTCAACAGGTTGTTCTCGAAGCCGACCCGGACATGACCGCCCAGGGCCGCCGCGGCCAGGGCGCAGGCATTCTCCCGCGGGCCGAAGGCGCAGATCGACCAGAGCGGCAGTTCCTCCCCGGCCACCGCGAGGAAGGGCAGCAGGTCGGCCGGCCGCGAGACTTGCCCGGGGGTGTAGCGGCCGAGCACGAACAGGGGAAAATCCCCGCCCTCCCCGAGCACGCCGCGCGCCTTCAGCTCCACGTAGCGGGTCACCTCGGCCGGCTCGTAGAGGATGACCTGGAGGAGGACGCGCTCGCGCCGCGCCCAGGCGAAGAAATCGGCCGCCGCGGGTTCGGCGGCCGCGTCGGGCACGATCTCGCGCAGCGCCAGCGAGACCGCTTCGGGCCGCACCGCGCGCACCACCGCGATCTGCTCCGGGGCGGCGTAGCGCCCCGCGGCCTCCGAGGTGATCTGCACCACGAGGCGGTCGCCCATCTCGGCGCGGATCGCCCGGGTGGCGGCGCGGTAGGCCTCCGCGTCGAGGAGGTGTCGGCCTTCCCCGTCGCGGACATGGATATGGATCAGCGCCGCGCCGGCCTCCGCGATCTCCGCGGCGGTGCGGGCGAGTTCGGCGGCCGTCATCGGCAGGGCCGGATGATCGGCTTGCGTGCGGCTCGCGCCGTTGGGCGCGTTGGCGAGGATGAGGGGTGGCCAGCCGGCGTCGTGCGTCACGGGTCAGGTCTCTCGATGGAAAAGGGTCAGTCGCCCGCGCTCAGTCCGAGCCGGCGCATGCGGTCGGAGAGCGTCTTGCGCGGCAGGCCGAGCGCCCGGGCGGCCTCGGCGATGCTCTGGCCGGAGGCCTTGAGCGCATCCTCGATGACGAGGCGCTCCACCCGGTCGAGCAGGGCGTCGAGGCCCGGTGCTTGCCCGGCGCCGCCGGCCAGATCCGGGCTGAGGAAGCCGAGCATGAAGCGCTCGGCGGCGTTCTTCAGTTCACGCACGTTGCCCGGCCAGTCGGCAAGCATCAGCGTGCGGCGCAAGGAGGGCGGCACCTCGATCACCGGGCGCTGATACTTCACCGCCGCCTGGACGAGGAAGAGCTCGAACAGCAGCGGGATGTCCTCGCGCCGCTCGCGCAAGGGAGGCAGGGTCAGCGTCACGACGTTGAGGCGGAAGAACAGGTCGCGGCGGAAGCG
This sequence comes from Methylobacterium sp. B4, assembly GCF_003201865.1. Taxonomy (GTDB): domain Bacteria; phylum Pseudomonadota; class Alphaproteobacteria; order Rhizobiales; family Beijerinckiaceae; genus Methylobacterium. The sequence continues at coordinate 14,338 of NZ_QJJJ01000021.1, read as the reverse complement.
GCCGGCCTCCGAGAGCGCGCCGAGATCCTCCTTGGTGGCGGCCACCACCCGCAGATCCACGGGCACGCTCGTGTTCGAACCCAGCCGCTCGACGCGCCGGTCCTGCAGCACCCGCAGCAGCTTCACTTGGAGAGCCAGCGGCATGCTCTCGACCTCGTCGAGGAACAGGGTGCCGCCGCTGGCATGCTCGACCTTGCCGATGCGCCGCTTGCCGGCTCCCGTGAAGGCGCCGGCCTCGTGGCCGAACATCTCGCTCTCGAACATGCTCTCGGGGATGGCGCCGCAATTGATCGCCACGAACGGCTTGGCTGCCCGTGCACCCCCCTCGTGCAGGGCGCGGGCGACCTGCTCCTTGCCCGCCCCGGTCTCGCCGAGCACCAGCACGTCGGCGGCGGCGAAGGCCAGCGAGGCGACGTCGTCGCGCAGGCGGCGCATGGCCGGCGACTGCCCGACGAGGCAGCGCTCCACCGCGCTGCCCCGCGCGTCGTCCCGGTCGAGGGCCATGCGCAGGCGGCGGTTCTCGGTCACCAGCGCGCGCTTCTCCAGGGCGCGCCGGACCACCTCGACGAAGGCATCGTTGACGAAGGGCTTCTCGATGAAGTGGTAGGCGCCCTCGCGCATGGCGGCGACCGCCATGGCGATGTCGCCGTGGCCGGTGACGAGCACCACCGGCAATTCGGGGTCGCGGCGGCGGATGTCGGCGAGCAGCTCGAGCCCGTCCTGACCCGGCAGGCGCACGTCGCTGACCACCACGCCGGGGAAGTCGCGGCCGATGGCCGGCAGCGCCGCCTCGGCGCTGGCATAGGCCTCGACCGAGAATCCGGCGAGCTGGAGGGTCTGCTCCATGGAGAGGCGGACCATCTCCTCGTCGTCGATCAGCACGATCCGCGGTCGCGGCAACGCCTCCGAACGGTCAGGAAACATGCCGCATCCTCTCTCGGGGCGAGGTCCGGGCCGGATCCTCGGCCGCCTCCAGCACGAGGTCGAAGGCGAGGCCGCCGCCGGCGATCGGGCGGGGCCGCAGCGTGGCGCCGAACTCGCGGGCGATGGCGAGCGAGATCGGCAGGCCGAGGCCGAGCCCCTCCCCCGCGGGCTTCGTGGTGAAGAACGGATCGAAGATGCGCGTCAACGCGGCCCCGTCGAGTCCCGGCCCGTTATCCTCGACGCTGAGCACGACATGCCCCTCCCCTGCCCAGGCCCGCACGGCGACATGGGCGCCGGCCCGGCCCTTCACCGCGTCGAGGGCGTTGCCGACGAGGTTGACCAGCACCTGCGACAGGCGGATCGGCTCGAACCCGACCCATTGCGCGGCCGGATCGAGATCGGTCGTCACCTGCGCGGCCGAGGCGCGGATGCGGGGCGCGAGGATCGCGAGGCTCTCCGCGACCGCCGCCGCCACATCCACCGCGACCCGCTCGGTGCCCGAGCGACGGGAGAAGCTGCGCAACTGCCCCGTGATCTTGCCGAGCCGGTCCACCAGGGAGACGATGCGGTCGAGATTGGCCGCGGCCTCCTCCTCGCGGCCCTGATGCAGGAAGGCGCGGGCATTGTCGGCCAGCCCCCGCATGGCGGCGAGCGGCTGGTTCAGCTCGTGGGTGATGCCCGCCGCCATCTGCCCCAGCGTGGCCATCTTGGCCGCCTGGACCAGCTCGCCCTGCGCCGCGCGCAGGTCGTTCTCCGCGCGGGCCCGTACCGCGATCTCGTCCGCAAGCCGGCCGTTGGCCGCGCTGAGATCGACGGTGCGCGCCTTCACCTTGGCCTCCAGCTCCCGCTGCGCCGCACGGTTCTCCCGCACCCGCCGCAGGTGCTGGCGCCCGTAGAGCCCGATCAGGCCGAGCACGATCAGCGCAAGGCTCGCCCCGGCCCGGGCGCTGCGCCCGGCGATCGCCACCGGCGCGGCATCGGCGAAGAGCAGCAGCGTCCAGCCATGGTCCGGCAGCGCCCGCTCCTCGAACAGCCCGCGATTGTGCGGCGACGCCTCGGAGCGCTCGACCAGGGGCACGCCGCCGACATCCTCCACCCGGCCGAGATCGATCGGCGGCGCCCTTTCGCGGCCGTACTGGCGCGTGCGCTCCATGCCCTCCCGAGCGGCGGCGTCGAGGGGCTTGGTCGCGCGGAACTTCAGGGCGGGGTCGGAGGCGAGGAAGACGATGCCGTTGGCGTCGGCCACCAGCACGCGGTCGCTTCCCTCCCGCCAGACGGTCTCCAGGGGATCGAGGTCGATCTTCGTGGCCATCACGCCGCGCACCGCGCCGTCGATGACGATGGGCGCGCTGATGAAGTAGCCCGGCACGCCGGTCAGGGTGCCGACGGCGTAGAAGCGCCCGGTGCGTCCGGCGAGACCTTCGGTGAAATACGGCCGGTAGCTGAAATCCTGGCCGACATAGCTCTGGGGCGTGTCCCAGTTGGAGGCCGCGAGGGTGAGCCCGGAGGGCAGCAGCAGGTAGACGACGCCCGCCCCGGCCGCGCCGGTGAGCCGCTTCAGATAATCGTTGACGACCGCCACCTGCGCCGGATCGTCGGGGGCGGCGATCAGGGCGCGGACCCGCGGGTCGAGGGCCGCCGCCGCCGGCAGGAAGCCGAAGCGCTCGATGGCGCCTTCCAGGCTCTGGGCGTAGATCTCGGCCCGCTGCCTTGCATCGCCGGCCAGACTCAGGCCGACGCGGGTCTCCGCCACATCCCCCGCCTTGAGCACGACGAGAAGGGCCGCCACCGCCAGGGCGGCGAGGATGAGGGCGCGCGCGGCCGCGGCGAGGGAGACGGGCATTGTTTTTATCTAGCAGACGAGGCTGCGGTCACCGTCATCCTCGTGCGCGAACGATGGTCGGGGAAGTGGTCGGGGAAGTCAGCCTTGCGTCCTTGCGGCGTCGCGAGGCCGAACGGCTTCGGCTCCGCCGCGCCATGACGGTGCGGCTCTTGCCTCTCCGTCATGGAGGGCGCCGGCGACGCGATCCAGCACCGCGACCCGCGTCGATCGCGGGCCGCGGCCGCCGAAAGCTCCGGCGGCCGTGCCGCCGTCAATCGGTCGTCAGCCCCTTCATCTCCACTTCCTCGAAGCGGTGCTGCTCGGCGGTGACGAGGGCGGAGAGGTCGCGCTTCAGGGCGTTGAAGGCGGCCGAGGCGCTGTCGCGCGGGCGCGGAAGGTCCACCCGCAGGTCGCGCTTGATCGTGCCCGGGCGGTAGGTCAGCACCACGATGCGGTCGGCCAGATAGATCGATTCCTCGATCGAGTGGGTGACGAATACGATGGTCTTGCCCGTGGCCGCCCAGATCCGCAGCAGCTCGTCCTGGAGCGAGCGGCGGGTCAGGGCGTCGAGCGCGCCGAAGGGCTCGTCCATCAGCATGACCGGGCTGTCGAGAGCCAGCACGCGGGCGATCGCCACGCGCTGGCGCATGCCGCCGGACAGGTCCTTGGGGAAGCGGTCGCGGAACTCGGCGAGCTTGAGCATGTCGAGAAGCTCGGCCACCCGCGCCTCGATGGCCGCGCGGGCCATCCCCTTGATCTCCAGACCGAAGGCGATGTTTTGCGCGACCGTCATCCAGGGGAACAGCGCATATTCCTGGAACACCATGCCCCGGTCGGGACCCGGCTCGATCACCTTGCGGCCCTCGACGACGATGCCGCCGCGGGTGGGGTGGGAGAAGCCCGCGATGGCGTTGAGCAGCGTCGACTTCCCGCAGCCTGAAGGCCCGAGCAGGCAGACGAACTCGCCCTGGTTGATGGTCAGGTCGATGTCCTTGAGGGCGACGACCTCGCCGCCCGGGACGGGGAAGACCTTGTCGACGCCCGTGACCACGATGTGCGGCGTGGCGTGGGACGAGGCGGCGGAGGGCAGCGACGCGTGGACGGGCACGGCGTCCTGGGTGACGGCTTCGAGGGGATGAGGTTGCACGGACATGGGATGCCTCACGATTCCAGGCCGCGATGCCAGCGGAGCAGGTGGTTGTTCAGGCGGCTGACGCCCATGTCGATGAGCAGGCCCAGCGCACCGATGGTCAGCATTCCGGCGATGATCTTGTCGGACCAGAAGTATTCACGCGCCTCCAGGATGCGGAAGCCGAGACCGTTGTTGACCGCGATCATCTCGGCCACGATCACCACGATGAAGGCGGTGCCGATGCCGATGCGCGCGCCCGAGAGGATGTAGGGGGTGGCCGCCGGCAGGATCACCCGCCGGAAGATCGTCATGCGGCTGGCGCCCAGGCTGCGGGCGGCGCGGATATAGATGCCGTCCACGTGGCGCACGCCGGCGATGGTGTTCATCAGGACTGGGAAGAAGGCGCCGATGGCGATGAGGAAGACGGCGGGCGCGTTGCCCAGGCCGAACCACAGGATCGAGAGCGGGATGTAGGCGATCGGCGGGATCGGGCGCAGCACCTGCATCAACGGGTTGATGTGGCGGTAGATCAGGTCGCTCGAGCCCATGAACAGGCCGAGCGGCAGGGCGAGCCCGGCGCCGACGGCGAAGCCGACGACGACCCGATAGAGCGAGGCCACCGAGTCGTGCAGCATCTCGCCGGAGAAGAGCCAGAGGAACCACGAGCCGTGCGCCGGATCGTAGGCTTCGAGCGGGGCGAGATAGGCCCACCAGCGCGCCGCGACGGCGGCGGGCGAGGGCAGGACCAGCGGGTTCACGAGCCCCGCGGTGCAGGCGAGCTGCCAGATCACCAGGGCGGCGACGGGGACGGCGAGGCCTTCGGCCAGCGCCTTCAGGCGAAGGGAGTGCATGGCGTCGGGCTCCTCAGTTCGTGCCGGCGGCGGCTTTGGCCGCGTCGAGCAGGTCGAGCTTCACCCAATCGACGGCCTTGGCGGGCACCGACATCTTGCCGATGCCGTGCTGGGCCATCACGTCGGTGGTCTTCTGGATGTGGTCGGCGCTCATCTCGATCGTGTAGGGCGAGTTGGCGAGCGCCTCCTGGAATTCGGGACCGGTGAGCTGGCCCTTGAACACGTCCTGCGTGACGAACTTCTCGGCCGTCTTCGGGTCGTCCATGAAGGTCTTCTGCGCCTTGACGAAGCAGGCCATGAACTTGGCCGCGACCGGCGACTTCTCCTTGTAGAACTTCTCCGTCATCACCAGCGTGCGGATCGGCGAGCCGACCGGGGTGTCGTAGGGCTTGAGGATCTCGACGCCGAAGCCGCGGGCGATGGCCTGGGCCGATTGCGGCTCGGTCTGCATGATGGCGTCGACCTGCTTCTGCAGCAGCGCCTGGTTGAGGTCCGGGTAGCCGAGATAGATCAGGTTGACGTCGCGGGCCTTGAGGCCGTGCTTGGCCATCTCGGCGGCGAGCAGCACCTCCTGGATCGAGCCGCGGGTGACGCCGACCTTCTTGCCCTTGAGGTCGGCCGCCGACTTGATGCCGGATTCCGCCGTCGCCAGCAGGCGGGCGCCGCCCTTGGCGAAGCCGCCGACGATGTAGACCTGGGCGCCGTTGCCGCGGGCCGAGATCGCGGCCTCCGAGGCGGTGGCGCCGACATCGAGTTCGCCCGCCAGCATCGCCTGCATGATGTCCGGCCCCTTGGCGAAGATCTTGAGATCGACGCTGATGCCGCAATCCTTGGCGATCTCCTTGACGTAGGAGACGCCGGCGAAGTGCGCGAGCTTCAGGTTGCCCAGCCGCACCACCTCCTGCGCGGAGAGCGGGTTCGGCGCGAGCAGGAACGCGGCGGTGGCCGTGAGCGCGGCCAGACGAAGACGCGTGGAGCGGAGGCGTTCGAGCAAGGTGCTTCTCCCTGAGGTGCCGGCTCTGCGGCCGGTCGATGTGACCCCTCCCTCATTGCAGAGCGCATGCCAGCCATGCGGAAGGCGCAAAGTTTCCTGCAATTTACTGCAGATAAAGGCATTTCCGGCAAAATCGGCCCGGCGCCCGCCGCGAGGGGCGGCGGTTTCCCGCCAGGGGCCGGGATGAGGCGGCGGATTTCCGCCGCCGTGGCCGGTGCTTTCGGGATGCAGACGCGTCGGCGCCTGGGGCGCGCTCAGTCGAGCGGCAGCAGGACGATGGCGTCGCCTTCGAGCCGAGCCTGAACCGACTGGCCGCGGCGGGTGGCGCCGAGATCGTCGGCGGTCTTGTAAAGACCGTCGATGGCGATGAGTTCCGGCTCGAACTTGCGCGCGAGGATGCGCGCGCCGGGATCGCCCACGGCGCCCGCGATGGCCCGGCCGCGCAGGGCGCCGTAGACGTGAATCGAGCCGCCCGCGATCACCTCCGCACCGGAGGCCACCGAGCCCAAAACGGTCACGTCCCCGTCGAGGTGCTGGATCACCTGTCCCGAGCGCACGGGCGCGTCGAGCACGAAGGAGCGCGGCCGGGACGGGGACGGCGGGACCACCAGCGCCGTGCCGGCGGGGATCTCGGCGGCCCCCGCCGGCACGGCGCCGGGCTCGGGCGGCGCGATGTCGTCCACCGGCTTGCCGCCCACCAGCGGCGGCGGGAAGCCGGGCCCGAGCGAGGTCGGGCCGATCCCCTCGATGCCGAGGATGGTGATGGAGCGCCGGTTCAGCTCCTCGCAGAGATAGGTGAGGTCCGACCGCTCGAAGCGCAGGCCCGTCACGTCGAGAATGATCGCCCGCACCGAGAAGAAGGCGGGCGCCCGCTGCTTGAGGGCGTCGAGTTCGGCAAGCCACTGATCGACCGGCGGCACCGGCGCCAGCACCATCGCCAGGAAGGAGCGGCCGCGAAAGCGGATCGGGGGACGGTCGGTCACGGGCGGCGTCGCAGCGTGTGGATCATGCCGGACAGCTTATGGCAGATCGCGGGCCGCGCCGCGCGGGGGTGCGGCGTCCTCAACAGCAAAGGCGCCCGCGCGCCCGTCAACCCGCCGGCGCGGGCGACGCATCGCCGGCCTCGAGCGCGCGGACCAGCGCGTGCAGGCGCCGCCGGTCGGCGTCGAGCGGGAGCGCAGCCTCGGCCCGCTCCAGGGCCAGCCGGGACTGGTACCGGGCGGCCGACGCGAGGGCTTCGTCACCCATCCGCCCGAGAGCCGACAGTCCCTTCTGGATGTGCAGCTGCACCTCGATCAACCCGGCCCCGTCGCGGGCCATCAGCATGAAGGCGTCCTCGATAAGGTCGGCGGTGTCGAGCGGCGGGACGTGGACGCGCGGATATTTCGGTCCCTCGCTCTCGGCGCCCTCCCCTTCCGCGTCGCCGCCGCGGGCCCAGAGGCAGAGCAGGCGGGTCGCGCGGCCGATGACGTCGATCGCGGTGCCCGAATCGTTCGTCGCCGGGGAGAGGGCGCGCGATCCGATCTCGCTCATCACGGCGACGCCGAAGCGCGGATCCTGATCGAAGGAGCGCTCCTCGCCGATCAAGAACACGGCCTCGACGGCGCCGCGCAGGGCGTCGGCCCTCTCGCGATCCGCCGCTCCGCCCCTCACCCGCAGCCGTGCCAACGGCGTGTGCGGGTAGACGAAGGTTCCGGGCACCGCCGTGACGAAGACCTCCGCATCCCGCTTCTCACAGAGGGCGGACAGGGCCGGCACGTCGATATGCTGGACGTAGCCGATCCGGTCGGTCGTCACGAAGAGCGCGTCGGGCGGAATCGCCTGCCGGTCCCGCAGGGCCGTGCCGCCGAGATAGGGCTCCCGCAGCCGCGCGCGGATCGCCTCCCGGGCCGCCGCCTCGACCCGGTCTGTCGTCTGCCCGACGCGTCCGAGGCGGGTCAGGTGATCGATCCAGCGCAGCAGCGCGATCACGATCAGGCCGATGACGGCGATCGTCACCACGAACAGGATCGAGCGGCCCTGCTCGCCGTAGGCGCCGGTCTTCGAGACGACGAGGCCGACGATGCTGAACAGAAAGGAGCCGAGGAAGGTCGAGAGGACGGTCTGGGTCAGCCGGTCCTCGATCAGCAGCTTCGTGGCGCGGGGCGTGACGTTGCTCGTGGCCGATCCGTAGGCGGAGACCATCACGTTCAGCGAGAAGGTGGTGACGGTCAGCATGCTCGACGCGATCACGGTGAGAATGCTGTCGAGGGCATCCGCGCTGATCGTGCCGGGAATCGTCCAGGGCAGATGGGTGTCGACCACGGCGGCGAGGATTGCGGCCAGGATGCCCAGGAGACCGATCAGCGTGGCCCGCACCCAGAGCCGCCGCGTCAGCTGCGCCATCAACCATCGCCAGCGAGGCATGTTCGGACCCCTTCCCTCGACCGCCACGGCGGCGCCGATCCGTCCCGGGAGAGGCCGGCCCATGGTGGACCCGCCCCCCGGTGACGCTCCGGCCATAGTCGGTGGGCCCCGGCGAGGCGAGCAGCCGACGGCCGTTCCCCGGGAAAAACCGCGCGGCGGCATGGCTGCCCCGCCCGGGCGCGGCGCAGCCCGCACTTGCCGGATCGGGCGACACCTTATATTGCGACGCGATACCGCCCGAATCCGTACCCTGGCGTCACGACCGTCGAAACACGGCCCGCGACACGGCGCTTTATGGCCGGGCTCCAAGTTTCCGAACGGCTCGAGATCTCCGATGAAGCTGCGCAACATCGCCATCATCGCCCACGTCGACCACGGCAAGACGACGCTGGTCGACAAGCTGCTTCAGCAGTCCGGCACCTTCCGCGAAAACCAGCGGGTCGAGGAGCGGGCGATGGACTCCAACGACCTGGAGAAGGAGCGCGGCATCACGATTCTCGCCAAGGCGACATCGGTCGTGTGGCAGGATACCCGCGTCAACATCGTCGACACCCCCGGCCACGCCGATTTCGGCGGCGAGGTCGAGCGCATCCTCTCGATGGTCGATGGCGTGATCGTGCTGGTCGACGCCGCCGAGGGCCCGATGCCGCAGACCAAGTTCGTGGTCGGCAAGGCGCTCAAGATCGGCCTTCGCCCGATCGTCGCGATCAACAAGGTCGATCGCCCGGACGCGCGCATCAACGAGGTCGTGAACGAGGTGTTCGACCTGTTCGCGGCGCTCGACGCCACCGACGAGCAGCTCGATTTCCCGATCCTCTACGGCTCGGGCCGCAACGGCTGGATGGCCGATTCGCCCGACGCCTCGCCGGATGTCGGCCTCGCGCCGCTGTTCGACCTCGTGCTCAAGCACGTGCCGCAGGCCCGGGTCGAGGAGGGTCCGTTCCGGATGCTCGGCACGCTGCTCGAAGCCAACCCCTTCCTCGGCCGCATCATCACCGGGCGCATCGCCTCCGGCACGGTGAAGCCGAACCAGTCGATCAAAGTTCTGGACCGCACCGGCAAGGTCGTTGAGACCGGCCGCGTCTCGAAGATCCTGGCCTTCCGCGGCCTTGAGCGCGCGCCGATCGAGGTGGGTGAGGCGGGCGACATCGTCTCCATCGCCGGGCTCGTGAAGGGCACGGTGGCCGACACCTTCTGCGACCCGCAGGTCGAGACCCCGATCCAGGCCCAGCCGATCGATCCGCCGACCGTCACCATGTCCTTCATCGTCAACGATTCGCCGCTCGCCGGCACCGAGGGCGACAAGGTCACGAGCCGCATGATCCGCGACCGCCTGTTCAAGGAGGCCGAGGGCAACGTCACGCTCAAGATCGAGGAAGCCGCCGACAAGGATTCGTTCTACGTCTCCGGCCGCGGCGAGCTGCAGCTCTCGATCCTGATCGAGACCATGCGCCGCGAGGGCTTCGAGGTGGCCGTGTCGCGTCCGCGCGTCGTCCTGGAGAAGGACGAGAACGGCGACGTGCTCGAGCCGGTCGAGGAGGTCGTGATCGACGTCGACGAGGAGTATTCCGGCGTCGTCGTGCAGAAGATGTCCGAGCGCAAGGCCGAGATGATCGAGATGCGGCCCTCGGGCGGCAATCGCCTGCGCCTCGTCTTCCACGCTCCGACCCGCGGCCTCATCGGCTACCAGGGCGAGCTGATGACCGACACCCGCGGCACCGCGATCATGAACCGCCTGTTCAAGGCCTACGAGCCCTTCAAGGGCGAGATCGCCGGCCGCCGCAACGGCGTGCTGATCTCGAACGACAAGGGTGAGGCCGTGGCCTACGCCATGTGGAACCTCGAAGACCGCGGCCCGATGATGATCGAGCCCGGCGCCAAGGTGTATCAGGGCATGATCGTCGGCGAGCACAACCGCGAGAACGACCTCGAGGTGAACGTGCTCAAGGGCAAGAAGCTCACCAACATCCGCACCACCTCGAAGGATGAGGCCGTGCGCCTGACGCCGCCGATCCGGATGACGCTGGAGAAGTCGCTGGCCTGGATTCAGGACGACGAGCTGATGGAAGTCACGCCGAAGTCGATCCGCCTGCGCAAGATCCACCTCGACCCGAACGAGCGCAAGCGCTTCGAGCGCTCGAAGGAAGCCCTGACGGGCTGAGATCTCCTCGCACCTCGATCGGAACGGATAAGGCCCCGATGCGGCGAACGCATCGGGGCCTTTTTCGTGGGATTCCGCTCTCCGAGGAAGGTGTGCGGCTGCCGACAAGACCGATCGACCGAAACCCGAACGGCCTCCCGCCTCGGACGAGTTGCGGCTGATCCGTTCGGCCGCTCTCGTCATTGCGAGGCGAAGCCGTGGCAATCCAGGGCGCGACCTTTCCCGAGAAGCCGCGCGGTGGCGTCGCTTCGCTGACGCTCGCGATTGACGGAAGGGGCCGAACCCGAAGCGTTCGACCGATGCCGGTATCAGGCCGCCCGCTCCGTCTCGAGGAAGTGGCGGACCTGGCCGTCACGTCGCTCGGATGGACGCGACGGCTCGGAGGCGGAGGCCAGAACCTGATTGGCGGCCGCGCCCTGCCCCTCCACCGCGGCGGCGATGGAGCCGGCGAGCCCGTCGATCGCGCGGATGCGCACGGCGATGTCGCCGATGGCCGATACGGCCTGCCCGGTGATGTTCCGGACCGGCCCGATCTGGCTCGAAATCTCGTGGGTCGCCCGGGCCGTGTGGTCGGCGATTTCCTCGACCTCCGCCGCGACCATGCGCGAAGCCGAAGGAGATCGATCCGACGCGCGGCGCACGCCCCGAACAGGGCGATTCGCGGCGATCACAGGATCCCGCGATCCTGGGGGCACAGGCCGGATTAATGAGTGTTTCCGGTCCGCCCTGCGCGCCAAGCCCTTGATCCGACAGGGTTTCGGCAGCAACCCATCGAGCAATGGAAAAATCTTGCCCGGCAATTCTTGCCCGGTCGGCGTAAAAATTAACCCGCCGGTAACCATCCCGGCGGTCAATGGGCGTGTCGGTAAGGAAACGTCAACGCCCGTGACCAGCCCCGCTCCCTCCCGCCCCTCACTGCCCCTGCGAGGCCGCGTGTTCCGCGCCGTCTCGCTCGCGCCCGAGGCTCCGCTCGCCGACTGGCTCGTCCTCCTGGACGGTGCCCTGAAGCGCTCGGGCACGCTGTTCGACGACAAGGCCGTGATCCTCGACGTCACGGGCCTCGCGCCCGCGCCGTCCGAGCTGGAAAGCCTCGTCGCCGAGCTGTCGGCCCGCAAGGTGCGCATCCTCGGCATCGAGGGTGCGCGAGATCCGCTCCCCTCCTCCCTTCCCCCGCGGCTCGTCAACGGACGCCCGGCGGGCGACGCCTTCGAGGCGCCGGCTCACGAGGAAGAGAAGCCGGGCGTGTCCTCCCTCACCATCGAGGGTTCGGTGCGTTCGGGCCAGAGCATCGTCCACCGCGAGGGGGACGTGACCGTGATGGGCTCGGTGTCCTCGGGGGCCGAAATCCTCGCGGGCGGCTCCATCCACGTCTACGGCGCCCTGCGCGGGCGGGCCATCGCGGGCGCCGCCCGCAACCCTCGCGCACGCATCTACTGCCGCAAGTTCGAGCCCGAGCTTCTCGGCATCGACCGCCTCGTCCGCACGGCCGAGGACATGGGCACTCACCTGCGCGGTCAAGCGGTCCAGATCTGGTCCGATGGCGGCGCGATCAAAATTGCAGCCTTGGGTTAAGGGGAAACGAGAATGGCCAAGGTTCTTTGTGTCACGTCCGGCAAGGGCGGCGTCGGCAAGACCACCACGACGGCAGCGCTCGGTGCGGCGCTGGCGCAGGCCGGCGAGAAGGTCTGCGTGGTCGATTTCGACGTCGGCCTGCGCAACCTCGACCTGATCATGGGCGCCGAGCGCCGGGTGGTCTACGACCTGATCAACGTCACCAACGGCGACGCCAAGCTGCCGCAGGCGCTGATCCGCGACAAGCGCCTCGAGAACCTCTCCCTGCTGCCCGCCTCCCAGACCCGCGACAAGGACGCGCTCACCGACGAGGGCGTCGAGCGGGTGATGGGTGAGCTTCGCGAGAAGTTCGACTGGATCGTCTGCGACAGCCCCGCCGGCATCGAGCGCGGCGCCCAGCTCGCCATGCGCCACGCCGACGTGGCGGTGGTCGTGACGAACCCCGAGGTCTCCTCGGTGCGCGACAGCGACCGGATCATCGGGCTCCTCGATTCCAAGACGGTCCGCGCCGAGAAGGGCGACCATATCGAGAAGCACCTGATCCTGACCCGCTTCGACCCCGCCCGCGCCGACCGCGGCGACATGCTCAAGGTCGACGACGTGCTCGAGATCCTCTCGATCCCCCTGCTGGCCATCATCCCGGAGAGCCTCGAAGTCCTGCGCGCCTCGAATGTCGGCTGCCCGGTGACGCTCAACAACCCGCTCTGCGCGCCCTCCCGCGCCTACATCGACGCCGTCCGCCGCCTGAAGGGCGAGACCGTGCCGATGGCGATCCCCTCCGACCGCAAATCCCTGATCAACAAGCTGTTCACACGGAGGGCCGCATGAGCGTTCTGACCTTCCTCAAACCGCGCGGATCGAGTTCCGTCGCCCGGGAGCGCCTGCAGCTCATTCTGGCGCACGAGCGCGCAGAGAACGGCAGGCCCGACCTGATCATCACGCTGCGCGAGGAGATCCTGAACGTGATCGCCAAGCACGTCACGGTCGAGCGCGACAAGGTGCAGATCAAGCTGGAGCGCGGCGCGGGCGTCTCGACGCTGGGTGTCGATATCGAATTCCCGGTCGACACGGCCCTCAAGGCGAAGCCGAAGCGCGCCACCGCCTGAGCGCGGCGCGACGACCCATAAGACCGAGACCGCGGCATCCCGAGCGATGCCGCGGTCTCTTTTTTGCCGCGACGCCTGCGCTCCGCGCCAGGCCGCAGGCACGCTGCCCGGCAGGGCTTCATCGGCCGATCCCGCCTCCGGTTGATCGCCCCGGCTTTCGTCCCGGATCGTCCTTGGGGAGCCTCGGCGACACCATCCGGCGGCGCGACTTCTCGCGATCGTGCGGAGCGCTGACCGAGACCCGCCTCGCCCGGGTGAAAGCAGCCCGACGGCATCGAACCGAAGCCGCGTGAGGCCGCGTTCGAGCGGGAGGAACCGCCCGCGGCGGCGCCCCTGACGGCGTGCGGTTGATGGCCTCGGCTTCCACCTCGGAGCGTCATCGCGCGTGTGCGACGCGATCCAGAGGCGCGACCTCTCCGGATCGTTCGGAGCGCTGGATGGCGTCGGCTTCGCCTCGCCATGACGATCCGGGACGATCGGCCGGTAGCCGTCTCACGTCCCTGGCCGCCCCCTCGATGCGCCGCCTCGATCCGCCGCCTCGATGCGCCGCCTTGGCTTGGCAGCGCGGTTTCGCGCGTCTCCGACAGCACACGCCTGCGCCGTGCCCGTGCTGCACACCCAGAGCTACCAACCTCCCCGGACTTGCCGAGTCTTTGCCGCTGCCATCGAAACACGGCCAAACGCCTCGTTTTTGGGCGTGTTGCTCTATCCTCGTCCATGAAACCGGGCGCACATCCTCCAATACGGTTACCGCGCTTCACCTGCGGTTTCAGGAACGACATTTCCTTTAAGGATCTAACGTTTTCCTTTGGGAAAATTCCTGTGCGCTGATCGGGCGGCGTACGCGAGCTGTGGCTTTGGCGCACAAGCGATACCGCAAAATCCAAGAAAGCCAAATTCAGCGTTGACCCCAACATCGATTCGATGAAATCATTGTAATACAAGAGAGATATGGTCAAAAAAGAAGCAACAGCTCAGGCTTTGACCATGTTGCTAAAGAATCGAACCAGACCCAGGCTTTGCCGACGGTCACTGAAGTTCGATCGAAATAAAGAAATCGGGCATCGGCGGTCGGCTGGCTTCGTGGAAGCGTTCGCCCGTCCGGCGGATCGGGAAAGGCCGCGGTCGCGCTTCACGCGACACAGCAAATCCCAAGATCAGCGAAGTCTTGGTCGCAACCGACACAGCAAGGGGATTGCAGGATGCAACGTGGCGGAGTGGGAATGGATCGGGGATCGGCGAGGCCCGGACGGGCGGCCTGGGCGGCCGGGGCGTTGCTGGCGGCCAGCCTCACCGGGGCGACGGGCGCCCTGGCGCAGCAGCCCTCGCCGGTGGGCCAGTTCAACGATCAGACCCAGCCCCGCACCGAT
>NZ_QJJJ01000020.1 GCF_003201865.1 Methylobacterium sp. B4 | reverse complement strand
ACAGGACATCTACGACAGCCAGCACATCTTCGACCGCGTCTGCGACGAGCATGACATCGAGCATCGGCTGACCAAGGTGAACCATCCTTGGACCACGGATGAGGTTGAACAGTCCCCTTGTTGCGATCCGTGCTATTTTGTTGCCGCCCACGGGCGACCGCGTGACGAAGAGCCGGGTTCGAGGTGTAAGCCCGGCCGCGCCGTCTTCAGAGTCGCTCCTCCTTTGCGGCGCCCGTGGGTACGCGTCGCCCACGCCGGCTCCAGCCCTCGGTCAGGCGTCGGTAGGCGACCTCCGCCTGCTCGACACGCCGCCGCTCCTCCTGCCGGACGCGGCTCAGGTTGTAGGCGTAGGCCGTTCCGCGCTGACCACGCCGTGCCGGCTCGCCCGAGCGCAGCTCCAATTCCCGCAGCTTCTTGGCGTGGAGCGCCGGACGCACCCAGGCGTAGTCCTCGCCCCGCGTGAGCAGGTGCCAGATGATCACCGCCAGCTTGCGTGCGACCGCCACGGCCGCGACGTGAGGCCCACGCCGCGCCGACACGCGCTGGAAGAAGGCGCGCAGTGGACCGGGCCCGCGCACCGCCTGCCAAGCCGCCTCGACCAACATTGTGCGGGCGTGGCTGCGCCCCTGCTTGGTGATGCGTCCATGCCGTGGCTTGCCGGATCCGGACTGATGCACGCTCGGGTTCAGCCCGAGATAGGCCACGAGCCGATCCGGGCCGGCGAACCGCGCCACGGGTCCGATGGCGGCGATCAGCCCGACTGCGACCACCAAGTCGATGCCCGGGATCGTCATCAGCCGCGTGACGTTCGCGTCGGCGCGGGCCTCGCGCGCCAGTTCACGCTCGACGACCTTCAAGTCCTCACTCAGCCGGTCGTACTCACGCAGGTGCCGGGCGACGGCATCACTATCGTCGCCGGGCAGCGGCTGTGCCAGCAGCCAGGTCCGTCCCCGCGGCCCGAACAGATCGGCGTGGGGACAGGGCGGCACGAGATGCGCATGCAGGATCGACTGCACCATCGTCTTCAGCCGCGTCCGCTGCCGGACGATCTGGGTGCGGCGTGTGACCTGGCGCCGGAGCGCAAGCGTTGCCTCATCCGGGATCCAGACCTCTGGCAGAAAGCCACTGGCATAGAGCCGCGCCAGCACGGTCGCGTCGATGATGTCGGTCTTGATCCGCGCCTCGGCGATCAGCCGCACTTGGCGCGGGTTGGCGATCACCACCCGACCGACATGCGGTCGGATCACTTCCGCGACCGCGCTGGCGTTGCCGGTCGCCTCCACGACGACATGGTCGTCGTGCGTCAGCGTCTTGGCGAACGCCGTCAGGTGATCGCGCGTCATGCCGATTCGACCAAAACGCCGGACCGCGCCGTTCTCCAGCATCACCGCTTCGGCGAAAACGCGGTGGATGTCCAATCCTACAACCCGCATGAGCCTATCTCCTCGTCTCGATCACGGGAGCTGGCGGGCAACACGGCAACTACGGATCCGCGCTCGCAGCGCATCCGGGCGAGCCGCAGGGGCGGCCAGATAGCGGCTCGGGCTCGCAGCCCATCGTCTAAGGGTCGGCCTGCCCGCACTCACGTGCTCCCGGTGCCCCGTGTCCCGGATGCGCTCACCACAGCGCCGATCCGAAGATCAGCGGAACGCGACGGCACCGAGGGTCAACATGCCGGATAACGGACAAGTCGAGCGGATGAACCGCACGATCAAGGACGCGACGGTCAAGCGCTACCACTACGACAGTCACGACCAGCTTCGAGCGCATCTGCACCTGTTCGTCGATACCTACAATCACGCTCGTAGGCTCAAGACCCTGCGGGGCCTGACACCCACCGAGTTCATCCTGAATGCCTGGACGAAAGAGCCCAATCGCTTCAGGATCGACCCGTCACACCTCATCCCGGGACCATACACCTAGTCCGCCCGCTCTATGCTGAGGGGTGCGTCAAACAGGTCGCATTTACCCCGCCTAGCTCTGCCGCGGCAGGGTCTTCGTTTTGGGCCCCGCGTACCGCCGCGAGCATCTGCTTCCGCACCTCCACCATGCGGTCGCATCAAGGCCCACGCCCGATATTAAACCACACACTCTCTAGCACCATAGCGCGCCAGTCTGCATGCTGCGGATCCATCTGCACAATGTGCATATTAGCTTCGTCCAAGGCATCGAGACCGCCAGCTGCATAAATGCTTTCGCCAAGAACAAGGAGTTCCACCCAGTTGGCATCTCCCGTTGGGTCTATGCCGATGCAGCCAAGATCCGGCCCGAGCTGTGCCCTCCCCGGCACCTGCCATGTGGTGAGCGCTCCTCCATCGCACACGGAATTGAAGGTTGAGCCAACGCAATTATTCTCAACGAGGCTCCGCAGCAGAGTGTCCGTGGCGACCTCGGTGTCAGAGCCTTCACGACTGTGCATGGTCGCCTCCTCAAGCCGCCAACAAACGCGTTCGTCGCCGATGCCGCCTGACGCATCGTCGTGGCTCCGGCGGCACGTCCGGTTTGGCTTCGATGAGGACTACAGGAAGCGCGGACGTGTTGGTTGCACGTTTGACACGTCATCAACATGTCGTGGCCAATTGCCAGCCTTGCCGGCTGGACTGGAAAGGACCGGGAGCCGCATATCATGATTGAAAGTTTGCAACCGGTGCTGCCCTCTTCTCAAACTTTCCGCAACGCAGAACTGCGTTCAGCAGCCTCTGCAGATGCTCTCACTGACAGCCTTCATCTTGCGATCCCAGCGGCGTTCGCGGGCCTCCGCTAAGCTTTGAGCATGTTCAACCCGCGCTTTCATATCGCTAATTTTATTAGCTTCTGACCGATCAGCACCAACCTTTGGTATAGAAACTTCCGCGCCCACCCTACAGCTGGCCGCTATAGATACTGGTAGAAGACACACGAAAAGCAAGGCTGTAGCTCGCACTGCCCTTTGGAACATAGTGATTGCCTTTCGAGGAGTATAAATTTCACGAACGATCACAGCGGAAGCCTGCCTTGGATCACTATCTCGGTCGCCGAACTGCCCTTCGGGTCATTGAGTACAACCTCAATAGATCTGCATTCAGACAAGAAAATTTGTGTGTCGCCGGCATCGAAAGCCCGTTTTAGATGCGCTGTTGAGCCCTCGATTTGGCCGTCGGCAGAATGTGTGTTTCGGTCAAGATAGCTATCGATCTCATAGCTGACGATGCCGACTTTGACCCGATCATTCCCAATCGTCAGAGTACCTCGCCCACGCATCGTGCCGAGATATTTAAGTAATTGCCGCTTACCGAAGCTGGTCATTGTATCTCATCTCACAATGAAGCTAAAAATGGCTGCTGTAAAAACGAGCAGTATCCCACTATAATCAAATAACAGATTGTTCTTTAGCAGCCTGAAGCTCATCAGCCGTCACGAGGAAACAGGATGAAAGACAGCGCATCGCCTCCACGCGACGACTAACCTCTACTTGCTTGCTGTCACTATGCTCCGCCAACGATTCCATGAACACAGCGTCATCTGCTTCGTTGTCTAACCGCTCAGCGAGCCGCCGCAATGATTGAGGACCCGTATAGCAGGATCGTGCGTCATTTGTTATCATCAGAACTACATTTGCAACAGCTGGATCGAGTTCCATACCCCGATGATTTGAGTAAGCTGATGCCAGCGAATGGCTTTTTCCGAACCAGTGATATTCTAGGCCGGTCAGTCTAGGTAGTGTCATGGTATACTCCGTGCCTTCAAGGTCTTCTCGGTTATGCACTCAGCAGCAGATTGATGACGTAGTCGCCGGCATTGCAGACGTATCTTTACCGTATTTCGCTGGAGCTTTGGACATTTTCTTCCCAGACAGCCACATCATGGTACCAGGCAGAATCAGATACTTCAGGCTGATGGGATTTCAGCTCCGCAATATCCTCTATTTTTCCTTGATCAAAGCGTGAAAACATTTGGTTTTGATTTGCCGGAACAATCTTACCCTCACAATTCGAAAGCACGAACGCAGTCATGCCCATTGATAAACTCCTGAATCCTATGGATAGGCGATTCTCAATTCATTAGTTAATTACTAGGATATGAGATTCAAGACCTGTCAATAAGATTCATTAGAATAATTGGTTTTCGCCTTGTGCGGTATTTTACGAACAGGCGGGAACAGCAAAAGTCCTGGAACGTTGCTTAAGATGGGCAGCTGAGATCTAGCAATGTGAGCTATGGCATACCAATCAGGTTCGGAAAGTCCTCAATAGAAAGCTTGCTATCATGTTCACAATACTGCGTTTCGGACGTAGAGTACGACTTCCTTCAACGGTGGAGATAAAGCACAAACTCACGATGATGGCTTCGGCGGATGCTCTTGCCGCCGCATTAGAGGATCAAAAATGTAGCGCAAGTGATTTTGTGGAAATACTAAGAGAGCTGAATATAAAGTACAATGTCTCACGAGACAGGGTGCACATGATTCTCAGCCGCTTCGGTCCCGGCCGGTCTGAGATGATGGAGGCCGCAAAAAGTCTCAATGAGCGAAAACATCAGTAAGATTTCAGAAATACTGCGGCAAACAGTCATTTCTAGTGGCCTACAGTACTGTCATCATCGCTGGCGCCGGTCGCCGAAGCCTCCCGCCAGATGACATCGTAGATCTCTCGCGCGGCCGCCGTGTTAGGCCGAAGTCGCGGGCTAAGAGCGCCTAACAAAACGGGTTATGGCGCGTTGGCGAGGATGGCCAAACCGATCCTCCCCGACGATCTCTGGCTGGAGATCGCCCCGCTTCTTCCTGCCGCGAAGCCTCGTCCACAAGGCGGTCGTCCTCCCCTGGAGAACCGAGCTGCTCTGACTGGCATCCTGTTCGTTCTGCGCACGGGCATCCCGTGGGAGTGGCTGCCGGTCGAGATGAAGTGCGGCTCGGGCATGAGCTGCTGGCGGCGGCTGCGGGACTGGCAAGAGGCCGGCGTGTGGGCTCGGCTGCATCAGGGTCTCTTGAAGCGCCTTCACGCAGCCGGCGAGATCGACTGGAGCCGAGCGAGTGTGGCGGTGGAGAGTTATCTACCTGTACGATCTCAAACCCTCTTGCATCAAATCCGTCGTCAGAGCCGGTGCGCCCTGTAGCTTCCAGCTGCCGCCACGGTTTAAAGTCATATGCTAACTGTCTCGCCAGGTCCTCAAATCGTTTATTCTCCAAGTTCTCAAATGGAAGCGGATGAAATGTTCGCGCTGTAAGAGGCTTTCGGGTCATGGCGTTGTTATACTCCTAAACTGCCAACAACTCACCCCACCGCGTTGTGTAACGCTGGGATAGGAACTCCGCCTTGAGGTTCCAGCTCCGCGCCATACCGCTGCACGCGAACCGCACCCGGTCCCGGCCGAACCGACGATTGAGGCCGTCCACCATCTCCATAAGGCGCACCCGCTGCGGCGTGTCGGGTTGGATGAACAAGGAGCCTTGCACGCTGGCGGCGGGAGCCAGGTCGAGGAACAGCACGCCCGTTTTCTTGTAGCGGAACCCCGGCCGGTAGATCTCCCGCAGGCCGAACAGGGCCGCCCGGATCAGGCGGCCCGTGTCGGCCGTGGCTATCGTCAGCTTGACGTGTCGCGTGGCGTAGTACTGCGGCTGATCCGGCTTGTGCTTGTTGGTGTTCAACAGGACGATGATGGCGGGCGTCGCCAGGCCCTGCCTGCGCATCTTCTCGGCCGCACGCGACACGTAGGCGGTCAACGCCTCGGCCAGCTCCTCAAACGTCTCCACGTACCGCCCGAAGCTGCGCGAGGTGCATATCGTCTTGCTGTCCGGGCTGTCCTCCTGCAGGTCGATGCAGGGACGCCCCGCAGCTCCATGACGGTGCGCTGCAGGATCACGTTGAACCGCTGGCGGATCATCGTCGGATCGGCGTCGCGGAGCTGTAGCGGGGTTGTTATGCCGATCTCGGCCAGCCGGCGGGGCAGGCGGTAGCCGACGCCCCAGAGGTCATCAAGGGTGAGCTTTGCCAAGGCGGCGGTCTGCTGCGCCTCGGTGGCGAGGTAGCACACCCCGCCGCTCTCCGGGGTCTTCTTGGCGGTGCGGTTGGCGACCTTCGCCAGGGTCTTGGTCGGCGCGATCCCGACACACACGGGGATGCCGGTCTTGCGGCCCACCGTCTCCCGCAGGATGCGGGCGTGTCCCTCCGGGTCGGCGAACCCGGACAGGCCAAGAAACGCCTCGTCAATCGAGTAGATTTCCAGGTCTGGGGTGAAGTCGGACAGCACCCGCATAACGCGGGCGGAGACGTCCCCGTACAGGGTGTAATTACTGCTGAATATCCGAACGCCCCACTTCGCCCACTGCTGTTTGTTCAGGTGGTAGGCGTCGCCCATCTTCACGCCAAGGGTTTTGGCTTCGTTACTGCGGGCAATGGCACACCCGTCATTGTTAGAGAGAACAACAACGGGCTTACCAATTAGCTTTGGCTGAAACAGACGCTCGCACGACGCATAGAAGTTGTTGCAGTCAACGATTGCAATGGGGCCAGCCATGGCTAGTCAGGCAGGCTTAGCGAACCATCTGCGGCCAGCGTGAAGCCGGGGTTCCAGGCGATCTCCCAGAGGAAGCCCTCGGGGTCGGCAAAGTGGCCGTGGTAGCCGCCCCAAACCGCGTCTTGGGCGGGCTGTGTGATCCGGCCTCCGGCAACCTCGGCCGCCGCCAGCACGGCGTCTACCTCGTCACGGCTGCGGGTGTTGTAAGCCAGCGTAAAGCCCTGCGAGGGCTGCGCCTGAACCGCCACGCCGGCATCCTGCGCGAGGTCGGCACGGGGATAGAGCGAGAGCCCAAGACCGCCGAGCTGGAAGAACGCGACACCCTGCGCGTCCCGCACCTTCCGGGGCCAGCCGAGGGCTTCGTAGAAGGCCGTGGCGCGCGCTAGGTCAGTCACGCCGAGGGTAATCAGGCTGAGACGCGGTTCCATGCTCAGAAGGTCCGCGAGCTGCCGGTGACGACGCCCCACACCTGGAAGTCGGCCTCGGCCGGCACCTCGATGTTCGGGAACGCGGGGTTTTCGGCCTTGAGCGTCACGCGCTCGCCGCGCCGCTGATAGGTTTTCATCGTGAACTCGCCGTTGAGACAGGCGACGACGATGCAGCCGTTCCGGGGCGGCTTGGCCTTGTCCACCACGGCCACGTCACCGGGAAACAGGCCCCGGCCGGTCATGCTCTCGCCCGCAACGCGGACGAGGAACACGGACGGGGAGCCGATCCCGTGCAGTTCGTTGAGGTCGAGCGGGCGCTCGAGGTGATCCTCGGCCGGGGAGGGGAACCCGCAGGCCACGGAAGCGGTCACGAGGGGGGCGCTGGCGCTTAGGCGCACCTCACCCTTGAGAAAGGCCCCGATGCCGCTCCCGCTGCCGCCACGGTTCTCCGCGACCCGGCGGGCGGCGGCGGCGAGGTCCACCGGCAGGCGGACAACGGTGGTGGCCTCGGCGTGGCGTGAGCCAACCTTGCGCCCGGCGCCGGGGCGGGCACCGCCGCGCCTGTTCATCTCGGCCATTGGCCCGCCCTCCGTTTGATTAACTGTTACAAACAATCAAACGCAGAAGCGGGCCCGAGGTCCAGACAGTTTCTTGTGTCAATGCCTGTTTTGTAGGCAGGCCTGTGTCTTCTGGGGACAACCTGGCTGCCGATGCAGTCCGTCCGCAGCTGTGTGCCGGACAGCACGGGAGGGCCGTGGACGCCGTAATTCTTGCTCAACCTTTACGGCTTGTTGCGCCGACCGGGCGAGGCTGCCCGCAATGATCGGTCATCAGGGTGCTGTGATGCGTACGTTCGACCATCTGCATACCACCTACATCGATGCCTCGGCGGATCCGCGGCTGCACGGCATCGCGCGCGGCCTGGGCCTGCTGCTGGAGACGGGCGAGGACGACGACCTGCCAGAGGAGCTGCACGACCTAGTCGGCCAGCTGACCCTGCGCGACGACTGGGACGGTCCGGACCGGGAGGACTGACCGGCTAGAACTCGGGGTTGGTCCGCGCGGAGAACCGGTCGCGGGCCGTGAACCGGTCGGCCGGCAGCTCGCCGCAGGGGCGCCGGTAGACGATTTCGCTTAGGAACGACCGCTCGATCTCGATCTGGTCTTCCTCGAGATCGATGTACCAGCAGCGCCGCGCGCCGCTCCAGCGGTAGCGGCGGGCTTTCAGCAAGTCCTTGGTCTCGATCGGCGAGCCCTGCGCCCACAGGCGCACGGTGGGCCGGCGGGCGGTTTCGAGGAGACACGAAAGGGCCAGGCGCCCGGAGGTCCGGAGCGGGCTGTCGAGCAGCCGGAGCAGGGCGTGACAGTCATCGATCGCCCGGTGACCCTGGTGGAAGAACCCGTGGTCGATCAGCAGATAGCCGAGCTTCATGCCCTCGTGACCCTCGGCCCGCCACGGGATCTGGTGGCAGGAGCAGCCCCAGTTCTTCTCGGCGAACACCGGCCAGCGCGGCTCGCACATCTGCCGGTCGAAGCTGGCGTTATGGGCGATGACCACCGCGGCGTCGGCCGCGATCCGGGCCACCGCCTCATCATCGATCCGCTTGCCGGCCACGTCGGCGTCGGTGATTCCGGTCAGGCGGGTGATCTCCGGCGGGATCGGCCTGCTGGGCTGATGCAGCTGGTTGAGGGTGTCGAGCACCCGGTAGATGCGCCCGCTGGCGCCGTACTCGAACTTGAGGATGCCGAGCTCGATCACCTCGTCCGCGGCGAAGTCGGTGCCGGTGGTCTCAACGTCGACGACGAGGCCGATGAACGTCGGCTCACTGGGCGGCTCCGGGCTGTCGGCCAGCGGCGCCAGCCGGCGCAGCACGCGGTAGTCCCCCGTGCTTTCGAGCACGGTCGCGATGCTGTCGAGGGGCTGGTTCACGGCGACACGGTCCCGGCTTGGTTCTCCCTGGCCGGCGGCGGATCTGCCGTGCGGCTGTGCCGGTGAGCTTAACCGGGCCTGCGACAGGCTGACCAGCGGAATGCCCCAGCCGTCCACAAGGCATGAGCGGGTGCGGGAACCCTGCCACGGCCTGTTCGTTGAACCGCCAGATTGGATCTGTTCTAATTCATATCAGGGCGGCAGCGCCGCCCGCCAGCTGTAGGAGTATTCCCATGGCGAACGCCAAGTGCGAGAGCTGCAAATTCTTCGACGAGCACAAGGTTAATGGCGCGGCCGCGCAACACGATGAGGGCCTGTGCCGCTTCAACCCGCCGGCGAACCAGCCCGGCCCGGACGCGCACGGCCTCTGGCCAGTGGTTGGCGCGACCGACTGGTGCGGGCACTACACCCCCGACATGACCGCCGCTGAGTAAGGCGGGACGTCGCGCGAGCGACGCAGGGGCCAGCCGGGAGGCTGGCCCTTTTTTCGTGGGCTGGCTCAGGCGAACAGGCTGAGCTGCTGTCGGTCGGTTTCAGCCAGCGCCCATGCCGGCCCAGCGGCCTCGGCGTCCAGCCACCGGGGGACGAGGGCGACCTGCCCGCCGCTCTCCTGCACCAGTGCCGGCGAGGTGAACCACGACAGGTAGCCGATTTCGGTGATTGGCAGCGATGCTTGTCGGGGTTTGATACGCTCGATCTACAGCTGCTTCGATTGCGCCAAGATGCAGTGCTCAGAGGCTGCAGGCTTCATGTGATGCACAGAAGCTATAGGGTGATCTGCGGCAAGCGTGCGATGGCGTCCGCACGTGCTTTCAGTGAAACGCTTCCGTAGCGTTCGCCGACGCTTCGAGCCGACCAGCCACACAGCGCGTCGATGACGTTGCTGGCTACGCCCGCTTCCGTTGCCACCGTACGGAAGCGATGCCGCCAGCTATGGTTGGGGCTCACACCGGGATCGCTGACGTACTGACGCGCGAATTCGCTGAGTCGGTTCTTCACTCCCTGCAACGGACCCGCGACCCCGCCCGCGGCATCTGGGACGATGAACAGTCGCTCAGCCCGCACAGTCTGCACGAATGCTGGAAAGCCGAGCTCGACAAGCTGCGGGTGCAAGGGCACGTCGCGCGCCTGCTTCGTCTTCACCGTTCCCGCCTCCGGGGTGATCCGGAGCATCCAGACACCGTCGGGGTACCCAGCAACCGCCTCCCGCCGCAGATCCTGCCGCCGCATCTGCGCGATCTCTCCGACGCGCGCCCCGGTAAAGGCGAGCACCCAGGGGATCCAGCGTTTGGCGGCGTAGGTCTGCGGCAACTCCTTGCCCGGCGTCAGGTGTAAGGCGGCGCGAAGCAGCGTGCGCGCCTCCTCGGCTGTGAACTCACGCTCGCGCAGCTTCACTTTTGCAGCCTTGGCGACCGTCACGCCAACTGCCGGGTTCTCGGCAACGCGTCCATTGTCGTGTGCCCAGCCGAACACGGCTTTCAGAGCAGCCAGATCGCTGTTCTTGACCGTCGTGGCCGAGACCAACTCACCGTTGCGCTTGCGGCTGGCGAGACGGTGATCCTTGAAGCGAACGATATCTTGCTTCGTCACGCGGTGCGCGTCGTCGTGCCCAAGAAAGGCGGTCAGCAGGCGGAAGGCGTGAGCGTACGCCTCGCGGGTTGAAACCGACTTGCCGGTCCGTTCGGCCTCGCGCCACCAAGCCTCGACCAGGGTACTCAGCTTTGCCGGCGGCAGCATAATCGGCGCCGTGCCGTACGGCTGAACCGCCATCGCCGACGACGGCAAGGTTGAACGCGCAATCGGTTGTTGGCCGACGTCGAGAGATTCGCCCTGCGCCGCGGCCCTGACGGCGAGGCTTGCCCGCTGCATCACCGCCGCGATAGCCCGAGCGAGTTTCCGACGGTTCGACTGATCGACAACAATGCCGCGCTGCTTCAGCACGGCATCAGCTTGATCGGTGCACCACTCCTCCATGTCTCGCCGAGCACCGACCAATGGATCTGCCGCTTCTTTGATGAGCGTGGCAGCCAGGTTCGATTGAAGCGACCAGCCCGACAGGCGGCGGGGCCAAAGATTCTCTCCCAGATCAATCCGCCAGAAGGCCTGCTGACTCGGCTCATCACGATGCTGGTCGATCCACCATGCGTAGAGTGGCTCGACCATCTCGTGTGCCTCGCGCTCGCTCAGCAGCTTTGGGCCTGCGCGGAGGTTCGTCCACCGTTCGTCCAGCTCAAGGAGGGCACGGGCATGGAGGCTCTTGGCGCGAACCGGATCCTTCGTGCCAAGGCTGATCTTCTCCTCGCGCTTGCCGATAAGCGCGAGAAGGTCGGCTGGCACGGCCCGCCGCAGATAGTAGATGCCGGTTTTGGGATGCTTCCAGGGACGCGTCGTCATCAACGACATTTGTACCACCCGTTTGTACCACCCGGGCAGTCCTAAGTCTCTGTTTTCACTGATTGCTTTTGCGGCTCAGCGGCTTAGTCAGCTGATGGTGCCCAGGAAAGGACTCGAACCTTCACCTCTTGCAAGACTGGTACCTGAAACCAGCGCGTCTACCAATTCCGCCACCTGGGCGCCGGACCGTTGCCGGTCGGCGATGGGGTTCGTTTAGGCGGCGACGGCGGGGGCGTCAATCGCTGTTTCGCCGACGGCTGCCAAAAATCCCGAAGCAGGCTTCGGGCGCGGCGCGGGGGCAACATGCCCGCGCCGCGCGGTCCGTCGAACCGTCTCAGCCGCGCCACTCGCGGATATCGACGAAGCGGCCGGCCACCGCCGCCGCCGCCGCCATGGCCGGGGAGACGAGGTGGGTGCGCCCGCGCGGTCCCTGGCGGCCCTCGAAGTTGCGGTTCGAGGTCGAGGCGCAACGCTCGCCCGGCCGCAGCTTGTCCGGGTTCATGCCGAGGCACATCGAGCAGCCGGGCTCGCGCCAGTCGAAGCCGGCATCCTTCAGGATGCGGTCGATCCCCTCGGCCTCGGCTTGCGCCTTCACGAGGCCGGAACCCGGCACCACCATCGCCGAGACGCCCTCGTGGACCTTGCGGCCCTCGACCATCTTCGCGACGATGCGCAGATCCTCGATCCGGCCGTTGGTGCAGGAGCCGATGAAGACCCGATCGAGGGTGATGTCGGTCATCCGCGTGCCCGGCGTCAGGCCCATATAGGCCAGCGCCTTCTCCTTGGACTGGCGCTTGTTCTCGTCGGAAATCCGTGCCGGGTCGGGCACGGTGCCGAGAATCGAGACGATGTCCTCGGGGCTGGTGCCCCAGGAGACCAGCGGGGGGAGGTTGGCCGCGTCGAGGCGGATCTCCCGGTCGAACTGCGCGCCCTCGTCGGTGACGAGACTCTCCCAGTAGCGCCGGGCGTCGTCGAAAGCGGCGCCCTTGGGCGCCTTCGGGCGGTCCTTGACGTAGGCGTAGGTCGTCGCGTCGGGGGCGACCATTCCGGCCCGCGCCCCGCCCTCGATCGACATGTTGCAGATCGTCATCCGCCCCTCCATCGAGAGGGCACGGATCGCCTCGCCGGCATACTCGATGACGTGGCCGGTGCCGCCGGCGGTGCCGATCTCGCCGATGATCGCCAGCACGATGTCCTTGGCGCTGACCCCCGGGGGCAGGGTGCCGTCGACGGTCACCCGCATGTTCTTGGCCTTGCGCTGGATCAGCGTCTGCGTGGCGAGCACGTGCTCGACCTCCGAGGTGCCGATGCCGTGCGCCAGCGCGCCGAAAGCGCCGTGGGTCGAGGTGTGGGAATCACCGCAGACGATGGTCTGACCCGGCAGGGTGAAGCCCTGCTCCGGCCCGATGATGTGGACGATGCCCTGGCGCTGGTCGAGCGCGTCGTAGAACTCGATGCCGAAATCGCGCACGTTCTCGGCCAGAGCCTCGAGCTGCGTCCGGCTCTCGGGATCCTCGATGCCCTTGGAGCGGTCCGAGGTCTGGACGTTGTGATCGACCACGGCCAGCGTCTTGTGCGGCGCGCGCACCCGGCGGCCGGCCACGCGAAGCCCCTCGAAGGCCTGGGGGCTCGTCACCTCGTGCACGAGGTGGCGGTCGATGTAGAGGAGGGCGGAGCCATCCGGCTCGACATCGACGACGTGGTCGTCCCAGATCTTGTCGTAGAGGGTGCGCGGCGCGGTCATGATGCGGGTGTCTTGCGGGGTTTGAAGGGCTCCGTCACGGACGACGCCCCCGCCGGGCCGCATCGCGCGGCCGGACGGCAGGGAGGATCCGGAAGAGACCCTTGTGTAATGCTCTCCGGCCGATTTCGGAAGGGCGGCAGCGCACATGACAGTTTTGCCGCGTTCCGATCGCGCCGCGACCTCGGCCCCGGCCGGCCGCTGGACCGGGGCGCGGCGCGGCATTACTCCGGTTTTCCATCCTATGATCGCCCAACGATCGCCCCCGTGATCTCCTCCTTGAGGCCGTGAGCCGGTGCCGCCAGACGAGACGCCCGAGATCCTGCTGATCCGTCAGACCCGCCCCGACGTGGCCGAGCGGCTCTCCGGGCGGTTCCGGCTGCACCGGATGGAGGAGGCGCCCGACCGCGAGGCGTTCCTCGACGCGGTCGGCCCGCGCATCCGGGCGCTCGCGGTCGGGGCGATGTGCCCGATCGGCGCCGCCCTGTTCGACCTGCTACCGCGGCTCGAGATCGTCGCGAGCTTCGGCGTCGGCTACGACACCATCGACGTGGGCGAGGCCCGCCGCCGGGGCATCGTCGTCACCCACACGCCGGACGTGCTCTCCGACGAGGTCGCCGACCTCGCCGTGGGGCTGCTGCTCGCCACCCTGCGCCGCATTCCGCAGGCCGACCGCTACCTGCGGGCCGGGCGCTGGCGGGAGGGAAGCTTCCCGCTCACCACCAGCCTGCGGGAGCGCCGGGTCGGCATCCTCGGGCTCGGGCGGATCGGGCGGGCCATCGCCCAACGGCTCGAGGGGTTCGGCGTCGCGATCGCCTATCACGGCCGCACGCCCCAGGCCGACGTGGCCTACGCCTATCACGACAGCCTGCTCGGACTGGCGCGGGCGGTGGACGTGCTCGTCGTGGCCGCCCCCGGCGGGCCGGGCACGAACGGGATCGTCGATGCCGCGGTGCTGGCCGCGCTCGGGCGCGAGGGCATCGTCGTCAACATCGCCCGCGGCAGCGTGATCGACGAGGCGGCGCTGGTCGCCGCCCTGACGGCGGGGACGATCCACGGGGCGGGGCTCGACGTGTTCGCCAACGAGCCGCACGTGCCGCAGGACTTGATCGACCTCGACCAGACAGTGCTGCTGCCGCATGTCGGCTCGGGCTCGCATTACACCCGCGCGGCCATGGCCCGGGTGCTCGGCGACAACCTGTTGTCCTGGTTCGACGGCAAGGGCCCGGTGACGCCGGTCCCCGAGACGCCCTGGAGCGGGCGATGACGAGGGGGCCGAGGATGGGACGATGGGCGATCGCGGGGGCGCTGGCAGCGCTGGCCCTGACGGGGCAGGCCGCTCGCGGGCAGGACACGTCGCCTGCGCCGCCCGCGCCGGAATTGCCCGTCACCGAGCCGGCTCCGGCCGCCCCCGCACCCGCGGAGGGCGCGCCCGCGCCGGCGGGCCTCGCGACGCTGCCCGAGACGCTGCCCGAGACGCTGGCGGGGGCCGCCGGCACCTGGGATCTCTCGCTCGCCGGCGGCAACCGCCGCTGCGTGCTGACGCTCGCGACGGATACCGGCCCGAGCGGGCGCGTCGTGCGCTTTCCCGCCGGCTGCCGCCGGGCGCTGCCGCTCATGGCCGGGATCACCGGCTGGCTGTTTCCGGGCGAGGGCATCCGCCTCGTGGACCGCAACGCGCGGCCCCTGCTCGCCTTCTCCCGCAACCCGGACGGGATGAGCCTCGGGGCGACCGCCGAGAGCGGCGAGCGCTACAACCTCGTGCCGCTTCAGATCGCAGCGATGCGGCCGCCCGACCCGGCTGCCGGAGCGGGATCGCCCGCGCCGGCGGCCTCGGCGGAGGCAGCGGCGCCCGCGCCTCCGCCGGAGGGGCCGGCGCCGGGCCTCTACGCCCTGGACCGGGCCACGCAGAAGGACGTCTGCCGCATCGAACTCGCGGCGTCCGCCGGGACCGAGCGGGAGGCGGCGCCCGTAAGGTTGCAGCCGGATTGCCGCGACAGCGGGATCACGGTGTTCGATCCGGTGAGCTGGCGCTTCGCCAACGGCCACCTCACCCTGAAGGCGCGGCGCGGCCACGCGGTGAACCTCGTGGCGACCGGGGACGGGCGCTGGCGGCGGGATCCCGAGATCGGCGTCGCCTTCGTCCTGCGGAAGGTGGAGCCGTAGGGGAGGGCGGCGTCCGGCGGGCTCTCAGAAGAGCGGGCGCAGGGCGAGGTGCAGGCCGAGCCCCAGCAGGCCGACGAAGAAGCAGCGCCGAAACACCCGCTCGCTGACCCGGCCCCGCACCCAGCCGCCGAGCACCATGCCGAGCAGCGCCGGGACGAGTGCGATCAGCGAGACGCCCGCGATGCCCGGTGAGAGGGCGCCCCCGCCCGCCAGCGCGACCGCCAGCGCCAGGGTGGAGACCGTGAAGGACAGGCCCAAGGCCTGGATCAGGTCGTCCTTGGTCAGCCCGAGCGCGCCGAGATAGGGGGCGGAGGGGAAGGAGGAGACGGCGGTGGCCGCCGTCACCAGCCCCGTCGCGACGCCGACGAGCGGGCCGAGCCAGCGCTCCGCCGCGGGCGGAACGTGCAGCCGCAGGGCGGCGAGGCCGACCACGGCGTAGGCGATCAGGGCGAGGCCGAGGAAGACGGTGGCCTCGGCGCCGTAATGGCCGTGCAGGATCGCGGCCGCCGCGAGCGTACCGACCACGCTCGCCGCCAGCATCGGCCAGAGCCGGCGCAGGAGGACGCCGAAGCGGGGCCCGGCCGCCAGCTGCCAGACATTCGTCACGAAGGCGGGCACGACCAGCAGCGCCGCGGCCTGGACCGGCGCCATGACGAGGCTCAGGAGGCCCATGGCGACGGGCGGAAGGCCGAGCCCGACCATGCCCTTGACGAAGCCGGCGAGCAGGAAGGCCGAGGCGGCGACAGCAAGGGAGAGCGGGTCCAGGGTGAAGGACATGGGCGGTCCTGCGGCTCGAAATGACGCGGAAGGGGGAGGGGGTTCGGCTCAGTCGTGAAGCAGCATGTCGCGCAACCGGGCGCCGTCATCCGCCGGCTCCGCGGCGGCAGCGGATGCGCGCGCTGCCGGTCCGGCCTGGGAGGACGGGAGGGGCGCGAGCGCGGCGCCGCAGGCCGGTGCGGCGACTTCGGAGCGGGCGAGGGCGGTCAGAGCGGTCACGGCCGCCAGGAGGAGCGCCGCGCCTTCGAGCAGGCCGACACCCGGGCGCGTCGTCGTGTGTGCATTGCGTGCCATGACCTCAAGTCTGGCATGGTGACGGCCCGCGACAATGCGGAAGTGGCCCCGGATAGCCTTCGGATGAGCCGAAGCCCTTGCCCGAAGCCCTTGCCCGAAGCCGCCTTCCGCTGGAAGCATGGGGCATGCGCTTCGACCTGACCGATCTGCGCCTGTTTCTCCACGTCGTCGAGGCCGAGAGCATCACGCGCGGCGCCGACCGGGCGGGGCTGGCGCTCGCCTCGGCGAGCGAGCGCATCCGCGGCATGGAGCTGGCGGGCGGCGTGCCGTTGCTGGAGCGCCATCCCCGCGGGGTGCGGCCGACGCCCGCGGGCCTCGCCGTGGTCCACCACGCCCGGCTCGTGCTGGGCCAGCTCGAACAGATGCGCGGGGAACTCGGCCAGTACGCCCACGGCTTGCGCGGCCATGTCCGGCTGCTGTCGGTCACGGCGGCGGTCGCGGCCTTCCTGCCCGACGCGCTGTCCGGTTTCCTCGCCGCCCACCCGACCATCGACATCGACCTGGAGGAGCGCACCAGCCGCGAGACCGTCGATGCGCTGGCCGGGGGGCTTGCCGATATCGGCATCGTCGCCGACACCACCGATCTCGGCGCCCTGGAGACCCTGCCGCTCTGCCTCGACCGGATCGTCCTCGTCGTGCCGGAGGGGCACGCCCTGGCGCAGCGAAGCGGCGTCGCGTTCCGGGAGGTGCTGGACGAGCCCCTGGTCGGCCTCAGCCACAACCGGGCGCTCCAGGCCCATCTCGCCACGCACGCGGCCCGGGCCGGCCGGCCGTTCAAGCTGAGGGTGCGCCTGAACGGGCTCGACGCGGTCTGCCGGATGGTCGAGCGAGGCGTGGGCGTCGCCATCGTGCCCGAGGCCGCGGCCCGGCGCGCGGGCGAGACGATGGCAATCCGCTCGATCGCGATCGACGAGCCCTGGGCCCTGCGGCGCCTGACTCTGTGCGCCCGCAGCATCGCCGCCCTGCCGCCCCATGCCCGCAGCCTCGTGCAGCATCTCGCGGCGCATCTGGGCGCCGCGCCCGCCTGAACACCGCCACGGGTTCAGGCGCCGCGCGTCGATTGCGGGACCGTCCCCTTCAGCGCCGCGTCGCTCGTCATCAGGTGCGGTCGTCGGGGATGTGGCCCGACAGGCGCGAGGTCAGCCCCTCGACGCCCCGGCGCCTGTCGCGGTGCAGCTCACCGGCCACGGCGAACCCGTTCACGAGCCGGACGCCGACATCCGGTTCCAGGCTCCGCCGCAGCGCCAAGAAACAGAAACGATGGAAACGGATTGTTTTTCCAAAATCGGGTCAGATGGTTTGCCCCCCGTCGACGACCATGGCGTGCCCGATGACGAAGGCCGCCGGCTCGGAGCAGAGATAGAGAACCGCCGCCGCGATCTCCTCGGGCCGGCCCATCCGTCCGACCGGCTCCTGAGCCACGACCCGCGCCACCCCTTCCGGGGTTCCCTCGGTGAAGCGCTGCATCATCGGCGTATCGATGATGCCGGGGCAGATCGCGTTCACCCGGATGTTGCGGGCGGCATAGTCGAGGGCGGCCGCCTTGGTGAGGCCGATCACGCCGAACTTGGCGGCGCAATAGGCGGCCTGCCCGGCAATGCCCTTCACCCCGGCGCCGGAGGACGTGTTGACGATGGCGCCGCCGCCGCGCTCGAGCATCAGCGGGATCTGGTGCTTCATGCAGAGGAACACGCTCCGAAGGTTGACCGCGGCGATCCGGTCCCACTCCGCCTCGTCGAGATCGACCATGGCCGTGACCGGCTGCTCGATGCCGGCATTGTTGAAGGCGAGATCGAGTCCGCCGAACCGGTCGACCGTCCGGTCCAACGCGGCCTTCACGTCGTCCGAGCGCGTCACGTCGCAGCACAGGGCCAGCGCCGTCCCGCCCTCGGCCTCGATCAATCGCGCCGTCTCGCGGCTGCCCTCCTCCGCCAGGTCGGCGACCGCCACGCTGGCGCCCGCCCGGCCGAAGGCCAGGGCCGTCGCGCGGCCGATGCCGCCCGTCGCGCCCGTGACGAAGGCGACCTTGCCCGTGAGTTCTGCCCGTCCGTCGCGCGTCATGCCGTCCGCCTTCCTGCTTCCGCCGCGGCGGGAGGTTCGTCCGCGCCGCTTCCGGAAGAGCTAAGGCCTGCGCCGGCGAGGGATTAGCTGCTAAAACCAGCACGGGCTCATAAGCAGGACGGATGAATGGCGCGGGAGAGCCTGGACGACCTGTTCGCCTTCCGGGCCGTCGCCCGGGAACGCAGCTTCACCCGCGCCGCCGCACGGCTCGGCGTGTCGCAGCCGGCCCTGAGCCAGACGATTCGCGATCTCGAGGCGCGGCTCGGCCTGCGGCTCCTGGCGCGCACCACCCGCAGCGTCGCCCCGACCGAGGCCGGCGAGCGCCTTCTCCTCTCGATCGGTCCTCACCTCGACGGGATCGAGGCCGGGCTGGAAACGCTGACCGCCCTGCGCGACCGGCCCGCGGGCGCCCTGCGGATCACCGCGCCCGAACACGCCGCCGAAACCCTTCTCTGGCCGACCCTGGAGCGATTGCTGCCGGATTACCCGGACATCACCGTCGAGGTCGTCACCGACCAGAGCCTGACGGACATCGTGGCCGGCCGCTTCGATGCGGGCATCCGCATCGGCGAGCACATCGAGAAGGACATGGTCGCCCTGCGCATCGGCCCGGACATGCGCATGGCCGTCGTCGGGGCGCCGGCCTACTTCGAGGGGCGGAGGCGGCCCGAGCGTCCCGAGGAGCTGACCGCACATCGCTGCATCAACCTGCGCCGCCAGACCCGCGGCGACCACTACCCCTGGGAGTTCGAGCGGCGGGGGCGCGCCCTCAACCTGCGCGTCGAGGGCCCTCTCGTGTTCACCGGCCTGCGCCTGATCCGCAGCGCCGCCCTGGCCGGATTCGGGCTGGCCTACCTGCCCGAGGACCAAGTGCAGGACGACCTGACCCGGGGCAGGCTCGAGCGGGTTCTGGCGGATTGGTGCGAGCCGTTCTCCGGCTATCACCTGTACTATCCGAGCCGGCGTCAGCACGCCGCCGCCTTCGCCGTCCTGGTCGAGGCTCTG
This sequence comes from Methylobacterium sp. B4, assembly GCF_003201865.1. GTDB lineage: Bacteria > Pseudomonadota > Alphaproteobacteria > Rhizobiales > Beijerinckiaceae > Methylobacterium. Next base: position 53,343 of record NZ_QJJJ01000020.1, on the reverse strand, counting down.
CGCTACCGGCCGTCGGGGCCGTAGCGCCGGTTCATCGAAAGTCGGCGCCGGCAAAGAGCGGGTTCGGCGCGCGGGCGAAAGACTTGCAACAGTCGATCGGCGGGGACGCTGATCTGCGGAGACGCAGGGAAATCGCGAGCAGCCGGCAAAGTTTCACAGTCCTGTGATGTGGCGACCGTAGCGGAAAGCGGGGCCGGCCATCCGCCGAAACACTCCGTCTCCGTGCCGCGATCACCACTGTCCCGGTGTGATCGCGAACGGCGGCGCGTGCTCGCGATCCGGCCCGCGACCGATCCTTCTGCTTCGCTGCGCAGGGGCCGTCCCGAGACCGGCCCGCGACAGCCGTCCGGAGTCGTACATGGCCACCTCGCTTGCCGCCGGCGACATCGCGCTGGTCGGGTACGATGCGGACAATCCGGACGATTTCGCCTTCGTCGTCCTGCGCGACATCGAGGCGGGGACGGCGATCACCTTCACGGATAACGGCTGGACCGCGGTCGGCGGCTTCCGCGGCGGCGAGGGCAGCTACACCTACACGGCCCCGACCGCGCTCGCGGCCGGCACGGTGATCCGCCCGACCACCGACGCCACGGCGGGCGGCCCGATCTCCCCCGTCTTCACTGCGGCGAACTTCGCGCTGAACGCCTCGGGCGATCAGATCATCGCCTATCAGGGGCCGGCAACCAACCCGACCTTCCTCTACGCCATCGATTTCGCCGACGATAACGCCAGCTTCGCCGCCGACGCGACCAATGCCAGCACCTCGGCGCTGCCGCCCGGCCTCGTGCTCGGCCGGACCGCGATCGCGCTGCCGGCCGACAACGGCACCTATGCGGGTCCGCTGACGGGCACGCGCGAGTCGCTGCTCGCCGCGATCGGCTCCGCCGGCTCCTGGCGCCAGGACGACGCGAGCCGCGTCGGCGACCGGAGCTACGCGGCCTTCACGGTCACCCCCGAGCAGGTCCTGTCCGCCCTGTCGATCAACGACGTCCAGGCCGCCGAGGGCAATGCGGGGCGCACCCCACTCACCTTTACGATCTCCCTCGATGCACCGGCCCCCACGGGCGGCGTGACCTTCGACGTCGCCACCGCCGACGGCAGCGCGACGGCCGGCACGGATTACGTGGCGCGCAGCCTCACCGGCCTGACCATCGCGGCCGGCGAGAGCCGGACCACCGTCACGGTCGACCTGATCGGCGACACGCTCGACGAGGCGTCCGAGAGCTTCACCCTCGCCGTGCGGAACGTCAGAGGGGCGAGCGTCGCCGACGGCGAGGGCACGGGCACGGGCACCCTCCTCAACGACGATGCCGGGCTGCGGATCAACGGCGTCACGGTCTACGACACCGCCCCCTCCCTGCAGGGGCTCTCGGGCGCGACCGCCACGGCGGCCCCCGTCGCCAGCAACGCCCTCAACTTGGTGCGCCTGGGCGCCTTCGCCGCCACGAACGATCCGGCGACCGCCGCGTCCCCGAACGCCGAGGTCGTGGCCTACGACGCCGCCGCGAACCGGCTCTACATCCAGAACACCAACGAGAACCGCATCGAGATCGTGGCGATCTCCTCGGCGGGCGGCCTGGAGAAGACCGGCGAGATCGCGCTCGCGGGCCTCGAGCGCTACGGGGCGGTGAACTCGGTCGCCGTCTCGAACGGGATCGTGGCGGTGGCCTATGCCGACGCGGCGGGCGACCAGCCGGGCCGGGTCGCCCTGTTCGACGGAGCCGGCACCCTGCTGCGCTCGATTCCCGTCGGCATCGGCCCCGATCAGATCGTGTTCACCCGCGACGGCACCCGGCTCCTCGTCGCCAACGAGGGCGAGCAGGCGAGTGCCGCGAGCAACCCCGTCGGCAGCGTCTCGATCATCGACGTGTCGGGCGGCGCGGCCGCCGCGTCGGTCGTCGCCACCGTCGGCTTCGAGGGCCTGAACGGCAGCGAGGACGCCCTGCGCGCCCGCGGCCTCGCCCTCACCCCCGGCAAATCGGCCGCGGCCGACATCGAGCCGGAATACATCGCGATCTCCCCCGACAACCGCTTCGCCTACGTCACCCTGCAGGAGGTGAACGGCGTCGCGGTCATCGATCTGGCCAATCCCGGCACGGCCCCCATCGCGATCCAGCCACTCGGGTCGGTGAACCATTCGCTGGCGGGCAACGAGTTCGACGCCTCCGACCGGGACGGCGCCGGCGGCGGCTCGGCGATCCGCATCGCCAGCACGCCCGCGAACGCGCCGATCTACGGCCTGCTCCAGCCGGACGCGCTGGCGAGCTTCTCGACGGGCGGCGCGACCTACTTCGTCACGGCCAACGAGGGCGACCAGCGCGTCATCGGCGGCGTGGACGACGGGGGCGACGTGGCGCGCCTCAGCAGCATCGCCAACAACCGCCTCACGCCGGAGCTTCAGGCCTTGAAGGCCGATCCGGCCTATGCCCGCCTCAACGTCCTGCTGCGCACGGGCGACACCAACGGCGACGGCGTCATCGACCAGCTCCACACGCTGGGCGGGCGCGGCATCTCGATCTTCCGCCAGAACGCCGACGGCACGATCACCAAGGTGCGCGAGACCGGCGGCGAGTTCGAGAAGATCTTCGCGCAGATCGCGCCGGAGCGGTTCAACAACGATCAGGTCACCGGCAACACCCCGGACGACCGCTCGGACAACAAGGGGCCGGAGCCCGAGGGCATCACGATCGGCACCGTCAACGGGCGGACCTACGCCTTCGTCGGCCTGGAGCGGCAGAGCGGCGTCATCGTCTACGACGTGACCGATCCGGCCAACGCGTCCTACGTCTCCTACGTCCCGCCCCAGCCGGGCGCGACCACGGATCTCGGCCCGGAGGTGCTCACCTTCATCCCCGCCGACCGCAACCCGACGGGCACGCCGCTCCTCGTCAGTGCCAACGAGGTCGCCAATGGCGGCGTCGTCCTCTACGCGGCCCTGCCCCGGGGCTTCACCCAGGAGGTCGCCTTCTCCGCGAACTCGCTCGCGGTGAGCCGGGCCGAGGGCGACGCGGGCGAGACCGTGTTCACCTTCACGGTCGAGCGCAGCAACGGCACCCTGGGCGCCATCACCTTCACCGCCGAGCTCACGGGCAGCGGCGCCAACGGGGCCAACGGGGCCAACGCCGCCGACTTTTCCGGCGCGCCGGCCCTTCCGCTGACGATTGCGGGTACCATTCCCGCCGGCGCCGCCTCCGCACAGATCAGCGTCCGCGTCCAGGCGGACGCCGTGCCGGAGGCCGACGAGACCTTCGCCCTGACCTTACGCACGGCGGGTTCGGACCAGCCCGGCATCGCCGCCGCCGTGCGCGCTGCGGCAGGCACCGCCACGGGCACCATCGTCAACGACGACGCGACCCTGATCTCGGCGGTGCAGGGCGCGGGCGCGGCGAGCCCGCTCGTCGGCCGGACCGTGATCGTCGAGGCGATCGTCGTCGGCGACTTCCAGAACGGCGACGGCGACGCCCGGCGCAACCTCGGCGGCTTCCACCTGCAGGAGGAGGCGGCCGATCAGGACGGCAACCCGCTCACCTCCGAGGGCGTCTTCGTCTACGAGGGCACCGGCAACCGCCTCGTCGACGTGAACGAGGGCGACCGGGTCCGCGTCATCGGCACGGTCACCGAGTTCAACGGCGAGACCCAGATCACCGTCTCCAACGCGGCGGCGATCCAGGTGGTACGGGTCGGCGCGCTGAGCCCGGCCGAGGTCAAAGCCTCGGCGGTCGCCGTCGACCTGCCGGCGGCGGGAGTGATCGGCACCGGCACGACCGCGCAGCCCGACCTCGAGCGCTACGAGGGCATGCTGGTCCGCCTGCCTCAGACGCTGACGATCACCGAGCAGTTCAACCTCGACCGCTTCAACGAGATCCGCCTCGCCGCCGGCGGACGGACCGAGACCTTCACCAACGAGTTCGAGCCGAACGCGGCCGCCTACGCCGCCTATCTCGCCCAGACGGCGGCGCGCTCGATCACCTACGACGACGGCCTCAACGCCCAGAACCAGCCGATCGAGAATCTCGACGGCTTCGGCCCCACCTACGGCACGGCGAGCGCCCCGCGCATGGGCGACACCGTGACGGGTCTCACCGGTACCCTCGGCTTCGGCCCGACCGGCGCCTACCGGGTGCGGGCCATCGACGACGGCGACAACCGCTTCGTCGCGGCCAACCCGCGCCCCGCCGAGCCCGACCCGGTCGGCGGCACGCTCAAGGTCGGCAGCCTCAACGTCCTCAACTACTTCACCACCCTCGACACCAGTTCGGCCGCCCGCACCGCGATCGGTCTCGCGCCGCGCGGCGCGAACGCGCCGGAGGAACTCGCCCGGCAGACCGAGAAACTCGTCACGACCCTGATCGGCACCGGGGCGGACGTGCTCGGCCTGACCGAGATCGAGAACCAGTTCCGCCCGGGCGACCCGGGCAACGCGCTGGAATACCTCGTCGGGCAGCTCAACCTGCGCGCGGGCGCCGGCACCTACGCCTACGTGAATCCGGGCGTCCAGCTCGATCAGGGCCAATTCCTCGGCGGCGACGCGATCGCGGTCGGCTTCATCTACAAGCCGAGCAAGGTCAGCGTGGCGATGAACACCACGATCGAGCGGCTCGACGACGCCGACGTGGCGGCCTTCAACCCGGCCCTGCTGCAGCAGAGCACGATCGGGCACATCTACAACGGCGCCAATACCAGCCGCGCCGCGCTCGCGGTGACCTTCAACGAGATCGCCACGGGTGAGGACTTCACCGCAATCATCAACCACTTCAAGTCGAAGAGCGGTGCCGGCACCGGCGCGGATGCCGACCAGGGCGACGGCCAGGGCGGCTGGCAGCAGCAGCGCGAACTGGCGGCCACGGCACTCGCCCAGTGGGTGGCATTGCGGCCGACGGGGACGGGCGACAGCGACACGATCCTGCTCGGCGACTTCAACGCCTACATCAAGGAGGATGCCCTCGACATCCTCAAGGCGGGCAGGTTCACCAACCTCGCCGAGGACCGCCTCGCCAACCCCTATTCCTACGTCTTCGACGGGGCCTACGGCGCGCTCGACCACGCCTTCGCCAGCGGGAGCCTAAACCGGCAGGTCACCGGCGTCACCGAGTGGCACATCAACGCCGACGAGGCGGACGCGATCGACTACAACCTCGATTTCGGCCGCTCGCCCAGCTACTTCGACGGCCGCTCGCCCGCCCGGGAATCCGATCACGACCCGGTCCTCGTCGGCCTGCGCCTCGACCAGACCGCGCCGGTCCTCGTGTCCTCGACACCCGCCGACGACGCCGCGCGGGTGGCGGTGAACGCCGACATCGTCCTGCGCTTCAGCGAGGCGGTCCGGGCCGGCACCGGCAGCATCACCCTCACCGACGGCGCGGGCGACGTGCGCACCATCGCGGTCGCCGACGCCGCGCAGGTCGCGATCGCGGGCGACACCGTCACGATCAACCCGAGCGCCGACCTGCGGCCCGGGACCGCCTACGACGTGATCGTGCCGGCCGGCGCCTTCACGGACGCCGCCGGCAACGCCTCGGCCGCCATCCCCCAAGACCGTCTCGACTTCTCGACCGAGCAGGCCAAACCGATGACCTACACGCTCCAGATCCTGCACGCCTCCGACTGGGAGGGCGGGCTGCTCGCGACCCAGCGAGCGGCGAACTTCGCGGCCATCGTCGATCGGCTCGAGGATACGACGCCGAACTCGATCACGCTCTCGACCGGCGACGGCTGGATCCCGAGCCCGTTCTTCATCGCGGGCGCCGACCCGCAGATGGCGGCGACCTATAACGGGGTCTACAACCAGTTCTTCGGGCTCTCCGGCGCGGCCGCCTACGGGCGGCTGGCCGCCTCGCCCGGCCGGGCCGACATCACCATCCAGAACATCATCGGCGTCCAGGCGGCGGTGTTCGGCAACCACGAGTTCGATGCCGGCCCGACGGAAGTCGCCAACATCATCGGCGCCAATCTCGGCACGGCGGCCGGCGCGGCCGACGACACCTGGGTCGGCGCGCTCTTCCCCTACCTGTCGGCGAACCTGAACTTCTCCCGCGAGGCGGCCCTGTCGGGCCTCGTCCACCGCGACGGCGACCTCGCCACCTTCGCCCAGACCGGCCCGACCTCGACCCAGACCGGCACGGGCGCCGACAAGATCGCCCGCTCCACGGTCATCGTCGAGAACGGCGAGAAGATCGCCTTCATCGGCGCCACCACGCAGCTCGAACCGCTGCTGACCACGCTGGGCAACGTCACCCTCGACGGCTTCACCGGCCGCGACGAGATCGCGCTCCTCGCGAGCCAGATCAACGCCGAGGTCGACCGGGTGCTCGCGGCCAATCCGGGCCTCAACAAGGTGATCGTCGGCACGCACCTGCAACAGCTCGCCAACGAGCAGGCGCTGGCCCCGCTCCTGCGCAACGTCGACGTGCTGATCGGCGGCGGTTCGCACACCCTGCTCGCCGACGGCAACGACCGGCTCCTGCCCGGCGACACGGCGGGCGGGGGCTACCCGCAATTCTTCACCAACGCGAGCGGCCAGACCCTGGCGCTCGTCAACACCGCCTCCGAATACGCCTATGTCGGCCGCCTCAACGTCACCTTCGACGACCAGGGCAACATCATCCGCGACTCGATCAACCCGGCCACCTCCGGCGCCGTCGCGGTGGACGACGCCACGGTGGCGCAGCTCTACGGCTCGACCGCGGCCGCCTTCACGCCCGGCTCCAAGGGATTCCTCGTGCGGCAGGTGATCGAGGGCCTCGACGTCAACAACGACGGCATCCAGGAGACCGCGGGCGTCGCCGACATCATCCGCCAGCAGGACGGCAACATCCTCGGCCGCTCCAGCGTCTACCTAGAAGGCCGCCGCGGCGAGGTCCGTACCGAGGAGACCAACCTCGGCAACCTCACGGCGGATGCCAACCTCTGGTACGCCAAGCAGTTCGACGGGGCGGTCACCGTCTCGATCAAGAACGGCGGCGGCATCCGCGACTCGATCGGCTCGTTCTCGACCACCGGCGGCGGCACCGCCGAGCTTCCCCCGGCGGCCAACCCGGCGGCGGGCAAGGCGGCCGGCGACATCTCGCAGCTCGACGTCACCAACTCGCTGCGCTTCAACAACGCGCTCGCCCTCGTCACGGTCTCGGCCTCCGAGCTGGAGCGGGTGCTCGAACACGCCGTCTCCTCCGTCGCCCCGGGCGCCACGCCCGGCGCCTTCCCGCAGATCGGCGGCATCAGCTTCTCGTTCGACGCGACCCGGCAGGCCCAGACCCTGGACGTGAACGGCAACGTCACCCGCGAGGGGCAGCGGATCGTCTCGGCGGCGATCGTCGATGCCGACGGCTACATCCTCGACACCCTAGTCCGGGACGGCCAGTTCGTCGGCGATCCGAACCGCGGCATCCGCACCGTGACCCTCGACTTCCTGACCGCGGGCACGAGCACCGCCCCGGGCCTGGGCGGCGACAACTACCCCTTCCCGGCCTACGGCGAGAGCCGGGTGGCGCTGAGCAGCGCCGCGCCGACCTCGCTGCCCAACGTGGCGACCTTCGCGGCGCAGGGCTCCGAGCAGGACGCGCTCGCCGAGTACCTCAAGGCGTTCCACGCCGTGACGCCGTTCGGGCAGGCCGATACGGGACCGGCCGCCGACACCCGCATCCAGAACCTCGCCGTGCGCGGCGACACCATCCTCCAGAACGGCGTCAGCCGCACCGGGACGAGCGGCAACGACGTGCTGCAGGGCACGGCCTTCAACGACCGGCTCGTGGGCGGCGCGGGCGACGACATCATCGTCAACAGCACGGGCGACGACATCCTGATCGGCGGCCAGACCGGCTCGGCGCGCGGCAACGACACGCTCGTCTTCAACACGAGCTTTGCCTCCGTCACCGTCGAGGAAGCCGGCCGCTTCACCGCCATCACCGGGCCGGAAGGCCGCGACCTCGTCGCCGGGTTCGAGCGCTACCTGTTCTCGGACGCGACGATCGTGGTCGATGACGGCCAGCCGCTGGTGGACGACCTGTTCTACCTTTCGCGCAACAAGGACGTGTTCCAGGCGGGTCAGGACGCCGACGCGCATTACGCCGCCTACGGCGCCCGCGAGGGACGCGACCCGAACGCCTTCTTCTCGACGACGGGCTACCTCGCCGCCAACCCGGAGGTGCGAGCCTCGGGCGTCAACCCGCTCCAGCACTACGACCAGACGGGTTGGAAGGAGGGCCGGGATCCCGGCGCCGGTTTCGACAACGAGTTCTATCTGGCCACCAACGCGGACGTGAAGGCGGCCGGGATCGACCCGCTCAAGCACTACCTCGAATACGGCCAAGCCGAGGGCCGCGCGATCCACGACGCCGTCGGGCGGTCGGCCGACATCCGCGGCGGCTTCGACGCGGAATACTACCTGCTCGCCAACACGGACGTGGCGCGGGCGGCCGTGGGCAGCGACACCTTCGCCTTCGCCGCCCGCCACTTCGAGCAGAACGGCTGGAAGGAAGGCCGCAACCCGAACGCGGTGTTCGACACCAAGGGCTATCTGGCGGCCTACGGCGACGTGAAGGCGGCGGGCCTCAACCCGCTCACCCATTACGACCAGTACGGCTGGAAAGAGGGCCGCGACCCCTCGGCCGGCTTCGACTCCTCGACCTACCTCTCGACCTATACCGACGTGGCGGCGGCCAAGATCGACCCGATGCAGCACTTCCTGCAATACGGGCTCTACGAGGGCCGCTCCCCCTTCGCGGACGGCACCTTCGGCGGCGGCACCCTCGGCTGAGGAGGCCGCGCGGCGCACCGGTTCGTCCGATCGCGGGGGGCCGCCGGCGCCCGGGCCGAACGCCCGGCGCGGGCGGTCCCCCGGGCCGGGCCGGCGGTCAGTAGCGGTAGTCCCGGCGCGGGTAGGCCTGCGGGGTCGCGTAGCCGGCCCCGCGGGGCTGGACGCGCGAGCCGTACTCGATTTCCCGCCGCGCCCGCCGGTTCGCCAGGGCCCGTCCGGTCAGGCAGCCAGCCACCGCGCCGACCACGCCGCGCTCCGCCAGGTAATGCCCGGCGAGGCCGCCGATGATCGCCCCCTTGATGCATCCCTTCGCCTCCGCCGTCCCGACACTCAGAAGTGTCGCGACCGTCAGCGCCGATGCCGTCGCCATGATGCGCATGCTGTTCCTCCCGGATTTGGCGAGGTTAACAGCGCCGGCACCGCCGTGTTCCGCGGATGCGCCTACCGCGCCGCGGATCGCTCCACCCGCCGCAGGCTCGACAGCAGGGCGCGCGCGGCGGCGTGGCGGACCGCGCCGGTTTCGCAGGTCTTGCAGATCGCACCGAAATAGCGGCCGTCGACCACCGTCTCGGCGAACAGACCCGATTTGAACCGCGGCGCCGCCTCGGTCTCGACGGCGATCCAGTCGCGCGTCCCGAGGCGCTCGGGTCCGAACGAGCGGCGGATGGAGGCGCCGGGGCTCGTGCTTTTCAGGACCGCGCGCAGGCGGAAGTAGCGGGAGAGCGGCGAGGCGTGGAGTCCGGCGAGGCGGGCCGCGTCGTCCTCGCCCTCGACCGCCTTCATGCGCAGGCGCAGGGTGCAGGCCTCCTTGGTGCGGGCGCAGGCCGGGGTCTCGCACACGATCCGAACGACGCGCCGGCCGGTGGCGTCGCCGGCATCGTCGGCATCGTCGGCATCCTCCAGCACCCAGCCCGCGGGCAGATCGAGCACGAAGCCCTGGTCGAGGCGCAGGGTCGTCGGTCCCGGAAGGGGCTCGGCTCCGTCGGTGCTCGCCTCCGGAGCAGGTTCATCGGTGGAATTCGGCATCTCCTCGGCCCGGGCCGGGGCGATGGCGAGCAGGCACGACAGGAGAAGAGCCGCACGGCCGAGGCGGACAAGATCGGTCATCGGGCGCGAACCTCCGGGAGGTGGCGTTCGATCAAGGCCTCGGCGCGGGCGCGCGCCTCCGGCGCGAAGATCCGCAGCGGCACGGGCAGGACCTCGTCCCAGCGCATCGGCAGGATCATCAGGTCGCCGGCCCGCGCGCGCCCGCGGAACAGCGGCCAGCCGAGATGCGCGTGCGCCCCGTCCTTCGCGGTGACGATGCCGGTCTCGCCGATCGCGATTTCGGCCTCGCCGGGCGGCGCCTCGGCTTCGAGTCGACGGGCGAGATCCCCCGCGAACCAGCGGCGCGCGTAAGCGTGGACCGCGAAGAACCCTGCGATCACCACGGCAGTGAAGGCGGCGGGCTTCCAGAAGTCGCTGGCGATCATCTCGGCGAAGAGCGGCAGCGCGTCGGACAGCGGCACCCGGTAGGGATCGACCGCCCAGAGCATCAGGAGCAGGGCGGGATAGAGCAGGGACAGGCCGAGGAGCCACGCGGCAGCCCCGGTGAGCCGGGCGCGGCGAGCCCAGGGATTCTCCAGGCTGCGCAGGATGAGCGGCACCCGCTCCTCCGCGGTCAGGCGCATCGTGGCGCGCACGGAATCGGGCCCCGTCTCCGGTTCGGCCGGCGGCGGGGCGGGGGCAGGCCGGTCGGCGCAGGCCTCCACCCAGCGCCGGATGCCCGCGATCGTCTCCGCGCTCAGGGACGCCTTGGGCAGGACGATCGGTACCTCGCCGATCTCCGTCGTCAGGAAGAGGTGGTGCCGGTCCTCCGCGAGTCCGCCGATGCGCGGCCAGGGCACGAAGCTCACGAGATCCGGCGCGGTCTGGATCAGCCCGGCCCCGTCGAGACGGTAGCGCACCGGGACCGGTCCGGGATCGTGACCGCCGCCGCCTGGCGGCCCCATCAGGGCCCGCACCCGGCGGCGGGCGAACCAGGGGTGGAGCGCGTAATTCGTGAGCAGGGCGAGCGCGATGAGCCCGAGGCCGGCGGCAAGCGGCAGCCCGTCGAAGCTCGGCAGGTCGCGCCAGAGCGCCGACAGGCTGCGCCGGCCGCCCGAGGTCGCCCAGGCCGAGACCGCCCCGAGCAGCGCCAGGAACCACAACAGCGGCAGGCCAAGCGTGAGGATGCGCCGCCGCTGCGCCGCGAGCGGTGCCCTCTGCGCGTAGAGGTTGCCGGTGACCCGGTGCGCGAAGGTGAGCGGGGCCTCAAAAGTGAGCGGTGCCTCCGGAGCGGGTGGGCGGCCGGAGAGGGCGGGGACGACGGGCAGGACGAGACTCCGGGACTTGCGTTCGAGGATGTCGGGGCCGCTCAGCCGTCATGGGCGGCCGGGACGGCGGCGATGCCGGCGCCCGCGGCCCAGGCGTTGAGATCCTGCTTGCGGATCGCCGCCGCCATCATGTCGGGGAAGAGGTCCGGCGTGCAGGCGAAGGCGGGCACGCCGAGCGCGGCGAGGCGCGCGGCGAGCCTTCGGTCGTAGGCCGGTGCCCCCTCGTCGGAGAGGGCCAGGAGCGCCACCACCTGCACGCCGGCCCCGACGAGGCGCTGGGCCTGGGCAAGCAGGCCGGCCTCGACCCCGCCCTCGTAGAGGTCGGAGATCAGGACCAAGACCGTGTCCTCGGGCCGGGTGATGCGCGAGGCGCAGTATCCCACCGCCCGGTTGATGTCGGTGCCGCCGCCGAGCTGCACCGAGAACAGCACCTCGACCGGATCGTCCATCTCATCGGAGAGATCGACCACCTCGGTGTCGAACACCACGAGCCGGGTCGAGACGGCCGGCAGCGAGGCCATCACCGCCCCGAAGATGCTCGAATAGACCACGGAATTGGCCATCGAGCCGGATTGGTCGATGCACAGGATCACGTCCTTGAGCGATCCGCGGCTTTTCCGCCCGTGGCCGAGGCGAGTCTCGGGGATGATGGTGCGGTACTCCGCCTGATAGTGGCGCAGGTTCGCCCGGATGGTGCGGTTCCAGTCGATCTCGGCGTGGCGCGGGCGACGGTTGATGCTGGCGCGGTCGATCGCCCCGGTCACGGCCTGGCGCAGGGGCTCCTCCAGCCGCTTCATCAGCGCGTCCACCACCTTGCGCACCACGAGGCGCGCCGTCTCCTTGGTGCGGCCGCCGAGCAGGCCGCGCATCGAGATCAGGGTCGAGACGAGGGAGACGTCCGGCTGGACCGCCTCCAGCATCTCCGGCTCGGTCAGCATCCGCTTGAGGTCGAGCCGCTCGAAGGCGTCGCGCTGCATCACCTGCACCACGGAGGCCGGGAAATAGTCGCGGATGTCGCCGAGCCAGCGCGGCACGGAGGGCGCTGAGGCGCCGAGGCCCCCCTTGCGGTCGGAATCGTAGAGGGCGCCCATCGCCCGGTCGAGCCGCTGGTCGCGCTCGCTCAAAGTGCAGCCGGTGCCCTCGGCCGCCCCGCCGCCGAGCACGAGGCGCCAGCGGCGCAGGCGTTCCGCTTCGCTCGCGCTCATGCGGCGTCTCCCGTGGTTTCGTCCGCGGTTCGGGCGGGCTCCGGGCCGAGCAGCAGGCGCAGGATCGGCAGGACCTTGGCCGCGCGCGCCGCGTCGAAGCCCTGCGCGCCTTCCGCCTCGCCGGGGCCAGCCCCGCCCGGCCGGGCCAGAGCCTCGCCGACCGCCCGGCGCTCGGCCGGCGCCAGGGTCGCGAAGGTGCGGCGCACGAGCGGCAGCAACTCGGTGAAGAGATCCGCGTCGAGGCCGCAGAGCCAGTCATCGACCACGGCGAGCAGCTCCCGCCCGTGGATCAGCACCGTGCCGCTATCCTCCAGGAACCCCTCGATCCAGGCGGCGGCCGGGACGGCGCCGGAGGCCCGGGACAGGGCGAGGCGCAGGCGCTCGCCGGCCTCCGCGGCCGTGATGGCGCGCTCGTCGAAGAGCAGGCGCACGGCGCGGCCGACGACACGGCCGTGGACATGCTCCTGATCGGCCAGCGCCCGCAACGCATCCTGCCACACCGTCTTCAGCTCGGGCTCCTCGATCAGTGCCACCGCGCCGGAAACGGCGACGATGCGCGCCTTGGCCGCCGCCGCCGCGTCGTCGTCGAGGCTCTGGCAGGCGGCGACGAGCCCGGCGGCGGCACGCGGCACGAGGCCCCGCACCACCGCGAGCACGGGTTCGGTGTCGGAGGAGCGCACCGAGCCGTAGCGGGCGAGTTCGGCGAGCGGGGGCAGCGCCTCCATCAGGTCGAACACGTCGGCCGAGACCGCGGCGCGGTCGTTGAGCGCGCGGATCACCTCCGCCGTGGCGTCGGCGAGGTCGGCGTCGAGCAGCGTGCCGATCAGGCCGGAGAGTTCGGCGACGCGGGTCGCCTCCCGCGCGCGGACCCGCACCCGGCCGGCGGCGGCCTCGGCGACCGTGCCGCCTTCGGCCGAGGCCGCCACCAGCTCCACCACCCATTCCGGCTGCCAAGCCAGGAACCAGCCTTCCTTGAAGGTGCCGCGCCCGCGCGCCTCCCGCCGCTCCCCCCAGGGGATGCCGATCAGGGTGAGCCGGTTGAGAAAGTGGCTGCGGGCGAGATCCGTCTCCTTGCGCAGGTCGAGAGTGATCTCGCCGGCCGCCGCGCCGGGTTTGAGGCGCAGGCGCCGGCACTGCGCCTCGAAATCCGCCTCGACCGGCGTGCCGGGGCTGTCCGGCGGGGTAGCGCCGAGCCGCTCGCCGATGACGAGCTTGCGCCGGATCAGCCCCATCGGCGCCGGGTCGGCGAAGCACAGGGTTGCCTGGGCGGCTTCATCGAGGTCGTCGAGGGAGGGCCGGGACCGCCCGCGAAAACCGGCCAGCGCCTCGGCGAGCCGGGCCGCCTCGATCACCGAGGCCGGCGAGGCGTCGAGATCGTTCTCCCGCAGCAGGGCGGCGGCGCGGGCGAGCCAGCGGGCGGCGACCCGTCCCTCGTGGTGCCACAGGGTGTCGTACCATTCCGGCGAGAGCACCCCGGCGCGGTAGCCGGAGGCGAAGGCCAGCCGCTCGTAGGACCAGGGCGCCCAGGCGGCGGCGACCTTGGTCTTGGGCAGGCTTTTCAGGGTCGCGGTGTCCGCCGTGGCTTGGCCCTTGGCATCGTGGCGCATGAGCGCCGGCACGTGCCACGCGCCGCAGACCACGGCGATGCGCTCGAACCCCTCCTTGGCCGCCCGCCGGATCGCACTGCGCATATGCGCCTCGCGCGCCTCCTCGCGAAAGGCGTCGTCGGGGTCGGTCTCGGCGCCCTCGCGCAGGGCCGCCATCGCCTCATGGATCGCAGCGAACACGTCGCCGTCGGCGCCCGCGCGGCTCTCGACCAGCGCGTCCCACCAGCGCTCGCCGTCCGGATAGCCGGCGAGCGCCGCGAGTTCGCCGAGCGGATCGCGCCGGATCGCGGCCGCAGCCGGGGCGGGCTCATGTTCGGACGGCGCTTCGGTCGCCTCGGAGACCGGCTCCGCATCGATCGGCGCAGCCTCCGGCGGGGCGTCCGGCGCGCCGAAGCCGTCGGCGAGCTGGTTGGCGTGCGGCAGGTCGATGAAGCGCAGGGTCGCGCCCGCCGCGACGCCGAAGCGCATCGCCACCCATTCCGGCGAGAAGGCCGCGAAGGGGAAGAAGGCGCAGTCCCGTGGCCGGTCCGGTCGGTAGACGAGGAGCGCGACGGGCGGCGCCATCGCCGCGTGGGCGGCCAGGGGGATCAGCGCGTCGGCGTCCGGCGGCCCCTCGATCAGCAGGCAATCGGGGTTGAGCGCGTCGAGCGCCGCCCGGAGCGAGCGGGCCGAACCGGGGCCGTGGTGGCGGATGCCGAAGAGGCGGATATCGGGCATCGCTCGGGTCACGCGCTCGCGCGAGCGGCCTTATAGAAATCCTTCCAGCCGTCGCGCTCCTTGACCACGGTCTCGAGGTATTCGCGCCAGACGATGGCGTCCTGCACCGGGTCCTTCACCACGGCCCCCGCGATGCCGGAAACGAGGTCGTGCGCCGAGAGGCGGCCGTCGCCGAAATGCGCCGCGAGCGCCAGCCCGCTGCCGACGACGCTGATGGCTTCGGCCGTCGAGAGCGTGCCCGAGGGCTGCTTCACCTTGCTCTTGCCGTCGGCGGTGACGCCCTCGCGCAGCTCGCGGAAGATCGTGACGACGCGGCGGATCTGCTCGGCGCCCGGTGGTTCGGCCGGAATCTCGAAGGCGCGCCCGAGCGCGGCGACGCGGGTCTCGACGATGGCGATCTCCGCCTCGATCGTGGCGGGCGGGGGCAGCACCACGGTGTTGAAGCGGCGCTTGAGCGCGCTCGACAACTCGTTGACGCCGCGGTCCCGGTTGTTGGCCGTGGCGATGAGGTTGAAGCCCTTCTGGGCCGCGACCTCCTCGTTCAGCTCGGGGATCGGCAGGGTCTTTTCCGAGAGGACGGTGATGAAGCTGTCCTGCGTCTCGGAGGGGATGCGGGTCAGCTCCTCGACGCGGGCGATGCGGCCCTCGTTCATCGCCCGCATGATCGGCGAGGCCACCACCGCCTCGCGGCTCGGGCCCTTGGCCAGCAGCAGCGCGTAGTTCCAGCCGTAGCGGATCGCCTCCTCGCTGGTGCCGGCGGTGCCCTGCACGATCAGGCGCGAGGTGCCGCAGATCGCGGCGGCGAGATGCTCGCTGACCCAGCTCTTGGCGGTGCCCGGCACGCCGAGCAGCAGCAGGGCCCGGTCGGTGGCGAGCGTGGCCACCGCGACCTCCATCAGGCGCCGGTCGCCGATGTATTTCGGGGTGACCTCGAAGCCTGACGGGAGTTTGCCGCCGAGCAGGTAGGTGACGACGGCCTGCGGCGACATCTGCCAGTTCGGCGGGCGCGGCCGGTCGTCGGATTCGCGGAGCGCCGCGATCTCCTCGGCGAAGGCATCCTCGGCGGCCTGGCGCAGCTGCGCGGCCTTGACGGTGTTCGTCGATGTCATCCTTGAGCCGTTCCCCCTGTGGTGGTCTCCGGTCGGAAGTCGCGCCGGATCGCGGCGCGCAGTTCCAGCACGCTCGTCAATCCCGTGAGCTGCGTGCGCAGGCGGTCGCCGTCCCCCTCCGGCAGGCGCGCCAGGATGGCGGCGGCGGCGGCGGCGCTGTCGTCACCCGGCCAGAGCCGGTCGCCGAGGCGGGCGATCACCCAGGGCTTGGCGAGATCCCGCCGCAGGGCGTCAGAGCCGCGGGTGACGAAGGCGAGCCAGTCGAGCAGGGTGGCGCTGAAGGCTTCCGAGAAATGCTCCGGGCCCTGGCCCAGCACGGCCAGCACCACCTCGATCTTGCGGGCGCGGATCAGGCCTGCGACCCGTGCTTCCCACACGGCGTCGGGCAGGAGGTCGAGCGCCTCCGCCCACATCCCGAGAACCTCGTTGGTGCGGCGGACGCCGGTGACCTTACCCTCGTAGGCTTCCGCCGTGATGTCGGCCATCGCCTCCGCCCAGGCCGGGTCGAGGGTGCGCTTGGCCGCCGAGAACAGCCCGTGGAAGACCGGGTCGGCCCACTCGCTGCGCAGGGCCAGCTCGATCCAGAGCCGCGGCGGATGCGCGGCGAAGGCGTGGAGCGGCGCGCGCGCCAGGATCGCCCGCAGCAGGCCGGCCCGGGCACCGCCGCCGCGTCGCTCCCAGGAATTGGCCTCGACGCCGTCGCGGGCCAGCTCCGGGCTCTCCTCCGGCAGGATGACGACGAGATTGTGCGTGGTGCCGCCCAGCAGCTTGCGCTTGCTCTCGACGCTCAGCGCGGCCCGGGCGCGAGCCGCCATACGCTCGGCAAAGCGCGAGCCGGGAAGCCCCGGCAGCAGGTGCTGCGCGGCGAGCCGCACGCCGTTGGCGCGGTCGTCGAGGCAGGCTTCGAGAAAGGGTTCGTCGGCCGCCGACAGGCCGGTCGCCAAAGCGTGAACCAGGGCCTCGCGCGCATCGGCCTTCTCCTTGCGGAAGACCGGTTCCAGGGCGGCGCGCGCGCCTTCCGGATCGCGGGCGCGGAAGGCGGTGAAGGCGGCGCGCCGCTCGGTCACCGTGCCCTCGGTCCAGTCCGAAGGGTCCGCCGCAGCTCCTCCTTCGGCCGGGGCCTCGCCACAGGCGCGGGCGAGCCAGTCGAGTTCGGCGCCCACTACCGCCTCCGCCGCGGCGGGCAGGGTGCCGCGCTGGAGCATCAAGGCCTGGAGCAGCCAAGCGGGCGGGCGCGAGCCCGCTGCGGCGGCGCGTTCGAACCACTCCTCGACGCGGGTGCGCGCGCTGGTGCCCTGGGTGAGGAGGCCGTGGAGCCGCGTCGCGGCGGCGGGCGGGCAGTCCGGCCCGAAGCGGCCGCGCTCCTCCAGCGGCGCCAGCGCCTCCGGCCCGAGTTCCAGGCCGGCGAGGTGGTGGGCGCCCTCGGCGGCGAGCCGCGCCAGCAGGGCGGCGCCGGGATCGGCCTCGGCGACGAGGGCGGCCAGCGTCGAGGGCGCCGCGGGCGGGGCGCGCTCGGCCCCGAGCAGCGCGGCGGCGAGCGTCGGCTCCCAACCGTCCGGGGCACGTTCGGTCGCGTCCATCAGGCCACCTGCAGCAGGACGGGCTGCGAATCCTGCGCCGGCATCGCGTAGAGGCGGCCCTCCGCGATCAGGGCGAGGGGGCTCAGGCCGTAGCCGTCGTAGAGGCCGAACAGGTCGACCGGGCGGCCCGCCGCCACCGCGAGCAGGCTCGGCAGGCGCGGCTCGGCCCGCAGGGCGAGGCTGCCGGTCTCGTCGCCCGCCGCGAAGGCCGCCGCGCTGCCGGCGGCGAGGCGCCCGAGCCGCACGCTCCCCAGCCGCACCGGCCAGCGCTCGAGCCAGGGCGCGCGCGACAGCGCGTCGGCGAAGGCGTCCCGCGCCGCCGCGACGCTCGCCGCACCGGGCAAGACCGCGCCCGCGGCCGGGCCGGCGCGGCCCTCGCGAAAGACCGCCCGCAGCGGCGGGTCGCCGGGCTGGAAGGCGAGCGCGCCGGAAAAATCCTGGCCGGCAGCGGGCGCCGGCGGCAGGGGCGAGCCCGCGGTTCCGTAATCGATCACCTGGGCCAGCGCGCCGCTGGCGCGGCCGACGAGCCAGACCGAGCGGGCGGTCAGCCGGTCCTCCTCCTCGACGGCGTGGGCCAGCACCGCCCAGGTGTCGGCTTGGTCCGGCCGGGCCGCCATCTCCTCGGCGGTGACGGGGTAGCCGAGCGCCGCGCGCACGCCCGCCGCCTGTTCGGGCGACAGCGCATCGAGGCGGCGCGCGGCCCGGAGCAACAGGGCGAGCCGGCCGAGGCCGAGGCCGAGCGCAGCTTCCGGCCGGGGGGCGCCGGCCTGAGGCGCCGCCGCGATCAGCCCCGGCAGGGTGCGCACCCGGCGGGCGAGGCCCGGCGCCTGCCCGTCCACGAGGCGTCCGGCCATGCGGTCCCAGAAGGCGTAGGGTTCGCTGCGCGCGGCCGCGAGCCCGCGCCGCATCAGGTCGCGCAGCCAGAGGTCGAGTTCGTCCAGCGCCGCCGCGACCCGGTCCTCGCGGGCCTGACGCCGCTTGGCCTGCGCCCGCTCGTCGACGGGCTTGGCGGGTTCCTTCGCCCGGGTCTCGGCCGCGGCGGCGCGGCTCTCGCGCCCCTTCATCCAGGCGGCGGCCCAGTCCGGCGGCTCGCCCTCCGCGATCGGAGCGCTCGCGTCGACCAGCATCAGGCCGAGGCCGTGCTTGCAGGGGAACTTGCGGCTCGGGCAGGTGCATTTCGAGGACGGCCCGGCGAGATCCGCGACCGTGCGGTAGGGGCTCGCCCCGCTGCCCTTGATCTCGCCCCAGATCACCGTGCCCGCCCGGCCGAGGCCGGCCCATTTCTGCGGTTTCGCCTGATCCTGCCCGGCCTTGCGGCTCGACGCGTCGGGGGCGAGATCGAGGATCTGGGCAGTCGTCAGGCTCATGCGGCGGGGCGGCTTGAATGTCCGTCTATCGATACAGGCGTGAGATCAATCTGCATAAATTCAATTGCCCCGCAAGCTTGACGCGCATCGCATAGTCGGCTCAGACGTATTGTTGGGTTTCTCCTTAGACCTATTCGAACTTATTCCCTTGCGCCCAACCCGGTTGGACAAATCTGGCCGAGCCGGTGCTTCCCGGCTGTTTCGCTTCTGTCCGGCGGTTCTTGAACCGCGCCGATCCCGTGAGCCGAACCCACGCCTCAACGCTGCCTGGACGAGGTGCAAAGCCGCCAGCGCCGCTGGTATCCGGCCTCGCCGGGGCGCCCGTAGCACCAGCCGGCGGCGGTGAGGCGCTGGTCGAGGGCGTCCCGGCGGGTGCAGGCCTCAAGGGTCCTCGGATCGTCGCCGCGCCCGCCGCGGCAGGCACTGTTGAGGGCGGCCCAGTCCTCCAGCAGCGAGGGCGCGGCGGCGGCAGGGCCCGACAGAGCGGCGGCCGCGAGGAGGATCAGGCATCGTCGCGCGCTGCGTCTCCCGCGGGCAGGCTCGGGATCGGCGCGATCGAGGGGATTCATCGGGCGTCCCCGTTCCGGCGCGTCGCGATCGAGGCGGCGACGCGCTCGGCACGGGCGAGTGCGTCGGGCCGGTCCGCGCTCGTGAGGCCGAGGACCCGGACGTAGCCCGGCCCCTCGAACAGGATGGTCTGCGTCACCGCGACCGGACGGCCCGAGCGCGCATCCGCGCCGGAGCCGCGCAGGCGCAGGACGACGGCGTCCCCGCGGGTCGAGCGCTCCTCGTCCGTGACCGTGAGATCCTTGACCTCGCGCAGGGTGCCGAGCGCCTTGCGGGCGAAGGCACTTTCCTGGCCGGCTCCCACGGCGGCCCGGCCCAGGGAGGGCGCGACGATGACCATGGTCTGGCTGCCCTCGGGATCGACGTCCTTCGGGCCGTCGGTGAGCAGCAGGGCATTGCCCATCAGCGTGCGCACCGGGCGGAATCCCGCCATGTCGCCGACCGTGTAGGGCAGGGCGGCGATCTGGTCGGCGACGCTGCCGGGCGCCCGGAAGGCGACCGTGCGCAGGGCGGCCTCGACGGCGGCCTCCGGCACCTGCTCCGCCGCGCTCTCGGGAACCTGCACGGTGACGAGGCCGGTGCCGGCCCCGCCCCGGACGACCGCGACCCACTTGGCGTAGGTGAGCCCGTTGGCCCCCTGCGTGCCGCGCAGGACGAAGCCCTCGCCGCCGGCCACCGGCAGCGCCTCCGAACCGCCCTTCACCCGGAAGCCGGTCGCGGCCAGCGCCTCGGGCGTGAAGCGGCCGTTGATCTGCGCCCAGGCCTCGGGCGGCATCTCGACGAGGATGATCGAGGCGCCCGAGCGGTGCTCGAAGCCCGCGAATTTTTCGGATGGGGTCATGCCGGGCGGCGGCACGAGGCCAAGGGAGCCGGCGGGCGGGAACACCGGCTCGGCCGCGTGCGCCGGGCCGGGCGCGGCGGAGGCCAGGAGCGCGCTGGCGAGGCCGGCGAGCAGGGCGCGCAGCCCCGCGCGGCGCGGGACGAAGCGGGCGAGCAGGCCGCGCGGCGGGTGAGGGTCGGTCATGGCGGGCTCCTCGTGGGGCAGGCGCGGACGGCCGGTGCCGGGTTCAGCGCGTCGCGACGCGGCTGATGACGAAGGTGTTGCCGGAGAACTGGACCTGCCCGGGCGCGCTCATGTGCTCCAGCATCAGGCGCAGGTTGCGGCCGAGGCGGGCGGAATCGGAGCGGGTCTCGTACCAGTACTCGGCGCTCGCCCCGCTCGCGCGCACCGGGCGGTGGTGCTCGTAGCAGCGGAAGGCGGCCATGTACTCCTCGGCCGCCTGGACCTCCTGGGCCGAGAAGCCGCTCAGCTTGACCGTGTAGGCGGTGGGCAGGCCGCCGCAGGCCTCGCCGCCGGGCGCCGCCGCGACCGCGCCGGGGGAGGGCGGCGGAGCGCCGGGAGCGCCGTCGAGGAGGGGGCCCGCATCGGCGCCCCGGCGGGGAGCCACGACGCCGTCGAGCTTGGCCGTCAGCGCCGCCGCGACGTCGCCCGCGATCCCCTTCGCCTCGGCGCCGACCCGCTCCAGCAGGCAGTCGCGGTCGCACCCTTGCGGCAGGGGCGGGAGCTGCACGCCCGCCACCTCGAACGAGCCCAGCGACTGGCCGGTGCGCACGTTGAGGAGGCGGCCGGGAATGCGCACCTCCGGCCGCACGATGTCGGAATAGCCCGATTTCGAGGCCGAGGCGTAGATCTGGAACACCGCCACCACGTCGAGCGGCGGGTTCTGGACGGCGCGGGCCACCTCGATCAGCTCCGCGTCCCGGCGGCGCACGCGGTTGGGCTGGGTGAAGCCCATCGCCACGGCGGTCTCGTCGTAGACGTTGTAGCCGCGCAGGTTCATCGTCTCGGCGAGTTCGGCGATCACCCGCTGGAAGATGCGGTTGCCGCGCGGCACCGAATCCTCGTCGGCATCCTCGCCCATCACCACGACGTTGGGCTTGGCCTGGGCGAGGGCGGGAGCGGCGAGGCCGAGGAGGCCGAGCGAGAAAAGGGCCGAGGCGGCGAAGGCGCTGCGGAGGGCCTTGAGACGGGCATGCGACATCGGGATTCTCCTGAAGGGCAGGTCGGCGTTCATTCGGTGCAGGGGAGCGGCGTCGGGGCCGCGTCGAAATCGTCGAGGTCGAGCGCGCGGGCCAAGCGCGGATCGGCGAGCCCGGAGCCGGCGCAGGCCTGCTCCGATGCGGGCAGCACGAAGCGCAGGCCCCCGCGGCGAGCCGGCGCGATCAGGCTGACCTCGACCCGGCGGTTGACCCGCGAGCGGGGCGCGGCCGGATCCTTCGGGCGGCCGGGTCCCCAGCCGTGGACGCGCAGGCGCTCCGGGGCGATGCCGTAGGTCTCGACGAGATGCGCCTTCACGGCCCGCGCCCGGGCGAGCGACAGGCGGCGGTTGTAGGCGAGGCCCCCGGAGGCGTCGGTGTGGCCGGCGATGAGGAAGCCGTGGCCGGCCAGCGCCCGGTCGCGCAGGGCTTCGCCCAGCGGCTCGAGCTGGATGCGCGCCTCCGGCGTCAGGCGGGCGCTGTCGTAGGCGAAGAACACCGTGAGATCGACCGAGCGGGCGGGATCGACCCGCAGGGGCGGGCCGCCATCGCCGGGCGCCACCGCGAGCGGGGCGCCGGGATTGCCGTCGGCGAAGGGGGCGAGCGAGCGGATGATCGCGGTGGCGTTCGGGTTCAACGCCCGCGCCTCGGTCTCGGCCTCCGCCCGCTCCGCCGCCTCGTCCCGGGGCGGGGGCGCCTCCTCCGGTGCGGGCGGCCGGGACCCCGGCACCTCGGTCAGCGGATTGGCCTGCGCGGGCACGGCGAGCGCCAGGACGAGGCCGGCGGCCAGCATCAGGCTCGCGCGGCACGGGCGGCGCATGGACGCCCCTTGCTTCTGCATGGGCACATCGTGGGTCCGCATCGTTCCCCCCCTCGTCCGTCCCGGGCCTTGCTCCGGCCCCTCACACCCTGACCCGTGGGCGAGCCAGAGCGGCTTTCGCGCTCGGGCGACGAAAATTCTTCGTGGTGCGCTCAGCGCCCGCGCAGGATCGCGTTCATCCGGGCCGGATCGAGCGGGCCGTCCGCGGCGGGGGCGGGCTGGGCCGCGGTGGAGGGCGTAGCGGGCGGCGTGGTGGGCCGCGCGCCCGGGTCGGTGGCGGCGACCGGGCGCCCCTGCGCCGCCGCGATCCGCGACAGGACCGGGCTGCGGCCCAGGATGGCCGAGAGCCGGGTGGCGTTGTTGAAGCTGGTGGTGTCCTTCGGGTCGAGGCCACCCTCCTTGTGAAGGGCGATGCCCGCGACCGAGGCGTCGAACATCAGCGAGCCGGAGGATCCGCCGAGCGTGTCGCAGCGGTGGCGCAGGTCCGGCCCCTCGGCCTGGTCCTTCAGGGCGAAGCAGCGGAAGCGGCTCATCACCTTCGGGCGCCCGAGGGGGTGGTGGATGACGAGCATCGAGCGGTTGCCGGGCACGGCCTCGCCCGAGAGCCGGGCCGCACCGTAGACCGCCGTCGGGTTTCCGGCGACGCGGGCCAGCGCGTAGTCGAGCCGGGCATCGTGCTCGACGGGCTTGGGGTCGATCTCGAAGCGCCGCGAGCCTTTGCCGTCGAGCGTCAGGTAATCCATCAGGATCGAGGCCTTGACCGGGGTCAGCTCGCCCGATTGCGGCAGGCAATGGTGGTTGGTCAGCACGTAGTCGCCGGGCAGGAGCGTCCCGGTGCAGGAGGCGCCGACCTGCTGGCCGCTGCGGGTGTTGCGCAGGACGATGTCGACCCGGCCGATTGGGCGGGCGAGCGCCGCCAGCCCGTCCTTCGGGTCGAGTTCGGCAATGGGCTCGAACGCGCCCTTGTTCTGATCGACATAGGCCGCCGCGTCGCCCGTGGTCTGGCGCAGGGGCAGCTGCGCCCGGCCGTAATCGGCGGGATCGAAGCCGACGCTCTGCGCCCGCGCGGGACCGGCCGCGCCGAGCGCGAGCAGCAGGCAGGCGCCCAGCCGGGCGCGCCTCCGCCGGATCGGAACCATCGTCTTCCTCCCTCTGGCCGGCATCGCGGTCCGGTCGGACGGCGCGGGGGCGGACCGCATTCCCATCATCGTGTCACCGTGTCAGTGCGTGGAGGAGGCGGGAGCCGGGCGTCGGCGCGCCCGCCTCCGGGATTGCTTGGACGGCGTAGACGAGGTTCTGCCGGGCGCCCTCGCGCAGGAAGTAGCCCTGCGCGCCGTCCGCGAGCCGCACCGGGGGCAGGGCGGCGCCCCGCAACTCGGGGCCCACCTCGATCCGCAGGCCGGGCGCCTCCGCCCGCACGGCGAGGCCGCACAGCTCCGGCGCGAGCCGGCTCGGGGCGAGCCGTCCTTCGGCCTCGACCGCCACCGGGCGCCGCTCGGGCGGGTCGGCGCCGAAGGCGACCCGGCGGCAGGACGAGCCGGGCGGCGCGCGCAGCTCCTCGACGCGGAGCGCGGCCGGCTTCTCGACCGGAGCGGGTTCGGGAACGTTCGGCGCCGGAGCCGGCGCGGCATTCGCGGCCTGGGGCGGAACCGTCTCCGTCACCGGAGCCTCGACCGGGCCGGCGACGGGAGCCTGCCGGGCGCCGAGGGCGAGGGCTGCCGCGATCCCGGCGGCGGCGAGGGCGCCCGCCGGCAAGGCGAGGCGCCCTCGCCGCCGGGCCGCCGGCCGAACCGCTTCTCCCGGGCGCATCCCCGTCTCCAGCGCCGCCAGCGCGGCCATGATGGAGCCGGCCGGCAGGAAGAGCGGATCGCCGGAGCGGCCGAGGGCGCGGATCGCCGCCTCGGCCTGCGCCCGCTCCGGGCCCTCGGGCAACAGCACCGCGAGGCGCGCGTCCGGCGCCTCGGCCAGCAGGGCGCGGGCGCGCTCGATCTTGTCGAGGAGCGCGTAATCGCCGGGCCGCACCGCGAGGTCGAGATCGACCGCGCCGGTGGCCCAGAGGATCAGCCCGGCCTCGGCCGGCTCCGCGGCGAAGCGGGCGCCCCGCGCCGCGAGCCCGTGGGCGAGGCAGACCGGCACCTCCCAGGAGCGGCCGGCATCGAAGGAGCCCGAGAGGCGCAATTCGTGCGGCGGGAGCGGGCCGTCCGTGAGCCGGGCGAGCGGCCCGCCCGCCGCGCAGAGCCGGGCATAGTCGGCCGACCAGGGCAGGGGGCGGTAATCGCCGTCGGCGAAGGCGGCCGGCGCCGGCAGGCCCGGCCGGGCCTTGAGGGCGCGCAGGTGGAGCGGGCCGCGGGTCGTCGGGATCACGACGAGGATGGCGGGTCCGCTCATGCGGCGGCGAGCCCGCATCGACGCGCGCACCCGATGGCTGTCATCCGAGAGGTGGGACCGGGCCGGACGCTCACAGCAGGAACACCGCGCAGGCCGGGTCGCGCAGCATCCGGCCGAGCAGGGCGGCCTCCGGCACGGCCGGATCGAGGGCGAGCAGGATCGCGCCCTCCACCGGTTCACCGAGGTCGAGCCGCACCGCCGCGTCGCCGAGCCACGCCTCGATCGTGCGGGGCATCGGCGCCTGCGCCCCGCGCAGGATCAGGAGCGGCGGCGCGCCGTCCTCACCTTCCAGGATCTCCAGCTCGAACGGGCCGACCCGGCGCCGCAGGAGGGCGCCGTCGGAGGCGGCGGCAGCGAGCGGCGCGTGGGCGAGCGCCTGGGCGCCGAGCAGGGTCCGGTAGCGCCGGGCGGTGTCGGGATCGCTGCGGATCGCCCGCTCCAAGGCGAGGTCGACCGGCTGCCCGGGCGCCCGGATGGCGTGCGCCCAGAGCGCGGCGTGGCTCGGCCGGACGGCCGGGCCCTTCGCCCGCACCAGGGCGCGGGCCGCGTGGAGTTCGGCGAGAAGCCGGGCCTCGTCGCTCACGCCGCCTCCCCCGCATAGGCCGCGGTCAAGGCCTCGGCGAAGACCGCCCGGTCGGCCGCGAAGGCCGCCTCCAGCGGGCGCTGCCGGTCGAGCGCCGCGAGCGCCCGCTCCAGCCGCCCGGCTTCTTCCGCGAGGCGCAACAGGGCGGATGCGGCGGCGGCGAAGCCCGCAGTGAGGGCGGCGCGGTCCTCGAAGCCGGCCCGGCGCACCCGGCGCAGATCCGCCTCGGCCGCCTCCAGGGCGGCCTGCGTCTGCGGGGAGAGCCCGTCGCGCTCGGCGATGGCGAGCGCCGCGGCGATGCGCAGCATCCGGGCGAGATGCGCCGCGAGCGCCCCGGCGCGGGCCTGCAGGTCGGCGTAGGTCTCGGCCTCCGTGCAGGCGGCGCGCTCGGCGAGGTCGGCCCCGCCGCCGCCCCGGCGCAGGCGGTTGGCGATGCCCGATTGCACGCGCCCGAAGCTCGCCGCCCGCAGGGTCGTCAGCGGGCGGGTGCGGTGGAACGGCTCCAGGCGCAGGAAATCGGCCAGATCCTCGCGCTCGGCCCCGGTGAGGATCTTGGGGCCGTCCGGCCACGCGGCGAGCAGGGCGGCCAGGGCCTCGGCGGGCTCGGCGGCGGTGAGGTCGGCCAAGCTCGCGTCGAGGCGCTCCTCCCAACCGTCGGCGGCGGCCAGAGAGGCGGCCGACGCCAACCCCTCCAGGCCGTCGAGCAGGTGGGCCCCCGCCTCGAAGGTCACGAAATGCTCGGCCACGGTGCGGAAGCCCGGCCGCTCGCCCCCGCGCATCTCCTCGCGCCAGAAGGCGAGGATGTCGTCGTCGCCGAAGGCACGGCGCCCGGCCAGGAAGACGAGGATGGCGCGGAAGCGCCGCTCCAGCGGCGCGAGCGGCAGGTGGGCGTTGCGGTAGGCCGCGCTTTGCCGGGCGAGGCGCTTGGCCAGGAAGGCGGCGCCCTCCGCGTCGGGCGAGGCGGCCAGCTCGTCGAGCCAGCCGGTGACGGTCGCGAATTGCGCCAGATCCTCCGCCGTCAGCACGAATTCGGCCAGCGCCAGGAGCCGGGCGAGGCCGGACCAGCCGGTGCGCCAGCCCCCGTCGAGCACGAGGCCGCGCGCGTCGGTGGCCGCATTCCCGGCAAAGCGCGCCTCGACCGCGGCGGGCGTCGCGAGGCCCGGATCGAGGGCGAGGGAGACGAGGGCGCGCCCATCCCGGGCGCCGCCGGCCCGCGCCAGGGCGGCCAGCGCGTGGGCGAGGTCCCAGAGCGGCTTGTCGCGGTTGGGACGCACGGCCCCGGTCACGACGCGGGCGAGCCAGGCGCGGTCGGCCCGGGAGAGGTCGCGGCCCTCGCCCACACCCGCAAGGTCGGCCGCGCAGCGCTCGTCGTATCCGCCGGTCATGCGCCTCCCGGTGCCGGGGCTGCGCGCAACCCCTTGTGATTCCTCGATTCGCCGTATGGTTATCCCGAGCCCGGCCATCCGTCACCCTCCGGCGGCGCCCGGAAGGCGCGGCACGCTTCGTCCTGGGCCGGCCAGAGCCCGATCCGCGCGGGCCCTCAGATGAGCAGGAAGACGAGGAGCGCGGCCACGATGAGGAAGGCGCTCCAGACCAGGACCGGGCGCCGCCCGCCCGAGAGGACGCGCAGGATCATGAAGATCAGCAGTTGCGCGATCACGAGGAGCCGCAGCAGCCGCAGGAAGGTGCCGGCCGCGTGCCAGGCCGTGCGGTCCCCGGGCACGTAGCGCGCCTCCTCGCTCGCGGCCCCCAAGGCGGCGAGCGCCACCGTCAGGATCGCCACGAGGACGAGCCGCTCGCCGGCGGCCCGGCGGCGCCACGGGGCGGCGATCTCGACGGCGTAGAAGCTCAGCACCGGCGTCACGAACGCCGCCGCGACGGCCAGGGCCCGCATCGGCGCCGGCCGCCCGGTAAGGCCGGGGCCGCGGGCGAGCCGGACGACCCAGAGGAGATGCGCGACGAGCACGCCCGCGAGCACGACGAGGGCGAAGAGGAGGAGCCAGAGCGTGACGGCCAGCGCCGGACCGTTGACGAACATGCCTGAAGCGGTCCTCTCCCCCGAGCCCGGAACGGCGGCCGGACATCAGCGCGGGAGGATGTCGGCCTCGCGGGCGATCCCGACCATCGCCTCCTGCATCTTCCCGTCATCCACGTCGCCCGTCAGTTCATAGAGGGCGTCGTCGAAGGCCTTGTCCTGGCGGGCCATGAAGGCGCGGCGCGTGTTCAGATCCCGCGGGAAGGGGCTCGGGAACTTCGCGATGCCGCGCCGCACCGCCGCGGCGTGGCCGGGCAGGTCCATCGCGTCCAGGGCGTCGGCGACGTCGGGGGCGAGGCCGCCGGAGGAGTTGAAGAAGAACTGGTGCACCGAGCCGTTCAGCATCTCCGCCTGGAAGATCTCGGTGACGATGATCCGCCCGTGCGCCGTCGGCAGGGCGGCGAGGCGGGCGGCCACGGCCGGCGGCGTTCCGTAATGGTCGAGGCAGCGCCACAGGCCGCCGGTGAGGAAGCGCAGGCGGTCGTCCGCGTCGGTCCCGGCCCGAAGGGTCTCGTAGGACGCCGCGAGATCGGGGGAGCGCTCGACGCGCCGCACCGCCTCGTCCAGCGGGCGCGGCAGCGCCCGGAAGCGCTCGGCGAGGCGGTCGAGGGCGGCATCGAGCGCCGGGTCGCGGATCTCGCCACCGCCGTCGCTCCAGCGGGCGTAGCGCTCGGCCTGGGTGCCGTAGCGGGGGCCGAACAGCGCCGCCCCCTCGCGCACCAGGGCCGCGTGCTCGGAGAGCCCCGCGCCGTCCAGGGTCTCCAGCACGTCGTCGAGGAAGACGCCCTCCGGCAGGACGAAGAAGCCCTTGAGGCCGGCCCCTTGCGCGGTCCAGTGGTCGAAGGCGGCGAGCATCAGCACCGGCCGCTCGCCGGGTCGGAAGCCCGCGAGCCCCCGCTCCAGGGCGGCCCTGAGCTTCGCCGCCCCCGCCGCATCGAGGCTGTCACGGTCGAGGCCCGGATCGCGCCCTGCAGGATCGGGGAAGAACACGTCCGGCAGGCGCAAGGGGAGCGCGCGGTTCTCCACCGCCATCGCCAGGGGATAATGGCGCAGGCGCTCCAGGTCGCAGGACGCCGTCGGCGTCGGCGCGCAGGCAACGGGCAGCGCGAAGGCGGCCCCCGCCAGCGCGACGAACGCCGCCCCGACGGCGCGGCGGCGCCAGGGGAGGGCGGCCCGCCTCACCGCACCACGATCCGCGCGCTTGCCTCGGTCACGCCCGGCGTGCGGCGGATCCGCTCCAGCAGGTCGAGCACGTCCGGCGGCTGCAGCAGCGCGGCGTCTGCCCCCGCCCCCGGCGCCGCCGCGCGCCAGCGGGCCTCCAGCTCCGGCGGCAGGCCGCCCTCGACGCCGAAGCAGGCGAACAGGTTCTCGAAGGGCTCGGCGGCGACGATCTCCTCCAGGCCGTAGCCGCGGGGATAGCGCCGGGTGTCGCCGGGCCCCAGGGGCGCCTCCGAGACCGCGTTGCCGCGCACGGGCAGGGCAACGAAGGCGGTCTCGTCCGGGGCCACCACCCAGCAATAGAGGTTCTGGCGCGACTTCGACTCGATGCGCATCTCCAGGCGCTGGCCGCGGGCGAAGGGCGCGGCCGTGGCCGAGACCGCGAGCCGCCCTCCGTCCGTGCGGGCGCTGGCGGCGAGGTGATCGAGGAAGGGGCGCGGGGTGGGGTCGCAGCCCAGGCCCTCGATGCCGATGCGGCGGCGCCCCGTGGGGGCGAGCACGGCGCCCTCGCGCCCGAACTCCAGCTCCAGGTAGGAGGCGCCGTCCCGCTCCGTGCGGAAGCGCCCGCTCGCCGTCAGGACGCCCTCGGCACTTCCCTGGCAGGCGGTGCCGGGCGGGCGGCGGCGCACGTCGAGGCGGGCGCCCTTGAGGATGCGGTTGGCCGAGCGCGCCTCGGCATCGAGCGCGATGACGAGGCGGTCGGTGAGAGCCCCCGCGCAGCTCGAATGGCCGCCCTCGGCCACGAAGGGGCAGACCTCGATCGTGCGCGCGTTCGGCGCGGCCTGCTGGAGCGCCCGCACCGCGCCCTCCATCACCGCGTCGATGTCCGAGACGCCGGCCCCGACGCGGATCGGCACGATCAGGGGCTCGCTCGTCGCCTTGCAGGCGGCCGACTTGGTGATCGCCTGGAGGCGCAAAGCGGCGGTCTCGCCGGCCCGGCGCGGCTCCACGAGGAAGACGCTGGCATCGCCCGCGAAGGCCTGCCGGATCTGCGCCTCGGCCTCGGCTCCCGAAAGCCCGGTCGTGCCCTCGCGCAGGGCCTTGATCCGCACCACGTCGGCGGCGGCCGCGAGCCGCACGCGGCCGCTCGCCTGGAGCCGGCTCTCGACCGCGAGGCGCACCTCCTCGGCCTGCTCGCGCGAGAGCGCGGTCTGGCCCGGCTCGACGCCGACCACCGCCAGCGTCAGGTCGGGCCGCCCGGCGCAGGCCGCCACGGCGTCGAGGAAGGGGGTGAGCGCGGCGGTTGCGGGATCGGCGCGGGCGGGCGCGGACAGGATCAGGAGCGCGGCGAGGAGGAGGAGCCTCATTCCGTCTCGTTCGCCCGAGCGTACTGGTCAAGCGCCCGCACGAAGACCGGGTTGAAGCGCCCGTCCAGCGCCCCCGAGTAATAGTCCGCCTCCTTCACCGCGCGCTGGACGCTGCGGATCGTCTCCGGCTTCAGCTTCTGCGCCGCCGTGTCGGTGGCCGAGACGGAGGCAGCGCCGAGTTCGCCCTTCTTCAGGGCCCGCAGCACCATGTCGGCGGAGCGCACGCCCGGGAAGAAGCGGCCGAAGCCGTTGTCGATCAGCGTGGCCATCGTCGCCATTGCCACGGGGTCGCCCTTGTCGGCCGCGCGCCGGAACAGCTCGAAGCCCTGGCGCAGGTCCTTCGGGAAGCCGTAGGCGCCGGTGGCGTAGTGGGGCACCAGCTTCGAGATCGAGGGCACGTCGCCGCCCTCGGCCGCGCGCTTGTAGAGCGCCACCGCCTGCGCCTCGTTCTTGGGGATGCCGTTGCCGTATTCGAGCATCCGGGCGGCGTTGGCGAGCGCCACCACGTTGCCGCCCTCGCCCGCCTGCCGGTAGAGCCGGAAGGCCTCGCCCTGCGCGCGCTTCACGCCCTGGCCGTTCTCGTAGAGCGTGGCGAGGTTGTTCATCGCCGAGACGCTGCCCGCCTTGGCCGCCCGGTCGTAGGCGGAGAACGCCTCCTTGGAGCGGTCGGCCCGGTCGTAGGCCCGGCCGAGCTGGTAGGCGAGGCGGCGCAGCTGCGGATAGGCGGCGGAGGCCCCGCGGCAGGCCTCGATCGCGGCCGACGCCTCGATCCGCCCGAGCTTGACCCCGCTCACGCCGTTGGGGCGATCGGGATCGTCGGTGCCCGCGGCGAGCTCATCGCAGCGCTTCACCCGCGGGTCGGTGCTCGGGTTCGCGCCGCCGAGATAGCCTTCCGCGATCGAGCGGTAGGCGCAGACCTCGCCGCAGGAATCGAGATAGGCCTGATACTGCCGGGCGCTGCCGAACCGCGTCCAGTTCTCCTGGTCGATCGCCGCCGCGTCGCGCTTGCGGCCGGCGAGCAGCCGGTCCATCGCCTGGGGGCGGTAGGCGCAGGTTTCGCCGCAGGCGCCGACATAGGCCTCGAAGGCCTCGCGGGTGCCGAGACTTTCCGCGCGCCGCCACGCCGCCTCGTCGCGGATCGCGGCGACACCGCCGGACACCGCCGCCACGGGCAGCGAGGCCTTGAGCACGATCGGCGCGTCGTCGATCTCCGGTACCTGCTCGCGGCCCGAGGCGCGCCGCGCCGCCTCCTCGACCTCGCGGGCGAGGTAGCGCTTCAGCTCCGGCCACTCGACGAGTCCGTCGCCGCCATCCGGCCCTTCCTTCGCATCGGCCAGCCCCGAGACGCCCATCAGGAAGCGGCTGGTGAGGAGGCCGAGCCGGTTCGGCTCGTCCCAGTTCGCGGGGCTGGCGCCGGAGGTGGCGACCAGCCGCACGATCCCGCTCTGCGCCTTCGGCCGGGCCGGCGCGAAGCCGGGCGCCGAGACCGCGAGCAGGCTTTCGCCCTTGCGGCCGGTCTCGCCGGTGAAGCAGGCATCGACCATGACCACGAGCTGGCGCTCCGCGCCGATCTTGCGCTTCACGAGGTCGAGGTTGCGGTAGAGCGTCTCCAGGCTGTAGCCGCTCTCGCCCTGGTTCGGGTTGCCGTCCTCGGGCAGCAGGAAGGGCTGCTTGGTGGCCAGATCCGGCACGCCGTGGCCGGAATAGTAGACGAAGACGTTGGAGCGGCCCTCGCGCACGTTGCGCCAGAGCCGGCCCGATTGCGGGTTGCGCTCGGTGCCGAAGACTTGGTTGAACTCGTTGAGCGTCGCGTCCTTCAGGACGAAGACGTTGCTCTCGCGGTAGCCGAGGCGCTCGGTGAGGTACGCGCGGATCGCGTCGGCGTCGTTGTGCGCGTAATCGACCGGGACCGTCTGCTTGTAGCTCCGGTTGCCGATCACCACCGCGACCGAGTCGGCGTTGTCGGCGAAAGGGGCCGGATCGGGGGCCGCCCGCGCCGGCAGGGCGAGGGAGAGCATCGTCAGAAGCGCCGCCGCGGCCGATCGGATGGCCCGGATGGATGCCTGTCTCGCCACAATCGTCTCCCCGTCGGTCTTCGGGATTTCTGTCCTCGATCGGGGCGCCGCCCGGCGCCGTCCCTGCCCGGGGCAGGGTTAGCCCGGCGAGGATTGGGAAACAATGTCGCCCCGGGCACCGGCGGGCGGCTCGATCGCGACCGGCCACGGGACGCACCGAGCGCATCGGCTGCGCGCCCGACCTTGGTCGAATCCGGCTTCAGCATCCCGCGATCACCGCGAAGATCAACCCGAGGGCGGCCAGATGGAGGGGCGAGAGCGCGGCCAGCAGCATCGCGTTCCGCCCTACGGCAGGTAGAGGCCGCGCCCGCAGCGGCGGACGCGTCGGGCCTCGACATAACCCGTATAGCGGTTGAACACCTCGACCGTGCGGTAGAGGCAGTACCGGCCCGAGTTGCGGCCGTTGTAGTAGACGCCGCCGTTGTCGAGATCGACGCCGAGGAACTCCTGGTTGCTCCGGCTGGCCGGCTCCCCGGCCGCTTCCTGCGAGAGGGCCGGCGCCGTCGCGAGGACCAGACCGACGAAGGCGAGGATCGAAACCGTTCTCATGGTGCATCTCCCTGACGAGGCGGCATCGGCCGCCCTCGCCTGGGCCATGGACGGGCCAGACCGGTTTTCGCGGGGGACGCTTTCGCGGGAGCGATTTTTTCGTGCGGACCGGCCCGGCGACGCTCTCCGGAGCGACGATCCGCTCAGGCCCGCGAGGCGCGCAGGCTCATGCGCCGGACGCCCGCCCAGGTCAGGATCGCGGTTGCGGCGAGGAAGGGCAGGGCGACGATCAGGCTCGCCAGCGCCTCGTTGCCGAGCAGCACCGCCAGGGCATCCCGCAGCGCGATCAGAAGCAGGGCCAGGGTGACGAGGACGAGCAGGAGCGCGGCGCCGAACAGCAGGACCAGCGCCGCGAGCGCGCGCAGGTTGCCGCGGATCTCGATTCGCGCCAGCCGAAGCAGCCGGCCGAGATGGGCCGCACTCTCCCGTACGGCGACGAGGATCAGGACGGCGGTCGTGCGCGGGTCTTCGTCCGGTCGGACCTTCAGGTCGCTGCGCTCGCTCACAGGCGCTTCCTCGGCCGCATCCCAACCCCCTCGCGCTCCCGGGGAGCGCCGCTCAGTTCATGCTTCGCCATAGCAGAACGATGATCGCAAATCCGAAGAGGTTGTAGCCCAGTGCCCACAGGAGAACGATCTGCAGGGCCCGCTTCGAGGAGGAGGGCTGGGGGCCGGACGACTTGGCGATGGCCGGCCTCTCCGCGTCGCGTTCGGGCGGCCGGCGAACCGGCTGCCGCGGTCCCGGCTCGGCAAGGAACCGGGTCAGGCATTCGGGCAGGGGACGTTGAGGCGAGACATCGTCGGCCATGGCTTCAACCTGAGCGATGTCCTGCGGCGGCGCAACGCCCGAGATCGGCGCTTGGCCCGAGATCGGCGCTTGGCCCGAGATCGGCGCTTGGCCCGAGATCGGCGCTTGGCCCGAGATCGGCGCTTGGCCCGAGATCGGCCTTGCGCAGGGCCGGCGGCCTGAACGATGTTTCGAGGCGCGAGGTTGAAGAGAAAAATAATTCCGAGGATGCGCCGATGCCCCGAGAGTGCTGGCTATACGACACCTTCCAGGGCGAGTTCCGGATCGAGCCGACCTCTCTGGCCGGCCGGCCCTGCTACGCCGTGCTCTGGGACAACGAATTGCTCGGCTGCTTCGAGAGCCCGGAGATCGCGGCCACGCATCTGGCCTACGGCCAGATGCGCCGACCGAGCTGCGGACTCGATCTCAGCCGCCTCGGCCTGCCGCCGGCGCTGGCCGCCTGGGTCTACGTTCCGCCCTGCCACGCCTCCTACGACCACCAGATCGTTCCCGAGGCGGCCCGGCATCCGCTCGGCCGCTAGCGCGCTTTCCGACGAAGCGGACACCGGTTCGTCGAAAGAAGCCGCGGCACAACAGAGGTTTAGATGCACCCCGGAGGACTGAGCCCGCTCAGCCCTCCGCCTTGTCGCCCTGCCCCTCCTTGGCACCGCCCCGCGGATCGGTGCTGTCCTCGCCCGAGACCGTGCCGGAGCTATGGCCCTGCGGGGTCAGGCGCGGACGATCCGGCGCCTCGACCTCCTCCGGCTTGCCGCCCTCGTTCCGCTTCGACGGGTCGCTCATGATGCACCTCCGCCGGGCCAACCGGGCGGAGGGCGGAAGGGTTCATGAGAACGGTTCATGAGACGCCGCGCCTGGGCGCAGGGCGGCCGGGGCATGTCAGCCCAGGACCTGTCGTCGGTGCGGGCGGAGGGCCACAACACCCGCAAAAACAAGCCGCGAACCGGCGCGCCGTTTAACGTTCTGGTTGTCTTGCCCCGACAATCGCGGCAGGAACCGGTCCGGCGGCGCGCGGGCGCCAAGCTCCGGCAGCCGCGCCCCCTCCGACGTGCACTCGTCGATGCGCACTCTTCGACCTGCGAGGCCTCGTCCCGTGACGCCGACCGGCCAGACCGTCTGCCTGTGCATGATCGTCAAGAACGAGGCGCACGTCATCCGGCGCTGCCTCGCCTCGGTCCGGCCGATCATCGACCGCTGGATCGTCGTCGATACCGGCTCGTCCGATGGGACGCAGGAGCGCGTGCGCGCGGCGATGGCCGGATTGCCCGGCGAGGTGATCGAGCGACCCTGGCGCGACTTCGCCCAGAACCGCTCCGAAGCCCTGGCGCTGGCGCGGGGCCACGGCGACTACACGCTGATCATCGACGCCGACGACGAACTGGTCCTCGCCCCCGGCTACGCGCTCCCCGCGCTCTCGGCCGATTCCTACACGATCGACATCACCTATGCCGGCTCGGCCTATCGCCGGCCGCAACTGATCCGCAACGCGCTCTCCTGGCGCTATCGCGGCGTCCTGCACGAGTTCCTCGACTGCCCGGAAGCGGTGACGCAGAACCATCTGCCGATCCTGATGCGCATCCACCACGAGGGCGCCCGCAGCACCGATCCGACGACCTATGCCAGGGACGCCGCCGTGCTGGAGCGGGCGCTGCGCACGGAAACCGATCCGCTCCTGGTGGCCCGCTACACCTTCTATCTCGGCCAGAGCTACCGCGATTGCGGGCAGTTCGCCGAGGCGCTGGAAGCCTATCTGCGCCGGGCCGAACTCGGGCACTGGGTCGAGGAGGTCTATGTCAGCCTGCTCCAGGCCGGGCGGATGATGGAGCGGCTGGGCCGCCCCCCCGACCTCATCCTCGCGACCTATGCCCAGGCCAGCGCGGCCGTGCCCGGGCGGGCCGAGGCCGCCCACGCCGCCAGCCGCCTCTGCCGCGTCCTGTTCCGCTACGCGCAGGGACGGTCCGTCGCCGAGCCGGCCCTCGGCCTGCCGGCACCGGCGGAGGGCCTCTTCGTCGAGAGCTGGATCTACGCCTACGGCCTCTACGACGAGTTCGCGGTCAACGCCTATTGGTGCGGGCGCCACCGCGAGTGCCTCGACGCGTGCCTGCGCGCCTTGCAAGGCGGGCAGGTGCCGGAGGCCGAGCACCGCCGCTTTCTGGCCAACATGCGCTTTGCTCTCGACAGGCTGCCGCCGGCTCCGTGACCGCGAGGGGGCGCGGCCCTCAGCGGCGGCGCTCCCGCGCGGCGAGGGCGTGCACGAGGGGCACGCGCAGATCCGCCGCCGCCCAGGGCGTGTGCGCCTCGGGCGGCGGACCCGCCATCTTGGATCGTCGGTAGCGCCCCGCATCGAAATGCGGCGACGGGTCGAGGTCTCGCGCCGCCCCGAAGCGCAGGTGGTGCGCGAAGGGATCGCGGTTCGGGCCGATCTCGGCCCCGTAGCGGTCGAGGTAGAAGGCGAGATCGAAATCCGGGTTCGGCGCGACGCGCTGGCTGCGCCGATGGGCGAGGTAATGGGCCAGCGCGCAGGCCCGGCGCGGCAATCCGTAGGTCCGCGCGTACCAGTGCGGATCGAAGTAGCAGACCGGGCGGCAGCCGGCCCGTTCGCCGGCCGTGAGGTAATGCACGAGCGGGTTGCGGTCGGCGCCTTCGAGATAGCGCTCGCGATACCAGAGCGGGTCGAAGTAGAGGTTGGGCCGCCGGCCCTCGCGCCAGCCGAAGCGGCAGAAATGCTCGATCGGCTCCGCCGCCTCCCGCATCACGTCGGGGGCTTCGAAGAGGTAGAGCGACTCGTCGAACAGCCCGGAGCCGGCGATCAGGCGCCGCTCCCTGAGCAGCCGGATCTGCGCGGTCCAGGCACGGGCCGCCGCTCTCCACCGACGAAGCCGCTGGGCCATCACATCCGACTCGGCTGAGGCCGCACGGGCTTTTGCGCGGCTGGGGACGGCCGCGGGCGGCCGGTCGGCGCGGCCCGGGCCGGGATGCGGGCGAGCCCGGCGGCGAAGCGCGCCTCGCAGCGGGTGCAACGCGGCGCCGGGAAAGCCCGGCGCCGCGCGGTCTCGTCAGGCGACGCGGCGCCCGAAGCCGAGGCGGGCCCGCCAGCGGTTGCCCGCCGCGCGTTCCGCCGCCCCGGCCTGCGCCAACCGGTCGAGGCGCGCCCGCACCGCCTTCAGCTTGGCCCCGGCGATCACGTAGGGCGCGCAGCCCCCCTCATGCGCCATCGCCGCGAAAGTCGGGTGCAGGATCAGCGGCACCCCGCCGTTCTCGAAGAAGCCGCGGTTGTCCACGTCGAGGTAGCTTTCCGTGGGCATCCCCTCGGCGAGCAGGAGCGCGTGCTGCGCCAGCTCGACGTGCAGGTACTCGACCGACGGGACCGCCACCCGCGTGATCGTGCGATCGTTGACGAGGCAGATCGCGGGGATGAGGACGCCGTCGCAGTAGAGGCCGTGGCCGGGGGAGACGACGAGATCGCGCCGCGGCAGCCCCCCGCCGAAGGCTCCGGCGGCGATCCGCACCGGGTGGGCGCTCGCCGGCTGCGGATGCGTCCGCAGGTCGAGGCGGCGGCGGCCGATCCAGCGCACGATGGCGACGGCGCCGTCGGCGAGGCGCACGGCGTCGCTGGGCCGCAGGTTCTCGATCGCCGTCTCGCCCTCGGGCGTCGCGATGCGGGTGCCGGGCGTGAAGCAGATGACCGGACCCGTCGGGCCGGTGGCACCCGTCGCGCCTGTATCGCCCGTGGCTCCCTGCGCACCGGTTGTGCCCGTCGCTCCGGTCGAACCGACTGCGCCCGTGGCACCCGTCGGACCAGCCGAGCCGGTGGCACCCGTGGCGCCGGTCACACCTACTCCCGTGGCGCCCGTCGGACCGACCGAACCCGTTGCACCCGTGGCACCGGTCGCGCCCGTGCCCGCGGTGCCCGTCGCGCCCATATCACCGGTCGCACCCGTGGCGCCTTGGATACCCGTGGCGCCGGTTGCGCCCGTGGCCCCCGCCCCCGTAGCGCCGGTTGAGCCCGTCGGACCGACCGAACCTGTCGCGCCCGTGGCACCGGTCACACCCGTCGCGCCCACTCCTGTCGCACCCGTGGCACCGGGCGCGCCCGTGGCACCCGCTCCCGTGGGGCCCGTCGAACCCGTCGCGCCCGTATTACCGGCCGCGCCCGTCGCTCCGGTGGCGCCTTGGATACCCGTCGCACCAGTCGCACCCGTGGCACCCGCTCCCGTCGGACCGACCGAACCCGTAGCACCCGTGGCACCCACTCCTGTCGCACCCGTGGCGCCCGTCGCTCCGGTGGCACCTTGGATACCCGTCGCACCGGTCCCGCCTGTCGGACCGACCGAACCCGTCGCGCCCGTAGCACCCACTCCTGTCGCACCCGTGGCGCCCAGCGCTCCAGTGGCACCTTGGATACCGGTCGCACCGGTCGCACCCGTGGCACCCGCCCCCGTGGGGCCCGCCGAACCCGTCGCGCCCGTATCACCGGTCGCGCCCGTCGCACCCGTGGCACCTTGGATACCCGTGGCACCGGTCGCGCCCGTGGCGCCGGTTGCACCCGTCGGACCGACCGAACCCGTCGCGCCCGTGGTACCGGTCACACCCGTCGCGCCTACTCCTGTCGCACCCGTGGCGCCCGTCGCTCCGGTGGCGCCTTGGATACCCGTCGCACCGGTCCCGCCCGTCGGACCGACCGAACCCGTAGCACCCGTGGCACCGGTCGTCCCCTGAATACCTGTCGCGCCTGTGGCGCCGGTCGCACCCTGAGTGCCTGTGGCGCCCGTGGCACCGGTCGCGCCTACGCCCGTGGCACCCGTAGCGCCGGTCACACCCTGAATACCTGTTGCACCCGTAGCGCCCGTGGCACCGGTCACGCCCTGAATACCTGTCGCGCCCGTGGCACCGGTCGCGCCCTGAATACCGGTTGCACCCGTGGCGCCGGCCGCACCCACGCCCGTGGCACCCGTGGCACCCGTGGCGCCGGTTGGACCCGTCGGCCCGGTCGCACCCGCAGCCACCGGCACGACGACCCGGCCGTAGGATACTCTATAGAAGGCTGTCGTGGAGCCGGACGCACCGCCGGCCGCCGTGGTGCCGGACGTGGTCGGACCGGCCAATCCCACGGTTGGCGCCGCTCCGCCCAGCGCCGAAACGGAATATTGGGCGGAGCGGCTGTCGAAAGCGGCCGTGTTGGATGTTTGAGTACCGCTCGGTACGACGTAGGCAACGATGCCCGTTCCGTTGGCAGGATCGTAAGTACCGGCCGGCAAAGTCGCCGTGTACGACCAGATGTTGTCAGTCGTTCCAGGGCCTCCGGATGTCGACGTTCCGACGGGAAAACTCGAAAGAGTCGAACCTATAAAGTTTCCAAGATCGGTTGCCGTCGAGTTACTATAAAACAA
Organism: Methylobacterium sp. B4; assembly: GCF_003201865.1. Classification (GTDB taxonomy): domain Bacteria; phylum Pseudomonadota; class Alphaproteobacteria; order Rhizobiales; family Beijerinckiaceae; genus Methylobacterium. The sequence continues at coordinate 14,879 of NZ_QJJJ01000020.1, read as the reverse complement.
AACTGTCTGAGCGGTAAAAGATCCGCCACCACTATTGGTCGGACTGACGGATGCCCCTTTGAGAGTAACGACACCGCTTGCCATCTGAGTCCAGCCCCTGCTTCCGCCACCCGCCGAATAGACTTCGGCTTTGCCGCGACGTTGGGCCTGACAGGCACCTTGTCGTTCGAAGCGGATGATCCGCAAGCTAGCAGTCCTCACCTCTGATTGAAATATGATGAAAATTTATCCCCTGATTGTGCCCATGGCGCAACATCGGGTTGTGACCACGTTTCGACATCGGGAGCCGCGTGAGGCCCAGCAGGAGCCCGCACGGATCGATCCGGCCGTGGAAAACCTGCCCGGCATCGATCTTGATGGCCCCGGCGCGTCGCCCGCCGCTCTCAGGCGCCGCAGGCCGGCAGGAGCGTCCTGTCTTCGAGCTAAGCCGTCAGGCCCGCGCGCGGGCGGCATCGAAGGCATCGAGGACCGGCCCGTGGATCGCTTCGGCGCCCTCGATCCAGCGGGCGTCCTCGCTCCGCTTTTCCACGCGGTCGTCGCGGTAGGCGAGCCCGGGCCGCTGGGCGTTCCGCGCGGCGGCCGCATTCGGAACGACGCCGAAATGGGCGGTCATCCGGGTCAGCAGGGCGCCCGGGAGGTCGTCGTGGCGCAGGAAGAGGCCGAGAACTTGACGAAGAGCCGCGCCTGCCCCGCCTGACACGTCTGGCCATAGGCGTTGAAGAGGCCGCCGAACCACGCCGCGCATCGTTCGGCGCTTGCCGGACCGTGGCTTTCGGCCTGAGGGGCCGCCTGCAGCGGGGCGGCCTCAGAGATCACGATGTTGCGCGGCGAGGCGGCGAGGATCTGGGCCGCGAGGGTCGAGCCGCAGCGGGTCATGTGGAAGATGAAGCCGCTCGGTCGCAGACCCGGGGGAAGGCGCGCCAGGATGCCGGCCTCCCTCCGGCGCCGGAACGCCATGTTGAAGGGCCGCGTCATCGCCAGCGCCACGCTCTCGTAGAAGAACGGCTCGGTCATTCCTGCGCCCGCGCGGCCGGGGCTCATGCCTGCGCCCGCCCGAACAGGTCGGCGAGCCACGGATTCACGCCCGCGTCGATGACGAGGTGGATGCGCGCCGCCGCGCCGCGGTTGGCGACGCCGTGCGGATCGGACAGCCGCAGATACCAGGCGCTGCCGGGCTCCATCGTCACCGGCCGGCCGTTGAGGCGGAAATCGACCCCCGGATTGGTGACGACGGGCACGTGGATGCGCACGCTGCCCTGCTCGAAGGCGAGATCGTGGTCGCGGTGCTCCCGGATCACCGCGCCGGGGCCGAGCCGCATCAGCCGCACCGCCCGGAGCGGGCAGGCGAAGGCCGCCAGGACGGCGGCGAAGGCGGGGCATTGCGCCAGGAAGGGCGTGTCCGCGAAAGCCGCCGCCGCGGGGTGGGAATAGGCCATGGAGACGGGATGGGTCGCGCCCGCAGGGCCGCGCAAGGGGATCACGCTCCAGTCGCCCGTGTAGTGGCCAGTGACGAAATGCGCGATCCAGCCGGAGGCCGCCAGCGTATCGAGATCCCGCAGGAGGGGCACGGGATCAAAGACGAGCGGCAGGCGCAGCCGGTCGGGAACGGGGCTGCCGGACGCGGCCGGCGCCCAGACCAGGGCGATGTCGGGCCGGTCGGCGCGCGGATGCGCGTGGAAGCCCAGGCCCTCGAACAGGCGCAGCGAAGCGGTGTTACCCGCCAGCACGCTGGCCTGCCCCGCCTGCCCGGCGCGGCACCAGCGCGCCTGCGCCGCTGCGAGAACGGCCCGCGCGACTCCGCGGCGGCGGCGAGCCCGCAGGACGGCGATGTCGACGATCCGGGCCGCGGCCTCGTCCTCGACGAGGCGGCCGATCGGCACGCCGTCGTGCAGGATGATCGAGAAGCGCGCCTCGGGGAACTGCGCGCGGTAGCCCTCGCCGCGCGCCCGGTGCTGGATCGCCGCGAGCTGCTCGGCCCGACGGCCGTCGAGTCCCGCCTCGCACAGGGCGGGCACGGCCTCCTCGGCGAAGAGGGCGCGGAGGAAGGCCTCGTCCTCCGGCGACTCGGGGCGCAGGGCCGGCCCGCTCACAGAAGCCGCCCGGACCGATCAGGGGCGAAGACTTTTTGTGCGATCACATTTTCTTCCGTTGCACTTATCTCTACAAATCTATCCATAAGATACGAGAGAGAAAACAGCATGCTCGAACAGCTGACCTATGACGACTTCAAGGATTACCGCGGCAAAGCCTTCGATCTCCACGGCAGCGGCGGGCGCGTCGAGATTACCCTCCTCGATGCGCGGCTCTCGCCCTACCTGCGGACCTCGCTCGTGCGGCGCCAGCCCTTCGCCATCCTGTTCGCGGCCCCGCGGGAGCCGGCGCTCGGCAGCACGCTCTACACCATCGCGCATCCCGAGCGGGGCCTGATCGAGGGGATCTTCCTGTCCCCGGTCGTGCCGCCGGAAGAGGACACCGAGCGCACCCGGCACCTGGGCTTCTACGAGGCGGTCTTCAACTGAAGGGCGCGGCCCCGCCGGAGCGGGGCCGCCGGAAGCTCAGTTCCGGGACGGGAAGATGCCCTGCAGGCAGATGATCGACTGGACCACCAGATAAGGCTGCATGATCGGCAGCGGCTGGGAGCCGCCGGCCATCCCGATGGTGATGGTGCCCGTGACCTGTCCGGCCGGCAGCGTGGTGTTGGCGGTGCTGGCGGGCGCGTAGCCGTTGACGGTAACGGTTTCGCCAATCTGCGCGGCCTCGCCATTAGGAGCGGCCGGGATGTTTCCGTTGCCCGGCCCGGCCACGGTGGCCGCATTGGTCGTGGCGGGGATCGCCCCTCCGGTCAGGTTCGGCATCGCGGTGTGCGTGTGCATCGGCATCTGGCTCATCATCATCGTCACGCTCTCGGAGCCGCCGGACTCCCCTTGCACGTGAGAAGCGCCTCCTGCGGCTTGACCGACGGTCATGGCGACCCGGCCCGAGAGATTGGGCAGACCGAAGGTGGTCTGCCCGTTGCCGCCATAGGTCGTACCCAGAAGTGAGAACATCGCGGTCTGCTGGGCGACGGGGAGCAATTGTCCCTGGCAGAAGGCCCATCCGCGCGGCGCGAAGTTCGGCGCCCAATGACAGATCAATCCCATAAACGCTTCCATGGGTCACTCCTCCCGCAAGCCGGACGGCATGAACCGCCGATCCGCCGCGCCTTCATCAGACACGCTTCGATATTGACTGCTATATTTGCTAAATCATCTGCAATAATTATTTGATTTCGACTATTTTTATTTACATTTTGCCGTCGCGGATAATACAAATATCTGAGTTATTCAACGAATGGGCTGATTAATAAATCACTCAAACGAGCAAGTTGGTAGTGATCATCATTATTTATAAATGATCGCCCTTACGCGGAAAATTACAAAACTTGCGCTATCACACCGTCCAGTATGAGCAAATCAATAATCGGTGATTGTTTCCATTATTTCGTCCGAACCTTGTCGGTGTTGGATTCGCACTTCAAGATACAATTCTAAGGTTGCATTGGCAAGGCGCATTTCACCAAGGCGCGAGAGACTCAGATCGGTGGGCGTCACACGCCCCGGACCCGCACGCCGATCCAGGTCGGACGGATCGCGCCACAATCACCGCAAGACGAAACCCGGCGCGGTTGCCAGAATTCGGGCAAAAAGGCCAAGCTTACGTAACATCCACCGCCTCGGGCTGCCGCGAATAGCCTTTCTTCGATCCCGTATTTTTGCGCGAACCCTTTCGCCACTTCCGACGTTTCGAGGCGTCTTATCAATTCGGAGGTGACGTCATGAAGACCGTTGCAATGGGGTTGGCAGCGTTGCTGATGAGCACGTCGGTCTATGCGCAGAGCGCGGCGACGGGCGGCGAGCGCGGCGGCGCCCGGGCCGGAGCCGAGCAGTCCCAGTCCTCCGGCGGGGAGCGCGGTGCCCAGGCCAGGGTCGGCGAGGCGAGAGGCGGCGAGTCCCGAGGCGGGGAGGGCGCCATGGGCGGCGAGCGCGGCGCCTCCCGCGGCGACACGGCCAGGGGCGAGATGGGCCGGGGTCAAATGGGCCGGGGCGAGGGCACACGCGGCGAGATGGCCCGCGGCGAGCGCGGCGCGGAGCGGGGCATGGACGGCCGCGGGGAGCGCCGCGAGAGCGCCGCGCGCGGCGAGCGGCGCGACGAGATCCGCAGCGGATCGCGCAGCGAGCGCGTCGAGCGGGGCCACGACCGCGTCCATGACCGCACGCATGTCAGCAGCCGCACCGACGTGCGCTCGACCACGGTCGATGGCGGCTACCGCCGTGAGGGCCGTTACGTCTTCATCGGCGGCCGGCGCGTCGTCTACGGTTCGCCCGAGTACCGCCGCCTGATCGTCACCGAGCGCCGCGGCACCGGCCCGCGCCGCTACGTGACCATCCGCGGCCAGCGGGTGATCTACGGCTCGCCCGAGTATCGCCGCCTCGTCAGCGTGGGCGAGGAGCGCCGCTACGTCACCATCCGCGGCCAGCGCGCCCTCTACGGCTCGCCGGAATATCGCCGCCTCTCCACCACCGTCTCGACCACCGAGCGGCGCGGCGGCACGGTGAATGCGGGCTTCCGCGAGCGCAGCGAGGTCCGCGGCTCCGCGACCCGGACCGACCTGCGCAGCAGCGAGAGCCGTCGCAGTGAGACGCGCGGCAGCGAGCGCGAGGGGATGCACGCCTCAGATCAGGCCCGCGGCGAGCGCGGCGGCCGGTCGATGGAGCGCGGCCAGGGCATGGAGCGCGACGGCGTGCGCAATGCCGGCATGCGGGGCGAGGGCGGCGCGCGCGAGGGCGTCCGCAACACCTCCGAGCAGGGCGGCGGCATGGGTGGCCGCACGGGCGGCGAGCGTGGCGGCGGCGAGCGTGGCGGCGCCCAGCGCGGCGGCATGGAAGGCGGCGCCCGCGGCGGCAGCGAGGGCGGCGGCGGCATGAGCGGCCGCTGATCGAAGACCGGCCCCTTGTCCGGGGGCCGAAGGAACAGGGGCGCCGGAGCCTGCCGCTCCGGCGCCCCTTCTTCGCCGAAGCGCGCGTCAAGCGTGCAGGAAGTCGATCAGCGCCGTGTTGACCGCCTCGGGCGCCTCGTGCTGCACCCAGTGGGTCGCGTCCGGAAAGCGCTGCAGGCGTCCCCGTTCGCACAGGGCGAGGCTCGCGGTCGCCAGGCCCGGTTGGAGTGCCGCGTCGCGCTCGCCCCACAGGATCAGCGTCGGCGCGGTGACCGGGGGCGGGTGGCGCGCGCGGGGCAGGCGGGCCAGCGCCCTGTACCAGTCGAGCATCGCCGTGACCGCGCCGGGGCGCGCCCATTCCCGGGCGTAACGGTCGAGTTCGGCCGGGCCGAAGGTCCCGGGGCGAGCGGAGCGCCGCATCAACGCCCGCAGGAGAGAGCTGTCCCGCGCGGTCAGGAGCCGCTCGGGCAGTCGCGGCACCTGGAAGAGGCCGGCATAGGCGCTGCGCAGAAGCTGGCCCGGATGGGCCCGGAGATAGGGGCCGAACACGCCCGGATGGAAGGCGTTCAGCACCGCGAGCCGCTCGACCCGCTCCGGGTGGATGCTCGCCACCCAGAAGGCGACGAGCCCGCCCCAGTCGTGCCCGACGAGGCGGAAGCGGCCGGCGCCGCAGGCATCGGCCAGGGCGACCACGTCGGCGGCCAGCCGGTCGAGATGGTAGGCGGCGAGCCCCCGCGGCCGGTCGCTGAGACCGTAGCCCCGCTGGTCGGGGACGAGCAGGCGCAGGCCGCTTCCCGCGAGCGGCCCGATCTGGTGGCGCCAGCCGAACCAGAATTCGGGAAAGCCGTGCAGCAGGATCGTCGGCGGACCGTCCTCCGGCCCCGCCTCGGCGAGGTGCAAGCGAAGCCCGTCGAGGGCGACGTGGCGGTGGCGGACGGCCGGTTCGAGCATCGGTGGGACGATCTCGCGGGAGGAACGGTGCCGGAGCAACCGGGCAGGGCGAGCGCGGTTCGGACGCGACGCCAACCGGGCGCGCAGGCGCTATAGGTTGGGGCGATACCACGGGAGAGATCTGCCCCCGATGCCCTCGCTCCGTCTCCGGCTCGCCCTGGCGCTCGCCTGCCTCTGGCCCTGCCTCGCCCCCGACCCCGCGGCCGCGCGTCCGGTCACCGACGCGGCCGGACGCCGGGTCGAGGTGCCAGAGCGGGTGACCCGCGTGCTGGCCGCCGGGCCGCCCGCGGCGGTGCTGCTCTACACCCTGGCGCCGGACAAGATGGTCGGCTGGCCCCGCGCGCCGAGCCCCGACGAGCGCGACTTTCTCAGCCCGGAGGCGCGAGACCTGCCCGCCTACGGGCGGCTGACGGGCCGGGGCAACACGGCCAATGTCGAGGCGGTGCTGGCCCTCAAGCCCGACCTCATCATCGATGTGGGCAGCACGGGCGCGACCTACGCCTCCCTCGCCGACCGGGTGCAGGCCCAGACCGGCATTCCCTACCTGCTGCTCGACGGCAGCTTCGGGGCCACGCCGGAGACCTACCGCACCCTCGGCGCGCTGATCGGCGCGCAGGAGAACGGCGAGGCGCTCGCCGCGGAGGCCGAAACGATCCTGCGGGCGGTGAAGGAAGCCGTGGCCGCGATCCCGGAGGAGAAGCGCCCGCGGGTCTATTACGGGCGGGGGCCGCGGGGCCTGGAGACGGGGCTCGCCGGCTCGATCAACACCGAGATCATCGAGGCCGCGGGCGGGCGCAACGTGGCGGGGCCGGGCCCCGGCGGGCTCGCCGCGGTCTCGCCCGAGCAGGTTCTGGTCTGGGACCCGGACGTGATCCTCGCCCTCGACCCCGACTTCCCGAAGCTGGCCGCCGCCGACCCGCTCTGGAACGGGCTGAAGGCCGTGCGCGAGGGCCGCGTCCACGCCACGCCCGTGCTGCCCTTCGGCTGGATCGACGCGCCGCCCGGCGTCAACCGCCTGATCGGCCTGCGCTGGCTCGCCGGACTGTTCTATCCGGAGCGCTTCCCGCAGACCCTGGGGGACGCCGTGCGCGACTTCTACCGGCGCTTCTACCGGGTGGAGCTGACGCCCGCGCAGCTCGACCGCCTCCTGCGCACGGCCGCCGGGCCGGGGGCCACCCGGTGAGCGGAACGGCGAGCACCGCCGCCGCCCGGCCGGCGCGCTGGCGCGGCCTCGGGCTGGCCGTGCTGGCCCCGGCCGCGCTGATCCTCCTCGTGCTGGTCTCGCTCGGCATCGGCCGCTACCCCGTGGCGCTGGCCGACGTCTTCTCCGTCCTCGCCGCCAAGCTGTTCGGCGGCGCCGCCGTGCTCGACCCGACCGTCGCGACCGTGGTCTGGCAGGTGCGCCTGCCCCGGGTGCTCGGGGCGCTCGTGGTCGGCGCCGGGCTCGCCGCGGCGGGGGCGACCTATCAGGGATTGTTCCGCAATCCCCTGGTCTCGCCGGACATCCTGGGGGTCTCGGCGGGGGCGAGCCTGGGGGCGGTGCTCGGCATCGTGCTCGCCCTGCCGGTGGCGGCGATCCAGGGGCTCGCCTTCGCGGGCGGGCTCGCCGCGGTCGGCAGCGTCTACGCCGTCGGGCTCGCGGTGCGGCGGCACGATCCGGTGCTGACGCTGGTGCTCGCGGGCGTCGCCGTCGGGGCGCTCTTGGGGGCGGGCATCTCGCTGCTGAAGGTGCTCGCCGACCCCTACAACCAGCTGCCCGCCATCACCTTCTGGCTGCTCGGCAGCCTCGCCTCCGTGACCCCGGGCGATGTCGGCGCGATCCTGCCGGCGATGCTCGCCGGGCTGGCGCCGCTGGTGCTGCTGCGCTGGCGCGTGAACCTGATGAGCCTCGGCGACGAGGAGGCGAGGGCGCTTGGGCTCGAGACGCGGGTGATCCGCCCCGTCCTGGTGACGGGCGCGACGCTGGTCACCGCCGCCGCGGTCTCGGTCACGGGGGTGATCGGCTGGATCGGGCTGATCGTGCCGCACGTGGCCCGCCTGCTGGTCGGGCCGGATTTCCGGCGCCTGCTGCCGACCTCGATGCTGCTCGGCGCGGGCTACCTCACCGCCGTCGATCTCCTGGCCCGCACGATCGCCCCGATCGAGGTGCCGCTCGGCATCCTCACGGCGCTCGTCGGCGCGCCGTTCTTCCTCTGGCTGCTGGCGACCGCCCGGCGGGGATGGGCCTGATGCTGGAGGTCCAGGATCTCGCCTTCGGCTACGGCGCCCGCGCGGTCGGCTCTCAGGTTGGCCTGACGCTGGCCGAGGGCGAGGCGCTGTGCCTGCTCGGGCCGAACGGCGGCGGCAAGACCACACTGTTCAAGACCCTGCTCGGGCTGCTGCGCCCGCTCGCCGGCCGCGTCCTTCTGGACGGCGTCGACCTGGCGGACCTGCCGCGCCGCGAGATCGCGAAGAAGATCGGCTACGTGCCGCAGGCCCACGCCGCCTTCTTCCCCTTCAGCGTGCGCGACGTGGTGCTGATGGGCCGCGCGAGCCGGCTGCCCGCCTTCGCCGGGCCCGGCCCCGCCGACCGGGCGGCCGCCGAGCGGGCACTGGCGATGCTCGGCATCGGGCATCTGGCGGAGCGGATCTACACCGAGATCAGCGGCGGCGAGCGCCAACTCGCCCTGATCGCCCGGGCGCTGGCGGGGGAGCCGCGCCTCCTCGTGATGGACGAGCCGACGGCGAGCCTCGATTTCGGCAATCAGGCCCGGGTCCTGACCCAGGTGCGGCGCCTGTCCGAGCGCGGCATCGCCGTGGTGCTCTCGACCCACGATCCGGGCCACGCCTTCCTCTGCGCCGACCGGGTGGCGCTGCTGCATGGCGGGCGCCTCGTGGCGCTGGGGCCCCCGGCGGAGACGGTGACGCCGGAGAGCCTGCGGTTGCTCTACGGGGTCGAGGTGGCGGTGGTACCGCTGCCGGGGCAGGGCCGGACGGTCTGCACGCCGCTGATCGGGTGAGCAGACCGGATCAGACCGTTTGCGTTGAACGCTTCGGGTTCGGCCCGCTTTCGTCATCGCGAGCGTCAGCCAAGCGATCCGGGGCGCGACGTCTCCGGAAAGGTCACGCCCCGAATGGCCACGGCTTCGCCCCGCAGGGACGAGAGAGGCCGAACGGACGGCCTGAAACCAATCTCAAATCCCCGCGTACCAGGAAAACCCCAGCTCCGAGACCATGCTGCCCCGGCCCTGGCCGAGCCCGTCCACGCGGTCGGTGGCCTCGATGCTGGCGAGGTATTTGAGCGACTTGTAGCCGAGTTGGCGTTCCACCCGCAGGCGCACCGGCGCGCCGTGGGCCACGGGCAGGTCGCCGCCGTTCATGCCGTAGGCGAGGATCGTCTGCGGGTGCAGGGCGTCGAACAGGTCGTAGGTGTCCCACCAGCCGTCCACGCTGCGGATGACGATGAAGCGGGCCTCGCGCTTCAGGCCGACGCTGGCCAGCACGTGGGAGAGGGGCACGCCGGTCCAGCCGCCGATGGCCGACCAGCCCTGCTCGCAGGCGTGCAGCGTCACCTGCGTGCGGGCCGGCATCGCCCTCAGTTCGGCCAGCGTGAAGGCGGCGGGCCGCTCCACGAGCCCGCTCACCGGCAAGCGCCAGTCGGAGAACCCGGCCGCCTTCGAGCGCCGGTAGGCGGGATCGTCCGGGTCGGTGGTGTTGATGGTGGGAAACACCGCCGAGATCGCCTCCGGCCCGAACTCCCGCACCAGCGGCTGGTCGCGCAGGAGGAAGCGTTGCGTCGCGAGCGTCAGGGTGTCGCTCAGGCCGTAGAGGCCGGATCGGCGCGGGCCGCCGTTCTCGATCAGCTCGCAGCTGCCCAGAGCGCTGCCCAAGACGCCGCCGAGCCCGAGTGCCGAGGAGCCGAGGACCAGCCTGCGGCGCGTGAGATCGCTCATCGCACGTCCTCTCTCGCTTGGATCGGCCCCGACTTGGCCCGGGCGGCGCGCCCGGTGATCATGCCCCGCATCAGGTCGAGCGGCCCGTTGGCGAGCACCTGCCAGATGTGGATGAGGAGGAAGCCGACGAACAGGGCCGCCGCCAGGAAATGGATCGTGCGCGCCGATTGCCGCCCGCCGAACAGGGTGAACAGCTCGGGGTAGGCCGCCGTGACGCCGGGCGACATGGTGAGGCCCGAGAGCAGCATCACCGGCCCGAGCACGAGGATGACGCCGAGATAGGCGAGCTTCTGCAGGACGTTGTAGCGGCTCGCCACGCCCGGCCCCTTGAGATGCAGGTGCGCGCGGATGTCGGCCGCGACGTGCCGGGGCCGAAGCTGGTCGCCGTCGGGGGCGAGGCGGCGCAGGAGATGCCCGCTGACCAGCGCGAGGAGGAGATAGAGCGCGCCGTTGAGCACGAAGATCCAGGCGGCGAGGAAGTGGAGGTTGCGGCCCCAGCCCGTCTGTTCGAGGTTCACCGGCAGCGGCAGGACGATCCAGGCCGGAGCGGCGTTGGCGCCGGTCTCGCCCCAGAACAGGCGGGGCAGGGCGAGCAGGATGGCAAATCCGCTGACGACGAGGGCCAGGAAGGCGCCGGTGCTGATCCAGTGGGTCAGGCGCACCCAGAGCGGGTGACGCGGGATCGACCTTCCCTCACGACCCGCCATCGCGCCCCGCCTCCCCGGCACCGTCGAACCGCCGCAGCACGTCGAGGCGGTACTGCGCCGTACGCGCGCCGGCCAGCGGATGGCAGAATGCCCGCGTCCCGGCGATGAAGCCCTCCGACGCCGCGTCGCCGGAGAGGGGGTAATCCGTCTCGCCGAGCCAGTGCACGAGGACGCAGTCGCCGCCCGGCTCCAGGCTCGCCGCCACGCGCGCGACCAGTCGCTCCAGGTCCGGCGGGCTGAGGAAGTACAGGACCTCGCCGAACACCATGAGGTCGAACCGGCCCTCCGGCCAGACTTCCGGCACCGCGCCGCGGACGAAGCGGACCTGGGGGAACTCGGCGCACCGCGCCCGGGCCGCCGCGAGGGCCGCCTCGGCCGGGTCGAGCGCGGTCAGCGACGCGCAGCGGGGAGCGAGCGCGCCGGTGAAGACGCCGATCGAGCAGCCGATCTCCAGGGCGTGGCCGTAGCGCGCCCGCGGCAGGGCGCGCAGGGTCGCGGCGTACTTCTCCGCCTCGTAGGGGCTGGAGGTGAAGCGCCAGGGATCGGGATCGGAGGCGTAGATCTCCGAAAAGTAGCGCTCCGGCAGCGTCTCCGTCCGCCGGCCGCTCATCCGAACACCTTCGTCGGGCGGGGGGCCGGCTCGGGGGCGGGCGCGTCGGGCCAGAGGGCGTGGAGCGGCTCGCGGGCCGCCATCACGTGCGCGGCCATGCCCGTCAGGGCGGCGTCCGGCGCGGGCTGGCGCAGATAGGTGGCGAGGTCGCGCATCAGGCCCTCCAGCGGATGCGATTCGAGAAAGCCCGCCAGCCCGATCGAGCGCTGGGCCAGCGCGATCACGTCGAGCCCGGCCTGCTCGACCGCGGCCCGGGCGAGGTTGACGTAGGCGATGATCCGCTCGGGCGCGCCCTCCTCGGCCGCGGCGAGCCGGGCGGCGCGCTCCACGAGCAGCCGGCTCGTCTCCGCCGCGACCATGGCCCGCCCGAACCGGGCCTGCTGGTGCGGGTCGCCCGCCCGGTCCGTGGCGGCCAGATGCGCGCGGTGGGTCTCGATCACCGCCTCGATGCCGCCGAGTTGGACCGCCAGGAAGCGCCACGCCCCCGCGAAGAAGAAGGGCTGGCGCCCGTAATCGTCGGGGGCGCCGATTACCGTCCCGTCCCGCAGGCCGAGCCCCGAGAAATCGACCGTGCCGGTCGCGGTCGCCCGCATGCCGTGGACGCGCCACGCCGACAGGTCGGCCCGGCGGCCGGCCTCCATCCGCATCACCAGCATCAGGCGGCGCCCGTCGGGAAGCCGCGCCGTCACGAGCGGGCGGGTGACGAAGCCGGCCCCCGAGGCGTAGTTCTTGGCGCCGTGCAGCCCGCCCTCGGCGTCGAGGGCGAGGCCGCCCTCGGCCGGCTCGGTGTTCCAGACGCCGAAGAGGTGACCCTCGCGGGCGTCGCGGGCGAGGGCCCCGATCACGGCGGCGTCGGCGTAGCGCAGCACGAGGGCGAGTGCGTTGACGTGCCCCTCGTAGAGCCGCCCGACCGCGAGGTTCTCCCGGCCGACCTCGGTGAGCAGCGCCCGCAGCGCGTCCACGCGTTCGGGCGCACACAGGCCGGTGCCGCCGAGCGAGACGGGAAGCGGTGCGGTGAGGAACCCGGCGCGGCGCAGCCGCGCGATCGATGCGGTCGGAAAGCCGCCGGGAACATCCTCCGATGAATCCTTCGATGCTTCCTCCGCTCTCGCGTCGCACGGTTCCTCGTCGGACGCCGTGGGGGGCCAGGCAAGGGGAAGGAGAACGGAGGGCGGCAAAGGGGACTCGATGGCGAGGGGCTGCCGGAACAGCCCGAGAAGCGTCGCGGGAGTTCCCAGTCCCGCTTACACGAACCCGTGAACGAAGCGAGCGCGACGGGAGCCGGGAACCGGGAGGCTCGCCCTCGGCGTTCCCCCGTCGACCGGGGCGTGATCGCGACGCCCTCGGCGGGCGGAGGGATGCATGGCGGACGAGACCGAGCGGCTCGGCCTTCTCGTGGGCGTGTTCGAACTGGCGCTCGCCCGGCTGTTCGAGGCGAGTCCGGAGGGAGGGCAGGCACGGGAGCGGTTCGTGGAGGACGTCCAGCGCCTGCTCGCCGACACCCGCGAAGTCCAGGCCGGCTCCCCGGCGGTGCAGACCTACGCGGCGCTGCTGCGACGCCTGGGCGCCGCCGAGCCCGGCGACCCGGGCGGCCTCGGCGTCATCCCGACACCCGAGCACGGCCTGCCGCCGGCCGGGTCGGGCCAATGAAGCGGGGAGGGCGAGAGAGCGTGCAAGAGACTGTCCAGGAGGGCTCGCAGGAGAGCCCGCAAAGGAGCTCGAACGACAGCGAGCCCCCGTCCGGGCCGAAGCTCGCCGGCATCCTGACCTTCCCGCCGGAGGTCGTGGCGGCGCTCGACGAGCATTGCGCAGTCGAGCGCCTGGCCCGGGACCGGGCGATCTGCGAGATCGTCGCCGAGTACCTGCGCATCAAGGGCTACCTGCGGGCCCGCCCCGTGCGTGCGCACCACGCGTCCCCGGGCGAGAAACCGGCGGGAGCCTGAGCGATGGCCACCTCGTTCAAGGGCCTCTTCCTCTGCCCGCCGAAACAGCCGCGCCCGACCCATGTCCGGGTGCAGGATGCGGAGGGCGGCGAGACCACCCTGCCGCTGGAAGAGTACGAGGCCCGCGCCGGCCAGCCGCCCTGGCAGAGCCTGCCCTGGCAGGGCGAGGCCGGCCCCGTACCGGATGACGGCGACAAGCACGGCCCCGAGATCAGCCTGTAGTTTCGTTTCAGGTTGAACGCTTCGGGTCCTGCCCGCTCCGTCATCGCGAGCGTGCGCGAAGCGATCCGGAGCACGACGTCTCCGGAAGGGTCGCGCCCTGGATTGCCACGGCTTCGCCTCGCAACGACGAAAGGGGACGAACGGATTGGCCTGAAGCCGTCCGACGCCAACCGGCGTCGGCGCGAGGCTTCAGGCCGAAGCGATCCGGCAGGCCGGCCCGTCCGGAGACGCCGCGGAGCCGAATCGCCTCACCACGCCGTGGGCTTGGGGTTGCGCTCGTCGAAGCCGGTCTGGTGCCAGTAGGGATAGATCGGCTGCTCCCGGCTCGCCGCGTCGAGGCGGGCGATCTGGTCCTCGGTCAGCGACCAGCCCACCGCACCGAGATTCTGCTTCAGCTGCTCCTCGTTGCGGGCGCCGATGACGATGTTGCACACGGTCGGGCGCGTCAGCAGCCAGTTCAGCGCCACCTGCGGCACGCTCTTGCCGGTCTCGGCGGCGACCGCGTCGAGGGCATCCACCACGTCGTAGAGATACGCGTCGGGAACGGTCGGCCCGCCCTCGGCGCCGCCCGCGGCGATGCGCCCGCCGGAGGCCGCCTGTCCCCGGCGGATCTTGCCCGTGAGCCGGCCCCAGCCGAGCGGGCTCCACACCATCAGGCCGACGCCCTGATCGAGGCCCAGCGGCATCAGCTCCCACTCGTAGTGGCGGCCGATCAGCGAGTAGTAGCCCTGATAGACGACGTAGCGGGCGAGCCCGTCCCGCTCCGAGGTCGCCAGCGCCTTCATCAGCTGCCAGCCGGAGAAGTTCGAGGCGCCGATATAGCCGATCTTGCCGGCCCGGGTGAGGTCGTCGAGCGCGCGCAAGGTCTCCTCGACGGGGGTGAGCGCGTCGAAGCCGTGCATGAAGTAGACGTCGATGTGGTCGGTCTTCAGCCGCTTCAGGCTGGCCTCGCAGGCGCGGATCAGGTGGTAGCGCGACGAGCCCACGTCGTTGGGCCCCTCGCCCGCGCGGAAGGTCGCCTTGGTGGAGATCAGCACCCGCTCGCGGCGGCCCTTGAGGGCCTCGCCGAGGATCGCCTCGGAATCGCCGCCCGAATAGATGTCGGCGGTGTCGAGGAAGTTGACGCCCGCGTCGAGGCAGAGATCGATCAGGCGGCTCGCCTCCGCCACGCCGGTGCTGCCCCATTTCTGGAAGAAGGCGTCGGTGCCGCCGAAGGTGCCCGTGCCGAGGCTGAGCACCGGCACCTTGAGGCCCGAGCGTCCGAACTGCCGGTATTCCATGGCCCTGCTCCGCTATGGCTGTCTGGATGCGGTCCCGAGCGGCCGCCCACCCAGGTCTTAGGAGCCTAGCGCGCTTTCCGACGAAGTGGACACCGGTTCGTCGGAAAGCGCAGCACAGCAAAGGCTTAGAGATGCGTCCCGACCCAACGTGGTCGGGCGCAGCTCTAGGAGCCCGTCCGAGTAACGGGTTCGCGTGTCGAGATTGGCATGGGGATTTCGACGGTCAGATGGTTTGCTGCGGGTTTAACTCCTGGCCTGT
>NZ_QJJJ01000019.1 GCF_003201865.1 Methylobacterium sp. B4 | reverse complement strand
GTTGCCCCGCGCGTCGCGCTCCAGCACCTGCCAGACGGCGTCCCAGGTGCCGACGTCCGACCACGCGAAGGAGACGGCCAGCACGCCCGCGCGGGTCGTCCGCTCCATCACCGCGTAATCGATCGAGGTCTTGGGCGCCCGCGCGAAGGACTCCGCCTGCAGCCGTACGAAATCGAGATCCGTCGCGGCATGGGCCAGCGCGCCGCGCGCGGCCTCCAGCACCTGCGGCGCGTGCGCCTCCAGTTCGGCGATCATGACGTCGGCGCGGAACAGGAAGTAGCCCGAGTTCCACAGGGCGCCCTCCCCGATCAGCCGCTCGGCCCCGGCCGCGTCGGGCTTCTCGACGAAGCGCTCGACCTGGTGGAGGCCGGGCGCATCCGCGAGGGAGGTGCCGGTGCGGATGTAGCCGTACTCGGTCGCGGGCCGGGTCGGGGTGATGCCGAGCGTCATGATCTGGCCGAGGCGGGCGCCGAGGGCCGCGTGCCGCGCGGCCTGCGCGAAGGCGGCGGCATCCTCGATCACGTGGTCGGCGGCCATGATCAGCACCACCGTCTCCGGACCTCGGCCGGCCGCGTGGAGCGCGGCCACCGCCACTGCAGCGGCGGAGTCGCGACGCTCGGGCTCGAGCAGGATGTCGGCACTCGTGCCGGTCTGGGCGAGCTGCTCGGCGACGATGAAGCGGGACTCGGCCGAGGCGATCACCGTCGGCTTGGCGAACACGGCCGGATCGGCGACGCGCCGGATCGTGGCCTGGAAGGTCGAGGTCGTGGGGTCCACGAGCGGCGTGAACTGCTTGGGCATGCTCTCACGCGAGGCCGGCCAGAGCCGCGTCCCCGAGCCGCCGCACAGGATGACAGGCAGGATGTTTCCGTGGTCCGCCTCGGCCATCGCCCAGCCCCGTCGCAATGCGTGAGGCGCCAGCCGGTCGTTGAAAGCGCGGGAGCGGCGGGCGCGAAAACTGATCCTGCCGTCTTATCCGATCCGTTCTCACGGCACCACGACGGGCGCGACGGCGCCTGACATTCCGGTAAATTCGATGAAAAAGGGGATGACGGGGGGAGACGCGGCCTCCGCCCGATCCGTGGGAAAGGCTACTCGCGAAAGATCACTCGGCAGCCTGCCGCTCGCCGTAGCCCAGGCGCTCGTTGAGTTCGCTCAGGAGCTTGACCGCGGCCTCCGCGATCACCGTGCCCGGCGGAAAGATCGCCGAGGCGCCGGCGGCGTGGAGCGCGTCGTAATCGCCCGGCGGGATCACGCCGCCGACCACGATCATCACGTCGTCGCGGCCCTCCTGCTTCAGCGCGGCCTTCAGCTCGGGCACCAGAGTCAGGTGACCCGCCGCCAGCGAGGAGACGCCGACGATGTGCACGTCGTTCTCCACGGCCTGCCGCGCGGCTTCGTCCGGCGTGGCGAAGAGCGGCCCGATATCCACGTCGAAGCCGAGATCGGCGAAGGCCGAGGCGATCACCTTCTGGCCGCGGTCGTGCCCGTCCTGGCCCATCTTGGCGACCAGGATGCGCGGACGGCGCCCGTCATTCTCCTCGAAGGCCTCGACGAGGCCGCGGACCTTCTCCACCACCGGCGACATGCCGCCCACCTCCCGCTTGTAGACGCCCGAGATCGAGCGGATCTCGGCGCGGTGACGGCCCCAGGCCTTCTCCAGCGCCTCCGAGATCTCGCCGACCGTGGCCTTGGCCCGCGCCGCGTTCACCGCCAGCTCGAGCAGGTTGCCCTCGCCGTCCGCGGCCTTCGTCAGCGCGGCGAGCGCGGCCTCGACCTCGGCCGGGTTGCGCTCGGCGCGCAGGCGCTTGAGCTTGTCGATCTGCTTGGCGCGGACGTCGGCGTTGTCGACGCGCAGGAGATCGATCTTCATCTCGTCGTCGGGCTTGTACTTGTTGATGCCGACGATCGTCTGGCGGCCGGAATCGATCCGCGCCTGGGCGCGGGCCGCCGCTTCCTCGATGCGAAGCTTCGGAATGCCCGCCTCGATGGCTTTCGCCATGCCGCCGAGCGCCTCGACCTCGCGGATATGCTCCCAGGCCCGGGCGGCGATGTCGTGGGTCAGGCGCTCGACGTAGTAGGAGCCGCCCCAGGGGTCGATGATCCGGGTGGTGCCGCTCTCCTGCTGCAGGAAGAGCTGCGTGTTGCGGGCGATGCGGGCCGAGAAGTCGGTGGGCAGGGCCAGCGCCTCGTCGAGCGCGTTGGTGTGGAGCGACTGGGTGCCGCCCTGGGTGGCCGCCATCGCCTCGATGCAGGTGCGGGTGACGTTGTTGAACACGTCCTGCGCGGTCAGCGACCATCCGCTCGTCTGCGAGTGGGTGCGCAGCGGCAGCGACTTGTCGCTCTTGGGATCGAACTCCTTCACGAGCTTGGCCCAGATCAGGCGCGCGGCCCGCATCTTGGCGATCTCCATGAAGAAGTTCATCCCGATCGCCCAGAAGAACGACAGGCGCGGGGCGAACTGATCGATGGTCAGGCCGGCGGCCAGACCTGCCTTGATGTATTCCACGCCGTCGGCGAGCGTGTAGGCGAGCTCCAAATCCTGCGTCGCCCCGGCTTCCTGCATGTGGTAGCCGGAAATGGAAATAGAGTTGAACTTCGGCATGTTCTTGGATGTGTAGCCGAAGATATCGGAGATAATCCGCATCGATCCCTTGGGGGGATAGATGTAGGTGTTACGGACCATGAACTCTTTGAGGATGTCGTTCTGGATCGTGCCGGCGAGCTTTTCCGGCGGTACGCCCTGCTCTTCGGCCGCGACGATGTAGAGCGCGAGAATGGGAAGCACCGCGCCGTTCATCGTCATCGACACGGTCATTTCGTCGAGTGGGATGCCGGAGAACAGCGTGCGCATGTCGTAGATCGAGTCGATCGCAACGCCGGCCATGCCGACATCGCCCGACACGCGCGGGTGGTCCGAATCGTAGCCGCGGTGGGTGGCGAGGTCGAAGGCGACCGAGAGACCTTTCTGGCCCGCGGCGAGGTTGCGCCGGTAGAAGGCGTTCGAATCCTCGGCGGTGGAGAAGCCGGCATATTGCCGGATCGTCCAGGGCTGGGTCGCGTACATCGCCGGATAGGGCCCGCGCAGGTAGGGTGGCAGGCCCGGATAGGATTCGATGCCCTCAAGCCCCTCCCGGTCCTCGGGCCCGTAGAAGCCCTTTACCGGGATACCTTCCGGCGTCATCCACGGCTCCGCGACCGGCGGGGGCGGCGCCTTGAAGCCGTCGGCCGCGAAGGCGACGGAGGTGAAATCGGGGATCCGGGAGCTCATGACACGGGTTTCCTGGCCTCAGCCCCAGGCGTCCGAGGCTGTCGTGGTTTTTTGGTGATTTTTTTGAGCATTATAGGCGAGCCGCCAAATGCGGCTACTGTCAAAAAGGCCGGCCTCACCGGCTCCGCTTCCGCCGCCCCGCTCCCGTCGCACGCCGTCCCATCGCGTCCCAGCGAACGCTCGGCGGCGGGCCGGACGGTGCGGTGAGCCATGACCGGCGCTGGGCGATCAGGTGCTTGAGGCGCCGCGCGCGCTCTTCCTTCCGGCCGCACTCGCCGGGGCAGTCGCAATCGAGGCCGTGCGGGCCGCCCTCGCCGCTGAACAGGCTGAGCAGCGCCAGCACGATTCCGATTAGGCCGATGACGCCGATCACCAGGGTCGGCCATGCCAGCCCGAGCCCGACCGCCAGGGCGATCGCGGTCTTGCCCGCGAGCGTCCCGACGAGCTTCAGCTTCACCAGCGCGCCGAAGGTCGCCGCCGCGCCGACCGTGCCGCGCAGGGCCCGTAGGGACCGTCGGCGAAAGCGCTTGCGCCCCGCGAGCCCGTCGAGCCATCGCAGCTCGCGCTCCATGCGCCGACGGGCCCGCCCTCGATCCTCGACCTGCTCCGCCTGCACGCCCCCTCCCGGCCCTGCCCTTTCATGGACTGTGCGGCGTTGCGCCGGTGAACGTCAAACCGACGCTTTCCTCCGCTCCGCTCGCGTGTCGATTCGGACTGCGGACGGGACAGGGCGGGCGGAATGGGGTTTGCCGGAAGAAAGGCGCCGAGCGCGGCGCGCACCTGGCCGTTCCTGGCCGGGTTCGTCGCGGCCGAGGGCCGACTCGCCGCCCGGGCGCAGGCACGCGGACGGCTCACCGCCTTCGCCTACGAGTTCCTGCGCTTCGGGGTGAAGCAGGGCTGGGCCTGCCTGTTCGGCGGCCTGATCTGCGCGCTCCTGATCGGCACGCACCTGTTCTATCCGGCCGACGCGCCGCTCACGCGATACGACTTCCTGACGATTGCGGCGGTGCTGATCCAGGTCGCGTTGCTCGCGCTCGGCATGGAGACCTGGGAGGAGGCGAAAGTCATCGCCATCTACCACCTCGTCGGCACGGCGATGGAGATCTTCAAGACCGGCGTCGGCTCGTGGATCTATCCCGAGGCGAGCCTGCTGCGGGTCATGGGCGTGCCGCTGTTCACCGGCTTCATGTATGCCAGCATCGGCTCCTACATCGCCCGCGTCTGGCGCCTGTTCGACTTCCGCTTCACGCGGCATCCGCCGTTGGCGCTGACGCTGCCTTTGGCCGGCGCGATCTATCTCAACTTCTTCAGCCACCATTACGTGGCCGACCTGCGCGCCCTATTGTTCATCGCCATCGGCGTGCTGTTCGCGGGCACGGTGGTGCACTTCAAGGTCTGGCAGGTGCATCGCAAGATGCCGCTCCTGCTCGGATTCGTCCTCGTCTCGCTGTTCATCTGGCTCGCCGAGAATATCGGCACCGCCACGCGCGTCTGGATCTACCCGAACCAGGCGGCCGGTTGGTCGCCGGTCTCGGCGGCCAAGCTCGGCTCGTGGTTCCTCTTGATGATCGTGTCCTACGTGCTGGTCACGTTGGTGAACCGTCCCGAGCCGATGCCGGAGGTCGCTCCGGCATCGCGGCCGAGCCCCGGCTCGCCGGTGCCCGCACCGGGAGCGGTCGATCAGTTGACGTAGGTGCGGATCCAGTTCGGGGAGAGGATTTCGCCCTCCTCCGTGATGATCCAGGGCTGCTTGGAGGGATCGCCCAGGGCGCCCTTCGCGGCGGCGAGCGCCTCGCGCAGGGTGCCGTAGCGCTCGGGTTGCGCCAGCGGGGAGGAGGCCGGCAGCGTGCGCCAGATCGTGAGGTCGGCAGGACGTTCGAGAGCTTCGGTTTCCATCTCTTGTTCTTCCTGTTTGAACCGTGTCCGTCCGTAGAGGACCGCCACGACGACTAGAGCCGCCGGGCCGGTATGTTCGAAGGTCTAGGGCGATCGAAGCATCTCTGGGGCGGCTTTGCGATCAATTCGAGTGCTCGACAGCCTTGTCGGTCACCGTTCCGTCGCAGTTCCTCGCCTCGACCTTGCCTTGGTTTTGCCAAGATTGGTCCAGGCCCACCCACCGATGCCTTTCATCAGTGTGAAGACACTGCGTGTGAAACAGTATGCAATTGGTTACTCGGGCTTCGTTGGCTTGGCCGTGCGGTGCCGCACCCGACCGGCCTGTGCGGAAAAGCGGGGATTTGTTGACCGAAAGCCACACCACACCCAGCTAAGCCTCTCTCGTACCTCTCTCGCGCCGTCCGTCACGGTCGGCGGCGAATGCGAGTTATGGTGGAGAGAATCTGAACGCAGCCTGTGCCGCCTCGCGGTCCGGGCCTGCCGTCGAGGACGGGGACACCGGTGCCGGATCGTTTCGTGCGGATCGCCCTGGGGGTGACGCTGGGGCTGCTGATCGCGTTCGTGGCGCAGCCCTACATCCTGGCCTTCTTCTACTCGGCGGACGCGCCCCGCGCCGTGACGGCCCGCGGCGACCTCTCCTCGGCGGAGAAGAGCACCGTCGAGCTGTTCGCCCGCGCCGCGCCCTCCGTGGTGCACGTCTTCGCCCAGTCTGCCGCGCAGGGGCGTGCCCTGATCGAGCCGGAGGACGAGCTCGGCCAGGGTCCGGGCGGAGGCGAGCAGCGGGGCTCGGGCACGCAGACCGGTACCGGTTTCGTCTGGGACGCGGCCGGCCACGTCGTCACCAACAACCACGTGGTCGAGGCCGCGACCAAGGGTGGCGGCTCGATCTCCGTGCGTCTCTCTTCCGGCGAGGTGGTGAGCGCGCGGGTGGTCGGCACGGCCCCGAATTACGACCTCGCCGTCCTCCAGCTCGGCCGCGTGGCCAAGATGCCGCCGCCGCTGGCCGTCGGCAGCTCCGCAGACCTCAAGGTGGGGCAATCCGCCTTCGCCATCGGCAACCCGTTCGGGCTCGATCACACGCTGACCAGCGGCGTCATCAGCGCACTGCAGCGCCGCCTGCCGACGCAGGAGGGGCGCGAATTGTCGGGCGTGATCCAGACCGACGCGGCGATCAACCCGGGCAATTCCGGCGGCCCGCTGCTCGATTCCGCCGGGCGCCTGATCGGCGTCAACACGGCCATCTTCTCGCCCTCGGGGGCGAGCGCCGGCATCGGCTTCGCCGTACCCGTCGACGTGGTGAACCGCGTCGTGCCCGATCTGATCAAGAACGGCCGGGTGCGCAGCCCCGGTATCGGCATCATCGCCGGCCAGGAGGCGACCGCGGCCCGGCTCGGCATCGACGGCGTCGTCGTGGTGCGGGTGCTGCCCGGCTCTCCGGCCGCCCAGGCGGGCCTGCGCGGCGTCGACCCGCGCACGGGCGACATCGGCGACGTCATCGTCGGCGTGAACGGCCAGCCGGTCCACCGCCTGTCCGACCTGACCTCGGTCGTCGAGGAGACCGGCCTCGACCGTCCCGTCACCCTGCTGGTCGAGCGCGACGGCCGGGTGCGGACGGTGCGGGTGAACACCGCGGACGTGGCGGCGACGCGGTTGTGAGGCCGTCCTGCGGCGACGCGCTCGGCTCGAGCGCTTTACGCGCGCCCCGTTCCGTCCGATGAGCGCGGGATGCTTCTCGCCCTCGGCCTTCTGGCGCTCATCGGCTTCTGGTGGCTCGGCCGCCGCAAGGGACGCCTGCCCTTCGGCCTGACGCCGCGGCGTCTCACCGGCTACCTTGCGTTCGCCGCAGCCTTCGCTCTGTCGCTTCGCGGCAGCTTTCTGCTCTCGCTCCTGCTCGGGATGGGCGGAGTCTGGCTGATGGAGGGGGCGAGCGGCCTCGGGCGGCGGTTCAATGCCCTGCGCGGCGCGGGGACGCCGCAGCGCCTGCGTACGGCCTCGCTCGAACTCGAATTGCGACCCGACGGAAGCCCGGGCGACGGCACGCTCTTCGTCGGCCCCTTCGCGGGGCGGCGCCTCTCCGAGGTGCCGCACGCCGCGCTCGTCGAACTCGCCGGGCTGCTCGCGGCGAACGATCCGGAGGGCGCGCGCGGGCTAGAGGCGTATCTCGACCGCCGGCAGCCCGGCTGGCGTGTAGACGCTGATGGCGACGGAGACCCGCGGCCGGGCGGCGCGGCGAAGCCAGGGGCGATGACGGAGCAGGAGGCCTATCAGGTCCTGGGGCTTGAGCGCGGGGCGTCCCTGGAGGAGGTCCGCGCGGCTCATCGGTCGCTGATGAAGCGGCTGCATCCCGACCAGGGCGGCAGCGTCGAGCGGGCGGCGCGGGTGAACGCGGCGCGGGACAGGCTGGTGAACCGACATCGCTAGAACTCCACGCGCGTTGTCAGGATTTTTCGAAGGTCGAACGTCCGGGGCCGCTTGCGACGGCTCTCGTTGCGGACGGACGCGGCACGGAACTCTGCCGCGCGCCCGGATCGACGGCGGCCTGCCGACGGGCAGGCACCGGAATGGCAAGGTTCGAAGGACTCAGCTCCGCGTGGCGAAGCAGTTGAAGCCGTTCTTCTTCAGTGCGGCGCAGGCATCCTGCGCGGCGCCCTGCTCCGAGAAGCCGGAGAAGCGGGCCCGGTAGAGCGTGGCGCCGCCGTGGGTCACGCGCACGGTGTAGGGCGCGGCCTTGGAGAGCGCGCCGGTGCGGCTGCGGGCGTCGGACAGGATCGACTTGGCCTTGTCCTCGTCGTCCATCGCGCCGAGCTGGATCACCCAGGGGGTCGGCACGACGGCCTTGGGGCTCTCGGAGCGCGCATCCTTCGGCGGTCCCTCGGCGCGGGAGGCGACGCCCTCCACGGCGGGCAGGCGCGCGGTCGACTTTCCGCCCGTGCTCGGGAACGGCGCCTGGCCGGCGGGGCCGGCATAGGCCTGGGCGGCACCCGGCAGGGCCTGGAGGCCGGGACGGCGCATGCCCGGGGTCGTGGTCGCCTGCGCGACGCCGCTGGGGCGGATGTCGAGGGGCGCGGTGCTGGTGGAGCTCGTCGTCTCGATCTCGTCGTCGTCGGCCGAGGCCACCACCGTGCGGGTGCGGGAGCCCGCCTCGGCGACCACCGCCGGGCGGCCGCGCTCGGCCGTCTCGATCACGGGCCCCGTCTGGCGGGCGCCGGCATAGGCGCGGGGCAGGTTCGCGCGGACGAGGTCGGCCATGATCCGGTCGCGGCTCGCGCCCGACTTGCCGCCGAGCACGATCGCCACGATCTGGCGGTCGCCGAGCTTGGCCGCGGTCATCAGGTTGAAGCCGGAATCGCGGGTGTAGCCGGTCTTGATGCCGTCCACGCCCTCGACATTGCCGAGCAGGCGGTTGTGGTTGCCGATGGTCCGGCCGCGGAAGGCGAAGGAGCGGGTCTGGAAGTAGCGGTACTGGCGCGGGAAGCGGTCCTGGATGGCGCGAGCCAGGATGGTGAGATCGTGGGCGGTGGTGATCTGGTCCGGGTCGGGCAGGCCCGAGGCGTTGGCGAAGTTCGTGCGGCTCATGCCGAGCGACTTGGCCTTGCGGGTCATCATCTCGGCGAAGCGCGGCTCGGAGCCGGCGATGTTCTCGCCGATGGCGCAGGCCACGTCGTTGGCCGACTTGGTCACGAGCGCCTTGATCGCCTCCTCGACGGTGATGGTCGAGCCGGGCCGCAGGCCGAGCTTCGACGGCGCCTGGGCGGCGGCGTTGGCCGAGATGCCGAGCGGCGAATCGATCTCGTAGCGGCCCTTCTCCATCTGCTCGAACAGCATGTAGAGGGTCATCACCTTGGTGATCGAGGCCGGATGGCGCAGGGCGTCCTCGTTGACCGCGTGCAGCGTGCGGCCGGATTTCACGTCCACCACCATGGCGGCGTAGGGCGGGTTGTAGCCGCTCACCGCCTTGCGCGTGTGCCCGCGGCGGCGCGCCTCGGCCGGATCGGCCACCGCGACGAGAAAGCTCGTCGCCAGGAGCAGAACGGCGACAGCGCGGGACCCCGTGGGCCGGCCTTCTACGCGACGCATCTGGAAACCTTCGCCTCGACACCCGGGCAGCGGGCCCGGCTGGCACCATTCGTTCGCGGATGCCGGCCCTCCGGATCCGCGTTCTCTGTGGCGAAGCTAGGATGAACGCGGTTACGCGGCCGTTAATGCCGGCGGGTCGAGAAGCGAGATCGTCCTTTCGCCACAGGGGTTAAGCCGAAGTTGACGGCCCCCTTCCCCGAGTGTCCCGCGACGGCCTGCGGCCGTTTGCCCCGAACGAAGCCGCAGGGTGAGAGACTAGCGACATCGACCTCGGACAGTTTCGCGCACGCGACTGGCGGACTCGTTTCCCGGCCTATAGATTGCCTATCGAGCGATGCGCTCTCTCGGGGGTGCATATGCCGAAGGCTGCCAGACCGAGGTCGCTTCGATACCGATGTCTCTTCAGCAGATCCAGGACGAGGTGCGCCGGGCCGGGCGGTTCGCCGCCCCCTTTGCCGCAGCCTCGACCCCACCCGGTTCGGGTGACGACGACCGTTCGGGCACCGCGATCATCACCCGCACCAAGCCGCGGGCGAAGCGGCCGAGCCTGTACCGCGTGCTGCTGCTCAACGACGACTACACGCCGATGGAGTTCGTCGTGCATGTCGTGGAGCGGTTCTTCAACAAGAGTCACGACGACGCCTACCAGATCATGATGCACGTCCATCACAATGGTGTGGGGGAGTGCGGCGTGTTCACTTACGAAGTTGCGGAAACAAAAGTGACGCAGGTGATGGATTTCGCCCGCAAGCACCAACATCCGCTTCAGTGCGTTATGGAAAAGAAATAGGCATCCAGCGAAGGCCAGAGCATTGCCCAGCTTCTCACGTAGCCTCGAGCAAGCCCTCCACCGCGCCCTGGCCCTGGCCGGAGAGCGCCGCCACGAATACGCGACCCTCGAGCATCTCCTGCTCGCCCTCGTCGATGACCAGGATGCCGCCGCCGTGATGCGGGCCTGCAACGTCGAGATCGACGTGCTGCGCCGCAATCTCGTCGAGTATGTCGATACCGAACTCTCGAACCTGACCGGCGACGGACGCCAGGACGCCAAGCCGACCGCCGGCTTCCAGCGGGTGATCCAGCGCGCGGTGATCCACGTGCAGTCCTCGGGTCGCGAGGAGGTGACCGGGGCCAACGTGCTCGTCGCGATCTTCGCCGAGCGCGAGAGCCACGCCGCCTACTTCCTGCAAGAGCAGGACATGACCCGCTACGACGCGGTGAACTACATCAGCCACGGCATCGCCAAGCGGCCCGGCGCTTCGGAAGCCAAGCCCGTGCGCGGCGCCGAGGAGGAGAGCGGGAGCGAGCGCCCCGGGCCCGAGGAAAACGAGGCGCGTCCCAAGAAGAAGGGCGATGCGCTCGATGCCTACTGTGTCAACCTCAACAAGAAGGCGCGCGACGGCAAGATCGATCCGCTGATCGGCCGCCATTCCGAGGTCGAGCGCACGATCCAGGTGCTCTGCCGCCGCCAGAAGAACAACCCGCTGCTGGTGGGCGATCCGGGCGTCGGAAAGACCGCCATCGCCGAGGGACTTGCGCGAAAAATCATCCAGCACGAGGTGCCGGAGGTTCTGGCCGACGCGACCGTGTTCTCCCTCGACATGGGCACCCTGCTGGCCGGCACGCGCTACCGCGGCGACTTCGAGGAGCGCCTCAAGCAGGTGATGAAGGAGATCGAGGCGCACCCCAACGCCATCATGTTCATCGACGAGATCCACACCGTGATCGGTGCGGGCGCCACCTCGGGCGGTGCGATGGACGCCTCCAACCTGTTGAAGCCCGCGCTGGCCTCCGGCGCGCTCCGCTGCATCGGCTCGACCACCTACAAGGAGTACCGCCAGTACTTCGAGAAGGATCGCGCCCTGGTGCGCCGCTTCCAGAAGATCGACGTCAACGAGCCGTCGATCCCGGACACGATCGAGATCCTCAAGGGCCTCAAGCCGTATTTCGAGGAGTTCCACAAGCTCAAGTACACCACCGATGCCGTGAAGGCGGCGGTGGAGCTGTCGGCCCGCTACATCAACGACCGCAAGCTGCCCGACAAGGCGATCGACGTGATCGACGAGACCGGCGCCTCGCAGATGCTGGTGCCGGAGGCGCGCCGCAAGCGCACCATCGGCGTCAAGGAGATCGAGACCACCATCGCCACGATGGCGCGCATCCCGCCCAAGACCGTGTCGAAGGACGACGCGGTGGTGCTCAAGAACCTGACCGAGAACCTGAAGCGGGTCGTCTACGGCCAGACCAACGCCATTGAGGCACTGACCTCGGCGATCAAGCTGGCCCGTGCCGGCCTGCGCGACCCCGACAAGCCGATCGGCTCCTACCTGTTCGCCGGCCCGACCGGCGTCGGCAAGACCGAGGCCGCCAAGCAGCTTGCCGCTTCGCTCGGCGTCGAGATGCTGCGCTTCGACATGTCGGAATACATGGAGCGCCACACGGTCTCGCGGCTGATCGGTGCGCCGCCCGGCTATGTCGGCTTCGACCAGGGCGGCTTGCTCACCGACGGCATCGACCAGCACCCGCACTGCGTGCTCCTGCTCGACGAGATCGAGAAGGCGCACCCGGACCTGTTCAACATCCTCCTGCAGGTGATGGACCACGGCAAGCTGACCGACCACAACGGCAAGCAGGTCGACTTCCGCAACGTCATCATCATCATGACCTCGAATGCGGGCGCGTCCGATCTGGCGAAGTCGGCCTACGGCTTCACGCAGTCGAAGCGCACGGGTGACGACGTGGAGGCGATCAACCGGCTGTTCGCGCCGGAATTCCGCAACCGCCTCGACGCGATCATCTCGTTCGGTCACCTGCCGAAGGAAGTCGTGGCCAAGGTCGTCGACAAGTTCGTGCTCCAGCTCGAAGCCCAGCTCGCCGACCGCAACGTCACGATCGAGCTCTCGGACGAGGCCCGCGACTGGCTCGTGGAGAACGGCTACGACGACGCGATGGGCGCCCGGCCCATGGCCCGCCTGATCCAGTCCACGATCAAGACGCCGCTGGCCGACGAGGTTCTGTTCGGCCGTCTCAAGGATGGCGGCGCGGTCAAGGTGGTGCTGAAGAAGCCGGAGGACGGCGAGGCCGGCGGCAAGACGGGGCTCGGCTTCGAGTTCCCCGCCGGGCCGGTAACGCCCAAGCCCGAGAAGGACGTCACCAACGCGACCAAGCGCAAGCGCTCCAAGCCGCGCTCCGCGCCGCGCAAGAAGGCAGCCAAGCGCGACGGCGGCCCTTCGGGCGGCGGCTCGACGGGGGGCGGCGTGCGCACCGTGCCGAAGGTGCCGCTCAAGGTTTGAGCGCGCCCTGGGCGATCATGCGGACGCGTGATCGCCTTATCGTCGGCGCGGGTTGCGTTCCCGCGCCGGCTCCCGGATATGGACGGCGCCGCGGCTTGCCTTGAAGGGCGGCGGCATCGACCGGCAATGGGGGTATCATGACGAGCGACGCGCAGGAGGAGCCCCTCACGCCTGTCGCGACACCGATGGCGCCGGCCCGGCCGAAGCCGCCCTCGTCACGCGAACAGCGCCGCCGCCGTCGGCGGGCCCGTCACCGCGGCGAGGAAATCCTGGGCTGGATCCTGGTGCCGCTGATCCTGATCGGCGTGGTCTGGGGCGTGAACGCCATCCTCGAAGCGATGGGCACGAGCCCCGGCGTCGTCTGGGATCAGCTGATGCAGGTGAAGGCCGCGCTCGAAAAGAAGATGTGAGCGCGGCTCCCTCGCCTCGTCGGTGGGGAGCACACCTCGAGTTCGCCGGGCATGGTTCCTGCCGCGGCGACCGGGCCATAAGTCCCGTCCGGCACGGCCTCGACGGATACGGGCTTTGCGCCTTGAGTCCCTTTTTCTCGATACACCCGCGACTGGGCTCCCGCTTCCGCGCAGCGGGCCGGACGGGCGCATCACGCCTGCGGCTCGCGAGGGGGTGATTGCCTGAGACCGCCCAGTGCACCGGGCCGTGGAACTGGAAGCCGTCCCGCGCGATGCCGCTGGGGGCGGCACTGCGCCGGATATGACGGCGGAGCGCCCCATGAGAGAGTCGGTCCATGAGGGGGCGCGCAGTGAGCGAGTACCGAGGCATGCAGGTGCTCGTGGCCGGAGGTGCGGGCTTCATCGGCTCGCACCTCGTGGATGGACTGCTCGGACAGGGCGCGCACGTGGTCGCCCTCGACAGCCTGCTGACCGGGCGACAAGACAACCTCGCCCACCTCGCTCGCGAACCACGCTTCGAGTTCGTCGAGGCGGAGGTGACCCGGCCGCTGCCCGCGCTCCCGCGCTTCGACCGCATCTTCAATCTCGCCTGCGCGGCCTCCCCGCCGCACTATCAGGCCGATCCCGTGCACACGATGATGACGAGCGTCGTCGGCACCCACCATCTCCTGGAACGGGCCCGGCAGGACGGTGCCCGCTTCCTTCAAGCCTCCACCAGCGAGGTCTACGGTGACCCCGAGGTGCATCCGCAGACCGAGGCGTACTGGGGCAACGTCAATCCGACCGGGCCGCGCGCCTGCTACGACGAGGGCAAGCGCTCCGCCGAGACCCTGATCTTCGATTTCGAGCGCATGCATCGGCTCGACGTGCGGGTGGCGCGCATCTTCAACACCTACGGCCCGCGCATGCGCGCCGACGACGGCCGCGTCGTCTCCAATGTGATCTGCCAAGCGCTCGCGGGCGAGCCGATCACCGTCTACGGCAACGGCGAACAGACCCGCTCGTTCTGCTACGTCGCCGACCTCGTCGAGGGACTGATGCGGATGATGGAGCGCGAGGCCTCCCCCGGCGGGCCGGTCAATCTCGGGAATCCGCGCGAGATGACGGTGGCGGAGCTGGTCGACTTGGTGACGCGGATGACGGGGACCCGCTCCACGGTGGTGCGACGGCCGCTGCCGGTGGACGATCCCCAGCGTCGATGCCCCGACATCACCCGTGCGCGGGTTCTGCTGGACTGGTCACCGCAGGTGACGCTCGAAAAGGGCCTGGAGGCGACGATCGCCTGGTTTGCTCGCGAGGTGCGCGCGACGGAGCCGGGCACGGCCCCTCCGGCGCTCGGACGCTTCGTCGGCAGCCGGCCCTTCCCGACGGCGGAGCCGATCATCGGCGAGTACGCACAGAGCCAGCCGTGACGCGCCCGCTCGGGCGCCGACCGATCAGGTCGAGCCCGCAGGCCCGCATCTGCCGAATCGCTCCGGCTACCCGCCCGTGTCGTCGCTCGTCTCCGAGAGCCGGACGCCGATCGCGGGGCTACTCCGCCGCCGCCCGGCGCAGGCCGATCCGCCGCCAGATCGTGCTCAGCGCCTCGACGAGATGATCGATGTCCGCGTTGGAATGCAGCGGCGAGGGCGTGATGCGCAGGCGCTCCGTGCCGCGGGGCACGGTCGGGTAATTGATCGGCTGCACGTAGATGCCGAACTCGTCGAGCAGCGTGTCGCTGATCGCCTTGCATAGCACCGGATCGCAGACCATCACCGGCACGATGTGGCTCTGGTTGGCGAGCGTCGGGATGCCGGCCGCGTCGAGGGCCTGCCGCACCCGGGCGACGCGCTCCTGATGGCGCGCGCGCTCGAGGCTGCTCTCCTTGAGATGGCGGATGCTCGCCGCCGCGCCCGCGGCCACCGCGGGCGGCAGCGAAGTGGTGAAGATGAAGCCCGAGGCGAAGCTGCGGACGAAGTCGCAGAGCTGGTCCGAGCCCGTGATGTAGCCGCCGTGGACGGCAAACGCTTTACCCAGGGTGCCCTCGATCACGTCGAGCCGGTGGGCGAGGCCCATCCGCTCCGAAATGCCGCCGCCCCGGGCGCCGTAGAGTCCGACGGCGTGGACCTCGTCGAGGTAGGTCAGCGCGCCGTGCGCCTCGGCCACGTCGCAGATCTCGTCGATGGGCGCGATGTCGCCATCCATCGAATAGACCGACTCGAAGGCGACGAGCTTGGCACGGCCCGGCTCGATCAGGCCGAGCTTGCGGTTCAGATCTTCCGGATCGTTGTGGCGGAAGATCTGTCGCTCGGCCCGGCTGGAGCGGATGCCTTCGATCATCGAGGCATGGTTGCCCTCGTCGGAGAACACGACGCAGCCCGGGAGCTTCGAGGCGAGCGTGCCGAGCGCGGCCCAGTTCGAGACGTAGCCGGAGGAGAAGATCAGCGCCGCCTCCTTGCCGTGCAGGTCGGCCAGTTCCCGCTCCAGAAGGACGTGATAGTGGTTGGTGCCGGAGATGTTGCGGGTGCCGCCGGCCCCCGCGCCGCAGCGCTCGATCGCCTCGTGCATCGCCCGCAGCACCTCCGGGTGTTGGCCCATGCCGAGATAGTCGTTGGAGCACCAGACCGTGACCTCGCGCTCGCCGCCGGGGCTGTGATGCGTGGCGTAGGGGAAGCGCCCCGCCTGCCGCTCCAGATCGGTGAAGACGCGGTAGCGCCCCTCCCTGTGAAGGCCGGCGATCGCAGAGCCGAAGAACGCCTCGTAATCCATGTCCGTCCTCCCCGTAGAATTCGTCCGATATGCGGATCTGGCGTCCGCCTCGTGTCAGTCGTGGCCTGCCCTGCCCGCTTCCGGGCTGTCGGCCGCCACCGGCGCCCCGCGTCCCGGCAGGCTCCAGCTCCAGAGCGCGGCCGCCGGCAGGGGCAGCATCAGGAACCAGTGTTCGAGGGTCGCGAGTGCGGCCATCGTCGCGAGCAGCGCGAACCCGGCAACCGCCTGCGGCGCCGCCTCGGCATCGAGGGCGCCGCGGGTCAGGAGCACGGTTGCCGCCGTACCCAGCGTGACGGAGAGCGGGAACAGCGCGTTCATCGGCCGCCGCGTCAGGTAGCAGGCGAGGTAGCCGAGATGCGACGGCAAGAACTCGGCGTTGAGATTGCGCACGCCGAGGAACAGGTTGAGCCGGGCCGAGGCGTTCATCAGCGTGAGCAGCGCGTAGGTCCACAGGGCCACCCGGTTCTCCTGCCCCCAGGTGAGGCAGAGGATGGCGAGGCCGCCCGCGAGGATTGCGAATTCGTGCCAGAGGCTGGTGGCGAGCGCCGCCAGGAAGCGGTCGAGCCCGCGAAGGCTCGGCGCGCAGGCGGCGGGCTTCGGGCCGGAGACGAAGCCCATGTAGTAGCTCATCTCCTGCCAGCCCCAGACCGCTACGGCGGCCGTGAAGCCGATATAGGCACCGGCCTCCGATGCGTCGTCCGCGCTCGCACGGATCGCCCAGAGCGCCCCCGCCAGCACGGCGCTCGCCCCGACCAGACTGCGGGCATGGGTGCGCCGCGGCAGGTGTTGGAGCACCAGAACCAGCCCGGTGGCGGACCACCAGAGCAGGACGGCGTAGAGCGCCGGGAGGGCGAGCGCGCTCATGCTACCAGACCGGCTGGAGCCGGATGTCGGCCGGCATCGCGTTGTGCTTGACCGGCAGCAGGTAGAGCCGCGCGAAGGTCGCCGCCGCGACGATGGTCTGGACCCCGTGCTTGAGCTTGCCCGCTACGCCCCCTTGCGCCCGGGCGGCGGCGATCTTGTCCGCGCAGACCAGAAGCCGGTCGAGCCCCGCCTTGAAGCGCGGGTCGTCGAGATCGAGGGTGATCGGGAAGGTCTGCTTCGAGATCTCGGAGGTGATCCGGAAGACCTTGAAGTCGTAATCGGTCGGATCGATGCCGAGCGCCTTGTGGAAGGCCGGGCGGCAATGGTCGCGCACATACATCGTCGCGAAGACCGCAAGCAGGAAGAAGCGGATCCAGTAGCGGTTCACGCCCTGCGTCAGCTTCGGGTTGGCCCGCATCAGCAGCGCGAAGGCCTCGCCGTGGCGGAACTCGTCGTTGCACCACTTCTCGAACCACTTGAAGATCGGGTGGATTCGCCGCTCGGGATGCCGCTCCAGCTCACGGAAGATGGTGATGTAGCGGGCGTAGCCGATCTTCTCGGAGAGATATGTGGCGTAGAAGATGAACTTCGGCTTGAAGAAGGTGTACTTCTTGGCCTTGGTCAGAAAACCCAAATCGACGCCGATGCCGAAATCCTTGAGCGTGTCGTTGATGAAGCCGGCATGCCGCGCCTCGTCGCGGCTCATGAAGCCGAACAGCTCCTTGATGTCCTTGTTCTTGGCCCTTTTCCTCATCTCCGCGTAGAGCACACAGCCCGAGAACTCGGCGGTGATCGAGGAGACGAGGAAGTCGAGGAATTCCTTGCGCAGCTCCGGGTCCATGTTCGACAGGTCGCAGTCGAACTCCTCGTTGCGCACGAAGTGGCGCTTGTTTGGATCGGAGCGCAGCTCGTCGATCAGGATGTCCCACTCACGGCGCACCGGCTCGACATCGGTGCGGTCGAGTTCGTCGAAGTCGGTGGTGTAGAAGCGCGGGCTGAGGAACGTGGTCGCCTGCGCCGACTTCGTGGCTTCGTTGATCGGATGGCGGGGGGCGGGCGGAGCCGCCGGGGGCTGGACGTTGGCGTTCACAGCTTCCTCCGTTCGGAAAAGCTCACCTCGTAGAGCTCGGTCAGTTCGAGGTGGGCGATCAGCTTGGTCCAGGCCCGCTCCAGGCGGCCGGCGCGGGTGACGGTGGCGGTGCGGCGCACGGTGAGGCGCTCGCCGTAGGGCACCTCGGTCGGGGCGTCGTGGACTTGGACCTCGTCGCCGGGCTCGATCTCGAAGCCGGCATCCAGGGTCACGTGCGCGTGCAGGCTCTCCGGGGTCTGCTCGATCTCGACGGTGCAGGGCACCTCGACGACGCGTTTGCCGATCCAGGCCATCCCCATCTCTCCCATCACCGCGCCTCTCGTCCCGGCAGCAGGCGGGCGAAGGCCCGGGCATTCGTCGGGCCGAAGGCCTGCAACGCCACCTGGCGTCCGGTTGCGGCATCCTCCAACGACAGCGTCCCGTTGTCGAATCGAGTGAGCGTGAAGGGTGGATCGCGGCTCAGGCCCTCCCGCTGGCGTGCCTGGGCGAGCCCGCGCAGGGTCCCGCGGATGAAGCCGTCCTGCCCCGGCTCGATCCGGCCGACGAGCCGGCCGCCCTCGGCCGCGCGCAGGTCGATGGCGCCGTCCGGGCGGTCCTCCGCGTGGAAGGCCAGGGTCTCGACCGGTCTTGCCGTCGCGCTCGGGGCCGTCTCGGAGCCGCGTCCGAGCGCGACGGCGAGCAGGGTCACGCCGAGCAGGGCCGTGATCGCGAGCAAGGCGGGCCGCTCCGCGGTGGGCTTGCGGGAGGGAGGGCTGAAGTTCAGCTCGACGGGCATCCCGGTTCTCTCCTGGCGCTAGCGCGATCCGGCCGCGGCGAGGCGGCCGGCGGGAGCCTTGGGCCGTTCCGGCGCCGACACCAGCGGTTCCCCGATGCGGGCCGTGCCCGCCGCCCGCGCGGCGAGTGCCGGGGCGAGCAGGGCCGCCACGCGGTGCGCGTCGGGCACCGAGCGCAGCATGGGCTCCGGCCGGCTCACCCGCCAGGGCCGGGCATGGGGCCAGAGATGCAGGTAGGCGACCCGCTCGCCGGGCGGCAGCTGGAGGGGGATGTCGCCGCTGCCGTCGGCGAACAGGCGCAGGCCGGCCGATTCGATCTGCGCATGCGGCAGGTTGAGGGTGATCGGCAGAGCGATGCCGACATGCATCACGACCCGCCGGTCGGTGATGGTGTAGACGGTCGTCCGGTGGACGAGCCACGAGAACAGCCACAGCAGCGCCAGAGCCAGCAGCCCGGTCAGCAGGGTCGGTCCCGCCACGGCCAGCGCCCGCGCCGGCCCCTCGCTCAGCCCGGCGCCGAGCGCCAGGAGCCCGGCCGCGGCGGCGAACCACAGCATCACGAGGCGCGCGTGGAAGGCCCGCAGCATCACGCCGTGGACGGTGGGGGCGCCGCGCCAGAGAATGCGCTCCTCGGCCGGGAGCGGGCCGGGCAGGCCCCGCAGGGTGCCCTCGGGAAGGAAATCGGACTCGCTCACGGGTTCGGCCCTCGGAGGATCGGATCGGCGGATCGGTTCAGAGGATGGGTTCTTGCCGGGCGGGCGAGGCGTAGAGCGTGCCGGCGCCGAAATAGGCCATGATCCGCTCCTCCTCGCGCAGCGTCACGGAATCCGGGTCCTTGGTGCCGGGGATGTCGGCGAATTGCGCGGCCAGGAGCGCCTCGCTCTTCACCTCCCGTGCGAAGCGGCTGGTGGTGCAGAAGGTGACCGGCATCAGCACGCGGCGCCCGCCCGCGCCGAGTTCCACCTCGTAGTAGCGCACGAAGGACTCGCCCCGGTCGAGCCAGAGATCGACGACGGTTCCCGCCACCTGTCGGTCGGCGCCCAGGACCGGCATGCCGATCGGGTTCGGGCCGTCCTCGTGAACCACGAAGCTCTCGGCGACCCGGAGCGGGACGATGCGGTACTGGTCGTCCCATGTGCGGTCGTGCTCGTCGTGGCGGGGCACCCAGGAGCCGGGACCGACCGAGGCTTCGAACGCGGTGTCGGTGCGGAAGTAGGGCGCGCCGGGGAAGACCTCGCGGCGCCGGCTCGGCACGTCGGCGTCGTAGGCGACGTTGGTCTGCGGCGCGTGGGTGGTATGGCCGCTCGACAGGCGGAACGCCTTCGGAGTCGGGATCAGGATCGGGTCCGGGCTCTTGAGGCGGCCGGCGGCCTCGTTCTCCAGCGGGTATCCCTCGCGGCGATCCTCGCGGCGCAGGTAGAAGACGAGGCCTGCGAAGAAGAGCCAGAACGCATAGAGCGTGACCTGCGCGACGTCGATGTAACCGGTGATCTCGCCTCTGGGCATGGCAGGCCTCCCGATCAGGTGGGACGGTTGACGAGGGGGTCGAACGATCCGCTCCGGCCCTCGTCCGGGCGGCCGGGTCGGGGGGCGTCCGCGCGCACGAGCGGACCGAGCGCGACGAGGCTCGCGAAGAGCAGCGCGATCTCGACGTGGTAGACGATGAGGTAGCCGATCGCCGGCTCGTTCATGCCCTCGCCCAGGGCTCCGGATTGGGCGATGGCGGCGCCGGCATCGCGCAGGATGCCGCTGGCGGCGATGGCCAGTCCGGCGGCGCTGGCTTGCGCCGCGCCCCAGGCGCCGAGCGCGAGGCCGGTATCCTCCGGCCCGGCCTTCGCCATGGAGGCCGTGAGCGTACCGTGGGCGAACAGGCCGCCGCCGACGCCGATCAGCGTGACGCCGGCCGCGAACAGGCGCGCGGAGGCGAGCGGCGCGGCGAAGACGACCGCCGAGAAGGCCATGATGCCGATGACGCTGCCCACCGCCGCGACCCGGTAGGGATCGCCGCCGCGGTTGAGCCAGCGCGCCGCCGCGATCAGTCCGAGCCCGCCGCCCGCCGCGAGCATGGCGGTGAGCGCCGTGGTCTGACCGACGGAGAGGCCGAGGATCTGGCCGCCATAGGGTTCGAGCAGGATGTCCTGCATCGAGAAGCCCGCCGTGCCGAGCGCGATGGCCGCGAGGCGCCGCCGGGCGCTGCCCTCCCCCGCATAGTCCTGCCAGGATCGGGCGAAGCTCGGCCGCGCCGCCGGACGGGCCGTGCGGTCGGGGTTGCGCGGCTCCTGCTTCCACAGGGCGATGCCGTTGAGCACGATCGTGACGAGCGCCGCCCCTTGGATGACCTGAATCAGGCGAATGGCCGAGAAGTTGGCGAGCGCGAGGCCGAACAGCACCGCGCTCCCCATCATGCCCGCGAGCAGCATGGCGCAGAGCAGCGCCACCACCTTCGGGCGGGCGTGGGCCGGCGCGAGATCCGTGGCGAGTGCCAGCCCGACGGTCTGCGTGGTGTGGAGCCCTGCGCCGACGAGCAGGAAGGCGAGGGCCGCCGCCGCGTGCCCGACCCAGAGGGGCCCGGTGGTGTCGCCCGACAGGATCAGCAGGGCGAAGGGCATGATGGCGAGCCCGCCGAATTGCAGCAGCGTGCCGAACCAGATGTAGGGCACCCGGCGCCAGCCGAGCACGGAGCGGTGCGTGTCCGAGCGGAAGCCGACCAGCGCCCGCAACGGAGCGAACAGCAGCGGCAGCGACAGCATCACCGCGACGATCCAGGCGGGGACCGCGAGTTCGACGATCATCACCCGGTTGAGCGTGCCGATCAGCAGCACGGCCGCCATGCCGACGGTCACCTGGAACAGCGACAGCCGCATCAGCCGCCCGAGCGGCAACTCCTTCGTCGCGGCGTCGGCGAAGGGAAGTATCGCCGGGCCGAGGCGCAGGAACGCCTGGGTGAGGGCGAGACCGGATTTCATCGAGCGACCCCGCTCGCGCTCGCCGGAGACGAGGTCTTGCGCAGCTCGATCGCGTTCGAGAGGTAGAATCCGCTGTTCACCCGGAGCGTCCGCTCCACGGCGAAACGGGCCAGCGCCTGCTCCCCGGCGATGCGCCGCCGCAGGCCGCTCTCCGTGATCGGTACGATGGCCGGGGCGCGGTCGGCTTTCGGAAAGAGCTTGCCGGCCGCGTGCATCAGGGTCAGCAGCGCCGTGCGCGGAGCAACCGTGAAGAGCAGGCTTCCGTCGGTGCGCAGGGAGAGTTCGGCCAGCGCCCGGACGATGTCCGGCGCCTGGTAGTGGATCAGCGAATCCATTGCGACGACGTGGTCGAAGCGGCCGAGCCAGGGGTCGAGCATGTCGCCGACACGGAATTCGACGGAGCCGGGTCCGTCGATGACGGGAAGCCGCTCGCGGGCAAGCCCGATCAAGGTGGGCGAGACATCGATCGCCACCACTTCGGCGCCCCGGCGGGCGGCCTCCACGGCGAGCGCGCCGGTGCCGCAGCCGGCATCCAGCAGGCGCCGGCCGGTCAGGTCGTCGGGCAGCCAGCCGAGCAGGTTCGCCCGCATCGCGTCGCGCCCGGCCCGGACCGTGGCGCGGATCTTCGAGACCGGCGCGTCGGAGGTGAGGCGCGACCACGCCTCGACCGCGGTGCGGTCGAAGTAGGTTTCGAGCTGGGAACGGCGGGTGAGGTAGGGCGTGCTCATCGATCGCGTCCCGAGATCAATCGAAGCCGAGGAATTCGAAAAGGTCGCGGTCCTTCATCGGCACCGCCTCGCAGGGGTCCGCGCCGGCCCAGAGCGTCTCGGCGAGCTGCATGTACTCGTCGGTGACGGCCTTCAGCTCCGGGGTCGGCTCCATCTCGAACAGCGTTGATTTTTTCAGGCGCGAGCGGCGCACCACGTCGAGGTCGGGGAAGTGCGCGAGACGGCGCAGGCCCACCGCCGCGTTGAAGCGGTCGATCTCGTCGGTCTTGGCCGAGCGGTTGGCGATGACGCCGCCGAGCCGGACGCCGTAATTCTTCGACTTGGTGTGGATCGCCGCAACGATGCGGTTCATCGCGAAGATCGAGTCGAAGTCGTTGGCGGTGACGATCAGGGCCCGGTCCGCGTGCTGGAGCGGCGAGGCGAAGCCGCCGCAGACCACGTCGCCGAGCACGTCGAACACGACGACGTCGGTGTCTTCCAGGAGGTGATGCTCCTTGAGGAGCTTGACCGTCTGTCCGACGACGTAGCCGCCGCAGCCGGTCCCGGCGGGCGGTCCGCCGGCCTCGACGCATTTCACGCCGTTGAAGCCCTCGACCACGAAATCCTCGGGTCGCAGCTCCTCGGAGTGGAAGTTCACGGCTTCGAGGGCGTCGATGACGGTCGGCGCGAGACGCTTGGTCAGGGTGAACGTCGAATCGTGCTTCGGATCGCAGCCGATCTGAAGGACCCGCTTGCCCAGCTTGGAAAAAGCCACCGAGAGGTTCGAGGAGGTGGTCGACTTGCCGATGCCGCCCTTGCCGTAGACGGCGAAGACCTTGGCGGTGTCGATCCGGTCGTTCGGGTCGAGTCCGACCTGCAGACTGCCCTCCTCGCGGCGGACGGGGACGGGGTTTCGGATGGCGATGTTCATGCCGCGACTCCTGCGGTGATGCCGGGCAAGGATCCTGGCGTGACGCCTTCGAGCCGGTCTTCCAGCTCCTCCTCGGCGCGGTCGAGCGCGTCGCGCGTCGCCGCGTCGGGCGTCCAGAATCCCCGGCGATGGGCCTCGATCAGGCGGCTGGCCACCTTTGCGCAGGCGGTCGGGTTGAGCGTGGCCATGCGGTCGCGCATGGCCTCGTCGAGCACGAAGGTCTCGGTGATGCGCTCGTAGATCCAGGGCTGGACCGCGTTGCTCGTGGCGGACCAGCCGACGGTGTTGGTCAGCGTCGCCTCGATCTGGCGCACGCCCTCGTAGCCGTGGCCGAGCAGACCCTCGTACCATTTCGGATTGAGCATCCGGGTGCGGGTCTCCAGCGCCACCTGCTCGTCGAGGGAGCGGACACGGCCCTCCCCGCGGGTCTGGTCGCTGATGTAGATCGGCACGCTCGCGCCGCGGGCGCGGGCCACCGCCCGGCCCATGCCGCCGAGCCCGTCGAAGTAATGATCGACGGAGGTGACGCCGAGTTCGACCGAGTCGAGGTTCTGGTAGGCGAGGTCGACCCGGGCGAGCACCGCCTTCATCAGGTCGCGCTGCGGCGCCGGCCGGCCGTTGCGGCCGTAGGCGAAGCTCTTGCGCCGGGAGAAGGCCTCGCACAGCTCGTCCTCGTCGTCCCAGCGGCCGGATTCGACGAGGTGATTGACGTTGGCGCCGTAGGCTCCTTCCGCGTTCGAGAAGACGCGCAGGGCCGCCGTCTCGAAGTCGCAGCCCTGCTCGGCCTGGATCGCCAGCGCGTGCTTGCGCACGAAGTTGTGCTGGACCGGCTCGTCGGCGCTCGCCGCGAGGAAGCTCGCCTCGGCCAGAAGCTTGGTCTGGAGGGGCAGGAGATCGCGGAAGATGCCCGACAGGGTGACCACCGCGTCGATGCGCGGACGGCCGAGGCGTTCGAGGGGGATCAGCTCGGCGCCGGCCAGCCGGCCGTAGCCGTCGAAGCGCGGGGCGGCACCGATCAGCGCCAGCGCCTGGGCGATGGGGCCGCCCTCGCTCTTGAGGTTGTCCGTTCCCCACAGCACCAGGGCGACGCTCTCGGGCATCGGCCGGCCTTCCGATGCATGGCGCGCGAGCACCCGGGCCACCTGCTGGGCGCCGTCGGCCAGGGCGAAGGCGGAGGGCAGGCGGTAGGGGTCGAAGCCGTGGAGGTTGCGCCCCGTCGGCAGAATGCCCGGATTGCGCAGGAGATCGCCGCCGGCCACGGGCGGAATGAAGCGGCCGTCGAGCGCCCGCAGGAGCGCGGGGATCTCGTGGTCGCGGGCGAGGTCGCGGTCGATGCGGGCCAGATCCGCGAAGGCATCACGGTTCGCTTCCGTCGCCGGCAGGCCGGCGGCCTCCAGCGCCGCGTTGAAAGCGACGCCCTCGACCAGCCCCTCGATCCCGGCGCGCGCGGGCTTCAGGCCGTGCGAGGCGTCGGCCAGAGCGAGCAGCAGGTCGATGCGCTCCTCGCGTCCCATCCCCTCCCCCGCCACATGCAGGCCGTGGGGGATCAGCGTCTGCTCCAGTTCGGCGAGCGCTTCCGCCAGCGCGCCGACCCGCGCGGCGAGATCGCCCTCCCAGGCCGGTTCGGCGGGAACGAGATCGACGGCCGCGCCCTGCGTCTGGATGAGGGAGGCCAGCGCCGTCCGCTCGCCCGTCGCCTCAGGCTCCAGACCCCGCCAGCGCTCGATCGAGGCCTTGAGGTCGAGAAGCCCCCGGTAGAGCCCGGCCGCGGCGAGGCTCGGCGTCAGGTAGCTCACGAGCGTCGCCGCCGAGCGCCGCTTGGCGAGCGCACCCTCGGAGGGGTTGTTGGCCGCATAGAGATAGACGTTGGGCAGGTCGCCGATCAGCCGCTCCGGCCAGCAGGCGGCCGAGAGCCCGGTCTGCTTGCCCGGCATGAATTCGAGGGCGCCGTGGGTGCCGAAATGCAGCACGGCATCGGCCCCGAAATCCTCGCGAAGCCAGCGGTAGAAGGCGCAGAAGGCGTGGGTCGGAGCGAAACCGCTCTCGAACAGCAGCCGCATCGGATCGCCCTCGTAGCCGAAGGCGGGCTGCACCCCGACGAAGACCGAGCCGAACTGGGCGCCGAGCACGAAGATGTCGCTGCCGTTGCTGAGATGGCGGCCGGGCGCCGGTCCCCACTGCGCCTCGATCTCGGGCAAGTCGGTCTCGCGGCGGACATGGCTCTCCGCGCTGACCCGGGCATGGACGTTGGCCGGCGTGCCGAGCCGGGCCGCGTTGCCGCCGAGAATCGCCTCGCGCAGGGCATCGACGCTGTCGGGCACCGCGACGTCGTAGCCGTCGTCGCGCAGCCCGCGCAGGGTGTTCAGGAGCGAGGCGTAGACCGAGAGGAAGGCGGCGGTGCCCGTCGCGCCGCCATTGGGCGGGAAGTTGAACAGCACGACGGCGATCCGCCGCTCGGCCTTCGGCCGGGCCCGCAGCGAAACCAGCCGCGCGACGCGGGCGGCGAGCCGCGCCGCCCGCTCGGGATGCACGCGCATGTCGCGGGCGTTGCCGGTGCCGGAGGCCGAGGACCGGCCCCCGAAGACCATCGGCGCGCTGGCGCCGTCGAGTTCGGGGATCGCGACCATCATGGTCGCCTCGACCGGCGAGAGGCCGCGGCTGCCCGCCTCCCACTGCTCGATCGTCTGGAATTCGAGGGCGTGGGCGGCGATGTAGGGAACGTCGAGCCGCGCCAGCAGCGCCTGGGCTGCCGCCGCATCGTTGTAGGCCGGGCCGCCGACCAGCGAGAAGCCGGTGAGCGAGACCAGGGCATCGACCGTGGGCCGGCCGCCCGCCATGAAGTAGGCCTCGACCGCGGGGCGGTTGTCGAGCCCGCTGGCGAAGGCGGGTACCACCGAGAGGCCCTGGGCCTCGAGCGCGGCGATGACGCCGTCGTAATGCGCGGTGTTGCCGGCCAGGACGTAGGACCGCATCAGCAGCAGGCCGACGCGGCCCCGGGCGCTCGCCACGGCGGGCATGGCGGACAGATCCTCGGCGACCCGGTCTCGCATGCGCGGATGGTAGAGG
Organism: Methylobacterium sp. B4; assembly: GCF_003201865.1. Lineage (GTDB taxonomy): Bacteria > Pseudomonadota > Alphaproteobacteria > Rhizobiales > Beijerinckiaceae > Methylobacterium. Next base: position 47,238 of record NZ_QJJJ01000019.1, on the reverse strand, counting down.
CCGGTCTCGGGGTAGTGCTGGGGCGCCGGCGCGGCGGCGATCGCGCGCCAGCCGGCGCGGGGGCCGGCGGCATAGCGCTGCACGAGGAAACGCACCAGGCTCGCGACGTTCTCGTCGGAGCCCGCGAGCCAGTATTGCAGCGTGAGGAAGTAGGCCCGCACGTCCTGCGCCGAGCCGGGAATGAAGCGCAGGATCTTCGGAAGCTTGCGCACCAGGGCCATCTGCCGGGCGGCATTGCCCTCGGCGCCGGGCTTTCCGCGCAGCCGCTTCAGAAAATCGAGGGCCGAGCGCTTGGTGCCGCTCATGTCGAAGCGGTTGAGCCGCGTGGTGCGCACGACCTCGGCGGCCGAGAGGCAGCCGATCATCGCGTCGCAATCCGGGCGACGGCGCTGCAGCGCCGGCAGGATCGCCCGCACGTGCTCGTCGAGGAACAGCATGGCCGAGACGACGATGTCGGCCCGTGCGATCTCCGCCTCGCAGTCGCGCAACGCGCTCGGATCGGTCTCCCATTCCGCTGCGGCGTGGAAGCTCAGCGAGAGGCCGGGCATCTCGGCGGCGAGCCGCAGGCGCGCCCGTTCCACCGCGCTCGCCAAGTGATTGTCGAGCGTGACGATGGCGACGCGGAGGGGGGGCCTATCGGCCGAAATGCGCCTTGGCATCGTACAGGGTCTCGAGGGTGATGAGCGGGAGCTGCCGCTCGCGGGCGAAACGCTCGGTGTTGGCGCGGGCCTTGCCGCGCACGAAGAACGGGATCTTCTTCAGCTCCTTCTCGGCTTCGGGCGCCCACGGCGCCGGACGGATCGCCGCCGCGCCCTGGACGTGGATGGGTTCGGGAATGGGTACGGGCGCCGGGGCGAGGGGGGCAGCCGCCGGCGCCCGTTCCACGCTCGCCGCATCCCCTCTCGGCTTGGCGCCGAGATGTGAGGGCGCGGCGCCGTCGTGGAACTCGGGATCTTCGCGGAACATCCCCAGGAGATGTTCCTCCAGGCCCATCATCAGGGGATGGACCAGAGTGTCGAACAGGACGTTGGCGCCCTCGAAGCCCATCTGCGGCGAGTGGCGGGCAGGGAAATCCTGGACGTGGACCGGGGCCGAGATCACCGCGCAGGGAATCCCGAGCCGCTTGGCGATGTGGCGCTCCATCTGCGTGCCGAGCACCAGCTCCGGCGCCGCCCGCTGGATCGCGGCCTCCACGTCGAGATAATCGTCGGTGATCGTCGCCTCGATCCCGTGGAGCGCCGCTTCCGCGCGCGTCTCGCGGGCGAATTCGCGGGTGTAGGTGCCCAGCCCGACGAGCTTGAAGCCGATCTCGTGGGCGGCGACCCGGGCGATGGCGAGCGCATGGGTGGCGTCCCCGAACACGAAGACGCGCTTGCCGGTGAGATAGGTCGAATCGACCGAGCGCGCGTACCAGGGCAGCCGCGAGGGGGCGCCGGCCAACACGGGGGCGGGGTCGATGCCCGCGAGCGCCGCGACGGCTTCCACGAAGCGCGTCGTCGCGCCGACGCCGATCGGCACGATATCGACGAAGGGCTGGCGGAAGGTCTTTTCGAGGTATTGCGCGGCGCTGCGGGCGATCTCGGGATAGAGCACGACGTTGAAGTCGGCCTCGCCGAGCCGCCCGAGATCGGCCGGCGTGGCGCCCATCGGCGCGACCACGTTGACGTCGATGCCCAGCGCGTCGAGGAGCCGGCGGATCTCGATCAGATCGTCGCGGTGGCGAAAGCCCAGGGCGGTCGGCCCGAGGACGTTGCAGGCGGGACGCCGCCCTTCGCGGGCCGGCCGTTCCGTCGGCGTGCCGGCGAGCGCCCGCACCAGCCGGTAGAAGGTTTCGGAGGCGCCCCAGTTCTCTTTCTTCTGATAGGCCGGCAACTCCAGCGGAATCACCGGAATGTCGAGGCCGAGCGCCTTGGCGAGGCCGCCGGGATCGTCCTGGATCAGCTCCGCGGTGCAGGAGGCCCCCACGATCATGGCCTGGGGCCTGAAGCGCTCGTAGGCCGAGGCGACGGCGTTCTTGAAGATCTCGGCGGTGTCGCGGCCGAGGTCGCGCGCCTGGAAGGTGGTGTAGGTGACGGGCGGGCGCTCGGGCCGCCGCTCGATCATCGTGAAGAGCAGGTCGGCATAGGTGTCGCCCTGGGGGGCGTGCAGCACGTAGTGCAGGCCCCGCATCGCGGTGGCGACCCGCATGGCGCCGATATGGGGCGGTCCCTCGTAGGTCCAGACGGTGAGCTGCATGGCGGCTACACCTCCAACCGGGTGCGCCGGTCGAGCGGGCGCGCGAACAGTTCGGCGAGGTCGCCCGCCTGCTCGTAGCCCTGGATCGGCGTGAACAGGAGTTCGATCGACCACTTCGTGGTGAGACCCTCCGCCTCCAGCGGATTGGCCAGCCCGAGGCCGCAGATCGTGAGGTCCGGCCGTGCCGCGCGGCAGCGGTCGAGCTGCTCGTCGAGGCTCTGGCCCTCGACCACGAGGGTGCCGGCCGGAAGCGACTCGATCTCGGCGGCGAGGTGGGCCCGATGCAGGTAGGGCGTGCCGACCTCGATCAGCTCGGCCCCCAACTCCTGCGACAGGAAGCGGGCGAGCGGCACTTCGAGCTGCGAGTCGGGGAAGAAGAACACGCGCCGCCCCGCGAGCTTGTCCCGCTGCGCAGCCAGCGCCTGGCGGGCGCGCCGCAGGCCCGGCGCCGTCGCCGCGTCGAAGCGGGCGGGATCGACGCCGAAACTCTCGGCGGCGGCCCGGAGCCAGCCCGTGGTGCCCTCCGCTCCGAGGGGGAACGGGGCCGGGATGCGCCGGGCGCCCCGCTCCTCCAGAGAGCGGGCGGTCTCGGCCAGGAAAGGCTGCGCCAGCAGGAAGCGCGTGCCGCGTCCGACCGGCGGCATCTGCCCGGCCCTGCGGGCCGGCAGGAAGCGTGTCGGGATGCCGAGTTCGTCGAAGAGCCGGGCGAACTGGTCCTCGACCACGTCGGCCAGGGCGCCGACGACGAGAAGGTCCGCCTCGGCGGCCGTCGCCTCGGGCAGCCCCGGCACGAGGGCGGCGAGGCAGGCATCCTCGCCCTGGGTAAAGGTCGTCTCGATGCCCGAGCCGGAATAGTTCAGCACCCGCACCTCCGGCGCGAGGCGCTGCGAGAGCCGGAGAGCGGCCCGGGACAGGTCGAGCTTGATCACCTCGGAGGGGCAGGAGCCGACAAGGAACAGCAGGCGGATCTCCGGCCGCCGCTCGATCAGCCGCCCGACCACGCGGTCGAGTTCGTCGTTCATGTCGGCGAGGCCGGCCAGATCGCGCTCGTCGATGATCGCGGTGGCGAAGCGCGGCTCGGCGAAGATCATCACGCCCGCAGCCGACTGGATCAGGTGCGCACAGGTGCGCGAGCCGACCACGAGGAAGAAGGCGTCCTGGATCTTCCGGTGCAGCCAGACGATGCCGGTCAGGCCGCAGAACACTGCCCGCTGGCCGGGCTCGGAGCGGATCGCGACCCCGCAGCCCGCATTCGGAAGAGGCGCCTGCGCGTTCACCGGGCGCCCTCCGCGGTGAAGCCGAGCGGCGAGGGCGCTTCGAGGCGCGCGGCGCGCAGCTTCAGCAGGAACTGCCCGGCATTGATCAGGTAGGTGGCGTAGGCCGCGAGTGCCAAGCCGAGTAGCGCGCGCGTGTCGAGGGCGCCCAGGGCCAGCGCGGCGAGATAGGCCGTGTGCAGCGCCAGCACGAGCATGCTGAACACGTCCTCCCAGAAGAAGGCCGGCGCGAACAGGTAGCGGCCGAACACGACCTTTTCCCAGATCGAGCCCGTGACCATGATCGCGTAAAGCACCAGCGTCTTGACGACGACCGAGGCGTTGGCCGCCTCGGCTCCCTCGCCGGTGGCGAGCGTGCGCAGGACGAGCCCGAGGCTGATGAGGAAGACGAGGAATTGGAGCGGCGCCAGCACGCCCTGCACCAGCGTCCAGGGCGAGGCATCGCGGCGCTGCCGCTCGGCGCTCGTGTAGAGCGGTCTCTGTCGGTCTTGGCGTTGCCGCATGGCCTCCGCCCCCGCTCGCTGTCAGCCCCGATCGGGCCGAGCCTCGAAGTGACCGAAGCCTAGGCTCAGCCTCCACTCAGTGTCAATCCAAGTTGACACAAATGGAAATTTACAGCCGGTGACAACCAAACGGAACGCAGGGGATTGCCAATTCTTGGAGGAGGCGTATCGTCACGCTACACGCATCCGTTGCCCGGGGCGTCGCCATGCGAATTAAATTGCATGCCGTGCCGAGCTGCATCCTGGGGAGAGGCCCATGGGAGGCTGGAGGCAGGACGGCGGTCGCCAGGCGATCGCGCCGGAATGCACGGTCGCCGGGGAGGCGCTGGAGGCGTCTGCCTTCGCGCACGGACCCGACGGGGACGGGATGCGGCGCCGCCTTGCGAGCGTCGTCGAGGCCGAGATCCTCCCCCGCCTCATGCTCGCCCATCGCGGACACGCCCGGCCGACCGTCCCACCGCCCGGTCGCAGGCCGGCCCCGGAGGAGGTGGAACGGCTCTGCGGCCTGCTGCTCGGTCGCTCGAACGCCGATCTCGCCCCGCATCTTCTGCGCTTCCTCGACGAGGGCCTGACGCTGGAAAGCGTGCTGGTCGATCTGCTCACACCCGTCGCGCGGCATCTGGGCCGGCTGTGGGAGGAGGATGCCTGCGACTTCGTCGATGTAACGGTGGCCCTGGCGCGCCTGCAGGCCGCCGGCCGCGAACTCTGCGGCCAGTTCGAGGACGAGGCCTCGGAAGCCTCGGGGCGTAGCCTGCTCCTGCTGGCCTGTCCCGGAGAGACCCACGTCTTCTGCCTCTCGATCGTGGCAGCCATCTTTCGCGAGTCGGGCTGGGACGTGACGATCGCCGGTCAGGGCGGCGCGCTCGATGCGGCGGAGCTGATCCGGTCGGACTGGTACGACGTGATCGGGGTGACCCTCTCCTGCGACGTCCTGCTTCCCACCCTCCCGGAGACCATCCGCACCCTGCGTGCGCTCTCGTGCAATCCGGCGGTCAAGGTTCTGGTGGGCGGCCCGTATTTCACCAGGAACCCGAATCAAGTACGCGCCGTTGGGGCCGACGCCACGGCGGATGATGGGCGTCTCGCGCCGCTGATCGCGGAAAGCTTGCTTGAAATGCGAACGCGAGCCTGTTGAAAGGGCGCTTCCGTCGCCATCACGAAGTGTTGACCTTGAGCAGCTTGGCGAGCCCATCTCCCCGGCGCCCCTCTCCGGCGCTGCAACAGGCGACCGATCTCCTGGACAGGGAATCGGCCGGGGTCCTGATTGCGGCGACGTCCGATCTCTCGCTGGTCATCGACGATCAGGGCATCGTTCGCGACACCTTGTCGAACCGGTCCGACCTCGACGGTGAGGGAATCGAGGCGTGGCTCGGCCGGCCCTGGATCGACACCGTCACCGTCGAGAGTCGGCCGAAGATCGATGCCCTTCTGCGCGACGCCGCCCCCGGAGCGATGACGCGCTGGCGGCAGGTGAACCACCCCTCCCCCAACGGCACGGATCTGCCGATCCGCTATGCCAGCCTGCGCACGCGCAAGGATGGCCCGATCATCGTGGTCGGGCAGGATCTCCGCGCGGTCGCCGCACTCCAGCGGCGCCTGGCCGAGACGCAGCAGGCGCTGGAGCGTGATTACGACCGGCTGCGCGCCGCCGAGACCCGCTACAAGCTTCTGTTCCAGCTCTCGGGCGAACCCGTTCTGGTGATCGATGCGGGCACGCGACGCGTGACCGACATCAACCCGGCGGCGATGCGGCTCCTCGGCCGGGCGCAGAAGCGTGTGATTGGCCAGGATGTCGCCGACCTGTTCGATCCGGCGAGCCTGCGCGAATTGCAGAGCCTGTTCGCGGGCCTTCGCGTCACCGGGCAGGCCGCCGATCTCGTGGCGCGGCTCGCGGGTGGACGCGGCGAGGCGCGGATCTCCGCCTCCCTCTTCCGCGGCGAGAGCGCGACCTCGGTGCTGCTGCGTCTCTCGCCCCTCGCCTCGGCGGCGTCCGAACGGTCGGGTCGCGAGGGGGGCGCCCTCGAGGTGATCCAGCGGATGCCGGAAGGCTTCGTCGTCACCGATGCTTCGCGCCGGGTTCTGACCGCCAACGCCGCCTTCCTCGATCTCACGCAGCTGGCGACCGAGGAGCAGGTGCGCGGGCAGATGCTGGATCGCTGGCTCGGCCGCGAGGAGACCGAGGCGCTGGCGCTGTTCGCGATGCTGCGCGATCACGGCTCCGTGCGCCACTTCACGACGGTGATGCGGGGCGATTTCGGCTCGGTGGAGGAGGTCGAGATCGCGGCCGTCTCCGCCGCTCAGGCCGATCAGCCCTGCTTCGGCTTCACCGTGCGGGCCGCGCCGCGCCGCGCGGCTCCGGCCCATGCCGGCGGGCACGACCTGCCCCGCTCCGTCGAGCAGATGACCGAACTCGTCGGGCGCGTCTCGATGAAGGCGCTGGTGCGTGAGACCACGGATCTGATCGAAAAGCTGTGCATCGAGGCCGCCCTGCGGATCACCCGCGACAACCGCGCTTCGGCCGCCGAGATGCTCGGGCTGAGCCGGCAGGGCCTCTACGCCAAGATGCGGCGCTACGGGATCGGCGATCTCGATGCGAGCGACCCTGAGTTGTCGTCCTGACCGGGCCGCGGGCTTTCCTGCATAATAATGCATTTTGCGTTCAGCATCCGGAAGGCCGTCAATTCAGCGATCTAAGTGTCAATCTTGCTTGACACATAACGAGGCGGGCTCGTAGCCTCCGGGACATGACAACGCCCGCTCCGAGCGCCGTCGTCGAACTCCTGAAGCCCATCACTTGGTTCGCACCGATGTGGGCTTTCGGCTGCGGCGTGGTTTCCTCCGGCCAGTCTCCTTCGGGACAATGGCTCGTCATCGCGGCGGGCGTGCTGCTGGCCGGCCCCCTCGTCTGCGCCACCAGCCAAGCCACCAACGACTGGTTCGACCGGCACGTCGATGCCATCAACGAGCCGAACCGGCCGATTCCCTCCGGCCGCATTCCCGGCCGCTGGGGGCTCTACCTTGCCGCCGCCTGGACGCTGCTGTCGCTCCTCGTCGCCGCGATGCTGGGACCCTGGATCCTCGGGGCCGCCCTGTTCGGCCTCGTCCTGGCCTGGATCTACTCGGCCCCGCCGCTGCGGCTGAAGCGCAACGGCTGGTGGGGCAATTCCGCGGTGGCGCTCTGCTACGAGGGCCTGCCCTGGTTCACCGGTGCGGCGGTGATGGCCGCGGCGATGCCCGACCGGCGCGTGCTGCTCATCGCCCTGCTCTACTCAGTCGGGGCGCACGGCATCATGACCCTCAACGACTTCAAGTCGGTCGAGGGTGACCGCGCCATGGGCTTGCGCTCGCTGCCGGTGCAGCTCGGCTGCCCGCGCGCGGCGCGCTTCGCCTGCCTCGTCATGGCCGCACCGCAGGTCGTCGTCGTCGCCCTGCTCGCCGCCTGGGACCGGCCCTGGCACGCGGCCGTGGTCGGCGCGCTGCTCGCCGGGCAGCTTGCCCTGATGGTGCGCTTTCTCGAAGAGCCGCGCGCCCGCGCCGCTTGGTACAACGGCACCGGGACCACGCTCTACGTCCTCGGCATGCTTGCCGCCGCTTTCGCCCTGCGCCCCCTCGTGCAAGGGCTGGGGCCATGACAAACGCCCCCCTCGCCGCCTCGCTCTCCTCCTTCTCCTGGCTCCAGATCGTCCGCCTCGGCCTCGTCCAGACGGCGCTCGGCGCGGTCGTGGTGCTGATGACCTCGACCATCAACCGCGTGATGGTGGTGGAGCTGGCGCTGCCCGCCGTCGTTCCGGGCGCACTAGTGGCCTTGCACTACGCGACGCAGATCCTGCGGCCCCGCTGGGGCTACGGCTCCGATGTCGGCGGGCGGCGCACGCCCTGGATCGTCGGCGGCATGGCCGCGCTCTGCCTCGGCGGCTTCGGAGCGGCCGTGGCCACCGCGCTGGCGGCGCATCACACGGCGGCGGGCCTCGCGCTCGCGGTCTTCTCCTTCCTGCTCGTCGGCATGGGCGCGGGCGCGGCGGGCACCTCGCTCCTCGTGCTGCTGGCGTCCGGGGTCGAGGCGGGCCGGCGGGGCGCGGCGGCGACCATCGTCTGGGTGATGATGATCGCGGGCTTCGCGGTCACGGCGCCGCTGGCCGGTCACTTCCTCGACCCGTTCTCCGGCGCGCGGCTCGTCGCCGTCTCGGGCACCGTCTCGCTGATCGCCTTCGTCGTCGCATTGCTCGCCGTGACCGGCATCGAGCCGGGCCGAGCCGGCGCGATGCCGAGCCCAACCGACAAGAAGCCGGCCTTCCGCGCAGTGCTGTCCCAGGTGCTGGCCGAACCGGCCGCGCGGCGTTTCACACTGTTCATCTTCGTCTCCATGCTCGCCTACAGCGCGCAGGAACTGATCCTCGAACCCTATGCCGGCCTCGTCTTCGCCATGACGCCCGGCGCGACCACCAAGCTCGCGGGCCTGCAGCACGGCGGGGTGCTCGCCGGCATGCTGTTCGTGGCCGGCATCACCGTCTTCGTCGGCGGACCCGTTTTCGGATCGTTGAAGGTCTGGACGGCCGTGGGCTGCGCGCTCTCGGCGCTGGCTCTGGCGGCCATCGCCGCGGGCGGACCCGTCGGCCCCGGCTTCCCCTTGCGCGCCGCGGTGGCCGCGCTCGGCTTCGGCAACGGTGTCTACGCGGTGGCCGCCATCGGCTCGATGATGGCATTGGCCGGGCGCGGCGGCGAGGCCGAGCGCGGCACCCGCATGGGCGTCTGGGGCGCGGCGCAGGGCGTCGCCTTCGGTGCCGGCGGCTTTCTCGGCACGCTCGCCGTCGATCTCGCCCGCCTCTTCGCCTCCGAGCCGGTCACCGCCTACGCGTCGGTCTTCGCCGCCGAGGCGGTCCTGTTCCTCGTCGCCCTAGTGATCGGCCTCCGCGTCGAGCACGTCACGCTCGCCCGACGGAATCCGCTGACTCAGGCGGCCGCCTTCCAGTTCAATCCCGGCTTCGACGCGAGGTAGCGGCATGGCACCCCACGACGCTCTCGAAACCTTCGACGTCGTGGTAGTGGGCGGTGGGCCCGCCGGAGCGACCGCGGCGGCGGATCTCGCGGCCGGCGGCCGCCGGGTGCTGCTTCTCGACCGGGCGGGCCGCATCAAGCCCTGCGGCGGCGCTATTCCACCCCGGCTCATCCGCGACTTCGCCATCCCCGACGCGCTCCTCGTCGCCCGCATCCGCAGCGCCCGGATGGTCGCCCCGAGCGCGCGCCACGTCGACATGCCGGTCGGCGACGGGTTCGTCGGCATGGTCGACCGCGAGCATTTCGACCCCTTCCTGCGCGAGCGCGCCGGGCTTGCCGGGGCGGAGGTTCGTGACGGCCTGTTCGAACGCATCACCCGCGAGACGCCGGGGGTCGCCACGATCCACTATCGGCTCGGCAAGGGAGGCGAGGAGCGTCGGGCGCAGGCCCGCCTCGTCATCGGCGCCGACGGGGCGACCTCGAATGTCGGCCGGGCCGAGATCCCGGGCCATGTCCGGATGCGGCAGGTCTTCGCCTATCACGAGATCGTCCGGCGCCCGGCGGGCGCGGAGCACGACGAGGCCCGCTGCGACGTCTATTACCAGGGTCGCCTCTCGCCGGATTTCTACGCCTGGATCTTCCCGCATGGCGAGACGGTCAGCGTCGGCACCGGCAGCGCCCGCAAGGGCTTCTCCTTGCGCAGTGCGATCCGCGACCTGCGGGCCGGCACCGGGCTCGACGCCTGCGAGACGATTCGTCGGGAGGGGGCGCCGCTCCCCCTCAAACCGCTGAAGCGCTGGGACAACGGCCGTGACGTGCTGCTCGCGGGCGACGCCGCCGGCGTGGTCGCGCCGGCCTCGGGCGAAGGCATCTACTACGCGATGCTCGGCGGTCGCCTCGCGGCGCAGACCGCGGAGACCTTCCTCGTCACCGGAGACGCACGCTCCCTGGCGCTCGCGCGCAAGCGCTTCATGCGGCTGCACGGGCGCGTGTTCTGGATCCTCGGGATGATGCAGTGGGTCTGGTACCGCAGCGACGGGCTGCGCGAGCGCTTCGTCGCCATCTGCAAGGACAAGGACGTCCAGCAGCTCACCTGGGACGCCTACATGAACAAGGAGCTGGTGCGGGCCAAGCCCGCCGCCCACGCGCGGATCTTCTTCAAGGATCTGGCGCATCTGTTCCGCTGGGTCTCGCCGTGACGGCGGCGCTCGCGGGCGATTGGGGGCCGCCGGTCGTCGCCGGCCTGATCGCACTCGCGATCGCCGTGGCCGGGGGCGTCGCGACGCGCACCGACACGTGGTACCGCCGCCTGCACGTGCCGGCCTGGAAGCCGCCGGACTGGGCCTTCGGCCCGGTCTGGACCGTGATCTTCGCCCTGACCACCACCTCTGGCGTTCTCGCCTGGAACGCCGATCCGGACCCGGCCGCCCGCGCGCTCCTCGTCGCGGTCTTCGCCGTCAACGGCGCGCTCAACATCGCTTGGAGCGTGATCTTCTTCCGCCTGCGTCGGCCGGACTGGGCCTTCTTCGAGGTCCTGCTGCTCTGGCTCTCGATCGTCGCGGTTCTGATCACCGTGGGGCGCGTCTCGTCGCTCGCGGCCGCGCTCAACCTCCCCTACCTCGCCTGGGTGAGCGTGGCCGCCTGCCTCAATCTCACGATCGTGCGCCTCAACCCGCGTTTCGGGGAGGCTTGAGGCGTGGCCGAACTCTTCGCGTCCGGGCAGATCGTCGACGCGATCCTCGTTCTGGTCGGGCTGGAGGCGCTGCTGCTCCTGGCCCTCCGGGCGCGACGGGGCGGCGGGCCGGCGCCCGCATCGCTCCTGGCCAATCTCGCCTCCGGCGCCGCCCTGATGCTGAGTCTGCGCGCGGCGCTGACCGGGGCGGCCTGGCCCGTCGTGGCCGGCTGGCTGACGGTCTCCCTCTTCGCGCATCTCGCCGAGATGACGCTGCGCTTCCGCCGCGCTGCCGAACATCCTCGCGCGGCCGTGATCGTGCCGGCCGGAACAACCGTAGATGAGTAGCGTTGCGTGCGCTCCGGCGAACATCCTGGAATGATTCTGCGCTGATCGTCCCCGCACATCTGGAGAACGGGCCCATGACACGCCTCACCGCTCTCGGCTCCGGATGGCTGGCGCTGGCCTTGCTCTTCCCCGCCGCGCCGGCCGGAGCCCAGGAGGCGGAGGCCGACCTGATCAAGCGCGGCGAATATCTCGTGACGGCGGGCGATTGCGTGGCCTGCCACACCAAGCCGGGCGGCAAGTTCCTGGCCGGCAATTACACTCTCGACACGCCGATCGGCGCGATCAAGACGCCCAACCTTACGCCGGATGACGAGACCGGCATCGGCAAATGGTCCTACGAGACCTTCGAGAAGGCGTTCCGCCAGGGCATCGGCGACGAGGGCGAGTATCTCTACCCGGCTTTCCCCTTCGGCTGGTACACGAAGGTCAGCGACGAGGACACGCGGGCGATCTTCGCCTACCTCAAGTCCCTGCCGGCCGTGAAGGAGAAGCGGGAAGAGAGCAACATCCCCTTCCCCTTCAACATCCGCACTGCCCTGATCACGTGGCGCACCGCCTTCTTCACGGAAGGCCGTTTTCAGCCCGATCCCAAGGCCAGCGCGGAGGTCAATCGCGGCGGCTACCTCGTGGAAGGCCTCGGCCATTGCGGGATGTGCCACAACGAGCGCAAGCTCGTCGGCAACACAAGTCTCGCGGGCAAGTTCGGCGGCGGCGTCATCGACGGCTGGTACGCGCCCAACATCACGCCGGACGGGCACCAGGGCATCGGAGCCTGGAGCGACGACGAGGTCGTGACCTACCTCAAGACCGGCACGGCCCCCGGCAATCGGCCCGGCGTCGCGGCCGGACCGATGCGGCAGACCATCGAGGAATCGCTCTCCAAGATGACGGAGGCCGACCTCAAGGCGATGGTGGCCTACCTGCGCACGATTCCCGCCAAGCAGACCTACAAGGAGAAGGATCTGCAGGCCTTCAACCAGCCGGGCGCGCCGGGAGCCGACACCTACCTGACCTACTGCTCCTCCTGCCACAAGCCGGACGGCAAGGGCATCGAGGGCGCGGTGCCGGCACTCGCCGGCAACACTTCGGTCCAGTCGGCCGGGCCGGAGACGGTCATCAACGTGATCGTCGGCGGACTCGCGGCGCAGAGCGGCTATGCGCCGATGCCGGCCATCGGCCAGGAGATGACCGACCAGCAGATCAAGGACGTGACCGACTACATCCGCAATTCCTGGGGCAACAAGGCCCCGGTCGTGTCCGAGACCGGCGTCGTCGCCACCGCGCGGGGCAAGATCAAGACCATGATGGCGGGCAACGCGCCCTGCTCGACCATCGACGACGAGCGGCTGAAGGCGGGCGTCGCGCAGGCTGTCGGCGGCGACACGCTCAAGGGCCTCAAGCCGAACGATTTCGTCCCCGTGCTCGCCCGCATCGCGCCGCAGGTGAAGGCCGCGGTGCCGGAGGCCGGCGACGATGCTGTCGTGAACGGTCTGCTCTCGGCCTTCTGCACGGCCAACCGCAGCGAGAAGGAGGCCGAGCCGCTGCCCTGGTCGGCGACCATCGGATCCTTCGGCAACGTCGCCTACAGCCAGGTCAAGAACCCGGAGAAGCGGATGGAGGCCGGCACCGGCCGGGTCCCGACCTCTCCCACCATGCCGCCCAAGCCCTGATCCCGGCGCAGCCCTCCCGCTCCGGCGGGAACGGGCGCTGTGCCGAAACGTTCGAACGGCGAACCCGTGAATGGCTGCGCTCGGGCACGCACCCGACGCCGATGGGAGTTCGAGCGAATGCAACTCGGCATGATCGGCCTCGGCCGGATGGGGGGCAACATCGTCCGCCGCCTCCTGCGCGACGGGCACAGCGCAGTGGTCTACGACCGCGATCCGGCGGCGGTGGAGACCCTGGTGGCGGACGGGGCGACCGCCGCGTCCGGCCTCGAAGACTTCATTGCGAAGCTGGAGCTTCCCCGCACCGCCTGGGTCATGCTGCCCGCCGGCGCCATCACCGAGGAGACGGTGACGGCGCTCGGTGGACTGATGAGCGCCGACGATTGCATCATCGACGGCGGAAATTCGTTCTATCAGGACGACGTGCGCCGCGCCCTCGAACTGAACGAGCGCGGCATCCATTACGTCGATGTCGGTACCTCGGGCGGGGTCTGGGGGCTCGAGCGCGGCTACTGCATGATGATCGGCGGCCACAAGGAGGCCGTCGACCGCCTCGACCCGATCTTCCGCACCCTAGCGCCGGGCCTCGGAGAGATTCCCCGCACCCCGGGCCGCGACGGCCGCGACCCGCGGGCCGAGCAGGGCTACATCCATGCGGGTCCGAGCGGCGCCGGCCACTTCGTGAAGATGATTCACAACGGGATCGAGTACGGGCTGATGCAGGCCTATGCCGAGGGCTTCGACATCCTGCGCCACGCCAACTCGCCCGAACTGCCGGAAGAGCGCCGCTTCGATCTCAATCTCGGCGACATCGCCGAGGTCTGGCGGCGCGGCAGCGTCGTCTCGTCCTGGCTCCTCGATCTCACCGCATCGGCGCTGGCGAGCGACGAGCGGCTCGAAAACTTCTCGGGCTATGTCGAGGATTCGGGCGAGGGGCGCTGGACGATCAACGCGGCCATCGAGGAGGCCGTGCCGGCCACGGTGCTCTCGGCTGCCCTCTATCGCCGCTTCCGCTCCCGAGAGGACGAGAGTTACGCGGACAAGGTTCTCTCGGCCATGCGAAAGGGCTTCGGCGGCCACAAGGAACCCCCGCGCCGCGGACCGGCACCATGATCCCGCTTCCTCCGAACACCGAACTGATGCCCGATGCCGAGTCGACGGCCCGCGCGGCTGCCGAGCATCTGCTGGACATGGCGTCGAGCGCCTCGGGCGAGCGGGTCGCGATCTGCCTTTCCGGTGGCTCGACGCCTAAGCGCCTCTATGCTCTGCTGGCCTCGCCCGGCTTCGTCGAGCGGGTGCCGTGGTCGCGCATCCATTGGTTCTTCGGCGACGACCGGGTGGTGCCGTGGGACGATCCCTTGAGCAATGTCCGCATGGTGCGCGAAGCCTTTGGCCACGAGTCGCCGGTCCCGGCGACGCATCTCCACTTCATCCCCTCCGACGAGGGGCCGGAGGCCGGCGCCCGCGCCTACGCGGCCACGCTCCAGGACTTCTACGGGGCCGGACGGTTCGATCCGGAAAGGCCGTTGTTCGATCTCGTCCTGCTCGGCCTCGGCAGCGACGGGCATACCGCTTCGCTTTTTCCCGGCAAGCCGGCACTGGCCGAGCGTCAGGCCTGGGCCGCCCCGGTGCCCGAGGCGGGCATGGAGCCGTTCGTGCCGCGGATCACCCTCACCTTCCCGGCGCTCGCCTCGTCCCGCTCCGTGCTGTTCCTCGTCAACGGTGCGGGCAAGCGTGCGCCCCTGCAACGCCTCGCCGACGGCGAGGATCTGCCGGCCCGGCATGTCGAGAGCGTCGGCACGGTCCGCTGGTACATCGACCGTGAGGCGGCCGACGCCTGATCGGGCGGAGGCTCCTCCGCCTCAATTTCGCTCCGGATCTTGCCGGTGTGTCGACGGAGATTCGTCAACGACACCAGGAGTCAGCTCATGTTCGGAGCTGAGACAGCCACCGTGCGGGACCTGCCGCCGCTGAGCCGACAGCCGCGTTTTCATCTGCGCCGCAACCGTATCTTGCCGGGACCGTTGGCGCCGGTGCGGCGGCAGACGCGGCGGCCGGGCTTGGCCGTCTATGGCGGCCTCGTGGGACTGTCGCTCGCGGTGACCCTGATCGTCGCGCCCTCTCTCCGCGAGACTGCGCCGATCGCCCCGGAGCCGGCTCCCGTCGCCGAGTCGCCTCGCGACGTGTCCGAGCCCGTCCGAGTGATCGGTGCGGCTCAGCCCGTATCGTCTGCGGAGACCGCGCCTGTGGAGACCGCGGCTGCGGAGCCGGCCGAGACCATCCCTGCCGTCTTGCCGCCTGTGGCCGAACCCGTGAGGCAGGCGGCGGCACCCGCGGTCGATCTCGGCCCGCTGCCGGTGCTGGAACTCGACCCGACGGCCTTCGACGCGATGCAGGCCCCGGATGCCGACGAGACGCCCCGCCCGGCGCCGCGCGGAGCCCGTCGCCCCTGAGTCGGGGCCGGGTCACATCCCATACGGCATTCGCCTGATGACTTCGGCACCTTCCTTCGTCCTCGCGGTGCGAAGCCGAAGCCATCCAGGTCGCAGCGCTGCCCGGAACGGTCGCCTCTTGGATCGCTTCGCGCACGCCCGCGATGACGGCAGGTGCGCTGAACCCGAAGCGAACATCCGGGAACGGGATCAAACGAAAAGCCCCACCCGATCGACCTGATCGGATGGGGCTGACGAGAGCTCTCGGGCTGACGCCCCGGCCCGCCGCGAGGACGGCCTGTCGGTGGCTTCAGGCCGCCAGCGGCATATCCTCGTCCGTCTCCGCCGCCATGAACTGCGCCTTGGCGAGTTCGGCGAAGCGCTGGTTGAGGGCGACCAGCTCATCGAAGGTGCCGGCTTCCACGATTCGGCCCTCCTCGAACACCAGGATGCGGTCGGCATTGCGGATCGTCGCGAGGCGGTGCGCGATCACGAAGGTGGTGCGCCCCTCCATCACCGTCTCCAGCGCCTGCTGCAGCTTGCGCTCGGTGGCGGCATCGAGCGCGCTGGTGGCCTCGTCGAGGATCAGCACGGGCGGGTTCTTCAAAAGCGCCCGGGCGATCGACAGGCGCTGGCGCTCGCCGCCCGAGAGCGACCGGCCGCGCTCGCCGATGACCGTGTCGAGTCCGTCGAGCTGCCGGGCCATGAACTCACCGGCCTGGGCGCGTGCCAGCGCGTCGAGCATCTCCTCGTCGGTCGCGTCGGGACGGCCGACCTGAAGGTTCTCGCGGATCGAGCGGTTGAACAGCATCGGCTCCTGGAACACCACGCCGATGTTGTGGCGCAGGGACGAGAGGCCGATGTCGCGGATGTCGGTGCCGTCGATGCGGATGGCGCCGCTCTCGGGGTCGAAGGTCCGATGCAGCAGGCCGAGCGTGGTCGACTTGCCCGAGCCGGTGGTGCCGACGAGGGCCACGGTCTCGCCGGGCAGGGCCGCGAAGGACACGCCGTCCAGGGCCTTGCGGCGGCCGTCATAGGTGAAGGCGACCTCGTCGAACTCGACCGCGCCGTCGAAGCGGGCGACCTGCTTGGCATGCGGCCGGTCGCGCACGGTCGGCACGGTATCGATCACTTCGAAGAACTCGCGCATCTTCGGCGCCTGCATGAACACGCCGTTGACGAAGGTGACGACGTGGTCGAGCTTCGTCACCAGCATGGTGGCGAGGCTCATGAAGGCGACGATCTCGCCCACCGTCGCGGCCCCCTTCTGGTGCAGGGCGATGCCGGTGATGAAGATGGCCGTCATGGTCAGGGTGCCGGAGGCGCGGGTGGCGACATTGGCCATCGCCCACCACGACAGCACGGGGATCTGAACCCGCAGCAGGTCGTGGATGATGGTGCGCATCGCCTCCTTCTCGGCCCGGGCCCGGGTGAAGGACTGGATCACGGCGACGTTGCCCAGCGCGTCCGAGGCGTGCGCGGCCAGACCCGACTGGAACTGCTCGACCTCGCCCTGAAGGGTCTCGGTCCGGCGCAGCACGTAGCTGGCGAGCGCGGTGAAGACGAGGACCAGCACGACGAGGATCGCGCCGAGACGCCAGTTCACGAGCAGCGTGAGCGGCAGCAGCACGCCGACGGAGAGCAGGGCGGCGAAGTGCTCGCGGAAGAAGCCGAGCCACAGCCACGCCATGCCGTTGGTGCCCTCCAGCATCGCCTTCAGCACGCGGCCGGAATGGTTGGAGGAGTGGAAGGCCAGCGGCAGTTCGAGCACGTGCTCGAAGAAGTTCGCCATGGTGGCGAGCCGGTTGCGGTGGGCCAGGCGGTCGGAGTGCAGGGCGATGGCCACGCCCGCGCCGATGGTGAACAGGCCGAACACCACCCAGGCCACGATCCACGGGGCGAGCGCCGTCGCGGGGGTATCCTTCGAGAGATGGGTCAGGCCGTCGATGATGCGGCCCATGATCAACGGCTCGGCGAAGGCCGCGACCGAGAGGGCGACGTTGGCCGCGATCAGGCCGACCGCCAGCCGCTTCTCGGCTCCGAGCAAGCCGAGCACCCGCGCATAGAGGCGAATTATCGACATCCTGCTTCCGCTCCCCGCCCCATTCGGCCTTGGCCGAGGGGATCTTTGAGATTGGCCGGGCCCTCCCGGCACCGCTCGCCCTCGCACCTGCCACGCCATGCGTGCAGCCACTCCGGCAACCGGTATGGGAACTTATGCTGCGCTTCCCCTGAACGGCACATGACGGCCCGAGGCCGATCGGGCCAAGCCCTTTACCGTTCTTTCAGCCTGTTTTTTTAGAGATGTGTCACGGCCCGCTTCATCGGCCGGGATCGGGCGTCTCATCCATGGATCTCGCAACCGGTATCGGGCTGGTCTCCGGCATCGGCGTGGTGTTCACGCTGATCATGATCGATGGCGGCAACTTCGCCGCCTATTTCGACAAGCACGCGGTGATCGTGATCTTCGGCGGCGCCATCGCCGCCACCATGATTCGCTTCCCCTTTTCGACCATGCTGCACGGGCTTCCGATGGGCCTGCGCTACGCCTTCACCATGCGCTCGGTGAAGCCGCACGACCTGATCGAGGAAATCACCAAGATCGCCGAAGTCGTGCGCAAGTCCGGCCCGATCGCGCTGGAAAGCATGGAAATCTCCGACCCGTTCCTGGCCCAGGGCGCCCGCTACATCGCCGACGGCTACGACCGCGACTTCATCCGCGACACGATGGAGCGCGACCGGGACAACTTCCTGATGCATCTCGATGAGGGTTCGAAGATCTACCGCGCCTTCGGCGACTGCGCTCCGGCCTGGGGCATGATCGGCACCATCCTCGGCATGGTGACGATGTTCGCCAACATGTCCGATCCCTCGAAGCTCGGCCCCGCCATGGCGACGGCGCTGCTGGCGACCCTGTACGGCGCGCTGATCGCCAACCTCGCCGCCCTTCCGATCGCCGACAAGCTGCACGTGAAGCTGGAGGAGGAAGACGTGTCGCGCTCCCTCATCATCGACGGCATCCTGCTGATCCGCGACCAGAAGAGCGCCTCGCTGGTGCGCGAGATGCTGATCGCCTACCTGCCCGCCCACCACCGCGAGGATCTCGCCGCGGAAGCGGCGTGACGGGAGATTAGTCGGTGGCCAAAAAGAAGCGCGGCGGCGCACATGGCGGTCACGGCTGGTTCGTGACCTTCGCCGATTTGATGGCGCTCCTCATGAGCTTCTTCGTGATGATCGCCGCCTATTCCACGCAGGACCAGAAGAAGCTTCAGGTCGTCGCCGGCTCGATGCGCGACGCCTTCGGCGTGAACAAGGAATCGAAATTCGCGGGCATCCTCGAAAGCGAGGGGATACCGACCGCCGACAAGCTCAAGCACCTGCGCGACGTCTCGCCCGATCGCGCCACCGACCGCACCACCCCGCCGCAGATCGACAGCGGCCTCGACGACGGCATTCCCGATCGCGGCTACCCGGACGCCTACGGACAGGCCGCCGCCTCGCTGCGGCAGGCGATGCAGGACATGCCCGAGGTGGCGGAACTGTCCAAGAACGTCATCATCGCGCCGAGCCGCAAGGGGCTCGATGTCTCGATCGTGGATCAGGATGGACGCTCGATGTTCCCGGAGGGATCGAGCCGGCCCAACGACCGAACCCGACGCCTGCTGGAGCGCCTCGCCCCGACCTTGATGAAGCTGCCCAACCGCATCGCGGTCACGGGCTTCACCGCGACGGCCCGCCCCGGCACCCGCGACACCGTTCCGCCCTGGGAACTCTCGGCCAACCGCGCCATCAGCGTACGCGAAATCCTGGCCAATGCCGGGCTGCCGGACAACCGCTTCGCCTCCGTCGCCGGCAAGGCCGACACGGAGCCGATGTTTCCCGACAATCCCTATCTGGCCGCCAACCGCCGGGTGACCGTGACGCTGCTGTCCGAAGCGCCGCCGACGCCGAACGGCAAGATCGTGCCCTGAGCCCCTACTTCGCGACCAGCAGCGCCCAGTAGACCTTGTACTTGGAGCCCGGGGCGTAGGCGGTGGCGATGCCCATCCGGCTCGCTTCGGGAGCGAGCATCACGGCGCGGTGGGGCGGACTGTCGCGCCAGCCCGAGAAGGCCTCGGCCAGGGTGTGGTAGCCCGCGGAGAGGTTGGCGTCGGCATCTTCGTAGCCGAGCCGCGACACCGCCGCCCGCACCGTCTGACTCTTGCTCGGCCGATCGGCCGCCGCCATAGCCGCGGCCTCCGTCTCGGCCAGACGCTGGAGGGCCGGATCGACCGCGAGCGGCGCCGCGCCGTTGTTGCGGCGGTAGGCTGAGATCATGTCCCGCGCCGCCGTCGTATCGACCGAGGTGCTGCCGGTGGTGAGCGGCAGGTACATGGTCGGAAGTCCGCCGGCATCGGGCGCCGTGTCCCGGGCGCAGCCCGACACGAGGGCTGCGAGGGCGAAAGCCGCCGGGGCGGCAAGGACCATTCGATGTCCGGACACGAAAGCTGATTTCCCCGCGAGCGAACATTCGAGGTGGGGCCCGCCCGCGGGAAACTCAAGGTCGAGCGGTTGAACCGTCCCCGCAATTCTCGGGTTCGACACCGTCCGCTCCGTCGAGGAGGGCCGTCAGCCGTGTCGGCGGCGTCCGGTATCCTGTCCCTGGCTCGCGAGGCGGGGTGAATCCTCGCGGGACACTCCCGACTCGTCCGCCTGGTCCTCGCTCGTCGCGGAGCCTGCGGCGGGCTTGGCCGGGGCCGCGATGACGTGCGTGGCCGAGCTCCCGACCGCGCTCGCGATCTGGCCGAGGGCGTCGCGGACCGGCTCCAGCCCCTGCACGGTGATGAAGCTCGAGGCCGGCCCCATCGGCGGGATGAACGCCGCGTCCGCAAGGGTCTTGAAGACCGAGAAGTTCAGGTCGCTCTGCACCTTCTGGCCGAAGTTCACGTCGCTGACGAGCGCGATCAGCTCGAACTCGAGGAAGGGATCGCCGATCTTCTTGAACACCACCCGCGGCGGCGGCTCCTTGAGCACGTCGGGATGCGCACGCGCGCACTCGACCATCATCTCGGCCGCGCGCACCGGGTCCTGATTGCGCAGCACGTTGACGGAGATGATGACCCGGCCGGTGCGATCGCCGCGCACGCGGTTCTTCACGATGCCCGAGATCAGGTTGGAGTTCGGCACGATCACGGCCGAGCGGTCGAAGGTCTGGATCTCGGTGGAGCGCACGGAGATGCGCTTCACGATGCCTTCGCTGTCGCCGATGAGCACCTGATCGCCGACGCGGATCGGGCGCTCCCAGAGCAGCAGCAGGCCCGAGACGAAGTTGTTGACGATCGACTGAAGGCCGAAACCGATACCGACGGAGAGGGCGCCGGCCACGATGGTCAGCTTCTCCAGGCTCAGGCCGAGATAGGAGAAGGACAGGGCGAGCGCGAGCAGGAAGCCGACATAGCCGGCCACCGTCGAGATCGAGTTGCGCAGGCCGGCATCGAGGTCGGTGGCCGGGAGGTAGGTGTTCTCCAGCCAGCGCTGCACGCCGCGGGTGATGAACACGCCGAGCACGAGGATGCCGATGCCGAAGGCGATGGCCGAGAGCGAGATGGTGACGTCGCCGACCTTGAAGCCGAAGAAGGCCGTGCGGACCGAGGAGAACACGTCCGTCGAGTCGAGGCCCCAGGGCGCGAGCGCCAGGAGTGCGGCCACGGCGATCAGCAGCACCCGGGCAAAACCCGTCACGATCACGGCAATCTGGTTGAGCGAGCGCTTGCGCAGGCCGGTATTGGCCTGGAGCGTCGTGGCGATGCGCGTCTCCTCGCACAGGGAGCCGCCGATCAGCACATCGGCGCTGACGATGAGCAGCCAGAGCAGCACGAGGATGCTCGCGGTCCAGATCAGCTGGTCGACGAGGAAGGCCGAGAGCGCGACGTAGCCGACGAGGGGGGCGGCCGCGATCACCGCGACCGCGACCCAGCCGAGCAGGCGCAGGGGACCGCCGACGTTGGCGGAGGTCTCGGTGCCGACATAGGGGCCGAAGCATTCCTCCTCCTTCTCGGCGGTATCGGCGAAGCGGTGCAGGCCGATGGCGAGCAGGAGGGCGGCCGTGACGGCGCCGATGCCGCGCGTGGCGATCGAGATCGGCAGCGCGGCGTAGATCGCCGAGTTCAGCGCCTCCGTGGATTTCGAGACAGTGATGACGACGGCGATGCTGACGGCCAGCGCGGTGATGCGCCACGCGGCCGCGTCGGAGACCGGCGCCGGGCGCCAAGCGGGCTTGTTCACCGCGAGCAGCGCATCCGCGGTCGCCTCGACGAAGGCGATGAAGGCGATACCGCCCAGGATGGCGCTCGCCACCGGAAGGTAGCGGGCCGGCAGCAGCTCGGTGGCGTCGAGAGCGTAGTAGATGGCGTAGCTTCCTGCCACCGCCGGCAGGGTCCCGAGCAGCAGCACGCGCCAGGCGCCCAGCAGCTTGGCGCGCCGGGACGGATTCGTGACGCTGATGTCCCGGCGTCCGAGGGCCGGCGCGATGTTGCGGCGGCCGAAATACAGGGCGAAGGACAGGCCGAAGGCGAGGCCGAGGACCAGCAGATTCCACAGGCTGCCGTTCCGGCGGAACAGGGAGACGGTGTCCTCCAAGCCGGTTTGCAGGGAAGACACGTCGCGTGGGATGTCGGCGGCGACCCGCATCCAGAGGTCGGGGCTGAACAGCGAGGAACTGCGCTCGAGCAGACCGCGGGTGAAGGCGGCGCGGCGGCGGTTCGAGATCTGATCGACGATCTGATCGCTCTGCACCAGCAGCGACTTGGCGAGCCGCTGGGTGCCGTCGATGTCGTTGACCGCCTGCTCACGCTCGGCGCGCTCGCGGGCGACTTCCTCGCCCTCCGCGCCTTCCTTGGGCTTCGGGCCGATCTGTTCGAGGCGTTCCCGGGCGGCTTCGAGCCGCGGCCCCAAAAGATCGATGATCGCGCGCAGCCGGTCGGCCAGCCCGTCCAGCCCGTCGCGGGCGCGGGTCAGATCGCCGGCGCCGACGTTTGGTCCGGTGATCGCCTTCTCGCGCGATTCCAGATCCGCCTTGATGGTGTCGAGCCGTTCGCGAAGCGTCTGCAGCGCTTCGGAGACGGGCTTGGGTGCCGCCGGCTTGGCGGGCGGGGAGGCGCCGTTCGCCGGGGCGGGCTGGCCGTTGGCCGGGGCCGCCGGCGGGGCGGCCTGCTGCGGTGCCGGAGCCTGCGTCGACGGCGGACTCCCCTGCCCCACCGCAGGGTTCGGCAGCGTCGCCGTCGCGGTCAGCGTCGCGATCAGGGCCGTCGCGCGGGCCATGGTGCGAAAACGGCTGGAGAGGAAACGTCGGTGCATCGTCATCCTTCGCGGGGGAAGCGGATCGCGTCGGGCTGCGGCGGCGAGAGGCGGATCGCACGCTCGACGACGCTCCGCGGGTGATCCGGGCGCGAGAGCCGGGCCGGCGACGCTGCCCCGTCAGCTAGGGTCGATCGCCCGCCCGCCGAGAGGCCCATCCCGAAAACTGCCGCAACGCACAAGAGCGCTTCGGATTGCGGCCTGTCTGCTCCCGTAATGGGGCGAAAGCGTGCGGAGGCGCGGAACCGGGATCAGTTTTCGCGGAAAAGCGTGGGCCGCGACGTCGAGGCCGACCCTCCCGCCTTCACAAGCTTGTCACGCTGATATTACACTAAGCCGCGATGGACTTGGCCATATCCTCACGGTGCGAGGAGGCGGCGCTGATCGTCCGCGCTGCCACGCCTCGGTTCGAACCGGCACGATTCGCCGGCAGGAACCGTTGTCGCCGGTCCTATCCCGATATCACAGGCTTCGACCACCCCGCTCCCGCTGCAGCGTCCTTCGTGCGCGCCGGGGCCGGTGCGGTGCGGAGGCGCGCGACGGAACGAAGACCTTTGCCCCGGCATCGCGGGCGATCGCCTTCGGTCTTCCGGCCGTCGCGGGCACGGCATGGCCCTTCGGACCTCAGTCGTCCGAGGCCGAGGCGCCCGAAGGGCGCCGTCACGAGCAGTGAGTGAGTGGCGTCGATGATCGATCTGCAGACCCTGGTGCTCAACGCGGATTACCGGCCGCTTTCCTATAATCCGCTCTCGTTGTGGTCCTGGAAGGACGCGTTCACCGCCCTATTCCTCGACCGCGTCACCTTGGTCGCCAACTACGACGTCGAGGCACACAGCCCGAGCCGGTCCCTCAAGGTGCCGAGCGTGGTCGCCCTCAAGAGCTACGTGGCCCTGGCCCGAAGCCCCGCCTTCACGCGCTACAACATCTACCTGCGCGACACCTTCACCTGCCAGTATTGCGGTCTGCGCCTGCCCTCGGGCGGTCTCACCTTCGACCACGTCGTGCCGCGCTCCCGCGGCGGCCTCTCGACTTGGGAGAACGTCGTGGCCGCCTGCTCACCCTGCAACCTGCGCAAGGCCAACCGGACACCGGACGAGGCGGAGATGCCGCTCCTCAACGAGCCGCACCGGCCGACTCGGCACGAGCTGCACCGCCGCCAGCCGGAATTCGACCACCGCCAATATCATCACACTTGGCTCGACTACCTCTACTGGGACAGCGAGCTGGACATCTGAGCGGGCGCCGTCTCAGCGCAGCC
This sequence comes from Methylobacterium sp. B4, assembly GCF_003201865.1. Taxonomy (GTDB): domain Bacteria; phylum Pseudomonadota; class Alphaproteobacteria; order Rhizobiales; family Beijerinckiaceae; genus Methylobacterium. Next base: position 23,519 of record NZ_QJJJ01000019.1, on the reverse strand, counting down.
GCTCGGGCGGCGCGTTGAACATCGGCTGGTAGGTCGGCCGCGGCACATAGGCCCGGACGGCGAAAGTCACGGGCGGGCCGGCCCGGAAGCGCGGCGCCGGATCGCGGTAGACGGTTTCGGGCGGAAGCGGCTGGCGCGCGAGCCGCCGCTCCTGGCTGCTGGCTCCGGCCGGCACGAGAGCCGCCGTCAGACCGGCCAGGATCGCGGCCGAGTATGGAAGCAGGCAGCGCATGGTGATCCTCGGTCGGGATGCGGTCAGAACTTGATGGCCGCGCCGCCGCGGACGGTGTTCAGTTCGGCCTTGTGGCCCTGGAAGTCGTTGAAGAGGACGAACTGATACTCGCCGCGCAGCAGGATGTTGGGCGTGATCGCGTATTCGAGACCGGCGCCGAGGGCGACACCCCCGATCGTCACCTTCTTCGTCGCACCGTAGGTTTCCGTCGCCGGCGTGCTCCGGATCGGATTGTTCGGGTTGAAGGTGGTGTAGCCGTATCGGTTGACGAAGTTCTGCGTGCCGTTGGCTTGATTCGCGTTGAAGGCGGCTTGATCGTATCCGTAGCTCTGAATGTCCACGGTATTGCTGACGACGGCCCGACCGATCGCAAGACCCGCGGTCACGTAGGGTAGGAAGTTGCCGAAGGCGTAGCCCGCCCTTCCTCGCACGCTCCCGAAATCCTCGATCTCGGTGCTCGCTTGACCCTTCAGGGCGACGGTCGTCAGGTAGCCGTCTTTGGCGAGGCCGAAGCGGCTGATCTGGTCGAAGGTGCTGCCTCGTTTGCCGAAGAATGTGTAGTCGGCTTCCAGGCCGACCACGACCTCGTCGAACTGGTAGTTGATGCCGGCGAAGGCGCCATAACTGCCGCCCGTCGCGTGGGTCGAGCGGGCTGCCAGCAACTGGGAAGCGTTGAACTCCCCTTCGGCAACCGAGTATCTGAGCGCGTTGGCCACGATCGGCTGGAACGCGTTGCCGAAACCGAGCGCGGCCGAGGAATAGCCGCCATGCCCGCCGACGTAGAACCCGCTCCAATCGATGATCGGAGCTGGTGCGGCGTAATCGTCGTCGGAGCCGCGCAGGACGCCGTAATCGAGATCGGCGGCAAGCGCGGGCGACGCCAGGACAGCAACAACAAGACCCAAGGTCGCGAAACGCATCGTCGTCGTCCTCAAGCACCGGGGCGGTTAAGAGCCGGGCTGACCTGATTATCTTACTTCGGTAACCTTAATTTTTTGTTCGTGCGTCGATCCAGGCCTTCGCGGATCACCTTCGTCAGCACGAAACGAAAGCGGCGTCCGGCACGAAGCCGGACGCCGCGAGGGACTTGTCGTGTCGGGCTTCGGCTCAGTGGCCGTAGCCGTTGCCGGGAATCGTCGGCATCAGCGTGTCGGCGAAGCGGTAGCGGAGGCCGACCCGGAATTCGTTCGCGGTGAGATCCTTCAGGCGGGTGCTGCCGCCATAGGCGTCCAGGCCGCTCTTGGCGCGTCCGAGATCGACGTAGCGGTAGGCCGCGTCGAGGCTGAGGCCTGCGCCGATCTCGTAGGACATGCCGGCCGTGAGAGCCCAGGCGAAGGTCGTGACGGAGTGGCTGGCCCTCAGGGCCGGATCGCGCGGGCCGGTGCCGGGGGACCCGTCGCAGCCGTCGATGAGACAGGTGGTCTGGGTGTAGTTGCGGCTCATGCGCTTGTCGGCAAAGCCGATGCCGGCGCCGACATAGGGCGTGAAGCCGTACCACGTGCCGAGATCGGCGTAGACGTTGACGAGGCCGGTCAGGACGTCGAGCTTGCCGGCCTCGAGATTGTAACCGGTTTCGAAGACCGAGCGCGAGGAGAAGCCGCGGAAGGACGAGGCGACGCGCTGGTCGATGGTCGCGTCGATGCGCAGCCACGGATTGATCTGATAGCCGACGCCGCCGCCGTAGCCGGGTTCCGGGCTCAGGCGCAGGCCGACCAGCGGCGGCATGCCGGGATCGTTGGGATCGGGCAGCGCGGCATCGCGGGGATGCTCGTACCAGCTCTGGGTGAAGTCGCCGCGCAGGTACCAGCCGCTGCCGATCGTCACCGGCGCCGCGACCGGCATCGGCGGGGGCGGCATCGGGGGCAGCAGGTCCGCTGCCGTGGCCGGCATGGCGAAGGGGCCGGCGGTGAGCAGGCCGGTCGCGAGCGTGGCCGCGAGCACGAGACGGTGCGGAACGATCATGAAGAGCCTCATCGGGGTACGCCGGCCGGCGCAGTCGCGCCGCGATCGGCTCACCTTTAGCCTGGCAATGGTTATGATCGACTTAACCTTAACGCAGATGCCTCAATGATCATGCAAAAACGAAAACGGCGCGGAAGTGATCCGCGCCGTTTCATCTCTTGGCTGATTGTCGTGGATCAGTACTTGCGCACCAAGGGTGGCGGCGGCGCGTAATCGACGGCCGCCACGGCCACCGGTGGGGCGAGGAGGTAGCGGAAGCCGAGCTTCACGTCGTGAGACTCGATCTCCTTCACGCGGTAGACCGTCTTCGGGCAATCGAGCGAACAGGTGACAACGCCGGTCGTCGCTTCGCCCATGTTCAGGTAGCGATAGGCGGCTTCGAACTTGAGGTTCGGCGCGATGTCGTAGCCGAGACCGGCATGCAGCGCCCAGGCGAAGTTCGTCCGCTCGTTGCGAGGGCCGATGCCGTAGCCACCGAAATAGTTGCCGTAGCCCTTGTCGGTCACGCCGCCGAAGCTGTGATGGGCGACACCCACGCCGGCACCGATGAAGGGCGTGACGCCGTACCAAGTGCCGAGATCGACGTAGCCGTTGACGAGGCCGACGATGGAGTCGAACCGGCCTTCGGTGAGATTGTAGCCGCCGGTGTCACCGCCGGTCTTGTCCTCGGCGAACAGCTTCCACTTGGTGCGGAAGCGGTACTCTCCGGTCGCATCGGCGCGCAGCCAGGGATTGATCTGGTAGCCGATGCCGCCGCCGATGAAGTACTGGTTCTGCAGCTTGTCCTGCAGGGCCACGTAGTCGTACGGCTTGGACGGGTGCGAAACGTCCTCGGCAATGGTCTTGCGCAGATCGAGCGTGCCGTAGCCGACATCGCCGCGCAGGTACCAGCCGCCCGCGAACTCGACGGGCTCGGCCATCGGAACGGGCGGCGGGGGCGGCGGCAACAGGTCGGCGGCTTGCGCGAGGCAGGGCGCCCCGACGCCCGCAACGAGCGTGAGGGAGCGCACCAATGCGGGAAAATCGGAGCGGCGGCGCATTACGATATCCTTCACCCATCGAGCGCGCCGAAACACAGGGCCGGCCCGAAATGCGAGGTGAAGGATGCTCGATGAAGGTTAAGTCGCACTTAACGTAAAAAATTAGTCTTGTTTGTCGCGTTCCATCGAGGCCCGACCGCTCCCAAAGCTCGGCCGGACTTCAGATTGCCGCGGCCGGTACATTCTTTGGATGATCGAGCCTCATGGTTGCGCCGAGGGCGACCTTGCGGCCAGCGCGGGTGGCGCGACCGCTGCCTCAGGCGGCCGCGCGGGTGACCGCATCGACGACCTCGTCCACCACCTCAGCCACGAGATCGCGGTCGTCGCCCTCGGCCATGACGCGGATGACGGGCTCCGTGCCCGAGGGACGGATCACGAGGCGGCCCGACGCGCCTAGGCGGTCCTTGGCGTGAGCGATGGCCGTGATGACGGAATCCGCCCGCAGGGGTTCGCCGGAGCGGAAGCGCACATTCTTGAGGATCTGCGGCAGCGGCTCGAAGCAGTGACAGACCTCGCTCACCGGCAGGTCGCGGCGCTTCACGACGCTGAGGAGCTGGAGGGCGGCCACCAGCCCGTCGCCGGTGGTGGCGTAATCGGACATGATGATGTGGCCCGATTGCTCGCCGCCGAGGTTGTAGCCGTGCTCGCGCATATGCTCCAGCACGTAGCGGTCGCCGACCGCCGTCCGGGCAAGCGTCAGGCCGAGGCCGTTGATGAAGCGCTCCAGGCCGAGATTCGACATGATGGTCGCGACGAGGCCCGGCTGGGTGAGGCGCTCGTCCTCCATCCACGAGCGGGCCACGGCGGCCATGAGCTGGTCGCCATCGACCTTCTGGCCCTTCTCATCGACGATCAGCACGCGGTCGGCGTCGCCGTCGAGGGCGATGCCGACATCGGCGCGCAGCTCGCGCACCTTCTGGACGAGGTGGGCCGGCGCGGTCGAGCCGACATCCTGGTTGATGTTGAAGCCGTCCGGCTCGACGCCGATCGCGATCACCTCGGCGCCGAGTTCCCACAGCGTCTCCGGCGCGACGCGATAGGCGGCGCCGTTGGCGCAATCGACGACGACCCGCAGGCCATCGAGCGTGACGTGGCGCGGCAGGGTGCGCTTGGCGAACTCGATATAGCGGGCGTGGACGCTCTCGATGCGCTTGGCGCGGCCCAGATCGCGCGATCCGGCGAGGCGCCGGCGCATGTCGCCGTCGATCAGCCCCTCGATCTCCAGTTCCACGTCGTCGTTGAGCTTGAACCCGTCGGGACCGAACAGCTTGATGCCGTTATCCTCGAAGGGGTTGTGGGAGGCCGAGATCATCACGCCGAGATCGGCGCGCATGGAGCGGGTCAGCATCGCCACCGCGGGGGTGGGCATCGGGCCCAGCAGCAGCACGTCCATGCCGACGGAGGTGAAGCCGGCGACCAGCGCCGTCTCGATCATGTAGCCGGAGAGGCGCGTATCCTTTCCGATCACTACGCGGTGGCGATGATCGCCGCGCTGGAAGACGACGCCTGCGGCCTGCCCGACCTTGAGGGCGAGTTCCGGCGTGATGACGCCGTTGGCCCGGCCGCGCACACCGTCGGTTCCAAAGTACTTGCGCAACGTCGCTTCTCCGCGCTCGGTGTGGTTCGCAGACGACCACGATATCAGATCGGGGCCCGATCCGCCGCGCGGATGTCAGGCTTGGTGAACCGGTTGCTCGGGGCTAAAGGCGGTCGAAATACGGCCGTCGCGCGCGGTCGACCGGCGAAACCCGGACGCGATGACGGCGAAAGCTACGCCAGAAGCCTGGGCAGACCCGACGACAGCAGGACGATTCCCGACACGGTCAGCAGGCCGAGGACCAGCCTGCGGAAGCCGGTCTCGCTCAAGCCGACATAGACGCGGGTGCCCAGAAGCGTCGGGATCAACATGGCGGGCAGCACCACGGCGATCATCGGCAGCATGCTGCGAGTGACGAGCCCGGCGGGCAGGTAGACGGCCAGTGTGACCGCGAGCATCGAGAGGTTGAAGTTCTGAATGACGTCGCGCTGGACGTCCCGCTCGTAGCCGCGGAGGGTGCACCAGAGCGTGGGCAGCGTGCCGGAGAACCCGCCGAGTCCTCCCCCTACGCCTCCGCCGAGTCCGGCGAGAGCATCCGCGAGCCGCCCGCCGCCCGTGATGCGCGGCAGGTCCTTCGACAGGAGCATCGCCGGACACCACAGGACGAGGAAGCCTCCCAGGATCGTCTTGAACCAGTTGATGTCGAGATGCGGCAGCAGGACGACCCCTAGCGGGATGCCGGCGAGACCGCCGAGCAGGAAGGGCGCCAGCCGGCGCAGATCGATGGCGCGGCGGACCGAGATGACGGCGACCACCTGCCCGGCCAGACCGCCGATCACCGCCAGCACCGCCGCGAGTTGCGGATCGATCACCCAGGCCCAGATCGACATCGCGACGAGACCGAAGGCGAAGCCCGAAAGGCCCTGAACGAAGCCGGCGAGCGCCGCGCCCAGGCCCACGATGAGATAGGTCGAAGTCGCCACGTTCCTCGTTCCGACGTTTCTCGCTCCGTCATCGGACCTCTGCCGGGCGCAGCGCCCCGCATTCCGGGCCGACATCCATGAAAAAAGAGGCGCCTCTCGGCGCCCCCTTTCTCACGTCTCGGCCGTGTTTCCTCAGCCCTGGGGCTGCGGGCTCGGCTCCAGCCCGCCATCGGTGCCGCGGGGACGGCCGCGGCCCGTCGAGGGCACCGGCGAACCGCGGGCCGGGGTCGGCGGCACGTCGCCGGAGTCGCGCACCGGCGGTTCGCCCTGGAGCAGCTTGCGGATCTCGTCGCCCGACAGGGTCTCGTATTCGAGCAGACCCTGGGCCAGCGCTTCGAGATCCTCCTTGTGCTCCGAGAGAATGCGGCGCGCCTCCTCAAGGCCCGCCTCGACGAGGCGGCGCACCTCGGCATCGATCTTCTGGGCGGTGGCCTCCGAGACCGTCTGCTGACGCCCCATCGACATGCCGAGGAAGACTTCGTCGTTGTTGTCGCCGTAGGCCACGGTGCCGAGTTCCGGCGAGAAGCCCCAGCGGGTGACCATCATCTTGGCCAGCCGCGTCGCCTGCTCGATGTCGGATTGGGCGCCCGAGGTCACCTTGTCCTTGCCGAAGATCATTTCCTCGGCGATCCGACCGCCCATCATGATCGCCAGCCGCGAGGTCATCTGTTCGAACGACATCGACAGCTTGTCGCGCTCGGGCAGCTGCATGACCATGCCGAGCGCACGGCCGCGCGGAATGATCGTCGCCTTGTGGACGGGATCGGTGGCCGGCACGTTGAGGGCGACGATGGCGTGGCCGCCCTCGTGGTAGGCGGTCAGGCGCTTCTCGTCCTCGGTCATGACCAGGGTGCGCCGCTCGGCGCCCATCATCACCTTGTCCTTGGCGTCCTCGAACTCGTGCATCGTCACGATGCGCTTGCCGCGGCGCGCCGCGAGCAGGGCCGACTCGTTGACGAGGTTCATCAGATCGGCGCCCGAGAAACCGGGGGTGCCGCGGGCGATGGTCTTGAGATCGACGTCGGGCGCCAGCGGCACCTTGCGGACGTGGACGCGCAGGATGCGCTCGCGGCCGGTCACGTCCGGGTTCGGCACCATGATCTGGCGGTCGAAGCGGCCGGGACGCAGCAGGGCCGGATCGAGCACGTCGGGGCGGTTCGTCGCCGCGATGATGATGACACCCTCGTTGGCCTCGAAGCCGTCCATCTCCACGAGGAGCTGGTTGAGGGTCTGCTCGCGCTCGTCGTTGCCGCCGCCGAGGCCGGCGCCGCGGTGACGGCCCACCGCGTCGATTTCGTCGATGAAGATGATGCAGGGCGCGTTCTTCTTGGCCTGCTCGAACATGTCGCGCACGCGGCTCGCGCCGACGCCGACGAACATCTCGACGAAGTCGGAGCCGGAGATCGTGAAGAACGGGACGTTGGCCTCACCCGCGACCGCCCGGGCGATCAGGGTCTTACCCGTACCGGGGGGGCCGACGAGCAGCACGCCGCGCGGGATGCGCCCGCCGAGGCGCTGGAACTTCTGAGGATCGCGCAGGAACTCGACGATCTCCTGGAGATCCTCCTTCGCCTCCTCGACGCCCGCCACGTCATCGAAGGAGACGCGCCCATGCGCCTCGTTCAGGAGCTTGGCCTTGCTCTTCCCGAAACCCATCGCCCGCCCGGCTCCGGACTGCATCTGGCGCGAGAGGAAGATCCAGGCTCCGATGAAGACGAGGATCGGCAGCCAGCTCACGAGAAGCTGGATGAACCAGGGGGTGTTGTCCGAGGGCGGGCGCGCGGTGATCTGCACGCCCTTGGCCTGCAGCTTCGAGACGAGGCTCGGATCGTTCGGCAGGTAGCTCGAGAAATTGCCGCCGCCCACATAGGTGCCGCTGACATCCTGACCCGAGATTGTCACGGACTGGATCTTGCCGGCATCGGCGTCGTTCAGGAGCTGGCTGTAGGCGATCTCGCTGCCGCCGCCGCGGTGACCCGGGTTCTGGAACAGGGTCACGAGGGCAAGCACCAGCAGGAAGATGACGACCCACAGGGCGAAATTGCGGAAATTCGGGTTCATCGATCGGTCCTGGGAGGCGTTCGGGTTTCGTCCCGCAATGTCGCGGCATGCCCCACGCACTCGCAGCCAATGTAGGCGGCGCCCCTCCCCTTGCCAAGTAAATCGGCTGCACCTGCGGCGAGGCTGCCGTGGAAGCGTTAGCGTGCGGGGTTTCGGCTGCCGCGCGGCGGCGCGGCACCGAGGTGGATCCGGCCCTGCCGGTCGGCCTCGATCAGCACCCCGCGAAGCGTTCGGCGCAGCACCCTCCCCTCCTTGAGCGCCGGCAACAGGGCGTCGAAGAGAAGGCTTTCCAGCCGTTCCAGCCGCTTCGGCACGGGATCGGGCAGACCGGATGCGACGGCTTCGAGAGCCCTGTCCATCACGCGCAGGCAAATCGCCTCGGGCTCGTCGCGCAGGCGGGCTCCCTCGAGCAGGATGCCCTCCGCCTCGGACCGAGCGACCTGCGCGAACACGGCCTCCGCCCTCTCGGCCAAGACCGATTCGTCCCGGGCCGCCCGCTCCGCGAGGCGCGCGAGGCGCGCAGCGCTCAGACCCTCGGTCCGGAGCTCGGGCATGAGGCGGCGGAGCCGCGCGCGGGCGAAGCGCGCGTCGGTGTTCGACGGGTCGCGCAGGAAGGACAGGCCCTGCCCCTCGCAATAGGCCACCAGCTCAGCCTTCGCGAGGCTCAGGAACGGGCGCGCAAGCCGGATGTCGGGCGTGAGCGGACGCAGGCGTCGCATGCCGGCGAGACCGGCCGGCGCGCTGCCGGCGATCAGCCGCATCAGCACGGTCTCGGCCTGATCGTCGAGGGTGTGGCCAGTCATGACGAGGCGGGCGCCGAGCCGGGCTGCGTGGTCCGCCAGCAGGCGGTAGCGGGCGGCGCGCGCCTCCGCCTGGACCCGACTGCCGCGCCGCGGCGACTCCCAAGGCAGGACGGCGTGCGCCAGCCCGAGTGCGACGGCAAGGCGCCCGACGCCCGCGGCCTCCTCGGCGGCCTCCGGGCGAAGACCGTGATCGACGGTGGCGACGAAGAGCCGGTCGGCCGGCCCGATGCGGGACGCCGCGTGCATCAGCGCGATCGAATCCGGACCGCCCGAGACGGCGAGAAGGACGGGGCCGTCGGCGCTGGCGAGGGAGGGGCGAAGCGCGCGGGCGAGCCGCTCGTCGAGCGAGGCGGTCGGGTTCGTGCCGCTCAAGCCGCGCAGCGGGCGCGCTTCTGCTCCCGCTCGACGCTCTGGCGCACCTGCGCGCCCGCGCCCGGGAACTTGCGCTCCACCTCGGCCAGCGTGGCACAGGCCTGGGCCTTGGCACCGAGCGCGTGCAGCGAGGCACCGAGCTTCAGCATCGCCTCGGGGGCGACGGGCGAATTGGCGTAGTCGGTCGAAACCTTGAGGAACTGCTCGGCGGCCTCGCGGGAGCGGTTGCGCTGGAGGTAGCTCTCGCCGAGCCAGTAGGTCGCCTTGGGCACCAGCCGGTCGCGGGGATGCGACTGGATGAATTGGCGAAGGCTCATTTCGGCCTGCTCGTACTGCCGCTCGCGGATCAGGCCGTAGGCTGCCTCGAAATCGGCCTGTGCGTCACCGCTGCCCGTGGCGGCGATGCTCGCACCCGGAGCCTCGACCGCGCCGATCGAGCCCGTGCGGGCCGGCGGGGGCGAGAGGTCGACCGGGCCGCCGAGGCCGGGCGGCGGCAGGTTCATGTCGTCGCCCTCGCTGTCCGGCCCCTCCGCGACCGTCGGGGGGACGGCGCGGCGCAGGGGCGTTTCGGCCTCGGCGATGGCCCCGGTCGGCAGCGGCAGAGAGGGTTGGGTGGTCCCGAGCTGGCGCGGCGCGCCGGGCGCGCTTGGGTTCTGCTCCGGGTCGAAGGCGTCCCCGCGCTTGCCGGGTTTCCCCTCCCCCGGATTGGTGCCGTAGGGCGCAGCGGAGGGCGGCGAAGCGGCCGGGGCAGGCGCACGACGGGCGCCAGGCGCGGCCGCGCTCCCCTTCCCTTCCTGGAAGCGGAACTCGACATCCTCCTGGAACTTCCGCAACTGTTCCTTGAGCTGCCGGTTCTCGTACTGGAGCGTCTCGATCTGCCCCGACATCTGCCGGGACATGTTCTCCAGCCGGGTCAGGCGCACGATGAGTTCCGAGGCGTCCTGCGCCCGCGCGGGCCCTGCGAGGGCGAGGCCGAGGCCGAGGGTCAGGAGGAGGCGGCGGAGCATGGCGACGGGCACCGGTCAGACTTCTCGTTCGCGGCCGTCACTTCCCCTAGCAGATGCCCGGCCGGCCGCAAAACCGGACTGGACGCGCCGATCTCGGTTGCTCGGGCCTCAGGAGCCGGCGCCGCCGTCGAGGACGGAGACGGAGCGGCGGTTCTGCGACCAGCAGGAGATGTCGTTGCACACCGCCACCGGGCGTTCCTTGCCGTAGGACACGGTGCGCATCCGCGAGGACGCGATGCCGCGCGAGGCGAGGTAGTCCTGCACGGTCTGCGCACGGCGGGCGCCGAGGGAGTAGTTGTACTCGCGCGTGCCGCGCTCGTCGGCGTGGCCCTCGATCAGGAAGGAGTAGCGCGAATAGCGCTGCAGCCACGAGGCCTGCTTGTCGAGCGTTGCGGTCGCGGTCGGCGTGAGGTCGGTGGAATCGGATTCGAAGAAGACGCGGTCGCCGACATTCACGACGAAGTCCTGGGCGCTTCCGGGCCGGGCCGGGCCGCCGGCCCCGCCCGCGCCGAAGCCGGAGGCGTCGGCCAGGTCGTTGTCCTTGCTGCAGGCGCCGAGTCCGAGCGCCGCGCACAGCGCCAGCGTCAGGGAAAGCCCACGGTAACGCGCGGGTATCGCCATCGTCTCTCTCCTCGCCACGGCCGGGCCGTGCCGGTTGTCGTTCCAGTTGCGGGTGTGTCTAACCGCGGATGGTTAAGTGTCTGTCACGGTAGAGCCGCCGCATCGTCATGCGCCGAAGCTTGACCGTTCGCGGTGCGGTCCGTCACGGGACCGGCACCGTTCGCGTTCGGCCCCCTCAGCGTTCTGGCGAGAATTGCGGCGCACCGGCGGCGCCCACGGCGAAACCGGCGCTTTGGCTTCGGATGTTGCGGCGCGGCAACAAGCGTTTCGCCACGCCGCTTCCGGCGACCGTGCGTGTGATCAGTCGGCCCGAAGCGTCGCGATCGCGACGCGGGCGTCCTGGGCCGCGTGGCGCGCCGTGCCGAGCGCCTCCGCGATGCCGCTGCCGGTGAGGCAGGCTTGCTCCAGCGCGGCGCAGGCACCCGAAAGTTCCTGGAAGGCCAGTGCACCGGAGGACGAGACGAGGCTGTGAGCGTCGCGGGCGAGTTGCGTCGGCTCGTCCGCCGCCGCGTCGAGCCGGTTCTCGATCTCGCGGTCGAGCATGGTCAGCAGATCGAGCAGGCGCGGGCGGCCGAACAAGTCTTCGAGTTCCGACAGCGCCTCCACATCGAAGGCGACCGGCTGAGGAGAAGCTGACATCCGCTCGTCGTGCACGTTCATTCCATCACCCGGCACCACCGGAGTTTGTCCTACCGCAAGCTCGTTAACGATACGTTAACCGTTCCGGCGTGTGATGGCGGGACACACACTCGGACAAGGGCCATGCGCGTGGCGCCCACCGTCCTCATCGTCGAGGACAATTTCCTGTTGCTGGAACTGCTCACGCGGCTGTGTGAGCAGGAAGGCATGCGGGTGCTCGCGGCCTCGAGCGGCGAGGCCGCGCTGACGACGCTGCGCGTCGGGAGCGAGGCCATCGACTGGCTCTTCACCGATATCCATCTGCCGGGCCTGATCGACGGCTGGACGGTGGCCGCCGCCTATCGCGAGCGGCACCCGCATCGCCCGATCATCTACGCTTCGACCTCGGCCCGGACCGAGCGGCGCACGGTTTCGGGAAGCATCTACGTCCGCAAGCCCTTCGAGCCTCGGGAAATCCTGGCGCTCGCCACCATGATGGCCGCCTCGAACGGCGCAGAGGATGCCCTGCAGGTCGCCGGCTGAGCCGAGTTCGATCGGATGGTCAGGCCGCCTCGTCGAAGAGCGCGCCGATTCCGGCATCGGCCTCCCAGGCCGTGATGCGGGTGCAGCCGAGATCGTCCGGCCGGTGCCGGGCGTAGAGCGCAAAGCTCTCCGCGACGAAGTCGGGCAGGTCGAGCAGGCGCGGCGGGCCGCGTCGTCCGTCGCCCTTGAACAGCGTCGAGGCCGCTACGCCGTAGCGTTCCGCGATCGCCGGCAGAACCGGCCAGACCGGCTCGGCCGCCAGCACATCGGGCGCGTAGGCCTCAACCGGGATGTCGAGCGGGTTGCAGCCCGCCTCACGGGCGAGGCGGCGGGCGATGTCGGCGAGCACGGTCAGGCGCGGATGGTTGATCACGTGCATGAAGGTGCCGCCGCGGCTCCAGCGCGCGAATTCCCGATCGAGGCCGAAGCCCACGTCGTGGGCGGTGCGCAGGAGATAGGCGGCGCTCGCCTCCCAGTGATCGAAATAGCCGAGCCGCTCGAAGACGGGTCCGTCGAACATCCGCAGCGCCGCATCGACGCTCAGGCCCCGACGGAATGCCTGGAGGGCGATGGCCGAGTGATAGGCCCCGATCGGAGACGGTACGAGCCGCGACAGCCGCAGGCTCGCCTCGTCGCCCACATGCACGAGATCGGGATGGAAGCCGGAGAACAGGATCGTCGGAAAAAGCCGCAGCGCCGGCACGCGCGCCGCCAGGGCGTGCACGTTGCCGCCCGCGACGAACCCGTCCGGGAAGAAGTGCGAGAAGACGAAGTCGTACTCTTGCAGGTGGTGTGCGAGCCGGTCGACGGTGCCGAAGCGACGGCTGGCTCCCGCGAGCAGGATCGTTTCGACCTCGGCCGAGGGCAGCAGCAGACGCAACGATTGCGCGACGCCGGTCGCCTGACAGTTCCCGATCACCGCGATGCGCGGCCTGCCGGCAGGCTGCCGCCACGGTCTCGCCCAGGATCGCCCCGAGAAGGACCTCGCTCCCAGGGCCTCGGCGGCTGGCTTGAAAAGGCGTTGGAGCGGGGCCAAGCGTGGCGCGGCCTCTCGCGGGCGTCCAGGATCGGATCAGGCGATGAACCCTTACCGCGATCTACCGGCCGAGCAGTTCTGGCGCAAGGCGGTGGCCGGGGTTGCCCCCTTCGCCCTCGATCCCGGGCCCCGAGGCGTGTTCCCCATCGCGCGCACCGACCGGGTCGCGACCGCGGGCTCCTGCTTTGCCCAGCGGGTCTCGCAGGCGCTCGCCCGCGGCGGCTTCCGCTACCACGTCACCGAGCCGGCCCCGGCCGGCATGAGCGAGGCCGAGGCGCAGGCACGCCAGTACGGCACCTTCTCGGCCCGCTACGGCAACCTCTACGGCCCGCGCCAGTTCGTGCAGCTGTTCGACCGGGCCTTCGGCGCGTTCGATCCGCAGCTCAAGGCGTGGCAGCGCGAGGACGGGCGCTTCGTCGATCCCTTCCGCCCGACCATCGAGCCGGACGGCTTTGCCGACGCGGCGGCGGTGATCGCGGCACGCGAGGAGCATCTCGCCCGCGTGCGCCAGCTGTTCGAGAGCCTCGACGTGCTCGTGCTGACGCTCGGCCTCACCGAAGGCTGGCGCTGCCGCGCGGACGGAGCAGCCCTCTCCCTCGCGCCGGGCGTCGCGGGCGGCCAGTTCGATCCGGCCGAGACGGCCTTCGTCAATGCGGGCACGGCGGAGGTCATTGCCGACCTCACCGGCTTCCTCGACCGGCTCTGGAGCGTCAATGCGGGCGCGCGGGTGATCGTGACGGTGTCGCCGGTCCCGCTGATCGCGACCTATCTCGACCGGCACGTGCTCGTCGCGAACGCGCATTCGAAGGCGGTGCTGCGCGCGGCCGCCGGCGAAGTCTGCGATCGGGGCGATCCGCGCCTCGTCTACTTCCCGTCCTACGAGATCATCACGAGTCAGACCAACGGGGGCCGCTACTACGAGGAGGACCAGCGCGGCATCGCCGAGGCGGGCGTCGCCCATGTGATGCGCGCGTTCATGACGAGCTTCGTGCCCGCTTCCGGCGCCGGCATGCCGCCGCGTCCCGCACCGGCAGCGAGCGAGGCGGAGTTCGCCGGCACGGCCGGCGTCATCTGCGACGAGGAGGCGATCGAGCGCAGCGTCGCCTGAAGGCGGCCCTACTTCAGATGGGCGAAGTAGACGTCGCCGGCCGCCCGCTTCAGCTCGGCTCCCGCATCCTGGCCGATCGCGGCGGCGTCGGAGGCCGCGCCCTCGCGGTGAACGGCCCAATGGCGGCTTCCGTCGGGCAGGAACAGCAGGCCGTCGAGGGTCAGGCGCTCGCCATCGATCCGCGCGAGCGCGGCGATCGGCGTACGGCAGGAGCCGTCGAGCTCGGCCAGGAGGCCCCGCTCCGCGTCCAGGGCCGTGGTCGTGGTGGCGCAGGCCACCGGTGCCAGCAACGCCCGGATCGCCTCGTCGCCCGCCCGGCACTCGATGCCGAGCGCGCCCTGCGCGACCGCGGGCAGCATCTCCTCGACCGACAGCACGCTGCGTGCCACGTCCTCCATGCCGAGCCGCTGCAAGCCGGCCAGGGCCAGCAGCGTGGCGTCGCACTCGCCGGCTTCCAGCTTGCGCATGCGGGTGTTGGCGTTGCCGCGCAGGGGCACGATCCGGAGATCCGGCCGGTGCATCAGCACCTGCGCGCCCCGGCGCAGCGACGAGGTGCCGACACGTGCGCCCGCAGGCAGGGCCGCGAGGCCGTCGGCCGCCCCCGCACTCAGGAAGGCATCGCGCGGGTCGTCCCGCTCCAGGATGCAGGCGATGACCAGGCCGTCGGGAAGCCAGGTCTCCACGTCCTTCATCGAATGCACGGCGACGTCGATGGCGTCGTCGAAGAGCGCCTGCTCCAATTCCTTGGTGAACAGGCCCTTGCCGCCGATCTCGGAGAGCGGCCGATCGAGAACCCGGTCGGCGACCGTGGAGACGACGACGATCTCCGTCTCCAGCCCCGGATTGGCCGCGACGATCCGATCCCGGACCATGCCTGTCTGCGCGAGCGCCATCGGGCTGCCGCGGGTGCCGATTCTCAAGAGGCGCGCGTCATTCATACCCTGCGCTGTAGCCGAGTCACCGGCGCTCGTCACGCCGCAGCGAAAGGGTTCGCCCCCTGCGAGCTCGGACCGAACCACCTCTTTCGCTGGAAAAACGTTTCGAGGGGGGTGGACAGACCGATCGGCCGTTGCTACTTCGCCGCCATCGCACGGGACTGGTGGCCCGGCGACGCAGCCTCCCCAAAAGAGGCTACGGGCGCATAGCTCAGTTGGTAGAGCAGCTGACTCTTAATCAGCGGGTCCTAGGTTCGAACCCTAGTGCGCCCACCAAATATATCAGACACTTAGCAGCCAATGCCTTCGATCCGTTGGAGAGGCGTTGGAGACCTGTTGGAGTTCTATGTTTACGCGGCGTTCCCGCCTCGGCTGATCACCCGCAATTCGGCGACCTTCCTCGACTTCGATAGCGCGTCGCGATTGTAGCGGCTCGTGGTCACGGTGTTGGTGTGGGTTGCGGCCTTGCTGAGGTGAGCGAGGTCAGCGCCGGCGCTCGATCCCTCGGTGATTCCGCCCGCGCGCGCGTCCATGCACCAGACAGCGTCGGGCACGCCGGCCGACCGCGCGCACTCCCGCCAGATCTCGCGGAAGTGTCGAGCCCGCCAAGGCCGCCCGGTCGTTTCGCAGACGATCACCGGGCCGATGCGGTGGGACGCTGGAACGTGGGCAAGCTCGGCCACCACCATTGGCATCGCTGATAGGTCGTGCTCGGCCCGACGCCGCCCGCGGCTCTTCGAGGTCGGTTTCGACAACAGGAGGTCGGTCGGCCCGAGGTGCTCGCCCCAGATCATGCCGGTGCGCCAGACGCGCCCGCGATCGACCAGGGCGCCAGCCGGCTCCGCACTCGCGTCGACGAGCCACTCGCCGATCACGTCCTTCTGGCGCAGCACTGCCTCGAACATGATGGCGGTCGCCAGCGCGATCGACGGCAGCCCTCGGGCGTGCGCCGCCTTCCGCACCGCTTCGACCTGCTCGGGCAAGATGAAGGCGTCCCGCTGCGGAGCGGTCGCGAATTTCATGTCCTCCATCACCGAGCGCAGCTCCTTCGCGTCGGCGATGTTGAGCACCTTCCCGAACTTCAGGACGATGCGCAGTTGCGTCATGAGGGCGTGCGCGAATCGGATGCGAGGCTTCCCCCCAACCTTGCTGGGCTTGGCAAACTCACGGTGCCAGCGCAGCAGGTCCTCGCCCGTGACCCGGTCCAGCCGCCGCGCGCCGATCCGCTTCGTCAGGACGCCGAGGTTGTAGACGTAGCTGCGCCGGGTCTCCGCCGTGATGGCGTGGAAGGGGCTCAGTTCGTGGACCTGATAGAGGTCGATCAGCGATTTCAGGCTGCCGTCGTAGCGCGCCTTCGGCGGGTTATGCAGGCCGGACAGCCATTCCTTCGCCTCGGCCTGCAGACGCCGGCACGTCGAGGCCAGAACCTGCATCTCGACGGTGCTCGGTTCGCCCGCGAACGGGTCCGCGCTGAGGCGAACGGTTTGTGGTGTGAAGCTCTGCTTGCGCGCCTCGGCCGGGGCAACCCAGATCGGGATGCGGCCGGCCTTACGCGCGCGCCATTCCAGGCCCGGCGCTTGGTCCTTGCTCATGTCCAGTTCTCGTCTCCATCGGGCGCGAATCCGCCCGCGGTGGAGGCTAGACCGTTCCGGCGCCGGAGCCACGCCTCGACAGCGGGCCAGTAGCGGCGATTCCCGAACAGCGGGTCGCGCTTCGGCAGCCCGTCGCGCTCAAGCACCTTGGCGACGCCGTCCCATCCGGTGGACATCGCAGTGGCTGCGTCGGGGCCGTAGAGCTCGGTGACGATCCGGTCCTCGCTCGGGTAGAGCGGCATAGGGCCCGCATCGACCTTCTGCGCGCGCGGCATGTCAGTCCTTCCCTCGTGCGGTGGTGCTGGTGGATGGAGCCGGGGCCGAGCCAACACGTTTGGCTGGAAAAATCCGATCAGCGCCCGAGTTAGTTGTGCGACGGCCGCCGATATCGCTGGCCATCGGGAGAACTGCATGGCGTCGCCCATCAACCCCACAATTCATTCGAAAGATGCAGGACCCTATCGCGGATCGGGCAAGCTGGATTTCCGGGAAATGCTCGGGATGAAGACCGGTCGGGACTATGCCGACGCGGAGACGCATCGCTTCAAGAAGGCGCGCCTTGCGGCACAGGTCGAAGCTCTTAAGAAGCGCTAGGGCCCGCCTCTTCAGCACGGCGACGAGCCCTTTCATCGCCGCCCCCCACCCGCGCTCTCGCTGGGCGCTGGGGACCAGTTTCGGCAAGCCGGCGCTGTCGCGAGCACGTCGGTGCCCTTCCCGCCGGTCCAGTGCCGCTCCATCAGCCCGCACTTCCGGTAGACCTTGGCAAGGCGCTTCCGGACAAGGTGGTCGCACGAGCCGCAGGTCTCGCCCTTCGGCCCGGTGCCCGGCATCGCGGCGTAGCCCTTCGCCTGCGTGCCGCCTCGGAGCCGATGGCGTTCGCTCGGTGTCAGGGCGCGATCGAGGTTGAACAGGTCGCCCATCACGCGGCCTGCTGCTCGACGGCCTCGACGAGCGGCTGCCAGCGGATCAGCACGCCCTCGAAGGCGATGCGGTCGCCCTCCTCCGGCGGGTGCTCGGCCCACCAGAACCCGGCCATGTCCTCGACGCTCTCGAAGCCGTCCTCGCGCGCGAAGGTCTCCATCCGGGCCGGGCTCAGCAACTCGCCGCCGACCTCGAACAGCTCGGTCGCGCTGCGCTCGGAGAAGCAGAGGCGCACGGGCATGACGGAGAGGCAGGTCGGCCGGCCGAGGAGCCGGCAGTGCTTCGTCCGCATCCCGGTGTAGAGCTGCAGCTGCTCGCCCTGCCGGGCATGGCGCTTCCGGTCGGCGCGGATCGTCTGCGCCTTCGTGCCGGCGAGGATCGGCGGGCCGAACCGCTTCTTGAAGCTGTAGGCAACCATCGCATCACACCGCGCTCGAGGGGTGAAAGCCAGCGCAACGGCTTGCGATTGGGCCGAGCATCAGGCGATAGCCACGCTGTGGAGCATGTGCAGGATGAGCAGGGATACGTGGGCGTTGATCGGCCTGGCGGCCGCCGGCAGCATTGCCGTCACTCTTGCGAATACAGCATCCAGTTGGTCTGGATCTGTTTGCGCGCTCCCGGCTAGGGACGGCGGTGGGCCGCTGTTTCCCGGAATGCTCGGATGTATTGAGTTTTGGCTCAACCGATATCAGACAACACTTGGTGCTATAACTGCACTTATCGCTGCGCGCGTAGCTTGGCGCGCTGTGCAGCATCAGGTCGCTGTCAGCCGAGAGCAGACTGCTATAGCTATCGGCGATATTAGGCCAGATTTTTGGATCGAGCCGGGCGGCAGAGAGCTCTACTCTGAGGCGCCAAAAATTGTGCTGCACATTGTGAACAACAATCGACGGCCGGTGGATCTGCTTGGAATAGAGATACTGAAGCCTCAGCGGATGGCGCTGTCGACCCACTCCTTCAACGAATACGTGGTCGGCAGAGTAGGCGCAGCAGTCGCTTCGGTGCGCAACATAGGCATTCAGCGACGTATTCCTGGCACCCGCCCGGCGGCGCCAGAGGCGTCTAAGCTGAGCCTTTATCTCAATATGAATATCGTTGGGCGCCCACCCGTGGGTGGCGTTAACCCACACCAAGAACAGGTGTCCATTCGCGTCCGCTATCAGGTGATTGGCACAAATGTTGGAACTGAATGTGTCACTCTTCGATGTGAAGCCGAATTTCGGGACTAGCTGAATGCACATGTCATCTGAGAAAAACACGTAATGGTTCACGCTGCTGCTCCATCGCGAGACGAGGGGGCGCCAAGGGTGACAGGGACCAGCTTCCTCGGGCGGAAGGTCTGAGCGTGCCGCACGGCGTCGGCGTAGGAGGCGCCCTTCAGGGCGAGCCACGCGCGGCGGCACCATGTGAGGTCGAGGCGGTCGATCGCGGCCTCGGCCAGCGGCAGGCGCAGTTCGTGCGCGAGGAAGGACGCGACGCGCTCCTCGGCGATGGGCCGGCCGTTCGGGCAGTGGCGCAGGGCCTCGCCGATCAGCCGCTCGATCTGGCGCTCGCGCATGACGGCGCGGGCGTGCCGGGTCTCGGCGCCGGCAGGGAGCCCGATCGGGTTGCCGTCGGCCGCGCACGGGGCCCACGCCTCCGGGCAGACCGTGCAGGCCCAAACCTGGGCGTCGATCAGGTCCGGATCGCGGGCGCCGGCCTCGCGGCCGGTGGTGCGCTCGCACTCGGTGCCGCAATCGGCGCAGTAGATGCCGAGGGTGCTCATGCGGCCCTCCCGAGACGGGATGAGGCGCCGGTCAGCACGGCGACGACCCAGGCGAGGAATCCACCGCGGGAGGGGTGCGGGACGAAGCGTCGGGCCGGTGCTGGGCGCCCGCTGCTGTCGTCGACCACGAAGCGGGCGACCAGAGCAGCGAGCCTCGCCCCCTCCGCGATGGAAGCGGCATGTTCGTCCATCTCGGTGACGGCCTCGGCCGTGTACTCGAACCCCTTGGGCAGCTTGAGACGCGCTGCCTGCCGCCGGCACTGATCCTGGTGGAGCGCGGCGGCCTGCAAGCGCACCGCGAGGTCGGCCTGGTCGATTCCGGCGAGATCGGGGAGGCTCAGTGTTCGGCGCGCTGTTCCTGGTGCTGCCGGCGGGCGTACTCGCGGGCCTCGCCCTCGGGTATCTGGCCTACATCGCCGCCCACCATGCCGTGCATCACTGGCGGATCGCGCCGGGCCACCTGCTCTACGGCCTGAAGATCCGGCACGCGATGCATCACCGCGGTGACGAGGTGAACTTCGGCGTCATCACCACCGCGTGGGATCGGGTGTTCGGGACGTACCGGCCGCTCGCCGCTGTTCGAACTGCTCAATAGCCGCGCCACCGCTGCGCCGCCGCCTACCACCTCTCGTCAATCCGGAGACCACGATGGCCGCGAGCCTGAACCGCGCCGCCTTCTATGCGGCCGTGCGCACATCCCTGTTCAACGGGCGCCTGACAGCCTCGCAGGTCGCCGGCATGGATGCGATCTTCGACGCCGCGCCGGCCCTGCTCGGCACCACGTCGCTCGGCTACGCGCTGGCCACCACCTTCCACGAGACGGCGCGCACTATGCAGCCGATCGAGGAATACGGTCGGGGCAAGGGGCGCTCCTACGGTCCGACCGGCTTCTGGGGGCGCGGCTTCGTGCAGCTCACCTGGGAGACGAACTACGCCAAGGCGACCACGCGCCTGCGGCAGCTCGGCCTCCTGCGGGCCGGCGAAGACCTGGTGAAGACGCCGAAGCTCGCCATGCGCCTCGACGTGGCGGCGGCGATCCTCTTCGTGGGGATGGCCGAGGGCTGGTTCACCGGCAAGAAGCTCGCCGACTATTTCGGCGGCGGCCGGTACGAGCCCGTCGGCGCCCGACGCATCATCAACGGCACGGACAAAGACGATCTGATCGCGGGCCAGTGCGGGAAGTTCGTCGATGCGCTGCGTGCAGCCGGGCATTCGGTGATCCCAGGAGCTCCTCAGGTTAGCTCCTCACCTTCGGTCGCGAGCTCCCCACCTTTGGCGCCGAACTCCCCTACTAAGCTCCCCCCTCAGCCCGCCCCCACCGGCGGGCTTCTTCGTTCCGGGGTCCAGGCCACCGGCGGCGCGGTCCGCTCCGGCCTCGCCGGGCTCTACGACCTCATCCACACCGCGTTCCGGAAGGCCTGACCATGGCGTCCCGTCCCCTCCTCGCGCGGGTCCGCCTCGGCCTGCGCCGCGGCTGGCGCGCGGCCTCGGGCTGGCGCGTCTACCTGCTCGCCGGCCTCATGGCGCTGCCCGACGTCCTCGACGCGCTCCCCGGTGTCGATCTCGCCCCGCTGCTGCCGGAGTGGCTGCCTGGCACGAAGGTCGCGGCGTTCCTCGCGGTCGCCCGTCTCGCAGCCCGCGCCTACGCGACGAAGCTCGCGACCCTGCCGGTGCGGGAGCCGCCCCGATGAACCTCCTCGGCTGGCTCTCGAACCCGATCGGGTCGGCGCTCGGCGCCGTCGGCTCCGGCCTGATCAAAGTGTTCGGCAACTCGGTGCTGACCCCGATCCTGAAGGGCATCGAGAACGGCCAGAACGCGCAGCGCGACGTGGCGGTGCAGATGGTCCAGGCCGAGATCGCGGCCAATCAGGCGAAGGCGGCCATCGCGCCCGCCTTCAAGGGCCTGATCTACGGCATCGGCATCCCGCCGGCCGTCCACTTCGGGGCGATCTGCTTCTCGAAGACTTTCGCCCTCGGCTGGCCCATCGAGCCGCTCCCGCCCGAGTACGTGGCGATTGAGGCCACGATCCTGACGGCCTTCTTCGTCTCCTCGCCACTCACGACGCTGGCCCGGGCCGGTGCCGCCCGCCTGCTGAAAGCCTGATCCGATGGACACCTCGTTCCTCGCCGCCGGCCCGATCACCTGGGTGCAGGTGTTCGCCTTCGCCGCGTTCCTCTTCGCCCTCGGCAAGGGAGCGGACTGGATCACTGGTAAGCTGCGCGCCGGCACGAAGGACGCGGTGTCCCCGCTGACGATCGACATGGCGGCGGTGAAGATCCAGGTCGCAGCGCAGAACGAGGCCCTGCACAACTTCAAGGTCGAAGTCGCCCGAACCTACGTGACCGGCGACGTCATCACCCGGATGGAGCGCCGCATCGACGACCTCGTGACCTCGATGCGCGAGGAAATGGCCGCGACCCGTCGGGAGATGCTCCAGGCGATCACGGGGCGCCGTCCCGACTAATCCCCCCGTTAATATCCGTCAACGCATCGCCCCGGGGCTTCGGCCTCGGGGCTTTTTTGTGCACAGGAAACGCCGGAGGAGGTGCGGGCGCCGTGCGTGGAGCGAAGGGCGCCATGAGCCCGAAGGGTGCGGTTTCGGACCAAGCCTGAACCACGCCCGGACCAGCCGGTTGCCCGACCAGTGGACCATCGCGGTTCCTCCCTACGACTCGCCCCGCCCGGCTCAGCCGCGGCGGGGTTTTTCCGATATCACCTAGGCGATACCCGATGAGCAGGGGTTGCAGTATCAAGCAATAAAAGTCCGACAGCAGCGACTGGTTTTTTCTTCTTGATAGGGGATTATAATAATATTAAAGAAAATAATATCGCTCGCAGATTTGATTTGCGCAACAGCGGCAGGGTCCAGGACTTATTGTTCTTAATGATACGTTCAGCCGCCATCTTGTTAAGCTCAGCCTGCATCGCGTCACGCTCACTCGACATTTGCGAGAGAGCAGCCTCGGATTGGCTGAGCTTTACGTCTAGGCGCTGGATCTCGGCGCGGCCTGCGTCACGCTCGCTTGTGATCTGGGCAAGCACAGTGTCGTGACGTTCGCGCTCGGCAGCCAATCGCTCCACCTCAGCACGGGTCGCGTCGCGCTCGTTCGTCGCTTGCGCCAGAGCGGCTTCGAAGTGGTTACGCTCAGTAGTGATCTGCTCGATCTCGCCTCGTGACACGTCGCGCTCTCGCGCTGTTTCCGCAAGCAGGGCTTCCGTGTGCCCCTTCTCGTCTGCCAGCCGCCCGAGTTCGATGTGCGTCGCGTCGCGCTCGTTCGTCGCTTGCGCCAGAGCGGCTTCGAAATGGTTACGCTCAGCAGTGATCTGCTCGATCTCGCCTCGTGACACGTCGCGCTCTCGCGCTGTTTCCGCAAGCAGGGCTTCCGTGTGCCCCTTCTCGTCTGCCAGCCGCCTGAGTTCGATGTGCGTCGCGTCGCGATCGCTTGTCGTCTGCGCGAGAAGAGCATCAACATGGCCGCGTTCCGCGCTCAGGCGCTCGATCTCGGCGCGGCTTGCGTCACGCTCGCTTGTGATCTGCGCCAGCACAGCGTCGTGATGCCCGCGCTCGGAAGCCAATCGCTCCACTTCAGCGCGGATCGCGTCGCGCTCGCTCGTCACCTGCGAAATCGTTGCGTCGGCTTGCCCCCTATCTGCACTGGCTTGCTCAAGCTGTAAGCTCAAGCGCTCGACTTCTAAGCGAAGGCGCCCGGCCTCAGCGCGCTCAGCGTCGCGCTCTCCGGATGCGTGCCCAAGCGATGCTCGGAGGCCATTGGCCTCCTCGATCAGATCCTCGTGAAGCCTGATCCGCTCAAGCGAGGTCGATATGAACTTGTTGCCTTGTATGTATCGCTTCCCCAATAGGTAAGACCGAAGGTTTTCAGCGAATAGCGCGTTTGCCTCTGGAACGAAGTGCGTCGGAAAGGGGCCAAATATCGGTACATGGCGGCCGGTCAGCATGAGCGACCGGCTGATTGTGTTAAAGCGCACGTTCTCAAAACCAGAAAGATACAAATACATTTCCTCCAGCAGATTATTCACTGTCGAAAGATCGTCAGCGTCGATATTTGCGAAGCTGCCTTCTAAGCGTTTCCTGCCGCTCGTAACGCGCTGCGTTGCGAGATAGTGCTTGTTTAAAATGATATGCTCGAATTTGCTGCTAGCTATCTCTACGAACGTATCGATATGCTCTTTCCATAGATCAAGAAAGTCTTCATGCTTGTAGTTGCAGACCTGATCACCCGCTCTTAACTGCGAGTCGGCCTCCGCTGGGACTTCATGGATCGGGATTGTCAATCGGCGTTGAAAAGGGACCCGGGATCGGCGTCCAAAAAGGACCCACTGGCGGCATGGTTTCCATTGATCGGCGACGCAGCGGGCGACGC
>NZ_QJJJ01000018.1 GCF_003201865.1 Methylobacterium sp. B4 | reverse complement strand
ACAGGCCAGGAGTTAAACCCGCAGCAAACCATCTGACCGTCGAAATCCCCATGCCAATCTCGACACGCGAACCCGTTACTCGGACGGGCTCCTAGAGGTTCACCAGCAATACCGGGTCGAGGAGGGCGAGGCCCTTCCGATGCACGTCTTGCAGGACTTCCCGCATCTGCTTGGCTTCGCGGCAAAGTGCGACTGCGGACACGAATGGGTGCCGCGCCGGTCCTCGGCTGCGCGGGTCATGGATGCTGAAAGCGTCGCTCGTGAGGAGGCACGCCCATGACCCCCGCCAACCCCGATGCGCTGGCAGATGCGCTGGTCGATCAAATCGCTCGCATCCTAGACCTAGACGCGCACCATCTCGGTCGGCCGGACTACTACGGCCCGGAGCTAATCCTTGCTTTGGCCAGCGCTCGGGTTCGCGTAGCTCGGAAGACGGCCGGTGCCATCATCGCCGGCCCGCTCGCCCCGATCCTCGCCGCGAAGGAAGCCGCCGAGGCCCGCGCCGCCCAGCTACAGGCCGAGGTGGAGGCGCTGCGGGAGGCGCTGAAGCCATTCTCTGCTGGCGGGAAGTGGGGCGTCTGGACGGCGTGGATCGTCAACGGCGCACCCGACCGCGAGCAAGGCAAGGCAGCCGCCAAGCAGATCGTGCAGTGGCGTGCCGCCGTAGACGTCGCGCTCAGTCCCCAACCGACGGCAGGGACCGCTAACCCCGCCAGCGATGCGCCCTGGCCGTCCGGCTGCATCAAGCCGAACGCCTGCGCCCGCCACCGGCAATGCGTCTACGCGATGTCAGCCGAGAAGTGCCGGCACTTCGGCCAGGGTCTCGGCCCGGCCATCGAGGCAGCAGAAGCCGCCCGCGCGGCCACGGCAAGGGAGGGGCAAGCCGATGCCTGACATCAGCCTCTTCACCGACCGCCGCCGCATCAAGCACTTCTCCGAGATGCCGCTCGGCCTCGTCGGCGAGGAATGGGAACCCGGCAGGCGCCTGTTCGAGCATGCCCGCGCCTCGACCGCCAAGGCCATGACCCGCCTTGCGAAGGCGAAGGTCGAAACAGACGGCGTCATGGACTGGGAAGTCCGATCCTGGCTTCGCGAGCAGCACTACGGCGACCCGTCCATGGCCGGACTGCGGGCGGCTGCCCTCAACCGTGAGGAGGCTGACCGTCATGGGTGATCCCAAGAGCCTCGCCGCCGAGATCGAGGCGGCACAGATCATCTTCGAGGCGATCTACCCACACCTCCGCTACGAGTGGCAGAGCCCCGAAAACCGCAAGCCTTTCGAGCGTGCGGCTGCCGCCCTCCAGAGCCGTGCCTTTGACGACGGGGCGCGGATCGGTCTTCGCGATCACCGAGCCGTGACGCTCCGGCGGATGCACGCCCGCGCCGAGCGGATGATGCAGACCGCCTACCGTGCCGGGAACGCCACCGATGGCGCGATCTACCGCGAGGAAGTCGATGCCCTGACGTGGGTGCTAGCCGCCCTCGCCCCCACCACCCCAGAAGGGAGAACGGAATGAACACCGCGTTCCTGCTGATGGCGCAGTACGGGGGCGCCGCCGTTATCCCGGTCGAGGCCGTCTGCCGCGACTACTTCCGGCACCTCACTCCCGACAACCTCGTCCGGAAGGTGTCGGCCGGCGAGATCCCCCTCCCCCTCACGCGGATGGAGGACAGCGTGCGGTGCGCCAAGGGCGTCGCCCTCACGGATCTGGCCGACTACCTCGACCGGCGCATGGAAGCGGCCCGGAAAGAGTGCAAGCAGCTTTGCGGTTGAGGACGGGACAGGAGTCGAGCCATGAGCACAGAGACGACGAAGGCATGGGGCGACCGCCGCCGGGCTGTAATGAAGAGCCTTGAGGAACGCGGCGAGCTTTTAGAGCCGATTTCCACGTTGCCGGCATGCATGATGCCAGACGGCGCCGAGCCGTGCCGGTCATATACCGGGCTCCGCGATGCGTTGAGCTACTTCGCGGGCATGGACGCCATGAAACCGCCCGAGGGGGTGCCGCTTAACGAATGGCTGCCGGCCGTCACTGGCGCTAGGTCAGCCCTACGCAATCGCTGAGCACGCCATATCGAGCCGGGGGCTGCCTATGCAGCCCTTCCGTGGTTACGATGAAAGCCCGCCTTAGCTTCAGCCTGCCTGCGAGCCGCGATTGCCTCCGCTCTGGTCAGAAAGTTGCCAAGGTGGATGAACTTGCCATCAATGCCGATGAAGGCGATCCACCGGTTGATCTGCTCCTTCCAGCGCACGCCATGCACCCCACTCGTGTTCGCTTTCCGCAGGGGCTGATTTCGGCTGTTTTCTAACTCTGCAACCTCGCGAAGATTGGCGAGCCGATTGTCCTTCTTATTTCCGTTGATGTGATCGATTTCACGCGTTGGCCAAGCACCGGTCTGCAGTGCCCAAGCAACGCGATGCGCATAATATCGGCGGTTGAATATCGCTATGCGCGCATAACGTTTGTCGCTTGTTTCTACGAGCCTTCCCGCAAACTTTCCGTTCCAGATCGCGCAATTGTGCTCAGGAGTCTGGGCTCCGCCGGGAAACATATCAGGACTGCGCTCCAGCCAAGTCATCGATCCAGACAGTGGGTCGTAGGCCAGCAGCTTTCGCAGGACATCAACACTGACGGCATCTTTGAGTGGCTTCATTCGCTCTGCCCCTGCTCCGGAGAGGATACTACTCGCAGCCAGCGCCATCCAGCATATTTATCGCCGGTCTGTCTGATATGAGTATACCTCTGCAGCGAGGCCCAACTTCGGTGCCCGCTCACCGAAGCGGCGAGCGGCGGCGTCCGGCCCATCTCGAACAGCCGTGAGACGCCTTCATGCCGCAGATCGTGGAAGTGCAGATCCTCAATGCCGAGGAAAGCGCAGGACCGGGTGAAGGCCGCCGAGATCGCATCTGTCGTGTAGGGCCAGATCCGCACATCTAATCGAGGCAGCGCCCGGATGATCGCCAGCGCCTCGGGCACTAGCTCGCACCACACGTCGTTGCCGATCTTCTCGCCTGGGTTCTTCATGTCGCGCACCATCACGCGCGAACCTTCCTCGTCGAGGTCAGCCCAGGTGATGCGGACAATCTCCTCCTGCCGGCGCGTCGAGAAGATCGCGAAGGCGATGATGCCCTGCATGGGGAGCGAGGATGGGCGCCGCCGGCGCACCTCGCCAAAGTGCTCCATCAGCTTGTCGAGTTCGGCCAGGGTCGGCCGCCTGTCGCGAGCGCGCGATTTTGATGTCAGCCCGAGTCGTTTGAGCACGGCTTGCGCTGCGGCCATCTCAGCAGCGTCCAACGGGTAGCCCCAGGCCGGCCGGGCGATGGCGAAGATGGAGCTTAGGTGCGCGAGGTAATTCCCGACCGTCTGCGGTTGCCGCCCGACGGACAGGTCGCGGGCGAAGGCGACGATTTCGGCGCTCGTCACCTCAGAGCACGCCTTGCTCGCGAGGTCGTAGGTCTTGATGGCGCGCAGCACCTGCTCCTTCGTCCGGCCGTAGGTTCGCCGCGACTCGCGCACGTACCGGTCGATGACTTCGGCGAGGGGCGGGTCGCTCAGCTTCGACGCTTCCAGTGCGCCCGGCTGCTGCAGCTCCTTCTCCCGCTTCCGAAGCCACGCGGTCGCGGCGGGCCGGCGATCGAACGTCTTGGTCTCTCGGTGGAGCTTGCCGTCCCTTTTGACCACGATCTGCGCGTGGTATCCGGTGCTTCCGTCTTTCCGCTTGCGCTCAAGGATCGTGCCCACGGTGCCCCCGCGCTGGCCGGTACAGCATGGGGCGTTGGCGTACAGCATCTGCTGTACCGGCGGCAATCCTTCGTACAGCTTCCCGCATTTTCACGCGGGTTCGTACAGCACGAGACAGGGCGCAAGTGACGACCCCGATTGAAAAACTCAGCAATCTCAATGGGTGGCGCTTTAGCGTTGCACCCATGATGGATTGGACCGACCGGCAGTGCCGGGCGTTCCATCGCACCCTCTCGCGCCGGGCCCGGCTCTACACCGAGATGGTGACGACCGGCGCCGTGCTGCACGGGGATCGGGAGCGCCTGCTCGGGTTCGATGCGAGCGAGCATCCGGTCGCGGTGCAGCTCGGCGGCTCCGATCCCGGGGATCTGGCCGCCGCGGCGCGGATCGCTGCCGATTTCGGCTATGCGGAGATCAACCTCAATGTCGGCTGCCCCTCGGACCGGGTGCAGGAGGGACGCTTCGGCGCCTGCCTGATGCGCGAGCCTTCCCTGGTGGGCGACTGCGTGGCGGCGATGAAGGCTGCCGTTTCCGTGCCCGTGACCGTCAAGTGCCGCCTGGGCGTCGACGAGCAGGACATCGAAGTGGCGCTCGACGCCGTGGCCGAGGCCGCGGTCGCGGCGGGAGTCGACGGGCTCGTCGTGCATGCGCGCAAGGCCTGGCTCAAGGGTCTGTCCCCGCGGGAGAACCGGGACGTGCCGCCGCTCGATTACGGCCGCGTCGCACGGCTGAAGGCGGCCCGGCCGGAACTGCCCATCGCGGTCAACGGCGGGATCGCGGACATTCCGGCCGCGAAGGCGCGGCTGGCCGAGGTGGACGGCGTCATGATGGGGCGCGCCGCCTACACGGACCCGGCCCTGCTGCTCGCGGTCGATCCGGAACTGTTCGGCGAGCCGGCGCCGGTGGCCGACGCCTTCGCCGCGGTCGAGGCCCTGGAGCCGGTGATCGCCGAGGGGCTGGCCCGCGGCCTGCGGCTGCACGCCTATACCCGCCATATGCTGGGCCTGTTCAACGGTCGGCCCGGGGCCCGGGCCTTCCGCCGGCACCTCGCCACCGCCGGGATGGCCCCGGATGCCGGTCTCGGAACGCTGCGCGAGGCGGTCGCCCGGGTGTCGCGGGAGCGTGCGCCGGCCCAGGCCGCCTGAGATGCCTCTTTCCCGGGTGAACCGGCGCGAGGCGGCGCCGTTCAGAACTTCCCGAGCATCGGAAAATCCTGGCTGAGGGTCGACTCGGCGGGCAGCGGCGCCTCGCGGCGGCGGGGCTTGCGGTTGAGCACCTGCTTCAGCTTGGTCTTGAGCAGGTTGATGTCGAACGGCTTGAGGATGAAGGCGTCCGCGCCCGCGACGTGGGCGTGGTTGATGTCCTCGAAGTCGAACGAGGTCTCCGTGAGGATGAAGGGCGTGTTCATCAGGGCGTCGTCGGCCCGGATCTCGCGCAGCAGCTGCAGACCGTCGATCGGCTCCATCGCGAGATCGGAGATGACGAGGGCGTAGCGGCGCTCGCGCAGGCGGATGAGTGCCTCGGCCCCGTCCGAGACCCCGTCCACTTCGGGGAAGCCGAGTCGGGTCATCAATTCGATGATGAGCCGCAACAGCTTGGGCTGGTCATCGACGATGAGGATGGGCAGCGTGTCGCTCATGGCGTTCGACTTCGCGTCTCAACAGATCTCTGACGGGCGGAGCATGCCGACCGTTCACACGAAAAGGTGGTCGATGCCCTGCTTGGCCATCGACTCGGCCTGCAGGGTGACGGCCAGCCCGTGAATCGTACTGCCCCGGGGCGTGCCCCGCTGCAGCATCGGCAGCAGGCCCGACTTGGAGAAGTGCGGTTCGTTGGTGCCGTTGCGGCTGACCGTGGTGAACGAGGTGACGAATTCGCGCTTGGCGATCTCCCGCCACTCGACGATCTGCACGTCACGGTGACGGGAATCGACGGCGATTCGCTGGAAGGTCTCGTTGACCGACTGGCGCTCCCCCTCGATCACCTGGAGGGCGAAGTTCTGGTCGATGATCAAGAAGCTCGTGATCACCGCGAACTCGTTCTTCTTCTGAGCCTGACGGGTGATCTCCCCGATCTGCTTCGCGCGCAGGCCCGGATCGTTCGAGATGGTCAGGCGGGAGAAGTAGATCAGGTGGACGAGGCTCGTCCTCTTGTTCTTCATGAATCTCGTCCGGGGCGGAGGCGCGGGAGCGACCCTAACGGTTGCAGCGATAACGGGCCGTAAACGTCGCGGGACCCGGCAGAATCTGCCCGCCGAGACAGGTTCGCCCGTCCGAATCTGCCGGGTGGCCCGGCGCCGACCTCAGGAATCTCAAGCACTTGGCTCTGGCACGGCGGTTGCGCCGGCTCTTCCGGCAGACCGCGTCGAGCGGCCTTGAGGAACGAGCGAACGCCATGGACGTCTTTTCCGCGCTGCAAACCGCGGTCTCGGGCCTGAAGGCGCAGTCCTTCTCGCTCGGCAACATCTCCGGCAACATCGCGAACTCGCAGACGACCGGCTACAAGCGGATCGACACGAGCTTCGTCGACATGCTGGCGGACCGGGACGCCCGGAACCAGGCCGCGGGCTCGGTCGGCGCCTTCTCGGAGCTCACCAACTCGATCCAGGGCAACAAGGTCTCGACCGGCGTCTCGACCAACATGGCGCTCGACGGCCAGGGCTTCTTCGCGGTGCGCAAGAAGTCCACCGATGCGGGCGGCGGCGAGAGCTTCTCGAGCGCCAACCTCTACACGCGGCGCGGCGACTTCGCCCCGGACAAGGACGGCTACCTCGTCAACGGTGCCGGCTCCTATCTCGTCGGCGCCAGCCTCGACCCGGTCAGCGGCCAGACCAACGGCACCGGGCCGATCAGGATTTCCAACGCGATCATCCCGGCCAAGGCGACGACGTCGATCACCTACTCGGCCAACCTCCCGAAATCGCCCGCCACGGCCAACGCCTCCACGAGCGGCGGGCTGCTCGCCGCCTTCACCGACGGCACGGACGCCCGGGTGACCGCGGCCAACGGCGCGACCTCCGGCACCGTGTCGCAATCCAACGCGCAGAGCTTCATCGACAGCAGCGTCTCCGGCCCCTCGCTCACCGTCTACACGGATGCGGGCGCCCCCGTGAGCATGCGGACGCGCTGGGCCAAGGTCGCCGCCGCCGATTCGGCGACCGGCACCAGCGACACCTGGAACCTGTTCTACGCCGACAAGACCAGCGTCACCGACAACCAGTCGAGCTGGACCAATGCCGGCATGGCTTTCACCTTCAGCGCCAGTGGTCAGCTGACCGCCCCGACCGCCAGCACGCTGCCGATCAACAACCTGACGGTCGATGGCGCCAATATCGGCCGGATCAACATCGATCTCGGCGGCGGCCTGACCCAATACGCCTCCGCCACCGGCACCGTGACGACCAACGACCTGAAGCAGAACGGCTACGCCTCCGGCACCCTGAATTCCGTCGAGGTCGGGGAGAACGGCGTCATCTCCGGCAATTACTCGAACGGCTCGGTGATCGGGCTGGCCCGGGTCGAGGTGGCGCAGTTCATCAACCCCGACGGGCTGAAGGCGGATTCTCTCGGCAACTACCAGCAGACCGTCGCCTCGGGTGAGCCGATCAGCGGGCTCAGGGATTCCACCCTGGTCGGCGCCAATGTCGAGCAGTCGAATACCGACATTGCAGCGGAATTCTCAAAGATGATCGTTACCCAACAGGCCTACTCTGCCAACACCCGGGTGATGTCCACGGCGCAGACGATGATCTCCGACCTCCTGAACGTGATCCGCTGAGGGCGGGCACGCTCCGGACGACGAAGCCCTGAAGAAGGAGAGCCGCCTTGGCCCTCGACGCGTTCAGCACGGCCACCGCGGGCCTGCGGGTCACCCAGGCCCAGATCGGGATCGTCTCGCAGAACGTCGCCAATGTCGGCACGGCGGGCTACGTCCGCCGCACGATCTCGTCGGTCACCTCGGGGCCGGGAAATTCGGGCGTCGCCACCGGCACGATCGCCCGGGCGCTCGACACGGCCGCCCTCAAGCAGCTGCGAGCCGAGACCTCGGGCGCGGCCTACACCTCGCTGATGTCGGGCGTCCGCACGCAGCTCGATACGCTCTACGGACGGCCGGGCGATTCCTCGGCCCTCGACGGGGTGTTCAACACCTTCACCCTCTCGCTCCAGACGCTGGCGGCCAACCCGACCTCGACCGCCGCCCGGGCCACGGTGCTGGGCGCGGCCCAGGATCTGGCCAACCGCATCGGCGGCGCCGCCAACGGGGTTCAGGCCCTGCGCTCCGGCCTCGAGTCGCAGCTCTCCGGCGACACGGAGAAGGCGAGCGGCCTGCTGGCGCAGCTCGCCAAGCTCAACACCCGCATCGTCGCGACCTCGGCCGCGGATCCGAGCCGCCCCGATCTGGAAGACCAGCGCGATCAGGCGCTCAACAGCCTGTCCGGGCTCATCGACATCAACGCCGTGGCGCAGAGCGACGGCAGCGTCAGCGTGCTGACGGGCTCCGGCGTCACCCTGCTCGACCGCTCCAACGCCGCAAGCTTGAGCTTCAACGCGCGCGGCACGCTCTCGGCCAACGCGCTCTACGCGACCGACCCGGCCAAGAGCGGCGTCGGCACCATCGTGGCGACGACGCCCGGCGGCGGGCAGATCGATCTGATCGCCTCGGGCGCGATCCGTTCCGGCTCGATCGCCGCGGCGGTGGAGCTGCGCGACAGCGTGCTGCCGCAGGCCCAGCGCCAGCTCGACGACCTCGCGGCCGGCCTGTCGCGCGCCATGTCCGACCGGCTCACCACCGGCCTGCCCGCCCAGGACGGGACGAAGGCGGGCTTCGACATCGATCTCACCGGCCTCTCGGCGGGCAACGCGATCACCCTGACCGTGCAGGACGGCAGCGGCACGCAGCGCAACCTCGTCCTGATGCCCTCCTACCAGTCGCCGCCGCCCTCCGTGCCCGCCGGTGCGACGGACGACGCGAACGCCACGGTCATCCCCTTCACGATCCCGAAGCCCGGCGCGAGCCGCGACCCGGCCACGATCCGCAGCGCGATCACGGCGGCCCTGGGGGCGGGCTACGAGATCTCGGCCGTGCCGGGGGGCGAGGCCGGGGCCGTGCGCATCCTCTCGACCGGCGGCGCCACGCTGGTGGCGGCAGGCGCCAGCGTCACCCAGGCGACCTCTTCCGGCGACACGAAGATCGCCGGCACGCAGATCCCGCTCTTCGTCGACGGCCAGTCGGCCGCTCTCTACACGGGCTCCTTCGACGACGGCGCGCAACTCACGGGCTTTGCCCAGCGCATCACCGTCAACCCGACGGTCGCGGGCAACGCCGCGAGCCTCGTCACCGTCTCGGGTGCCGCTACGGGCAGCGGCGACGCGACCCGGCCGCAGGCGCTCTACAACGCGCTGACGAGCGCGCAGCGCACCTTCTCCTCTTCGAGCGCCATCGGCGGCATCAACGCCCCGACCCGGTCGAGCGTGGCGGATTTCGTCCAGGGCATGATCTCGATGCAGGGCGCGGCCGCAGCGGCGGCCCAGGATCTCAACGAGGGCCAGGGCATCGCCCTCTCGACGGCGCAGGGGCGCTTCGCCTCGGCCTCGGGCGTCAACATCGACGAGGAGATGTCGAACCTGATCGCGCTCCAGCAGGCCTATTCGGCCAATGCCCGCGTGCTCACCGCCGCCCGCGACATGATCGACACCCTGCTCCGGATCTGACGATGACCATCAACGCCTTCGCCGCCGGCACCTACCGCTTCGACCGCCAGTCGGCGAGCCTCGTCGGCATGAAGAACCAGCTCGACGGGCTCGCCCGCCAGCTTTCTACCGGGCGGACCTCCGAGACCTATGGCGGCCTCGGCGCCGGGCGCACGACGAGCCTCAGCGCCCACGCCGCGATCAGCGCCCAGGACGGCTATCTCGCGGCGATCACATCCGCCGAAACCCGGGTCAAGGTCACGAGCGCGAGCCTGACCCAGCTCAAGACGCTCGCCGACTCGACGCAGGCCAACCTTACCAACATCGTCTCCTCCCGCAACCAGGCGCTGCCTCAGACCAGCGTGCAGCTTGCCGCCAACAACCTCTCGGCGGCGGTCGACGCCCTGAACCAGCAGGTGGGCGGCGTCTACGTGTTCTCGGGGCGCGCCACCGATACCTCGCCGGTCGTGTCCGATCAGGCCATCCTGAACGGCGTTCCCTCCGAGGGCCTGGACGGGCTCAAGACCCTGATCGCCGAGCAGAAGGCGGCCGATCTCGGGCCGGCCGGCAACGGGCGCCTGTCGCAGAGCCTCGCCGGATCGAGCCTGACCCTGAGCGAGGACGGCAGCGGCGAGGCGCGGGCGAATCTCGGCTTTTCCCTGGAGGCGGCGACGAGTTCGGGCAGCGGGGCGCTGGTCGCGAACCGGACGGCCGGGACGAAAGCGGACGTCACCTTGAGCCTCGCGGAGCAGCCCGCCGAGGGGAGCCAGGTCCGGGTCGTGGTGCAGCTCGCCGACGGCAGCCAGAAGACCCTCGACCTGACCGCTCGGGCTGGAGAAGCGGGGAACGGGCCGGGCTCCTTCCTCATCGGCGCGACCAAGGAGGCGACGGCACTGAACCTGAAGGCGGCGCTCGGTGGTGCCGACATCGCCAGCGTGCAGAGCGCGAACCCGCCCGGCCTGGCGGCGGCGTTCACGGGAGGCCGCCCGGCTTCGGCCACGGTCGCGCTGGGCAGCCAGCCGGTGGCGGGTGATGCCATCACGCTGAAGCTCGGGATGCACGACGGCACCACGCGGACGATCACCCTGACGGCGGGCGCCACGGCCGACGCGACCTCGGCCACGACCTTCGCCATCAGCGACAAACCGGGTGCGGCCGGAATCGCGGAGACGGCGGCGAACCTCGACGCGACGCTCAAGCGCGCGCTCCAGCAGGCCGCCGCCACCGACCTCTCGGCCAGCTCGACCGCACGCGCCTCCCTCAACTTCTTCGAGGGATCGCCCGTGGCCGGCCTGAGCCCCCGGCGCGTGAATGCGGACGGCGACGGCTACGCCCAGACCGCGAGCAGCAAGACGGTGATCTGGTACAAGGGCGACACCGCGGCCGATGCGCGGGGCACCGTGGCGGTGCAGGTCGGCACGAGCCGGACGGTGGAGATCGGCGCCCAGGCCAACGAGGAGGCAATCCGCCGCTCGCTGGCGGGCATCGCCGCGGTGGCGGCCGAGCGCTTCAGCGGCGCGACGACGGACGGGGATCGTTTCCAGGCCCTGTCCAATCGCGCGGCGACCCTGTTCACCGCGGGCGAGGGCGCGGCGAGCCTCGAGGATATGGGCACGGATTTCGGTCTGGCCGCCAGCAGCATGGCCAACGCCAAATCGGTGGCCGGTGCCACCAAGGCGACCCTGGAGAACTCCCTCGACGGCGTCGACACGGTCTCGACCGAGGAGGTCGCCGCCAAGCTCCTGAGCCTGCAGACGCAGCTTCAGGCCAGCTACAAGGTCACCTCGATCCTCTCCGAGATGAGCCTCGTCAACTTCCTGCGATAAGCGGTCTCGGAAAGCTCGGCGAAGGCTGGACTTGGAAAAAGAGAAACGGCCCGGAGGGTCATCCCCCGGGCCGCTCCTGCTCGTTCCTCGAGCCTCTTGAAGGCCTACTCGGCCGCGTTCGGCGTATCGTTCGGCTCGGGAGCCGTCTCGCCCTCGGCACCCTTGTAGCGGGTGCGGCGGCGCCGGGGCTTCGGAGCGGCGGCCTCGTCGGCGGACGGCGCGCTCGGGGCCTCGGCGGCGGGCGCCGCCTCGCGGGGCGGGGGCGCTTCGGCCTCGGGGAGCGGCGTCGGATTGCGGGTCGCCGTCATCAGGAAGGCGGGCAGTGCCGACGGATCGGCGGCGGCCGGGGCGCGGCTCGCCTCGCTGCTGCGACCGCGTCCACGCCGGGGCGGGGCCCCTTCGGCGCGCACGGGCGCGTCCGGCCGCACGGGCTCGACGGGCCGC
This sequence comes from Methylobacterium sp. B4, assembly GCF_003201865.1. Taxonomy (GTDB): domain Bacteria; phylum Pseudomonadota; class Alphaproteobacteria; order Rhizobiales; family Beijerinckiaceae; genus Methylobacterium. Next base: position 65,723 of record NZ_QJJJ01000018.1, on the reverse strand, counting down.
GGCGCCGGGGGCGCATCGGCGGGTTCGAAGCGGGCCGCCTCACGGGGCTGCTCGCGGCGGCTTTCCGCACGCCCCTCGCGGCCCTGGCCCTCACGCCCCTCTTGCGAGGCCGAACCGTAATCCTGGCGGGGCTCCTGCTGCCGATTCCGGTCCTGCCGGAAATCCTGGCGGGGATAATCCTGCCGATCCTGCCGATCGGGACGATCTTGCCGGTCAGGACGATCCTGCCGATCGGGACGGTCTTGCCGGTCGCGATCCTGGCGGAACTCCTGCCGCGGCTCGCCGCGGTTATAATCCTGCCGGTTGCCTTCGAAGCGCTGACCCCGGTCGTTGCCGCGATCGTTGCGATCGTTGCGGTCGCGCCCGTCGTTGCGGTCGCGTCCCTGGAAGCGCGGGTTGCGATCGTTGCGGTCGTTGCGCCCCTGGCGGTTGTCGAAGTCGTGGCGCTCGAAAGGCTGGGGCTGCTGGGTCGGGTCGCCGTATTCCTCGCCGCCGTAGCCGTAGCCCTGACGGCCGCCTTCGCCGCCCTGACCCTGCACGGCCTCCTCGTCGCCCTCCTCGTCCTCGTCGAAGCCGTTGCGGGCATAGCCCTGGCTGACCTGCGGACGACCGGGCTCCTGGGCACCGGTGATGATCCGGAAGTAGTGCTCGCCGTGCTGGAAGTAGTTCTCCGCCGCGATCGGATCGCCGCTCGCCAAGGCGTCGCGGGCGAGCTGCGCGTACTTGTCGGCGATGTGCTGAGCGGTACCGCGGATTTTGACGTCGGGACCGTTCGACTCGTAGGACCGCGTCAGCGGATTCGGACCCTTGGGCCGGTTCCGGCCCCGCATCCGTCGATTCTGGTTTGGTCTCATCGGCCTCGATTGACCCTCGTTAACCTGTCGCTCAGCATGACTGACAGCACCGGAGCGTCGCTCGCGGGTGCGGACCGGTCCGATGTCGCTCAGGCGCATCGGCGCGACCGCGATCAACCCGCGCTGTTTGCCGCTCGTCCACTGGCTGCGCTCGATCTTGGCGCGCCGCGAGACATCCCTCGACTGTCAGGTTCGATCCCACCGAGCCTGACCGCGATTGCCCGGCCGCGTCCGCTCGATGGTGGGAAGACCGTCCGAACCCGGAGGATGCGGTCAAAACCGATCCTGCCGATACCGTCTTAACGGAGAGTTGGCGATCTGCCCGTCTAAGCTAGTGACTGCCGCTCTCGACAACAAGCATTTTTTCATGCGCAAGGCGGCTTTTACCGGATTTGCGCGCGCCGACGGCTCAGCCCCGGCCCCCTGCGCCATCATCTGCCCGCCAAGGATGGCGTAAGCGTGACGACCCGATCGCGGCCCGCGAGGTCGCGACCGATTCGGGCCTCGGCAAATCCGGCGTCCTGAACGAACGCGGAGAGCGCCTCGCCCTGGTCGTAACCGATCTCCAGGACGAGGGCGCCCCCGGGCGCGAGCAGATCCGGCCGCTGCGCCAGCCCGGAGAGAATCGCGCGGTAGGCATCCAACCCGTCGACCCCGCCGTCGAGGGCGGCGCGCGGATCGTGCAGGCGTACCTCGGGATCGAGCGTGGCGATGACCGGGGCGGCGATGTAGGGCGGGTTCGAGACGATCAGGTCGAACGGTCCCTTGAGCGCGTCGAGCCAGGAACCGCACAGGAAGGCGGCACGCGCCCCGACGCCGTTGGCGACCGCATTGTTTCGCGCGACCGCCAGCGCCCCGGCCGACCGGTCGAGGCCGAGGCCGAAGGCGTCGGGCCGCTCGTGCAGCAGCGCCACGAGGATGCAGCCGGAGCCGGTGCCGAGATCGGCCAGCCGCAGGGGGTGCTCCCGCCCCGGGAACAGCCCGAGCGCGGCCTCGACCACGCTCTCGGTGTCCGGCCGCGGCACCAGCGTTTCGGGCGAGAGCGCGAAGGGCAGACCCCAGAACTCCCACTCGCCGAGGATGCGCGCCACGGGCTCGCCCGCGAGCCGCCGCGCCGCGACTCGGCCGAGCCTGCGCGCCCCGTCCTCCCCGATGGTCTGGTTCCCACGCAGCGACAGGTCGAGGGGGTCGAGCGCAAGGGCGTGGAGCGCGAGGAAGCGGGCATCGGCGCGCGCATCGGGCAGGCCGGCCGCCTCGAAGGCGCGGGCAAGGCTGCGCAGGGCGGCTTCGCGGGACAGTGTTGGCGCGAAATCCAAGGTCATGCCGGAAGGGTCGGGACGCATCCGCCTTCCCACCCTCTCCCCTCTGCTGGAGAGGGTGCCCCCCAAAGGTGGGTGCGCGACGGGAGCGACAGTTCCGGACCAATTGGAGGCGGCCCCTCTCCCGCCCGCTTTGCGGTCCCCCTCCCCCGCGCAAGGGGGAGGGCGAAGGGCGCGTTCCTCACGCCATCCCCTCGGCGGCGAGCAGCTCCGCCTGATGCTCCGTAACCAGGGCGTCGATCACCTCGTCGAGCGCTTGGCCGGCCATTACCTCCTCCAGCTTGTAGAGGGTCAGATTGATACGGTGGTCAGTGACGCGGCCCTGCGGGAAATTGTAGGTGCGGATCCGCTCCGAGCGGTCGCCGGAGCCGACCTGCGCCTTACGGTCGGCGGCGCGGGCCGAATCCTTGGCGGTGCGCTCGGCGTCGAAAAGCCGAGCGCGCAGCAACGCCATGGCCCGGGCGCGATTCTTGTGCTGGGAGCGCTCCTCCTGCACGAACACCACGACGCCGGTCGGAATGTGAGTGATGCGGATCGCCGATTCCGTCTTGTTGACGTGCTGGCCGCCGGCGCCCTGCGCCCGCATGGTGTCGATCTTCAGGTCGGCCTCGTTGACGACGATGTCGACCTCCTCCGCCTCCGGCAGCACCGCGACGGTGGCGGCGGAGGTATGGATGCGCCCCTGCGTCTCGGTGTCGGGCACACGCTGGACCCGGTGCGCCCCGCTCTCGAACTTCAGCCGCGAGAACACGGAGCGGCCCTTCACCTCGGCCACGACCTCGCGGTAACCGCCGACCGTGCCCTCGTTCTCCGAGATCACCTCAACGCGCCAACCCTTCGCCTCGGCGTATTTGGCGTACATGCGGAACAGGTCGCCCGCGAACAGGGCCGCCTCGTCGCCGCCGGTCCCGGCGCGGATTTCGAGGATCGCGCTCTTCTCGTCGGCCGCGTCCTTGGGCAGCAGCATCAGCTGGAGCGCGCGGTGGGCCTGTTCGACCGCGTCCTCCGCGTCCGGCTTCTCCTCGGCGGCCAGCGCCCGCATCTCGGGATCGCCCCCGGGCTCGTCGATGAGCGCCCGGATGCCGGCGAGGTTGGCCTCGGCCGCCCGGTACTGGCGGATCGCGGCGACGACGCCGTCGAGTTCCGACAATTCGCGGGAGAGCTGGACGATGCTCTCGGCATCGGCGGAGCCGTCGGCGAGCTGCGCCGTGACGAACTCGTGCCGGGCCAGGATGGCATCGAGGCGATCGGGAGGAATGGGGGTCATCGCCTGCTAGGACACTCGTGGACGGTGCGCGTCAAATCGAAAGGAGCGGGACGGATCGCGGGACCGCGTCGGCCGGCTCGCTCGAACGCCGGGCTTCATGGCGGTCCGACCGGCACCCGTTACCCGCGCCGGGAGCGGGAGGGAAGATGGGCCGGGACCGGCAGCGGGGTCTCGACGCCGTTCAGGCCGCGGCGGACCACGCAGAGGCCGCGAGGACGGCATCGGCCGGCACGCCCACCCAGGTCTCGCCATCGGGCGCGGGGTTGGCGGTGAGCCAGTCGCCGACGATGCGGTAGCCGAGGGTGTAGCCGAGCCAGCGCGGATGGCGCCCGCTCGCTCCGAAGAACCAGCCGGCGTGATCCGCGTTGGGCGCCCGCAGCTCCGCCGCACTCGGGAGATGGGCCCGCAGTGCCGCGTCGTCCAGAGCGCATTCCCAGGGTTCGGGGGGCGCGCCGAAGAGCCGGCCCGCGAACTGCCCGGCCAGCCCCTCGCTGACGAGCGCCTCGCCGAGCGTGCGACCGTATCCGGGGCCGGCGAAGCGGCGGCAGTGATGCACCTCGTGGGCGATCGTGCGCCGGATGTCGCCCGTGTCGAGGCTTGCCGCAAAGTTCGGATTGAGCGGGTCGACCGTGAGCGCGCACAGGCCCGGACGGTAGGCCCGGCCCGCCGTCCCGATTTCCGGAATGACAGCCCCGGCCACGCGCTCGACGAGGAGGTCCAGGCGGAACGGCGGCAGGAGGCCCGCCACGGCGAGCCGGGCGGTCTCGATCTCCGCCGCGATCCGGTCGCGCCAGGGCGCCAGATCGCCCTCGGCCTCCAGCCAGTGCACGCGCCAATCCAACCGTCTTCCTTCCCGCTGTCCTGAGGGCCGACGCTCCGTCCCCGCGTCCCTAGACCGGCACGCCCTGCGCCTTGGCATAGGCCGCGAGCGCGGGCCGGACCGAAGCGCCATCGGTCACCCGGCCCAGTTCGGATGCGATCAGCGCCGCGACCTCGCCGGCATCGGCGGAAAGCACCATCGCCTTGACCGGGCCGATCGAGGCTGGGGACATCGAGAAGTCGCGGAAGCCGAGGCCGATTAGCGCCAGCGCTTCGAGGGGCCGCCCGCCGATCTCGCCGCAAACGGTGGCCGGACACCCTTGCGCGGCGGAGCGCTCGGCGATCAGGCGGAAGGCGCGCATGGCCGCCCCGCACAGGGGATCGAAGCGGTTGGCGACGCGCCGGTTCTCGCGATCGACCGCGAACAGGAACTGCATGAGGTCGTTGGAACCGACCGAGAGGAAGTCCGCCTCCCGGGCGATCTCGTCGATCTGGAACAGGAGCGAGGGCACCTCGACCATGGCGCCGAGGCGGCAATCGCTCGGCAGGGCGTAGCCGTGGCGGCGTAGATGCGCCTTCTCGCGCTCGACGATGGCGCGGGCGCGGGTGAACTCCTCGACGGTGGCGACCATCGGGAACATGATCTTGATCGGTCGCCCGGCCGCGGCCTTCAGGAGCGCGCGCAGCTGCACCCGCAGCAGGGCCGGCCGGTCGAGGCCGATGCGGATCGCCCGCCAGCCGAGCGCCGGGTTCTCCTCCTCGAGCGCCGGCATGTAGGGGAGGATCTTGTCGCCGCCGATGTCGAGGGTGCGGATCGTGACCGGCCGGTCGCCGGTGGCCGAATAGACCGCCTCGTAGAGGGTTTGCTGCTCGGCGGCCGAGGGCATCCGCTCGGCGATCATGAATTGCAGCTCGGTGCGGAACAGGCCGACGCCCTCCGCCCCGGTCTCGTTGAGATGCGACAGATCGACGAGCAGTCCGGCATTGAGGTGCAGGCCGATCTTCACGCCGTCCCGGGTGACGGCGGGCACGTCGCGCAGGGCCCGGTACTGCTCCTGCCGCCGGGCGCGCAGCCGCACCATCTCGGCATAGGAAGCCTCGACCTCCGGGGTCGGCCGGATCTGGACCTCGCCGGAGAGCCCGTCGACGATGATGGCGTCGCCCGAGTCGCACAGGCCCGTGGCGTTGGCGACCTCGCCGACGGCGGGGATGCCGAGCGCCCGGGCGACGATGGCGATGTGGCTCGTCGGGCTGCCCTCCTCCAGCACGACGCCGCGCAGGCGCGCCCGGTCGTAATCGAGCAGTGCGGCCGGCCCCATGGAGCGGGCGACCAGGATCGCGTTCTCCGGCAGGCCGTCCCCGCCCTGCCCCTCCTGGCCGACGAGGCGGCGCAGCAGGCGGTTGGCGAGATCGTCGAGGTCGTGCAGGCGGTCGCGGAGATAGGGGTCGCTCTGGCGCAGCATCCGGGCGCGGTTGTCCGACTGCACCCTCTCGACCGCGGCCTCGGCGGTCAGGCCCGACTGCACCGCCTCGCGCATCCGGCGCAGCCAGCCCTTGTCGTGGGCGAACATGCGCACGGTCTCCAGGATCTCCCGGGACTCGCCCGTGCCGATCCCGTCGCCGCGCTCGACCAATTCGTCGATGGCTGAGCGCACGTCCTCGATCGCCGACTCCAAGCGCTCCATCTCGCGCTCGACGTTCTCGGCGATCAGCGTCTTCACGACGATGCGCGGCTCGTGGAGCACGACGTGACCGAGGCCGATCCCGTCGGCGAGCGCCACGCCGCGCTGGCTCACGGGGCGGCGCGCCGCGGTGCCGGCGCCCGGCGCCAGGGCCTGCAGCTCGCCCGAGGCGATCATCTCCGCCAGCACCATCGCGGTGGTCTGGAGCGCCTCGATCTCCTCCTCGGAATAGACCCGGTAGGTCTTGTTCTGGACCACCAGCACGCCGAGCGTATTGCCGGCCCGCAGCAGCGGCACGCCGAGGAAGGCGTGGTAGATCTCCTCGCCCGTCTCCGGCCGATACGAGAACGAGGGGTGCGACTGCGCGTCGGAGAGCGCCAGCGGCTCGGCGGTCTTGGCGATCAGGCCGACGAGGCCCTCGTCGGCGCGCATGCGGGTGATGTGAACCGCGTCGCGGTTCAGACCCTCGGTTGCAAACAGTTCGAGGGTGTTGTCATCGCGCACCACGTAGACCGAGCACACCTCGGCGATCACGTTCGCCGCGATGAGGACGACGATCCGATCGAGGCGCTGCTGCGGACTGACCGGCTCCGCCATGGCTTCGCGGAGCCGGCGCAGCAGCAGGCGCGGGCCTCCGGGCGCAGCGGGCATCGTCTCGTCAATCCGGGTCGGCCGGCGCAACCTGGGCTTATGAGCCTTGAGGCCGACGCCGACGGGAACGGTCAGGCCTGGTCGAGGCCGTATAGCGAGTGGAGCGTGCGGACGGCAAGCTCCGTGTAGGCAGCGTCGATGAGCACCGAGAACTTGATCTCGGAGGTGGTGATGGCGCGGATGTTGATACCCTTTTGCGCCAGCGCCCGGAAGGCTTTGGCTGCAACGCCCGCATGCGAACGCATGCCGACGCCGATCGCCGAAACCTTGACCACGTCGGTGGCGCCCTCGATCTGGCCGAACTGGATCGTGTCGCGCTGCGCGTCGAGGATGGCGCGGGAGCGCTCGTACTCGGCGGCCGGCACGGTGAAGGTCATGTCGGTGGTGGACTGATCGCCGGACACGGTCTGGATGATCATGTCGACATTGATGTTGGCATCGGCCAGCGGGCCGAAGATCGCCGCGGCGATGCCGGGGCTGTCCTTCACGGCGCGCAGCGTGATCTGCGCCTCGTCCTTCGAGAAGGCGATGCCGGTGATGATCTGCTGTTCCACGATTTGGTCCTCGTCGCAGATGAGGGTGCCCGGCCGCGCGGCATCGGGGGGATCGAAGGAGGAGCGCACCGTGGTCGGCACCCGGTGCACCATGGCGAGCTCGACGGAGCGCACCTGGAGCACCTTGGCGCCCAGAGACGCCATCTCCAGCATCTCCTCGAAGGTCACGCGCTCCATGCGCTGGGCCTTGGGCACGACGCGCGGATCGGTGGTGTAGACCCCGTCCACGTCGGTGTAGATGTCGCAGCGCTCCGCGCCGATGGCGGCGGCGATGGCGACCGCGGACGTGTCCGATCCCCCGCGTCCCAGCGTCGCGATCCGGCCGGTCTCCGGGTTCACGCCCTGGAAGCCGGCGATGACGGCGACCTCGCCGCGGGCGAAGCCGGCGTCGAGGTTCTTCGGGTCGATGCCCTCGATCCGGGCCGAGCCGTGGGCGGACGAGGTGTGGATCGGGATCTGCCAGCCCTGCCAGGAGCGGGCCTTGATGCCGTCCTTGTTGAGCGCGATCGCGAGCAGGCCCGAGGTGACCTGCTCGCCCGAGGCCACGACCGTGTCGTAGTCCGCCGCGTCGTAGAGCGGATCGGCGTCCTTGACCCAGCCGACGAGCTCGTTGGTCTTGCCTGACATCGCCGAGACCACGACCGCGACCTCGTAGCCGGCCGCGACTTCGCGGGCGACGTGGCGCGCCACGTTGCGGATGCGGTCGACATTCGCGACGGAGGTTCCGCCGAATTTCATCACCAAACGGGGCATGTCGCGTCCGGTCTGCTCTTTCGTCTTCACGGCGCCGCCTCGCGGCAGGCTCGGGCCTCGCGGCCCGCAGAACTCGCCGACAGGGAAAAGAACGCGGCGCGGCTGTACCGGGAATGCGCCCGGCGGGTACAAGGGCCCCCCGGCCGTGTCAATCGGACGGACGGCAGGTTGAAACGATGCGAAAGTGAGCCGGATGACGAGCGCCTCGATCGACCGGGATGAAGTGGCGCGCTTCGACGCGCTGGCCGCGCGCTGGTGGGACGAGCGCGGGCCGATGGCGGTTCTGCATAAGTTCAATCCCGTGCGGGTCGGCTACATCCGCGACGAGGCCTGCCGGATCTTCGCGCGCGATCCGTCCGCCCCCTTCCCGCTCGAAGGCTTGAGCGTCATCGATATCGGCTGTGGCGGCGGCGTGCTGTCCGAGCCGCTGGCCCGGCTCGGCGCCAGCGTGACGGGCCTCGATCCGGCGCCTGGGAACGTCCTGGCTGCCCGCGCCCACGCGCAAGGCGAAGGCCTCGCCATCGACTACCGCGACGAGACCATCGAGGCGGTGGCGGCCCGGGGCGAACGTTACGACATCGTGCTCGCCATGGAGGTGGTGGAGCACGTGGCCGACCGCGCCGGCTTTCTGCGCGCCTGCTGCACGACGGTGAAGCCCGGCGGCCTGCTGTTCGCCGCCACCCTCAACCGGACGATGCGCTCCTTCGCGCTCGCCATCGTCGGAGCCGAGTACGTCCTGCGCTGGCTGCCCCGCGGCACCCACGACTGGGAGAAGTTCGTGACTCCGAGGGAACTCGCCGCCGACATCGCCGCGGGTGGGCTGAGCGTCACCGATACGACGGGGGTGGTCTACAATCCCCTCACCGATTCCTGGCGGGCGAGCCGCGACACGGGCGTGAACTACATGGTGACGGCCCATCGTCCGCCCGAGGTCTGAACGAAGCGGATGCAGGGTCGTTGACGGGTCTCCCGGCGCGAACGGAGACCCTGGACCATGCTCGAAAAGCTCCCCCATGCCTTGGGCGAGGCACTCTCCGGCGTGAGGGCCGGTCTCGAGAAGACCGCGTTCCATACGCTCGCGGCGCAGGCTCCCGCGACCCTGCGCGTGACGAGCGAGGCTTTCGCCGACGATGCGCCGATCCCGGCCCGCTACACCGCGGACGGCGAGGGCCTGTCGCCGCCGCTCGCGGTGGCGGGCGTGCCTGAGGGCGCAGCGGCGCTGGCGCTGTTCGTGGAAGACCCGGACGCGCCCTCCCCTCACCCGCTCGTCCACCTCATCGCCTGGAACCTGCCGCCGCGGGACCGGACCTTTCCCGAGGGTGATTTCGCCAGCCCCGCGGGCGAAGGCGCCCGGCACGATCTGGGCCGCAACTCCTTCCTGAAAGAAGGCTGGCTGCCGCCCGATCCGCCGACCGGCCACGGCCCGCACCGCTACCTGTTCCAGGTCTTCGCCCTGGCCCGCCCGCTGGACCTGCCCGCCTCGCCGGGCCGGAGCGCGTTGCTCGACGCGCTTCACGGCAACGTCCTCGCCAAAGGCCTGCTGACGGGGCGTTACGAGCGACGGTGAGCGTCTTGCGCTCGCCCGACCCGAGGGGGCATGAGCGTCGGGCGATCCCGCTGCGCGGGGATGCGCGGCTCGGCGGGCGGTGTCACGGAGACGGCGGAGAATGAAGGCCCTGGTGTGCAGCCGGCTCGGCGGGCCGGAGGATCTCTCGCTTCAGGACTGGCCCGATCCCGTGGCCGGGCCCGGCGAGGCGCTGGTGCGGGTCCGGGTGGCCGCATTGAACTTCTTCGACACGCTCATCATCGCCGGTCGCTATCAGGTGAAGCCGGAACTGCCGTTCTCGCCGGGCGGGGAAGCCTGCGGCGTGATCGAGGCGCTGGGGCCGGACACGGAGGGTTTCTCCGTTGGCGACCGGGTCATGGTCCATCTGAGCCACGGCACCGCCCGCGCGCGCATCGCGGTGCCGGTCAAGCGTCTCGCGCGGGTGCCCGACGCCGTGCCGGACGAGACCGCCGCCGGCCTCTCGATCACCTACGGCACCACGCTGCACGCGCTGCACGACCGCGCCCGGATCAAGCCCGGCGAGACCCTCGTCGTGCTCGGCGCCTCGGGCGGCGTCGGGCTGGCCGCGGTCGAACTCGGCAAGCTGCTCGGCGCCCGGGTCATCGCCTGCGCCTCCTCGCCGGCCAAGCTCGAGACCGCTCGCGCCCACGGCGCGGACGAACTGATCGATTATCTAGCGGATAACCTGCGCGAGGCGTTGCGGCGGCTCACCGGCGCGGCTGGGGTCGACGTGGTCTACGACGCTGTCGGCGGCGATCTCGCCGAGCCCGCCATGCGCGCGCTCGGTTGGAAGGGACGCTATCTCGTGATCGGCTTCGCCGCGGGCGAGATCCCGAAATTTCCCCTCAACGTCATCATGCTCAAGGGCATCGACGTGCAGGGCGTCCACTGGGGCGCCTTCGTCGAGCGCGAGCCGGAGGCGCACGGGGCCAACCAAGCCCGCCTGCTCGCCTGGGCGGCGGAGGGCCAGCTCACCGTGAAGGTGCACGGCGTCTATCCGCTGGAAGCCTACGAGGAGGCGCTCGGCGTGTTGGTCCGCCGCGAGGCCGTGGGCAAGGTGCTCCTTCGGATCGAGGCTTAAAACGGCCTGCCGCGGCCGTTTTGGGTCAGCCCTCTGGACGCGGGCGGCGACCAGAATTCGGAACGAGTCCCTACCGGTCGAGCCGCGCCAGCGCCGCCGCGATCCGGGCGGCGCCCGGTCCGGTGCCCGCGGGGACGGCGTGGCGGCGAGCGAGCGCGATGGCGCCGCGGTGGCTCGCATGGGTGATGGCGATGGCCAGCGCATCCGCCGCGTCGGCGACTTTGAACTCCGCTTTCGGCAGCAGGAAGCGCACCATCGCCTGGATCTGCACCTTCTCCGCGTGGCCGGAGCCGGCGACGGTCTTCTTGATGAGGTTGGCGGCATATTCCGCCACCGGCAGACCGGCCAGAGCCGGCACCAGAAGCGCCACGGCGCGGGCATGGCCGAGCTTGAGCGTCGCCTGCGCATCCTTGTTGACGAAGGTCTCCTCCACGGCGACCTCGTCGGGCGCGTGGCTCGCGACCACGCGAGTCAGCCCCTCGTGCAGTTCGCGCAGGCGCAGGGCCAGCGGCAGGTCGCCGTCGGAGGTGACGACGCCGCAGGCGAGGTAGGACAGCTTGGTGCCCTGCGCCGTGATCAGCCCCCAACCGGTGCGGCGCAGGCCCGGATCGATGCCGAGGATGCGCACCTCGCTCGTCATGGCCCTGGGCCTCCCTGTCGCTGCCGGAACCGGCTCGTTACGGCACGTACCGTGAACGGAGCGTTGCCGTAACCCCGCCGGCACCGGAGGGCCGCCTGCGTGGCGGCCGGGACTCTATCACGCAGACGTGATGAGAGACGAGGCTGCTCCCGTCACTGCAGCTTGAATTCGCCCTCCAGCCGAAGGGCCACCTCGTCGCCGAGCAGGGGCAGGAAGGCGTTCACGCCGAAATCGGAGCGCTTGATCACCGTCCAGCCGTCGAAGCCGACGGAGTAGATCTTGTCGACCGGATTGACCCCGGCCTGGTTGAAGGTGGCGTCGAAGGAGACCGGCTTGGACACGCCGCGCAGGGTGAGCGTGCCGTTGACGCGGGCGGTGGTCGGGCTCGTCGGCTCGACCGACTGACTCACGAACGTCGCCTCGGGAAACTTCTCCACGTCGAGGAAGTCCGGCGTCTTGAGATGGGCGTTGAGCTTCTCGTTCAGGCCGTTGGCGCTGCCGGTGCCGATCTTCACGGACAGCATGCTCTTGTCGGGCGCCGCCGGATCGAGGGCGAGTTCGCCCGACACCTCCGTGAACTGGCCATAATAGGTCGAGAAGCCGAGATGGCTGATCGACCACGTGATCTTGCCGTGCGCGGTGTCGAGCCGGTAGCGGCCCGCCTTCACCTGCTTCGGATCCTTGGTGAGGGCGGGGCCGGCCTCCTGGGCCGCTGCCGGAGACGGCAGGGCTCCGCCGGCACCAGCCAGCAGCAGGAGGGCGGCGAGGGCGAACGTGCGCTTCATGCGGTCACCTTGTCGGTTGGGCCGGCCTGACGGATATGGCGTTCGGGCGGGCGCGGCAACGGACCCGTGAGGAACGACGCCCTCATAGGATCGGCAGGCGCGATGATCGGCAAGCTCAAGGGGCTAGTGGATTCCTACGGAGAGGATTTCGTGATCCTCGACGTGAACGGCGTCGGCTACGTCGTGCACTGCTCGGCCCGCACGCTGCAGCGGCTGCCCAAGCCCGGCGAGGCCACGGATCTGGCCATCGAAACCCATGTCCGCGAGGACATGATCCGGCTCTACGGCTTTCGATCGGATGCGGAGCGGGAATGGTTCCGCCTGCTCCAGACGGTGCAGGGCGTCGGCACCCGCGTCGCGCTCGGCGTCCTCTCGGTCCTGGAGCCAGCGCAACTCGCCACCGCCATCGCCACCGGCGACAAGGGCTCGGTCGCCCGCGCCCCCGGCGTGGGCCCGCGCCTCGCCGCCCGCCTCGTCGCGGAACTGAAGGACAAGGCCCCCGCCTTCGCGCCCGTGGATCCGGCCCTGGTGGCGCTGACCGGCGCCGTCGAGGACAGAACGGCGCCGCAGCCGGTCGCGGACGCGATCTCGGCTTTGGTCAATCTCGGCTATCCCCAGGTCCAGGCCTCCGCCGCCATCGCCACCGCGCTGAAGGGCGCGGGCGACGAGGCCGGCACCCTTGAGGCCAAGACGCTGATCCGCCTCGGCCTGCGGGAGCTCGCCCGGTAGGCGCGCGCGTCAGCCGCCCTCGTCGAAGGGCGGCGGCTGGAGCTTGTGCCAGGCAGAGGCGATCCGCTCCGGCTTGACCCCGATCGTCTCGGCGCAGGCGAGCAGCGACGGTTCGTCGCTCATCACATGGTCGAGAACCGCGCCGAGAAAGCCGGGATCGCGCACGCTCTCGCGCAGGGTCCCGGGCGCTAGGCCGCTCGCGGCCACGAATCGGAACAGCCGGTCCTCGTCGGCGACGAGCCATCCCAGCACTTCGGTCGCCAAGCCCTCGGCTCCCGCATCTCTATGATCAAGTTTGCGTTTCATCAACAAGTGGCAGTTTAAGAGAGGATGAGGGCCGGACCACGGGGTGGAACGCCATCGCGACCGCGCCGGAGCAGGTCATGAAGAAAACCGTTCTTATCGTTGAAGACAACGAGCTGAACATGAAGCTCTTCAACGATCTGCTGGAGGCGCATGGCTACGCGACCCTCAAGACCGCCAACGGCATCGAGGCGATCGAACTCGCCCGCGCCCATCATCCCGACCTGATCCTCATGGACATCCAACTGCCCGAGGTGTCGGGGCTGGAGGTCACCAAGTGGCTCAAGGACGACGACGACCTTCGTAACATTCCCGTGATCGCCATCACCGCCTTTGCAATGAAGGGCGATGAGGAACGCATTCGTGAAGGCGGCTGCGAGGCCTATCTGTCCAAGCCGATCTCGGTTGCCAAGTTTTTGGCAACGGTCCGCAAGTACATTGGGGATGACGGCGCCGCCTGAGGCCCCTTCGGCCTGAGCGCCGGGGCGGTCGTTCGGCCGCGCATCGGAGGAACGATGTCGGCTCGCGTCCTGATCGTCGATGATCTCTACCCCAACGTCCGATTGCTCGAGACGAAGCTCTCGCTCGAGTATTTCGACGTCGTCGTGGCGATGAACGGCCCCGACGCCCTGGCGATCTGCGAGCGGGGCGCCTGCGACGTCGTTCTGCTCGACGTGATGATGCCCGGCATGGACGGCTTCGAGGTCTGCCGCCGGCTCAAGTCCAACCCCGTCACCGCCCACCTCCCCGTGGTGATCGTCACCGCTCTGGATCAGCCCGCCGACCGGCTGCGCGGTCTCGACGCGGGCGCGGACGACTTTCTCACCAAGCCCATCGACGACACCGCGCTGATGACGCGGGTGCGCAGCCTCGTGCGGCTCAAGGCCGTGTCCGACGAGTTGCGCTCGCGCGTGCTCGCGACCCGCGACATCGGTGGTCCCGATCCGCTGGCGCTCGCCACGGCCGATAGCGGGGACGGTGCCCGCATCCTCCTCGTGGAGGACCGGCCGGGTGCGATTGACCGCATCGCGACGGCGCTCGGGGAGCGCCACCAGGTCACCGTCGAGACCGACCCGCACCGCGCCCTGGTCATGGCGCCCGAGGGCGGCTTCGAACTGGCCCTGGTGAGCCTAGACCTGGAGGGCTTCGACGGCCTGCGCCTGTGCAGCCAACTCCGCTCGCTCGAACGGACGCGCAGCCTGTCGCTGATCATGATCGGCGAGATGCACGAGAAGGCCCGCGTGACCCGCGGGCTCGAATTCGGCGTCAACGATTACCTGCTGCGCCCGATCGACCGCAACGAGCTGATCGCCCGGGTGCGCACGCAGGTGCGCCGCCGCCGCTTCTGCGAGACCCTGCGCGGGGTGCTGCAGGCCTCCATGGAGATGGCGATCACCGACGACCTGACGGGATTGCACAACCGGCGCTATCTCGACCGGCAGATCGGCACGGCTTTCGGCGAGGCGACGCACCACCAGAAGGGGCTGGCCTGCCTGCTGCTGGACATCGACCGCTTCAAGTCGATCAACGACACCTACGGCCACGAGGCCGGCGACGAGGTGCTGCGGGCCTTCGCCGAGCGCATCCGCCAGCAGGTGCGGCCGATCGACATTTTGGCCCGCTACGGCGGCGAGGAGATCGTGATCGTGGTGCCCGGCGCCGACCTGCCCGAGGCGCGCGCCATCGCCGAGCGCATCCGCGAGCGGATCGAGGTGACGCCCTTCGGCATCATGGGCGGAGCGCAGGACATCTCCGTCACGGTCTCGGTCGGCGTCTCGGTGCGGCGCCCGACCGATACGAGCCCGGCCGACGTCATCAAGCGCGCCGACGCCGCGCTCTACCGCGCGAAATCCTTCGGCCGGAACCGCGTCGAGGCGACCGCGGCATAAGCGTTCGGTCGGCACGTCTCGTCGCGACGGTCAGACGGGCTCGCGATCCCCGTTCGCAACCCGGCTCCCCGCCGAGGTCGCCGCGCCCGATCCGGGCAAGCCCAGCAGTCGCGCGATCTCGTCGCCCTCGCTCCCGTGGAGCAGATCGGCCAGGGTGTAGCCGTCGAGAACGGCGAGGAACGCCGCCAGCGCCTCGCCCAGGGCGCGCCGGAGGCGGCAGGGCGCCGTGATCGCGCAGGCCCCGCCCGAGAAACACTCGACCAAAGCGAGGTCGTCCTCCGTCTCGCGCACCACGGCCCCGACCACGATTTCCGCAGGCGTCCTGGCGAGGCGCAGGCCGCCGCCCCGGCCCCGGATCGTGCGGATCAGCCCGAGACGGCCGAGCTGGTGAACCACCTTCGTCAGGTGACTTTCCGAAATCCCGTAGGCGCGCGCGATCTCGCCGATCGAACTCTGCCGGGGCTCGTGCAGGCCGACATAGATCAAGGTTCGCAGGGCGTAGTCCGTATAGCGGGTCAGGCGCATGGCGGCTCCGAACGGCCTTCAGGGCCACGGGATGATGAGACCGGGCGCGTCGGAGCGCGGCGTGGCGGGATGCCCAATCGGTTGCGGCGATAAGATACATTCTGCTTGCACCTTTTTCGAGGCCGCCATAAAAGGTTCATGCCAGATGAACCTTTGGAACGATCCATGCCCAGGCCGCTGTCACCCCAGACCATCGCCCTCATCAAAGCGACCGTGCCGGCCCTCGAAGCCCACGGCCTGACCATCACGCGGCGCATGTACGAGCGCCTGTTCGAGAACGCGGACATTCGGGATCTCTTCAACCAGTCGCATCATGGCGAGACCGGCTCGCAGCCCAAGGCGCTGGCGCAGGCCGTCCTCGCCTATGCCCGCAACATCGACAATCTCGGCGTGCTGGCCGGCGCCGTCGAGCGCATCGCCCAGAAGCACGTCGCGCTCAACATCCTGCCCGAGCACTACCCTCACGTCGCGGACGCCCTGCTCGGCGCGATCGGGGACGTCCTGGGCGAGGCGGCGACGCCGGAGATCGCCGGGGCCTGGGGAGAGGCCTACTGGTTCCTGGCGGAGCTGCTCATCGGCCGCGAGGCGGCGATCTACCGCGACCTCGCCGCCCGCCCCGGCGGCTGGAACGGCTGGCGCGACTTCGTGGTGGAGAGCGTCACCCCGGAGAGCGAGACGATCCGCTCCTTCGTGCTGGTCCCCGCCGATGGCGGGCCCGTGGTCCGTCACGAGCCCGGCCAGTATCTCGGCTTCCTGTTCGAGCTGCCGGACCACGGCGTGCTCAAGCGCAACTACTCGATCTCCTGCGCGCCGAACGACCGCGCCTACCGCATCACCGTCAAGCGCGAGACCGCCCCGGGATTGCCCGCCGGCATCGTCTCGAACTGGCTGCACGCCTCGGTCGGTGCCGGCAGCGTGCTGAAGGTCACCGCACCGGCCGGGGACTTCTTCCTGGACCGGCAGAGCGAGGCGCCGGTGGTGCTCGTCAGTGGCGGCGTGGGCCTCACGCCGATGGCGAGCATGCTCGAGACCCTCGCCGAGACGGGGCCGGAGCGGCCGACCTGGTTCGTCCACGGTGCCCTGAACGGGCGGGTCCACGCCATGCGCGACCATGTCCGCAAGCTCGTGGCGAGCCGGGAGAACCTGCGTGCGCACGTCTTCTACGCGGAGCCGGAGGCAGGTGATCGCCCGGGCGAGCATTACGACGCCTCCGGGCTGATCACGGCGGAGTGGCTCGTCGCCCACACGCCGCGGGAGAGCGCCACCTACTATTTGTGCGGCCCCAAACCCTTCCTGGCGGCCTTGACCAACGGCCTCATCGGAGCGGGCATTCCGCCCGAGCGGGTGCGCTACGAGTTCTTCGGCCCCGCCGATGATCTCTTGGAGGCACCCCGCCAGGCCGCCTGATCCGACCGCCGACGCCGGCTCCCGCCCGAGCCGGTGTCGGCGGCTTCAGCCGCTTCCCGGATCGGTCTCGTCGCCCTGCGCCGGCACGCCGGGCTTGCCGTCGGTCTTCTCGTTGGGGTCTTTGACCGCGTCGGGAGCGCTGTTGGCGGGCTTGTCCCCGTCACCGCGCTCCCGCGACGTCTCGCGATCCTTCTCGTCCCGTCCGTCCATGATCCCCTCCCCTCGCGCTCACCGCCCCTGAACCGATCAGGAGCGCTTGGCCCGCTCCGGTTCGCCGGCCACGGGCTCGCCCTCCCGCGGACCGGCCGCGGCCTTGCGGTCGGAATGTCCCCCTGAGGAGCCGCCGATCGCGGGCGGCGCGCGTCCCGACTCGGCCTTGCCGTCCGCCCCTCCGCCCCACTCTCCGCGCCGCTCGGCATCCGAGCGCCCGGCCGAGCCCTGCCCGGTGATCGCCGCCTGCTCGGGGGTCTGGTGGCCTCCGCCGGCCGGATGTGGTCCGCGCGAACCCACCGCCTCGTCGGGCTTGCGGGTGCCAGTGTTGCTCAGATCCTCTTCGGGCCGGTTCTCATTTCCCATGGCGCGGCGCCTCTTCCTGACCCACGGCGGCGGTGGCGCGCTCGATGGCCTCCTCGGCCTTGGCGTCGGGCTTGACCGGCGTCGTGGAGGGGTCGGAGATCCGGCGCAGGTTCTCCTCCGGCGTCTCGGCTTCCGTCTGCTCCACCGCGTCCTGGCGCGGCGTGCCGGAGGCGAGGCGCGCGGCCTCGGAGAGCCCGTCGGGATTGCTCTTCAGGTCGGCCTGCGTCCGCGAGGGGAGACCGACATCGAGGGGCGAGTCGGAGCCGAGATCCTGGCCGTTGCGGTCGGCATAGGCATCGAACGTCTTGAGCGACGGCCGCGAGCGGTCGTTGTCCGTCATGTCATCCTCCTGATCTGACCGGGACAACAATCCGGGACCGGAGGAGTTGCGGCGCGGGTCCGTCGCAGGGCCCGCGCCGCAGCCAGAGCTAGCCGATGCCCTCGAACAGCACCGACGAGATGTAGCGCTCGGCGAAGGAGCAGGCGACGGTAACGATGCGCTTGCCCTGGAACTCGGGCCGGGAGGCCAGTTCCAGCGCCGCGGCGACGTTGCCGCCCGTCGAGATGCCGCCGGGGATGCCCTCGAACTTGGCGAGGTCGCGGGCGGTGTCGACCGCCTGCTGGTTCGTGACCTTGAGGACGCCGTCGAGCACGTCGGTGTGCAGGTTCTCGGGGATGAAGCCCGCGCCGATGCCCTGGATCTTGTGGGGGCCGGGCTGGCCGCCGGAGATGACGGGGCTGTCCACCGGCTCCACCGCGAAGACCTTGAGGTCCGGCAGCCGGGGCTTGAGCACCTCGCCCACGCCCGTCACCGTGCCGCCGGTGCCCACGCCCGCCACGAAGGCGTCGAGCCGGCCCTGCGTGTCGTTCCAGATCTCCTCCGCGGTGGTCTTGCGGTGGATCTCGGGGTTGGCGGGGTTCGAGAATTGCTGCGGCATGACGGCGCCGTCGATCTCGCTGATCAGCTCCTCGGCCCGAGCGATGGCGCCCTTCATGCCCTGCGGACCGGGCGTCAGCTCGAGCTGCGCGCCGAGGAAGGCGAGCATCTTGCGCCGCTCCAGCGACATCGTCTCCGGCATGACCAGGATCAGGCGGTAGCCGCGGGCGGCGGCCACGAAGGCCAGCGCGATGCCCGTGTTGCCCGAGGTCGGCTCGACCAGCGTGCCGCCCGGCTTGAGCCGGCCCGAGGCTTCGAGCGCGTCGATCATGTTGACGCCGATGCGGTCCTTGACGCTCGCGATCGGGTTGAAGAACTCGAGCTTGAGCAGGATCTCGGCATCGACGCCGCGCTCCTTGGTGAGCCGGTTGAGACGCACGAGCGGAGTGTTGCCGATGGTCTCGGTGATCGAGCCGTAGACGCGGCCGTGACCGGGCTTGCGGGCTTCCGGGGTCGAGGTGTCAGTCATCGTCTGTCCGCTCCCAAAAGCGCTCGCCGCCGCGACGGAGGCCGTTCCGGCGAAGGCGAGCGCGGCAAAACAAGGATCGGAACCGTCGGCCGCGCGAGGGGCGGGCCGCAGGCTACGAGGCGGCCGGTCTCGCGCCGGATCGCGCGGTGGACCCGCCCGGTCAGGGTGCTGACCGCCGGGGCGACGCGTAGCCGATTTCGCAAACCCCGTCGAGGTTTGAGCATGACGGACACCGCCGCTTTACACGGCCGGCGGCGGGCAGAGCTTGCGCGGAGAATTTTATTTTATCTTTTGGCGCCCGAACGACAGTATTGTCATCCCGTCGGCGGGCCTCGCGCGGCCGCAGGCAGCCGAGCGCGGGCCTCAGGCGGCCAGAAGGCTGGTCGCGAGGACCAGGAGGCCGAGACCGGAGCCGGTGGCGAGGGCGGCCAGGGCGGCGGCCCCTTCGTGGTTGGCGCGGATGAAGGCGTAGCGCGTCGCGGCCCTGTGGGCCGGCCGCACCGTCGGGACGACACGCTGCTGGTGGGTCCGGTCGATCCGCATTCCGCCTCTCCGCCTGACCGGCCGCGCGGAGCGCGGCCGAGTGGGGCGAGGAAGCGGCCCGGGAGACTGACGGACGGTGAATCCGCGCGCGTGCTCGCGAATCGTCGTCAACGGCGGCTTAAAGCGACCGGTCGAAGCGCAGCACGCCGTTCGGGCTCTGGATCACGAGCTGCGAATCCACGAGGTCCCACTTGCCCGCCGTGCGCAGGGCGACGAGGAAGGCCTGCTCGGTGGCGGCCAGGGCCTTGTCGCAGCTCTTCTTGGTCAGCGCGAGCGGACCGACGGCGAGCTGCTGCTCGCGCAGGGGGAAGGCGGTGGCGGTGAAGGTATTGCAGCCGCCGTAGCCGCGAGCACGGTACTGCGCGTCGATGATGAAGCTCGGCCGGTCCGCGCCGGTGAACGGCTTCCCGTTCATGCTGACCGCGGTCCAAATCGCGCCCAGCGGAAAGATCTTCTCCGTCGGCTTGGCGCCGGGGACGTATTGCGGCTTCTTCTGGGGCTGTTGGCCCGCACCGAAACCGGACGGATTGCCACCGCCCATGCTCATCTGTGCGGCGGCCGGCACGGCCGCCAGCGCTCCCGCGGCAACCGCGCAGGCCAGCGCAGTGGTCAGCGTTCTGTTCATGGTTCAGCCCCCTTTCTGCTCGGCTGCCTCGCCCCGGACTTCTGCCCGATCGCAGGACGACCCGACACGGTCCTTACACCCCGCCGCGATGCCGGTATTCCTCGCGTCCGCCCCAAGCTGTGGGAAGAATCGTGCATCCGGTCGCGAACCGGCGGAATCGTCACAGATTCAAGCACAATTATGGTCGAGGCGCGCCGATCTCCGATCCGGCCCCGACGATTCGATTCTCGCGCTTCGCCGAAACGAACCCGCCGCTCCGACCGTTGAACGCTTCGAGGCAGGCGCGTAGGCGCGATCGAGGAGAGCGGCTTGACGGGATCGGACGAGGGCGTGGCGAGCGGCACGTCGCCCAACACCATGACGGCGGCCCAGTGCCGGGGCGCGCGAGGCCTGCTCGGTTGGTCGGCGGCGGATCTCGCCGGCCGGTCGGGGCTGGACGAGGGCTTCGTGCAGACCTTCGAGTCCGGCACGGGCGATCCCGCCTCGGGCCGGATCGAGGCGCTGCGCAGCACCCTGATGCGGGCCGGGATCGTCTTCACCGACGGCGCGACGCCGGGCGTACGCCTCTCCGAGCAGCAGCGCGGGGGCGACGAGGGCACCCGGCTCGGCGACCTGACGACGGAGAACGACCGCTGAGAACGGTCAGGCGGTCGCCAGGGCCTTGAGATCGAAGCCCGGATCGGCGGCCTGCTCGGGCGTGAGGCTTTTGGCCGAAGCCAGCAGGCGCCGGGCCGCCATGTGATCGGCCGGGCGATCGACCGATTCGACGGCGCTCAGCGCGCCGTCGCGAAAGCGGAACACGGAGAAGCCGGCGCCGGCCCGTCGCGGGACGCTGGCATCGCCCGGCCCCGCAAGGCCGGCGATCTGCAGCTTGCGCGGACCCTGATCGCTCCAGAACCAGGGCACCGCGTCGTAGGCGGCGGGACGGCCCGTGAGCCGTGCGGCGAGGCTGCGGCCCTGATCGACCGCGTTCTGCACCGATTCGATGCGCACCCGGTCGCCGCCGGGCAGACCGTGGGCGAAGCGGCTCGGGAAGCGGACGCAATCGCCGATGGCCGAGACCGCCGGATCGGGCGTGGCAAGGAAGGCATCGACCTCGATGCCGTCGCGCACGGGCAGGCCGGCCGCTTCCGCGAGTTCCTGGTTCGGCAGGACGCCGATCCCGACGAGCACGAGATCGGCAGGCAGCCGGTGCCCGTCGGCGGTCCGTACGGCGACGGCCCGTCCCCCCTCCCCCTCGATGGCGGTGACGCCCGCCTCGAACAGGAAATGGACTCCGGCCTCCTCGTGGAAGGCGCGGAACGCCTCCGAGGTCTCGGGCGAGACCGCCCGCGCCATGACGCGGCCGGCCGCCTCGATCACCGTGACGGACAGGCCCCGACCGGCGCAGACCGCGGCGAATTCGAGCCCGATGAAGCCTGCACCCACCACGACGATGCGGCCGGCGCTCTCGATGTCCGCACGCAGGGCGTCGGCGTCGTCGAGGGAGCGGAGCTGGCGCACGCCCGCGAGTTCGGCGCCCGGCACCGGCAGGGGCCGGTTGCGGGTGCCGGTGGCGAGGACGAGGTGGTCGTACGGGAGGCTTTCGCCATCCGCGAGGCGCACCTGCCGCCCCTCGCGGTCGATCCGTGCCGCGCGGGTCTCGGGGCGGTGGCTGATCGCGTGGTCGGAAAAGAAGCTCTCCTGCCGCAGCAGGAGGCCGCGGGCATCGGTCTTGCCGGCAAGATAGGCCTTCGACAGCGGCGGGCGCTGATAGGGCAGCACCGCCTCCTCGCCGATCAGGGTGAGGCGTCCGGCAAAGCCCGCCTCCCGCAGCGAGGCCGCGGCCTGGAAGCCCGCCTGGCCCGCGCCGACGATGACGATGTCGTTGACGCTCATGGGCCGGCCTCGGCGGGGCTGCGGGCGGATTTGCCGGCGACGCCGTCCGAGCCGTTGACGGGGAAGCCGCCGGGGATGCTCGGGAGGAAACGGCTGCCCTCCCGAACGAGGTAGTCCCAGAACGCGTCCGAGGCCGGACCGAGCACCTTGTCGGCGCGCCGCACCACGTACCAGTCGCGCCGGATCGGCAGGCCCTCCACGTCGAGCAGGGCGAGGCGTCCGGCCGCGACCTCCGAGGCGACGGTGTGGCCGGACAGGAGCGCGATGCCGAGCCCCGCCATCACCGCCTGCTTCAGGGTCTCGTTCGAGCCGGAATCGATGCCGAGCTTGGCCCGGCGGATCATCACGCCGCTCATGAATTCCTCGAACACCGAGCGGGTGCCCGAGCCCTCCTCGCGCACGAGAAAGGATTCTTCCGCAAGATCCGCCCGGGTCAGCCCGCGGCGTCCGATCATCGGGTGGTCGGGGGCGGCGATCAGGACCAGGGGATGGGGACCGAAGGTTTCGGCCTCGATGGCGAAGTCCCGGGGCGGACGGCCCATGATCGCGAAATCGATGTCGTAGTTGCGCAGGGCCTCGATCGTGTCCTGGCGGTTGCCGACGGTGAGCGCGATCTCGACCTTCGGATGGCCCTCCATGAAGCCGGCGATCACGGGCGGCGCGAAGTACTTCGCCGTCGAGACCACGCCGAGACCGACCCGGCCGCCGCCGCCGCCCTTCAGGGTCCGCAGGCGGTCGGTGCAGGTCTCCAGCACCGTATTGATGCTGTTGATCGCCCACAGCATCTCGCGGCCCGCATCGGTGGGCTTGAGGCCGGTGGGCGTGCGGTCGAACAGCAGCAGGCCCGCCTCCTCCTCGAGCTGGCGGATGCGTGCGTAGAGCGCGGCGGAGGTGACGTTGAGCTCCTGCGCGGCCCTGGTCATGGTGCCGAGCCGCGCCACCGCGGCGACCGCCTGAAGCTGCTTGAGCGAGAGGTTGCGCATGCCTCGTTTTTAGTTTTTTTGCAGGGCACCACAAGTTTTTTTAGAAATCTTTCGACAGCAGTCCCGTGCCGTCTGGCGCTGCCGGCCCGCTGCGGCGTATCATGGTCCGCGGCCGCCTGCATGCCTCACGGCGGACATGGCCGGCCAGAACGCCGCGCAGGGCGCAGAATGCGAACGCGGCCTCGACGGGAGCGAGCCTTAAGACGATGACGAAGCCCAACGCGTCCTCCCTCGACGATCATCTCGACGCCGAGGTCGCTCGGGACGCCTCCCTGGCGGATACCGCCGCCACGATCCGGGCGCTGGCGGCCGCCGCGATCGAGGTGAGCGAGATCGTCGGGCGCGGGTCCCTGGCCGGCGACCTCGCCGCGCAGGGCGAGCACAACAGCGACGGCGACGTGCAGAAGGCGCTCGACGTGATCGCCCACAAGCGCTTCATGCAGGCGCTGGACGAGGCCCCCGTGGCCCAGGTCGCCTCGGAGGAAGCCGAGGACATGGTGCAGCTGAAGGCCGACGCGCCGCTCGCCGTGGCAATCGACCCGCTCGACGGCTCGTCCAATATCGGCGTCGGCATGGTGGTCGGCACCATCTTCGGCATCCGCCCGGTCGCGCGCGGCGACGACCCGAACGCCTCCTTCCTGACCCCCGGCACGACGCAGACGGCCGCCGGCTTCGTCGTCTACGGCCCGGCCACCACCTTCGTGATCACGCTGGGCAACGGCACCCGCATCTTCACCCTCGACCGGGCGGCGGGCGTGTTCCGGCTGACCCATGACGCGATGAAGATCGTGCCGAGCGCGAACGAGTACGCGATCAACGCCTCGAACGCGCGCCACTGGGACGGGCCAATCAAGAGCTTCATCGAGGATTGCCAGCGCGGCACGGAAGGCCCGCGCGACCGCGACTTCAACATGCGCTGGACCGCCGCCCTCGTGGCGGATGCGCAGCGCGTGCTGATCCGCGGCGGCATCTTCCTGTATCCGGGCGACAACCGGAAGGGCTACGCGCAGGGTCGTCTGCGCCTCCTCTACGAGACCGCGCCGATCGCCTTCCTGATCGAACAGGCCGGCGGCGAGGCCACCGACGGCCAGGCCCGCATCATGGAGCGGGTGGCCGCCCGCATTCACGAGCGCTCGCCGCTGGTGTTCGGCTCCACCGAGGAGGTCGCCTGCGTGGCCAAGTACTATGACGGGCGCCAGCCCACCGCCGGCCGCTCGCCCCTGTTCGGCCAGCGCGGCCTGATGCGCAGCTAGAGCGCCCGCCCCAAGCCCCACACCGTCCATGTCGGCGCGTCACCCCATCATCTCGGTCACCGGCTCCTCGGGCGCCGGGACCACCTCGGTCCGCAACACCTTCGAGCAGATCTTCCGCCGGGAGGATGTCAGCGCCGTCTATATCGAGGGCGACGGCTTCCACGCGTTCGACCGCGATACGATGCGCGCGATGATGGCGCACGAGCCGACGCTGAGCCACTTCGCCCCCCGCGCCAACCTCCTCCCCGAATTGGAGGAGGTGTTTCGCAGCTACAGCGAATCCGGCACCGGGCGCACCCGGCACTACGCCCACGACGATGCGGACGCGATCCGCTACGGCGTGCCGGCGGGCGCCTTCACGCCCTGGGAGCCGTTCCAGCCGGGCTCGGACCTTCTGTTCTACGAGGGCCTGCACGGCTGCGTGGTCGACAACGCCGTCGATCTCGCCCGCTATCCCGACCTCAAGATCGGGGTCGTGCCGGTCATCAACCTCGAATGGATTCAGAAGCTGCACCGGGACCGCTCGACCCGCGGCTACTCGACGGAAGCCGTCACCGACGTGATCCTGCGGCGGATGCCCGATTACGTGCAGACGATCTGCCCGCAATTCTCGTGGACGGACATCAACTTCCAGCGGGTGCCGACGGTCGACACCTCCAACCCCTTCATCGCCCGCTGGATTCCCACGGCCGACGAATCGATGGTGGTGATCCGCTTCAAGGATCCGAAGGGGATCGACTTCTCCTATCTCGTATCGATGATCCACGACAGCTTCATGAGCCGGGCCAACTCCATCGTCATCCCCGGCGGCAAGCTGGATCTGGCGATGCAGCTCATCCTGACGCCGATCATCATGCAGCTGGTGGAACGGCGCCGACGGCTCGCGTGAGGCCGCCCGCCCCCTAGGGACTCGCGCCTTCCGAGACCTCGCTTCGCGCGATCGCCTCCCGCTCACCCCGCGGCACGCCCTGCGCGTCCAGCAACATCCCGACCGCCCGCGAAAACTCCGGCGTGCGCAGGTAGCCGTAGGATTTGTGGCGGTTCGCCCCGCCCTTCGGCCGCCGGTAGGCGTTGATGACGGGGCAATCGACGACGCCGACGCCCGCCGCGTTCGGGGTGTAGGCTTCCGACAGCACGGTGCCGACGGTCGCCACGTCCTCCCGGTCGCCGAGATTGCTCCAGCGGGCGACCGCCTCGGGCACCCGCAGGTCCCCGTGCTCGGCGGCGAGCCGGTGCTTGATCTCGGAGAGCCCCAGGGGCGCGCCCATGGTGACGAAGTGGGAGACCTGCGGCCGGCAGCCCTCGCGCTCGAGCTGGCGCAGCACGTCGTAAGCGATCAGCGAGCCCATGGAATGGGCGGCGAGCAGCAGCCGGCGCCCGGCGTGGCGCTCGAACGCCTCCCGCAGGCGGTCCCGCGCCGCTTGGCGGAAGAGGATGTCCTCGTGGTAGCCCCACAGGTCGTCGAGGCGATGCTCGATGATGACGTCGTCCAGAATCTGCCGGCCGATCCGGTCCTGGCACCATTCGACGACGCGGTAGAGCCGATCCGTCAGGGTCGGGGCGGTGGCTCCGTCAGGGCTCGGGAAAGGCCCCCGCCCTCGGGCAGCGTAGTAGGGCTCCCGGTTGCGGGTCTCGCAGAGCGGCGCGTCGTAGCGCAGGTCGGCCCAGTAGACGAAGTCGAAGGGCAGATCCTCCCGGTCCCGGCCGAGGTTGCGCCGCATCCCCTCGCGGATCGCCTGCCCCCACCACGCCTGCTTCTCCTCACGGGGCGGCTTGTTGGCCAAACCGTGGATGCCGAGGATGAGAGGGCGTTCCTGCATCGGTGAAGAAAAGAGGGTTCGTCACGGTCCGGTGGCCGGCGCAGTGCCGGATCGCCCCGGCATATAGTGCACGAGCGAAGGCGGTCCGCGCGACAAATTGGGCAAGGCCGCACCATCCGGTGCCGGCGGGGCGGATCGCGCGCGCACTTCACCCTGACAGCGTCGGCTTTTTGCGCGAAGGCGGTGAGCATCTTTCCGGCCGACGCCCTAGATCGGTGTTAGGAAGCCTCATTCATCCCGAGTGCCGGCCGCCGATCCAGGCGGTGCGGCGCGTCGCCTGCCCCGAGCCGTTCCATGACCATCATCGCACCCTCGATCCTCGCCGCCGACTTCGCGAGGCTCGGCGAGGAGACGCGGGCGATCGCGCAGGCCGGCGCCGACTGGATCCATCTCGACGTGATGGATGGGCATTTCGTGCCCAACATCAGCTTCGGCCCGGCCGTGGTGAAGGCACTGCGGCCCTGCACCGACAAGTTCTTCGACGTCCACCTGATGATCGCTCCGGCCGATCCGTACCTCGCCGCCTTCGCCGAGGCCGGGGCCGACGCCATCACCGTCCATGTCGAGGCGGGCCCGCATATCCACCGCTCGCTCCAGACGATCCGAGCCTTGGGCAAGCGCGCGGGCGTGGCGCTCAATCCCGGCACGCCGGCCTCGAGCATCGAGCCCTTGCTCGACATGCTCGATCTCGTGCTGGTGATGTCGGTCAACCCGGGCTTCGGCGGGCAGAGCTTCATCGACTCGTCGCTGGAGACCCTCGCGCGCGTGAAGGCGATGACGGCCGGCCGCTCCATCGACATCTCGGTCGACGGCGGCATCACCCCCGAGACCGCCGGGGCGGCGGCGAGCGCCGGGGCCGGCATCCTCGTCGCCGGCTCGGCGGCCTTCAAGGGCGGGCCGGACGCGTACGGAAAGAACGTCGCCGCGATCCGCGAGGCGGCCCAATCGGCCACCGGGCGGGACGGCGTGCGATGCTGAAGGCGCTGATCTTCGACGTCGACGGGACGCTCGCCGAAACCGAGGATCTGCACCGGCAGGGCTTCAACCGCGCCTTCCGGGCGCTCGGCCTGCCCTGGTACTGGTCGCCGGAACTCTACGCCGAACTCCTCAAGGTGATGGGCGGCAAGGAGCGGCTCCTCCACTACATCGAGCGCTTCCATCCCGCGGAGGCGGCCGGCTTGAAGGCCCGCATGCCCGAGATCCACGAGCTCAAGACGCGCTCCTACGGCGAGTTGGCACGCAGCGGCGGCCTCTCCCTGCGTCCCGGCGTGCGCCGCCTCGTCGAGGAAGCGCGGGCGCAGGGCGTGCGGCTGGCCGTGGCCACCACCACCAGCCGGCCGAACATCGATCTCCTGCTCGAGCTCAACTTCCCCGATGAGGCGCAGCCCTTCGACGTGATCGCGGCCGGCGACGAGGCGGCGCAGAAGAAGCCCGCCCCGGACATCTTCGCGCTCGCGGTCCACCGCCTCGGCATCGACCCGTCCGAGGCGATCGCCTTCGAGGATTCCGCGGCCGGCATCCGCTCGGCGCTCGCCGCCGGGCTGCCGGTGCTCGCCACCCGCAGCCGCTACACCCGAAGCCACCGGCTCGACGGAGCCTTCTCGGCGGTCTCCGACCTCGGCGAGCCCGACGCGCCCCACCACCCCATCCAGGGCTACGCCTGGCCGGGCGGCGTCGTCACCCTCGACGGCCTGCGCGACTGGCATGCGGGGCACCTGCACGGAGGGGCCTGACCGGCGAAATCGCGCGCTCGTCGCCCCCGGGCGGGTTTCCAATCCGCCCCCGCGCGGTCTATCAGGGCGGCCGTCTTCCGCTTCCGGGTCGCGGGTCCCGGAACGGCGCCGCGCCGGCCGTCAGCGGCCCCCGTGCGGGAGGCCGGGACTCTGCCGCGTCGACGTCACACCGCCGGACCGTGGAGCCTGATGCGCGAGCCGAACGCGATCGATTTCTGGCGCGGCTTCGCGCTGGTGACGATTTTCATCAACCATATCCCCGGCAACTTCTTCGAGCGCTACACCTTCTCCCAGTACGGCATCTCGGATGCCGCCGAGTTGTTCGTGTTCCTGGCCGGCTGGTCGATCGGGCTGGCGACCCGCGGGCGGGACGGCCTGCCCGAGCCGCGCCTGATGACGGTGCTGCGGCTGCTCTCCCGCACCGTCGAGGTGTACCGGGCGCAGATCACGATCATGGCGCTCGCGCTCGCGATGATCGCGGGCTGCGCGCTCTATCTCGACAACCCGCTCATCCTCGAATGGCACAATGCCGGCGGCTTCTTCGCCGACCCGATCCAGACCATGGTCGGGGTCGTGCTGCTCACGCACCAGCTCGGCTTCTTCAACATCCTGCCGCTCTATGTGGTGCTCATCGCCATCGCGCCCGCCGTGGTGCTGATCGGCCGCGTCAGCCGGACCCTGCTGCTCGCGCTCTCGCTCTCGCTCTACGGGGCGAGCCTCGTCTTCGAGTGGAATTTCCCCTCCTGGCCCGGCGAGGGCGACTGGTTCTTCAACCCGCTCTGCTGGCAGCTCCTGCTCGTGCTGGGCTTCCTCGCGAACGAGGCCACGCGGGAATCCGACCGCCTGCGGCGCCTGTGGCGGCGCCTGACGCCGCTCGGCATCGGCATCGTCATCGTCGGCTTCGTCCTCGCGGTGCTGGAATTGCGGCCCGATCCGATGCTGGCGCCCGAGCCCCGGCTCGTGTTCACCTTCGACAAGACCTATCTCTCGCCCGCCCGGCTCATCCATTTCTGCGGGATGATCCTGGCCTTCCAGGCAGTCTACGCACTCGTCGCGCCGCGGCTCGGCCCGCTCGCCCGGTTTCTGTCAGGTTTGGGGCGCAACTCCCTCGCGGTCTTCTCGATGGGATCGCTGTTGAGCCTGGCTGCACAATTCGTGCGCTTTCAAACGGGCGGCGGTATCATCGTTGACATTTCGGTCGTAGGTTTCGGCCTGTTTGCACTGGGTTTCACCGCATGGTTCGTCGAATGGCGTTCCCGCAGGCCGCGGCCGACGCGCAAGGCGCCCGACACCGCCTCGCCCGCGGATTCATCCTCTGGCTCGGCCTGAGCCTGGGTCTCGGCTGTGCCGTCTCCGCGCGCGGCGAAACCGCCGCGACAACCACCGTGCCATCAGCCGCCGCGGCCGAGACATTGGATCAGAGCCTGTCGCCCGAGTGCCGGGTGCCGGGCTCGAAACTCTACACGCTGGCCCGGCTCAAGGCGGTCAAGGCCGCGCTCAAGGAGAAGCGGCCGATCCGCGTGCTGGCGATCGGTTCCTCCTCGGCCGGGCTCGGCGCCTCCGCGAGTTATCCGGTCAAGCTGGAGAATGCTCTCGAACAGGCCCTGCCCGACGTTCAGGTCGAGGTCGAGGCCCGCGGTCTTCCCGGCGAGGTGGCGAGCGGGGCGGGCGAGCGGCTGCGCACCATGGTCGCCGAGTTGGAGCCCGACCTCGTGGTCTGGCAGGTCGGCACCAACGACGCGCTGGCCCGCGTCGACATCGAGGCCTTCGGCGAGGCCCTCGATGAGTCGGTGCAGTGGATCAAGTCCCACGACATCGACATCGTGCTCATCGATCCCGTCTTCACGGAGAGCTTGGCCGACGACGCCTACTACACGCAGATGGTGCGCACGGTGCAGGACGTGGCCCGCCGCGAGGCGGTGCCCCTGGTCCACCGCTACGCGGCGATGCGCTTCCTCTCGACCCAGCGCACCAGCGAGGCCCACATGCTGGGCCGCCACTTCCGGCTCAACGATCTCGGGCTGCGCTGCATGGCCGAGCACGCCACGCGGGCGATCTCGCTGTCGCTGCTGCAGCCCGACGCGGTGAAGGGCGATGCCGCCAATCCGGACGCGACGAAGCCGGATGCCGCCAAATCCGACTCAGCCAAGACCGGCACGACGGGCGCCGCGCCGACGCGCGATCCGTAGTGCCTTAACCGGCCCGAAACGCCGCCGCCTCTACGTTGACGGCGGAGCGTGCCGGCCTCCTCCGCGCCCGGCGCCCCGTTCGGATGGCGCCCATGGCAGCGGACAAGATGATCGCGGGGCGGCCGGCGGCCCTCCCTCCCTTCGAAACGATCCTCGCCCGGTTGCGCGCGACGCCCGCCGTCTCGGCGCTCGGAGTGTTTTCCGTCCGGATCGGCGCAGCGGGATTTGCCTACGGCGCGCAGGTCATCATGGCCCGCATGATGGGCGGGGCGGAGTACGGGATCTTCGCCACCGTCTGGGTCTGGATCGCCATCCTCGGACACACCGCGACGCTCGGCCTCTCGCAGGGGGCCTGCCGCTTCCTGCCCGCCGACCAAGCCCTCGACCGGCTCGACAGCGTGCGCGGTTTCCTGCTCGGCGGTGCCCTGGCGAGCCTCGCGGGCGGATTCGCCCTCTCGCTGGGCGGGCTCGCGGTGGCCGCCGCGCAGGGCGGCCTGCTCGCCGGCCCGTACGGCACGCCGATCCTCCTGGCGGCCGTCGTCGTGCCGCTCTTCGCCTTCCAGGATTATCTGGAGGGCGTGGCGCGCAGCCAGAACTGGCCGCTTCTGGCGATCGCGCCGCCCTACCTGCTGCGCCAGGGCCTGATCATGGCGGCCATGGTGGCGGCCGTGCTCTTGGGGGCACCGGCCGAGGCCTGGGTCGCCATCGCCTGCACGCTGGCCGCGACCGGCCTCGCCGCGGCGCTCCAGGCCGCGATGCTGCTGGTGCGCCTGCGCCGCGCCCTGCCCGCCGGCCCGCGCCTCTACCGCTGGCAGCTCTGGCTCGGGGCCTGCCTGCCGATCGCGGCGGGCGATCTCGCCGCGAGCGCCTTCGGCTTCGTTGATGTGGTGATCCTCGGCTTCCTCGTGCCGCCGGAGGCCATCGGCCTCTACTTCGCCGCCACGCGCATCCAGCAATTCGTGGCCTTCGTGCATTACGCGGCCTCGGCCACCACCGCCCAGCGCCTGGCCGCCGCCAGGGCGCGGGGCGACGAGGCCGGGCTCGGCCGGCTGGTGCGGGGGCAGGCGCGCTGGACCTTCCTCGCCACCGCCGGCGTCGGGCTCGGCATCCTCGCCGTCGCGCCGCTGCTGCTCGGACTGTTCGGCGAGGCGTTCCGCGCCAGCCTGCCGGTGCTGGCGATCCTGGTGGCCGGCAGCGTGGCCGCGAGCCTGTTCGGTCCGGGCGAGGACGTGCTGACCATGCTCGGCGGCGAGCGGCTCTGCGCCGGGATCACCCTGGCAGCGCTGGCGCTGGCCGCGCTCCTCTGCCTCATCCTGGTGCCCTGGCTCGGCGTCGCCGGGGCGGCACTCGGGGTGGCGGCCGCACAGATCGGCCGCGGGCTCGCCATGGCCCTGGGTGCCCGGGCGATCCACGGTCTCGCCACGCCGGTCCTCGGCCTCTCGCGGAAAGCCGCCTGACGATGACGCTCTTCGCCCTCGCGCATCCCCCCGCATCCTGCCGCGCCGCCATCGAGCCGGTGGCGGGGCTCGCCGGACAGCCGGCGGCCTGGGACGCCCTCGGCGCCCGCGCCGCCGCGCCCCACCCGTTCTACACCCGGCAGGCCATCGAGGCCCACCGCACCCACGGCCTGTGCGACCCGCGCCTCTCGGCCGTCGTCGTCCGCGAGGGCGCCGGCTGGGGCGCCCTGCTGCCCTTCACCCTGCGCCCGGACATCGCCGGCCTCGGCGCGGCGATCGCACAACCCTTCCACTCGCCCTACGTCACGGCGAGCGCGCCGCTGGTGGCCGACGGCCCCGGCCTCGAGCAGCGGCTCGACGCCCTGGTCGCCGGCCTCGCGCTCGCCTCCGGCGGCCGGGCTTGGCGCTGGCCACTCCTGGCGAGCGAAACCCGCATCGGCGCCGGGCTCCTCGCGGCGATGGGGCGGGCCGGCTGGCAGGTCGGGACCGTGGCGCATTTCGAGCGGCCCGTGCTCGAGCGGCGCACCGATTACGACACCTTCCTCGCCGGTCATCCGCACAAGAGCCGCCTGAAGGATCTGCGCCGCCGCCGCAGGCGGCTCGAAGAGGCCGGGACGCTGCGCGTCGAGAGTGCGAGCGAGGGCACGGAGTTGGAGCGGGCGCTGGAGGATTTCTTGGCCCTGGAGGCGGCCGGCTGGAAGGGCGAGGCCGGCACCGCCCTGCGCAACCGTCCGCAAACCGAGCGTTTCGCCCGCGCCCTGTTCCGGGCCGACGGCGGCCCCGTCGCGGTCCGGGCCGATACCCTGCGCCTCGACGGCCGGACGGTGGCTGCGAGCCTCGCCCTGGTCTCCGGCGGCACCGCGACCCTGCTCAAGACCGCCTATGACGAGGGGCTGCGCGCCCTCGCCCCCGGCCTCGTGCTGGAGGATGCCATCGTCCGGGCCGTCCACAGCGAGGCTTTTGCCGAGCGCCTCGATTCCGCGACGCTGCCGGGTTCGGCGCTGGAGAGCCTCTACCCGGAGCGCGAGACCATCGCCGAGATCGTCGCCGTGCCGCCCGGCGCCGGCCTGATTTCCCTGGAGCGGCGCCTGCGTCTCGCCCGGTTCGAGCACCGCGCCCGGGCCGAGGCCAAGCGCCTGCTCAAGCGGGGCTGACGCCCCTTCTCACAGCGTCAGCGCACCGAGTTGTCGCCGTTGTTGCGCTGAACGCAGCGATAGCCGGCGAAGCAGTTCGGATCGTCGAGAGTCGGCTCGAAGGCCGGCCGGGCGCTCACCTCGTTCTGACAGGCGCCGCTCTCGAAATAGACCGTCTCGTAGGCGGTCTGGCTCGTCGCGAGCACGATGCGGCGCTCCCGTGCCACCAGCGCCTTGACGGCTTCGCAGGTCATGGAGCGGGTGAGCGGCCGCTCCTGCGCCGCGGCCGGGAACGCCGCCAGGGCGAGGCCGAGACAGAGCAAGCGGGAGAATGGGGGAGCGAAGCGATTCATCCTGGGGCTTCCGGTTCGGGCGCGATCGCCGACCACGGCATCTGGCGGAGCAATCGCCTGCACCGCAAGCCGGTTCTCGCCAGGCACGGGGAACAAGGCCCGCACGGCTCCTCTTGATCGGTGAAGAAGTCCTGACATCCTTCTGGAGGCGCCGATGAGCTCGACCGACGCGACGAGGCCCGACGATCCCGCCGAGACGCCCGGCGCCCGCACCTACGAGCAGCGCGAGGTTTCGCCCTCAGTCCAGGGCCGCCGCTCGCCCGGCGCGACGGAGCCCGGCGACATCGGCGCCCAACGCGACGAGGAGGCGCCGCCGCGCGAACGCCCACGCCCCGAGGACGGCCAGGGATATCGCGGCGGCTGAGCAGCGCCGACGGGAGCGGGCTCGTGCCGATCCAGATCTGCGTCACCTGCGGGACGAGCTTTCCGTCCTCCGCCGCGCCGCCGCGGCGCTGCCCGATCTGCGACGAAGAGCGGCAATACGTGCCGGCCTCGGGTCAGACCTGGACTACGCCGGACGCCCTCGCCTCGGGCCACGCCAATGCGTGGCGGCAGGCCGAATCCAACCTGTTCGAGATCGAGACCCATCCCCGCTTCGGCATCGGCCAGCGGGCCTTCCTGCTCCGCACGCCGCACGGAAACGTGCTGTGGGACTGCCTCGCCCTGCTCGATCCGGCGACGGTGGCGCTGATGCGGGCGCTCGGCGGGCTGTCGGCCATCGCGATCTCGCATCCCCACTACTACGCGACCATGCCGGACTGGGCCGCCGCCTTCGACGCGCCGGTCTACCTGCACGCCCGCGACCGCGAATGGGTCATGCGCCCCGACGACCGCGTGGTGTTCTGGGAGGAGGACGAGCGGACGATCCTCCCCGGCCTCGACCTCCTGCGGCTGGGCGGCCACTTCCCCGGCGGCAGCGTGCTGCACTGGCACGACGGGGCGCAGGGACGCGGCGCGCTGCTGTCCGGCGACATCGTCCAAGTCGGGGCGGACCGGAAGACGGTCTCCTTCCTCTGGAGTTATCCCAACTGGCTGCCGCTCTCCGGGGGCAGCGTGGCGCGGATCGCGGCGCGGCTGGAAGGTCGCGCCTTCGCGCGCCTCTACGGCGCCTTCGGCCTGCACATCGAAGAGGGTGCCGCCGAGGCAGTCAGCCGCTCGGCGGCGCGCTACCGGGCGCTGCTGGCGCAGGATCAGCCCTGAGGCGGCCCTTCGTGTCGCTCGAGGCAGCGCCCTTGGCGGGCCGCGGGAACAGGGTCGCGCCGGCCAGGGCGCCGAGAAGCGCGGCGAGGCCGAACCGCCAGCCCCCGCGCCGCGGCGTGCCGGCCGCTCCCGTCGGGCGCTGCTCCATCGGCATCCGGCTCTCCGTTCGCGGCGTCCGTGGCCTGTCCGGTCGAGGCAGGTCCATCGCGGCAAGTCTATCATCCTCCCCGTACCGGCGGCCACCGTCTCGGAGGCCGCCGGTACGGCGGGAATCCGGCACTTGCCCCCGGCGCGGGTGGGAGAACCGGCCACCGGGCGACGACTCCCTTCCCCGCGTTGCCTCGGCGGGCGCGGGCGGCCTATAAGCACCGTTCCCGACACAGCCCGCGCGGCGTCGAGGATCCCTGGCGAGGGGAGCCCTCCGCCCGCCCGAACGAGAAGACGATCCCGCCATGGCCGGGCATTCCCAGTTCAAGAACATCATGCACCGCAAGGGCCGCGTCGATGCGGTCCGCTCGAAGGTGTTCAGCAAGCTCGCCCGCGAGATCACGGTGGCAGCCAAGCTCGGCACGCCGGACCCTTCGATGAACCCGCGCCTGCGCGCCGCAATCCTCGCGGCCCGGGCCGAGAACATGCCCAAGGACAACATCGAGCGCGCCATCAAGAAGGCCACGGGCGGGGACGGCGAGAACTACGAGGAGATCCGCTACGAGGGCTACGGCCCCGGCGGCGCCGCGCTCATCGTCGAGGCGCAGACCGACAACCGCAACCGCACCGCCAGCGACGTGCGCTCGGCCTTCACCAAGTCCGGCGGCAGCCTCGCCGAGACCGGGGCGGTCGCCTTCATGTTCGACCGGGTCGGCGTGATCGCCTTCGCAGCCGACGTCGCCGACGCGGACGCGATGCTGGAGGCCGCCATCGAGGCCGGCGCCGACGACGTGCGCTCGGATGCCGACGGCCACGAGGTCACCTGCGCGCAGGACGCCTACGGCGACGTCTCGAAGGCGCTGGAATCCCGCTTCGGCGAGCCGCGCCGCACCGGCCTGATCTGGAAGGCGCAGAACACCATCGATGTCGACGACGAGACCGGCGAGAAGCTGATCCGCCTCGTCGAGGTGATCGAGGACCAGGACGACGTGCAGAACGTCTACGTCAACTTCGCCCTGTCCGAGGCGCTGGTGGAGAAGATGGGCGCCTGAGGGCGCTCACCGCGAGGCCATCGACGGCGCGCCGGATCGTGCCGGCTGCGCCGCGCGCGCGGACGCTCCACATCGTCTCCATTTGATCGCCTCGGCCTTCGCTCCGTCATCGCGAGGCAGAGCCGAAGCGACCCGGAGCGCGAATTGTCCGCAGAGTGCGGAACCCTGGATTGCCACGGCTTCGCCTCGGAATGACGACGGAAGAGACGGAAGCAATCAGCCGGAAAGCGGATCAGACGGTGCGCGGCGGGAAGGGACTCGCCCGGCCCGGCGGGTGCCAGGCCGAGGGCTGGTCCTCCGCGCCGGTGCCGAGGGGACACTGCACCATCACGCTGTCGCTCCAGCGCCCATACTTGTAGCCGATCGCCGGCAGGTAGCCGACGCGGACGAAGCCGCAGGCCTCGTGCAGGCGCAGGCTGGCCTCGTTGCTGGCGTCGATATAGCCGATCATCTGCCGGTAGCCGCCCGCCGAACAGGCCTCGATCAGCGCCGGCAGCAGGCGGCGCCCGATGCCCGCGTGCAGATGGTCGGGATGCACGTAGATCGAGTGCTTGAGGGTGTAGCGATAGGCCGGGCGCTTGCGGAAGGGCACGGCGTAGGCGTAGCCGGCGATCTGCCCGCTCCTTTCGGCCACGAGATGGGGCAGGCGCTTGCTGCGCATGTTCTTGCGCCGCCGCTTGAGTTCGTCGGGCAGCAGGCGCTCCTCCTCGAAATCGCCCGTGTCGCCCACGCCCCGGCGGATATGGCGCTCGTAGATGGCGATCATCGCCGGCACGTCGGCGTCCGACGAGGGCCGGATCACCACCTCCGCACCCGGCGCGGCGTTCGGGACGATGGTCGCCGCGCCCGAAGCCATCAGGCGCCCTCGCGCACGACGTAGGTGTGGAAGCGGATGCGCCCGTCCGGATCGGTCTCGCGGTAGACGCCTTGGATCTCGGCCTCGAAGCCGGGGAACAGATTGGCCGCCGCCTCGAACATCTTGAAGTAGTCGAGCATGGGCTTGGCCCTCTCGTCCAGGCGCTCGCCGGGCAGCACCGTGCCGATCCCGGGGGGATAGACCAGCATCAGGGTGGTGGCGATGCGCCCTTCGGCCTCCGCGATCGGCACGTAATCGACCCGGTTGCGCGTCAGCATCTGCGCGGCGGCCTTGGGCGGCATCACCATCTCCGGCAGGTGCTCAGGCATGAACTGCTTGCGCTGGAGCGCCGAGGTGCCCGATTCGCGGTGGAAGGCGTGGTAGTCGGCGCAGAGATCGCGCAGGCCCACGCCGCGGTAGCGCTTGGGCCGGCGGGCGACGAATTCCGGCATGGCCTCTTCGAGCGGCACGTTGTCGTCGTGCAGGCGCTTGAA
Organism: Methylobacterium sp. B4; assembly: GCF_003201865.1. Lineage (GTDB taxonomy): Bacteria > Pseudomonadota > Alphaproteobacteria > Rhizobiales > Beijerinckiaceae > Methylobacterium. Next base: position 29,200 of record NZ_QJJJ01000018.1, on the reverse strand, counting down.
GGCGACGAGGCCGGAGATCAGCGTGCCGGCTTTCGACGACTCGACGCCCGGCGTCAGCAGGAAGAGCAGCGAGTTGAGGTCGTTCTTCTCCGGGACGATCCGGTTCTCGCGCAGGTACTGCGCGACGATCGGCGCCGGCACGCCGTGCTCGGTATACGCACCGGTCTTGCGGTCGAAGCCGGGGGTGAGCACCGTGAGCTTGTTCGGGTCGGTGATGGCGAAGCCCGGCGCGACATGGGTGAAGCCGTGCCACGCCGCGCCCGGCGTCAGCTCCCAGTAGCGGGCATCGGCGGCCAGGGCGTCCGTCGGCACGGCCTCCCACGGGATTTCCGTGCCTTCGGGCCCCTTCACCACGTCGGGCACGAAGGGGTCGAAGAACCAGCGCCGCTTCGGGTCGGCCTCGCGCTCCTCGAATTCCTTGCGGATGGCGCGGGCTTTTTTCCGCCACTCGATGCCGAGCCGGATCGTGTCGTCCCACAGCACGACGCCCGAGCGGCCCTTCATCATCTGCGCGCCGACATCGAGCGAGGCGAAGAGCGGGTAGAACGGCGAGGTCGAGGCGTGGACGAGGAAGCTCTCGTTCAGGCGCTTGTGCTCCACGCGCCGGGTCTGGCCGCGGATATGCCCGTCGCGGGTATGGATCTGCGAGGCTTGGCTGAAGCTCGCCAGCTGCTTGTGGGTCGATTGCGTGGCGATGATGCCGGGCGAGGTCTCGTCGAGTCCGGTCAGGCCCATGGCGAAGCGGCGCTGGTAGAGCGGGTGGAACTTCATGAAGCCCGCCCAGGCCTCGTCGAACAGGATGTAGTCGCACAGGTGGCCGATCCGCTCGACGATGGCCTGGGCGTCGTAGATCGTGCCGTCATACGTGCATTGCTCGATCACCGCGCAGCGGAACGGGCGCTCCTTGCGCCACGCCTCCTTGTCCTTCACGAGCGGGTTGTCGCGGATCTTCTCGCGGATGCGCTGCTCGTCGAGCGCCTCGTGGTAGATCGGCCCGATCAGGCCGTAGGCGTTGCGGTCCGTCTCCAGGAAGATCGGGATGCCGCCGGCGAGCAGCAACGCGCCGTGATGGGCGGCCTTGTGGTTGTTTCGGTCGAACAGGACGAGGTCGTCCTCGGCCACCAGCGAGCCCAGCACGACCTTGTTCGAGGCCGAGGTGCCGTTGAGGACGAAGTAGGTCTTCTCCGCCCCGAAGATCTTGGCGGCTTCTTTCTGCGCCTTCAGGGCGGGTCCTTCGTGGGTCAGCAGGTCGCCCAGATCGAGCACCGAGTTGTCGAGGTCGTCGCGAAAAATCGCCTCGCCCAGATGCTCCACGAAGATGCGGCCGATCGGCGAGCGGTTGTAGAAGATGCCGCCGTTATGGCCGGGGCAGGTCCAGAGCTGGTTGCCCTCCTCGGCGTAATCGACCAGCGCGCCGAAGAACGGCGTCTTCAGCGTGTCGGCGTATTGCGTCACCCGGGAGACGAGGCCGCGGGCGATGAATTCCGGGGTCTCTTCGGCGAGGAAGATGTAGCCGTCGATGAAGTCGAGGAGTTCGACCGGGATGTCCTCCAGCCGCTTGCGGCGGACCATGATGACGATCGGCATCTCCAGGCCGCGCCGGCGCATCATGTCGATGAGGGCTGCGGCCTTGCCCTCGAGGCCGCGCTTGCCCCAGTCGACCACGAGGCAGCCGACGGCCGAGTCGGTCTGCACGGCGATCGAGGCATCCTCGACGCGTCGTGCCCGCACCACCTCGAAGCCGCGCTTCTCGACCGCCGCGACGATCTGATCGACCCGCGCGCCCTCCAGGTCGTCCGGATCGAAGGCGGGCGTGCACATCAGCACGGTGAATCGGCGGTGGAAGTCCATGGAGCGCGGCTCTCCTGACGAACGGAAGTCCTGCCTTTCCGACCCATCCGCGACGATTCGATGACAGGCGAAGGCGCGATCGCCTCACCGCAGCCTGAGGGGGAAGCTCAGCTCGGTGAAACCTTCGAGCGTCAGCAGCCCGGCCGGCGGCGGCGGGAAGGGTGCGGCCGCCTGGACGGCGCGGGTCGCGCGCTCGCCCAGCGGCGCCGGGCCTTCCTCGATCTCGACGCGGTCGAGCGTCCCATCGGCGGCGATGCGCATCCGCAGCGTCACCTCGCCGCCGCGGCCCGGCGCCGCGGCCCGGTCGGCCATGCCGATGCGGCTGACCACGCCGGCCACCCAGGCCCGCGCCTTCGCATCGACCCGCGGCGCGGCGTGGCCCATCCCGGGCGAGACGGCGAGCAGCAGGGCCGAGAGGAGGACAGACCGGAGGAGAGACGCGACCAAGACAGAGACTCCGCAACGAAAAAGGGCGCCCTATGGCGCCCCCGGGACCGTGTGACCGTCAGCCGATCACATCGTGCCATCACATCTTGTTCTTCTTCGACTTCATCTTCTTCGACTTCATCTGGCCGCCGGAGCCGGACATCTTGTTCATGCTGCCCTCGGGCTTCACGCCCGTGGCGTTCGAACCGGTCATCTGCGTGGTGTTTCCGCTCTGAGCCACGGCGGCCGTGCTCAGGGAAGCGGCGCCGACGAGAAGGGCGGCCGCGAGGCCGATCGCCTGTTTCATGAACGTCTCCCGAATCTTATTGGACTTGACCGGGACATCAACCGTCGGCTGCGAAGGCGGTTCCTCTCTCGCGCGCACCCTTGATCGATGCGGTGCAGCAACCGCCGCGGCATTTCAGGCGCCGATCGACGCCCCCCGGCGCAGATGCTCGTCGAGGCGCGGCATGATCTCGACGAAGTTGCAGGGGCGGTGGCGGTAGTCGAGCTGGCTCGCGAGAATGCCGTCCCAGGCGTCCCGGCAGGCACCGGGCGAGCCCGGCAGCACGAAGATGTAGGTCGCCGCCGCGACGCCGGCGGTCGCCCGCGACTGCAGCGTCGAGGTGCCGATCTTGTCGTAGGAGATGCGGTGGAACACCGCCGAGAAGCCGTCCATGCGCTTCTCGAACAGCGGCTCGATCGCCTCCGGCGTCACGTCGCGCCCCGTGAAGCCGGTGCCGCCGGTGGTGATGATGACGTCGATGGCGGGATCATGGATCCAGCCCTCGATCTTCTCGCGGATGGACACGACCTCGTCGGGCACGATGTCCCGGTCGGCAAGTCTGTGGCCGGCTTGCGTGATCCGTGCGGCGAGGGTGTCGCCGGACTTGTCGTCGGCGAGCACGCGCGTGTCGGAGACCGTCAGCACGGCGATGGCGAGGGGGATGAAGGCGCGGTTCGAGGGCGTCTCGGCCATGGTCGTCTCCGCAGGCAGGTGTCGGACGTGCGTTCCATCCCATAGGGCGCGCCGCCCATCTTGTCCCATCGCCGCCGCAGCGTCGATGTCACCCTTGCACGGCGGCGCTGCCGCCGCTCGCGTTTACGCTCCTCCCCGCCCCATGCTAGGCGCCGCATCAGAGCAGACGCGTCCCCGAGTCGAGGCGAGAAACAGATGATCCCCCGCTACTCCCGTCCCGAGATGGCCGCGATCTGGTCGCCGGAGAGCCGGTTCCGGATCTGGTTCGAGATCGAGGCCCACGCCACCACGGCCCTGGCCAATATCGGCGTCGTGCCGAAGGAGGCCGCCGACAAGGTCTGGGAGAAGGGCCGCGACGCGACCTTCGACGTCGCCCGCATCGATGCCATCGAGGCGGTGACGAAGCACGACGTGATCGCCTTCCTCACGCATCTGGCCGAGATCGTCGGGCCCGAGGCGCGCTTCGTCCACCAGGGCATGACCTCGTCCGACGTGCTCGACACCTGCCTCAACGTGCAGCTCACCAAGGCCGCCGACATCCTGATCAAGGATCTCGACGCATTGCTGGCCGCGCTGAAGCGGCGCGCCTTCGAGCACAAGCTCACCCCCACCATCGGCCGCTCGCACGGCATCCACGCCGAGCCCGTCACCTTCGGCCTCAAGCTCGCTCAGGCCTATGCCGAGTTCGCCCGCGCGAAGGACCGGCTCATCGCCGCCCGGAAAGAGGTCGCGACCTGCGCGATCTCGGGCGCGGTCGGCACCTTCGCCAACATCGACCCGCGGGTGGAGGAGTACGTCGCCGAACAGATGGGCCTCCAGCCGGAGCCGGTCTCGACCCAGGTGATCCCGCGCGATCGCCACGCGATGTTCTTTGCCGTGCTCGGCGTGATCGCCAGTTCCATGGAGCGGCTGGCGATCGAAGTGCGCCATCTCCAGCGCACCGAGGTGCTGGAAGCCGAAGAATTCTTCTCGGAGGGGCAGAAGGGCTCCTCGGCGATGCCGCACAAGCGCAACCCGGTGCTCACCGAAAACATCACCGGGCTCGCACGCATGGTGCGCGGCTACGTGACCCCGGCGCTGGAGAACGTCGCACTCTGGCACGAGCGGGACATCTCGCACTCTTCGGTCGAGCGGATGATCGGCCCGGACGCCACCGTGACCCTCGACTTCGCGCTCGCCCGGATGACCGGCGTGATCGACAAGCTGCTGGTCTACCCCGAGCAGATGCAGAAGAACCTCGACCGGCTCGGCGGCCTCGTCCACTCGCAGCGCGTGCTGCTGGCGCTGACCCAGGGCGGCCTCTCGCGGGAGGATTCCTACCGGCTGGTCCAGCGCAACGCGATGCCGGTCTGGCGCGGCGAGGGCGACTTCCTCACCCTGCTCAAGGCCGACCCGGAGGTGACCGCCGTGCTCAAGCCCGAGCAGATCGAGGAGTGCTTCGACCTCGGCTACCACCTCAAGCACGTCGACACGATCTTTACCCGCGTGTTCGGAGAAGCCTGACGCGGCTTCCAGCACGGAACCTGCTTCGCGCCGTTAAGCCGATCGATCACCGAGCCAGCCGATGAACCGAACCGCCTACCTCAACGGCGCCTTCCTGCCCCTGGACGAGGCGCGCCTGCCGGTGATGGACCGCGGCTTCCTGTTCGCCGATGGGATCTACGAGGTGGCCGCCGTGCTGCACGGCCGCCTCGTGGACAATGCCGCCCATCTGGCCCGGCTCGACCGCTCGCTCTCCGAGATCGGCATCCGCAATCCTCATACCGCCGAGGCGTGGGAGCGGCTGGAGACCGAGCTCGTCGCGAAGAACGGCGTGCGGGAGGGGCTCGTCTACATCCAGGTGACGCGCGGCGTGGCCGAGCGCGACTTCTCCTTTCCCAAGGGTGACGTGGCGCCGACCGTGGTGATGTTCACGCAGGAGAAGGCGATCGTGAACAACCCGCTGGCCGAGTCCGGCGCGCGGGCCATCACCGTACCGGACCTGCGCTGGAAGCGGCGGGACATCAAGTCGGTCGCCCTGCTCGCCCAGGTTCTGGCCAAGCAGCAGGCATCGGAGGCCGGCGTGGCGGAGGCCTTCATGGTCGAGGACGGCGTCGTGACCGAGGGCTCGTCCTCCACTGTCTTCATCGTGACGCAGGCCGGTGCGCTGGTGACGCGCCCGCTCTCCAACGCGATCCTGCCCGGCATCACCCGCAAGGCGGTGCTGGCGCTGGCGCAGGAGACAGGCCGCCCCTTCGAGGAACGGCTCATCAACGTGCGCGAATTGAGCGAGGCGGCGGAGGCCTTCTACACCTCGGCCTCGGCCTTCGTGATGCCGGTGGTCGAGATCGACGGCAAAGCCCTCGGCGACGGGCGACCCGGCCCGGTGGCGCGGCGGCTGCGCGAACTCTACTTCGCCTTCGCCGAGGGCGCCGGCCGGTAACCGGCCGGCCGCCTGACAGGAACGGGTTGGGGCGCGCCCCCGTTGGTCCTCGAAACCGTTTCGAGGACAGCATGACCTTGAGGAAGAACACCCTTCGCGCCGCCGCGCTGCTCGCCGGCCTGATGAGCACGGCGGCCCTGGCGCAGGACCCGTCCGTGCCGCAGCGCGGACAGGATCGGGACCCGAAGCTGCCGAGCCCGCAGGAGCAGGTGCCGGAGAAGGTCCGGCCGGAGAGCGACACCACCGGCAGCACGCTCAGCGAGAAGCTCGAGAGGTCCGACGGCGTGATCAAGCCGCCCGCGGGCGTCGATTCCGGGATCCGGACGATCGCACCGGAGCCGACGCCGAACTCGACGCCGGTCATCAAGCCGCCGGACAACGCCAAGTAGGTGGGAGCCAAGTAGGCGGAAGCCAAGTAGGCCGGACAGGCCCGCCGCCCGCGCCGCTTTCCCGTCGACGCGTGCGGGCGGCCGGGCCTCGCTCCCCAGCGCAGGTCTGTCCCTCGCTTGACCTGCCTGCTGAGATCGCCGAAGACGCGCCCGTATGCCCGATCCCCGACCTGATGGCCGGGGTTTTCGCGCGTGGCGCAACCGCTTGGCGCCCGCGCCAGCGAGTTCGAGACAGGTCAGACGCGCATGGCGAACGTCGTCGTCGTAGGCGCCCAGTGGGGCGACGAGGGCAAGGGCAAGATCGTCGACTGGCTCTCGGAGCAGGCCGACGTCGTCGTCCGCTTCCAGGGCGGTCACAATGCCGGCCACACGCTGGTGGTCGGCGACGCGGTCTACAAGCTCTCCCTGCTGCCCTCCGGCGTCGTCCGCCCGAACACGCTCGGCGTGATCGGCAACGGCGTGGTGCTCGACCCCTACGCACTCGCCTCCGAGATCGACCGCCTCGCCGGCCAGGGCGTCACCGTCACGCGGGACAACCTTCGCGTGGCCGACAACGCCACCCTGATCCTCTCGCTTCATCGCGAACTCGACGCCCTGCGCGAGGACGGGGCGCCGGGCACCAAGATCGGCACGACCAAGCGCGGCATCGGCCCGGCCTACGAGGACAAGGTCGGCCGCCGGGCGATCCGGCTCATGGATTTGGCCGAGCCCGAGACCCTGCCGCCGAAGATCGAGCGGCTGCTCGCTCACCACAACGCCCTGCGCCGCGGCTTCGGCCTCGAAGAGATCGCCGAACAGGCGATCCTCGACGAGCTGACCGGCATCGCCACGCGCGTGCTTCCCTATCTCGACACCGTCTGGCGCCTGCTCGACGAGGCGCGCCGGGGCGGCAAGCGCATCCTGTTCGAGGGCGCGCAGGGCGCGCTGCTCGACGTTGATCACGGCACCTACCCCTTCGTCACCTCGTCCAACACGGTGGCGGGACAGGCGGCGACCGGCTCGGGCCTGGGGCCGCGGGCCATCGGCTACGTGCTCGGCATCGCCAAGGCCTACACCACCCGCGTCGGCGAGGGCCCGTTCCCGACCGAGTTGCACGATGAGATCGGCCAGCGCATCGGCGAGCGCGGCCACGAATTCGGCACCGTCACCGGCCGCAAGCGCCGCTGCGGCTGGTTCGATGCCTGCCTCGTGCGGCAGACCGTGCAGACCTCGGGCATCGACGGCATCGCGCTGACCAAGCTCGACGTGCTCGACGGCTTCGAGGAGATCCGGGTCTGCACCGCCTACGATGTGGATGGGCAGCGCTTCGACCATCTCCCCGCGAGCCAGGCGGCGCAGCAGCGCGCCGTTCCGGTCTACGAGACGATCCCCGGCTGGAGCGGCACCACGGCGGGCGCCCGCTCCTGGGCCGACCTTCCGGCCCAGGCGATCAAGTACGTGCGCCGGATCGAGGAACTGATCGGGGCGCCGGTGGCGCTGCTCTCCACCTCTCCGGAGCGCGACGACACCATCCTCATGCACAACCCCTTCGAGGATTGAGCGCTCGGAACGGCGGGTAGGGACAGGCAGATCCGGGCACGATGGCCGACTATTATCCGTTGCTGGCACGCGCGCTCGACGCCCTGCCCGATCGATCTCCCGCCCTGCGCCGGGCGGTGTACGAGCGTGCGCGCAGCGCCCTGATCGCGCAGCTGCGCTCCCTCGACCCGCCCGTGCCCGAGGCGGATATCGACCTGGAGCGGCAAGCCCTCGATACGGCGATCGCCCGGCTCGAGTTCGAGTACGGCGAGCCGGCCGCCGTGCCGGAGGCACCGAAGGAGCCGCCCAAGGAGGCTGCCCCTCCCCCGCCCTTCGCAGCGCCCCCCGAGCCGCCCGCTCCGGAACCGCTCTCGCCCGCCCCCCTGCCGCCGAGCCTGCCCGAGCCCGAGCCGCCGCAGGAGCCGGGCGAGCCGCTCTCCCTGCCCGCCGCCTCGGTCCCCGCGGGCATCCTGCCGGAATCCGCGCCGGCGGAGCCGAAGCCACAGGCCGAGACGGTGCCTTTCATGGCGCCGCCCCGGCGCTCGCGGCCGGACGAGGTCGCCAAGCCCGAGCCGATCCCGGAGGCGCCGGAAGGGTTCGTTCCCACCGCGCCCGCATCGGAGGCCGACGCCGCCGATCCCGCGGCCCCGGAAACCAACGGTTTTGCCGAGGCCGGCAACGGGCGCCAGCGCCCCCGCATCGACGTGGTGGCGCCGCCCGAGAACCGCTCGCGCCTCCTGCGCAACCTCTTCGTCGGCGGCGTGCTGGCCGCGGTGATCGCGCTGATCGCCGTGGCGGCCTTCTTCCTGCGCGACCGGCCCTCCGATCTCGCGCAGAACGCAGCCGAGCAGGAGACGACGGTCGAACAGCCGGACGCGAAGTTCGCGGACCGGGTCGGGGGCGAGCGCGGCGAGCCCGAGGCGCGCCCGAAGCCGCCTGTGCAGGGCAGTGCCCCGGCGCAGCCGGACGTGACCGTCGCGCAACGGGCGATCCTCTACGAGGAGAATACCGGCGACAACCGCGCCCAGCCGAGTTCGTCGAACGGCCACGCCGTCTGGCGGCTGGAGGCCGTGAACGGCGCTCAGGGCGAGCCCCTGCAGACGGCCCTGCGCGTGACCGTCGATTTTCCGGAAGCGGGCTTCTCGCTGGTGATGACCATGCGCAAGAACCTCGACGCGACGCTTCCGGCCTCGCACACGATCGAGCTGGCCTTCAGCAACACCGGCGAGGCCGGGGCCAAGCGTGCGGTGCAGAATATCGGGCTGCTCCAGCTCAAGGACGAGGAGGCTGCCCGCGGCTCGCCCGTCTCGGGCCTGCCGGTGCGCGTGCGCGAGAACCTGTTCCTGATCGGCCTGTCTTCGCTCAAGAGCGACGTGGACCGGAATTCCGAGTTGCTGCTGCACCGGAACTGGCTCGATCTGGCCCTGACCTACAGCTCCGGCCAGCGCGCGGTGCTCACCTTCGAGAAGGGCAATGCCGGCGCCCAGGCGGTGCAGAACGCCTTCGCGCAGTGGCAGAACTAGGCGGATGCCTCACCGGGACAATCGCTTCCTAGCGCCGACGCGCGCTTCGCGGCGATGCCCGGGAAAGGCGCTCCGAGCCGAGCGGCGCGATCCTTACGCCTGACAATGCGCCGCGTTTGAGTCGGCAGCGCCGCTTGCGCATTCTTCCCTAGGTTGCAGAAACGTGCCACGCTGCAGCGCAGCACGGCATCGTGTCCAGGCCGATGGTCTTCGCCCGCCTCGATGCCGCGGAGGACGGCAGCCATGCCCCTGCTCGCCGGTGAGACCCTTGCCAAACGTTCGCCGCTTCTCGTCTGAGACGGCCGATCCTCGCGGCTCGTAGATGACTCTCCCGCCACGGAAAAGGCCGCCGGCGCGAATGAATCGCGTCGGCGGCCTGATCGTTTCGTTTGAAGAGCGACGCCCTTTTTTATGAAATCCGCGCCTCGGTCCGGGGCAGCTCGCGGGTGGCGAGGTTGCGCTTGACCGCCTCCTGGACCTTCTCGAAGGCGCGCACCTCGATCTGGCGCACACGCTCGCGGGAGACCCCGAACTCGCCGGAGAGATCCTCCAGAGTGATCGGATCGTCGGCGAGCCGCCGCGCCTCGAAGATGCGCCGCTCACGCGGGTTCAACACGCCGAGCGCGTCGCGCAGGGCCGAGAGGCGGTTGCGTCCCTCCTCCTCGCGGGCGAGCACGGTCTCCTGGCTCGGGCTGTTGTCCACCAGCCAGTCCTGCCACTCGCCCTCGCCCTCCTCACGCAAGGGCGCGTTGAGCGAGGTGTCGCCGGAGAGGCGGCGGTTCATGTCCACCACGTCCTGCTCGGGCACGCCGAGCGAGGTGGCGATCTGCTTGACCTGATCGGGACGCAGGTCACCCTCGTCGAGAGCCGAGATGCGGCCCTTGGCCTTGCGCAGGTTGAAGAACAGCTTCTTCTGGTTGGCGGTGGTGCCCATCTTCACGAGGGACCACGAGCGCAGGATGTATTCCTGGATCGCCGCCTTGATCCACCACATCGCGTAGGTGGCCAGCCGGAAGCCCTTGTCCGGATCGAAGCGCTTGACCGCCTGCATCAGGCCGACATTGCCCTCGGACACCACCTCGCTGATCGGCAGGCCGTAGCCGCGATAGCCCATGGCGATCTTGGCCACGAGGCGCAGGTGAGAGGTCACGAGACGGTGGGCCGCCTCGCGGTCTCCCTCGTCGCGCCAGCTCTTGGCAAGGGTGAATTCCTCCGCAGGCTCCAGCATCGGGAACTTGCGGATCTCATCGAGGTAGCGCGAAAGGCCTCCCTCATTGGCGAGCACGGGCAGAGCGCCGGCCATGTGCACCTCCTTCAACAGCCCCCCTGTCGGGCGGGCCCCAAGCGAAAGGCCGCTCTCTTGAGCCGGCCATGCCGCTTCCCATCTGTATAAGGGAATTCGTAATGCCCGGTAGCGGCCAAACGCTGTTCACGCGGGGTCTCAACGCACGAACCGGAGTCCGGGTTTAACCTCTCACGGGTGCGCAGGGGTCGCAGTGCCGAAACGCACCTTGTTGCTTGTCCTCAGGACAGGGCAGCGAGCAGATCGGCAAAATCCTGCGGTAACGGGCTTTCGAAGCGCAGACGCTCGCCCGAGCGGGGATGGAGGAAGCCGAGTTCGACCGCGTGCAAGGCCTGACGGCCGAGCCGGTCGAGGGCGGCGCGGGCAGGCTCGGCGAGCAGCGCCGCCTTGGTCTTGAAGGCGCCGCCATAGGTCGCATCCCCCAGGAGCGGGTGGCCGCGGTGGCTCAGATGCACCCGGATCTGGTGGGTGCGCCCCGTCTCCAATCGGCAGCGGACCAGCGCCGTAACGCCCGCCGCGTCGGGTAGGGCCTCGACGCGGTAATGGGTGATCGCCTCCCGCCCCTCGCCCTCGCGCACCACCGCGATCTTCTCGCGGTTGTGCCGCGAGCGGGCGAGGCTGGCCCGGATGGTGCCGCCGCGCGGCTCCGGCACACCCCAGACCAGGGCGAGATAGGCCCGCTCCAGGGCGCCGCTGCGGCCATGGTCGGCGAACTGGGCCGAGAGGCCCTGATGTGCGAGATCGTTCTTGGCCACCACCAGCAGACCGCTCGTATCCTTGTCGAGCCGATGGACGATGCCGGGCCGGCGCACGCCGCCGATGCCGGACAGGCTCGCGCCGCAATGGGCGATCAGCCGGTTCACGAGCGTCCCGTCCTCGTGCCCCGCCGCCGGATGCACGACGAGCCCGGCCGGCTTGTCGATGACGATGAGGTCCTCGTCCTCATGCACCACGGTGAGCGGCAGCGCCTCGCCCCGGGGCTCCGCGGGCTGCGGCGCCGGAAGGCTGAGGTCGAGCCGGCTCCCTGCCGCGACCTTGCGCGCGGGATCGCGCACCACCGCCCCGTCGCAGCGCACGAGCCCTTCGCGCACCAGCGTCTGGAGCCGGGCGCGGGACAGATCGTCGAAGCTGCGCGCCAGCGCGCGGTCGAGGCGCTCGGGCGCGGCGGCCTCGGCGAGCACGACGCTGCGCTCCTCGCTCGCGCCGGACGGCGCGGGCAGCGGATCGAGAGGCAACTCGGGAAGCACCTTGGGGGACACGATGGGAATTCTCGTCTCTTTCGCCCCGGAAAGCGCTTGCGGGGGCCGGAATGCCTCGCTATACGAACCCCCGTCGGCCCGGAAGCTCCCATCGTCTAGCGGTCTAGGACGTCGCCCTCTCACGGCGAAAACAGGGGTTCGATTCCCCTTGGGAGCGCCACCGGCTTTCGATTTCGTTGTCGAAATCGTTGCTGCGATAGTGGCGAAATGAGCCCCGCAGAACCTGCCCTCACAGCTCGATGGTCCGGAGACGGTCGCAAGGTCCGACCGGGGCGTGACGCGCAAAGATTCCTCGATGCTGAAGCGGTCAAGCATGGCATCGAGCCCGCGGAAATTCGTCGCTGCATAGCAAACGACGAGCCTGCCGGACGCATGCTCCTTTCTATGCTTGGGTTGCGTCGCCGGGATGTCGTGCCGAGGGGGCGACCCGCCGATCTCCAGCGCCTGATGCTGATCGCCGCTGTTGTCGACAGCTTGAAGAACGCCGGCAAGCCGGAAGACGAGGCCTTTCGAACCGCCCCCCGCTACTTGGCAGACCCGCGGCTTCTTGCACGCGACGGGATTGGCTTGGGCGAGGCGGTTGTGCACGGCAAGGGGCCGGACAAACCGCTCCTCTCGTCTCGAGCGGTGAAGGCTGCCTATCGCAAGTACGCTGTTGAGGCGCCCTCGATCTTCTTCGACGTGATCGACGATTAAAGGCTCCGTTTTAGGGGACTCTTAATCGTCCGTGCCCGGATGCACCCTCTTGGCTCCCGTCGCCTCGCGAGGAGCCCACAGTGTCCAAGATCGATCGCGCAGCCGTCTCTGCAACGATGACGGTCGAAGAGTTTACGCAATACGTTCGCATCTCCAGGACCTCCGCCTATCGCCTATTCCGGGCGGGCGATCTGAAGCCAATCGAGATCAGAAACCGTACGCTTGTTCGTCGCATCGATGCTGACGACTTCCTGGCACGCTGCGCACAGGCGAGCGCGGCCTAGCCCCTGAACGCGAAAACGGCGGTTCGCTCCCACCAGAGCGACCGCCGTTTCCGTCTCGATCCATTGCCACGCGCCCTGGCAGGGGCGCTCAGCGGAATCCCTCAGATGTTACGCACCGCAGAATATGACGCTGGCGAGCTCGACGGGCAAGCCACGGCGCACCGCCGTGTTCGGCCCGGCGCCGGCCGGTTTCAAAACTCGGCCGTGCGCGCCCAGGCTGTCGAGGTGGCCCATGCCCGCCGCCGGTAGCGCTCTCCGACGGGCAGGCGCCGGACGCCTCATGCGGCACGAGCTCGTGCACACCATCGGCCGCAGCATGGCGGACACCCCTTCCGCCAGGATTCTTAATTAAGTGATTGTTTTTCTTTATATATTCCATTTTGCCCGCAGGGGCAGCCCTCAGTTTAGCCCACATTTCTAGCCGGTTTGCACCGGCTAATACATGACGATGTTGGACAACGCGACCTCGCGCGTACGTAACCTGAGCCACGCGAAGTGGCGCCTGTAGCGTGAGGGCTGCTATGGAGCCTCAGACACTCACGGAAGCAGTTACGTGCGACCTGCCCATTCCGGCGGCTGCTGATCCTGACTGACACGCAGGCGGCGCCATTCCAGTCCAGAGAACGACGCTCCGTACGAGGTGTTTGCTGCTATCGGTAGCGCTGTCCGAGCTTCGGCCCAGAACCGGTCGGCCAGCGCCGCGTCGGTGTCCGAAGCCATACGCCACCACGTTAGGATTGGCTCGCGTGCCCGAGCCAGCGCCGCCGCTGAGGGTAGCCGGTCGCGTTTTCCGTGCTGGTTGATTCTGCGCGAGGCGGGAAACAGGTTCCATAGGTCACCGCATGGCTCTCGACGTGCGGCGAGACGGGCCACATCGTTCTGACCTTGCTCGGCACGGCGGCCCTGACGGAATGACGATTCATCAAGGAGCACCAGCGTGAGGGCATCGAGCGAGCTGAGGCCAACGGCGCCTACGCTGGAGGCAAGCGACGCCTCGACCGCGAGCATGTGCGATCGCTGCACGCTGCTGGCAGCGGTCACAGGCCTACAAATCACCACTGACGTCTTGGAGCAGCACGTTCAGTCCGCGAGGACCTCCTTGGCCGCCGCCGTAACCGCATCGTGCGGCAGGATCAGGTCAGCCTCGTCGACGCGCTTAGCGAGCGCCTTAGCAAAGGACTGCATTTCGGCGTTCTGGGCCTTGCGACCGCGCAGGCTCGGCAGCCGGTCGAGCATGACAAGGACGCTTCCGGTTCCGGGCACAGGCTTCGGGCGACCGGAACGCACCTTCCAGATCCCATTGTAGGCTAGCTTCTTCCCGGAGCGCGTCAGGTCGAGATAGATCCGCCCTGGTGGGGAGGATGCGGCGACCTCCAGCGTGACCTCGTAGAACGGCACGTCGCCGTCCCGTTCGTAGGCGCGCCTGTCGTCGTCGCCGTACTCGCCTTTCATGGTCTCCCAGATCGCCTGCGCCGCCTCGCTCGTCCAAGCGTCGCGGTAGACTGTCACCACGAGGTCTAGCCCGGAGAAAAGCTCCGGCTCGTTTGCCAGGGCATGCAGCAGGCTCGGGCGCCCGGCGCTGGCGGCAGCTGAGGGCCGGTACGCCTCGACCGCGGCCACGTCGACCGGAGACCCCTTCTTCCAGGCTACGCGGAACCATTCCTGGGCCTCGTCTAGAACAGCGCGGTCGTCGCAGAGAAGCGCGGCCTCCGTCCGCGTCGGGGCGGTCCTGTCGGCTCCCCCAAGACTGGCGCGAGATGCGTTGGCGGAGCCGATGACGACTTGGTCGATATAGAGGTAAGTCTTGGCGTGGAAGTCTTCGACGTGCCGGACCCTGGCGCCCCCCTTTAATAAGGCGATGATCGCCTGCGGGTCGCAGCCTCCGCCCCACAAATCGCAGATGACCTTCGTGTCGCTGAGGTCCTGGCCAAGGCAGAGGCGCTCGACGGCGTCGGCTTTCCAGGAGGCGACGCCCAGGCTGCGCTTAGCATGGCGTGCGTTGGCCTCGCGGATGGCGACGAGGATGCTGTCGCCGTGAAGGAACCTCGTCGACATGCTTTCTACCCCGTCGCAGCGGATGGTGGACATAGGCGCCAGGCATGGACCAGCCACCCAACGACCTCTGCCACACTAGTTTGGCCATCGGTACCTTACCACGACCTCACGAGCCGCTTCGACAAGAAGCCACTCGGATCACTTGTGAGCTTTCGCGGGGCGGCAGCGGTTTAGGACGGGGCAACTGGCATCGACGAACCTCGCCGTTTGGCACACCAATAATGCAACGTCCCAACGGCAACTCTGTGATCCAGAGCGCGTTTTGAGCGCCGATCGGCGTACTAAGTACCTGATCCAAATTGGAGCGTGTGGGTTCCT
This sequence comes from Methylobacterium sp. B4, assembly GCF_003201865.1. Lineage (GTDB taxonomy): Bacteria > Pseudomonadota > Alphaproteobacteria > Rhizobiales > Beijerinckiaceae > Methylobacterium. Next base: position 14,177 of record NZ_QJJJ01000018.1, on the reverse strand, counting down.
TTTGGATGCCGAGCACACTCTCGTTGCATAACGTCCGCGTCGACGGTGATCTCGGCAAGATCGACGCCTTGCAGGGCTTCGTCTGCCAACGCTCGGCCGCCAGCGCCCTGCTCAGCATGGCCAGCCAAGTGGCCTCCACGCGGCAATGCGCCTTCACCTGGACCGGCCCCTGTGGCAGCGGCAAATCCAGCTTGGCCGTGACCTTCGCCGCGCTGCTCGGCCCCAAGGGGGCCCTCCGCGCCGCCGCAAGCCAAGCGGTCGGGAGCGGCACCGCGCAGAAAATCCAGGCGGCTTTTCAGCCGAGCCCGGCGGGCCGGCGATCCATCGCCGTCGTTGGCCAGCGCGGCGATCCGGTCGCTGATATCAGTGACGCGCTCGAACGCGCACGGCGCGGCAAGGCGCCGGCCGCGGGGCGCCAGCGCAAGCCAGCGGCTTCCGGCCGCGAACTCATCGCCCGGCTGCTCGAAGAGGCGAACGCGCGACCGAAGGATGGCGTGCTGCTCATCATCGACGAGCTCGGCAAATTCCTCGAAGGCGTCGCGGGCGAGGCAAGTGGCGACGTGTTCTTCTTCCAAGAGCTCGCGGAAGCGGCCGCGCGCGCGAATGGACGCTTCGTCGTGGTAGGCATCCTCCATGAAGCGTTCGAGTAATACGCAGCGCGCCTCGGGAGTGAGACCCGCGACGAGTGGGCCAAGATCCAAGGCCGCTTCTCGGATATTCCGCTCATCGGCGGCATCGACGAAACCATCGATCTCGTCGGCCGCGCGCTCGTCCGATGCCGTTCACGACTTGGCGGTGATCCTCTGCAGACCGGCCCATGCGCGGCTTCTGCGGAGGCAGCAGCGGGGCGATCTGCTCCCAATGCGCGTGTCAGTCAGTTCAAAGCGCCGCATCAAGCCCACACGGGGCCGGCTACCCAGCCTGTGAACCCCTTTGCAGAGACGCCCTAGGGCTGGGCGACCGCCTCCCGGGACTCGAAGCCGGCCCTCTCGGACTCGTAGGCGTCGAGCACCGTGGCGGTCCAGGCTCCCATCCCCCCGCCCCTGAGGTCGAGGCGCTGCCTGTGGATGTAGTCCTGTAGATGTAGTGCTTGAGTGCTATGGCCAGCGCGAGCTCGCGCTCCTTGACCTTCTCGCCCTTCGCGAGCGGGCGGCTGTGGGCCAGGATGGCAGACCCGGCCCCGCCCTGACGCTCCAGTTCGAGGTAGGTGCCGAGGGCCCGGCGCACGTCGTGGCGCCACAGAAGGGGTGAGGACGTCAAGCCCCACGATCGAGTTTGTTGCCTGCTACTACGCCATGAGGTTTGGCCAGGATGCGAAAGGCGATATCCCGAGGATGCGGAGCACTCCAGCTTCTGGTATGTGCCCGAACTCCCTCGGCGCAAAAGAATACATATGGCAAAAAACTTCGACGTGCGTGCCCAAAAGGAACGCTCCGATCGTGTCAGATCTCAAATTCACCCACCAGAGTCGCCACAAACCGTGAAGGCGCCGAGCAAGACTGCTTGTAGCAATACTGTTATTTCTGCGCGTTATATCAGGATTGTTGCTAGTAGCAACTCTTGAGTGCGCTTGAGCCTTGGCCTGCAGTTACTGATCACAATTTATGGGGTTTTGAATGAAAATAGCGTTGGTCACCGAAGAGCTCGCAAACTTTAGCCGTTCAGGAGGAATCGGAGCGGCCATTTTCGAGTTGGCGATCTCGCTTGCTAAGAAAAATCATGAGGTCGACATCCATTTTTATCCAACGGACCATGTCGGGAGCGTTCAGGAAGCCCAAAATTATTTTAGAAATTTCGCCGTTAATGTAATTCAAATCGAAGGCGGAAAGTATGTATTTAATTTATCTGCCGCGGAATGCAGGTCTTATGCTGTCTACAGACACCTGGCGGATTATGAAGTCGATTATGATTTTGTTCATTTCCACGATTATAAAGGCCTTGGGTTTTTCAGTTGTGCCGCAAAGCATCAGAGGATTGATTTTAAAAACACTAAGCTAATTGTACAGCTTCATGGCCCAACCCGTTGGACAGTACACGCTAACCGAGCTCTTTTCTCACATATTGATCAGCTCAAAATTGATCACTTAGAAAAGGAGTCCATCCGCTTGGCTGACCATGTCGTCAGCCCCAGTGCATATCTCATTGAGTGGTTGAAAAACAACGACTTCACGCTTCCACAGAACAATTGCGTCCATGTCATAAAAAACGTTTACGAGCATTGCGAACGCATTGCTAGGCGCACCAATATAAACTATGCTGAAACGGTCAAAATCAAGGAGATTGTTTTCTTTGGACGACACGAAGCACGTAAGGGCATTGTTACTTTTTGCAACGCGCTCGATATGATCGCTTCGAAACTAGAGGCACAAGATATCACTGTCTCGTTTGTGGGCGGCTTCGGTGAAATTAACGGTCGTCCGTCCGGTGTATATCTGACTGAGCGGTCCAAAAAATGGAGCTTTCCATTCACATTTCATGTCGGAATGGAACGCTCCGATGCAATTCAATTCCTCAAGGACCGGAAGTGCTCGCTTGTTGTCATACCATCAAGCGCTGAAAATTCGCCTTACACGGTCGCTGAAGCGATTGCGGCTGGATGCCCCATACTCACTTCACTCGATGGAGGGGCGAAAGAGCTCATCGATGCCGCCCAGCACAAAGATACGGTGGTCGCAACCGAAGACACAAAGATAGCTCAAGCACTGTTGCGACTTATGCACAATGGAGCGCCGGTCCCACGTTTCGCCGAAGCTCCAACAGCGGTGGCACATAAATGGAATGAATTTCATTCCAATCTCGGCGAGGCGTCGCAGCAGCAGCAGCAATCATCGGCCAAAATTGTCAATCCTAAGGTAGTAGTTGGAATTACGCATTTCAATCGGCCCAAAAAAGCTCTCGCGGCCATTATGTCCGTTCTGCGTCAGACGTACGATAATATAGAATTAATTTTAGTCGATGATGGATCGAACTCACCAGATACAATCGCGGCCCTACCACACATTAAAGGCTTATTGTCACGCGTGGGTGGCCGGTTTATAACGCGCGAGAATGGTTATCTTGGCGCGGCAAGAAATACAATCGTCAAAGAGTCCGAGTCGGATTATATATTATTCCTAGACGATGACGACATCTTGCTTCCCGAAGCTGTCGAAACTTTTGTCTCAGTTGCTCTTGCAACCAAATCTGACATTACAAATTGCTTGAACGTGTTTATGGATATTAGTGTTCGAAACACTTATGAGCTTGCACCTGAAGAGTTCGTCAGCAAGGTGTCCTACGTACCATCGGGCGGCCCTCTTTCCGTTTCCCACCTCAGCAACGCATTTGGGGCAGCGACTGCGCTGATCAAAAGATCGTTGATGGAGGATCTGGGGGGCTACACTGAATTGAAAGGCGTAGGTTACGAAGATTATGAGTTTTACGTGCGTGCGGCACAGGCCGGCGCTAATATACAGATTGTCCCGAGGCCCCTCTACCTGTATGAGGTCGGCCGCCCTAGTATGATTAATAGCACTTCTTTTATGTCAAACAAACTGCGTGTTGTTGAGGCGCTCGATTTTAGTCGTAACCTAGAATCTTGGCGTGACGCAATCGAGGTTTCAGCGGGAGCTGAGGCCGTGACTGATCAATCAAATAGTTGGAGCTGGGCGATCTCAATTTCACCGCATCGCTCGCTGCTGCAGTCTATCGTAGCAACGACGGGTAATATCAGTGAACATGTCAAGGCATTGACTGCTTATGCGCGTGCAATAGATTCCCCGGCAGCTGCAGCTGCGTGGGAGCGATCTCTGATCCGCACTGCATGCACAGAGAGCACGCTTGCCGAACGGCCTGCGGCAAGCATTGCGGCATCTGACGCCGCGCTTGAACTCAATGCCGTTGACCTAATTGGACAGTCGGCCGAGATTATCGCTCTATTAAAACTAGGGAGAGTGAACAGCATTGTTGAACTTCTTCTGAAGAAAGTCGACACCGGTGATGAGCTGGAGACCAACGTTGTCGAGTTGTTGTACGTCTTGGCACGGTCCCGTCAAATTGATGGGACGTCTGCAGCTCGTTTGATTGCGTCTCTTATGAATGTCAGCGTACCAAGTCAGCGCTTGGCTGAAATTCGCGGGCTTATCGCTACCATTGCTATAAACGCTAGAATATTTTCAGTCGCAAAAGAGCAGCTAGCTGCTCTTCAGGCATTTGAAAGCAAAATTTACATTGCGGCGAACCCCGATCTTTCAGAGGGATACAAAGATCGAGCCTTAGCTATAGCGCTTGAACATTTCGATGATCACGGGCGCAAAGAGGGTCGACATGGTTTCCAAGAAATGCAAAGAGTTGCCCAAGCTGTCAGTGCTTTCCTCCAGCGGTCAATAAGATTGCGCCAATTAGCTGAGCAGTTCGATGAGACATTCGTTGAGCCGAGGAGCACGTTGAGAGCAGCGACCTCGTGATCGTGCAATGGCTTGCTGGACCTAGAGCGTGTTATGAACTTTTAGGCAGGTTTTGCGTTGAGGGTGATGCTCAGCGATCGCCGTGCCTACCGTCCGATGTCGCCGATGAAGAGTGGGCGCTGGTAGCGCCCACTCTCGCCCTGCTACGAGAGGACTCGGGCCGGCGCGACTACGAGCCGCGTCGTCACGGGACAGTGGCGCCGATGGCTGGCGCCGACGAGACCGGTCTCTCGCGCATCAGCCGGGCGATGCGCTTGCGAGAATGCCGCTCGCCCTGCTCGCGCAGGTCGGCGTGGACGCGCGGCGCGCCATAGGTCTGGCGCGAGCCGAGATGGACGGTGCGGATGCGCTTCAGCAGCGCGGCGACCGCGACCACTCGTGCCGAGGGTTCTCGCCCGGCCCAAGCATAGTAGCCTGCCTTCGACACGCCGAGCACGGGCCAGGGCAGCGACCGGGAAGTCGCCCTGGTTGGCGCTCATGAACCGGAAGACCCCGACGGCAGAACTCCGGTTTCCCGCGCGAACCAGGCCGTCGCGCGCGAGAGGATATCGCGCTCCAACCTCAATTGCCGGTTCTCACGCCGCAGCCGGACGAGTTCGTCGCGCTCGGGCGCCGTCAGCCCAGGATCGGCCGTCGGCGGCTTAGCCTCGCGGCGGCCCTCGCCGCGGTCAGCCGCCGCGACCCAGTTCTGAATGGTCTGACGCGAGGGTTCGAACTCCCGGGCGAGGTCGGATGGATCGCGGCCGGCGCGGACCAGCTGGACCATCTGCCGGCGGAACTCGGCGGGGTATGCGGGACGGGTCTTGGGCATCGGGCAAACACCTCACGCGAAAGCGGTCTCGGTGTCCACCAAACCGGGGCAATCCCAGCCGACGCTCCGGCAGGGTGACACGCGGCTCGGGAAGTGGCTGCGCGGGTTGCTGGCGCGAGCGCACGCCAACACGGCGGTGGTGGCCTTGGCAGCCAAGATGGCGCGCATCGTCTGGGCACTGCTGCGCCACGGGCGCGTCTACGAGGCAACGGCCGTAGCCGCCTAATCCGAGTTCGGCCGGCGCGGCGGGCGCCGGCCTTCCGATGTCTGCGAGTGGTGAGAGGAAGATGGCCTGTCAGTGCCCGGTGTTCTGGAAGCCTCTCGGCAAAAACTGCGCACGACGCCGACCCCTTTATGAGGCCCAGGACGCGCGGATCTCCATCTTGGCCAACGGCTCTGCCCGAAGGCCGGATACGTTTCTGCAGACTGCGTGAAGGCGCCTCAGGAGCCCCTGATGCAGCCGAGCCCACACGCCGGCCTCTTGCCAGTCCCGCAGCCGCCGCCAGCAGCTCATGCCCGAGCCGCACTTCATCTCGACCGGCATCCACTCCCACGGGATGCCCGTGCGCAGAACGAACAGGATGCCAGTCAGAGCAGCTCGGTTCTCCAGGGGAGGACGACCGCCTTGTGGACGAGGCTTCGAGGCAGGAAGAAGCGGGGCGATCTCCAGCCAGAGATCGTCGGGGAGGATTGGTTAGGCGATCCTCGCCAACGCGCCATAACCCGTTTTGTTAGGCGCTCTAAGACCGGACGAACACAAGCCCGGATTGCGAAAAGTAATTCCAGGTGCGTTCAGTTCTAGAGATATTTAGGAATATATCCAAATCCTCAGATAAAGCGTAGCCTCTGCGTGTCATTTTGTCGACCCAATACTCCTTGGGCTGGCAGTTTACGTGGTGGTGGCCGCCCTGTCCGGGGAGGGCATGCGTCATGGCGATGACAGCACCATTGCACAGCGTATCAATATAATTGTCGACCTTCTCTTCAAAGATGTGCTCAGCAACTTCGCAGCTCCATACAAAATCGACAGGCATCAAATAACTGTTCGCAAGAATATCATGACGGGCAATCGGAAAGACAGCGCGTTTGACATTCAACTCGAGCCCATCAATGCCATGAGCTATGAGCCCCAGCTTGTGGAAGAAGCGCACGGCATGTCCCTCACCGCACCCTACGTCAAGGACAGATTTGATGGCAAATCTGTCGATCAGATACGTCCACAGCTCAGGACACCACGTGTGGATGTCCCCATGCCTCCAATTGCCGCCCAAATCTGCACGGGCGTTGTCTATCACATGCCCCATGATGCTACCTTCTCTGTATGATAAAGGTACTTTCCTTAGCATTAATTCAGATTCGATTGAGCATATGAGCCCATCTATTACGGTCGGACCGACGAAATTTCTAATTGATCTATCGGCCTCGTCATCTTGGCCGACATGCTCGGGGAACTTTCTGGCGAATATCTCTAACCTTGTGCGCGCAATACTAACGTAGTCCTGAAGGCTGAGGTCTTCAGGATGGGCTCCTTGCTTCCAGAGCACATAAGTCGCGTCAGTCCAGACTACTTCGTTCGCATATCTGGAATTGCACAAGAGGGTCTGGAAGTATGCTTCGTCAGGGATGAAAGTAATTGACATACGGCGCCGCAGTTCTGCAGGTGCCTCTTTGACAATATACTCGACGTGGTCTTTGGCCAGGATAACCCACTGGCCGCCGGTCGCATACGTCCATACAAAATCTGGAGCCTTCCCGAGGCGGCGCATACCCGTGCCCGGCTCTTCCAAGTAGAGCCAGTGAAATCGGTCCCATATTCCGCCTTCCCAGCCATCAGGGCGGACGGGGGTATGTTGGAGCGCGTGCCAGCGCATGACGCTGTGCCCAGCCTTGAGCCATGATCTGATATTCTTCGGGGGGCGCGTCGGGAGATGGGCAGCGCTCAGGAAGATCGCATGCGACCAATTTGCATCTATAGACAGGCCGACGGACAGGATGTCTAACGAGGCTTCGACGAGGCTCTGCCCTCCCCAAGCGCAATCATGCTTTGATAGCAGATGAACATTTGGGAGCTCCGCGAAAGCGGAAACAACTGATCGCGTGTAATGATCGGCCTTCGTGTCCAGATGGATTATGAAAATATCATCATAATTATATAGGTATTTGAACAATCGTAGGATTGATAAAGGCGAATTGTGGAATAGGCAGCAGTAAAGAACTGGAATTGGCGTCATGGTGCCTGATGCGCCCCATCCCTCAGCGTCTGTCTGCAAGCTGCTCGCGGCCCGTCATGCGTAGCGACCTAATTGCACCACTGTGCGGGTGAAGTCCAGCACCCAAGCTCTGTCCGAAGTAGGTTCGCCTCCTCTCAGCTCTGCGCCTGCGGCGGGCGGGCGGGCGGGCGGCGCTTTTTCATTTCGCTGCTACCTCGCCGCAACCTCTCAATTAGGAGCTTCACTCTGCAACTGTAATGCTAGTTGAGGTGCCTGTCGGCGCGCTTTCGGAACCGTCCTGCGAGACGCCGCATTGCGGGCGCAACCCTGATTCCGGAGACGATCTCATGCAGCCGCACCCGTTCTACATCAGATTATCCTAAGGGCACTCCAAAAATCTCGACGAATTTGTCACGAAACAGTGTCTGAATGCCGGGGTCCCAAGTATATCTGTAACGATTTCTCAGCCAAGTCGCAACTTCTTCAGCCGGCAACCCGAGCTTATACTGAGCATGAACAAAGATTTTGTTTACTAAGTCAGCGCCATCGAGAGTAGGATGCGCCAGACTATATTCAGAGCTGCCAGCCTCGTCCATAGTCATCGCATCAGAAATACTGAGATGCGCTGGCGATGGCAAGTAATCTGATATATTTCTCACATTATATCCTAGCGCTACTGCTTCCGAAGGAACGAACGATTCACAAAATGGCCAAAAATGCTCTTGCGTGCCCTGCACGGAAAGTACACGAGCGAGTTCGATACGCTTGGAATACAACGACAAAGCCAGATCACGACTGACTACTACGACGGGAAAAAAGCTATGATATGCCTTTCGTGTGCGGCTTTTTTCGATGCCGTAAAAGTTATTCCACAAGACCTGGCTTTTTTCTTGCCTGTCATGCCACGCCCAGCCAGCATAGCTTTCACCAAAATTGCCAATCGCAAGGTCAACCTCATCCGAGGCTATGTCCGAGATGACCGCTCGCAAATCGAGGTTAGGATACACGTCGTATTCGACAATGATAAAATAATCAGCTTGCTCTCGCAAAGCAAGCTGATAAAGAACGTAATCACCATTGAACCACATCACTTTGTCGATTGATGGCCATAAAGGAAGACCCATCTGCCTGAATGTATCTATAGAGTGAGCAACAACTGGGATATTATTTTCGATTTCAAAACTCCGGGTATAGTCTGCGGCGACGATCGGCACCTCTCCCCAGCAACGCTGTAACTGATGATACATTTTTGATGCATAATCGTTCCAAAAATGAGTCCTGAAGTAGCAATTTGCCGTGCAGAATTTCCTTGATATTTGATGTCTGATCTGAGAATTTTTATTGTAAACTCCAGACCAGTGCTCCGCGTCGACGACGTCACTATTCCTGGCGAAAACTGAACTTACTTCACCAGCCGCGTCGAAAAATAATATTTTATCGCCGTCTTTCGCCCATCGATGCTCATTAGTGTTCTGATAACCCGATATCTCTCCGTTGACATGCAATCTCATAACATGAGTATATGGATCCCGCCCCTCAACTCCAAACGACCAATGAGATGAGGTGATAGGCCTCTCGATCTTCATAGCTGAATCCTCAATTTAATGCTCAATTTCGAATACCTCTGACTCGCCGCGCACGACCACAGTTCATTACAGAGCAAAGCCTCAGAATCATTCAACTATATCTCGGCCCAAGCACGATTAGCGCGAGAAGAGTCGTCTAGTCGATAGACTACCTAGCAAGCATTCTCTCTGGAAGCCAGTTCAGTGTCACAATTCCGACGGCACCATCTTTGCACAGAAAATGGCGACACTGATTTTAGAACTCTGTATGTCTTACTACTGAGTCAAAGGCATTTACGGCGCAAACTCCCAGCACTAAGGTTGCACGAAAGCATAATTAAACCATGCTCGGAAATACGCATATCTGTAATAGACTGAGCCTCAACCAAGCACGGCCACTATTTTAGTATCCGCACAGCAACTTGCTGATGATTAGCAACAAATCCAATATACTCATATGATCGGCCGTACCTATTCACGAACTCGTGAAATGCGAGCCATTCATGTTCACGCCAACCGCTATAATTAAAATACTCATCAAACAATATTATTGTACCCGCAACTATACGATCGCGAAGATGATGCAATACCGTTTGTGTTGATGAATACAAATCGCAATCAACGTGCAGAAATGACACTTTGTATGTTGGATACAAATCAAGAAATGAGGGTAAAGTCCGATCGAACCATCCTTTTATGAGCTCAACATTATGCGGCACCTGCGGCAATTCTTGGACAGCGAAATCCCCTTTTCCGTAGCCAAACCGCCAGCTCTCAGGAAGGCCCTCAAACGAGTCAAACCCGTGAAATTGCCTTTGACTGAAGGTATTCGCGGCATGTGTTATAGATCGCCCTGAAAAAACACCGAATTCGAGATTGAGACCGTCCGAGGGGCTGTGCTGAATAGCATATGTAATCAAGTCTAGAGCATGATTAAATCGAGGAACCTCAAGAAAATTCTTTGACGCATACTGCGCAGAGTCGATACTTGCTGCAAAGGTTGCAAGTAAATCAAGATTAAAACTGTCAAGATTTCTGCCGAATATTTGATCCAGAACGACTTCTTTCACGGCCTCATCGAAAATAACTTTGCTATTGGAGTCTGCGAGCATGTCTGACAGTTTAATTGCACAAGATTTGTTTTCGACTTCATGGCTCATATTGCTATCCCTCGTCCTCACAGTTATGATACTTCAGTCAAGCCGTGACCTTACGCTTCTATAATTTTGCCATGTACATAGGGGCAAGATCATACCTGAGTGCGTCATATCCTTTTTCTAAGCCTTTAACAAGCGCAGTAGCAGGAAGCTTTCCAATGCTCAGCGTAAGCGTCAGCCGCCCGGGTCTCCGGCGATGTGCACAACGCTATATGATGCCATAACCTTCCCTAACCAGTAAATTGTTCCGTTTATTAATGCCACTTCGATAAATCTGAGGGCGCAGTCTATAAGTTCTCTTCGCTTTTGCCGATGAATAGTGCCGCGCCAGATCTTGCTGCTGACAAATACGCACACGCTTTGGCATTAGCTCATTATATCCTTTATTAGGGGTCCACCATGATTCCATCCCTTAGCGGTGGCTTATCGTTAATCTGAGCCACCCGTAGGGTCGAACACACGCTGGCACCGTCGCGTCTTGCCTGATGGACTAAAATCAAAAGCCGCTCCAGCACTTCTGGAAGATTCGCAGGGACGAAACGGTATATGAATCTGGGCGGGGCGCGCAGTCTTGGTCGTTCGTTCTGTTTGACCGTACGCTCGAGTGTCCGTTCGATGGTTCAAGAAGCACCACTGAGGCGTTGGACAAGGATCATGATCGCGTAGGCGTAGAGGAAGGCTGGAGCGGAAGCAAGGATGGCCTCTGGAGCAGTGTCCGGCCGGCTCGAATGATCAAGGAGCCCGTCCGAGTAAGGGGGATGAGGCCGAGGGTGAGGGGCGAGACGGGAGCCGGTGAGGGCGGATCGGCGGTCTCACCGGCCGGCCTGTGCCAGCTTCAGCAGGTTGTGGACCGTGCAGATCATCGTCCATTCGCCCTGGACCTGATCGAGCCCTCTCATCAGGAACTGTCGGAAGCCTCGGGCCGGCTTGATCTGCCCGAACACCGGCTCGACCGCCTGCTTCCTGAGACGGTAGCGACTGCGGCGCCCAGCCCGCTTCAGGCGGGCAGCCATCGCACTCATCAACGGCATCTTGGTTAGCACACTCCCATACGGGCCCGCGGCACATGCTCCGCCGCATCAGAGGCCTGAGACATGGCAGCACCCGATCACGCACCACGCCCGTCCCGAGATTTTGCTTGCACCCGAGGGGGCGTCCACACATGCCGTGCGGAACCGCGACCCCGCAGCGCTCGCCGCGGCCGTAGCGGCGGACCATGTTGGTGGCGGCCGCCGTCTCGTCGAGGAAGACGAGCGTGTCGGGGTCGAGCTCGGGCTGAGCCTCGAACCCGTCCTCGCGCTCGGCCCTCACATCCGGCCGCTGCTACTCGGCGGCGTGGAGCGTGTTTTTTTCTAGGCCGGCAAAGTCGGCCGTTTGAGCGTTGAAGGGTACGGGGGCACCGCCGGGGTGCGCAAGATGTCTCGCAGCCAGTGTCGGGCGCCGGATCGTGAGCGGCTCTTGGGGCCGGTCTACGCCTCACCAGGATCGCGGCCCGTTCGTGCCCGACCGGACGATCAACCGCGTCGCATTCCAGACATGTAGAGCAAGTGCTGGTGCCCAAAGTCGCCCCCGGGCGACATCGTGGTGATGGACAATCCTCGGAAGCCACAAGGGGCGACCGTGCGGACCGCTATCGAGACGGCGGGCGCACGGCTCTTGTTCCTACCGCCCTACAGCCAAAGCCCTGTGAACCCCTCCAAGCCGCCTCAGCCCAAACCGAAAAACACTTTAGCTTGCGTCAGTTTCTACCCATTAACTCGTACTCATTCTTGCCAAAATTCAATTCCGAAACTGATCCTCCAAGCGGAGCGACAACCTACTTGCATTGTCTTTCTGTAAGCCATTTCGCAGCGCCAATAAGCGATTGATTTATAACCTGATGCATGTCGAGGTATTGATATGTTCCACACCGTCCAATGAACTGCATATTCCTCAATTCTTTTGCTTTATTGCTGTAGAGCTGATAAACATTTTCATAACGCCTATCGTGGGTTTTGACTGGATAATATCTTTCCATATAATTCTCCTTGTAATCACAAGGCTCTTCGACAGTGCAAACGACCTCACCAGTTTCGAACAAGTGATGATTTGGTATATTATGCCACCATGTTTCGCGCGTATATGGACCGGAGTCTGTGTAGTTTATTGTAACCTCCGATGCGGCATCGGCAATGCGAACAATTTTAGTGTGAAACTTTATCGAACGATAGGGTAGATCTCCAAACTCGTAATCGAAGAAAACATCTATCGGCATGCTATTGAAGCAAAAATCGTAATCTGGAAGCATCTTTTTGTCAAATTCGATATTTGTTAGGACATTTATCCGCTCGTGCTCAAATATTTTTTCAAAAAGATTCGTATATCCTTCGGCCGGCATGCCTTGAAACGTATCTAGGGGAAAATAACGATCGTCGTCATCTACTCGAATATTAATTCTCTTGACTACAGACGCGTCCATATCAGACAAATCAAGATTCCACATTTTTTTTGTGTAAGGCCTGAAATACAAATCCGTCAGCTTCTTGCCAATATTGGCGAATAGCCAATCTTCTGCATTTGAAATCACATCATCTTTGCTGCTGACGTTTGTAAGATATTCCTCTACCTGTTCTGACGTTTTCAAATCAAGGCCCAACGTAATATTCAGTGTTTTTCTGTTGATTGGCAGGGGCACAAGTCGATCGCCATCGATCTTTGCAACAACTCGGTGATTATAGTCGACCCAGCTCGTAAACTGAGACAGCCAAGCCACAACACGATGGTTAGAGGTGTGAAATAAGTGCGGTCCATATTTATGGACACGAACACCGCTTTCATGTATATAGTCGAAGCAGTTTCCCCCAATGTGCGATCTCCGGTCAATAACAGTAACAATATAGCCGCCCTCGGCCAACATTCTGGCGTAGACTGCCCCCGCGAACCCGGCACCCACTACAAGTATCTTTTGCATACGAACGAAACCTGCCATTTGAGTGTTGTTGCTCAGAGAGTTGATTAACTCATGCAAGCCGAAGGTGCCGAGTCTCTTCATAAGCATCTTAGAGATACCATTAATCCACCAAATTGCAACAGATATATGATCAAGGCTGGGCTACGCAGCCTTCATTTAACCAATTGTCAAATATATTCTCTCACACAGCATATTCTTGCTGAACGGTCATTTCGACGCACGACATCAGTCTCGTGTGGGGTGACCTGACGGGTATTTTGGACCGAGCCGAGTGAGAGGCTACTGCAATGCAGTAGCCATGGGTAGCCGGAAGGCCAGATCCGGGAAGGTGACGGGCACCGGCGGCCGATAGCCCAGCGCCGAATGCGGCCGGACGCGGCTGTAGGTGTTTTGCCACAGCCCGATCCCGATCTGCGCTTCCCTCAATGCGTAGAAGATTTCCCGCTGTAGGCACGCATCGCGCAGCTTGCCGTTGAAGCTCTCACAGTACCCGTTTTCCCAGGGCAAGCCCGGCGTGATGTACTGGATCTGCGCGCCCGTCTTGGCGACCTACTTGCGCAACGCCTTCGCGATCATCTCGGTGCCATAGCACATCAGGAAGACGGCTCGACGGTTCTGGAGCGGCACGCGAAGCCACATGAGCGCAGCGTGCGAGGAGTACAGGCCGCGGCTGTAGCCGTAGAGCAGCAGGGCCACCATCATGCCGGGATGGTAGGGCGGGTAGCCGCGCTCTACCGTGTAGGTGTCGAGGATGGCCGAGAGGTCGAGCGCCTCCCGCACCGTATCGCTCACGAGGTGCGCCATGTGTCCGAGTGGCACGAACTCGTGCAGCGAGAGCGGCAGCAGCCAGCCCTGATCGACGTCCCAGGAGCGAAACACCTTGGCCATGAGCCGAGTGAATCACCCCCCAGCCTCGCCGTCGAGAGGATTACTCGGACAGGCTCCTAGGAGCCCGTCCGAGTAACGGGTTCGCGTGTCGAGATTGGCATGGGGATTTCGACGGTCAGATGGTTTGCTGCGGGTTTAACTCCTGGCCTGT
>NZ_QJJJ01000017.1 GCF_003201865.1 Methylobacterium sp. B4 | reverse complement strand
TCTTTGGTACCCAGAGCCGCCGGGCAGATGCCCTTCGAGTTCACGTCCTCGCCGTTCTGCTCGGTCGAGTACTTCGACACGACCAGCGGACGGCCATAGGTCGGTGACTTCTTGTCCATGTCGACCTTGGTGGCCCAGTTCACGACCGGATCGTACTTCTCGGCGACGAGCAGTTCGCCGGTGGTGCGATCGAGTGTGTAGCCGAAGCCGTTACGGTCGAAGTGCGTCAGGAGCGTGCGATCTTTGCCGTCGAACTTCTGGTCCGTGAGGATCATCTCGTTGACGCCGTCGTAGTCCCACTCGTCGTGCGGGGTCATCTGGTAGACCCACTTGGCCATGCCAGTGTCTACGTCACGACCCCAGATGGTCATGGACCACTTGTTGTCGCCCGGACGCTGCTTGGGGTTCCAGGTCGAGGGGTTGCCCGAGCCGTAGTACATCAGGTTCAGCTTGGGATCGTAGGAGAACCAGCCCCAGGTGCAGCCGCCGCCGGTCTTCCACTGATCGCCTTCCCAGCTCTTCAGCGAGGAGTCCTTGCCCACCGGCTTGCCAAGATGGGTCGTCTTCTCGGGGTCAACGAGGAGCTGATCGTCCGGGCCGACCGAGTAGCCGCGCCACACCTTCTTGCCCGACTTCAGGTCGTAGGCGGTGACGTGGCACTGCACGCCGAACTCGCCGCCGGAGATGCCGACGATGACCTTGTCCTTAACCGGCAGCACGTGCGCGGTGTTGGTCTCACCCTTGGATGGGTCGCCGTTCTTGACGGACCAGTTCACCTTGCCGGACTTGGCGTCGAGCGAGACGAGCGTGGTGTCGGCTTGGTGCAGGATGATGGTGCCGTCGGCGTAGGACAGGCCACGGTTGACCGTGTCACAGCACATCACCGGGATCACGGACGGATCCTGCTTGGGCTCGTACTTCCAGACGATCTTGGCGCCCTGGTCGAGATCGAGCGCGTAGACGATGTTCGGGAAGGGGGTGTGGACGTACATGATGTTGCCGACGACGAGCGGGGAGCCCTCGTGGCCGCGCAGCACGCCGGTCGAGAAGGTCCAGGCGACCTGGAGGTTCTTGACGTTGTTGGCGTTGATCTGGTCGAGCTTGGAATAGCGGGTGTTGGCGTAGTCGACCGTCTGAAGCACCTGCTCCGCCGGATTGGCGATTCCCTTCAGGACGCTTTCGTTCGCGAGGGCCGGGGTGGCCACTGCGAGACCCGCACCGAGTGCGAGGAGATGTGCCGCTCTCATGGATTCCTCCGCTTGGAACCCACACCGGCGGACAGGAACGTGCCGACGGCGCGAATTTCCGTGCACTACGTGACCGTTATGACCGGTCTCTTTCAGGGGACGGCCTCTGCTGAAGACAAATCTGCCGTCAACCGCTCTAGGGGGCATACTCCAGAAGGAGAGTGCATCCCAGTCCGGCCAGCCGAAGGCTTTAAGGCATTATAAGACAGATGCAATAAGAAAAACGTAAGTGCGACACAATAATTTGGCATGTCGCACTGCAACAGAGCATGATAATAGGCCCGGATAAATAGAATTATCCAAGACGATATGCCAAAATATCATAAGATCTTTATATGAAACCGCTGGCTTCTGAACGTCCTTTCATCGTTGACACCGCCCGGCCGCCCCCAATATGTTTTTCATGCGACTAGATGGGGAAATTCTTCTGGAAGTACCGCTCTCGAAGGAACCCATTACTGATACGGCGGGGTCTGATGGCCTCGCCGTTTTTTCATATCAAGGCCTGACCTTCGTCTCATCGCTGTAACAAGTGTGATGAAGCCAGCCCAACCTGCATGCCGCATTTTAGGCCTTTAGTCCTGCAAAAAACATTCTGGTCGCAGGCAAAACGTCAGCCAAGACCATAAGTGCAGAAGCCTTGTCCTCCCGTCAAGCAGTGGGAAAGTTTGGCAATGATCTCATAAATGACAACGGTTTAGTATGCCAATTTACCTTGGATAAACTGGGAGATTTTGGCAATTTTGGTTTGACCGGCTGGCAAGCAGCCACAGGAATGTTTACCGCAAGGTCCGGTGCCTGGCTGCAGCACGGCGCTCTTTTCGACTTGTCAGTTTGTGGATCAGGAAAACGGATCCAACCGGATCGCTCGATAGCCGGCTAGGAGGCAGGTGCTGACGCGATCGATCGTTGCCGCTTTCAGCATCATGATGTGCCCGGGATAGAGCGAGAATTGTGTTCCTCATGAAAAGGATGTGATATTTCAGCTTTACCCCTCATCGATGTGCACTATAAACGTCGATATCGATCAAAATCGAAATAACATCCTATGATTTAGGAAATAAACCCGCTCGCGAGACGCAACGATGACCGGTGTGGATGCCGCTGCTTTAGATATTATCGAATTTTTTGCTCTATCTGCGCTAATTTTGCGGCGATAAATGACATCAATTTCGACGTTCGCCATTTGTGTGTCTATAGAGTTAATCTGGCCGGCTGGCGTGGCCTCTTTCATCGGATCAATTGCCTCCCTTCTCTTTTGCGGCTGCGGCTTGATCCCACCGATCTTGATAACGTTCGGACCATCGCAGGCGTCATGTCCAAACTGCACCGCTTTGCGGCATCTGGCTCAGCTGAGGTGTCGGTATCGCCAGCGGTCCTGCGTTACCTGGCCACCAGAGTCGATACGCGCACACCGCGACGAGGTTTCGAGGCCATCGTGGTGCGCGGTGACCGGGGCGGGCGGCAGCGCCTGATGTCAGCGAGCATGGTGATGGCGCTCACCAACAAGAAGGGCGCCTAATATGCGAAGCGCATCAGCTTACGGGCGCCGCCGAGCTTTCCTCAACTGCCGGGCCTGGTTCTGAACCATTGTCGTGGGCGTGCAGGTTGCAACCCCTGCCGCGGCCAACGCACCGCGTCGGGGAAGCGTCCGGCAGGGGGGCCTGTTCGTTCGGAGTGGCCGACGCAGCCCACACCGCAACGCAGCAGCGGATCGCGGCCATCCATGCCAGCAGTGCGCTGCATCGAGACTTCGACACGAACTGCAATGGCATCAACGAGCCGTTCGAAATCGCGGCCTATCAGGCACGGATCGAGGCGGGGCTCCGGACGCCCAAACCCACGCGCGCCGCCACCACAGCGTCAGGCCGTCACCGCGGCTGCCCCGGGCCCATTTTTGCTGCTAAACTGCCGAGACAACGTTGCAGACATCTTCGTGCGGGTAGGATGTTGCGATCAGTCACAGTTACGCAGGAAAACTTGCCGTAGGCCGAGTGCACTCGAATGTTTGCCCGATCCGCCATCATCAGGGTGGGGAAGGGTCCCACCAAGTGCATGCAAGACTTGAAGAGGAGTGGAGATCAGGCTAGCAACAAGCATACGGGCATTACTTTAGGCACAAACATGCCGGCATAATTGCCTGCATGTGACTTGGGCTTAGCGATGAGGTTCGATCGCCAAGACGGTCCGCAGCGCCTTTCGGTCGGTCTTACCGACGCTGTTCGTTGGCAACACATCGATGCCCCGGATCTCGGCAGGGACGTAGATGCGCGCGAGAGAGCCCTTCACGAACGCCTTGAGAGCGGGCTCGTCGAGTCGTTCCCCCTCTTTCAGAACCACGAAGGCGATCGGCACCTCGCCGAGATCGGCGTCCGGTGCACCCACCACGCAACAGTCGCGGATGGCCGGATGGGTCGTCAGGTGACGCTCGATCAGGGCGGGCGAGATGTTCTCGCCGCCGCGGATGATCACGTCCTTTATGCGACCCGTGATAGACAGGAAGCCGTCCGTGTCGAACCGCCCGAGGTCGCCCGTCCGCAGCCAGCCGTCGACGATCGGCTGCTCCGTGCTTCCGAGATATCCAGCCATGAGGGCGGGCCCCGAGATCCGGATCTCGCCCTCGCTTCCGTGCGCTGCCTCAACGTTGGTGACGGGATCGAACAAGCGGACGGTCTGGCCGGACAGCACCGTGCCGATCGTACCGATTTTGCGATGTTCGGGCGGATTCATCGTCGAGGTGCAGGTCGCCTCCGACAGGCCGTAGGAGACGAGCAGCGGTACGCCGAAAGCCGCCTCGATCTGCTGGTGAAGCGTCGGCGTGATCGGTGCCGAGCCGCAGCGGAGGAAGCGGAGCGTCGGAAACCGTTCGCCGGGTTCGAGATGCGGGAGCATCCGCGCGTAGATCGTCGGTACGCCGGTCATGTAGGTCGGCCCGTCGTTCCGCAGCGATTCGATGACCGTCTCCGGCTTGAAGCGGTCGTGGAGGATCAGGCTGGCGCCGGCCAGAAAGGGAACGATCAGTTGATTGTTGACGCCGTTCGTATGGTAGAGCGGCATGACGTGGAGGAGGCGGTCCCGCGGGTTCGTGCCGGTGTGGCGTAGGACCCCGTCCGCATTGCAGATCAGGCTGCCGTGACGCAGGACGAGGCCCTTCGGGCGGCCGGTGCTGCCCGAGGTGAACAGCAGCATCGCGCTGTCGTCGCTGCTCAGGCCGTCGTCCATGAAAGCGCCGCCGCCGTTCAGGGTGTTCAAAGCCCGCACCGAAGGGCAACGGGGCGATCGATTGGCGAAGCGGTCGATCAGACTTTCATCGACGACGAGGTGGCGCATGCCGACGGTCTCCGCCTGCTCGGCGACGACCTCGGGCGCGAGTCCGGGTTCGATGAAGCAGACGCAGGCGCCTGCCTGCATCGCACCGAAATATGCGGCGATCGCGGCGATGCTCTTCGGCGCGATGAGGCCGAGCTTGGCGCCGCGCTCTATGCCCCAATCGTTGATGCCCGCGGCGTAGCCGTCGATCAGCCGACCCAGTTCGGCATAGCTAAGGGCTTCAGGTCCGGCGATGGCCGTCCGGCCGGCCTGCGCATGCTGCGCGATCGCCTCTCGCAGGCGCGCGCTGATCGAGTCCGTCATGCCCTCGCTCCTCTCATTAAGGTTCTTGTGTCAGCGCAGGCGGATCGCCGCATCGCGTTCGAACCGGGCGTCGTGGTCGAGGGCGGCGAGTGCCTCCGCTTCGGTCGGGGTCGGCGGCGGCGTCGGCTCCGCGCCGTCGGCCTCGAAGCGGAACCCGGTCCGATCCCGCACTTCGTCGAGACTTGCCTCCGGATGCCAGGAGGCCAGGACGAGGCGCCCGTCGCGTTTCGTGAAGACGGCGATCGGCGTCACCACGCCGTGCATACCGCCGGAAGCGGTGACGAAATCCAGCGTTTCGACCAAGGTCCGGCGCGAGTGCTCGGTTCGCCAGGTCACCGCCCGGCGGGCGGTCGGCAGCATCACCGCGCCGCCCCCGCCGCCCGGCAGGCGCACCTTCGGGGCGTGCCAATCGCCGATGCAGGAGACGTTGGTGCGTCCGAGCCCGTCGACCTGGGCCGCGCCGAGGAAGCAGAGGTCCATCTTCCCGCGGGTGCAGAGGTCGTAGAAGTCCTCGTTGGCGAAGATCGAGCGGGAGCCCTCCGCCAGCACCGGGTCGGAGGAGGAGATCGGAACCATCGACGGGCTCGGATCCACGCCGCCCGCCACGTTGATGTAGGTGAAGGCGAACGGGTATGCGCGCTTGGCCAGCAGGCAGGCCAGCATCGGCAGGGCCGAGTTGACGCCGCTGAAGGTGATCTCGTTCGGCCGCACGAAGCGGGCGAGGTTCGTCACGACGTAGGAGAAGGGAGACCACTCAGACATGGGCCGCCTCCCGCGCCTCGGGCGCCGCGTCGAGATGGGCTTGGAGCACGCCGGGAGCGTCGTCCATGTAGGCCTCGACCGCCGGGTAATCGACCGCATAGTGCGGCCAGCATGAGCCGGGCCAAGCCCCGTCGGGGACGATGCTGACGGCCTCGACGAGGAAATGGGGCACGAGTGTCAGCTCCGGCTGTTCGCGGAACGAAGCGCTCGACGCGACGCGCTCGGCGACGACGAGGACGCGCTTGGCCGACCGGCTCATGATGCGATCCCAGTGCGAGGTTCCGTAGACGCGCACGTCCCCCTCCTCGCTGACCTCGTTGGCATGGATGACGGCGAAGTCCGGGGTGATCCGCGGGATGACGTAGACCGTCTCGCTGCTGCCGTAGGGGTCCTCGACCGACTTCCAGCCGTTCAGGGCGGGCAGATCGGAGCCGTGAATCCCGCCGCAGGGCATGAAGGGCACGCCGAAGGCCGCCGCGCGCAAGCCCGCGGTGAGGCTGGCGCAGGCATGCTCCTCAAGGCGGATCTGGCCGGTTTCGACCGCGCGCCGATACCACGGTGCGAGGCCGAAATTGCCCTCCATCGCGACGATGCCGGCGCGCGCCCGGCCGAGCGCCCCGGCGCGGCAAAGGATGTCGATGTCGTAGCCGGGGGATTGTTTGATGACCTCCAGGTCCCTGCGCCCCTGGCGGATCAGCTCACGCACGAGGGCGAAGGGGCCGCGGTGCAGGAAGCTGCCGCCGAGGGCGAGCGAGCTACCGTCGGTCACGCGGGCGGCAAGGTCTTTGAGGGAGACAATCTTCGGTGTGCCGAGACTCACGGGCGCTTCTCCCGATGCGACGATGTTTGGGCGCGGTAGGCGCCGATGCGCTCCTTGAGCCCCGGACGGGCGGCGGAGGTGACGAGGTCGGCGAGGTCCTGCGCCCGCGTGTCGGCCGTGGTCGCGCCGTAGAGGGCCGCGGCCGCTTCGGGCGAGAGCCGGCACGCCGCCTCGACGGCGTTCGCGACGGCCTCCGGCCATTCCGCGACCGGGACGCGGCCCGTCAGGAAGCCGTCCTGCAGCGCCTCGTCGGCATCGAAGACGAGGCCGTCGCCGAGGACCGCGCGGGCGCGGGCTTCGCCGACGCGCCCGGCGTAGCGGCGGGTGCCGAGGACGAGGCCGAAAGCGAGGCCCGGCATCCGGAAAGTGGCGTCCGGATCACCGATGCGGCGCCCGCAGGAGCAGATCAGATCGACGCCGGCGCCGAAGTTGCGCCCCTGCACCAGCGCCATCGTCTCGAAGGGCGCGTGACGGACGGCCTGCAGCAATTGCTCGACGAGGACGAAGCGCAGAACCAGATCGCCCTCGGACTGGTCCTCGTAGCCGCCGAAATCGAACCCGGCGCTGAAGTTGCGGCCGTTGCCCTTGAGCACGAGCAGGCGGATACCGGCGCGGCCGGCCTCGGCGACCTGTTCGAGAAGGGCCTCGACCAAAGTGGCCGAGAGCGCGTTCATCTTATCCGGCCGATTCAGTGTGAGGATCAGGGTCGGGCCGTCGCGCTCGACGAGAAGCTCGCTCATCGCGGATCCTCAAGCCGTCCGGGCCAGGGCGGCCACCGGCTGGTCGGCTCCGAAAACGTCCTCGTTGTGCTCGCCGAGAGCCGGCGGATCCCGGTAAATCGGAAATCCTTCGCCGGAGAACCGCAAGGGGGAGATGAAGGTGCGCGTCTCCACGCCGGACGGCAGCCTCACCGGCTGCACCCAGCCCATATGCGCGACCTGCGGGTCGGCGAGCGCCTCGGAGTAGCTGTTGATCGGCGAGCAGGGCACGCCGGCCGCGCGGAAGCGCGCGAGAAGCTCCTCGCAGGTGTAGTCCGCGAAGAGCGTCTCCAGGATCTCGAGAAGCTCGACCTGGTGCTGCGCTCGCAGGACCGTCGAGGCAAAGCGCGGGTCGTCGGACAGGTCCGGGCGCTCGATCGCATCGCAGGCCGAGCGATAGAGGGCGTTGTTGCCCGCCGCCATCGCGAAGTAGCCGTCCTTGGCGCGAAAGGCTTGGTAGGGGGCGTTGCGCGGATGCGCGGAGCCGAGGCGACGAGGATCGCGACCGCTGCCGAAATACTCGCTGGTCTGGAGCGCGCCCATCGCCAGCGAGGCGCCGAACATCGAGGCGTCGATATGCACGCCCCGGCCGGTGGCGCGTGCCTGCAACAATGCTGCCGCGACGGCGTAGGCCGCGTAGAGCCCAGTGCCGAAATCCGAGATCGGCACGCCGCACTTGACCGGCGGTGCGCCGGGCTGGCCGGTCACGCTCATCACGCCGCTCATCGCCTGCAGGGTCAGGTCGAAACCGGCTTCCTTCGAGCGCGGCCCTTCCTGCCCGTA
This sequence comes from Methylobacterium sp. B4, assembly GCF_003201865.1. Taxonomy (GTDB): domain Bacteria; phylum Pseudomonadota; class Alphaproteobacteria; order Rhizobiales; family Beijerinckiaceae; genus Methylobacterium. The sequence goes on along the minus strand of NZ_QJJJ01000017.1, from coordinate 75,490 downwards.
AGCCGAGATCGAGCAGTAGACGAGGGCGGGCCGGTCGGCGCTGACGGTCGCATAGTCGAGGCCGAGACGCTGCATGACGCCTGGGCGGTTGTTCTCCAGCACGATGTCGGCGGAGCGGATGAGGTCCCGCGCCCGCGCGTTGTCGGCCGGATCCTTGAGATCGAGCGTGACCGAACGCTTGTTGCGGTTCAGCGAGGCGAAGTTCTCGCTGTAGCCCTCGCTGATCGGAGGCCAAGCCCGCATGGTGTCGCCACCGTCCGGGTGCTCGACCTTGATGACGTCCGCGCCCATGTCGGCGAGGAGCATGGCGCAGAACGGACCGGCAGCGACGCTGCAGAACTCGATGACCCGGATACCGGAAAGCGGTCGCAAAGCCTTACTCCTTCGATCAGGCGAATTCGGCGGTCGCGCCCGAGGGCGCGTGGCCCTGAGCGACTCGCGGCGCGTGGTGTGACGAGAGGGTGATGGGATTGTAGCCAAGCGCCCGGGACAGGCTGCGGGCCACGTCGACGACGACATCACTGTAGCGGCGCAGGGCGGCCGGGTTCAGGCGGTCGGCCGGGCCGGAGATGCCGATCGCGGCGCCGGGACGCCCCATCGCATCGTGGACGATGGCGGCGAGCCCGCAGACACCCTCGCGCCACTCGCCGCGATTGATCGCGAAGCCCTGGATCCGGACCTGTTCGAGCTCGCGGCGCAGGAGGTCCAGGCTCGGGATCGTCCGGGACGTGTGGACCTGAAGCACCTCCGGCAGCTGCGCCAGCGCCTCCTCTTGGTAGGCAAGAAGCGCCTTGCCGGAGGCGACGCAGTAGGCCGGCGCGCGACCGCCGATCGAGGAATAGGCCCGCACCGGGTGCGGGCTCTCGATCTTGTGCAGGTAGATGACGTCCGCCTTGTCGAGGAGCGAGAGGTGGATCGTCTCCTGCGTCCGCTCGGCCAGCGCCCGCATGTAGGGCTCCGCGACCTGCCGCACGTCGATGCGGGCCAGGACGGAACTCGCCAGCTCGAACAGCTTCAGCGTGCACTCGTAGGTGCCGGCCGGTGTGGCGCGCGCGTAGCCGGCGGCGACCAGCGTCTGCAGCGTGCGGTGCACGTTGCTTTTCGTGAGGTTCAGGGAGCGGGCCAGGTCGCTGACGCCGCGCGGCGCCTCGCTGCCGGCGAGATGCTCGAGAACCGTCAAGCCTTTGATCAGCGTGCTGTCCATCGTTCCACTATTCGATACAGCGTTCCACAGAAAGCTAGTGCCGAATGCCGAGGCGCGTCAAGGCCGCAGACCGGTCAACTGGCAGAATCCTTACGAAGATTGCTAGGCAGCCAAACAAACGCGAGTACTATGCTGCAATTTTTCGATTGACGAAGAATGGCCCCATTCAATAGCGTAGTGAAAGATGAAACGGCGTTCCATATAATAGAACACTTAGATGCTGTTCATCGACTCCGGCGAAGGCCCGGATGACAACCACCCCAATGTCGGGAGAGGGAACATGGACGCCACGGTGAGAACGCCGCCGACGAAGAAGGACGTTTTCCGCGTCGTCAGCGGCAACTTCCTCGAAATGTTCGACTTCATGGTCTACGGCTTCTATGCCGCCGCGGTGGCGAAGGCCGTGTTCCCCAACGACAACGAGTTCGTCTCGTTGATGCTGTCGCTGGTGACGTTCGGCGTCGGCTTCCTGATGCGCCCGCTCGGCGCGATCGTGCTAGGCGCCTACATCGATCGGCACGGACGACGCGCGGGCCTGGTCGTGAGCCTCGCGATCATGTCCGTCGGCGTCGCCCTGATCGCCTTCACGCCGACCTACGCCTCGATCGGCATCGCCGCCCCGATCCTCGTCCTGATCGGACGCCTGCTCCAGGGCTTCTCGGCGGGCGCCGAATCCGGTGGCGTGTCGGTCTACCTGTCCGAGATCGCCACTCCCGGAAACCGCGGCTTCTACGTGAGCTGGCAGTCGGCGAGCCAGCAGGTCGCCGTCGTGTTCGCCGCCGTGATCGGCGTCACCTTGCGCGGCCTCCTCACCGAGGAGCAGATGCTCAGCTGGGGGTGGCGCATCCCGTTCCTGATCGGCTGCCTGATCATCCCGGTGCTGTTCTGGATCCGCCGCTCGATGCAGGAGAGCGAGGATTTCGCCCAGCGTGCCAAGCACCGTCGTGTCACGCTCGGCGAGATCTATCGCTCGCTCCTCCAGAACTGGGCGATCGTCATGAAGGCCGTTCTGCTCGTCACGCTGACGAGCGTGTTCTTCTACATGATCACGGCCTACACGCCGACCTACGCGCGCCAAGTGCTCGGGCTGAGCGATCAGGACAGCTTCATCGTCACGGTCTGCGTCGGCCTCGCGAACTTCGTATGGGTTCCCGTCATGGGCGCGGTGTCGGACCGCGTCGGCCGTCTGCCGGTGCTCCTGACCTTTTCGGTGCTGATCGGCGTCACCGCCTACCCGGTCATGGCCTGGCTCGTGTCCGACCCGTCCTTCGGCCGGCTTCTGGCGACGCTGATGTGGATGTCGTTCCTCTACGGCGGCTACCAGGGCGTCATGGTCGTCACGTTGACCGAGATCATGCCCGCCGAGGTGCGCGCCACCGGCTTTTCGCTCGCCTACAGCCTGGCCCAGGCGATCTTCGGTGGCTTCACGCCAGCGATCTGCACCTACCTGATCCATGCATCGGGCAACAAAGCGATGCCGGGCCTCTGGCTCGCCTGCGCCGCGATGTTCTCGATCGTGGGCGCGCTGACGCTCTACCGCAATGCGCATATCGCGCGGCGCTCGACTGCATCCGCGAGCCTCGCCTGATCGATCGCGCTGACGGCGCGAGCGGGCCGCGAGGCTTTTGCGAATGGCCTGGGCGGAAACGGTTCCGCCCGGGCGTCGACCGCCGAGAACGTGTCGTCGTTCGGACGGGTTATCGGACAGGACCATCGGCATGAGCCTGAAGACGGCGGCACGGGAAGCGCTGGCGAACCCGCGAGCAAAGGCCGGCTCGGTCTCCGAACTGTTGCCGGGTGTCCTGCTCTGCCTGACCATCGCCGTCATCGCGGCGGGCATCCAGACTCTCGAGGAGCGAAGCTTCGGGCATCCCTACATCGAAGCGCTCGTCCTCGCGATCCTGTTCGGCCTCGGTCTCCGAACGGTCTGGCAGCCGAGTCCCCGGTTCCAAGCCGGCATCGCGTTCAGTGCCAAGCAACTTCTCGAGGTGGCCGTCGCGCTGCTCGGCGCGACGGTGAGCGTCGGCGCCCTTCTGGCGTCCGGCCCGGCGCTCCTCGCCGGCATCGTCACCGTCGTCATCCTGGCGATCGGAATTAGCTACGGCATATGCCGCGCCCTCGGCCTGCCCGCCCGCATGGCCCTTCTCGTCGCATGCGGCAACGCGATCTGCGGCAACTCGGCTATCGCTGCGGTGGCGCCGGTGATCGGAGCCGACAGCAAGGATGTCGCCGCGGCGATCGCCTTCACGGCGGTGCTGGGCGTGCTCATGGTGCTCGGCCTGCCGCTGTTCGTCCCGATCGCTGCCCTCTCCCAAGACCAGTACGGTGTCCTCGCCGGTCTGACGGTCTACGCGGTGCCTCAGGTCTTGGCGGCCACCGTTCCGGTCGGATTGATTGCCACGCAAGTGGGCACGCTGGTCAAGCTCGTGCGCGTGCTCATGCTGGGGCCCGTCGTGGTGCTGCTATCGCTGATCGCGCCGTTACTGCCGCGTGAAGGCCTGTCCACCAACAGGCGTCCGGAACGAGTGAGCTTCGTCAAGCTAGTTCCCTGGTTCATCATCGGCTTCCTGACGCTCGCAGGCCTGTGCTCCCTGGGCCTTATCCCCGGCGCGGCCGCGAAGCCGCTGACCCAGGTAGCGGGCTACCTGACCATCGTGGCGATGGCCGCTCTCGGGCTCGGCGTGGACGTACGCGTTCTTGCTCGGGTCGGCGCCCGCGTGACGGCTGCCGTCACCGGCTCGCTCCTCATGCTGGTCGTCATCAGCCTAGTCCTCATCTCCGCTCTCGGCATCGTTTGAGGGGCTGTATCAGTCCTTTGGAAGACTCGAGTTGGGCCTTGCCACGTCCGGCATCTGATCCGGCGGTGTGGCAGTTGGCTGTGACCACCTCACGGCAGAAGAAAAGCCCAGTACGGCTCCAAGGCGTTCAGTCTGCAAATAACGGTATTGGAGATCCCCTCGTCATGATCGGATGAATGGCCAAAACGGGCGCGAGGCCAAAGGGTCCTCTGTCCGGCGGAGGCTTGAGGTCCGCTGATGGCGCATGTCTTCAGTGAGCTTCGCTCCAAACGATCGCACGGCGTCGTCCTGAGCATCCGTTTCAGCCGAGACCACGCTCAGGCGGGGATCGGCGAGCCGTCCCAGGCGAAGATGCCGCCGGTGTCGTCCGCGCTTAGGCCGTTCAGCACGCTCAGGAGATGCGCTGCGCTCTCCTCGGGCGAGAAGACGCCGTCGACCGTTGGGTCCGGCCGGAAGGGCCGCGACAGGCCGGAGGCGACCGTGCCCGGATGCAGGCCCACGACGATCGCTTCCGGTCGGCTGCGGGCAACCTCGATCGCGAGCGTTCGCAGAATCTGGTTCAGCGCCGACTTCGAGGCGCGATAGGCGTACCAGCCGCCCAGTCGGTTGTCGCCGATCGATCCGACCCGCGCTGACAAGGCCGCGAACACGCATCGCTCCCGTCGCGCCAGCAACGGCACGAAATGCTTGGCGACGAGCGCTGGGCCGATCGTGTTGACTGAGAAGACGGTGGCCATCGCGGTGGGATCGAGCGTCCTGACCGTTTTCTCGGGCAAGACGCCGGTCCGGTGAAGAAGGCCGGTGGCGACGATGACTAGGCCGACCGGTCCGGCTTCGCCGACCCTGGCCGCCGCCGCCGCAATTGTCGCCTCGTCACTCAGGTCGATCGGAAGGGTTCGAACGCCCTTCGGGACCGACGATTCCGAGCGGGAGAGCGCGAAGATTGGAGCGTGGGACGCAGACTCGGCGAGTGCGCGGATCAAGGCCCTGCCAATGCCGCCGGATGCACCGACGACGACCGCGCTGGCTGGGGTGGTCAAGGCGCGACCTCCCTGTCTCCAGCGGAGCCTCGGCTGCCTCGGTGAAAGATCAGACTGAGGTTGTTGGCCGGCATCGCGATGCGCTCGACCAGATGCAGATCGTGCGCTCGGCCGGCCGCCGTGACTGCCTCGATATCGCGGACTCCCCAGGAGACATTCCGAGCGCGCAGGCTGCTGTCGAACGCGGCATTGCTCGGTGCGGTGTGCGCGCCATCCTCCCGGAAGGGACCGTAGAGGTAGAGCACACCCCCCTCCGCGAGCGTCGCTTCCGCGCCAGCCATCAGTCCCATGGTCGCGTCCCAGGGGGCGATGTGGATCATGTTGATCGCGACAACCGCGTTCACCCGCGTCACCGGCCACGGCTGACGGGTCGCATCGATCGCCAATGGCGACCGAATGTTGCCCAGACCGGCGGCGCCGGCATGGGCGACGATACTGCGACGGGCCGCTTCATCCGGATCGCTGGGCTGCCAGACGAGTGCGGGCATCGCACGAGCAAAGTAAGCGGCGTGCTCGCCCGACCCACTTGCGATCTCAAGGACGAGGCCGCTGAGCGGGAGAACGCGCTTGAGGAGCTCGGCGATCGGGGCGGCGTTGCGAGCCGCGGCCGGCGAGAACAGGGCATCGGGCATAGGGCTCTTGTAGGGGCAGCCGATGCCGAGCGCATGCACTTTCGTGGCGACACGCCCGCCCCGAGGCAACGACGCCGCTTCAGCTCGAAGCGCGCAGCTGCGGCTCGGACGTAGGGACATGCTACACAAGGGATGCTTTCGTGTGGAGCGGTCTGGCAACAGCCGTGCAGTCCCTACGTCAGCTTGATTGACTGGGTCGGGTCGCGGTGGGAAAGTGAGCTTGACGGTTCCCCTCGGGGATCAAAAGGGAACGCGGTGAGGGGTAACCCGATGCCGCGGCTGCCCCCGCAACTGTAAGCGGCGAGCCTTCCGCCACCATGTCACTGGGCAGCCTCGCCCGGGAAGACGGTGAGAGGGCAGCGACCCGTGAGCCAGGAGACCTGCCGTCAGTCGTGGTCACACGCGAAACGCGTCGGGCGGGGTGTCCTGATGGGTGTCGAAGCGCCGTCCCTTCTGCTTGGGGGCGGTGAGCCGAGGCCTCGTTCGCGGTGACGTGCCACTGCCGTCGCCCGAGGCTTGTCTCCTGTGCCCTATCCCTTTGGTTCCGCTCTCCGGAGCGTGCTAGCTCTATTCTGCGCCGGATCGGCTCTGTTCGCCGCACCCTTCGCCCACGCCCAGCAGACGGCGGCGCCCTTCGCCGCCGCACCGACCGGCGTCGAGACGAGCCTCGACGAGATCTCGGTCGCGGCGACAGGCGTGCCGACACCGACCGCGCAAGTCGGATCGAGCGTGACCGTTCTGACCGAGCGGACGCTCGAACAGCAGCAGCGCCGCACCGTCCCGGACGCGCTTCAGCAGGTGCCGGGTCTCAATGTCGTGCAGACGGGCGGCCCCGGCGGCCAGACCTCCGTCTTCATCCGGGGCGCCAACTCCAACCACACCAAGGTGTTGATCGACGGCATCGACGCGACCGACCCGTCGAACGGCAACGGGTCCTTCGACTTCGGCCAACTCCTGACGGACGACCTCGCCCGCATCGAGGTGCTGCGCGGCCCCCAGAGTGGCCTTTATGGGTCCGACGCCATCGGCGGCGTGATTTCCTTCACGACCAAGCGCGGCGAAGGGCCGGCGCGGGCGTCGCTGCGCCTGGAGGGCGGCTCGTTCGGGACCTTCAACCAGTCGGGCCGGATCAGCGGCTCCGAGAACGGCTTCGACTACTCAGTCTCGGTCTCCCATTTCCGGGCGGCCGCAACCCCCGTCACGCCGCCCGACCTCGTGCCGTTCGGACGTCCGATCCGTCCGAATTTCTACGACAACGAGACCGTTTCGGCGAAGTTCGGCTACCAGTTCACCGACACGTTCCGCATCAATTCGGTGACGCGCTTCATCAACTCGCGGCTGCTGCTGACCGGCGACGACTTCAGCACCTTCCCGGCGGCACTGGCGGCCTTCCGCAGCGAGGCGGCGGTCCAGCAGGTCTTCACTCGCAACGAGGCCGAATGGACGCCGTTCGCCGGCTTCCACAACATCTTCGCCATCAACTACTCGAACTTGTTCAACCGGCAGCAGGGGCCTCTCGACCCGTTGGCGACGCCCGACGCCACCACAGGCCTGGGCGAACGGACACGCTTCGAGTATCGCGGCGACTATCTGCTCTCGCCCGGCAACATCGTGTTGTTCGGCGCCCAGCGGGACGAGGAGAGCCTGTTCACGACCTCGCCGGGCTCCGTTCCCGACTCCTTGCGGGCGAGAAACGGCAACACCGCGGGTTACGGCGAGGTGCAGCTCACACCGTTCGACCGCGCCTTCCTCGTCGCCAATCTGCGCCATGACGAGAACGACCAATTCGGCCCGGCCACCACCTTCCGGGTCGCGCCGAGCTACATCCTGCCCTTCACCGACACGCGCCTGAAGGGCAGCGTCGGGACCGGCTTCAAGGCGCCGACGCTGAGCCAACTCTACCAGAGCTTCCCGGCGTTCAATTTCTTTGCCAACCCGAACCTCAAGCCCGAGGAGAGCCTCGGCTACGATGCAGGCTTCGAGCAGCCGCTCGGCGACCGGGTCCTGGTCGGAGCCACCTATTACCGCAACGACTTCACCAACCTCATCAACACCAACGCAAGCTTCACCTCGAACGAGAACGTCGGCAAGGCCGTGTCCTACGGCGCGGAGGCGTTCGTCTCGGTGCGGTTCTCGGAGACGCTGTCGGGCCGGGTCGACTACACCAACACCGTCACCAAGAACGAGATTACCAACCAGGAGCTTCTGCGCCGGCCACGGCACAAGGGCAGCGCCACGGCGTTCTGGAACCCGCTACCAGGCCTGACCTTCAGCGGCACAGTGATCGTGCTCGGCTCCTTCGTCGACGGCAACCGGGACTTCTCCGTCCCGCGCTTGAAGAACCCCGGCTTCACCCTCGTCAACTTCGCGGTCAGCTACGATGTCAGCGAGACGGTCAGCGTGTTCGGTCGCATCGATAACCTGTTCGACCGCCGCTACGAGAACCCCACGGGGTTCCTCGGACCGGGGCTCGCCGTCTATGGCGGCGTGCGCATGACCACGTTCTGAGGTGACGATGCCAGCACGGGCCATCCTCGCAGTCTGGGGCATCCTGGCCCTCGTTCCCGCAGCCGGTGCCGCGGGCACGAACGAGGCGCCCGTGCGCGTGGTTTCGATGAACCTGTGCGCGGACGAGCTCGTCCTGCGGCTCGCCGACCGCGACCAGGTGCTGGCCGTCACCTATCTCGCCGGCGACCCGCGCGGATCGACGGTCGCGACCGCGGCCGCCGGAGTTCCGGTGACGCGCGGCCTCACCGAGGAGGTCGTCGCGCTTCGGCCCGACCTCGTCATCGCAGGCGCCTTCACGACGCGCACGACCGTCGGCATGCTCAAGCGCGTCGGCGCGCCAGTGCTCGAACTCGGCGTGCCGGCCGACCTCGACGGCGTGCGCGCCCAGATCCGGCAGGTCGCGGAAGCGCTCGGGCATCGTGAGAGGGGCGAGGCATTAGTCGCGGACCTCGATGCTCGGCTCGCCGCCGTCACGCCCGCGACACGACCGTTGCGGGCTCTCGTCATGCGCCCGAACGCCTTCACGGTTGCGCCCGGTGGTCTTGGCAACGCGCTGATCCAAGCCGCCGGCCTGGTCAACGTCGCGGCCGAAATAGGACGCGACCGGTTCGGGCAGGTGCCGCTCGAAGCCGCAGCGCTCGCGAACGCGGACCTGATCGTGACCGACGAGGGAGCGCCCGGACTGCCCTCGCTTGCGGACACACTATTGCACCATCCCGTCTTCCAGGCGCTCGCAGGTGAGGGCCGGACTGTTTCCATCCCTAATCGGTTCTGGACCTGCCCGGGTCCTCAGGTGGCCGAGGTCGTGGCGCGGCTGGCGGCCGCCGCGAACGCGCGGATGCAGCAACCATGAACGCGCCCCTTCGGACCATCGCCAATCCCGTCTTGCGGCGTCCGGACATGCCGCGGGTCCGCCGGGCTGTCGTCCCCGTCCTCGGCTTCATGGTACTCGCCTTGACGCTAGCGTCGGTCGCCATCGGCTATGCGCCCTTCGACGTGCCTGCCGCCTTCGCGGACCTCGTCGCGGGCCGGACCACGCTCCCAGCCATGGTCCTGTGGGAGTTGCGTGTCCCTCGGGCGCTGCTGGGCGGCCTCGTCGGGTTCAGCCTCGGCCTGACCGGCGCGGCGATGCAGGGCTACTTGCGCAACCCACTGGCCGATCCCGGCATCCTCGGCATCTCTTCGGCCGCGGCCTTTGGGGCCGTGCTCGCCTTCTACGGCGGGCTTGCCGCCTCCTTGAGCCTCGCCCTGCCGCTTGGCGGCATCGCTGGCGCCGGCGTGGCGGCACTGCTCCTCAACTTGCTCGCCGCCCGCGGCACCTCCACGCTTGGGCTGATCCTGGCCGGCGTAGGCCTGTCGAGCCTCGCAGGCGCCTTGACCGCGCTGGCACTCAACCTTTCGCCTAACCCTTACGCGGCCCTAGAAATTGTATTCTGGCTAATGGGCTCGCTTGCCGACCGCAGCCTGGACCAAGTCCTCCTGTGCTTGCCACTGATGATTCTCGGCTGGGGTCTGATGCTCTCGACCGGTTCCTCACTCGACGCTCTCACGCTCGGGGAGGACACCGCCGCAAGCCTCGGGGTCAGCCTTGTCTCGGTACGCGTGCGCCTCGTCACCGGCGCGGCTCTTGCGGTCGGCAGCGGGGTCGCGGTCTCCGGCGCCATCGGTTTCGTTGGCCTCGTGGTGCCGCATCTGATGCGTCCGCTCGTCGGGGCCCGGCCCGGTGCCAACCTGTTGCCGAGCGGCCTCGCCGGCGCGGTCCTCGTGCTCGCAGCCGATATCGGCGTGCGCCTGCTCGCCACCCGGCCCGAACTGAAGCTCGGCGTGGTGACCGCGCTCGTCGGGGCGCCATTCCTGATCGTCCTTCTGCTGCGCAGTCGCGGGAGGCGGGCATGAGCCTCGGTCTCCACGACGTCCAAGTCACGCTTGATAGCCGGACGATCCTGTCTGACATCGACCTCCTGCTTAAGCGCGGTCGCTTCGTCGGGCTCGTCGGGCCGAACGGGGCCGGCAAAACCACGCTTCTGCGCGTCCTCGCGGCGCTGGTCCCGCCGGTCCGGGGCCGCGTCACCCTCGAAGGGCGCGCGCTGTCCAGCCTGAACCGCGACGAACGGGCCCGCCGGATCGCCGCCCTGTTCCAGGGCGCCGGGGTCGGATGGCCGATGACGGTGCGCGAGATCGTGGCGCTCGGCCGGCTGCCGCACCGCCGTGCCTTCTCTGGGCTTTCGGACGCCGACGGGGCCGCGGTCACTCGGGCGCTGGCGCGCACTGATGTCGGGCACCTTGCCGACAGGACTGAGCCGTCCCTGTCCTCGGGCGAGCGCATGCGCGCGCTGCTGGCTCGCGCCCTCGCGGTCGAGGCCGAGTGGCTTCTCGTCGACGAGCCGGTCACGGCCCTCGACCCGGCCCACCAACTCGACGCCATGGCGCTGCTGCGCGCCGCCTCGCGTGAGGGCGCGGGCGTAGTCGCCGTCCTGCACGACCTCGCGCTTGCGGCCCGGTTCTGCGACCGTATCGTTGTGCTGTCCGGTGGTCGGCTCGTCGCCGATGGCCGACCGGAGGAGGCGCTGACCGACACCTTGCTCGCCCGCGTGTTCGGCGTGACGGCAGAGCGGGGCGAGGCCACGGACGGAACCCGATACATCCTGCCCTGGGCACGGTCCCGGTCCAACACGGAGGAAAGCGATGACGCCATCATCACAGGCTGAGGCGGTCGCGGCCCTGCTGCGCGAGGCCCTGGCTGACCCTGGCACCGCCTGGAGCCTCGGCAGCTTCGGTGCCATCGCCGAGTTCATGCGCGACCCGGACGAGGCGGTCACGGCCCTGCCGGACGACCGCATGGGCATGGCGACGGAGCGCGGCGCCATTGCGCTGACCGCCTGTCCCGACCTGCGCCCGGTAGCTTACGAGACCGCCGTCGCGTCCGGTTGGAACCACGCCATCGCCCTGTGCCTGCCGCAAGACGCCTGCGCCATGAGCCGGCGGGGCGTGGTCACGGAGCTCGGTCCGGACCGGGATGCCGCCCGCGGGCGGGACCAGGACGCCATCTTGTTTGACCTCGGTCTCGACCTGCTCGCGGTTGATGCCTGCGTGCGCACGAGCGACCCTGAGGCCATCGCATGCCTCCGTTCAGGAGTAGGACAGCCCCTGTTCGATCACGCGAACCCCATCGGTCGGCAGCTGGTCGCACTGAGTCCGCATCGGGTATTCCTCGCCCAGGCCGGCCGCATCGAGGTCTACGCCCCGATACCAGGGCCCGGCGGCACAAGCCCTGAAGGCCCACATACGCATGTCCTGCCAAAGCTCCTGCGGAGCGGGCGCACACATGCGGCGACGACCCCGATCCCCACGGGCTGGGTGCCCTGCGCCGGCCTTCATCCGGCTCACCCCTACAAGGACATGATGGGCCAGCGGATCGACTTCGATGCGAAGCGGTACGCAGCTTTCCAGGATCTGCTCGATCGTTGGGGGGATCCAGAGCTGCTCGCGGTCAAGCGGGGCGGCGAACACCGTCCGGACAGCCTGGTGTCGAGCCGTCACGCACAGGCGGCCCGACGCGTGGCCGAGGTTCAGGCCCGGTACCTTCGAGGTGAGGTCATTGAGGCCGATATCGAGGCCGACGAGGACGAGGCAGTCACTGACCATGCCTGACCTTGGCTGTCAGCGGGTGATTGGGCTGATCGGCTGCCCCGGGGCGGGCAAGACGACCTACGCGCGTCGGTTCGACCCGCTGGATGGATGGGTCCACTTGACCCTGGATGATCTCCGGCAGGCGCTCTGGCCCCCGAACCGACAGGTCTACTGTCGGTCCTGACGGCAGTCTACTTCCACGGCAACCTCGCCGACCAGAACAGCTTCGTGCATTTCTTCAAGAACGTGATGCTCGCCGGGGGGCTGCTGCAGATCGCCGCCTTCGGCGCCGGCGCGCTCAGCCTGGACGCGCACCTCGCCTCCCGCCGTACCTTTCCGGCCGGCCTTGCCGCCGCGTATTAGGTCGCTCGAGGTACACCCTGACAGGATCAGCAGGTTTCGCGGGCGGTCGGCTCGAAGCACGACCTCGCGCGGGGCGGCCGCGGCGAGAATGGCCTGCATCTCGGCGGCGGCGATCCAGCGAAGCGGGACGACGACGGCTCCGGCCTCCGCGCTCGGCCCCTGCACCGGCTGCACGCCCGCGCCGTCGAACGGCACGATCAGGGCCGTACGTCCCCGGCGGCTCAGGGTGAGACCGCGGCTTCTCAGCGCGGTCTCGAACATCGCCAGCAGCGCGTCGCGCGTCACCGGACCGCCCGTCTGCAGGGTGATCGTGCCGGATGCGCGCTCGTCGAGAGTGTAGCCCCAGCCAAGCGTGTCGGCCAGGACCGCCTTCGTCGCCACCGGCAGAGGCGCCTCGACGAGATTGAGCGTGACCATTCCGCCCGGCAGCGGTGCCCTGAATGGCGCCTCGCCGCCCACCAGCCGATCCGTACCGCGCAGGATGATACCGGCCGAACCGCGCCGCGCGGTGACGGATGTCCCGGCGGCCGGGCCGAGGCCCTCGGTCGGCTCGGCGGCGAGCGCCGCGCCAGAGACGGCAGCGACGAGCCCCGCCCCGACGACATATGCCCCCCACCTCATGTCGTCGCCGACCTTTCACGCCCGGATCCGTTCGCAGCAGGACGCTAGGGAGTTATGGTTAATGAGTGGTTGAAGCGCCTCGAACGACTCGGACAAGACTGCGTTCGACTTCCGGAGAGAAAACGGCTAGGAAGTATTAATTTTGAACTTCACTTTCCAAATAAGTAAAATGACCAGATTTTCTCAGTAATATCTCAGAGATGTCTTCGGGTTCGCCGGACCGCTAGCGCAAGCGCGAATCTTATCATTTGACAAAAATCTTTCGTATTCCCTGTTCGATCTGGATATGAAGCGGATCGGTCTTCGATGCGCTGCTGATATCAGCCCAGTGATTTCGCTAAACAGCAATAAATAGATTAAATGCATTGAATTTGTGAAATATAAAAAACATTTATATGTTATAAATCTCGCATTACGGTCGATAGAAGAAATCTACGCAGGAGAACTATCCCGAAAACATGTCAATACATTATCCCACCTATCAAATACATATTTGCAACACCATCGATCCTGCGAAAAGAACCTTATTTTTTATTGACGATATCACAATAGGCAGCCGCCCTGCCGGGCAATCATCACCCATTGTCAATCTTTCCCGACCAACATTTGTAACGTTCGGCGCCCGTTCCGATCGCTAATCCCGCAGTGTTGCCGATGTCGAAGAAGGTCGTGGCGGCGTGTCTGGGTCTTGTCCTGGCCACCCTCCTCCCAGTCAGCAAAGCCGAGGCCGATCGCGACCCGCGACAGCGTGGGCTCAGCGAGCGCGACACGTTCCTCTGGCCAGGCGCCGCGCCGCCACGTCGGCTGGATCAGCACGGCGCGCCACTCCAATCCGAAGCCCTCCGCGATCGGCTCGTCGTCGTGTCCTTCGTCCACGCCGACTGCACGATCAACTGCGCCGTGCGCACGCTCGAACTCGACAAGCTGGCCCGGACGCTGCCCGCTCCCTTGCGTGATCGCGTGGCCTTCCTGTGCATCGACACGGATCCGGCTCGCGGCGGCTCGGCGCGCCTGCGCGCCTTCGCGGAAGGCTTGCTCGGCCCGGGCACCCCGCTGCGCTTCCTCGACAGCGACGAGGCCTCGACCGCAGCGCTCGCCTCGGCTCTCCGCTATCCGCCCGGCGCCCTGCCCGAACCACCGCCGACCATCCTCGTCTTCGATCGGACCGGCCGGATGGCGATGACCTACGGCAGCGACCCGGTCGACGAGGCGCGCCTGCTGCAGGACCTCACTCTTCTCGAGACCTTCGATGCGATCCGCGTGGCGGGAACGGCCTCGGCTGCGGCTGGCTTCGCCGCGACGGTGGAAGAGGTGCAATCCGTCCGGGAGCACCTGCGCCGGACGCTCGCCAGTCTCACGCCGCGTCGGATCGAGGGGGCGGGTCCGGCCCTGCAGGGCGGACCGAACGGCCTGCGGGCCGCGATCGGCGCCGATCAGGCTCTGGAACGGCCCGTCGATCTCGCCGTGGCCCTGAACGGCCTTCCACGGGACGACGGCCGCCTCGACCTTGTCGAGAGCCGCGCGCCGCTCGAAAGCCTGCCGGGCCTCGCGCGCGCGGGCGGGGCCTCGGAACCGTCGGAAGTTCTGCTGCACGGCATCGCCGGCTTTTCAATCCGCTATTTCGGGGCGCTCAAGGATCGCACACGGCCTCTTTGGTACCCGGCTTGGCCACCATCCGGGGACGGGGCCGGCCGCCTGCCCGCCCTCGTCGAGATCCAGGTCGTTTTCGCTCCCGGCGATCCCCGGCGTTGGACTCCGCTCGTCATCGCTCTCGGCAACCGGCGATGACCCTGCGGAGCCTGTCCGCGCGCCGCGCGCCGCCCGACGCGGAGAAGGAGGCCGGCTTCGTCCTCCTGTCCGTGCTCGGCATCCTCACCGTGGTGAGCGCGATCCTGGCCGGCGCGCTGATGCAGGTCCGCTCCGGCACGGCTTTGGCGCAGGCGCGCGGACAAAGCCTGCAACTCCAGGGCATTGCCGACGGGATCGCTCGCCTGATCGCCTACGATCTCGACGTGCGGCGAACCTACCGCGTCGCCGGCCTCGACCTCCCGGAGGACGGAACCGTCACAGCGTGCCCCCTCGGCCACGACCGGACTGCCTTCGTGTCGTTGCAGGACCAGGGGCGCCTCATCGACCTGAACAAGACCCCGCGGCCGGCGATGGAAGAGGCGTTCCGCTTGCTCGGCGTGCCGGACCGAACGGTCCTCGCCGTCGCCGCCGAGATCATCGACTACCGCGACGCCGACGATGGACCCGAACCCAATGGCGGCGCCGAACTGCCGCAATACCGCGCCCGCGGTCTCACGTGGGGACCGCGCAACGCGCCGTTCGCCAGCGTGGACGAACTCGGGCGGCTGCCATCGATGACGCCGGACGTCGCCGCGATTCTGCGACCGGTCCTGACCGTCTACAACGAAGGCGGTCGCTTCGACCTCGCTGCCCTGATCAGCCGGGTTCGGCCCGCCGCCAGCCGCTCGCTGCCGGGCCGGGCGGCTCCCGTCCCTTCCCCACGCCAGAACTTCCAGATGTCGATCGTGGTCGAGTGGAAGGGCGCCCGCGCCGGCCGCGCGGCCGTCTACGCGCTCGGCGGCACGCGCACGGGCGCCGATTTCCTGGTGTGGCAGCCCTCCGTTCCAATGCCGGCTCCGGCTGCCATGCACCCCGCTTGCGTGAAGATCGCGGCGGTCCTTCTTGCGGGGTCAGGGCCGCCTTGAGAAGCACACCGGGTTGTCGTGCCGGTTGCCGCATCCAGCCGCACAAGGATCGGCTCCACGGCGCCATGCGCCTCATCGGGGGGCACGCTCCCATCCCGGCTGATCCTCTCCACCGGGTCGGTTCAAAGCCGGCCGGTTAGGTCACGTCGTCCTGCCCAGCCCGTTCGACATCCGGCCATCAGGCTGCACCGGCCTGATGGTTCAAGCGTGCGGCGAGTTGGTCGGCGAATTTGCTGGCCGCGACCGGGAGCAGGCGTCCGCGCAGTTGCGCGAGCACGACGCTCATCGGATCGAGGTCGCGGGCGTCGATCAGACGGCTGCGCAGGCGCGGGTCGTCGGGAATGCCGCTCGGCACCTGGAAGCTGACGACATCCTCCCGCAGGACGACGTTGCGCAGGAATTCCAAAGATCCCGATTCCACGGTGGCGCGCATCTCGACCCCGCGCCGGGCGAGCGCCTGCTCGATATGGTGGCGGATGGCGAGCGAACGGTCGGGCAGCGCCAGTGCGTGGGCGAGGCAGTCGCGTAGCCGGATCGGCCCGTCCTTGGAGGCCAGGGGATGGCTCGCCCGCATCAGGGCGCACAGAGACTGACGGCCGGCATAGAGCGCATGCAACTCCGCAGAGGGCGGAGGCTGAAGGACGAGGGCGAGGTCGGCCTCGAACGAAACGAGGGCAGCCACCGCCTGGACATGATCGCGCACCTGCACGGTGAAGGCGACCTGGGGAAACTGTGCCCGGTAGGTCTCGACCTCCTCCGCGATCACCCGAGTGACGAAGGCTTGACTACAGGCAAGCGCCACGTGGCCTCGGCGCACGCCGGAGAGGTCGGCGATCTGCGAGCGCACCCGGTCGAGGTCGGCTGCCTGGTCGCGGATGTGCCGCGCCAACAATTCCCCCGCCGCGTTCAGGCGCATCCCTTGTGCGAGGCGCTCGAAGATCGGCGTTCCGAGCTCGTACTCGATGTCCTGGATTTGCCGGGTCAGCGCCGAGGGCGTGATGTTGAGGTGCTCGGCGGCCCGCCGGATCGAGCCGGAGCGAGCGACCTCGGCCACCGCAGTGAAGCCGCGCAGATGCTTCATCCCAACCCTCCTGCCAGGGTGTTGCCAGAAAGGCAACAGCGCCGTCAAGAATTAGCACTTCCCGGCAACACTCCTGCTTCCTAAGCTCGAAGCCTCGGTAGATGCAGGAGCCGTCCGATGATCGACCGCCGCAGCCTTCTCGCCGGTCTCGGAACCGGCCTCGTCGCGACTTCCTTGCCTGGCCGCGCCGCCCGGGCGCAGGCC
The DNA here is from genome assembly GCF_003201865.1 of Methylobacterium sp. B4. Taxonomy (GTDB): domain Bacteria; phylum Pseudomonadota; class Alphaproteobacteria; order Rhizobiales; family Beijerinckiaceae; genus Methylobacterium. The sequence goes on along the minus strand of NZ_QJJJ01000017.1, from coordinate 58,695 downwards.
GCCCCCACCATCATCCGGATGGGCTCGCTCAAGCTCATCCACTCGATCGCGCCGCATTTCTACGAGCGCTTCACGCCCGAAGGTGTGCGGGTCGAGGTCATCCCGTTCGAGAGCCCGACCGAAGGCAAGAACGCCGTCGTCACCAAGTCGGTGGATTTCGGCACATTCGGGCTCGCGGCGGCGACGCTCGGCGCCGCGGCAGGCGAACCGATCGTCGTGATCGCCTCCACCTGCAACCGCGGCATGGGTGTCATCGCCCGCAAGGATTCCGAAATCCGGACGATCAAGGACCTGCGCGGCAAGCGCGTGGCGATCTGGCCCGGCAGCACGCAGGAGGTGTTCGCCCTCGAGCGGATGCGCATGGAGGGACTGTCCGTGAAGGACATCACCCCGGTGCGCGTCTCCTTCTCGGAGATGCACCTCGCGCTCGCCCGCGGCGACGTCGATGCCTATGTCGGCGCCGAACCCGCCCCCGGCGTCAGCCTCGCCTCGGGCGTCGGCCAGCTCGTCGAATACCCCTACGGCACCGAGATGGGCTCGCTCAACATGGTGTTCGGCGCCCATCGGGACACGCTGGCCGAGCGGCCGGATCTCGTGCGCACCATGCTGCAGATCCATCGCAAGGCCACCGAGTTCGCGGCCAAGGACCGGGAGGCGATGATCGCCATGGCGGTGGCCAAGCTCGGCCAGAAGCGCGAGGCGCTGGCGATCTCGGCCCCGAACGTCGAACTGACCTGGAAGCTCGGGCCGGACGAGGTGCGGCAGGCCAAGATCTACGCCGATCGCATGCTGGCACTGAAGCAGATCAAGCGCCTGCCCGAAGACGGCTTCATCGACACCCGCTTCGTCGATGCCATGAGGGATGCGTGAGCGCCGCGATGGAGGGCGCCGCCCTCCCTGCCGCCTTGCCGACGGCCGTGCCGGCATCGGGTCAGAGCCCGAGGCCGGACGCCCCGCTCCGCAGCCTCCTCGACCGCCTGCGCGGCCCTGCCCTCGCCCTGGTGGTGCCGCTGGCGACCCTCGCGCTCTGGCACTTCGCCACTGCGAACCGGCCCTACAGCCTCGTTCCACCTCCCGCCGAGGTCTGGCTCGCCCTGCGCGACATGGCGTTCGGCGGCATCAACGACGACGCCTTCAGCGCCACTCTCTGGGCCCATCTCTGGGCTTCGCTGTCCCGGGTCTATGGCGGCTTCGCGCTGGCCGCCGCGGCGGCCCTGCCGATCGGGCTGATGATCGGGCGGGTGCCCCTGGTCCGGGCTCTCCTCGATCCCGTGCTGCAGATCCTGCGCCCGATCCCCGTCACCGCGTGGCTGCCGCTGGCCATGATCCTGTTCGGGCTCGGGGCCACCTCGGCCTTCTTCCTCGTGTTCCTGGGCGCCTTCTACCCGATCCTCGTCAACACCGTGTTCGGCGTGCGCTCGGTGGAGCCGCGCCTGTTCGAGGCGGCGGCGATGCTGGGCTGCACGGGTCCCGCCCAGTTCCTCCGGGTGGTGCTGCCCGCCGCCCTCCCCTCGATCTTCACCGGCCTGCGGCTCGGCCTGGGCTTCGCCTGGGTGGTGATCGTGGTCGGTGAGATGACGGGCGTCCAGACGGGCCTCGGCGCCGTCATCATGGAGGCGCGCCAGCTCTCCCGGACTGAGATCGTGATCTGCGGCATGGGCGTGATCGGCATCGCCGGCTTCGTCTCGGACTGGATCGTCATGCGCATCGGTCGCCGCCTCCTCTCTTGGAGCCCCTCCCATGGCTGAGCCCACCGTCCCCATCCTAACGATCCGGGACGTCTCGAAGACCTACACGGCGCAGGGGCGCCGGACCGAGGCCCTGCGCGGCGCCAGCCTCACCGTCCAGAGGGGGGAGTTCGTCTGCCTGCTCGGTGCCTCGGGCTGCGGGAAGTCGACCTTGCTGCGCATCGCCGCCGGCTTCGAGGCGCCGAGTTCGGGCCAAGCCCTGATGTGGGACAAGCCGATCGCCGGCCCCGCTCCGAGCCGCGGCATGGTCTTCCAGGATTACGGTCTGTTCCCTTGGCTGTCCGTGCGCGACAATATCGGCTTCGGCCCGAAATCGCGGGGCCGCCCCGCGGCGGAGGTCCGTGACACCGCGCGCCGCTACATCGATCTGGTGGGGCTCGGCCGCTTCGCCGACGCCTATCCGCACCAGCTATCGGGCGGCATGAAGCAGCGCGTGGCCATCGCCCGCGTGCTCGCCAACGAGGCCGAGATGGTCCTCATGGACGAGCCGTTCGGCGCGCTCGACGCCATGACCCGCGAGCGCCTCCAGGACGAGCTCCTCGACCTCTGGGCCCGGACCGGGCTGACCGTGCTGTTCGTCACCCACGCCATCGAGGAGGCGATCTTTCTCGCCGACCGGATCGTGATGATGTCGCCGGGGCCGGGCCGGATCGAGGCCGTGCACACCGTCGACCTGCCCCGGCGCCGGGACGTGTCGAGCCCCGCCTTCAACGACCTGCGCCGCATGCTGTCGGCCCAGCTCCACAGCCACCACGCGCCGAAGGCTGCCTGATGGCTGCGACCGACGCCGTGGCTTGGCGCGGCCTCGATCGCGCCGCGCTCACTCGGGCCTACGACAATTCCGGGGCGGTCCGGGACAGCGCCGCCCTCTTGGCGGGCTGGCGCACCCGCAGCGCCGCCTTCCGCGAGGGCAAGGCGGGACGGACCTTGGCCTACGGCCCCGGTCCGCGGCAGGCCGTCGATCTCTATCGTTGCGGCCCGGCGGGGGCGCCCTGCCTTGCCTTCGTCCATGGCGGCTACTGGCAGCGCAACGCCCGCGAGGATTTCACCTGCATGGCCGAGGGGCCGCTCGCCCTCGGCCTCGACGTGGCGCTGGTTGGCTACACCCTGGCGCCGGAGGCTGGCCTCACCCGGATTTCCGAGGAGGTCGGGGCGGCGCTCCAGCTGCTGCGGCGGGAGACCGGGGCGGCACGCCTCGTCGTCGCGGGCTGGTCGGCCGGCGGCCATCTCGCGGCGCTCATGACGACGCTTGCGGCCAATGCGGCCGACGCCGTCCTGGCGGTAAGCGGCATCTTCGATCTCGAGCCGATCGCCGGCACCGCGCTGGACGACGCGCTGCACCTCACGCAAGCCGAGGTGGCCGAACTCTCGCCCATCCGCCGACTCGCCCCGGGTGGGCCGCCCGTCTCGGTGATCTATGGCGGGTCCGAACTGCCCGAGCTGCGCCGCCAATCCGAAGATTACCACGCTGCCCGCCGGGCGCTGGGCCTCGGCGGCGACCTCCACGCCGTGCCGGGGGCCGACCATTTCCGAGTGCTCGACGCCCTGGCCGCATCGGACGGGCGCATCGCCCGAGAAGCCGCCCGCCTCGCGGGCCAGTGACACGCTGACGAGGACCGACCGTGCCTCCCTTCCCGACGATTTCCGCCCTGCATGCGGCCTATGCCAGCGGCCTCGACCCGCGAGAGGTCCTGACCGAGACCTACCGGCGGCTCGCTGCCATTGATGACCCGGGCATCTTCCTCACCCTGCTGCCCGAGGCTGAGACGTTCGCCGCCGCAGCGGTCCTCGGGCCGTTCGACCCGACCAAAAAACCGCTCTGGGGCGTGCCCTTCGCGGTGAAGGACAACCTCGACGTCGCCGGTCTGCCGACCACCGCAGCCTGCCCGGACTTCGCCTTCGTGCCGTCGCAGACCGCACCCTCCGTCGCGCGCCTGCTCGCCGCGGGCGCGATCCTGATCGGCAAGACCAATCTCGACCAGTTCGCCACCGGCCTCGTCGGCCTTCGCACGCCCCATCCGGCCCCGCGCAATGCCCTGAACGCGGACCTCGTGCCCGGGGGGTCGAGCAGTGGCTCGGCGGTCGCGGTGGCGCACGGGCTCGTCGCCTTCGCACTCGGTACCGACACGGCGGGCTCCGGTCGGGTCCCGGCCGGCCTCAACAACATCGTCGGGCTGAAGCCCTCGCTCGGGTCCGTGTCGAGCCGGGGCCTGCTGCCGGCCTGCCGCACGCTCGACACCGTTTCGGTCTTCGCCGGCACGGTCGCGGATGCCGACCGGGTCTTCCGAATCATGGCGGGATTTGATGCGGCCGATCCCTACTCGCGCGACCTACCCGTGCCGACCCAGCCCCCCGGGCTGCCGCCGGGCCTGCGCGTCGGCATGCCGGATGCCGAAAGCCTCCGCTTCGGCGGCGATCCCCTGTCGGAGACCGCCTTCGCGGCGGGACTCGACGACCTCACCGCCCTCACCGGCCCGGCCCGGACGGTCGATCTCGCGCCGATGTTCGCCACCGCTGCGCTCCTCTACGACGGCCCCTGGGTCGCCGAGCGCTATCAGGCGATCCGCCCGCTCATCGAGACGTCACCGCAAGCGCTGCATCCGACCACCCGCGCGGTGATCGGCCGGGCTACGGGCTTTACGGCCGCCGACGCCTTCGCCGGCCTCTACCGGCTGGCGGAGCTGCGCCGGGCCGCCGACGCCCTGTGGGAGCACATCGACGTGCTGGTGGTGCCGACCTACCCGCGGCCGGTTACCTGCGCCGAGATCGAAGCCGACCCGATCGGATCCAACAGCGCGCTCGGGACCTACACGAACTTCGTCAACCTGCTCGATCTCTGCGCACTCGCCGTGCCGGGCCGCTTCCGCGCCGACGGCCTGCCGACGGGCCTCACACTGATCGCGCCGCGGGGCCGCGACGGGCTCCTCGCCGCCTTGGGCGGCCGCCTTCACGCGGCGGCCGGCGTCCCGATCGGCACGAGCGGGGAGCCGGTGCCGATGCCGGAGACGGGGCCGGCCATTGCGGGCCCGGACGAAATCGAACTCGTGGTGATCGGCGCGCATCTCTCGGGACTGCCGCTCAACCGCGAGCTGACCGGCCTCGGTGCACGCTTCCTACGGGCAGTCGAGACGCAGGCTGATTACCGGCTCTACGCACTGCCCGGCGGTCCGCCCCTGCGGCCGGGCCTGCTGCGCGTCGCGGCCGGCGCTGGCGCGGCCATCGCGGCCGAAGTCTGGGCCCTGTCGCCGGCCGCCTTTGGCCGCTTCGTGGCCGCCATCCCGGCCCCTCTCGGCATCGGCACGCTTCGCCTTGCCGACGGCACCCATCCCAAGGGATTTCTGGTCGAGGCCGAGGGGATCGGCTCGGGGACGGATATTACCGAATACGGCGGTTGGCGACGCTACCTTGCCGCGCAGAGCGACGGAGCGAACCACACCGCCGCGTTCGAACACCGGGCGCTCCACGTCGCATAGCGTTCGTGCGCTCGCCCCAATTCAGTACGCCTGTGCTGGCCGTCGTGAAGGAGGCGCGTCGATCTGCCCTCGACCTCGGCGTTTCACATTTCCCCGCGAACGACCGGGGAACCTCTTTCGCGCCCCGTCCGGGCCTTGAGCGGCAACGGCTCAACCTCTTCTCGCGGTCGATAGCGATTCCGCGTTCGTGAGCTCTTGGTCCCTGTAGGCATCAAGCTCTTCGCGCAGATACCGTGCCGTGCGGCTCGCCCGCGTCCCAGCCACCACCTCGGGACGGCCGGCGGCGACGATCGTGCCACCGAGGTTTCCGGCGCCGGGTCCCACATCGATGACGTGATCGGCCCCCGCGACGACGCGCATGTCGTGCTCGACCATGATGACCGCGTTGCCCACATCGACCAAGTCGTTGAGTTGATGCATGAGGCGGTCCACATCGGTCGGGTGCAACCCGGTCGTCGGCTCGTCGAGGACGTAGAGCGTGCCCCCGCGCTGGCCCCGCTGCAACTCGGTCGCGAGCTTGATGCGCTGGGCCTCCCCACCGGAGAGTTCGGTCGCCGGCTGGCCCAGGCGCAGGTAGCCGAGCCCTAGATCCCGCAGCACGGCCAGCGGTCGCAGCACGGATGGTTCGTCCGTGAAGGCGTCGCAGGCGCGCTCGACGGTGAGCCCGAGCACATCCGCGATGGTCAGCCCGTTCCAGGCCACCTCCAGCGTCTCGGGCGCGTAGCGGGTGCCGTGGCAGGTCGGGCAGGGTGCGTAGACGCTCGGCATGAACAGGAGTTCGACGCTGACGAAGCCCTCGCCTTCGCAGGCCGGACAGCGGCCTTTCGCGACGTTGAAGGAGAAGCGGCCGGCGTCGTAGCGGCGGCGGCGCGCCTCGGGCGTGGCGGCGAACAGCTTGCGGACGGCGTCGAACAAGCCGGTATAGGTTGCGAGATTCGAGCGGGGCGTGCGCCCGATCGGCTTCTGATCGACCTTCACCAGACGCCGGATCCCTTCCATGCCGCCGACGATGCGCCCCTCGGTCGGGCCCGGCCCGTCATCGAGCGGATCCTCCGGCTCGTCGTCGGTATCGATGGGCCGCCCAAGACGGTCGCCGACGAGTTCCAGCAGGGCTTGGGCAACGAGGCTCGACTTGCCGGAGCCTGAGATGCCCGTCACCGCGGTGAGACAGCCCAGCGGGAACGAGGTCGAGACCCCGCGCAGGTTGTTGCGGACGATGCCCTCCAGGTGCAGCCATCCCGAAGGCTCGCGACGCGGGCGCCGGGGCGGTTCGGCGAGCCCGAACAGGTGAAGGCGCGTGCACGACGCCTCCACCTCGCGCAGCCCCTCCGGCGGCCCGCTGTAGAGCACGGTGCCGCCGTGTTCGCCCGCGGCCGGACCGACATCGACCAGCCAGTCGGCGCGGCGCATCGTGCCGATGTCGTGCTCGACGACGAACAACGAATTGCCCGAGGCGAGCAGCCCGGCGAGCGCGTCGTGCATGGCATCGCCGTCGGCTGGGTGCAGACCCGCCGTGGGTTCGTCGAGCACGTAGGCGACGCCGAAGAGTTGCGAGCGGAGCTGGGTGGCGAGGCGCAGGCGCTGCAGCTCGCCCGACGACAGCGTCGTGGTCACCCGGTCAAGCGACAGGTAGCCAAGGCCCAGTCCCGTGAGCGTCCCGATCCGGTCGATGAGGTCGGCGGCGAGGCGCTGGGCGGCGAGCCGCTTCTCGATGGAGAGGTTCGGCGTCGCGCGCACGTCCGGTGCGCCCGCATGGGCCGATGCCCCGGAGGCGGCGCGCCGGGCGCGGTCCCGCCGTCCCATGTCGCGGTCGAGGGTGTCTCGTGAGGTGCCGTCGGCCTCGTGGGACAGCCGGTCCTCGGCGGCCGGCCGCATTGCTGCGGCCAAGTCGGCGAGCGGCATGCGCGACAGCTCGCCGATATCCAGACCCGCGAAGGTGACCGAGAGTGCCTCGGGCTTGAGGCGCTTGCCCTGGCAGACCGGGCAATCCTCGCTCACGAGGTAACGCGCCGCCCGTCGGCGCATGAGGGCGCTCTGCGAGTTGGTGAAGGTGCCGAGCACGTGGCGGCGGGCGCTCGTGAACGTGCCCATGTAGCTCGGCTCCATGCGGCGCGAGCGGGCCAGCCGCGTCTGCGCCGGGGAGAGCCCGGCATAGACCGGCTCCTGCGGCTGGTCGTCCGTGAACAGGATCCAGTCCCTGAGCGCTCTCGGCAGATCCTTCCATGGCGTGTCGACATCGACACCCCGGCTCACCAGGATGTCCCGCAGGTTCTGGCCACCCCAGGCCTGCGGCCAGGCCGCGACGGCGCGCTCGCGGATCGTCAGCGAGGGATCGGGCACCATCGATGCTTCCGTCGCCTGATAGACCCGTCCGAGCCCACCGCAGGACGGGCAGGCGCCCTGGGGCGTGTTGGGCGAGAAGTCCTCCGCGTAGAGCATCGGCTGGCCCGGCGGATAAGTGCCGGCGCGCGAGTACATCATCCGCACGAGGCTCGACAGGGTGGTGACGCTGCCGACCGAGGAGCGTGCGCTGGGCGTTCCGCGCTGCTGCTGGAGGGCGACCGCCGGGGGAAGCCCCTCGATGGAATCGACATCGGGCACCCCGACCTGATCGATCATCCGCCGCGCGTAGGGTGCGACCGACTCGAAGTAGCGCCTCTGGGCCTCCGCGTAGAGCGTACCGAAGGCGAGCGAGGACTTGCCGGAGCCCGAGACACCCGTGAACACCACGAGGGCGTCGCGCGGCACCTCCACGTCAACGTCGCGCAGGTTGTGCTCCCTGGCGCCCTTGACCGTGACGTAGCCCGGTCGTCCCGCGCCTGCCCGAGCAATCCTGACCAGTTCTCTCGGGTTCTGCTGGTCCATAGGGATCCCTCTCGACGTATCCCTCAGGGAACGTCGAACGCTTCCGCGCCGACTATAGGTTCAGGACCGCGGAAGCTACCTCTGCGGGACCATGGCGAAGGCCGACGCTCACGTTCCGCCTTGCGGGTCGTACTTCTCTTGGACGGCGCCAAGCCAGAGCACGACTCCCTGCGCGTGGCATGACCGGCGAAGGCGTGGCGGCCTATCGTAGCCGGTCGCCGTCCACCAGGGATCGGAGATGAGCGACCGGCGGATGCGTCTCTGGATCCCGGCACGCGTCGTTAGATCGGACGGCCATGGATGCGAGCGAGATTGTTCGTTGCTTCCAAGCGGACATGCGGCCCAGCTTCGTAGCGATCGGTGGCCTCGATGCAGGCGAGGAAGGCTGCCGCCTCGGGCTCATCGGCCAGGATGGCCACGACGGCGGAGGTGTCGATGGATGCGTCAGCGCGTCCAGGATGCGACGCGTCGTCCTCACTCGGAGGTGGTGCGGGCGGTCGATCGGCCTTCGACGCCCTGTCGATGCTTAGGCTAAGGGCTGAACTGGAAAGATTGTTGTCTTCAACGCTGTGAATAGCGTCTGTCCACACGGAACCGAGTTCGGCGGCCATCGTAGTCCGAGCCGATTTAACGAATCCCTATGGACACGCTCCGGAGAATCGGACCACGAGTCTAGTCACGTAGGCAGATTCGGACGTGACCCGATGACCGCAGAGGAACGGCTGGCAGAACTCACGGCTGGCGCTCAACGTCGGCAAGCGAAGCGACGCGATGCCCTTCGGCAAAAGGGCATGGTGCAGCAGAACGTGTGGCTGTCTGGTTCAACCCGAAACCTTCTCGATGAGCAGGTCGAGATAGGGCGGTTCAAGAGCCGCGCTGCGGCTATCGAGTGGGCGCTGATGTCTGCCTTCGCCAAGGAGAAGACGATGTCGTAGCGGCAAAGCAAAAGGGCCCCGAAGCCGGCAAGCTTCGGAGCCCTTGGATCACATTAGATGCCGAGGAGACAGCTAGAGGATCGATTCGCACCCCTCTTCTAGCCCCCCTCCCCTCCATCGTCAATGACGCCCTCGCGGGCGAACGATCCCGCTTTGCCTCCGCAAGGAGGATCGAAGGTGGAAAAGGTTCATTCCGGTGGACGGCCGCTGACGCGCGCCGCCCTCGCCGGCCGGAGACGTGCGCTCGAAGAAGGGCGTGCGATCTCCCGACGCGAGCTTGCGGGTCACGCCCGCGATGCAGCCAAGGCACTGCGCCTGCGCCCGTCCCTGCGCCAGGTGCTCGAGGCATTGGTCGCGGTATGGGGAGAACAGCCCTGGAGCCGCCTACTGGTTTGGCCCTCGAATGAGCGTTTGTCCGAGAAGACCGGGCTTTCCGAGCGGGCGCTCCGCTACGCTTTACGGGATCTCGTAGGGCTGGAACTGATCACACCCAAGGACTCTGCCAACGGGAAGCGCTTCGCGATCCGCGCACCCGACGGGACAGTCGTCGATGCCTATGGATTCGATCTCACGCCAGTCGTTGCACGCGCAGGCGAGTGGGCCGAGAGGCTGCGCCTTTTGAAAGCCGAGGTTGAGCAAAGGCGTCGTTCGTTCGACATTTTGACCGTGTGTCGACGGGCGGTTTCCGAAGCGCTCCAGGGGCTCGCCACGCACCATCCTGAAGTCCCGATCTCGGATTTGATCCTTGCCCGAGATTCGTTGGAACAATCCTCCCCCAAGCGGTCCCGCGCCTCGGACGACCCTAGCCTCGTCGTGACCCAGTGGATGGATTTGCGGGAAAAAGCTGAAGAACGCTTTTATAAAGCCGGCTGTGCCGGCAATTCGTGCAGCCACTTAGAAACAAACAACGAGCCCCCTAGTGAGTCTTGTAACAAAGGCTCTTCGAGAAGTGCTGGGGGCGGCGCGGCGCTTCGACCTGACCTCGTTGCTGCTGCCTGCCCTGTTGCTCGTGAATTGGGATTCGACATCCAGACCGAACCGGACCTGATCGATGCTGGGCGCTCATTGCGTGGCTCGATCGGAGCTCACCCGAGTGCTTGGTCCGAAGCCTGCGAAGCTCTGGGGGCACTCACGGCGGGAGCATTGGTTGTCCTAGTTGCCCAGTTGCACGATGACGAGGTCACCGGCCGGCGAAAATCCGAGATCCGAAATCCAGGCGGCTACTTCCGGCACTTGGTGCGCCTATCTGCCGAGGGACGGTACAGCGTGGCTGCAGAATTGCTGGCGATGCGTCGTCAGAGGATGACGTGATGCGAAATCACGCTGAACGACGGCCTTCAAGATCCAGCGCCGGATATGTGAGCGAACGAGGCCCGTCAGTGACGGCAGGCACGAGAGGTCGCCTTTGACCTTCTGCATCCCTTCGTTGTCATGGCGGGTCAGGATGCCGCCGGTTGGAACGCGAGCCTGCGTGGAATCGAACCATCTGGTCGGCGTCCCGAATCCGAGATGCCCCCTCCCCTCTCGGCTTGCGGGGGTCGGTCCAACGCTTCGTCCTCAGACAGGCGTCGAAGCCGGCAAACCCGACGATCCACTCCGATGCGGGAGCCAACCGACGCCATTTTCGATGCCCGCTGTCGCGACGCTGCCGCTTCACCCTCGAGCAGGCCTCGCCTCCGTCCGGGCGCTGTCAGCACCCGCCCCTTGTGATGTCCTGGCATCCGAGGGATACCGTATGCCTTAGGACCGTTCCAAGGAGAGGAATGCCATGGCGCGTCTGAACGTCAACGGCGTCGTGCGCGAGGTGGATGCCGAAGCGGACACACCGCTCCTCTGGGTGCTCCGCGAGCAGGTCGGCCTCACCGGCACCAAGTACGGCTGCGGCATTGCGCAGTGCGGCGCCTGCACCGTGCATATCGACGGCGCGGCGGTGCGCGCCTGCTCGATGCCGCTCTCCGCGGTCGGGCCGGGGCAGAAGATCGTCACGATCGAAGGGCTGGCCCCCGGCGCCGATCACCCGGTCCAGAAGGCTTGGGCCGAGCTCGACGTCCCGCAATGCGGCTTCTGCCAGCCGGGGATGATCATGGCCTCGGCGGCCCTGCTGGCGCAGAACCCGCGCCCGAGCGAGGAGCAGATCCGCGCCGAGATCACCAATATCTGCCGCTGCGGCACCTACAACCGCGTGCTGGCGGGCATCAAGCTCGCCGCCGAGCGCGGTCAGTCCGGCTGAGGGGAAGACCGATGCGCAGCGATCGTGAAATCTCCCGCCCCTCGCGCCGCGCCGTGCTGGCCGGCGCCGGTCTCTTCAGCCTCGGCTTCCACATCCCGGGCCTCGCGCCGGCTCGGGCCGCGACACCGGAGGCGGCGGCAGCCGTGCCCGAGATCAATGCCTGGGTCGTCGTGAAACCGGACGAGACCGTGGTGATCCGCATCGCCCGCTCGGAAATGGGCCAGGGCACGCTCACCGGCCTCGCGCAACTCGTCGCCGAAGAGCTCGACTGCGACTGGGCCCGCGTCACCACCGAGTATCCGAGTCCGGGCCAGAACCTCGCCCGCAAGCGCATCTGGGGCGACTACTCGACCGGCGGCAGCCGCGGCATCCGCGAGTCGCACGAATACGTGCGCAAGGGGGGCGCTGCCGCCCGCACGACGCTGGTCGCCGCCGCCGCCAAGGGCTGGGGCGTGCCGGCCGGCGAGTGTCGCACCGAGCGGGGCGTGATCACGCACGGCCCGTCCGGCCGCAAGACCACCTATGGGGCAGTCGCCGCGGAGGCCGCGACGATCGAGCCGCCGAAGGAGGTGGTGCTCAAGGATCCGAAGGACTGGACCCTGGCCGGCAAGCCGCTGAAACGCCTCGACACGCTGCCCAAGCTCGACGGCTCCCAGGTCTACGGCATCGACCTGACGCTCCCCGGCCTGCTCAACGCCGCGATCCGCGACTGCCCGGTCACCGGCGGCAGCGTGAAGTCCTTCGACGCCGCGGCCGTGTCGGGCATGCCCGGCGTCAAGCGCGTGCTGCAGCTCGGCGACAGCGCGGTCGTGGTGGTGGCCGACACGTTCTGGCGCGCCAAGACCGCCCTCGACGCGCTGCCGGTCGTCTGGGACGAGGGCCCGAACGGGAAAGTCTCCAGCGAGACCATCGCGGCGACCCTGCGCGAGGGATTGGACGCGGGGGAAGCCTTCGTCGGCAACAAGTCCGGCGACGTGGCGGGGGCGCTGAAGGGCGCCGCCAAGGTGGTGGAGGCCGTCTACGGCGTGCCCTTCCAGAACCACGCCACGATGGAGCCGATGAACGCGACCGCGCTCTGGACGGCGGAACGCTGCGAGGTCTGGGCGCCCACGCAGAACGGCGAGGCCGCGCTCGCCGCCACCGCCGAGGCCTCCGGCCTGCCGGCCACGGCCTGCGAGGTCCACAAGATCCATCTCGGCGGCGGCTTCGGGCGCCGCGGCGCCACGCACGACTGGCTGCGCCAGGCGGTGCAGATCGCCAAAGAGATGCCCGGCACGCCGGTCAAGCTGATCTGGACCCGCGAGGAGGACATGATCCACGGCCGGTACCATCCGGTCACGCAGTGCCGCCTGCGCGCCGCGCTGGACCAGGACGGCAATCTGACCGGCCTGCACATGCGCATCTCCGGCCAGTCGATCCTGGCCTCGGTGGCGCCCCAGCGCATGGTCGAAGGCCGTGACCCCGTCACCTTCCAGGGGCTCAACCCGGGTGGGCCGGAAGCGGCGATCGGCTACACGATCCCGAACATCCTCATCGACCACGCCATGCGCAACCCGCACATCCTGCCGGGCTTCTGGCGGGGCGTGAACCTGAACCCGAACGCCATCTATCTCGAATGCTTCATGGACGAGCTGGCCCATGCGGCCGGCCAGGATCCGCTGGCCTTCCGGCTGAAGCTGATGGGAAACCACCCCAAGCACCGCGCGGTGCTGCAGGCGGTGGCGGACAAGATCGGCTGGGACAGCAAACCGCCGGAGGGCGTCCACCGCGGCCTCTGCCAGACGATGGGCTTCGGCAGCTACGTGGCGGGCGCGGCCGAGGTTTCGGTCTCCGAGGCGGGCGAGCTGAAGATCCACCGCATCGTGGCGGCGACAGACCCGGGCCACGCCGTGAATCCGCAGCAGATCGACGCGCAGGTCGCGGGCTCCTTCGTCTACGGCCTGTCGGCGGCGCTCTACGGCGCCTGCACGGTGAAGGACGGGCGGATCGAGCAGACCAACTTCGACAGCTACCCGGTGATGCGGATGGACGCGATGCCGGTGGTCGAGACCATCCTGATGCCGTCCGGCGGCTTCTGGGGCGGCGTCGGCGAGCCCACCATCGCGGTGGCGGCGCCCGCCGTGCTCAACGCGGTCTTCGCGGCGACCGGCAAACGGGTGCGCCATCTGCCGCTGAAGGACGCGGACCTGCGCCGCGCATGAGGGCGGCGCGGCCGGTGCTCGCGGCCCTCGCCGCGCTCGTCTTCGGGACCGGCGCGTGCGCGGCCGAGATGCGCCCGCCGCCCGGCGCCTCCTCCTGCACCGGCTGCCACGCCGAGGGCGCGGCGATGGGCAGGTTGGAGGGGCGGTCCGAGGCCGAGATCGTGGCGGCGCTCGACGCCTTCCGGTCGGGCACGCGCCCGGCCACCCTCATGAACCGCATCGCCAAGGGTTTCGACGCGCAGGAGAGCCGCGCCATCGCCGCCTGGTTCGCGGCGCAGGGGGCGCGGTGATGCGGGGTACGCCGTCAGTGAGCCGCCGCACGATCCTCGGCGGGGCCGCGGCTGTCGCGCTGGCGCGACCGGCGCTCGGTGGCACGCCCCCGCGCGTCGTGGTCGTCGGCGCCGGGTTCGGCGGGGCCACGGCGGCGCGTTGCCTCGCTGCCGGCGGCGTGGACGTGACCCTCGTCGAGGCGTCCGAGCGCTACGTCGCCTGCACGGGCAGCAACGCGGTCGTGATCGGCCTGCGCGGCATCGAGGCACAGACGTTCCGTCACGACGCCCTCGGCCGGGCCGGGCTCCGCTTCGTTCGCGCGACCGCCGAAGCGGTCGATCCGGCCGCGCGCCGCGTGCGCCTCGGCGACGGGACGGTGCTCGCTTACGACCGCCTGATCCTCTCGCCGGGCATCGAGCTGCGCTTCGACGCCGTGCCGGGCTACGACGCGGGGGCCGCCGAGGCGATGCCGCATGCCTGGAAGGCGGGGGAGCAGACCGTGCGGCTCGCCCGCCAGCTCGCGGCCATGCCGGAGGGGGGCACCGTGGTCCTCTCGGCCCCCGCCAACCCCTATCGCTGCCCACCCGGCCCCTACGAGCGCGCGAGCCTGATCGCCCATTTCCTGAAGACCCGGAAACCGCGCGCCAAGCTCATCCTGCTCGACGCCAAGGACACCTTCTCCAAGCAGCGGCTGTTCGAGGCGGCCTGGGCAAAGCTCTACCCGGACGTGCTCGAACATGTGCCGCTTGCCGGGGGCGGGCAGGTCAGCGAGGTCGATCCGGCCGCGATGATCGTGCGCACCGACTTCGCCGAGTACAAGGCGGACGTCGCCTGCATCATCCCGCCCCAGCGGGCCGGCCGCATCGCCGCATTGGCCGGCTGCGCCGATCGGAGCGGCTGGTGCCCGATCGATCCGGCGACCTTCGAGTCGCGCCTCGTGCCGGGCATCCACGTGATCGGCGACGCGGCCATCGCCGGGGCGATGCCGAAATCTGCCTTTTCGGCCAACGCGCAGGGTAAGGTCTGCGCACAGGCGGTGATCGACCTGCTGGCCGGGCGGGAGCCCGAGAGCCCGCTTCTCATCAACACCTGCTGGAGCCTCGTGGCGCCGGGCTACGGCATCTCGGTCGCGGGCGTCTTCCGCCCGACCGACGGGCTGCTCGCGGACGTGCCGGGCGCCGGCGGCATCAGCCCCCTCGACGCGCCGGACGCGGTGCGTCAGCAGGAGGCGGCCTATGCCGAGAGCTGGTACCGGACGATCACCCGGGACGTGTTCGGGTGAGGCGAGGCCGCCGGGCCGCGCGCTTCGTCCCGGCCGTGCTGGCGCTCGCACTCGCCACGGCGCGAGCCGAGGAGGGGGTGGTGTCCTTCACGATCGTCGGCGACGCGATCCCCGCCTCCCTGACCGGCGCGTCGGGCGATCCAAATCGCGGCCGGGCGATCGTGACCGACCGCACCCGCGGCCTCTGCCTGCTCTGCCATGGGGGGCCCTTCCCGGAGGAGCGCTTCCAGGGCAATCTCGCCCCGGATCTCGCGGGCATCGGCACCCGCCGGAGCCCGGCGCAGCTGCGCCTGCGGCTGGTGGACGGGCGAGCGTTGAACCCGGACACCATCATGCCATCCTATTACAGCCTGACCGGGCTCACCCGCGTGGGCCGGGTGTGGCAGGGGCGTCCGATCCTGAGCGCGGCTGAGATCGAGGACGTCGTCGCCTTCCTGGCGACCCTGCGCGAGCCCGAGGGGAGGCCATGAGAGGGTAACGATGGGACGCTCGGACTCGATCGATCGACGCCGGGTTCTCGCGGGCGCGGCCGGAACCGTGCTGGCTGTCGCGCTGCGGCCGGCCGCGGCGGCGCAGCCGCGCAGCGAGACAACGGAATCCGCAATCCGCCGCTTCGCGGGCGACAACCCGATCCGGCCGGGTCGGGTCAGCCTCGACCTGCCTCCGCTCGTGGAGAACGGCAACACCGTGCCGCTCGCCATCTCCGTCGAGAGCCCGATGACGGCCGAGGACCACGTGCGCCGCATCGGCGTGTTCAACGAGAAGAATCCGCAGCCGAACGTCGTGACCGTGCATCTGCGGCCAGGGGCCGGCCGTGCCCAGGTCGCGACGCGCATCCGGCTCGCCGACACGCAGCGCATCACTGCGATCGCCGAGATGAGCGACGGCACCTACTGGTCCGCGAGCGCGGACGCGATCGTCACGCTCGCCGCCTGCCTGGAGGGCTGATCCGGATGGCTCGGACCCTGATCAATCTGCCCAAGACCGCCAAGCCCGGCGAGGTGATCACGATCAAGACCCTGATCTCGCACCCGATGGAGACGGGCTTCCGCCCCGGCGCCGACGGGCGCATCCTGCCGCGCAACATCGTCACGGAGTTCGTCTGCCGCTTCGAGGATGAGGAGATTTTTCGCGCGGAGCTGTTCCCGGCCTCGGCCGCCAACCCGTACCTGACCTTCACCTGGGTCGCGACGGCGAGCGGCCGCTTCAGCTTCACTTGGCGCGGCGACGACGGCTTCGACCAGACCGAATCCGCGGCGATCACGGTGGCCTGAGCCCCGCCATGCCCCGCCATCCGGGCTTGCCGCTGCCGGTCGCCCTCGCAGCCCTGTTGCTCACCGGTGCCGTGGCCGGGGCGGAGCCGATCGCGCCGGCCGACCGGCGCTCTGGCTTCGATCAGATGAGCGCCGAGATCCAGACCATGCAGCGGGACGACGACGCCAATCCCGGCATGCTCGCGGTCGTGGACGGGGCCGAACTCTGGACGAAACCGCCGAGCTCCAGCCGCCCGGCCTGTGCCGGCTGCCATGGCGAGGCCTCGTCCAGCATGCGCGGCGTGGCGGCGCGCTACCCGGCCTGGGATGCGCGGACCGCACGGCCGATCGATCTGCAGGGACGGATCAACGCCTGCCGCCGCACGCATCAGGGCGCGGACCCGCTCGCCTACGAGAGCCCCGACCTGCTGGCGTTGACGGCCTTCGTCGCCACGCAATCCCGCGGCCAGCGGATCGCGCCGCCCGAGGATGCCCGGCTCGCGCCCGCGCGGGCGGAGGGGCGCGCGCTGTTCGAGGCGCGGATGGGCCAACTCGGCCTCTCCTGCGCGATCTGCCACGACGAAAACTGGGGCCGCCGCCTTGGCGCGGCCGCGATCCCGCAGGGGCAGCCGACCGGCTATCCGCTCTACCGCCTCGAATGGCAGGGGATGGGCTCGCTGCAGCGGCGCCTGCGCAACTGCCTCACCGGCATGCGGGCCGAGCCCTTCGGCTACGGAGCGCCGGAATACGTCGCGCTCGAGGCCTATCTCGCAACGCGGGCCGCCCCTCTGCCGGTGGAGACGCCGGCCGTGCGTCCCTGATCGCGCAGCTCGAACGAAGCGAGACCGGCTCCCTTCAGGGACGGCCGCGCAGGGAGGCGGGCTGGCCCGGCAGCGCGAGGCGGAAGCCCGTATCCCGGATGGCATCACCCTCGATCCGGTACACGCCGAGGCTGCGGTCCGAGTAATTGCCGATATAGACGTAGGTGCCGCTGGGATCGAAGGCGATGCCTTGAACCACGGCCCCGGCCGGTGCCTCGCCGAGGTAACGCAGGTGCCCCTCGGGCCGGATCTCCACCAGCACGGCGGCGCTGCCCGGCGTGTAGGCCGGGCTCGCCTGCGGCGCGGCCGAGCCCTTCACCAGCGCAATGGCCGCGCGGCGCCCGTCGGGGCTGATCGCCAAGGTCTCGGCGGTGTCGCCGACCTCGAGACGATCGAGCACCACCGGTCGCGCCGTCCCGGCCCGGATCAGCGCAACGGTGTCGCCCCGGCCGTCGCTCGGCGCGGAGCCGCTGTTGCCGGCGACGGCGAAGGCGCCGTCCGGCGTCACCTCCAAGCCGTAGGTGCCGGGCCCGACCGGCATGTCGAGGGCGGGGTCGTGGCGCCACTGCCCGTCGGCGTAGAGGAGCACGCCGACCGTGCCGGCCTTGTTCTTGGCGACGTAGGCACGCCGCCCGTCCGGTGCGATGGCCACCGCAGCGGCCTCGGCCCCGACATCGACCTCGGCCAACACCCGCACGCTCCGGTCTCGGATCGCCAGGACCGAGACGCTACGCCCCTCGCGGTTGGCCACCAGCGCGATGTCGCCGGCCCTGGCGATCGCGAGACCGGATGGCTGCCGGCCGACGCGGATCGTCTCGATCAGGACGGGCGGCTCGGACGCGAGATCGACGACGTGCAGGCGGTCATCCGCCTGCGCCCACCAGTTCTCGCCCTCCTGGCGCATGGTCACGGGGCTGGTGACGAGGCCGAGGCGGCCGTCCGGCGTGATCTGCAGATTGGTCGGCGGCCCGTAGACGGAGGTGTCGAGCCTCAAGACGTGGGCGAGGCGCGGTCGGGCCGGGTCCGAGAGATCGACGACGGCGAGCCCGTCGCTGCCGTTCGGCCCGTTCACCGAGCCCTCGGGCCGGAAGAAGGTTTTACCGTCGAGGCCGACGATGAGGGAGGGACGCTCCGCCGCCCGACTTTCACAAGCCGTCAGCAGGGCGAGCGCGAGGAAGCCGACGCTCCAGCGAGCATTGATCCGCATGTATCCCTCGATCGGTCGCGCACCGATCGGTTGGGCAGATCCCATCGGCGAAGATTTGAACATCCGGGTACCAGGCCCAACACAGTGTCGGCCATGAGCCTTCGACCATGCGAGCCGACAGTCCAGAGATAGCGCGGCGTGCGCGCTTCGAACCAGCGGAAATCCGGACCGTGCGCGACCGCTTGTCCGGGTGAGTGCCACCCACGAAAAAGGCCAGCCCTTCGGCCGGCCTCTCGGTGATCGCGCGTTGCGGCGTCTTATTCGGCCGCGGTCATCTCCGGAGTGAAGTGCCCGCACCAATCGGTCGAGCCGACCACCGGCCAGAGACCATGCGCATCGGGACCGGGCTGATTCACGGGCGGGTTGAAGCGGCACAGGCCCTCGTCGTTCTGCGCTGCCGCGCCGTTGACTTTGTGCTCGTCGAAGAACTTGCAGCTCTCGCACTTGGCATTCGCCATGGGGATGCTCCTGAACTGGTTGGCGGCTGCGCCGCTCTGTTGCGAATTAGAACAGATCCAATTTGCGGGTTCAACGATTGGGCTACGGTGGAGTTCCCTCATCCGCGACGCACTCGCTTGGGAGCTTGCTTACGGGCGTCTACCGCGCGCTGGATCGCGCGGCCCGCACCGAGGATCGCAACTTTCTTCTCGTCTAAAGGGATGGGTAGGGGCCAAGGAAAAGGTCACCGAGTGCCCGACGGCGCAGGTAGGTCATCCGGCGCCGTCGCAGGTGCTCAGGCCGGTCGTGCAGCAGGTGGCAGCGCTGGCACCAAGCCGCGAGATCGCGGCCTCCGTTGAGGCTGGTGTCGTGCTTGCGATGACAGGTCGCCAGGATCGGCAGGGTCAGTCGCGCCGTGCGCAGATCGGGACCGTTGCGCACCCGCTTGCCGCTGCCGGTGCGCCAGAGGCCGTCCCTCGCATCGAAGACGGCCTTCAGAAGCTGCGGCATCAGCCGGCCGCGATCGTCACGCCACAGGCTGGCTTCCGCATCGTACCACGCTCCTCCATCGACGCAGGCGATGACGCGCCCGTGGGGGCGGCCACACGCCTCACAGCGTCCGGCCGCGCGGCCGAAGCGGATCGCCGCGGAAAGCTGGGGCCAATCGATTGGGTAGAAGTGACGGTGTTCGGGGCGGATCGGCACGGTCCGGCCACGCTAGCACGGCGGCAGGAACAAGGAATCCCCCCAGCATCCACTCCCCGCAAAATTCGGCCGCTGAGGCGCAGCGCCGATCCGGCTGGCACAGTGATCCGCTTCCTCCCCACGCTCTCCGGCCGGGCCCGCAGGCTAGTGCCAGCCCCTCCCGCATCAGGATCGCTCCGATCTCGGCCGCCGGCATCGGCGGCGACAGGGCCCTCCCCTGCCCGGCCGACGAGGTGAGACTGCTGCTCCGTCGCGAGCCTTCGTGCACGTCGCCTCGCAGGCCAGTCAGGTCGCTGACTGGCCCCCGGTCGACGCACTGATTCTCGGCGGCAATCTCGGCGCCGGCATCCCGTCCCGGACTTTGCCCGTGCGGCTGATTGAGCCCAACGAGAGGTTGCCTACTCTCCTGGCAAACATTGGCAAAAACAGACACTTAGGCTGGACGCTTCGGCAACGCTTGTACCACCGTCCTTGCCATCGTCGAGGCAGAATTCATCCGTCGCTAGGAAGCAAATCACTCGCTAATTAATACTTTAAGCCGCAGAAGCTGAATGCGGTAGACAGCAATGATCAGTCGTCACTAGAAGCAGGCCAATGCGTCGTGGCAGCGGCTTTTCGCGCTTCAGTCGCAAGAGTGTCGAGGATGGCATTCGCCCTCTGGGTGATGGTCGATCCTGCAGCAGCCGGACTGCCCGCCTCGAACGGTGGCTTGGGCGCATATTCGGCGACGAGCTGTGCCGTTCGTGCATAATCCTCGTCGCGCAGGCGGGCAGCGAGTGCCAGCGCAAAGTCGAGCCCTGCCGAGACGCCGGCGGCGGTCACCCGGTTGCCGTCGAAGACGACCCGATTATCAACCGGGATCGCCCCGAGGAGCGGCAGGACGGTGTCACGCACACACCAGTGCGAGGTCGCGCGATAGCCCCTCAAGAGTCCGGCCGCTCCGAGGATCAGTGATCCGGTACAGACGCTCGTCACCCAGCGCGCCCGGCTGGCCCGATCCCGCAGAAAGGCCAGCGTGGCGGCGTCAAGCATTTGAGCGGCTGTGCCATCGCCGCCCGGCACGAAAAGCACATCTAGATCGGTAGGACAGTCGGCGAAGCTCGTCGTGGCAATCAGGCTGAGGCCGGTGTCACTTGGGATTGGTCCGACCGTCTGAGCGACGAGGTCGAGGGTGTCAGGAGCGAGTCCTGCCAGCAGACCTTGTGGGCCGACCACATCAAGAGCCGTCATACCGGGATAGAGCAGCATGGCGATGCGAACTGGCGGCGCCGTCACGATCGGCCTGGATGCGTCAAGCGCCTGTGACGATCGAGCCGCCAGGAGTGCCGCAGCGGCGACCGCAGCTGCTCCGATCTCACGCCGGTTCGCCATAGCTGTCGGTCCCCAAGTTACGGTTTTCCTGTCCGAATAGCGCCAACAGCAGACCTCAAGTCATGCTCTGAGAGCCGCCTCTCAAGTGCCATTCCTGCCGGCCCTCATCGCAGGTGGCTCACTGGCTACGTGCCCCATGAGTGTCACTGTGATCGCCGGACTTGATGAACTTGCACTTGCCCTGAAAAGACCAAGGTCCCCGCACGCCGAACTTGATGCAGAAGGCATCGACCGCACGGGTGACCCCGGGGAACCTGCCGCCGAGGCTGTCGTAGTCGTCGGCGATGAACAATCCGCCGGGCCGCAGCACGGGCCACCATGCCCGGAGGTCGGCGGCGACCGAGGCTTCTTCGTGCCCAGCATCGAGGTGGATCACGTCGGCGGTGACGCCGCGCTGGCGCATCAGCGCGGCGGCGTTCACCGAATCGAGCGGCAGTGGGATCACCCGCTCGGCCTGCCCCTCGCGCAGGACGTTGGCCAGGAAGGTGCGGTAGAGGCTCGGGAACCCGTGCTCGGTGGCGAGTTCCGAGAACAGGCTTGCGTCCGCCCAGTGATCGACGGCGCCTAGCCAGGTATCGACGGCGATGACGGTGCCGGCCACATCGCGCTCGGCCATGGCGCTGGCGAGATGAAGCGCACTCGCGCCCTTCCACGTACCGATCTCCACGACCACACTCGGGCGGAACTGCTCCACTGCCTCGTCGAGATAAGGGTGCTGGCTGCGCCAACCCTGGAGGTCGAGGGGGCGCAACGTCTCGGGCAGTTCGGCGAAGGGGTCGCGGCCGTGCCACAGGGCGGCGATGAGGTCCTGACGGGTCATTTTTCTCGACTATAGTGGTTGCGGGGCAGGCATGGGGCTCAGCCGGCGCGGGCCTGCGCGTAGAGCGCCTCGCAGTGGTCGAGCCACCGCTCGCGGGTGAACAGGCGCAGGACGCGCGCCCGCGGCACCGCGCGCGGGATCGCCAGCGCCGCGCCGACCGCCTCCGCGAGGGCCGCCGCGTCTCCGCAGGACACGAGGCATCCGGCCTCGCCGACGACTTCCTCGGCCGCGCCCATGGCGAACCCGGCCACCGGCAGGCCGCAGGCCATCGCCTCGACGGCGACGAGCCCGAACGGCTCGTCCCAGCACGGCGTGAAAAGGAAGACGGAGGCGCGGCCGAGTTCGTGAGCGAGCGCCGCGCCGTCGCAATGGCCGCCGTAGCGGATCGGGCCGCCGAGACCTGGGGCGACCTCGGCCTGCCAGTAATCCGGCTCCTCGATCGGGCCGAACAGGGTCAGCGGCAGGCCGACCCGCCGGGCCGCCGCGATGGCGTGGTGCGGGCCCTTCACCCGCGCGATCCGCCCGCACCAGACGGCGCTGCCGTCGCCCGTCTCGCGGAACGGCCACGCGGCGGGGTCGATGCCGTTGTGGAGTAACGCCACCTCGGGCGGCACGCCGTCCGGCCACCAGCCGCGCGCGTGGGCCTGCGAGGTCGCGGTGATGTGGTGGCTGGGGCGCAAGCTGTCGTGCACGAACCAGCGCAGCGCATCGTAGGCCGGCACGTGCAGCGAGGTCACCGTCGGGACGCAAGCCGTGCGGCGACGCTCCAGCGGCAGGCGGCTCAGGCTATTGTTGTGCAGCATGTCGAAGCCACCCGCAGCAATGCGGTCGAGGGCTGCCGTATAGCCGGCATTGACATGGGCCTTCAGCCCCGCGTCGCCGCGATGCTCCATTCCCGGAAAGCTTGCCTCGTGATGCACCGGGATCACCGGGTCGAGGGTGAAGCGCCGGTCGCTGTCGCCGGCGGCAAACAGCGTGACGGCGTGGCCGCGCGCCGTCAGCCCATCCGCGAGGTGCCATGTATAGGCCTCCAGCCCGCCGGCGAAGGGCGGGGCGATCGGGTGGCGCAGGTGGGCGAGGAGGGCGATCCTCACGCCGGCTCGGCCTCAGCCTCGCGGGCCCGCGCCTCGAGAGCGCGGATGACCGAGGCCGAATTTGTGTAGGGCTGGTGGCTCTGCTGGCCGGTGAGCGCGAGGTCGGCGGCGTCGGGCCAGCGCAGGATGCGGATCGGCCGGTCGGGCGTGTCGTCGATCAGACCCATCACCTTGAAGGCGTAGAGCCAGTGGCCCATCGTGCGGTAGCCCCACTTGGCCTCGAACAATTCGGCGTTGCGCACCACGCTGTCGAGGTGGTGGATCGGCGGCATGTGGTGCGGGTGGTACTGGTGATAGGCGAGCGCCCCCTTCATCCAGGCGATCGGGATACCGCGCCGGTCGATCATCTTGCCGAAATCAGTGTCCTCGCCGCCGTAGCCCGTGTAGCGCTCGTCGAAACCGCCGACCGCCTCGAACGTCGCCCGTAAAATTGCGAAGTTGAGCGACCAGAAGCAGCGGTAGTCGTTGCAGATCTCGATGCCGGAGGCCGGCGGCCCGCGCCGGTCGGAATGCTTCTCGGCGACCCGCGCGAGGTCGGGAAAGTCCCACGCGCCGAGCGTCGCATGCTCGGGCAGATGCAGCACCTCGCCCATCAGCAGGCCGTCGAGCTCCGACAGGCCTTGCGCATATTCCGCCACGAAGCCGGGTGTGGGAATGCAATCCACGTCGAGGAAGGCGATCCCATCGCCGGAGGAGGCCGCGACGCCGCGGTTGCGCGCGGCGGCGAGCGGCAGTTCGGTGCCGGGTACGAGAAGCTGGCGCACCGGGAAGCCGACCTCGGGCAGGTCGTAGGGCGCGTCCTGCATCACCGCGACGACGAACTCGGCGGGCTTTTGCGTTTGGCGCTCCAGCCCGCGCAGGACGTTGCGCAGGTGCGCAGGCCGCCCCTTGGCCAGTGTGACGACGGAAACGGTGGGCATGCGGGCTCCGGCGATAGCGGGGACGGTTCGTTCAGTTTGTCGCGACAACGCGCAGGGGGGCGGGCGCATCCTGGGCGGGCGCGTCCAGCCACAGCTCGTCGGTTAGCCCTTCGAGCCAGCCGGCGGCACGCGCCGCCGCATCCGGGGCGTAGAGGCCGCGCAGGATGCCGCTGTCGAGGCCGCGGGCGCGGGCCAGCAGATCGCGCCAGCCCTGGAGGTCGCCGGGCCAGTGCGGGGCCTGGACCGCGGCCCCGAGACGCACCAGCGCCTCGGCCTTGCGGGTCTGCTCACCGAAATAGCGCCATTCGGGCATGACGACCAGGCGCCCGCCGACGCGCGCGACCTCGTGCACGGTGTTGTCGCCCGCGGACGCCACCACGATGTCGGCGGCCGCGAGGTAATCGGTCACGGACGGCACCCAGCCGAGTTCGCGGAGATTCGAAAAGTCGGTCTCGTGGCCCTCGCGGTGGGTCGGCCCTAGCGTCAGCCACAGGGCGTCGGGCGCGGCGCGGGCCGCCACCGTCAGCGGCGCGTAGGGCGTGCCGCTGCCGCCGCCTCCGGTCACCGCGACGACGATCTCGCGGTCCGGATTGAGGCCGAGCCGAGCGCGCGCCTCGGCCCGCTCGGGTACGCGATCGACGCTGGTGCACAGCCCGCCGCTGTAGAACGTCTTTTGCCGCAGATGCGCCGGGTAGTCGTCCTGCTCCAGCCGCTCGTCGAAGGGGGCGAGCATGCCGACGCAGGCCTCGTAGGCGCCGATATGGCCGATGTCGCCCCGGTCGCCGTGCATGCGGATCTGTACCGCGGGAACGCTGGCGATGCGGGCGAGCAGCGCGATCTCGGCAGAGACGTCGACCACGAACAGCCCGACCTCGCGGGCATCGAGATGGTCGAGGATCGCCCGCATGGTCCGGCGCATCTCGGACAGGCCCAGCGGCACGCAATGCATCACCGGGGGCGTCGGCTCGGCGTAGAGGCGCGGCGTCGGCACCGCGGCGCCGATCATGTTGGGCAGCGTCACGAGCTCGATGTCGCGGGAGAATCCGTCGAACAGGTGCGGGCCGGCGGTCAGCACCGAGACCGGGCGGTCGCGGGCGAATTCGGCGGCCACCGCTATGGTGCGGTGGGCGTGGCCGCGGCCCTGGTGGTGGACGAAGAACGCGATGGGTTTCTTCATGGTCTCGCCGTCGTCAGGAAAAGAGGGCGTCGGGCCGCAGGGCGGCGGCGATCTCGGGCGGTTCGGGATGGCGCAGCAGCCGGATCGCCGGGGCGGCCTCGTCCCAGGCGATGAGGCCGGCGGCGGAAAACTGTCCGAGCCAATAGGTCATGCACCAGCGCCCGTGCCGTGCGTGGAAGCGGGCTGCGTTGGCTAGGATCGCGGAGAAGTGCTGGAGCGGGGGGACGTGGACCGGGTGGTGCTGGTGGTAGGCCCGCGCGCCCGCGACCCAGAAGGTCGGCAGCCCCGATTCTGCGAGCCGGGCGGCCAGATCGGTCTCCTCGCCGCCGTAGCCGACGTAACCCTCGTCCATGCCGCCGACTGCCCGCCACGCTTCTCGTGGCAGGGCGAAGGACAGGCCCCAGAGCTGGCCGGCATCGGACTCACGCCGCAGCCCTGCCTCGGGCACCGGGGGCCGGGCCGGATGGACGCGGCCGAGCCGGTCGAGCGCCGCCGGGTCGGTGACGCCGGGCGGCAGGTAGAGGACTTCGCCGAGGAACAGGCCGCGTTCAGTTCGGGCTGCATCGGCATAGGCGGCGACCAGGGTCGGCGACGGGATGCAGTCCACGTCGAGAAAAACCAAAAGATCGCCGGACGCCGCCTCGGCGGCCCGGTTGCGCGCGGCGGCGAGCGGCATCGGCTCGCCGGGCACGTGGAGATGGCGCACGGGGAAGCCGGGATCGGGTAGGTTGAGCGCGCGCTCCGGCTGCATCCAGGCGATCACAAGTTCGCATGGGGCTACGCTCTGGCGGGCGAGGCCGCGCATCAGGTGGCGCAGGCGGTCGGCCCGGCCGCGGACCAGGGTGAGCACGCTCACCGGGACGTCGGAGCCGGTCACGCGGTGGTGGCCGGCGCCGCATAGGCCACCGCCCGGCGGAAATGCAGCACGCCCTCGATGATGCCGCGGGCATGCGAGGCGCGGGCGACGTAGGAATGCGCGAGCGCCGCGTGGCTGGCTAGCCCGTCGGAGTAGTTGGCGACGATGATCGCCTGGGCGCGATCACGCAGCATCTCGACGTCGTTGCCGGAATCGCCGGCCACGAACACCGCCCGCTCGGGCAGACCGTAGAGGCTGCGGACGTGATCGACCGCCGAGCCTTTTGACGCCGTAGCGGGCAGCACGTCGAGGTAGCGGCCGTGGCTGTGGATCACGTTCGCGGTGAGGCCCGCCGCGCGCAGGCGCTCGCGCACCTGCTGCGCGGTCTCCCCGTCGCCGAAGAAGCTGAGCTTGTGCGACCGCTGCTCCAGCGGCCCCTGCGGCACGAGCCCGTCGAGCCGACCGAGCGCCGCGTCGATCCCTTCCCGGTCCCAGCCAGACGAGACCGCCGCGCGCCACGCGGCGTCGGCCGTGTAGGTCACGCCGGTGGCGTCGAGATGGTAGATCTCCGAGCCGACCGAGGTGATCATCACCTGCGGGCGCGGGCTGTCCTGCTGCTCCAACACCGCCATGGCGCTGTGGAACGAGCGGCCGGTGGCGACCCCGAAGGCGAGCCCGGTCTGCCGGCTGCGCCAGCGCCGGAAGGTCGCGAGCGCGGACGAGCAGCCGACCAGGGTGTTGTCGATGTCGCAGATCAGGAGCTGGCGCGGGCTGCACAGCGGCGGCTCGCGGGCGAGCAGGGCGGCGAGCAGGGCGTGGTAGCGCGCGGCGTGCCGGTCCCAGTCGTAGGCGGCCGCCGCCCGCGCCCCGCCCGCGACGCAGGCCGCGCGGAAGGCTTCGTCGGTGAGGATGTGCAGGCAGGCCGCCGCGATCGAGGCGGGCGCGCGGGGATCGACGAGCAGGCCGTTGCCGCAGGTCTCGACGATGTCGTTCGGGCCGCCGCTGTCGGTGGCGACCAGTGGCAGGCCGGCGGCGGAGGCTTCGAGCAGGGTCAGGCCGAACGGCTCGTTGAGGGCCGGGTTGACGAACAGCCCGCCCCGCTCGCGGGCATAGGCGTAGATCGCCGGCACGTCGTCGGGGCGGTGCGTCTTGGGGTAGGCCACCCGCCCGTAGAGATCGTAGCGGTCGATCAGGACGAGGAGGTCGCGCATGGTCGCGGCCATGTCGCCGTCGAGCGCGTCGATGTCCTCGCGCGTGCCCGCGACGATCACGAGGTTGGCGTGGGCCTGTAGCTCCGGGCTCTCGCCGTACGCCCGCACCAGCGCCGCGAGGTTCTTGCGCGCCACCGGCCGGGCGAGCGCGAGCAGAGCCGGCTTGCCCGGATCGCTCAGGAAACGGTCGATCGCGGCGTCGACCCGCGGATGCGGGCGGCTCGTGGCGAAGCGGGCGAGGTCGCTGCCCGGCGGCAGGACGCGCACCCGGCCGGGATCGTAGGCGTCGTAGCCGCCGTACTGCACCTCGGCCTCGTCGCGCGAGGAGGCGACCACGAGGGCGGCACGCGTCAGCGCCGCCTCCTCGGTGGCGATCCGGCGCGCCAGATCGGGGCGGAGCGCGGCCTCGCCGAGCATCGCCGCCTTCACCCGGCCGAGGGAATGGGCCGTGAACACGAACGGGATGCCGAGCCTGTCCTCCACGATTGCCGCCACCGCGGCGGCCTCCGCGTAATGCGCGTGGACGATGTCAGGGCGGTGCGGCTGGCGCCCGATCCAGGCAACGAGGTTTTCGGCGTAGCTCTCGACCTCGCCGTGCATCTCCTCCTTCGAGCGGTAGCCCGGCGACGCGCTGGCGAGCCGCAACAGCGCGACCTTGTCGGCGATCCGCTCTTCGGGCACGGCGTAATCGGGGCCCGGCGCCCCGTGGAACAGGCGCGTGGCCACCACGATCCGCGTGACGGCCTCATCCCGCGCCGAGGCGCCGACCAGATCGAGCAGGTAGCGGATATGGCCGCCGGTATCGGCTGTTAGTCCGTAGACGACGTCGCTGCCGCGCAGGCAGCCCTGGAGGGCGACGTGTAGGACGAACATAGGAAGGTCTATGGACCGGATCGTCCTGCAGGGGTCACATCATATGTAGGTGGAATTATTGCTGCGCGTTGCCCAGGTCGCTCCGAATATCTTTCCTGTTCCGCCGCGACATCACGGCGGCACTGAGCGGATCGTCCACGATCTGTCCGTTGCCTTACAAAAGCTCGGCGTCGATGTGACGCTGTTCGCTTCCTGCGACAGCGTGACCCCCCTCCCCCGCGTCGGGGATCATCCCAGTCTGGCTGGCCTGGAGCACCGGTTCGGCCGGGTCGCGCCGGGCGTGCCCGCGGCCCTCGACGCCCTGCAGCTGGAGGCCCTGCGCCTGCGGCTCGACGCGTTCGACATCGTCCATGCCCACGGCGAGTTCGCTCATGCGCCCCTGCTCGGGGCACGTCGGCGCCACAGCCTCACCACGGTGCATTGGCGCGTGGACGAACTCGACCGTGCGCTGTTCTTCGCCGGCTTTCCCGACCTGCCGGTGGCGGCGATCTCGGCCGCGCAGGAGGCCGGCATCCCGCGGGCCAACCGGGCGGGCGTCGTCCATCACGGCCTCGCGGGGGACCGCTACGCGCTGTCCTGCGAAGCGGGCGCGCACGTCGCCTTCGTCGGCCGGATGACCGACCAGAAGCGGCCGGACGTGGCGATCCGCGTCGCCCGCGCCGCCGGGCTCCCGATCCGGCTCGGCGGCACGATCGATGTCGGCAACCCGGATTATTTCGAGCGCAGGGTGCGCCCACTGCTGGGATCCGACGCCACCTATCTCGGCCCCGTGGACGATCGCGCGAAGAGCGACCTGCTCGGCGGGGCCCGCGCGCTGCTGTTCCCGATCGACTGGCCCGAACCCTTCGGCCTCGTGATGATCGAGGCGATGGCCCACGGCACCCCGGTGATCGCCTGGAACAGCGGCTCGGTGCCCGAGATCGTCGAGGACGGGGTGACGGGCTTCGTCGTCGCCTCGGAGGACGAGGCAATCGCGGCGCTGGCCCGGATCGACGGGCTCGACCGCTCGCAGGTGCGTCGCCGCTTCGAGGCGCGCTTCACGTCCGAGCGCATGGCCCGCGACTACCTTGCGATCTACCAGCGTCTTCTCGCCGCCTGATGCGCGTCGCGCTGCTCGCCTGGGATTACCCGCCGGCCCCGAGCGGTCTCTCGACCGCGGCCCGCGAGATCGCCGAAAGCCTCGTCGAGGCCGGCGCCGACGTGACCGTCTTCACCCTCGACCGCACCGGCCGGGCGCGGGCCGGCGGCGTCACGGTCGAAGGCCTTGCGCTGCCGCCCGGTGGCGGGCTGGCGCGCCTGCGCCTGTGGGGGGCGCTCGGGCATCTCGCGGCGCCCGCAGCCTTCCGCCGGGCGGTCCTGGCCGCCCATGCGCAGGCGCCCTTCGACGTGGTCGAGGCAACGAACTGGTACGCGCCCGCCGTGCTGCTCGCCGGCCGGCGCGACCTGCCGCTCGTGACGCGAAGCTCGACGCCCGCCGCCTTCACCCGCGGGGGCGAGGCGAGCCTGCGCGACCGCCTCGACGGCCGCGCCGCCGACGCGCTGGAGCGGCGACAGGCCAGGGGCAGCGCCGGTCTCATCGCCAACACCGCCGCGCACGAGGCGGTGATCGTGCAGGCCTATCACCTCACCGGACGGCAGCCCTCCGCCGTGATTGGCCTCAGCCTGCCGCCGGAGATTGCTCGAAGTGCCCGCGCCGCCGCCTACCCGGACACGGACACGCCTCTGCACCTGCTCTTCGTCGGCAGGGCGGAATTGCGAAAAGGCTTCGACGCGATCCTGGCCGCGGTCGCGATCCTGGCCGAGGAGCAGGCGCGGGGCGCGCTGCCGCCGTTCCGGCTCGACCTCGTCGGCGTATCGCCGGACGACCTGCCGGCGGACCTGTCCGAGGCCGCGCGTCAGCGCATCCGCGCCCGCGGCCGGATCGACGCGGCGGCTTTGGCGCAGGCCTATGCCGAGGCTCACGCCGTGCTGGCCCCCTCGCGCTACGAGAGCTTCGGCCTCGTGTATCAGGAGGCCATGGCCTACGGCCGGCCGGTGGTCGCCTGCGCCGAGGATGCGAGCGCCCGCGTCTTCGTCGGCGCGCCCGGAGCGGGACCGCTTGCGGACGCTGCCACCGGTCCGGCGCTGGCCGACGCCCTGCGCCCGCTTCTCGTCGATCCCGCCCTGCGCCGCGCCTACAGCGCCCGCGCGTTGGCGGCGGCCGGGCGCTTCGACCGGGCGAGGCTCGGGCGGGAGACCCTGGCGCTGTATGAGGCAGCGAGAAGGAGATGATCGTCTTTGCTGAACCGCCAGGCTTTGCCCTGGACCCACCAAAGGTCTCGACCTTTGGGATCCGACACCTTCAGTCGCGGTAGGGACGGAGCAAGGCCTCCGTTTCCTCCAGGCGGCCTCGGCCGGGATCGATGGCCTCGTAGCGGCGCGACCGGGCCTCGACATGGGCACGGCTCAGATGATGCTCGATCGCGCCATGGAGCGTGATGAAACTCTCGCGCCAGCCGCCCGCCGGTTGCGGCCGTTCGTGCACCCGGCCGGCATAGGCCACGTCGCGGTGGTTGAGCCGGTACTGCACGTCCGGGAAGATGTCGGCGAGGATGCCGTCGACGCGATTGCGCCGTGCTAGCCCGATCGAGCGGACCGCGCCGGCCTCGGCCATCGCCGCCAGCGCGGGCAGCACCCGGCCCGCAGCGGGCGCGAGGCTCTCGTCGGCATCGAGCTGCAGCATCCACGGGTACCGGGCGAGCCGCTGCAGCGCGTTGCGCTGCGCGGCGAAGTCGCCCGAGAGCGGCCGGGCCGCCACCCGCACCGCACCCTCGGCGAACCCCGCGACCGCCACCGCCCGCGGCGGGGCCGCCGCGGCATCGAGCAGGATCGCCACGTCGTCGCTCCAACCCGCCTGCGCCGACAGACCGGCCAGCACCCCGTCGAGTTCGAACGGGCGGCACAGCAGGCCGAGGGAGACGGGCGGCGTCCCCGCACGGTCGAAGTCGTACAACGCGGCCCGCGCGGCCCGCTCCGCATGCGGATGCAGCAGAGCCGCCCGATCCGCCGCGTCGAGCGGGCGGATGCCGCGGCCTTGCCCAGTCGCGGCGATGCGCAGCGTGTAGAGGTCGAGCCCGTAGGGCGCTTGTTCGTCGGACGCGAAGGTCTCCCCGGCCAGCGCGTCCCTGAGATGCGCGCGGCAGCTGGCGGCGTCCGCTTGCCCGTCGAGCAGGACGCCGCAGGAACCGCAGGCGAGCGCGAAGGCGCGCCGACGCCCGTCCGAAAAGGTCAGGTGCCGCTCGCTCGGGCTCAGCATGTCGGCCGCGCAGACGAAGCACCGGCGCATGGTCGTCACGTCGAACGGTGTCCCCTGCGGCGCCGCGTGCATCCGGATGCATCGAACCGGCGCCCGACCTTGGCGGTTCCCCGCACGATCTCACCGAGCCCCCGACACCCGTGCCCCCCGACATCCCTTTCGTCCGATCGGAACCGGCCAATGCCGCGGCGACCGCGTCGCTGGCCGTCGTCGGCAACGCACCGGGGACCGGCGCGGCGGCAATCGATGCGGCGGAGTACGTCGTGCGCTTCAACAATGCCGCGGGTTTCGGTGCCGCCACCGGCTCCCGCGTCACGCATCTCGCCCTGGTCAACCGCGGCGGCCAGATGCGCGAATGGCTGGAGGATCGGCATTTCCTGAGGCGCCCGGTGGTCCGGGCGTCGCGGGCCTTCATCCTGCCCTTCCCGATGCTGCCGGACGAGCACAACCGCCCCGAGCCGATCTGCTGGACCCGCGAGGCCCTGGCCCTGCTACGCCCGACGGGCCGCCCGGTCCACATCCTGCCGGAGACGCTGCATGAGCGGGCGCGCATCCTGCTCGCGCCCCGCACGCAAAGCCGTCCGAACCCGAGCACCGGCTTCCTTGTGACGCTGGCGCTCCTGCGCGCGCGCTCGCACGGGGCCGCCCCGATCCAGGCCTACGGCTTCGGCTTCGACGGCTGGCCCGGCCACCCCTGGGCGGCCGAGCGCGCGTGGTTCGCGGAACAAGAAGCGGCCGGACGCCTGCACCTCCACCCCCTCGAAAGTGCCTCATGCCCACGTTGATCACGGTGCTGAAGGGCGGCGGTCGCTACGACGTGACGTGGGTCGAACGGCTCGCCCTCGGCGTGCGCCGCCACGCGTCGGCCTTCACGCGCATCCTCTGCCTTACCGATCTTCCGCTCACTGTTCCGGGCGTCGAGCGCGTGCCCCTGCGCCACGATTGGCCGGCCTGGTGGGCGAAGATGGAGGCGTTCCGCCCCGGCCTCACGGACGGCACAACGCTGCTGTGCGATCTCGACACCGTCTTCACCGGCCCCGCCGACGCCTTGGCCGCCCCCATGGCCGAGCCCGGCCTCGCGGCGATGGAGGACTACTTCCACAAGGGCCGCCTCTCCAGCGCCCTGCTGCGCTGGAACGGCGATGCCCTCGCCGGGCTTTACGCCCGCTTCGCGGCCGAGCCCGAGGGCTGGATGTCGGCGGGCTCCTGCGGCCCGGTGCCGAACGCCGTGCACGGCGATCAGGTGGTGATCGACCACCTGCTCCGCCGCGACGGCCTGCGCCCTCGCTTCTTCCAGACCATCGCGCCGGGCTTGCTCGATTTCTACGATCCCCGGCGCGACGCCCACGGCCCGGTCGTGATCTTCATCGGTGAATCCAAGCCCGACACCGCCCGTGGATCGGTCTACGCGGCCTGGACTGACACCTAACGCCGGCGGGTCAGGCCTCGGCTCGCAAGCTCTTGATGAATCGTCGGGCGATCTCACGCACCGCCTCGTCGTCGCGCGCCGTGCCCTCCGATCGATCCCAGAGATGAGGCAGGCTGGCTTCGAGTTCGTCCAGCATTTCGGGATGGCGGCCGGCGAGATGGCGCAGGGCGCCGAACAGGATGTGCTCGACCGCCAGCTCGCGGCGGCGCGCAGCAACCACCTCGGCGGTGTCGAAGGAAGCTGCGGTCGGCTCGGATGCGCTCATGCGCGATCAACCTGTGGATCTCGCTCGGGTTCGCAGGCGCCGATGCCGCAGCCGCTCCGGAGCGAGCCCAGAATCGGCGCGTCCCCTCACCATGGCACCGTCTCCCCGCCATGGTCGAGGTAGACGCAGCCGCGCTGGCCGAGGCGGGATTCCAGAACGGCGACCATGCCGCGCACGCTGGTCTCGACGTCGAGGGTGGCGCGCCGTCCGCCGAGATCGGTGCGCACCCAGCCCGGATGCATGAGCACGACGCCCCAATCCGCTCCCTTGTGCTGGCTGGCGAAGGAGCGCGCGAGGGTGTTGAGCGCCGCCTTGCTCGCCCGGTAGCTGCTCCAGCCGCCGCCGCGGTTCAGCGAGACCGAGCCGAGCTTCGAGGTCATCAGCACGATCAGCCCGCCCGGCGCCACCCGGCGATGGAACGCCTCGGCGAAGCGGATCGGGCTCACGGCGTTGGTCTGGAACACCGCGCCGACGACCTCCCGCGGCAGGAGGGAGGCGGGCGTGCCGGCCTGCGTGGCGATGCCGGCCACGACGAAGACGAGGTCGAAATCCGGCGCCTGCGCCAGCCGCGCGCGGAGATCGGCGACCGCTCCATCGTCGTCGATGTCGATGCCGGCCTCGATCCGCAGGGGACCGGCGGCGGCGAGGTCGGCCAGTGCCGGCGAGGGCCGCCGCACCGTGGCGGTGACGTCCCAGCCGCGGGCCAGGAACCGCGCCGCCAGCCCGAGACCGAGCCCGCGCGAGGCCCCGACGATCAGTGAGCGGCGCCTCACGAGATCTGCGCCTCCGGCCCGAAGCCGAGCTGCGCGGCAAACCGGTTCCAGGTCTCGACCCGCACCTGACCGCCGGTGGCGCGGCGGTGCCCCTGTGCGAATTGATCGTCCGGCCCGAGCGGCGGTGCGTGCTCCTCCAGGAAGCCGATCAGGTCCGGGACGCCGAGACTGCGCGCCGCGAAGTGGACGTAGCCGGCACGGAAACCCGCATTGGCGCCGATCACCACCTGTCGCCGCAGGCGGTGCGTCCACGATTGCGCGACGAGTGGATGGATTTGGCAGGGCGAGTCGCAGCGGATCAGGGCGACCGGACCGGCAAAGAGCGGTGGAACGGCGCGGGCGACCGCGAGCGCCGCCTTCACCTCCGCCCGGGCGGCGTGCAGCGCCGCCGCGTCCGGATCCGTGCCGGCGACGATGTCACGGGGCCCGTCCGCCCGCAGCAGCATCCGCAGTGCCGGCCCAGCATCGCCCGAGGCCGAGCGGCGCGGCGCGTTGACGAGGCTGACCGCCTCGCGCAGCGCCTTGGCGGTGTGCGCCTTGCGCAGCGGGCCCATAGTCTCGGGGAAGTCGGCGCTCGCCGCCCGCTCGCCGAGATCGCCGACGAGGCCGATGCCGGCGAGCCATGCGATGTCGTCCGCCGCCCCGAGCGCTGTGGCGCAGGCGTGAGCCAGCAGGCTGGAGGTCGGGATCGGCACGTCGGCATGGCCGCTGATCACGGTAGCCTCGGAGGCTTCGGGCCAGGAGCGCGGCACGTGGTGATCGACGAGCACCGTCGGCACGCCCGGCAGGATGGTGCCGGCCTGTACGCCGATATCGGCCACGACGAGGCCCGCGGGGGCGAGCGCGGCGAGTTCGTCGCGGATCGCCGGTGACCACGCCGATTCGCCGCGCCCGATCACCCGAACCGCCCCGGGTTCATGGCCGGCCCGGGCCAGCGCCCGCCACAGGAGGGCACCCGCCGACAGCCCGTCGGCATCGTCGTGACAGAGGATGACGGGGGCGCCCGGACCGAAGCCGGAGACGGCTTCAGTGAAGGCGGCCCCATGCGCGGCGAGCGTGCTCACGCGAGACCGCCCCGGACGACCCGGCTCACGCCTCCTCCGCCTTGCGCCGCCCGCGGCCGTGCTGATCCTTGGTCAGGGACGCGTTCTCGGCGGCGGCCAGCTTCTCGGCCTTGCCGGCGGTGGCCGACGACGTGCCGGTCTCGGGCGAGCCGTCGGTGTCGGCGGTGGAGGCTGCGGGCTTCGGATGCCCCTTGCCCTCGGTCGGAGATGGGGCCGGGCCGCCTTCGGTGACGTCCGGATGGCCGGCCCCAGCCTTGGCGCTGCCGGCGGCCTGCACCTCTTCGGCCTTCTGGGCCTTGGCGGATCGGCTGTAGCTGGTCTCAGACATGCGATGTGCCTCCGACGATGACGTTGTCGATATCGGGCGGCAACCGGCGCCCCTGCGGCTGGGTTGCGGCGCCACTTGACGCATGGAGGCTCCGCCGCGGCCTGCGCCGCGCCGTATCTATCCCGTCGGACGAGAGCGGCCGGTGTCGAAGGGCGAGGCTCGGCAGGGCGCTTCCGTCGCAGCGAAGGGTGGGAAACAGCCGTATTTCACCTGGGTTGGCCGCCGGATCGCAAAAATATTCGGAGCGACGACAGCATGGCCACGACCGACATCGGCACGATCTACGCGGGTGCTCTTCGCAATACGCGCGCCCTTGAGAAGCAGGGCCTTGAGCAGATGGAGCGTCAGCTCTCCGGCCTCGAACGCTACCCTGACTACGCGGCCGTCCTGCGCCGCCATGTCGAGACCACGAAAGTGCAGATCGATCGCCTCGACACGGCGCTGGAGGCGATCGGTGAGAGCCGCTCGACGCTCAAAGAAACCGTCACGAGCGTGGCCGGCTCCATCGGCGCGGCTGTCCACGCCACCGCGCAGGACGAGACGCTGAAGAACCTCTACGCGGGCTACGCCTACCAGTACGATCAGGTCGCCGCCTATCGCTCGCTCGCGGTGATCGCCGAGCGGGCTGGCAAGACCGATCAGATCGCCTTCTTCCGTGCCGCGGTCGATGAGGAGACGAAGGCCGCAGAGGAGATCGCCGCGCTGATCGAGCCGGTCACCAAGACCTATCTTGACCTGACGCTTAGCGGAGCGAAGGCCGACAGCTGACGACCGCTCCCGGGGGGCGGCCCGCCGCGGGCCGCCCCTTCAGTTTGAGGCCGCACGCCGAGAGCGCAGACCATGGACGATCCCGCCCCATCGCCGTCACTGTCGAGACCTGTCCAGATCACCACGAGCGCTCCCGCTGGCATCTGACTGATGACGACGGTGTCTCCATCCGGGCATCTCCGGAGTCCTGGGTTTCGCCGGAAGTCACGGGCCCGGCTGGCGATGCCGCACTCCGGGTTTTCGGGGCAGCCCAGCTCGGTTGAGGCAAGTTTGGCATTTACCGGTCGCACCGGGATCTTTTGGACCGACAAACCAAGACTCTGGGAGATCGGCCCAACGCGACCGTACTCGACATCAATCTCGGCGCAGTGTTCGCGCTCAAGCTCGCGGAGACGCTGAAGGAATGGGTACCCCTTTCGACTTCACCACGGGATACGAAGGGGAGGTCATTCCAGCGGAAGTCGACGGCGCCGCGCGTTTGCAGAAGCCGATTGCATTCCAGCAGATCGTCGCCGCTGTGTCGAAGTTGTTGCCCACCGCCGTGTAGTCCGAAACCGGACGCTCCGAGGGTCCCGATTGGGTCAGGAGTTCGCGCTCAACTGGTTCGGCTGTGCGCCATAAGCAGGCTTCAACGCACCGCCAGAAACCGGACATTCAATGGCAGGTAGGCTACCTTTTGGTGTCGTCGCAGAATTGAACGGGGTTACGGAGGCAAATATCCACTTACTTTGAGCTCACCGGCAGCGAGGGGGTTTCGGTCAACGGCGAAGTTTCTGCGGCAGGCTGCTGCCTATCGGTATGCCGCTGCCTGCAGCTCGAACAGCTCGGCGTAGCGACCGCCGTTGCAGACCAGCTCCTCATGCGTACCGGCCTCCTGCACCTGGCCGTTTCCGAGCACGACGATGCGGTTGGCGCGGCGCACGCTTGAGAAGCGATGCGAGATGAGGAGCGCAGTGCGCCCGAGCGCGAGAGCGCGGAGGCGGTCGAACACCTCTGCCTCCGCGCGGGCGTCGAGCGCCGCGGTCGGCTCGTCCAGGACCAGCACCTCGGACTCGCGCATGTAGGCGCGGGCGATGGCGAGCTTCTGCCACTCGCCCCCGGACAGGTCGACCCCGTCCTCGAAGCGCCGGCCCAGCCGCTGGCCGTAGCCCGCCGGCAGCCGCGCCACCACGGTGTCGGCGAGCGCGCAGCCCGCCGCGCCTTCGATGCGGACCGTATCCGTCAGCGCCGTGATGCGCCCGACCGCGATGTTCTCGCCCGCCGTGAGATCGAAGCGGACGAAGTCCTGGAAGATCACGCCGATGCGCGTGCGCAGGACGTCGGGGTCGTAGTCGCGCAGGTCCCGCCCATCGAGTAGGATGCGCCCCTCGGTCGGGTCGTAGAGCCGCGCCAGCAGCTTGACGATCGTGGTCTTGCCGCTGCCATTCTCGCCCACCAGCGCCAGGACCTCGCCGGCTCGAATCGTGAGCGAGAGATCACGCACTGCCCAACGCTCGGCACCGGGATAGCGGTAACCTACCGCCTCGAACACGAAGCCGTCGCGGATCGGCGTCGGGAACGGGGCGGGATGCTCAGGTGTGTTGAGCCGCGGCGCGAGTGCGAGGAACCCAAACAGGTCGTCGAGGTACTGCGCCTGACCGGAGAGCTGGGACAGGCCGAGAAGCAAGCCCTCGACGAGGCCGCGCAGGCGCAGAAAGGCGCCGCTCAGGAAGGTGAGGTCGCCGAGGGTGAGCGTGCCGGTGGCCGTCCGCAGCGCGATCACGAGGTAGGCGAGGTAGTAGGCAAGCGTGCCGAGGCTGGCGAACAGCCCGCCCGCCACCGCCCGGCGCCGCGCGAGATGGGTGTTCTCGCGCAGCGCCCGGTCGGCGAGCAGACGAAAGCGTTCGGCGAGGTAACCACTCAGGCCGAACAGCTTGATCTCCTTGGCGCTCTCGGCACCGGCTCCGAGCTGGCGCATGTAGTCGCCCTCGCGCCGGTCCGGCGAGCGCTGGTAGGCGAGGCGGTAGCCCTGGCGGTTGAAGTGGAGTTCGTTCAGGAAGGCCGGGATCAAGGCGAGTACGAGCAGGACGACGAGCCAGGGCAGGAACGCGACCACGGTCAGAACCAGTGAGAGGGCTGTGAGCCCATCCTGAAGTTGGCCGAGCAGCTGGCCCATCGGGTTGGCGCGCCATGCGACCTGACGCCGGGCACGCTCCAGCCCGTCCTGCACCGCGGGGTCCTCGAACTGGGCGAGATCGAGGGTGGCGGCGTGTGCCATCAGCCGGAGCGTGGTGGCGTTGCCGGTCATCTCGGCCAGCACGCCGTCGACAAGGCTAGTCGCGCGCCCGAGCAGGTCTGAGGCGAGCGCCAGCGCGAGTTCAGCCCCGATCAGCAGGCCGACCCGGCGCAGCAGCGGAGTGGCAAGCCAGTCCGACACACTCGCCGACGGGGCGGCACCGGCTTGCCCGGCCACGACCGTGTCGACGACGAGCTTGGCGACATAGAGCATCAGGGCAGGGATGGCCACGCGGGCAAGGCGCAAACCGATACTGGCGAGCGTCAGGGTGCGGCTCGTCGCCCAGGCGAGGCGGAACAAGGCCGGGAGGTGCCGGAATGGACCGATTCGTGCCGCGGCTGCGCTGCGAAGCCGGGCGGTGGATGATGGAAACAAACGCACTGCGCGCCGCTCGGCGTTCCCTGTTGTGTCGAAGGACAACGAACACGTCTCGTACGGGATTGCCACGCGTTCCGGGGCGGTGACGACACGCGACACGATGGCGCCCGCGATCCGGCGGCTGCCCGCTCTCGACGGCGTCGACCGTCCCCGTGCGGGCCGATCTCCGCAGCCTCACTGGATCGGCACTGAAGCTGCGGCATCAGGCTCGGCGCGCCACCGCGAACCAGGTCGGCCGCGCATCTGTTGGCGCACCATCATCGGCTGCTTCAACGGTAGGTTCTGAGCGTGTCTGCAACCCGGATCTCCTCGCCCGAACTGCCCGAGCTGCCAGCCGAGGCGTTCACGAAACACGACTCCACGCCCGATTCGCGCTTCTACAGGGTGCCGCGCTTCGTCACGCATATCGATGAGCCGGCCATCGCCGCGGTGACGCGCCTGTACGACGAACTCCTCCCCTCGGGCGGTATCATCCTCGACATGATGTCGAGTTGGGTCAGCCACCTTCCCCCGGAGAAAGCTTTCGCGGCGGTGATCGGCCATGGCTTGAACCAGCGCGAACTCGACGCCAACCCACGGCTGACACGAGGCTTCGTGCAGGATCTGAATGCCAACCCGCATCTCCCTATCGAGAGCGCGAGCGTCGACGCGGCGCTGATCTGTGTGTCGGTGCAATACCTCCAGCAACCGGTGACGGTGCTGGCCGAGGTTGTGCGCGTGCTCCGCCCCGGATCGCCGGTCATCGTCAGCTTCTCGAACCGCTGCTTCCCGACCAAGGCCGTCGCGATCTGGACTGCTCTCGACGCGACGGGGCACGCGCAGCTCCTCGATCTGTATCTGCGACGCGCAGGTTTTGCGCGAACCGAAACACGGGTCCTGATCCCGGATGGTGGCCCGAGCGATCCGATGACGGCTGCGGTCGGCTGGCGCGCACCGGAATAACGGGCCATTCGGCTCGGGAACGATCAAACACGCATCACGCCATCGCGACCGGGGTTCACCTGTCCGTCGCCGCAGCGGCTCGGAACAGCTGCGACCTACTTTGGTTTCCCACCCCTACGGCTCCTGGCACCCCGAGGTGATCGTGCGTGACCGCATGCCCATGTCGCGTCGACTTATACTTCAGTCCGGAGGTGTCGCTGCCGCCTGCATCACGTTCGGGATCGAGGGAGCCGCAGGGTTGGAGACAAACGCCGGCAAGCCCACCGACGCTCCGACGGGCCGTCGAACGAAGAGCCTCGATACCGAATACTTCAAGGGCATGTACGCCACCGAGGCCGATCCCTGGCGCTTCGCCACGAGCCCGTACGAGCGGGACAAGTACACGGCGACGCTCGCGGCCCTGCCGCGACCCCACTACACGTCCGCCCTCGAAGTGGGCTGCTCAATCGGGGTATTCACCCACCAGCTCTGCCCCCGCTGCGACGCGCTGCTCGGGCTCGATGTGGTGCCGTCCGTGTTGGACGCCGCACGCGAACGGTGCGCCGATTGCCCGAACGCACAGTTCCAACTGGCTGCGGTCCCAGGCACTTGGCCGGAAGGGCAGTTCGATCTGATCCTGATCTCCGAGGTGGCGTACTATCTCGACCGCGCCGATCTCGCGCGCCTCGTTGCGCGCGTCAGAGGTGCGATCCTGCCCGAGGCCGATATCGTGCTGGTTCACTGGCTCGGCGTCACCCACTACCCGCTCTCGGGCGACGATGCCGCCGAGGGCTTCATCGAAGGCGCCCGTGATTTCGCGCGGGTGTTCAAGCAATCGCGAACGGCCGAGTATCGACTCGACGTGCTGCGCGCGACCAAGGCTTAGGCCTACGATATCCTGCGACAGTACTTATCTAAAACTTGGGATGCTGCCATAGGGTCAGCGCAGCAAACCTCGTGGATTGGAACGGCAGCTTAACTGGGCCCCTCCTTTCGCCGTTCCCACGCCGTCGCTCCGACATAGAGGAAGAGGCCAGCCAGCATCAGGCCACAGCCTGCGAGCGACTGGAATGGCCGGACGGCAACGACATGAGCCATCATGAGCAACGTGACGGACAGAAAGATCAGCGGCGTCACCGGGTAGCCCCAGGCTCGGCAGGGCCGCGGCAGGTCGGGTTGCGTGATGCGCAGCTTGATCAAGCCGAGCACGGCCAGGAAGGAGCATAGGGTCAGGCTGAACTGGATAAACTCCAGCACGGCCTCGAAGCTCTGGGTGAGAAGCAGAAGGGTGGCGACCCCGCCTTGCAGCAGGATCGCGGGGGTGGGTACGCCGATGCGAGAGCGGTGAGCGAACGGGCGCAGCAGCGGCAGGTCCTCGCCCATTGCCACCGTCACCCGCGGGCCGATCCACATCATCGCACTGATCGTTGGAATCAGCCCGGCGCAGATCAGGGCGCCGACGAGGCGACCACCCTCCTCGCCGAAGACGTGACGGCCGGAGATCAGGGCGACATCGACCTGTCCGGCGAGTTCCGCGATGGGTGTGGTGTAGAGGAATACAGCGTTTAACGCGACGTAGAGCACGACCACAAGGCTCGTCCCAACGAAGAGCGCTCGCGGCAGGCTGCGTTTCGGATCGTCGATCTCGCCGACGATGTAAGTCGCCGCGTTCCAGCCCGTGTAGGCGTACATCACGAACACGAGGCTGATGGCGAAGCTGGCGCCGAAGATCTGCCCGGCATCGAACCCGACGGGGGTGAAATGGATCGGTTGATCGCCCCCCCCGCGCAAAGCCGACCGTGATGAAAGCGACGATCAGGGCGAGCTTGAGAAGCGTCAACCCGATCTGAAAAACGCTGCTTTGGCGCGCGCCGCGCATGTGGACGACCGTGACGACCCAGATCACCGCCAGCCCGAGCAAGAGCGGCGGCGCGCCGGGTAGAACCGCCTTGGCGTATTGCCCGAACGCCATCGCCGCGAGCGCCACCGGGGCGGCAAAACCGACCGTGGCCGAGAGCCACCCCGCCATGAACCCGACCGCCGGGCCGTACAGGCGTGTGAGGAAGTTGTACTCGCCGCTCGATCGGGGAAACATCGTGGCAAGTTCCGCGTAGCAGAACGCCCCACACAAGGCGACGACACCTCCGATGAGCCACAGCAGAAGTAACGCGAAGCCGGATCGAATGTCCGTGACCTGAAACCCGAGGCTGGTGAAAACGCCGACGCCGATCATGTCGGATACCACGATCGCGGTCGCCGCCAGGGTCGAGACTTTCGTTGACGTTCCGGCGGCAGCGTTTTCGAGCATGTGATTTACATCTGGCCCGCACCAGCCGCGCGTCGAGATGCGGCCTATTGGCAGGAAGCGAGGTTCGTCGGAACTCTCGATCTCCGGGGCGGCTTCGATGGTACAACGAGGAGGCAGCCTTTATGTCGAAACTCTCAATGCTATCCGGCGCCGCGGCGCTCATGATCGTCGCCAGCGGCGGCGCCATGGCTGCGCCTTGCGCGACTGGCACCACGACCAGCACCCAGGGCCCGAAGACAGGCGATACAAGTTCCAACGTGCAGGGCGGCTCGACCGAAAAGGTCACGCCCGGCGCTAAGGGCGAATCCCCCGGAACGGTCGGAGCCCTGAACCAAGGCTCGACCAGCGTGCCCAAGGATGGCGAGGGCACGCTCAAGCCGGGTCAGCGCGTCGAGGGGCAGAACAGCAACGACTGCTGAGAAACGTTCACCGGCCTAACATGCGTCACGCACCGTCACGGTCGCGGGGCGCTACGCCTTCGTCGATCAGGAGCGGGCGCAACCCCCATCTCGAGTGGCTCGATTGCCGTGGGGAAAGCTCGGCAATCTCTTGACTGTGCCTGTCCGTTCAAGAACAAAAGATGAACAAAGAGGCGGTTGACGCTGCGTGTGGATGGCCTGCCGGGGATGCGAGTTCAGGTCGACGCCGATGCGCAAGATCATCCACATCGACATGGACGCGTTCTACGCCTCCGTCGAGCAGCGCGACGACCCGAGCTTGCGCGGTCGGCCGCTGGCGGTGGGCGGCTCGCGCGAGCGCGGCGTTGTGATGGCGGCAAGCTACGAAGCCCGGCGCTTCGGTGTACGCTCGGCCATGCCCTCGGCCACCGCGCGCCGGCTCTGCCCCGATCTTGTGTTCGTGCGCCCGCGCTTCGAGGCTTACAAGACCGTCTCGTCCGACATCCGCACCGTGTTAGAGGAGCACACGCCCATCATCGAACCGGTGGCGCTCGACGAGGCGTATCTCGACGTCACCGAAAACCTGAAGGGTCTGCCGACTGCAACCGAGGTCGCGAGAGAAATCCGCGCCACGATCCTCGCCCGAACTGGGCTGGTTGCTTCAGCGGGCGTCTCCTACAACAAGTTTCTGGCGAAGGTCGCCTCCGATCACAGGAAGCCTGACGCGCTGTTCGTCATCACGCCGGCGATGGGCCCAGGCTTCGTCGAAGCGCTGCCCATCGGCCAGTTTCGCGGCGTCGGACCGGCGACCGAGGCGAAGATGCGGCGCCTGGGCATCCTGACCGGTGCCGATCTCAAGGCACGCTCCCTCGACGAATTGCGAGCCTCGTTCGGCAGTGCGGGCGAGTACTATCACCGGGTAGCGCGG
The DNA here is from genome assembly GCF_003201865.1 of Methylobacterium sp. B4. GTDB lineage: Bacteria > Pseudomonadota > Alphaproteobacteria > Rhizobiales > Beijerinckiaceae > Methylobacterium. Next base: position 15,815 of record NZ_QJJJ01000017.1, on the reverse strand, counting down.
GCGATCGACGACCGGCCGGTTCGCGCACACCGCGAGCGCAAGTCAATCGGCGCGGAGACGACATTCACCGACGACACGAGCGAGTACGCGGTGTTGGCCGATCGTCTGCAGCCATGCCTCGACAAGGTGTGGGCGGTGGCGACGGCGAAGGCGGTGGCGGCCCGCACCGTCACGCTGAAGCTGAAATTCTCGGACTTCGCCCAGATCACTCGGGCGCGCTCCCTGCCGGTTGCGTTGGCGGACCGGGCGACGCTGGAGGAGGTCAGCCTCGGCTTGCTGCGCGAGACGTTTCCCTTGCGTCGGAGCGTGCGGCTGATCGGTGCGGCGCTCTCATCGCTGCAGGCGAGGTCCGGTGATGCCGAATCACGGCAGCTTGATCTTTCTTTGTGACGAAGATCAATCGCTGCACCTAACGGCACTGACCACGATGGCGCAGCCTGCCAGCGGCCCGGACCATCATTGAGGCGTGGCGGATCGACTACAACACCTGTCGCCCCGACACGAGTCTTGGTGGGCTCACCCCGAACGCGTTTGCAACCCGGTCCAAACAGGACCAGAACCAGAACGGAGTCTGGTTATAAACGGGGGCAAACAGGGGGCAAGGTCATGTACCACCCGTTTGTACCACCCCGTAGTCCTAAATCTCTGTTTTTGCCTATTGATTTTGCGGCTCAGCGGCTTAGCCAACTGATAGTGCCCAGGAAAGGTTCTACACCTCCTTCGGCCACGGCCTGCAGGACGGCAATGTCGGCCGCTCCGTGCACCAAGTCGAGATTGGGACGCTCGGGTGCGGATCTCGCCGTGATCGTGCGCTTGGCACAGGGCGCCGGCACGCAGCCCCTCGCGGTCCGTCGCTTCGAGCCGCGAGCGGGCCGAGCCAAGACGACCACAGCGTGATTTCCACCCCCCTCCCCTGCTCGACAGCTCGTGCCCACCTAGCAAGCGACACGATCCGATACGGATCCTGGCGATGGATGGCTCCGACGGCCCGCTCTGGCGAACGCTGCGCGCCGCCGATCCGCAGGGCCGGCTCGCCATCACGTGGGCGGTCCAGAGAATTGTTACCGTAGCAGGATCAGCCTCGCAGGACCTTGCCCGGGTTGAGCAATCCCTCCGGGTCGAGCGCTCGTTTCAGGCGATGGGCCAATGCCATCTCCTCGGGCCGGCGTCGGCGGGCCAGCTCGTCGACGCGATACTGGCCGATGCCGTGTTCGGCGGAGATGCTTCCCTCGAACTGCGCAACCACGTCGTGCACCAGACGGTTGATCGCGGCGCCGTCGTGCTCGGGCCCGACCAGCACGTTGTAATGCAGGTTGCCGTCGCCCATGTGGCCGAACACGTTCGGGACGGTGCCGGGCGCGCCCTCACCTAGGGCTCGGTCGGCAGCCTCCAGGAAGGCGGGGATCGCCGGGATCGGCACCGAGACATCGTGCTTGACCGATCTGCCCTGGTGCGCCTCGCACTCGGTGATGCGCTCGCGCAAGGACCAGAGGCCGCCGGCCTGCGCCTTCGATTCGGCGAGCACGCCGTCGAGGGCATCGCCCCGCTCCAGCACTTCGCCCAGCGTAGCTTCGACCGCGTCGCGCAGGCCCGACAGACTCGATCCCGCTTCGAGCAGGATGCACCAGGGGGAAGCGGGCAGCGGGCTTGCCATCCCGGCGTAGCGCTCCAGGAGGTGGAAGGAGCAGCGAGAGATCAGCTCGAAGGCCTGGATCGTGTCGCCGAGCCCGTCCTGGGCAGCGGCCAGAACGCGGAGGGCCGCCTCCGGGTCGGACACGGCCAGCAGGGCGGTCTCGGTGTGGCGCGGCCGGGGCACGAGGCGCAGCACCGCCGCGGTGACGATGCCGAGCGTTCCCTCGCTGCCGATGAAGAGCTGCTTCCAGTCGTAGCCGGCATTGTCCTTGCGCAGGGCGCGCAGGCCATTCACCACGCTGCCGTCGGCAAGCACGACCTCGAGACCGAGCACGAGGTTGCGGGTCATCCCGTAGCGCAGCACGTTGATGCCGCCGGAATTGGTGGCGATCATGCCCCCGACCATGGCGGAGCCTTCGGCGGCGTAGCTCACCGGAAACAGCCGCCCGGCGGCCTCCGCTGCGGCCTGTGCAGCCTGGACGACGCAGCCCGCCTCGGCCTCCATCGTAAGGCCGACCGGATCGACCGCGCGGATTGTGTTCATCCGCGCCAGGGAGAGCACGATCTGGCGGCCCGAGGCGTCGGGCGTGGCCCCGCCCGCGAGCCCGGTATGCCCGCCCTGGGGCACCAGCGCGATGCCGGCCTCGCGGCACAGGCTCACCACCGCGGCGACCTGCTCCGTGCGGGCCGGCCGCGCCACGGCGGCGGGCCGACCGGGGAAGAGGCGGCGCCAGTCGATGCCGAAGGAAGCGCAATCGGCCTCCTCCGTCAGCAGGCCGCCCGGGCCCAGCTGGGCCTCGAGCCGGGCGAGGAGGTCGGACGGCAGGCCGGTCGCGCTCATGGCTTGCAAAGGATCCTTCAGGCGATCCGGGCCTGGATCAGGCGGGTGCGCACCGTCCCGTCGATGGCGTCCAACTCGGCGAGGATGCCGGCGCGGTCGGCGGGGGCGGCGTCGGCCTCCACCACCACGTAGCCCAACTCGCCCTCGGTCTGAAGGTACTGCGAGGCGATGTTGACGCCGCGCCGGGCGAAGGCCTGATTGACGTGGCCGAGTACGCCAGGAACGTTCCGATGCACGTGCAGGAAGCGCACGCCGCCGAGGCGCGGCGGGATCTGCACCTGCGGGAAGTTGACGGCGCCCAGCGTCGAGCCGGTCTCGACGTAGTCCACGAGCTTGCGCGCCACCTCGGAGCCGATCCGGTCCTGCGCCTCCTCGGTCGAGCCGCCGATATGCGGCGTGAGGATCACGTTCGGGATACCCTGGAGCGGGGAGACGAAGCGCTCGTCGTTGGAGCGCGGCTCGACGGGGAACACATCGACCGCGGCACCCCTCAGTCGTCCCTCCTTCAGGGCGGCGGCGAGCGCGTCGAGATCGACCACGGTGCCGCGGCTGTTGTTGATGAGGTAGGCGCCGGGCTTCATCTTACCGATGCGCTCGGCGTTCATGAGCCCGTGGGTCAGTGGGGTCTCCGGCACATGCAGGCTCACCACGTCGCTGGCAGCCAGCAGCGCGTCGAGGCTGTCGGCGGGCTCGGTGTTGCCGTGGCGCAGCCGGTCGGTGAGATCGAAGAAGATCACCCGCATGCCCATCGCCTCGGCGAGGTTCGAGAGCTGCGCGCCGATATTGCCGTAGCCGACGATGCCCAACGTCTTGCCGCGGACCTCGTAGGAATTTTCTGCTGACTTGTCCCAGCCGCCCTCATGCGCCGAGGCGGAGCGGGGTGTGATGCGGCGCAGCAGCATCACGATCTCGCCGATGGTCAACTCGGCGACGCTGCGGGTGTTGGAGAAGGGCGCATTGAAGACCGGGATGCCGCGGGCGCGTGCCGCGTTGAGATCGACTTGGTTGGTGCCGACGCTGAAGCAGCCGACCGCCACGAGGGCGGGGGCGGCGTCCAGCAGGCCGGTTGTGACCTGGGTGCGCGAGCGGATGCCGAGGACGTGCACGCCGGCCAGCGCTTCGGCATCCGCCGAACCCACGGCGCGCGGCAGGCGCCGTACGTCGTGGATACCGGCCCGGGCGAGAACCTCCACCGCCGAAGGCGCGATGTTTTCGGCCAGGACGATGTTGACCTGGTCCTGGAGCGTGAAGCTGTCCGTGCCCGGCATGGTTTCACCTGCGCCTGTTATCGTGGAGCGCCCGCCATATACGAATGTTGCGATGCGGCAATCGTTGGCGTCCCATCTTTGGCGACGATCGGCGCGATTCGTGACGCCGTTCACTCGGAGAGCCGAGCCGGTTGGCCAGGGCGCGCCTCCCAGTCCTTGCGCCCCGTGAACGAACCCCGGTCCTGTGGCCTCAGCAGATGTGTTTATCCGACCGGGGATGACTTCGCCTTGGCTCGGCTGAGCCCAACGCCGGGGTCTCGAGTGCCTCTCCTGCTGCTGTGAGGGTGGCTCCTCGCTGGACAACGAACCCGGCCCCCTGCCCTCCTCCGCTGCACTGCGGCCAGCACGCTGGCGCGGCGCCGGCCGCCGGCTCGACGCCCAACATGGCGACGGCCCTAAGATACGAGGCGGGGTCGGCGGCGCGACCGCACTTCACCGAGCCTGCAGGCCCGAACCACTGCCGTGGTCGGACTCTGCCGGTGATTCAGGCCGGCGCCGATCTGTAAAAGCCGCCATGATCCGCAGGGCCCATTGTGCGAAGCTCCGTCGATCGGGGTTGCACGCAAGTCCCCTCCCCTGCGGCGGATACCTCCACCAGCAATCCGAACCACGCTTGCGCCAAGCTTGCGCCAGACTCGACTTACGCTTGCGAATCGGTCTTGAACGGGATCAGTTGCAGTTTGTTAGTCATTCTGACGATTTTTCTGCAAGCAAGGCCCGAGAGGATGAACCATCACAACGTGGCCCAGCACGCTGAGCGCCCTGCACCGGTTGCACCTGCTACAATGATCGGAGCGCACGCGGCGGTCCTGCGCGAGCAGCTTCAGGCGATCTCGTCGGGCCTATTCCCGCCGAGCTCGGCCAAGACCCTGCGCCGTTTCACCTCGACCGAGGTCGCGCGCATCATCGGCGTGACGGTCTCCCGCGTCCAGCAACTCGCGGCCGAGGGGCTTGGACCTCAGCCGGAAGTCTCACCCAACGGGCGTCGCTCCTACAGCCTCGCGGACATCCACGGGTTGCGTGCCTACCTCGACGAGAACACCAGAGGCGGTCGCCGCTACCTGCCGCACAGGGGCGAGGGTGATCACCTCCAAGTCGTCGCCATTGCCAACTTCAAGGGCGGCTCCGGCAAGACCACGACGACCGCCCACACAGCCCAGGGCTTGGTGCTGCGCGGCTACCGCGTGCTCGCGCTCGATCTCGATCCGCAGGCCAGCCTCTCGGCGCTGTTCGGAGTCCAGCCCGAACTGGAGGTTGGCGAGAACGAGACGCTCTACGGCGCGATCCGCTACGACGGCGCGCGCTGCCAGCTCGCGGACATCATCCGGCCCACCTACTTCACAGGCCTCGACCTCGTGCCGGCGAACCTCGAACTGATGGAGTTCGAGCACGAGACGCCGCGCGCGCTAGGCCGGCGCCGGCCGGGCGAGCCGCTGTTCTTCGACCGGGTCGCCCAGGCGATCGAATCGGTCTCAGACCGCTACGATGCCGTCGTGATCGATTGCCCGCCGCAACTCGGCTATCTCACGCTCTCGGCACTTTGCGCGGCCACGGGCTTGCTCATCACCGTGCATCCGCAAATGCTCGACGTCGCCTCCATGAATCAGTTCCTCGCCATGACCGAGGATCTGCTTGGCGTCGTAGCGGAGCACGGGGGCCAGCTGCAGTACGACTGGCTGCGCTACCTCGTCACCCGGTACGAGCCCCAGGACGGTCCGCAGACCCGCATCGTCGGGATGCTGCGCACCCTTTTCGAGGACGCGGTGCTCACCGCCCCCATGGTGAAGTCGTCAGCGGTCTCGGATGCGGGCCTGTCGAAACAGACCCTCTACGAAATTGCCCGGGAGGGCATGACCCGCTCGACCTACGACCGGGCGATCGAGGCGCTGGAGGCCGTCAATGGCGAGATCGACGGTCTGATCCGTGGCGCATGGGGCCGGGCATGAGCCGAAAGACGAACCTCGACGCGCTCTTCGGGCGGCGGCCCGATCCGAAGTCAGCGGGGGAGGGGGAGTTTGCAGCTGCAAACCCCACTGCCCCAAAGGCGGAGTTTGCAGCTGCAAACCAGTCCCCGGCCCCACCGGTAGAGCGGCAGCGCAGCGGCGCGATCGGCGCAATGAGCAGCACGCTGCGCGGACTCGCAGCACAAGCCGATGCCGCGGCGGCACTACAGACGGGCGTTTCGGTCGTGGAACTCGACACCGCTCTGATCGATGACTCGTTCATCGCGGACCGGGTGGCGGACGCCAACGATCCGAGCCTCACGATGTTGGTAGAGAGTGTGCGCGAGAGCGGGCAGCAGGTGCCTGTTCTCGTGCGCCCGCACCCGACCGCAGAGGGTCGCTACCAGATCGCATATGGGCGTCGGCGTACGCGCGCCGCGCGGATTCTGGAGCGTCCCGTGCGCGCCGTGATCCGACCGCTGACCGATGCTGAACTCGTCGTCGCGCAGGGCAAGGAGAACCTTGAGCGGCGCGATCTCAGCTTCATCGAACGAGCCTTTTTCGCGCTCCGACTGGAGCAGCACGGCTTCCCGCGTGAGACGATCACGTCCGCCATGGGCGTCGGGAAGGGGGATCTCTCTTCGCTGATCTCAGTGGCGAAGACCGTGCCCGAGGACGTGCTGGCCGCGATCGGCCCTGCCCCGGCCGCAGGGCGCCCGCGCTGGCGCGATCTCGCAGAGCGGGTGCAGAGTGCCGATCGACGCGTGCTCACCGCGCTGGTGGGCGATCCTGCGTTCCAAGCGAAAGGCACGGACGAGCGTTTCGCTGCCGTCTACGCCGCCGTGGCGCAGAAGCCTGAGCGCAAGCCGAGGGCGAAGATGTGGAAGGATGCCGAGGGCCGCAAGATCGCACGCGTGGAGCGCTCGGCCGATCGTGTCGCTCTGTCCTTCGACGAAACCGTTGAGCCGGGTCTGGCGGACTACGTCCTCGACCGGCTTCCCGAAATCCTTGCCGCCTACCGGGCGAGCAAGGACTAACCCCGCCGATCCGCCGCCAACAGGAAGGAAACGAGGACACCGCAAAAAGAAAGGGCCCACCGAACCGAAGCCCGGCAGACCCTCTCTGTAGTCCTGGCAGATTCAGAGAATCACATCTCCCGGCACATCGCAAGGCTGAAAGCCGCCGACCGCGCATGATTGCGTGACGGCGAACGCCTGATCTTGGCCCGGTGCTCGACCAGAGCATGCTCCACATCACGACGCCCTTCGGGCGGCGATCGCTGACGCCTGCGCAGGTGCGTGCACAGGCGAACGCGGACGGCTGCCCGCGCGAGACCACCGTCCGGAAATGGACCGTGCTCCGCGACATCACCGAAGCGCGCTCGCCGCTCGGCCTCTCGGCGCCGAGCCTTGCCGTGCTCGACGCGCTCGCATCCTTCTTGCCCGAGACGGCCCTGCAGATCGGGGAGGGGCCTGACCTCGTCGTTTTCCCGTCGAACCGGGCGCTTTCGCTGCGGACGCGCGGCATGGCTGAAGCGACGATCCGACGCCATCTCGCTTACCTGGTCGAAGCCGGTATCGTCATCCGCCGCGACAGCCCGAACGGGAAGCGCTACTGCCGGCGCGGGCCGAGCGGCCGGGTCGCGCAGGCCTACGGCTTCGACCTCGCCCCGCTTGTTGCGCGTGCGGCCGAGTTCGCCCGGATCGCCGAGACGATGCGCGCCGAGGCAGTGGCCCTGCGCGTGGCCCGCGAGCGCGTGACGCTGCTGCGCCGGGACTGCGTGAAGCTGATTCAGGCCTTGGAGGCGGGGGAGGGCGCGTCGAGTGTCGCAGAACCGCTGAGAGGCCGCTACGGCGTGATCCTGGGCGCCGTGCCCCTTAGGCCCACTCGCGCGGATCTGGATTGGGTTGCAGAGGCCCTCTCGGCATTGGCGGCAGATGCGGGCAAGCTCTTGCTCGCGCATCAGAAAGACATGAATTCGAGCGGCAGTGCCGATCAAAATGAGCGGCACTATCAAAGTTCAAATCCCGAACCCTTTAGTTCCGAACAAGCCTCCGGTAATGCAGGGAAGGCAATTGCAGTGCCCGAGCCGGTAAGCCGCGTGCCGGCAATGATCGCTAGGGCAGGGCAGGGGAGCATCACCGAGGATTTACCGACCCGCACCACCTACCCGCTCGGTCTCGTGCTCGACGCTTGCCCCGACATCCGGGAATACGCCCGGGGCAATATCGGCTCTTGGCGGGAACTCGTCGATACCGTCAGTCTCGTCCGATCCATGCTTGGGATCAGCGCGCATGCCTGGGACGAGGCCCGCGAGGTGATGGGCGAAGAGGCGGCGGCGGTGACGGTCGCTGCGATTTTGCAGCGCGCCGAGCAGATCACGTCACCGGGCGGCTACCTGCGCGCCCTGGTGGAGCGAAAGAGGCGAGGGGAGTTCAGTCTTGGCCCCGTCCTGCAAGCTCTGAACCGCGCCAAGCTTCATGCTTTCGCGAGATGCCGTGGTGCTTGAAGAAGCGCGAGAGGCTGGTCTGGGCCACACGGATGCCACGCTCAGCCGGAGCTCGGACGAAGTTCAAGCAGATCGTGGCTCGGTCGCCTCCATGAGTGAGGTTCACGTGCCCGTGTCGGAACGACTCACTACTTGCTCTGGACGCAGAGGGATGCGTGGATCGACCTAGAGCCAGGATCCGCGTGAGTGGGTGGTGGAGGTTGCTTCGATGACCTTGCGCCGGCAGGCAGCAGCACGGTGTGGGAGCGGTTTTACGACCTCGATCCGTTGGATGGCAGCACTCACGGCACCCGGAACGGTAGCACGGCTGCACGCGGCTTACATCGATTGGGTCTTGGCGCCTGAGTTCATGACTGGCGACATCGTCTTCACGGACAACTTCGGCAGCCTTGAGTGGGCTGCGGGCGCCGAGCGGATGGCTCCCGCGAAGCGCTGCGTTCAACAGCTGGATTTTGACATGCATAGCTCAGAACACGGAGCACGATGGGTCATGCGGCTTGCCCGATGTTGTCGCGGCCAGAAACCGATTCGTTTGCGCCATGCTTCTTGAGCGGCCGGTTGCCCGAGAGGCGGCGCAGCAGCACGTAGAAGATCGGCGTCAGGAACAAGCCGAAAGCGGTCACCCCGATCATGCCGGAGAACACCGCGACTCCCATGGCACTGCGCATTTCCGCACCCGCCCCAGTGGCGGTGACGAGCGGCAGCACGCCCATGATGAAGGCCATGGAGGTCATCAGGATCGGGCGAAGCCGTAGGCGGCTCGCCTCGATCGCGGCCTGGACGGGCGAGCGGCCGGTGAATTCCAGCTCGCGGGCGAATTCCACGATCAGGATCGCGTTCTTGGCCGAGAGGCCGACCAGCACGATCAGGCCGATCTGGGTAAAGACGTTGTTGTCGCCTGCCGACAGCCAGACCCCGAACATCGCCGCGAGCAGACCCATCGGCACGATCAGCAGGATCGCGAGCGGCAGGGCGAGGCTCTCGTATTGCGCGGCCAGCACGAGGAAGACGAGCAGCAGTGCCAGCGGGAAAACCCACACGCCGGAATTGCCGGCGATGAACTCCTGATAGGTCAGATCCGTCCACTCGAAGGCGAAGCCGTGCGGCAGCGTCTCGGCGGCGATGCGCGCGGCGGCCGCCTGCGCTTGGCCCGATGAGAAGCCGGGGGCGGCGCCCGCGTTGATGTCGGCGGACAGGAAGCCGTTGTAGCGCATGGCCCGCTCCGGGCCCGCGGTCTGGCGTACCTGCAAGAGGGCTGCGAGCGGCACCATCTCGCCCGATCCGGCACGCACCTTCAGCTGGCCGATGTCGTCCTGGCGGGCGCGGAACGGCGCGTCGGCCTGGACGCGCACCGAGTAGGTGCGGCCGAACCGGTTGAAGTCGTTGACGTAGAGCGAGCCGAGATAGATCTGCAGCGTGTCGAACACGTCGGTGACCGGGATGCGCAGCTGGCGCGCCTTGGTGCGGTCGATGTCGGCGAAGAGCTGCGGCACGTTCATCTGGAAGCTGGAGAACAGCCCGGCCAGCTCCGGCGCCTGCGCCGCCTTGGCCATGAATGCCTTGGTCGCGTCGTTCAAAGCCTCGTAGCCGAGGCCGGCGCGGTCCTCGATCTGCAGCTTGAAGCCGCCGATGGTGCCGAGCCCGTTGACGGGCGGGGGCGGGAACATCGCGATGAAGGCCTCGGGGATGCCCGCGTACTTCTTGTTGAGCGACATTGCGATCGACGCGCCGTCGAGCCCCTTACCTTTCCGTTCCTCGAAGGGCTTCAGCGTCGAGAACACGATCCCCGAATTCGACGAGTTGGTGAAGCCGTTGATCGAGAGGCCGGGGAAGGCGACCGCGCTCTCGACGCCGGGCTCCTTCAGGGCGATCTCGCTCATCCGGCGGATCACCTCCTCGGTCCGGTCGAGGGTGGCGCCGTCGGGCAGTTGCGCGAAGCCGACGAGGTACTGCTTGTCCTGGCCCGGCACGAAGCCGCCGGGAATCCGCTGGAACAGCACCACGGTCACGCCGACGAGTGCGAGGTAGAGCACCATCATGGCGCCTTTACGCGAGATGACCCCGCGCACGCCGCGTCCGTAGCCGTCCGAGGCCCGGCCGAAGGCGCGGTTGAAGCGGCGGAAGAACCAGCCGAGCAGGGTGTCGAGGACGCGGGTCAGCCGGTCCTTCGGGGCGTGATGCCCGCGCAGGAGCAGCGCCGAGAGGGCAGGCGAGAGGGTCAGCGAGTTGATCGCCGAGATCACTGTCGAGATCGCGATGGTCAGCGCGAACTGCTTGTAGAACTGGCCGGTCAGCCCGCTGATGAAGGCGAGCGGCACGAACACCGCCACCAGCACCAGCGCGATGGCGATGATCGGCCCTGAGACCTCGCGCATCGCCTGATAGCTGGCGTCCCGCGGCGACAGCCCGGCCTCGATGTTTCGCTCGACGTTCTCGACCACGACGATGGCGTCGTCCACGACGATGCCGATGGCGAGCACGAGCCCGAACAGGCTCAGCGCGTTGATGGAGAAACCGAAGGCGTGCATCACCGCGAAGGTGCCGACGATGGAGACCGGCACGGCCAGCAGCGGGATGATCGAGGCCCGCCACGTCTGCAGGAACAGGATCACCACGAGGACGACGAGGGCGATGGCTTCGAGCAGGGTGTGGATCACCGCCTCGATCGAGGCACGCACGAACTGCGTCGGGTCGTAGACGATCTGATAATCGATCCCCTCCGGCATGGTGCGCTTGATCTCGGCCATGGTCCGGCGGACCTCGTCGGAGATGCGGATCGCGTTCGAGCCGGGCGATTGCGAGATCGGGATCGCCACCGCCGACTTGTTGTCGAGGAGCGAGCGCAGCGCATAGTCCGAGGCGCCGAGTTCGATCCGGGCGATGTCGCGCAACCGGGTGATTTCGCCGTTCTCGCCGGTCTTGACGACGATGTCGCCGAACTGCTCCTCGCTCGTCAGGCGCCCCTCGGCATTGAGCGAGAGTTGCAAGTCGAGTCCTGGCACCGCGGGCGAGGCGCCGATGACGCCGGCGGCGGCTTCCACGTTCTGCGCCTGGATTTCACGCACCACGTCGCCCGCCGACAGGCCGTGCTCGGCGACCCGCTGCGGATCGAGCCAGAACCGTGGCGCAGGAAGGCAGCTTCACCCGCGCTGCCAAGCGGCTGAACATGACGCAGTCAGCGCTGAGCCACGCGGTGAACAACCTCGAGGCACGGCTCGGCCTGCGCCTGCTGAACCGTTCAACCCGCAACTTGTCGACAACGGCGGCCGGCGAGCGGCTGCTGAATGCGGTTGGTCCGCAGTTCGATGAACTCGACGCGGAACTCCTTGCCTTGGCCGAGTTGCGACACCGGCCGGCCGGAAAGGTCCGGATCACCGCGCCCGTGCATGCGGTCGAAACGGTGCTGTGGCCGGTCCTGCAACGATTGTTGCCGGACTACCCCGACATCCACGTCGAGGTGGTCACCTCCGACGCCCGCACCGACATCGTAGCCGAGCGTTTCGATGCGGGCATCCGCGTCGGCGAGTATGTCGAAAGGGACATGATCGCGGTCTGCATCGCGCCACCGATGCGCATGGCCGTCGTCGGGCCGCCTGCCTACTTTGCCGAACGGTCAGCGCCGCAGCGGCCGGAGGACTTGGTCGGCCATCAATGCATCAACCTCGCCCGCGCCTCTCGCGGCGACCTTTTCCCATGGGAGTTTGAACGGAACGGCGAGGAGGTCGCGGTGCAGGTCGGGGGGCAACTCGCACTGACCAGCCTGCACATCATCCGGCATGCGACCCTGGCAGGCCGCGGTCTGGCCTACCTGCCCGAGCAGGAGGTCCTCGCGGATCTGGCGGACGGGCGGCTGGTGCGGGTGCTCGAGGAGTGGTGCGAGCCGTTCCCCGGCTATCACCTGTACTATCCGAGCCGGCGCCAGCCGACATCAGCCTTCACGATCCTGCTCGACGCCCTTCGTCATCACGAGCAAGGCTTCTAGATGCTGCGTGAGAGCCTGAACGCCATGGTCGCCTTCGTGGCCGTCGCGCGCACCGGCAACTTCACCCGGGCCGCCGCGCAACTCGGCGTCTCGCAGCCCGCGTTGAGTCAGACCGTTCGTCGCCTCGAGACTCGTCTGGGTGTCCGGTTGCTGGCGCGCACCACCCGCAGCGTGTCGCCGACCGAAGCCGGCGAACGGCTCCTCAAGGCTGTGGAACTCCGGCTGGAGCGGATCGAGGCGGGCCTCGCGAGCGTGGAGGAGATGCGCGACAAGCCGGCCGGAAGCGTGCGGATCGTCGCCGACGAGCACGCGGCCGACACCGTGTTGTGGCCGATCCTGTGCGGCGTCCTGCCGAACCATCCGGATATCGCGGTGGAAGTCGTCGTGCAGAACGGCCCGACCAACGGGCTTGCCGCGCGCTTCGACGCGGGCGTGCAACTGGGCGGCCTCGTTGCCAAGGAGATGCTCACGGTTCCCATCGGCCCGGCCCTGCGCATGGCTGCCGTCGGCGCGCCCGGCTACTTCGCCCGTTATCCCGAGCCGCAGCGGCCGGAGGATCTCGCGGGCCATCGCTGCATCAACCTGCGCCTGCCCGACCACAGCGGCCTCGACGCCTGGAAGTTCGGGCGTGACGGGCGCGAGATCCAGGTGCGTGTCGGGGGCCAGGTCGTGTTTAATACCCTCGGGCTGATCCTGCGCGCGACCCTCGACGGGTTCGGCATCGCCTTCCTGCCCGAGGACCGGGTCCAGGCACACCTCGAGAGCCGGGATCTCGTCCATGTTCTGGCCGAGTGGAGCCCACCGCGGCCGGGGTATCACCTCTACTATCCGTGCCACCGGCAGAGCTCGCCGGCCCTTTCTCTGCTGGTCGAGGCATTGCGCTACCGGGTTTGACCGGGTCAGTTCGGCTATGGTGACGGATGCGGGATCCGCTCGGGAAGGCGAAGGCGGCGAACCCGGTGCGGAGACCGGTGGCGAGCGGAAGCCTGCCACCTCCCGCCGCTGCGAGCCGGCGATCAGCGTGAGGGAGCGATGGCGACGAGCTTGGGGCCGAGGCCGCGGGTGGGCAGCAGGCTGCAACCGGCGGCCACCACCACGAACCGGCGGCTTCTGGCCGGGCTGCGATAGGTCATCGGCGTGGCGTTGCCGCCGCCGAAGGCTCGTCCGCCAAAGCTCCCTTGCTTCTCATTGTTGATTGGCGGCATTCGCCGATCAAGCAGCGCCGGCTCCTGGTTCAGCGCACGAGCTCGACCGTGACACCAAGATCATCGTCCAGACGCGCCCAAGCCTGATCCGCCGTCAGGGCTATCAGGCCGTGTGCCTTCGCCAGCGCGAGGCAGGACCGGTCCCCGAACGAGAGCCCGGCCGAGCGCGTGGCCGGCCGGAGCGCACCGGTCTCAATGGCCGACGCGCGATCGAAGTCGACCATCGTGAGGTGCAGATGCTCCAGCGCCCGGCTGACCGCAGCAACCGCACCTCCGCGCTCCACAAGCTTGGCGATCACCTCTGAGTAGTTGACGGCCGAAATGACCGACTCGGCCAGCGCCGCACGCACGCGCTCCTGACCCTCCTCCTGATTGATCAGGCATAAGAGGGCTGAAGCGTCCAGGGCGTATCTCACGGCCATGGCGTCACTCCTTGGCGGCTTCTGCGCGCCGGTCGGAAATCAGCTCATCGACCACACTCACGCCCTCCGGAACAAAGCTGCGGGCGAGTTTCTGAATTTCTGCAATGGCCGCATCGCGTGACCGAATCCGAAGCTCGCCGTCGACCACTTCCATGACAACGGTATCACCCACCTCGATGCCGAGCTCACGCCGGAACTTGGCAGGAATGACGACCTTGCCGCCATCGACAATCTTGCTGGAACGTGACTCCATGATCTTCCCCATTACCGTCCGAGTTTTCCAAACCATACCCAAACCACATGATATTACCAATAAGGCAGTTTGGTACGGGCGGCCGAAAACCGTCACCCCGCACCGCCTTCCAGATTGGCGACGATAATAGAAGCTATCGCAGGAAATTTGTGGATCGTTAGGGTTTAGACGGCTAAGCTCCTGCCATGGAGCTTGACGCTATCGATTCAGCATCCGAGCCGGCTCGCGATCCATTCGCGCCGCCGGTTCCGTTCGCCGCCGCGCTGCCGCCCGGTCTCGACCTCCTAATTAAGCGCTTGGAGGAGCACGCCCGCGCCGCGCGCGGCGCGTTCGCCGACAACACGGTCCGCGCGCTCGCCGCCGACAGCCGCATCTTCGCCGCCTGGTGTGGGCAAGCGGGGAGGGCGATGCTGCCGGCGACGCCCGAGACGGTGGCCGCTTTCATCGACGCGCAAGCCGAGACGAAGGCGCGCGCCACGGTCGAACGGTACCGCTCGTCGATCGCCGCACTGCACCGCGCCGCCGGTCTACAGAACCCCTGCGCCGACGAGATCGTGCGATTGGCCGTGAAGCGGATGAACCGAAGCAAGGGCCGGCGCCAGAAGCAGGCCGAGCCGCTCAATCGGGGCAGCATTGAGCGCATGCTGGAGGTGAAGACGGCCGGGCGGCTGCATCGGCGCGTCACGGAGGCGAAACGCGAGGTGCCGCTGATCGCGCTGCGCAACGCGGCGCTGGTCGCGGTGGCCTACGACACGCTGCTGCGCCGCTCGGAACTCGTCTCTTTATATATAGGGGATCTGCACAAGGGTGCCGACGGCTCCGGCACCGTGCTGGTGCGGCGCTCGAAAGCCGACCAAGAGGGGGAGGGGGCGATCAAGTACCTCGCGCCCGATACCATGGAGCATATCGACGCCTGGCTCGGGGCCGCGCGGCTGGAGAGCGGGCCGCTGTTCCGGCCGCTGACCAAGGGCGGGCAAATCGGGGCCACGGCGCTCGGGGGAGGGGAGGTAGCGCGAGTGTTTCGTGATCTTGCCACCGCCGCCGGGCTAAAGTTGACGCGGCTGCCCTCCGGGCATTCGACCCGGGTCGGAGCGACGCAGGACATGTTCGCGGCGGGGTTCGAGTTGCTTGAGGTGATGCAGGCCGGCTCGTGGAAGACGCCAGCGATGCCCGCCCGCTATGGTGAGCGTCTCAGAGCTCAGCGCGGCGCGGCTCGAAAGTTGGCGACATTGCAAAACCGCGCATGAGAACGACGGTTGATGATGATTCGCGCGCGATCACTACATCCCTAATTCAACTTCCCACTTGGTAGAGCCTAGTCCCGCGCGTTCGATGTGCGCACCTCCATCGCCTTCCACAGGGCGCCCCCGATAGAGCGCGAGATGCGGGTCCTGGACGTGACGTCGGACGCGAGCAATGCGCCGAAAATCGACTGATAAGAGCCAAGCGCTCGTCTGTTGTTAATCGATTTCGACGGGTAGTCTCCATTCTAAGTTTTCAATTTGACTAGTATAAATTTTAGCTGACGAAGATATGTTTGCGCCCTCCAGGCTGAAGAAGTATTGCCAGTAACCTCATTGCGGAATCGCCACCACAGCGCGGCCGTTGCGATAGTTGGCCAGTCAGTTCGTAAGAGAGGTCAACAACCCTTGAATTTAACAACCAGGTCGTGTCCCGGATGGTGGTGTAGCTGAGGGGTGGTCATCGGCGGTTGCCGGGTAGGGTCGGGTTGCGACGACCAACCTCGAACCCGAGAGACC